>NZ_JACESV010000001.1 GCF_013911645.1 Allomuricauda sp.
CGTCCGACGCCGATGTGGTGAGCTTCATCGAGTTCATGGCCAAGGACGAGGAGACCCTGGGGCCTGATATCCGCGGAGGCATCATGTGGCTAGACCACAAGGGCAACACGGAGTACGGGACGGAGTTTGTAAAGTCCACAGAGGACCAGCAGAAGGAAATTTTGGACGGTATCGCTTACTACGACCCTGAGGTACCGGGCAACGAGCGTCCCTTTGAGGTGAACTTCTTCTCGTTGGTCAGGAACCTGACGATGACGGGCTTCTACACGAGCAAGATCGGGATAGAGGAGATCGGTTATAAAGGGAACCAGCCGAACGTATGGGACGGCGTTCCGGAGGATGTACTGGAACAGCACGGGGTAAGCTACGACGAGGAATGGCTCGCCAAGTGCGTGGACCAGAGCAAACGAGGCGTTATTGCCGAGTGGGACGAGGACGGAAACCTCTTAACGTAATGTATATGGAATAACCAAAGCTTCTTTATGGAAAATTCAGCCATAGATTGGATTTGAGTTAGTTTAGTTAATTTGATACAGGCTCCTTTTTAGGAGCCTGTATTCATTAATTCACATCACTTTTTAAATAAATTGAAAATTCCTGTGGTTTTGTATATTCAAAGATTCGAAAGATCTTTACCATACATAACTATACAGTATGCATTTCAGGCTTTTATCAATTGTATTATTGATCTGTTTATCGGTTAACGGACAACAATTATTACCACCGATCCAAAATTATCAATTACTGGATTATAAGGGGGGAAGTAAAAACTGGGATGTTTCTGTAAATGATAAGGGTGAACTTTTTGTAGCCAATAATAAAGGATTGCTTCATTTTAATGGGGAGCAATGGACTTTGAACAAATTACCGAACAATACCATAATACGTTCTGTAGAGAGTATTGGCGATAGAGTGTATACAGGTTCGTACGAGGAGTTTGGTTACTGGACCAAAAACAAGTTTGGAGAGTTGGGCTATACCTCTTTAACACACCTTATTAAAGACCATGCTTTTACCAGTGAGGAATTTTGGGAAATTTTTCCATCTAAAGATGGAAAGGTAGTGTTCCGCTCCTTTTCAGCAATCTATTTCTATGATAACAATGATATATCCGTTGTGGATCCACCAGATGTGGTTTCTGATTTTATTGAGTTCAATGATAGATTAATTGTAGCGGGGGGATCTGTAGGTCTTTTTGAGGTGAAAAAGGAGGGGTTGGTGTCCTTGCCAAACCAAGATATTTTGTTGGGTAAGACCGTTAATGATATGGCCATTTTCCAAGACAAACTTTTGATCGGGACTAAACTACATGGTTGTTTTTTGTATGATGGCAGCACATTATCACCATGGTCGGCTCCCATAAATGACGACCTAAAACAACATCAACTAAATAAGATAACCCTTTTGGGCAATGGCCTTTTAGCTTTGGGAACCATTAAAAATGGAATGTACCTGTACGATACGGTTTCTAGGCGTTACAGCGTATTGAATAGGGAATCCGGTCTTCAAAACAACACGGTACTATCCTCTTTATCGTTCAAAGATCAATTGTGGTTGGGGTTGGATAACGGAATTGCCCGGGTAAAACTGAACAACCCAATAGCATACTATACCGACTATACAGGTACGCTGGGCATGGTCTACGATATAGCATGGTACAACGGTAAATTATTCTTAGGAAGCAACACAGGGGTCTTTTATTTTGAGGGCAACGAACTTAGGTTTGTAAGTGGTTCACAAGGCCATGTTTGGGACTTGGAAGTTATAGAGGGTGATTTGCTCTGTGGGCACAACACAGGGACCTATAGGGTAACCGAGAACAGTTTTGAACTTGTTGGGACGATTGCGGGGGGATATCAAATAATCAAAGTGCCGGATGCGAACTCAACCTTTGTTCAGGGTACGTACAACGGACTCGCAAAGTTCAAAAAACTGGATAACGGCCAATGGGAAGTGACAAAAATCGAGGGATTTGATGATCCCGTTAAACAGCTGTGTTTTGAAACACCCAATATTCTTTGGGCAGCACACCCCTACAAAGGCTTTTATAGGATTCACTTTGGAAAGGGAACATATGATAAGGTGGACAGGATCCAGAGTTTTGAGAGCGAAGGCGCTCCGAGTGAATACAATGTAAAGCTCTATAATATCAAAAACAATATTGTACTCAACAGTGAGGGCAATTGGTTTACCTATAATCCTATTGTGGATCACATCGAAAAGTTTGAAGCGTTCATGTATTACCAGAACAAAGAGCTGTTGTTTTATGATGAACAATATTTCTGGTTTGTAGATGATAAAGAGCAGAAGGCTATTATCCATACCAATTTAAAAGGCGATAGTCTACTAATTACGGATCTTCCCTTAAGGGAACGATTGGCACCGGATTCGCAGAAAGTGGTAAGGGTGAACGATAGTGCATCCTACATAACTTTAACGGATGGATTTGCCAAGATAAACACCAATGGCCTTAAAAGTCTTTCCGAAAATCAGGAACTTCCTGTACCAAATTTTGTTGTCTTAAAGGATCAGAAAGCAAAACATTCCGTTTTGGGTGGATCTGTGGAAATACCCTTTGGACGCTCTCAATCCCTAGCTATTGAGGTGGCATCGCCAGAATATATATTGCCCCATTATTATTACAAGTTGGAAGGTCCTAAGGAATATTCGGAGTATGCAGAGAACGGGTTCATCAACTTTCAAAACCTGCCCTATGGCGCATACACCCTTAAAGTGGCTACCGTGGGTATGGGCAATGCCATATCCGAATCCAATAGCTTGAACTTTGAAATCTTGCCACCATGGTATTTCTCGTGGTGGAGTCTTTTTCTTTATGGGGCATTGGTGGTCTTGACAATTTATTTGGTAAGGCGGTACAACAGAAAAAAACTGGAAAGAAAGCATAGGGAGCTTATGGAACGTATGGAGCAGGAGCAACAGGAACGAATGGCAAAATTGGAAAAAGAAGAGTTGGCCAAGGAAGTAAAGCTCAAACAAAATGAGTTGGCCAGTACAACACTGAACATCGCCAGAAAAAATGAAATGATATTGGAGCTTAAGAATATGTTGGTGATGAACAAAGATAAATTCCCCAATTCCCACCGATACAGGTCCTTCATTAAAAAACTGAACAGTTCGATCGAGGATACGGAAGATTGGAAACGTTTTGAAGTCAATTTTAAGGAGTTGCACGAAGATTTCTTTGAGCGACTGCTCAAATCATACCCAGCATTGACTCCAAAGGACCTTAAATTATGTGCATACCTCAAAATGAATCTTTCTACCAAGGAGATTGCCCCCCTAATGGGGATAACGATCAGGGGAGTGGAAATACACCGTTACCGATTGAGAAAAAAACTCGATATGGACAGTTCGGAGAACCTTTCCAATTTTCTTATCACTTTTTAAAACCATAGAATCGCTTACTTAGGTATGTTAAAAGTGATTTAACAAACTACATCAACACTACATCATAGTGTTAATTCTTTTTACATCAAAATAAGGAGCACTACTGCAAACACGGTGAAATAAGGCTTTTGAGCTCTTTATTTGATGATGTAATTTTTATGTATTCCAACTAGCCTTTGATCACAAGCTACTTTATTAATTTAGTAAAAATCTAACTCTATTTTTGCACAATTATGAAAATTAAAAGCAAACTATTGCTAATCTCGTTTTTGTTGTTTCAGGCTGTACTTTTAGCTCAAGACAATATAACGATTTCTGGGACGGTCATGGATGATCAAGGACAACCGTTGCCCGGGGCAAGCATAGTGCTACAGGGCACTACTACAGGAATTCAAACAGACTTTGATGGTAATTATCGTTTGGAGAACATTCCGGGTAACGGAACATTGGTGTTCAGTTACGTCGGATTTACAACTCAAACTGTACCTATTAATAATAGGACTACCATTGATCTGACCATGCAGGAAGACACCCAAAACTTGGACGAAGTGGTCGTGGTAGGTTACGGTACCCAAAAGAAAGCCGATTTAACGGGTTCCATTGCCACAGTGGATGCGGAACAAATTGAAAAAACACCATCGGCAAACCCAGTTCAATCTTTGCAAGGCAAAGTGGCCGGGGTTCAGATTGTATCGCCAGGTTCACCAGGAGCTTCTCCTACAGTTAGGATTCGTGGTTTGGGAACCTATTCCAATGCAACCAGTTTGCTGTATGTGGTAGACGGCATGTTTTACAGCAATATAGATTTCTTGAACCCCAACGACATCAAGTCGATGAACGTACTAAAGGATGCTTCCTCTTCGGCCATTTACGGGGTAAGGGCGGCCAACGGTGTTATCATCATTGAAACAAAGTCCGGCGGAAAAAACAGAAAACCTACCATAGAGTATAATGGCTATACAGGTATTCAACGTGCCCAAAATGTTTTACAAATGGCCAATGCCGAACAATTTGTCACCATGGCTGTTGAGTCTGGCTCCGAAGCGGACGTCCAATTTATATTGAATGCCATGCAACGCTATGGCAGAAGTCGTATTAATCCGAACGTGCCCGATGTAAACACGGATTGGTACGATGAGATCATTCGTGATGGACTTATTCAAAATCACAGTATAAGTGTTACCGGAGGTACCGATAATGTATCCTATTCCCTTGGTACAAACTACTTCTCCCAAGAAGGTCTGTTGGATATGAAAAACGAGTACGAACGGTTCAATATCCGCTCCAAACTGGATGTGGACGTTCTCGATAATTTAAAAATGGGGGTGAATACCGTTTTCAGTAATGCAACGCAGCAAACCCCTGAAAACTCAGCTTGGTTCAAAGCATATTTTGCCGTTCCTATTCTTCCTGTTTTTGATGATATGAACACCGAGGCAACACCCACACGCTATGCCAACGCTCAAGCATTGGGGTACAGGGGCACACAAAACCCTTTCCCGGATATGGATTACAACGATAACAGGTTGAAAATCCGTAAGTTGTTGGCCAATATCTATTTGGAAACAGATTTGATAAAGGACAAGCTTACCTTTAAGACCACCTATAATATAGACTTCTCCGCACTGGAAGAGCGCTACGTAAACCTCCCTTACAATATGGGCTTTGGTGACCAAAGAATTTCATCAATTAATAGGAAGCAGAACAATTACTATAACCAAATTTGGGACAACGTTCTTACCTATTCCGATACCTATTCCGAAGACCATAATGTGACCGTAATGGCAGGTACATCTTTTAGGGACGAGGCTTCCAATAGGTTTGAGGCAACTGGTAGCGATATTGCCGGAATCAACTATGAGACATCGTGGTATTTGGATTTTGCCGATCCGTTGTCGTTCAACAACAATGTAGAAGAAGAAAACAAAAGAATTTACGGACAATCCTATTTTGGAAGGGTATCTTACAACTTTAAAAACCGCTACTTGCTCTACGGAACATTTAGGGCAGATAGATCCTCGAAGTTTACCAAGGAGCAGTGGGGATATTTCCCTTCAGTAGGTGCCGGTTGGGTAATTTCCCAAGAACCGTTCATGGAAAACGTGGGCTTCTTCGATTTCTTAAAATTAAGGGCCGCATGGGGTCGATTGGGTAACGACAATGTTCCTGCAAGTGCCGGAGCCAATACTATTGAAAATGAAACTGTTGATTTGGGCGATACCCCGAATACAGGGGTTACCGCTACAAGTACATACACCGATTTAACCTGGGAGGTAGTGGAAGAGTTGGACTTCGGTTTCAACATGAATACCTTCAACAATCGTTTATCACTTGAGGCTGATTACTACATAAGGGACACCGAAGATGCCATTATGCCCGTATACATTCCCATTGCGGACCAAACAATCTCAAGAAACTCAGGTGTTATCCGTAACTCGGGAGTAGAGATTGCATTGAATTGGAGTGATGAAATTACGTCCGATTTCACCTATACTGTTGGAGCCAATTTTACCACGGTAAAAAATGAGGCCATTGAGATTGAGGACGAAAGAGGTTATATTGATTCAGGTTCTGCCGAGTTTAGACAGCGAACTATGGAGGGAGAACCATTGTATGCATTTTATGGATACGAAACCACCGGAGTTTATCAAAATCAAGCCCAAATTGATGCCGACCCTGTGGCACAGAGCGCCATTGCGGACGGACAGAATATTCAACCCGGTTACTTGATATTCAACGATAGGGACGGGGATGGCGCCATTACAGACCAGGATAGAACCGTATTGGGCTCGTTCCTTCCCAAGTTCACCTACGGTGGTAATATTGGATTAAATTATAAGGACTTTGGTTTCTCCTTGAATTTCTATGGTCAATCAGGAAATAAAATCTTGAACAGAAAACGGGGCGAGGTCATCTTTACCAACGATACCAATATGGATGCCGATTTGGCCAAAAACCGTTGGCACGGCGAAGGAACTAGCAACAGCTACCCCTCATCGGCAGGACTTAGAAACAGCTGGAACCAACGATTGAGCAATTTTTGGGTAGAGGACGGAGATTTCTTCAGAATCCAGAACATACAGTTGGCTTACACCTTACGTGGTGATAAACTTAAGGGCAACATGCCCGATTTTAAATTCACATTGACAGCCGAAAGACCTTTGACCATCTTCAGTTACAATGGATTTAACCCAGAAGTATCCGATGGGGTTGATCGACAGACCTATCCCGTTCCGGCGATTTACACCATAGGTGTCAATGTTAAACTATAAAAAGAAAATTGTGATGAAAAATAGTAATAACCCAGTATATAAAATAGTATTTGTCTTGATTGCGATACTCTTTGTCCAATCATGCTCCGACAAATTTGAAGATAGGGAAGGTCAGCTTAATGCAGACGACCTGGATTACACTGCGACCGAGGATATGGTCCAAGCATTGATCGGCTCCTATTATGTAATTGCCACAAGAGGATGGGAAGAACCCTTATTGCTTTCCGTTCGTGGAGACGATGTAAACGCAGGGGGACTCGGAGACCAACAACCTTTTGCGGACACCGATAATTTTGTTTACGATCAAGGGTATTGGATGTACAACTCACTTTGGAATGTCCATTATGGTGACATAGTCGAATTGAACACCCAGATAGAGCTGATAGAAAATTTCAAGGACTTCGCCGATGAAAGCGAGAAGGCAACAGCAGACCAATATATTGCAGAGATAAAAGTGATGAGGGCGTGGTTGCATTTCAATCTGGCAAGGGTTTGGAACGATGTTTTTATCATAGAAACCACGCAGCCCGATGCTGAAATAGCCAACGGACCTGCCACCAAGCAAGAGATGATGCAATACATATCCGACCAAATGGATGAGGCTATTCCGGTATTGCCCAACTTAAGGCCAAATGAAAGAACGGACATTCCCGGTGGTGTAACACGCTATACGGCTTATGCATTAAAAGCCATGGCTCACATGGAAATGGAGGATTATCAAGGTATGGCAGACGCCTGTGCCGCGATAATCAACTCCAATAAATTTTCTTTGTACCCCGATTTTTATAGCCTGTTCAAAAAACCTGGCGAATTGAGCGATGAGAGTCTGTTCGAACTACAATTTTCCGATTACGGTTCCAGTACCAGCGATGAGTTTTACCACCTTTATGCACCTTTTGGTCCCCAAGGTTGGACCCCTGCAAGGGAAAACGCATCCGATGGGTGGGGCTTTTACGAACCAAGCATGAAGTTTATCAAATTTATGCTGGACAGGGACGAAGCTGTTCGCTTGGAGACTAGTGTATTGTGGACAGACCGTGGCATTGCAGAATTACAAACAGACCCGAATTATGCCACACTCCCCTCTTTTGTGAACAATACCACAAGAGATGGCGATGTCATCAATGACTACGCAAGAGCCTTGTTCGCCAGTGGTAAGCACTACTTACCATCCGTACAATTAACAAATCAGAGAAATAACTATGGTGGCGGTAAAAACATGATTGTAATACGTTATGCAGAAATATTGCTGATGTATGCTGAAGCCTTGACCCGTGGTGCAAGTGGTTCTGGTATGACCGCGGACCAAGCCGTAAACTTGGTTCGTAACAGAGCGGGAATGCCTTCGTTGTCTGGAGTTTCATCCAGTGATGTAATGGACGAAAAATTTGCCGAGTTAGGTATGGAATGGGGGATTCGCTATTATGATATGATTCGCTTGGATAACTACTCCGAACTGAGCTACGATGGTAGAACCTTTACGGCAGATAAAGAACTATTGCCATACCCACAAGCCCAACTGGATGCACTTCCGACCTTGGGTGGGGGAAGTAGCGATGATTAATACTAACTAAATAAACAACACAAGATGAAATACATAGTTAAATCCATAATGATGCTCTTGGGCCTTCTGGTGGTTTCTTGTAATGAGGGAATCGACCCTATAACGGCAGTCGATGCCGGGGTGGATGAAACAGCCCCACAGGTTACCATAACCTATCCTACCGAAGGAGTGGAACTCATGCCCTTCGAAGAAGAAACATCAATAGATATAACATTCGAGGTTACCGATGATATTGAGGTAGCGAATATTACCGTGTCCATGGATGGGTCACAAATAGCTGCATACAACTCTTTCAAGGATTATAGAATTGTTATGGAAGAGGTAACGTACGATGGTTTGGGGAACGGCGACCATACAGTCACCGTAACAGCAACCGATATAGAGGGTAAAACAACTACACAAGAAACAAACTTTGCCAAACTGGCGCCATATAGTGCACAGTTTGATGGCGAGGTTCTCTATATGCCGTTCAATGCGGATTATATGGACTTTATTAGCTTCCAAGAGGCTGGGGAAGTAGGCAATCCAGGTTTTGCTGGAGATGCCTTTTTGGGTGCAGATGCTTTTCAAGGTGCCGTGGATTCATATTTGACTTTCCCGATGGATAACCTAAAAAGTACTGAATTTAGTGCCGCATTCTGGTACAAGGTCAACCCAACACCAGATAGAGCCGGAATTTTAGTGGTTGGCGACGGTGCTGAAGACAGAAACCAGGGCTTCCGTTTGTTCCGCGAAGGAAACGCCGACGAACAACGAATCAAATTGAATGTAGGTACCGGTTCCGGCGAAAGTTGGAACGATGGTGGAGTGATTGATGTAACTGCGGGGGAGTGGGTTCACGTAGCCGTTTCAATTTCCCAAACCCAGAGTACCATATACTTTAACGGAATCGAAATGTTAACCTCCGATATGGCAGCACCAATAGATTGGACAAGTTGTGAGGAATTGCATATTGGTGCCGGGGGACCAACTTTTGACTATTGGGATCATGGCTATGACGCCAGTCAATTGGACGAGCTACGCATTTTTGACAAAGCATTGACGCAAAGCGATGTTCAAATTATGATAAATGCAGCCAATCCATACATCCCTCAATACGATGGCGAATCATTGTATATGCCATTTGATGGAGATTACATTGATCTAATGGGAAGCAAAGCTGCTACCCAGGTAGGTTCGCCAAGTTTCACCGATGAAAGTCAAGTAGGGGAGCAAGCGTATTTGGGTGCCACCGATTCCTATATCAACTATCCAGCAGAAGGATTGATGACTTCCGAGTTCAGTGGATCCTTTTGGTATAAAGTGGATGCCAACCCAGATAGGGCGGGGATCATAACAATTGGAGATGACGAAGTAGATCGTTTTCAAGGTTTCCGATTGTTCCGCGAGGGAACTGTCGATGAGCAACGCATCAAATTAAATGTAGGAACAGGTAGCGGCGAAAGTTGGAACGACGGCGGTGTAATAGATGTAACCGCAGGTGAATGGGTTCACATCACTTTTACCATATCAAATAGTGAAAATGTTATCTATTTCAATGGGATCGAAGTATTGTCATCTGCTATGTCGGCACCGATTGATTGGACGGGTTGTGATACCTTCACTATAGGTGCAGGCGGACCAACATTCGATTATTGGGGACATGCATCGGATAATAGCATAATAGATGACCTGAGATTCTATAGCAAATCGCTTTCTCCTGAAGAAGTAGCAGAAGTTTTTGGAGGAGAAGTCACACCAAAAAACTACGGCTCCACACTTTACATGCCTTTTGATGGATCTACTATTGATGACAACTCCGGACTAGAAGCTACAGTGGTAGGTACGCCTAGTTTCGCAGGTGAAAGCGCCGTAGGTAGCAACGCCTATGCCGGTGCAACCGATTCTTACCTTACTTTCCCGATTGATGGGTTGTTCAATAATCAATTCAGTGGAGCTTTCTGGTACAAGGTAAACGCTGACCCGGATAGAGCTGGAATCTTAACGGTAAGCCCTCCAATGAACGGAACAGATAATGATCTTTCCTCAGGCTTTAGGCTAATAAGGGAAGGCGATGCATCGGAGCAACGAATAAAACTTCATTTGGGAACCGATGCCGGAGACGTTTGGAACGACGGAGAAGTTATTGATGACACCGCAGATGTGTGGGTGCACGTAGCCTTTACCGTTACCGAAACGGAAACCTTGATTTATTTGAATGGAGAACCTGTTGTCAACACAGGGGATATGGCTGGAAAAACCATAAGTTGGGAAAACTGCTCTATACTTTCAATAGGTTCCGGCGCACCAAATTTTATTGGTTGGAACCACTTATCCGATTTGAGTTACATCGATGATCTATATCTATTTGATAGAACATTGACCCAAGAGGAAATCCAAGAAATTATGAACAATTAATGTGCTATAGCACTATAAAAATTTGATTCAGTTAGTTTATGAGGTTAATCATTTTACCATTGGCCATTGTTACTTTACTTGTAGGGTGCAATGGCCAAAAAACTAAGGAAGAGGCCAAAAAGTCAACCGAAATAGATGCGGACAGTCTTGCCATTGCCGATGAGGTGATGCTCGACAGCGTACAGTACCAAACCTTCAATTACTTTTGGGAGGGTGCGGAACCTATTTCAGGATTGGCCAGGGAGCGTATGCACATGGACGGGATTTATCCCAACCACGATAAGGATATTATAACCACAGGAGGATCAGGTTTTGGCCTCATGGCTATCCTGGTCGGTGTGGAAAGAGGGTTTATTTCCCGTGAACAAGCTCTCGAACGCTACGAGCGTATCGTTGGTTTTCTGGAAAAAGCAGATCGCTTTCACGGAGCGTGGCCCCATTGGCTATTGCCATCCGGCAAAGTAACCCCTTTCAGTAAAAAGGACAATGGAGGGGATTTGGTGGAGACCGCCTTTTTGGTTCAAGGCCTTTTAACGGTCAAGGAATATTTTAAAAATGGCAACGAACGCGAAAAACAACTGGCCCAAAAAATACAACAACTTTGGGAAGAGGTTGAGTGGGACTGGTACACCAAAAACGGTGAAGATGTATTGTACTGGCATTGGAGCCCAGAGTATAAATGGGAAATGAACTTTCCTGTCGGTGGCTATAACGAAGCCCTTATTATGTACATTTTGGCGGCAGCTTCCCCAACACACCCGATTGATAAATCCGTTTACGAAATTGGTTGGGCCGGTGAGGGTGAAATCTCACAAGATACCACCTACTACGGTCTGGAAACAGAACTGAACCATTATGAACATAGCGATGCTCCCGTAGGTCCACTTTTCTGGGCACATTATTCCTATTTGGGATTGAATCCAAAAGGACTAAAAGATCAATTTGGGGATTATTGGAAATTGAACCGGAACCATGCGCTAATCCATTATAAATATAGTGTGGACAATCCAAAGGATTACGAAGGATATGGAGAAAACTTATGGGGCTTGACCTCTAGTTATTCCATCAACGGCTATGCAGGGCATCGTCCAGAAGCGGATTTAGGAGTGATTTCACCTACGGCGGCACTCTCTTCCATGCCCTATACCCCAGAGGAGAGCAAACAGTTTTTGAGGTTTATGTACAACGAACAGGATAGCCTAATAGGGAAGTACGGACCTTACGATGCCTTTAGTTTGGAAGACTATTGGTACCTGCCAAGGTATTTGGCTATAGACCAAGGCCCCATTCCCGTAATGATTGAAAATTACCGAAGCGGGCTGTTTTGGAAGTTGTTCATGGCCAATACAGAAGTACAAGAAGGTCTAATAAAATTGGGTTTTGAAAGCCCAAATATGGAAACTGTAAATGATTAAAAAAGCATTATACATTCTTCTTTTCGCCGCATTGATTACATCTTGTGGTGGAGGAGACGATTATACCTATATTCCTACTGAACCTGAAATCCCGGGAAATGGTTCTGAAGAGGAGGAGGAGGAAGAACCATCTATAACGGATGAAGAATTGCTCGACCTTACCCAGGAGACCACCTTTAAATATTTTTGGGTCTTTGCCGATGCCGATTCTGGAGGAGCCAGGGAAAGATACCACCCAAACGACCCTGGAAACAGTGAAGGAGTCGTAACCACTGGAGGCACAGGATTTGGGTTGATGGCCATTTTGGTCGGAATCGAAAGAAGCTTTATCTCCAGAACCGAAGGGTTGGAGCGATTGAATACTTTGTTGGATTTCCTCGAAAATGCCGACCGCTTTCATGGAGCTTGGTCCCATTGGATCAATGGTTCCAGCGGAGCCGTAATTCCTTTTAGCGAGCTGGACGATGGAGGGGATTTAGTGGAAACCGCTTTTTTGGCACAAGGACTTATCTGTGTAAAGGAATATTTCAAAAACGGTACGGATACCGAGCAAGCTTTGGCTCAGCAAGCCGATGAACTTTGGAAAGGTGTTGAATGGGATTGGTACACCCAAAATCAAGATGTGTTGTATTGGCACTGGAGCCCCAACCACGGTTTCGATATCAATCTTCAACTTAAAGGGTATAATGAGGTGTTGATCACTTACATTATGGCTGCTGCCTCACCAGATTTCGGCATTGAAAAGGAAGTATATGCCAATGGTTGGGCCTCCGGTGGAGGAATCAAATCTGCAAATACCCAATACGGTTATCCCCTTTTGGTTAGGCATAATGGCTCCGAGCAATTTGGAGGCCCTTTGTTTTGGGCACACTATTCTTATTTGGGATTAGATCCAAGAAATCTGTCCGATGAGTATGTGGATTATTGGGACGTTAATGTAAACCACACCATGGTCAATTACGAATACTGTGTCAACAATCCGAACAATTATGAAGATTACGGGGAAGATTGTTGGGGATTGACAGCCAGTTATTCAAGAAATAATGATGGAAGCATGGGGTACAATGCCCATAGCCCAAGCAACGACACAGGAATCATATCCCCAACAGCGGCAATAAGCTCAATTCCTTATGCACCCGACGAATCTTTGGATGCAATGCATTACTTTTATAGAAATAGAGATGATTTATTGGGTCCAGCCGGGTTTTATGATGCCTTTAGTCCAGAATACGATTGGGTGGCAGAAGCATATCTGGCCATAGACCAAGGCCCGCAGATCATCATGATAGAAAACTATCGGACGGGTTTGCTTTGGAACCTATTTATGGGTAATGAAGATGTTCAAGCCGGTCTGACCAAACTTGGATTTTGATATGACAAGACAATTATCATTTTTTCTACTGTTTCTTGCTTGTAATTTGGTCGCTGCACAATGGCAATCTAAATACGAAGCCAAAATGCTTATTGATGGGAAAGATACTTTAAGATATCGCATTATGTATCCCAAGAACTTTAATGAGGATAGAAACTATCCCGTGGTACTTTTTCTCCATGGAGCAGGAGAACGCGGAAGCGACAACGAAAAACAATTGATGAACGGAGCCAAATTGTTTGCCACCGATTATTTACAGGAGCGATATCCTGCAATTGTAATATTTCCGCAGTGTCCAAGAGATAGTTACTGGGCCAGTGTAGATGTTGACAGGAGTTCGTATCCAATCAATTTGGATTTTAAATATAGCGAGGGACCGACCAAACCCTTGAAAATGGTAATGGATTTGTTGGAAACCACTATCCAGAAGCCCTACACCAACGACAATCAAATTTATTTGATGGGTCTTTCCATGGGAGGAATGGGAACTTTTGAATTGTTGAGTAGAAAACCTGAGGCATTTGCTGCAGCAATTCCAATTTGTGGGGGAGGGGAACCTGAATCCGTTTCGGTGTATGCCAAACACACACCATTGTGGGTTTTTCATGGAGCACAGGACAATGTGGTAAACCCCTTGCAGTCCATGGAAATGGTTTCCGCTTTATTAAAAGCAGGTGCCCTCCCAAAATTCACCATGTACGATTTTGCCAATCACAACAGTTGGGACCCAGCGTTCGCCGAACCGGATTTATTGCCTTGGTTGTTCTCGCACACTAAAAAAGCAATTCAGGAAACATCAGAATAAAGGGATAATACCGAAAACAACCTATTATGAGCTATACAAAATCACTTTTCGCCCTTTTAACCTTAATTTTTTGGGGTGCCAATGCCCAGGAACAAATACCTGAAGTAGAGGAGCTTTTACAAAAAATGACCATTGAAGAAAAAATTGGTCAGTTAAACCTTTTGACTCCAGGTGGCGGAGTGGCCACGGGAGAAGTGGTAAGCGAAAATGTCAGTAGCAAAATCAAGGCAGGGCAGGTTGGAGGCCTTTTTGGAGTGACTGGTCCAGATAGAGTTAGAAAAGCTCAGGATTTGGCAGTTAAGGAAAGCCGATTGGGCATTCCCCTGTTAATAGGTTCCGATGTGATCCACGGGTACAAGACCACATATCCAATTCCCTTGGGGCTATCATCCACTTGGGACATGGATTTGGTAAAACAAGCCGCTCAAATGACTGCTAGGGAAGCAACCGCGGATGGGATCAACTGGAATTTTTCTCCCATGGTGGATATTGCCCGCGACCCACGTTGGGGGCGTATCGCCGAAGGGGCTGGTGAAGACCCGTATCTTGGTTCCAAAATTGCCGAAGCCATGGTGAAAGGTTATCAAGGAGAAGATTTGGCCGCTTCCCATACCATGTTGGCCTGTGTAAAGCACTTAGCGCTCTATGGTGCCGCCGAGGCTGGTCGTGATTATCACACGGTGGATATGAGCAAGATCAAAATGTTCAATCAATATTTGCAACCGTATAAAGCTGCCATTGATGCCGGGGCCGCTAGCGTTATGAGTTCGTTTAATGATGTGGATGGTGTGCCAGCAACTGGCAACAAATGGTTGCTCACCGACTTGCTTCGCTCACAATGGGGTTTTGATGGTTTCGTGGTTTCGGATTACACATCGCTCAACGAAATGGTTCCGCACGGATTGGGAGACCTTCAGGCCGTTTCGGCATTGGCGTTAAAAGCTGGTTTGGATATGGATATGGTGGGTGAAGGTTTTTTGACGACCTTGAAAAAATCTTTGGATGAAGGAAAAATCACCGAAGAAGATATTACCAAGGCTTGTAGAAGGGTGTTGGAAGCCAAGTATATATCTGGACTTTTTGAGGACCCATACAAATATTTGGATGCCAAGCGCCCCAAAAACGATATTCTGACAAAGGAAAACAGGGCATTGGCACGTAAATTGGCAACTCGTTCCTTCGTTTTGCTGAAAAACCACAACAACCTACTTCCTTTGGAAAAGAAAGGGAAAATCGCCCTGATTGGCCCACTGGCCGATAGTAGGGAAAATATGTTAGGGACTTGGGCACCAACGGGTGATTTTAACCTTGCAGTTACCATTTTGGAAGGCTTCAATAATGTAGCATCAAATGCAAGCATCAAATATGCAAAAGGCGCCAATATTTCTGACGATGCCGATTTTGCCAAGAATGTAAATGCTTTAGGTCCAAGAATAGTAATGGATGAACGCTCACCAGAAGCCATGTTGAAAGAGGCTGTGGATTTGGCCAAAACTTCGGATGTTGTGGTGGCCGTGGTCGGTGAAGCTACTGAAATGAGCGGAGAATCTTCCAGCCGCACCGATATTTCAATCCCAGATAGTCAAAAGAAATTGATCAAAGCATTGGTGGAGACAGGAAAACCTGTCGCATTGGTGTTGATGAGCGGTAGACCGCTGACCATACCAGAAGAGCTCGACCTGCCCGTGTCCATTTTACAGGTTTGGCACCCGGGAGTGGAAGCAGGGAACGCTATCGCCAATGTGGTTTTTGGAGATTACAATCCCTCTGGAAAATTAACGGCTACCTGGCCTGTGAATGTGGGACAAATACCCATATACCACAGTGCAAAAGTCACTGGTAGGCCGGCACCGGAAAGCGGAGAGTTCCAAAAGTTTAGGTCAAACTATCTGGATGCACCCAATGCGCCCTTGTTACCTTTTGGATATGGTTTGAGCTATACCACATTTGACTATTCCAATCTGCGGTTGAACAAAAAAGAGATCCATCAAGGTGAAGCTATTTCTGCTACTGTGACAATCACCAATACAGGTAATTTTGACGGGGAAGAAGTAGTGCAATTGTACCTTCGGGATGTGGTGCGAAGCATTACACCGCCAAAACGGCAGTTAAAAGGTTTTCAAAAGGTGATGCTGAAGAAAGGGGAGCGTAAGGAGGTAACCATCAATTTGTCACCAGATGACCTGAAATTCTACAATGCCCAACTGGAATTTGTGTCGGAACCAGGAGAATTTGAAGTGTTCGTGGGAACCAATTCCGATGCCGAACTATCAGAAACATTTACGCTTAAATAAATGTAGCATGCGAATAGGATTAGCCCTTGTCGGTTTACTTTTAATTGTTTCATGTAAACAACAAGAAAAACCAAAGGATCAAGTTGTCAAAGGCCCACCGAACATCATTTTTATTATGTCGGACGATCATGCTTTTCAGGCCATTAGTGCCTATGGGCATGAGTTGGGGAAATTGGCGCCGACCCCAAATATTGACCGCATCGCCAAGAATGGAGCCATTTTTCAGAACAACTTTTGCACCAATTCCATTTGTGGACCCAGCAGGGCGGTGATTTTAACGGGAAAGCATAGTCACATCAATGGTTTTCGGATGAACGGGGAACGGTTTGACAGCAGTCAGCCCACATTACCGAAGCATTTGAAAAAATTGGGTTATGAAACCGCGATTGTCGGAAAGTGGCATTTGCACGGTAAACCCACAGGATTTGATTATTGGGATATTCTGAACGATCAGGGGAACTATTACAATCCTGAATTTATTCAAGGTGAGGATACCACCGTGGTCGAAGGTTATGCCACCGATTTGATAACGGACAAGAGTTTGGAATGGCTAAAACAGCGGGAGGGAAACCAAAAGCCTTTCTATTTAATGGTGCACCACAAGGCCCCGCATCGCAATTGGATGCCGGCACTACGTCATTTAAATGTTTATGATTCGATTACATTTCCCTTGCCCGACACTTATTTTCCAGAATTTGAGAATCAACGGGCCGCTGCCGAACAACAACAGACCATTTACAAAGACATGTACGAGGGGCATGACCTAAAAATGAGCGATGGTTATGGAAGCACAGATTTGGCCCATAATCCATGGACTACGGATTTTGACCGAATGACCCCGGAACAGCGTGACATTTGGGACGAGGCCTATCTTCCAAAAAACAATGCTTTTTATGAGGCCAATTTACATGGTAAGGAACTGGCAGAATGGAAAGGGCAACGTTATTTGCATGAATATTTGGCCACGGTAAAATCTGTGGATGAGGGTATCGGGAAAATTTTGGACTATTTGGAAGCGACCGAATTGGACGAAAACACATTGGTGGTCTATACCTCGGATCAAGGATTTTATTTGGGTGAGCACGGGTGGTTCGATAAGCGTTTTATGTACGAAGAATCCATGAAAATGCCTTTGTTGATGCAATTGCCAGGGGTGATTGAACCAGGAACCAATATTGATGCCTTGGTGCAGAACTTGGATTTTGCCCCGACCTTTTTGGATTTGGCAGGAGGCCAAGAGTATGCCGCTAACATGCAGGGAGAATCTTTTAAGGGACTATTGGAGGGTGCCGAGGACGAATTCAAAGATGCTGTATACTACCACTACTATGATTTTCCAGCCTTTCACATGGTAAAACGGCACTATGGGGTGCGAACAGATAGGTACAAACTTATCCATTTTTACGACGATATTGATGAATGGGAGTTTTATGATCTAGAAGAGGATCCCAAAGAATTACACAATGCCATCAATGATGAAAAATATAGAGGTGTAATAGCCTCCATGCACAAAAAACTGGATAGTTTACAAACGTATTACAAAGTAACCGACAAGGAGTTTGGAACTACGCCGAAGGAAAAGGTGGACAAAACTCATAAAGCTTTTGAAAAACTGCGCGGAATACCGATTCAATAGTGTTATATTTTTTAATTTAGCCAGCTAAATCTTCGAAATTATGATCGTTTGGATACTGTTCCTTTTGGGAATCCTTGTCTTTTTGGCCTTGGACCTTGGTGTTTTCAATAAAACCCCCCATGTCATAAGCGTCAAGGAAGCGTCCATATGGACCAGTGTATGGGTCAGCTTATCCATTTTATTTTCAGGGGTCGTCTATTGGCTCTATGGTAGCGGAAAGATAGATAACGTGGATGCGCTTACCCCCATGGATGCCAGCTTGAAATATATCACTGGTTACCTGATCGAGCTTTCGTTGAGTATTGACAATATTTTTGTTATAGCGGTGATTTTCGGATCATTTCAAATTCCACAAAAATACCAACATAGGGTATTGTTCTGGGGAATATTGGGAGCTATTGTTTTTAGGGCGCTCATGATATTTTTTGGAGTGGCATTGATTAAGAAGTTCGGTTTTATGACCTATATCTTTGGTGCTTTTTTGATTTTTACGGCCATAAAAATGCTGGTTTCCAAGCAGGAGGCCTTCAATCCCAAAAAGTCGTTCATCTATAGGAACCTTAGAAAGGTTATGCCCATCACTACGCATATGCAGGGCCAGAAATTCTTTATCAAAATACGCCATATTACCGCCGCCACACCACTGTTTATTGCTCTTGTAATTATTGAGTTTACGGATATTCTCTTCGCTTTGGACAGTGTTCCGGCCATTTTGGCGATTACATCCGATCCCTTTTTGGTCTTCAGTTCAAACATATTTGCCATTTTGGGCCTAAGGTCGATGTATTTCTTCCTATCGAACATGATAAGTAGGTTCTACTACCTCAAATACAGTCTCGTGGCCATACTTAGTTTTGTGGGTATAAAAATGATTCTCGCACACCACTATACTTTTCCAGAATGGGTTTCGTTGTGCTTCATTGGAATTGCCCTGTTTGTTGGCGTGGTCGTTTCCAAGAAGAGCTGATGGTAAAGTACTAAAATTGGATACAATTAATAATGGACAATATGTATGTCCAATATCATCAAACTCTATTTTAAATTTATGTAAAGAAAAAGGGATGCCGATATATTGATGGTCGACACCCCTTGAACCTAATGCCTGCCAAGCTAAATTTGATTTAATCTCTATAGCTGTATTTTAAAACCGCCATTGATGACAAAGCCATCGACCGGTGCATAAATATCCAAAAACTCTGGGTCGCTCAGGTTCCCTGTGTAAATTGCACCGAAACGGGTTTGCCTGGTATCCAAAAAGTTTTCAAAATTTAGAAAAATCGAAAATTTCTCACCGAGTTTCTTTTCACTCATCAATCCAAGAATCCAATAGGATTGGCCCGTTTCACCATTACCCAGTTTTTGTGGACTGTAATAATAGGCTTCGAGCCCTACCCAAAGATTTTCCTCCTTTTCGTACATCAGCACATTATTTAAGCGGTGTTTGGCCACCAATGGAAAATCTGACACCATTCCGTTTTCATGTTGTTTAACATTGGCATGGGTGTAACCGGTGAACAACTTGAAATCACCATACTTAACTTTTAGGTTGACCTCGGCACCACGGGTGTCGACATATCCGTCTGGTTGCTGAAAGCTATAGAACCCATTTTCATTTGGGACCAACGTTATGGGGTCGTTGATTTTGGTATAAAAAAGGAGTGTATTGATGGACATCGTCATTCCCGGCATTGGAACCCACTTATAGTTTACATCAAAATTACCCCCCAGGGAGCGTTCAAGGTCGGCATCATTTGTATTGATGGGCAGTACGTTCCTGAATTGCAGGCGTTCCGCATCTTCTGTGAACACCGTAGGAGTTTTGTATCCCATTCCACCACCCAATCTAAAGGTCAGTGCGTTATGGGGCTCGTAAAGTATCGATAATCGCGGAAGGGCCATGGCTCCATAATCGGAATGGAAATCGGCACGAAAACCGGTTTCCACGGAAAAAGTCTCGTCGATGGGCCATACATTTTGTGCAAACAGGCCAAAAATCTGATAGGATTGGTCCAGGGCATTGGTATCGCTATCCCTTGTATCATTAAAGTATTCTGTCCAGAGATTGGCTCCAAAGACCCATTCCAGGTCATTTTCTGAATTTGCAGAAAAGTTTAGTTCGCTAAAAGAAGAGCGTTGGTAACCTGTAAATGTGAAATCGGGAATCGCTATACTTCGATCATAAAAACTGAAACTGTTTTTGACTTCCAATCGTTTTTGATCAGTAAAGGTATGTTTAAACCCCAATTGGGTGGAGATTCGCTCCGTTTCATTGGATTCAAAATAGGGATTGGACACGGACTCGCCTTTTACATAATCCATGTTTCCCCCAAGACGATCTTCCCAAATGGAATTAAATCCCAAAAGAAGTTCGGTGTCTTCGCCCATGTACCAATATAATTTGGGGTTAAGGGTAAAGCGGTCAAACTCTGGGATGGCTGTTAATCCGATATCAGCGGGGTCGTAGGGTGTGCCCAAGTTATAAGAAGCGAATACCGTTGTTCCTATTTTGTTGAATTTTTGGGAGTAAAAACCACTAAGGTCCAACCCAAGGGCAGAGGTTCCGTTTGCCATAAAGCTAAGCTCGGGCTCCTCCTCGGGCGTTTTGGAGATTAGGTTTACAAGCCCCGCAATAGCCCCACCACCGTATAGGGTTGAGCTAGAACCCTTGATTACCTCTACCTGTTTTAGGTCCAAAGGTGCGATTTGCATTAAACTGAGCCCGCTGGCAAACCCCGAATACAACGGAAATCCGTCACGAAGAAGTTGGGTGTACTTGCCATCCAGCCCTTGAATACGTATGCTTGAATTGTAACTTGTGGCAGATGTTTGCTGTGTTCGGATGCCTGTACTCTCGTTAAGCAACATTCGAATATCCCCAGGCTTCATATTGCCTTTTTCGGAGAGTTCCTCCCCCGCAATAACCTCGACCCTGGTAGGAATGTCCTCTATGGTTCTGGTGCTTCTTGTTGACACTAGTGTAATCTCTTCCATCTCCTCTGTTTGGGGCACAAGGAAAAAGTCCTGTCCTTGAACCGTCCCATCCAAAGGAAAGGAAAGGCTGCGTTCCAGGGTTGCATAGCCCATATAGCTCAACCGTAGTTTGTAGATGCCATTGGGGATATTTTCCATATGGATTTTACCCGCTTCGTCGGAGATGGTTCCTTGGTTTAGGGAAGGCAAAACCGCAGTAACCCCAATTAACGGTTCATTGCTGAGGGAATCCTTTACTGTAATGTCAAGTGTGTTTTGTGCGTATATGGATACCATCCCGAGAAGGGACAATATCATAAATAATTTTATTTTCATTGATATGGATTTTGAAGTATGCTGAATTACGGCCAAAAAAGAATTGACCAAGATTTAATCTTAAGGTAAGCTACACTTCAAGAGTACGTGGGGGTTTCAGGGAAAAGAAATATACTTCTTTGGGAAGCAGTTCAATGTAGTGGGGGATTGGATGGTTTTCCTTTGGAAGTTCCAAGGCTGCGAAATCCAATGTTTCAAAATTCATTGTAAACCCGGGACAGCGTCCACAGGCATAAAATGGGGAGCAAGGAGTGCTGTCTCCTTCGGACTGTTCTTCAGAACCGTCATCGTCACAGTGATTCACGGTCGTAGTGTTTGTACAAGAAACCGTTTCCTGACAACATGGATACGAAGACAGGAATATGGTAAGCAAAGACAAAACGATCACCAGGAATTTCATGCATCAAAGATAATGAATTCCAAAGGTTGGATATGGAACAGTTTAAAGTGTGGATAGTTTTTTTATGACCAAGGATTTTATATACTTCAACATTTATTGGTGCGCTCTCTTTCTTAATTTGCTCAGGAATTCTTGGGATATTCCAAGATAGGAAGCAATATGATATTGCGGAACACGCTGTACAACGGTAGGGTATTGCTCAAGGAATGTCAGGTATCGGTCCATCGCATTTCTAGACATATTTTGGAGCAATCGTTTTTTAAGGACGTGTACATGACGCTGCATCATAATTCGGAACATTCGTTCTACGGACGGAACTGCTTCAATAAGTTCTTTTTTTGATTCCAAGGAAAGGAACAATATCTCGGTTTCCTCCAAGGTTTCGATACTTACTTGGCTGGGAACCTTGTTCTCAAAACTATTGATTTCGCTGATCCACCAATCTTCAACCGCGAATTCAACCGTATGTTCGTTGCCCTTATGATCGGTAAAAAATTCTCGGGCACAACCTCGTTTAATATATGCCTCAAAACTACAGATGTCTCCCGAGCGTAAAATAAGTGTGTGCTTCGGGATTTTCTGATACTCAAAAAACTGAAGCGCCATATCGGATTCCTTATCCGATAATTCGATAAAACGTTCCAAATATTTTTTTAGCTCATTTTTCATAAAACATTAATTGAAAAAACCGAAAGTAATTTCTTGTCCTAGTTCAATAAAAAGGGGTGAAAAACCCAATAAATTTGTTTCTGGCAATGTATCAAAGAATTTTGAAAGAAACATCTTTTCAATAATTGATGCCATGTTTTATGATAAATGAAGTACCTAGTATTTTACTGTACCATAAAATTGTTTATGGACTATTATGCATTGGTATAAACTTTTAATTTAACTGTTATGGATTACCGACCAAACAAGAATAGATATAATGAAATGACCTATAATCGCTGTGGCGATAGCGGTTTGTTGCTACCTGCTTTTTCCCTGGGCCTCTGGCATAACTTTGGCCAAACGGATAGTTTTGACAATGCCCGGACGATAGTGCAAAAGGCATTTGATGCAGGTATCACCCATTTTGACCTTGCAAACAATTATGGTCCCCCACCTGGTTCGGCCGAAACTACTTTTGGTAAAATCCTAAAATCGGATTTGGCCCAATACAGGGATGAAATAATTGTGAGCACCAAAGCAGGGTGGAAGATGTGGGAGGGTCCTTATGGTGATTTTGGCTCCAAAAAATACTTGGTCTCCAGTTTGGACCAGAGTTTACAACGTATGGGGTTGGATTATGTAGATATTTACTATCATCACCGTCCGGACCCAAACACACCTTTAGAGGAAACCATGGGAGCTTTAGATTTAATCGTCCGGCAAGGAAAGGCACTTTATGTTGGAATATCCAGTTACAATGCAGTTGAAACAAAGGCTGCCCTAAAAATATTAAAGGAAATGGGAACCCCATGTTTAATACACCAACCTAGATATTCCATGTTCGATAGATGGATAGAAGAAGATGGTTTGTTGGATCTGTTGGGGAATGAAGGTGTGGGAAGTATTGTGTTTTCACCCTTGGAGCAAGGGTTGTTGACCAACAAATATCTTCACGGAATTCCAGAATCGTCCAGAGCTGCTTCTGGACGTGGAAACGGTGCTTTGGAGGTTGACCAAATTACTCCAGAAAAGCTGGAGACCGTAGCAAGATTAAACAAAGTGGCAAAAGAAAGAGGTCAAAGCTTGGCCCAAATGGCACTTTCATGGGTAAAGCGGGACCCAAGGGTTACATCCGTCTTATTGGGGGTAAGTAGGCCCGAACAGTTGGAAGACTCGTTGCGGGCTTTGCGAAATCCTGATTTTGACCAAGAGGAATTGAACACAATCGAAAACATCCTTTCGGGTAAAGGATAATGTGCAACACACCTTGCTACATTAATTTAAAAGGGTATACCGGTGATAATTTACCCGACAAGTAATAAATCAACAAGAAAGATGAAAGAATTTTTTTCAATACTGTTTATTTTGATGCTGAACTTCAATAGTACGGCACAAGAGCAAGTCTACGAACTGAGGACCTATGAGTTGGAATTTGGTAGGCCAGAACACATACTTCACGATTATTTCAAGGATGCATTCATACCGGCCATGAACCGCCAGGGCATCAAAAATATTGGTGTGTTCGAAGAAGTAGGGGAGCGTTTACCAAAAAAAATATATGTGCTCATCCCTTATGATGACATCACTACATTTCAAAAAAGCAAGGAGTTATTGATCAAGGACAAAAAGTATCTGGAAGATGCGGGTACTTACCTTAAAGTAGCTGAAAACTTAATCCCGTACAGTAGGATTTCCACCGATCTTATTCAGTCTACAACAGGTTTTCCAAGCCTTCAGAAACCAGCCGAGAATGCAGACTTTTTTGAACTTAGGATTTACGAAAGTTACAATGAGGACGCCCTGCGAAGAAAGGTCAAAATGTTCAACGACAGTGAATTCAGTATTTTTGAAGATGTTGGTCTTCCTACTGTATTTTTTGGATCTAACATTGCCGGGAACAATATGCCATGTTTAACCTATATGTTGGCCTTCAAAGATAAGCAGGCCCACTCGGAAGCATGGAGCAAATTCGGGCCTCATCCGGAATGGAAGCGAATCTCTAATTTGGAAGAATATGCACATGCCATGAACAGTATTATACGGGTGTTCTTAAGGCCAGTTTCGTACTCCCAATTATAAATTCAAGAATAACCTTAAATCCTTATATGTTCCATTCAGAATTTATTTTTTAAGATTCATTGGACACATGTGGTTTAAGGTTTTGCCCCAATTTTTGGGGGAAGCTGTATGTAAAAAGTAACCGAATAGGCCGTCGAAAGTTATAGATGTATTGTTGCCTTGCTGATTCAGGTGTGTTTCTGGATATATTCAATTTTCAACTGGAACATTTCAGCCATTTTCTCGGCTCTAAATTTAGCCTCCACAGCTTTTTCTCCATGAAAATTTTCATCAACAGTCTCAAAAAATAATTGTTTCCACCGGTTAAAATGCGCTTTGTTCACACGAAGCTTGGCATGGGGAGCGAAAGGGCTACCTTGGTAGGTGTGCTCCTGTAATAATACTGTTTGCCAAAAGCGGTACATTTTCTCTAAATGGACAGGCCAATTGTCCTTTATGACAGCATTGAATATGTCTGCCAATAAGGGGTCTTTTCGGACTTTTCCATAAAAGAGGTCTACCAATTGCTTTATCTCCTCCAAGCTTTGGATTTCCTTTTTTTGCACCATTTTTATAGATTCTCCAATATTATATGATATGGGCAATAATAACTAAAGAACTAAAGACAACACTCAAAATTAACAGATTAAATGTGGTCAGGGGTTTTAGTTGGGCCAATACGGCCCCATTGAACGCCATACAGAAAATGGTAACAAAAAAGAGCAGTATCATTTTTAAGACCATGTCCATTCCCCCCATCAAAAGTGCCATGGCCGCAGCGGAACCAAGGCAGCTCTGTGCTATAATGGCGATGGTGGAATAACCCAATTGTCTTTTTTTGAACTCATTGAACATGAGCCTGTAAATGTTTTTCGATCCATTTGTGTTAGGTGCGGTTTTAGAATGGGCCATGTGTATTGTTGTTGAATTTTCCATTGTTTTTTTTGATGTTTGTGAGATGCTTTATAAGAGGGCACTGTACATTAAATGCGTGTGCCCCCATATTCAAATCAGTTGTTTAATACGTTGTTTTCCAAAATTTCAGCCTTGGGAAAGAGGATGTTGTTCTCCAAATGGATGTGGCGGTGAAGGTCTTCCTCAAATTCCTGCAATAGCGAGAAGGCTACCCGATAGGTATTGCATGCATCGGCCGGAGGGGTATAATCATGGCTCAATTCAGCGATCTTTCGGAAACGCTCGCCTTCATTGTCGTGTTCTTCCATCATCATTTTGATGGGATTTTTAACGGTTCCAAAATGCGGCTGTTCATTTGTAGGACCACTTACCATTTTACGTATCCACGGAAAAAGTACCAGTTCCTCTTTTTTCATGTGCATGGCTAGTTCACCCGCGGATGCATTGAAATGTTCAAAAATATTAAGCAGTTCAGGATGTCTTTCCCCGTGGACCTTACAAAGTTTGGTTAGGTATTGTTTTAGAATTGGGATTTGTTGCTCCACATAACGATGGTGCTTCTTTTCAATATAGTCGGCCAAAAGATCTAAAGGCCAGGTTTTAAAATCGGGCTGGTTACTTTGGTTTTGATTTTGTACTACATCAAGTTCTTGAAGCAGGCTGTCCAAATCGAGCCCTTTTTTCTCCGCAACCTCTTGGAGCGTGCGGTTGCCTTTACAGCAAAAATCTATTTTGTGATTTTTGAAAATCTGGGCAGTTCGGTAATCCTCTGCTACCATTTGCCCTATCGTTTTATCCAAGGTATCGTTCATGATAATTAATTTTATAGGTTCATGTATTAATCGGACAAAATTGTCCTTTATTTGTTCAAATTTTTTATCGTTTCAAATAGGTCAACCCAACCTCCAATCCCGTGGCCAGTTCAAATAAACTGGTACTTTTCAGCATCTTGCTCAAATCGGTACGGATATCAACAAATTTGTCGTGCAGGGGACAGGGTTTTTGGGCATTACATTCTTTGAGTCCCAGACCACAGCCCACATAAATCTTGTCACCATCAATGGCTTTGACTATCATATTCAATTTTACCTCATCCATATCTTCCCGAGCAATTTCAAACCCACCAGTGGGTCCTTTAACGGAGTGGATAATGTTGTTCCTTGAGAGTTGTTGCAAAATTTTCGCCGTGAAAGCTATGGGCGAATCTATTTCCTTGGCAATTTCATTTACACTGACACGTCTTCCATCCAAGGATTGCAGCGCAATATAAACCGCTGCTCGAATGCCATATTCACAGGCTTTTGAAAACATCATAGGGAACTTTTACAGGTACAAAGATACCATTAAAATTTAATTCGGACAAAATTGTCCTTTATTATTTTTGAAAAGATTTTTTTCAAAGAAATCAAATATACGCCATTGTAAGGGAGGTCACAGAGGCTCATGCAAAAAACTTAATTGGGGGCTCGGTTTTCTATGAGCATCATTGCAATCCCCAAAGGAATTAAAAGAGTGAGCAGCGCCAAGATTTCTAAATGCCCATTGAAGATGTTCCACTGCAGCCAGGCAGCCATACCCCTATAAAAAATGAGTGCTTCGGTGAGAAGGAACCCCAAAAAATACCATGAGTATGATTTCTTCGATATTGGAAACAAGCTAAAATAATCCATGAAAAAGAATAGACCAATACTGATGATGCCCAAAAAGGTCAAATGCAGATATCCAATGGTCAGATCAAGATAGTTAGCCGCCATGTTGGCAAAATAGGGGAGAGCGGTCAAAAGTTGCAATACCATTTTGATCCAAATCAAAACCAGTACTGTTCTGAACAGTAAAAACTGCACTTTTGACAAAGATAATTTATCGATGTTACGCTTTAACATGCCCCATAATACTGCAAAGGCATAAAGCTGTGCCAAAGCTCCCAGACCTGCCAACAGATAGAACCAGAACGAAGGTTTTGTCCAAAGTGTGGACAAGAAAAAGGTGAGCACAACCCCCACATTTAGACTTATAAAAAAGCGAGCGAAGGTTTTTGCGGGAATTTCAAGACCGCGCTGTTCCCAAACATAGATGAAAAGCCCTACCAAGGCCAATATCATCCAGCCATTGTATTGAAAATGGAGGTAAAAATATATCGCCAACCGGTACCAAATGGATTGAGCTCCCAAACTGTTCATGATCGCTCCCAAGGCCCAAGGTCCCAAACTGGAGATTACCATATAGATCAGAGCCGCTTTAGCACATTGCAATCCTTTGCTGTGCCTGTATTTTGGGTTGATGTTTTTCCAAAAATGGTAAAAGTAGACATACGACACGATCAGGAACAGCGTAGAAAAAATAATGGAAAACAGCGCATATCCTTGAAAAGGGAAGGTCACCAACATACCCACCAAGGTGGCTTGCGTACACCAAAATATACGTTTGTACCTTCTGCTGGAAGCATCGTTATCCACAAAACAGTAATGCAACAAGGTGGTTAGGGCCACATAAACCCAACCCAAGAGGGCTATGTGAGAATGCGCATGGACAACAAACCTGTAGTTGAAATCAAGAGCGAAAATAGGGTAGGAGCGCAACAGCAACCCCAATAGGGCCGCCACAAGAAAGTAAATCACGGCAATCAGGATATGCGATTGATACGACTTATGCTTCACCGTGAGTTGTTTATTGTTTTCAATCAACCTTAAAAATCCTTTTTTCCAGCTTTATAGCGTAAGCCCAAGATAGGCAGAATGGTCCATAATAAAAGAATTGCTATGGAAATCAGAAAACCTAGGTCGGTCCCAAAAAACTTTTTAAAAATGGCACCGGTATACCCCAATAGTGCCGAAATATCCAACTTGAGCAATATCAAAATTCTGGAAAGATCTATTGGATTTAGCGCAGTGGCCACCAAGGAAAAGGTATCCAGCGGATACTCCTCAAAAACAATCAGCGACATCAGAAACAATCCATCATAAACCACGGCCAAGAAAAGCCAAAGCAATACGGCATATCCAAATCCTTTAATTTTGTTTTCGTTGGAAATGGCAATCACAAAGGAAAGTCCCACAAAAATAAAGGTGAGAAAGGCCCCTGTGACCAGTAAAAGGGAAAAATCAAAAATAGCATTGCTTCGCAAAAGTCCATATAGCACAAATGGAATCCCCAGCCCCAACACCAGACTTAGCGTCAACGAACCTGCCACACCAAAGTATTGTCCCATAAAAATGGAACTCCGTTTTATGGGCTGCGCCAATAAGAGCTCGGTAAATTCCCGGGAATTGTAGTAGTACATCACTCCAAAAATGGTACCTATCAAAGGAATCAGGACAATGATCACGTTCATTAGGGTGATCACGGCCTTGGAAACATCGTTGTTCAAGAACAACAGCACAAATCCAAGGGCAAGGTAAAACAGAAAATACACGTAGCTCCATCGGCTTCGTATCAAATCGTAAAAACTGTATTTTAATATTTTAAGCATGGCTACCCGTTGTTATGGCCGCAATGGCGTGTTCAAAATTGGTTTGTTTGGTCTGTTCCAATAGTTTTTGAATACTTCCTTTAAAATAAATTTCCCCTTCCAGTAGGTATAGGATTTCATCGGCCATTTCTTCCACAAATTGCATAATGTGCGAAGTGATCAAAATGGTCTTGCCATTGGTTTTTTCTTTTTGGATCAATTCTTTTAAACGAATCAAAGCCCTGGGGTCCAGGCCCGTTGTGGGCTCATCCAAAATAATCAAGGGACTGTCGAACATAAAGGTCAATACAATGTTCACTTTTTGCTTGGTACCGCCCGATAGGGTGGACAACTTTTTGTTCAGAAAGGGTTCCAATCCAAAGAGCTCGATAAGCTCCGCTTCGGTACTTGGGCTATTTCTTAGGTCCTTGATCATGTTGATCAATTCCTTGACCTTGATATTTGGGGGGAAATTGGCAATCTGGGGCAGGTAGTCGATTTTTTTGCGGTACTTCCACCCTTTTTTAATGGATTGTTCCAACACGGATATTTCTCCTTTATCTGGGATTACCATACCCAGAATACTCTTGATCAAGGTGGTTTTTCCCGAACCGTTCGGACCAAGTATGGCATAAATGCGTCCTTCGTCAATGGAAAGGTCTATTCCTTTCAATACTTGGTTTTTGCCAAATCGCTTATGAAGGTTGTGTATTGCAATGGTCATGGGCGTATTTTCATTAAGGGTTGGGCATCTTTTAAATTATCGGGCGTAAAAACGGGGGATACTCGTTCGGAAAAATCAATAATATCCATGAACAAGCTCCGTAAAAGTACAATGGTCTCGGGGGTGCGGTTCACTACATAGGAAAATAGCTTAACAGGGCGGTAAGGGACATCCCCAACACCGTCTTTGTCCAGGTCATAACCCGTGTAGCTGCTCCAGAAATTACCCTCGAACACATTATCGTTGAGTTTGCTGTTGTAGGAGATATCAAAAGAGTTATATAAAAAATTATTGCCCTTAAAACTATTGGTATAGCAGGCTCCGACCACTCGTATGGCCCAGCCATTGCTTATAAAGTCATTATCGGCGTACTTGATGCGGTTAGAGCCTTCGATATTGATGCCGATGGTATTTTCCTCGAAGGTATTCCCCACAATCTCAGCATCAGTAATCTCTTTCAATAGCATGCCGTAGGCCGCTGTGCCCCAATTCTTGCGAAAAGTGTTGTTTTTCATGGTGATGAACTTGGAGAACATCACAGCAACTCCGGCACCGTTGTTTTCGAACGTATTGCGGGTATACACATCATGGTTGGAAAACATAAAATGGAGTCCGTAGCGGAGATTGTTCATGCTCACATTATCGGAGATGGTGATGCGGTCGGAAAACTCCAGATAGATACCATCCCGAGTGCCCTGGACATGGTTTTTAGCCACTTCTATATCCGAGGAATACCAAAGTTGAATGCCATTGCCCGAGTTATATTCGTCCACAGCTTCGCCAATAATTCTATTGTGGTAGACCTTGCCGTGTGATGATTTTTCCAAATAGATACCAAAGAACAATTGCTCCAATACCATATTCTGGATGAGGAAATTTTTGCTTTGTACCACCCGTATGGCCGCGTTGTCCTTGGTGTAACTAACCCCTACATTGATGACGAAAAGCCCATCCAATGTAACATCATCCGATGTGATTCTAAAGATTTCTCCCTTTTTTTCGCCATCAACAATGGGATAATCAATCCCTTTGATGACCAAGGGTTTGTCCACCAAAATCTCAAATTCCTTGTAGGTGCCTTTTTCAATCAACAGGGTGTCGTAGGGGGCAGCACGTAAAATGGTTTCCTTGATGGAACTGTTCTCGCAGGTGCTACAAACGGTCCAGGTGTTTGCCAAGCCTATTTGAAAGCCCATCAAAAATGCAAATCCTAGAATACGTTTTATATGTTGTACATCTAATTTCATAAAATAATTCGATTCTTGCACTAAATCCTATAGGTGGCGCAAAGTCATACCGAGAGCCATAATTTCCATTTTTTATTTGAATTATGTTAAATCTTCCACTGACTTTCCTGTTATTTTAGTTACTGCAATGCGGTATACCACGGGCATTTCCGCTTCTTGCAATTTTCCTGAAAAGTGGCTTAAAAAATGGGGGCGTTCAGCATTTTTACTGTCTATGGTTCGCTGTACGCCGTCTGCAAAACGTTTTAAACATAGCTTGGCACTATCTCCGGTAAGTTCTTGAAATGTACCATGTACTTGTACCGATTGCCAATTACGAAACGACTCGATACTATCCACTTGAAAAGAAACGGTATTGCATTTTCTGAGGGCGTTTATCCGATGTCCGTTGGATGCAAAACACAAAATACTCTTTTCATCCTTGTCAAAAAAATAGGTCGACGGTACTACATGAGGTTCATTATTGGCAATGTAGGCCAGATGTCCCACATAATTGTCCGTTAAAAGTCCGGTGCATTTTACCAGTTCCAAATCTGCGATTGTACTCATATTCAAAGTTTAAATCGGTTTTTAATTTCAGCCCATGTATAAAGTTCCCCACCTTGGTTGGTCCTAGTTTCCTTGGCAGTTTCTTCATTGGTAAAGGCACTTAGGTATTCACCCATGGGACTGGGAATGTTCTCACTGATCAGATAGGTAGCCTCTTTGGCATCCACCAGTTCACCGGGTTGGTCAAAATCATTGACCAAGAAAAGGGCCATGGTTGATTCATCTTCATCCTTTAATTGGTTCATCATACATTCAATGGCATCAAAATTAAAGACCTTGCCTTTTTTGGTCACCAATTGCGCGGCATGTTGTTTGTCCACAATGGTCATGCTGCAATAATGACAGCCCACATGGCCATAATCAATGGGTTTTGGTGCCACGGTGCATCCTATACTGCAGATAAGCACGATAAAGAACAATGTTATGTGTTTTTTCATGGTCTACTTTTTACTGTTTTTTGGTTTTTCCACCCAAGGAATGCGGCAAGTAATGTTAGCATCATTCCAGCGAACATTAACCAAGCTCCGGAAGCAGGTAAAGAGGTTACATCAAAGTTGAGCATTTTTACATGTCCCAGCAATGGAGGTTTATAGGTCATTGGGCTTCCGTCGGTGTTGGTCAATTTCATAATGGCATTGGGATCCAAATTAGTACCATAGTCTATCAACCATTCATTAAAATCGTACATGCCCAATACACCGAGAACGGACATGGTCAAGAACCATCCCAAGAACCATTTGTAGCTTAGTTTGTTCAAGTAGCCCAAAATACCGATCAAAACCCCAAGGGCAACCATAATCCCTATAACGATCGGAAAAGTACCAAATTCCCACATTTCGTTTGCTTTGGGCAGTGTTTGCATACCAATATAGTGGTTAAGGCCATCAATGTTCTGAATATCAAACTCGTTTACCCCCTTGAGCCCACTAATGTAAATGTTCATTCCCAAGGGATCTGGGTATTGAGGGGCGCCCAGCATGATGTTCCAAAGCGGAAAGATGTAGAGGCCCAATAAAAGCAACGGGCCAACAATCATTATAATACTAGCCTTTTTCATTTTTTATGATTTAAAAGTTACAAACTGAGTGTGGCTTTTTGGAGGGTAGATGGTATTCCAATTTGTAAGAAAAGCGGGCAGGTCGTGGAGACAGCCCGCTTTTTTCAATGGTGACTCAATCCGAATTATTCACCAAGTGACCATTTAAGCTCCACATTGGAGTTAGCGGGGGAAACCCTAACGTATCCTTGCATTTCTTGGTGCAGTGCAGAACAGAAATCTGTACAATAGAATGGCCATACCCCAACTTTTTTAGGCTCCCAAACCGAAGTTTTGGTCTGTCCAGGCATAACCAAAAGCTCGGAGGTGTTTTGTCCTATCATGGCAAAACCGTGCGGAACATCAAAATCCTGTTCGTGGTTGGTAATATGGAAGTATACCTTGTCACCAACCTTGATACCTTCAATGTTGTCCGGGGTAAAGTGACTTCTAATGGTGGACATATATACATGTACCTCGTTTCCTTCGCGTACCACTTTAGAGTCGGTGGGGGATAATACGGCATAGGGGTGTTTGTTCTCATCCAATCTATATATTTTCTTGGATTTTGGTGCCAAAATCTCAGCTGGGATTCCTGCGGCATAGTGAGGTTCACCATGCGTGGGGAAGTCATAGATTAACTCCATTTTTTCTCCAGAGATGTCGTAAATCTGGGCTGAGTGTTCCATTTCGGGTCCTGTGGGCAAGTACCTGTCTTTGGTAATCTTGTTTAGTGCCACAACATATTTGCCGAAAGGTTTTCTGGAGTTCCCTCCGGGAATCATCAAGTGACCTACGGAATAGTATGTAGGTTTCCTGTCAATAACCTCCCAAGTTCCTAATTTCCATTTTACCACTTCGGAAGAGATAAAGAAAGTAGTGTATGCATTTCCTTCATCGTCGAACTCAGTGTGCAATGGCCCTAATCCGCCACTTTTTACCTGACCTGCCAGCACATCTTCAAATTTGAGAATTGGAATGCCGTAGGCTTCTCCATCAAATTTTTCGCCTTCAATGGCGGCAATCATTTTATCAAAGGAGTGTACAGTCAAGTCTGCTGACAATTTACCGTTACCAATAATATACTGTCCGGAGGGATCTACATCGCAACCGTGGGGAGATTTTGGGGTGGGCAAAAAGTAAACAGCCCCGGGAACTTTTAATGGATCTACCGTCAACACCTCTTTTTTCATGGTAGTGGTAGCTGTATGGGTACTTTCATCGTATATATTGTGGGCGTATTCGGCGGGCACCTTGGTACCTCCGCCATTGTTCACATATTCCTCAATTTTCTTCCAGTTGACGGCGGCAATAAAATCCTTGTCGTTTTGAGAGGAATTTACCTCTTGAAGGGTGTGTGCCTCTTCTGTGTTATAGGTAGTGAAGAAGAACCAACCATGGGATTTTCCCCTTCCTGGATGGGAAAGATCATAGTTGAAACCGGGCATCATCAACTGGAATTTGATGTCCATGTGACCGTGTTCCGGGTCTACGCTGATAAAGGACAACGACCCTTTAAAATTGCTTTTGTATTCATTGATGGGGATGTCCCTTTGCGGAATGGGGACAGAGAAACGGGTTCCTGCCACTACATATTCCGTGTTTTCCGTGATAAAAGAAGAACTGTGGTTACCGGCACTATTTGGTACCTCAATGATTTCTTCGGTCTCAAAAGTGCTAAGGCTGATACGTGCAATTCTGGGGGTATTGTTCCCATTGATAAAAATCCAACGTCCATCCAATTCTCCATTGGTCTGTGATATGTCAGGGTGGTGGGCATCGTCCCAAGGCACAAAACCATGGGAAGTGTTGAGCATCGGTTTGGTTTCTTCGGAGTAGCCATAACCTGATGTTGGAAATTGCGAGAATACCGGAATTTCCTTGAACATTCGTCCGGAAGGCAATCCGTAAACAGTAAGGTTTCCGCTATAACCGCCCGACATAAAGGCGTAAAATTCGTCCTGCTCACCCGGAGCTACGTATACTTTTTCGGCAGCACTGGACGACAGCGCACCGTTCGAACTTTGGTTTTGTTGGCCGCATGAAACCAGTAATAAGGTTGCTCCCAGGGCCGTGATTAAATGACTATAGATTTTCATTGTATTAGTTTTTGTGTTATACTTATTATTGAGTAGGAGGTAGGATTACCTTGTCCACTACATGGACGATTCCGTTTCCTGCCGTTATACTTGCAATTATTTTGGCACCGCCCACATAAACCTCGTTATCCTTTACCTCAACGGCTACATTTTGATCATTGGCCTGGCCCAATTTTTTGAAATTCATCAAAAATTCTTTGGAATAGTTCCCAGGGGTTACATGGTATTTAAGGATATTGGCCAGGGCATCTTTGTTTTCTGGCTTCAATAGGTCTTCCACGGTACCTTCGGGCAGTGCATCAAAAGCAGCATTGGTAGGAGCGAAAACCATTAGTGGGCCAGCATTGACCAGTACGTTTTCCAAATCTGCTGCTTGAACAGCGGCAACAAGTGTGGTGTGGTCCGCTGATTCCAAGGCTATTTGCAGGACATTGGGCGTGGATTCGTCATCGGCTATAAAGGCTTGCCCTTTGTTGTTTTCCGAATTAATAATGGCCTCGTTTTGACTGGAGTCCGTTGTTTTGTTTTGAGACTTGTTTTTACAACTGCTGATAAGTGTGAACAGTGAAAACAATCCCATCATACTGAGTTTAATGGACGATTTCATAACGTTTATTCTAAGGTTCTAAAATATTCAAGAACTGCCCTGGCCTGTTCCTCAGTCAATCCTTGGTTGGCCATGGGAGATCCGTTGAACTCTTGGAGAAGATCTTTTGCCAAGGGATCTTCTTTCACCATGTTCTCAGGGTTCAAGATCATGTTCATCACCCATTCCGGGGTTCTTCTTTCCAATATTCCATTAGGAGCTGGTCCAATGAATTTTTTACCGATCCTGTGGCAGGCCAAGCACATTTGGTCATATACTTTTTTACCGTTTTCCGCCATGGCTTGGTCAATTTCTGCCGATAATTCAACAGATGTAATGGGGCCAACCCCCTTTGTGGTCATGTCCACTCGCTCAGAAGGTTTAACTTCATCAGTGGAGCTGGTTTCGGCCGGCTGTTCTGTTTGAGCCTTTTTGCGTTGTACGCTAAAGCCTTCCTCTTTTTTTTCCTCTTTCTTTCCACCGCAACTAATCATAATAAGGGCGAAGAGCAGGGCCATACTTTTTACTATTGCTTTCATGTGATCAATGGTTAAAATTTCGTTTCAAAAGTATATAGTGGCATAGACCTATAACATGATATTAATCATAAAAAGGATAAAAATGTCTTTTAATCTTTGCTTAACATTTTGATGCCATGCTTTCCAATTCATCCAAATATGCCATAAAAGGGGTACTCTATTTAGCTTTGAACTCCGATGAGAACCATAAGGTCATGGTCAGGGATATTTTTGAGGTAGTGCATGTACCGGAAGCTTATTTGGCAAAATTATTACAGGAACTATCCCGACATGGTGTCATATCATCGACCCGGGGACCAAAAGGAGGTTTCTATTTGAGTGAAGATGACCGAAGGCGTACCTTAATGGATATTGTAAGGGTAATCGATGGTGAAAAGCGTGTGCACTCCTGCGTCATGGGTATGAGAAACTGTGATATGGACAACCCCTGTGTGCTTCATAAACTTGTAGGGGCCAATAAGTCTAAATTTATCAGCGTTCTGGAAAATACGACCATTCTGGACTTGGTTGATGGCAAACAGAACATTGAGGAGTTTTTCCCATTATAGTCCAGAACTGCCTATAGTTAGGTTTCTTTTTTAAGATTTTGGATCGCTTTAAAATCTTCTAGTGTATTAATGTTCCATACTGACTTGGAGTGGGACTTGGGCACATCAATGGTTTTTGTACGCATTGCTGCCAGCAGTTTTAGCAAGCCCAGCTTTTCCTCATCAATGGCTTCCTTAAAACAAGCTATGCCACTTTTTCTGTAGATACCGATCAATGGCATAGGTACATCTTCATGTTGTACGATAAAGCCATCATGCTCATCATCAATTCCATCAATTAAAACACCAATGGTTTCCTTGCTCAATAAAGGGGTGTCACAGGCAACAACAAGGTTAAACTCGGTACTTGAGTGGACCAGACCAGTATAAATGCCGCCTATGGGGCCAAGACAGGGAATCAGGTCAGCGTGCCTTGTTACGCCCAAACTATCCAATTTTTGATTGTTTGATATGATGAGGACATTTTCAGCACATTGTTTTACTGTTTCTAAAATATGGGAGATGAAAGGTTTGCCCTCAAGCATCAAAAAAGCCTTATCCTTGCCCATACGGGTACTTTTTCCACCCGCTAAAACAATGCCCGTCAAATTTGAAGGATTCAGCATTCGGTAGTGCTACTTTTTGGGTTGGGATAATTGTCCGATTGGTCCTCGGTAGTGTTGTCCAAGCAAGCAAAATCCTTTTCAACCAATAACGAAAGCTGTTTTCCGTTGGGTAAATCCATTATGCCGCTAAAACCAACCTTATCCGAAATGTCCCATCCCGATTGTTTCTTATCGGCCAGGTACAGGGTAATGGTATTTTCCTCAAAAGAGGCCTCTAGGCTATCAATGCCTTTCTTTGCTTTTAGCACATAACTGAATACACTGTGACCAAAATCTGTGGTTTCCTTGTACAATCCTGTTTTGCAGAAGGTTTCCACTTCGGTCTTCGTCAATCTGTACCGTATCGAATTTCCTTTTATCCTAATCTTCATACGTTTCTTTTTTGGTATTGTCCAAATTGTAATTATTGATGATCTGGTAAATATTGGTTTCTGCCAGCAAATCAAAACTTACATTTCTTTTTTGTTATAATCATTCAAAAACAGGTGTTCTTTGATAAGTTATATCCCTGAATCAAAAAAAATACATTACATTTTACACGTAAATATATCAACTAAACAAGCTAAAAATGAAATTAAAAGAATTACTCTTTTTATCCCTAGTTGTAATAGGGATGGGTTCTTTACATGCACAAACCGAAGTTATAACCGGCGCAGATGTCGCTGTTACCGATACCGAATCGGGAAAGGTCCGGGGATTTATCCAAAATGGAATATATACCTACAAAGGGATTCCCTACGCAAGCGCGGAACGCTTTTTGCCCGCCCAGAAAGTTGAACCTTGGGAAGGCGTAAGGAGTTCGACCATGTACGGCCCCGTTGCTCCCTTGATGACACCCACTACAGAGGTTCGGGATGAACCTGAATTTGTTTTTGACCACGATTGGGGCTACACCAGCGAAGATTGTCTTCGTCTTAACGTTTGGACCCCGAGCATTGATGATAATAAGAAAAGGCCCGTACTTTTTTGGTTGCATGGGGGCGGGTTCACTGCAGGGTCCAGTCAAGAACTGCCATCCTATCATGGCGAAAACCTGAGCAATAAGGGTGATGTTGTAGTTGTTTCCATTAACCATAGATTAAACATACTGGGCTTTTTGGATCTATCAGCCTATGGCGATAAGTACAAGGAATCGGCCAATAACAGTATGTTGGACATTGTTGCCGCTTTGGAATGGGTGAAAAGCAATATTTCCAATTTTGGTGGCGACCCAAACAATATTACCATTTTTGGTCAGTCCGGGGGAGGAGCCAAAGTAAATACATTGATGGCCATGCCCAGGGCTAAGGGACTGTTTCATAAAGCAATTAACCAAAGTGGGTCGTTCAGGGGCAGTTTGTCCAAAAAGGAAACCACAAGGGCCATTGCAGCAGAGGTACTGAACCAACTTTCGCTATCCGAAGACCAGGTGGACAGTCTTCAAACCATCCCGTTCGATAGATTAAGCGCAGCGGGAACAGCAGCCTTGCAAAAAGTAGCCGAGCAAATGAATGCCAAAGGTATTGTTCCTGTGGGATTGAGCCTCAATTGGGGGCCAAGTATGGATGGGAATGTACTTCCGCACGATTTAATGTCCGACGAAGCATTCGAACTTTCCAAAGATATTCCCTTGATGTTGGGAACCACAAAAAATGAATTTACACCATTTATGAACGGACGTTTTTTCCAAGCATCCGAAGAAGAAGTGATGGCCCATATAAAGGAAACGTACAAGGACAAGGCAGATGATTATGTGGCAGCTGTAAAGAAAGCATACCCTAACGATACCAGACCATCCGACCTGTTGGACATAGATGCCACATTTAGGCCAGGGGCCGTTTTCCAGGCCAACAAAAAGTCAGAATTGAATGGCGGGGCATCCGTTTATATGTTTATGTTCACATGGCAATCCCCTGTTTTTGATGGTAAGTATAAAGCCCTGCATTGCATGGAACTTCCTTTTGTTTTTGATAATATTGAACGTGCCCGACAAATGACAGGTGGTGGACAGGAAGCCCATGTACTTGCCAATAAAATGAGCAGTGCCTGGATCAATTTTGCGAAAACAGGAAACCCGAACCACAATGGATTGCCGCAGTGGCCTGAATATACCCCAGAGGATACACCTACCATGTTTTTTGACAATACTTGTGAGGTAAAGCCACAGCACGACAAAGAGTTTTTGGCCCTGATGGCGGAGATGTAAAAGCGATCCAAGGTTTAATCAAAACACATCATAAAAATAACTACAAACTTGAGTTCGATTATGGTTATGAAATTAAATATACTGAAAAATCAGTTTTTTATACATTCAAAGACTGTGTCACTTCGAGAGCAGTCGAGAAGGCTTTTAAATTTTCGAACTGTTAAATAGATCTCGACTGCGCTCGACCTGACACTTTGAAGTTAAAACTCTGAATTTACTCTTCATTAACAATCGAACTTAGGTTACAAGCATGGATAACCGTCCATGCTTGTTTTTTACTACTCCACAGTAGATGTTTTGTGGACTTTGGAACTTTCATTGATCTCCATCATAATCTCCGCGAATAGTTCAGCCGATTTTATTCGGTCTTCGGCACTGTACATTATGGATGAAACCATTAGTTCATCAACCTGTGTTTCGTCAATAAAGCCCTGAACCTGTTTTTTTACCGTTTCCTTGCTACCTACAAATGAGTATCGCGTCATTTGCATAATGGCAGGGTGCTGTCGTACCTCTTGTAAACTCGCGCTCATTTCGGTAGGAGGTTCTATAAACTCGCTTTGGGTCCCCGACAAAATATTGATGACCATTCTTAAGGCCGATGTATACAAACGTTCAGCTTCCTTGTCGGTATCGGCTATGATCACGTTGATACCAGCAATAACATAAGGTTCTTGTAATACTTCCGAAGGTTGAAACTGCTCCCTATAAATTTCTAGGGCATTGAAGAGTTGGGCCGTTGCAAAATGACTGGCAAAGGCGTAGGGCAATCCTTTTTGGGCGGCCAATCGAGCACTGCTGGTACTTGAACCAAGAATGTAGATGGGCACATCAACCCCTTCGGCCAAGGTTACCCTAACTTTGGATGTTTTGTTGTCGGTTGAAAAATAGTTCTGAATTTTTTCAATATCGCTCGGAAAAGAATGCGTAGCCTCAATAAACCCCGGATTAATGGCACGGGCCGTTTGTTGGTCGGTGCCCGGTGCCCTGCCCAAACCTAGATCAATACGGTTCGGGAACAAATTCCCCAAGGTCCCGAATTTTTCGGCAACAACAAAAGGGGAGTGGTTGGGCAACATTACCCCACCCGAACCTACACGTAAAGTAGAGGTGTGCTGGGCCACATGGCCAATTAAAATTTCGGGGGCACTACTGGTAATGGCGGGCATGTTGTGGTGTTCTGCAAACCACATCCGTTCATACCCCAAAGTCTCGGCTTTTTGGGCTAGGGCTACCGTGTTTTTATAAACTTGGTTAATAGAGCTTCCTTTAGGAAGAACGGCCAGTTCCAGAATAGAGTACGCTATTTTTTTTGAATTCATATATTTATATGTATCGATGTATTGTCGAAATAAAAATTAAAGTTTTTTGAGGGCTTTCAAGTAGTTTTCCATCACATCTTTGTTGAGTGAATAAAAATAGAACCGTCCCTCTTTTTGAGGTTCGATCAATTCAGCATCCACCAATTTTTTTATATGATGGCTTACAGATGGTTGCGATAGATTAAGTGATGCAGTAATCGTGCTACATTCAAGTTTGTCATCACAACATTGGATTGCTTGAAGAATCTTCAAACGATTGACATCGCTCAAAGCCTTTGATATTTTTTCTACTTGCTTAAGGTTCAAAACGAATTATATATTGAAACATGTAAATATATCAATAAATATAATTGTGACAATGGTGGAGGGTGTAATTCTGGGCAAAACATCTCTTTTGGGGGAGACAATAGGATATCCAAAGTATGATAAAACAATCCGATGTACCATTGAAAAAGCTCCTAATGCCTCCAATATCTTCCAAAAGAAACTTGGAAATTTAGGCCAATTTCATATTTATGGGATCCCAGGTCATTATTTTCTTGTCAAAATAACTGGTGTTACAGGCCAAGGCCGGAGCCGCTGCCCTAAAGCCAAATTCAGCATCTTCCACCACTTCTTTTCCAGACCTTATGGCATCAAAGAAATTGGTAAAATGGTCCAAATGGGCACTATAGCCTTCGGGCGCTTTGTAAATAACATCGCCTTTTGGATGTTTATTTTGTTGCGCTTTGGTCCATTTGGCGTTGTAATCGGCCGCCATCCGATCTTGCATTTCCTTTGGAAAGGTGAATACTGAGTCGTACCCACCAAAACCTGGTGCTTCGGGCATTTTGCTGTACCCAACGGTAATATCATTTCCGTTTATGGTGATGGTACCTTCGGAACCTATCATTTGTATAATTTCCTGGCCTCCCGTACCGCTGATAAAGTTTACGCGCAGATTTAATTGAAACGCAGGGTGTTCCTCACTATCCGGGTATTGCATTACACCGGACATTACATCGGGCATGTTTCTACCATCTTTCCAATAACTAAATTGACCTGTACTATAAATATCTTCCGGTCCTTTGGAATTCGTAATAAAATGGGTTCCGCTCAACAAATGGATATAAAGGTCGCCAGCTACACCTGTACCAAATTCCTTAAAAGCCCGCCACCAAAAGAATTTTTTGGCATCAAACTCCATTTTATCGGTTACCTCTATAAAAGTGTCCCAATCCGTGGTTTCCGCACTGGCGTCGTCAGGAATGGTATATTCCCATGCCCCGATGGAACTTTGTCGGTCCCAGGCCGCTTGCACCATGTTAAGGTCGCCGATTTCACCTGCGGCCAAAAGTTCTTTGGCCTTGGCATACCCAACACTACTTACTCTTTGACTACCTATCTGAACAACCTTACCGGATTTTTTGGCCGCTTTCATCATAGGGTAGCCCTCCTCAATTTTGTGCATCATAGGTTTTTCCAGATATACGTGTTTGCCTTTCGCAAGGGCATCCAATGTTATTTGGGCATGCCAAACATCGGTAGTACAAATTAGCACGGCGTCAATATCATCCCTGTCTAATAGATTTTTATAACTTCGGGTAACAAACAGGTCTTTTCCAAATTCTTCTTGGGCCCGGACCAACCTGCCTTTGTACAGGTCACAGATACCCGCAAGTTCAACCCCGGGAACTTGTAGCGCGGTGTTTAGGTCAAAATGCCCTTGTACCCCGTATCCGATTACTCCGATTCTTATTTTATCGTTGTTAGAAAATCCTTTTTCATATCGTAACATGCGCTCTTCTGCTTTTTTTTGTGCTGCAAAAGATGCGAATGGGGTGGCAGCAGAGGCCAAAGTAGTGGCTCCTATCTGTCGTAAAAATTTTCTTCTTTTGTTTGAATTGTTTTTCATCAATTGTTGATTTTATATATAGGTTTTAGTTTACTGAATAACTCACAAAGGCCAATTTTTTACTGTCCGGACTCCAAGAAGGCACATTGATGGTACCTTGGCCACCAAAGAAAACAGGGGTAATATCTTTTATGGCCTTCGTCTCAATGTTCATAAGCCTAAGTTTTACTTGTTTGCCGAACAAATGGTCTTGCTTTTGGTCGGAAGTGTAGGCGATATACGCAATCCATTTTCCATCGGGCGATGGATGTGGAAACCAATTGGAATTTTTATCAAAGGTCAACTGCTCTTGCTTTCTTCCGTTGGCGAGCATCCGCCAAATCTGCATGTGTCCAGATTTATAGGAGTTGTAATAAATATATTTTCCATCGGGCGAATATTCAGGACCATCGTCCAGCCCTTCGGCCGTGGTCAACCTTTTTTCTTTTCCACCATTCACACTGATGGTATACACATCGTAATTACCGTTTCGTTCTGCGCAATAAGCCAATCGTTTTCCGTTGGGAGACCAACCGTGCCAGTAGGATGGCACTTTGGAAGTTACTTTTCTAGGTTTTCCACCTTCAACAGGCATCACATAGATAGCGGATTTATAAGGTTTGGGCGAGGGATCGGTCACATCGTTGTGGCTAATGGCCAGCCATTTGCTATCTGCGGAAATCCCGTGATCGTTGTTGCTCTGGTTAATAAAATCGGTGTCCAACACCTCCAAATCTTTGGTTTCCAAGTCCAAAGTGTACAGTTTTCCCTTACTGTTTACAATAAGATAATTGTCCGGATGCCAATTTGGAGCCTCAAAATGTTCGTTTATGGCAAGTACGGTCTCAATACTGCCCGTTTCAATATCCACTGTTTGTATGTAGCTGGTGGTATCAATTTTATTTTCTGGTGGATGATCGTAAAAATGGATGGATTGTGCCACCAGTTTCCAATGGGCATCAAACTTTTCCAAAAAACGAAATTCAGTGGATAGGCTTTCTTTGCCATAAGTATCCACGGAAACCTCATCATGCGTTACCCAAGCTGTATTGCCACCAATTTTCATTTTATGGTTGCTATGAAAAGCAAAACCACCATTCCCGATCATATCGGATGGAGGATCTATGATGGACTCTATTGGAATATCAATGGTGCGCCCATCCGCGGTAGATACCATAAAACGACTATAAGACCGTTTTTCCCAGTATTTCGTATGAGCTTCTTTGTCGCCCATTCGCCAAGTGAGCCCTTCATTTTCCAAAAGTTTGATGATAGCAAGTGAATCTTGCTGCTGGGAATACAGGGAGAAACTGCATAGTGCCCCCAGAAAGAACAGGAAATATTTTTGAAACAACCCTTGTGTGCTGCCAAAAGTATACTCCTGAAGTACATAAAATGACTTCATGATGTTTAGTTTAGTTTTGTGTGCTCGATAAATATACACTTTGCGCACAAAAAATTTAGAGCATTGGCCCTAAAACCTCCCAAACATTTTCAGCCACTAATTTTTGTCCCTCAACGGTGGGATGGATGCCATCCCCCTGATTGAGCTCGGGAATTCCAGCTACGTTTTCCAATAAAAAAGGAATCAATGTTATGTTTTCCGAAGATGCCAACTCTGGAAAAAGGCTCTCAAATTTTGAAGTGTAATCGGGGCCCATGTTCGGTGGAATCTTCATTCCCGCAAGAATGATCTTGGCATTGGGCAATTTGCTTTGGACGGTGTCCACCATGCTTTGAAGATTCGATTCCGTTTCCCTAAGCGGGACACCCCGCAGCCCATCATTGGCACCCAATTCTATGATAATGAAGTCGATATCGTCTTCCAAAACCCATTCCAACCTATTTTTTCCGCTTGCCGTGGTTTCTCCACTGAGCCCGGCATTGATTACGGTATAGTCCAAACCCAAAGAGTCTATTTTTTGTTGGATAAGCGCGGGAAAGGCCTGACTGACCTCCAACCCATAGCCGGCGGTTAGACTATCACCAAAAAACAAGATTTTTTTATTGGAATCGGGGGTCTCGGTTACGGTTGTTTCTTGGGGTGGAGAGGTCTCCTCGGCATCCTTTTTAGCATTCTTTTCCCCACAACCAAGGAGTAGTAGCGATAAAAAATAACAAAACATTAACGGTAATGGGAAGCTCGGGGTTTTCTTGGTCATGATCTATTTTAGTATTTTGAGAGTTTTTAATCTAAAGCGTGGTATGTCAAAGATATTAAAAGTTCAACACCTCTCTAAAACCTATCGAAGTGGGGAACACGACCTCAATGTACTCAACAATGTTTCATTTGAAGTGGGAAGTGGAGAAAGTTTTGCGATTGTCGGCCCATCGGGCAGTGGAAAAACCACCTTGTTGGGACTCTGTGCGGGATTGGATACCACGGATGAAGGCGAGATTTGGCTTTGCGGCCAAAATTTGTTTGAACTTGATGAAGACGGAAGGGCACGATTACGAAATCAAAATGTAGGTTTTGTTTTTCAGGACTTTCAATTGCTCCCTACATTGACCGCTTTGGAAAATGTGATTGTTCCCTTGGAACTTCGAGGTGTTAAAAAAGCCGCGGATCTGGGGAAGGAACTTTTGACCAAGGTTGGATTGCAGGATAGGGAAGGCCATTATCCGTCCCAATTATCGGGCGGGGAGCAACAGCGTGTTGCATTGGCGCGTGCCTTTGCCAACAAACCTGCCATACTTTTTGCCGATGAGCCCACAGGAAACCTAGACGATGAAACAGGTACCAAAATAGAAGATTTGCTTTTTGAACTCAACAAAGAGCAGGGCACCGCACTTGTAATCGTGACCCATGATCTGGAGCTGGCCAAAAAAACAGATAAAAGTATTCGCCTAAGATCGGGTAAAATCGAGGAAACCGTTGGTTAATATGGGGAAGCACAACACTGGATTTTCTTGGTTGCTAAAAATGGCATGGCGCGATGGCAAGGCAAGTTATGGTAAACTATTATTGTTTGTATTCTCTATAACCTTGGGCGTGGCCGCTGTGGTCAGTGTCCAGTCATTTAGTGGATTGCTAAAAGAAAACATTGCTAAACAGTCCAAAGCACTTTTGGGTGCGGATTACCTTATAGAAAGTGATAAGCCCGTCAACGATAAAGTAATGGGGATTATGGATTCCTTGGGAGGGGCCGATGCACGCGAGATCAATTTTCTGTCCATGGCAGCCTTTCCTGGAAATAATGGTACCAAGCTCATGGAGGTTAGGGGAGTGGAAGGCGGTTTTCCATTTTATGGAGAATTGGAAACCACGCCCGTTTCAGCGGTAAACGATTTTAGAAATGGTGGAGCATTGGTGGATGCCACTACCATGCTTCAGCTCAACCTAAAGGTTGGCGACAGTATAAAGTTGGGGGCAGTTACCCTTCCCATAGCAGGGGAATTGGAAACAGTTCCTGGCAGTACTTCGGTTTTTGGGGCGATTGCACCACCTGTTTTGATTCCTTTTCAATTTATTGAATCAACAGGTCTGGTACAAACAGGTAGTCGGGTTGAGTACAAATATTATTTCACGGCCGATGAAGGCCAAGATATGGCCGTCTTGGGCGAAAAAGTGGAACCCATACTGGATGCCGAAGAAGCCGATTTGGACACCCACCTATCCGAAGCTCGACGCTTGGGACGCCGTTACGAAAATTTTGGAAAATTTCTCAATCTGGTCGGTTTTATAGCATTGCTTTTGGGGTGTGTAGGTATTGCCAGTGGCATGGGAATTTATGTTCAAATGAAGATAAAATCCATTGCCGTGCTCAAATGTTTGGGGGCTTCAAAACGGCAGAGTTACCTTATCTTCTTTATTCAAATAGCCTGTATGGGAATCTTGGGTGGATTGCTGGGAACAGCCATTGGTTATTCGCTCCAACAATTGTTTCCCATTCTTTTGGGTGATTTATTGCCCGTGGATGTTGATATTGCCCTATCCCTTCAAAGTGTATTGCTGGGACTTTCGTTGGGATTGGCGATGTCCGTGCTCTTTGCCCTTTATCCTTTAATGAAAACCTTGTATGTTTCGCCTTTGCAGGCCTTGCGCGTGGTTCAGGAAACCAAATCCCGATCAAAGCGGGCCACCATGGCAGTTGGTTTGGGCATTGTGTTGTTTATATTCAGTTTTTCGTTTTGGTTGCTTGGCGACTTCATGCGCTCCTTGTTTTTTGTTGGAGGGCTTTTGGTCGTCTTTTTGGTTTTGACGGCAGTAGCCCGATTCTTTATGGCCATGTTGAAAAAATTTTTCCCGTATTCGTGGAGTTTTATTGCCCGCCAGAGTTTGAAGAATTTATTCAGACCTCAAAATCAAACCTTGGTATTGGTATTGGCCATTGGCATCGGAACTTTTTTGATAAGCACCCTGTACTTTACAAAGGATATGCTCTTGGAAAAGGCGGCCATTGAAGATAGCGCCAACAGTGCCAACATGATTTTGATGGACATTCAGAACCAACAAGTTGATGATATTTCCAATAGTATCAAAGCTTTGGGGTATCCCGTGATCGATAAAATTCCGATCGTGACCATGCGGGTGGAAACCCTTAATGGAAGACATGTGGAAGCTATCAGGAAAGATACCACATCGCAAGTGAGCAGATGGATTTTGAACCATGAATTTAGGGTGACCTATCGGGACAGCTTGATCAATTCCGAACGTATTTTGGAAGGGGACTGGGTAAGCAGCGTAGATGCCGATTCCGATGTTCCCATCTCTGTGAGCAGTGATTTTGCCGATAGGGCCAAAGTAGCTATTGGGGATGCCGTTACATTTAATGTACAGGGCAGGATTATGAACACGGTGGTGCAGAGCATACGAGAAGTAGATTGGAGCAGGTTACAACCTAACTTCTCCATAGTTTTTCCATCGGGAGTACTCGAAAATGCCCCACAGTTTGGAGTAATGACTACTAGGACCGCCGAAGATAAAGGCTCTGCCCAACTCCAGCAACAATTGGTACGTGATTTTCCCAATGTTTCCATTTTGGATTTAAAACGAATCCTAAGTCTGTTGGAAGATATTTTGGGGAAAATCGGATGGGTCATCAACTTTATGGCCTTCTTTAGCATATTTGTTGGGGTTGCAGTGCTTATGGGAGCCATTTACAGCAGCAAGCACCAACGTGTAAAACAAGGAGCCTTGCTCCGGACTTTGGGGGCCCAAAGCTCCCAAATTTTAAAAATGATTGCCATTGAGTACGCCGTCCTCGGATTTTTAGGAGCTTTTATGGGGGTGTTGCTCGCTGTGGTGGGAAGTACCTTGTTGGCCTATATGTTGTTTGAAACCACTTTTACTCTTTCATGGGTGCCGTTCTTTGTGATACTTCCCGCCATTACCTTATTGGTTTTTGCCTTGGGTGTGGGAAATAGTATAAGTATTGTAAGGAACTCTCCGCTTTCCGTTTTAAAGAAGGAAAAGGAGTAGTGAACCCATATGGTTATCTTAACCATTATCCATATACCAACCTTGTGGGATAATGATTACAGCAACAACCATTGAGAGAGTTGGAGTTGAAAAGAAAGCTGCTAAAAATCCCAACCTTAAACAAATTGGGGAATTTTTCCTATGGGCGGAACCCTTAAATCCGTTCAAAACCTGCTTTTTGGGGCAATTTTTGTTGTTGACGGGGTCTGTACGGTTGTTTGAACGTTTTTTTTTTCAAACGATCTTGAAATTCACTTAATTAAAGTGGTGGAGTTTTTTGTTAAACTTAGTTTATCAAATCAAGACAATGGGAAAAAACAAAACAGAGGGGTATTATTTATACATCAAAAACAGACAAAGCTTCACAGTTTTGTTCCTTTTTTCTTTTTTTGGATTGCTCTATTTCAATTGCTCTCCCAAATATGCAAACCTATCACCTCCAATTGATGATTTTCAAGAGTTTACAGCTAGTGGAGATTCCTTGGTCACTGATAAGTGGTGGGAAGTCTTTAATGACGAAAAATTGAACATATTGATAGATAGCGCAATGCAGTCCAATTTAAACTTGGCTGCCACTTGGCAACAATTTTTGTCGACCAGGGCCACGGTCAGGTCACAAGCCTCCAATAAATGGCCGGCCATTGAAGCCTCGGCCCAGACGGCAAGAACCCTTCCAGAACCGGATTTCGTTGGTGGCGAGAATACTCAGTTGGGATTTTTGTCCAGTTACGAACTCGATTTATGGGGTCGTATCGGTACTGCCGTAAACGCAGAAAAATTTAGGTCAGAAGCCAGTTATTTCGACTACCAGACCCTTTCCTTGTCACTCTCTGCCGAAATTGCCACAACTTGGTATCAATTACAGGCCGCTAAAAGACAATTGCAGATAACCGAAGACCAGATCAAAACCAACGAAGCCATCATTAAACTCATACGTTCTCGTTTTGTGGGAGGTCAACTACGAGCGGTAGATATTTTACGGCAAGCCCAGTTACTGGAAAGTACCAAGGAACAGAAGATAATTTTTGAAACCAACATTCAGCTTTTAAAAAACCAATTGGCCGTACTTTTGGGTAAACAACCTCAAGAAGGAATTGTCTTGGATGGGGCTACAATGCCCACTGTTCCTGAATTGCCAAAAACGGGCCTGCCCTTGGAATTGGTTCGCAGAAGGCCTGATTTAAAACAATCCTTTGCAACTTTGTTGGCCGCAGATAGGGATATGGCCTCAGCGGTCCAAAGTAAATATCCACGAATTACTTTGAGCGGTCGCGGACAGCTTCGTTCCAATAATTTTGATAACCTTTTTGATAATTGGGCGTATTCTTTAGCAGGCAATATTTTGGCACCGCTTTTTTATGGAGGACAATTAAAGGCCGAGGTTGATAGGGCCACAGCGATTAAAAAGCAACGATTATACGAGTATGGGCAGGCTACTTTGGTCGCTTTTAGAGAAGTTGAAGATGCCTTGACCCAAGATATGAAACAAGCAGAACGATTGGATAATATTGCTAGGCAACTGGAATTGGCCGAAAAAAGCAACAAGCAATTACGGGTTGAGTTTTTAAATGGCTTTAGTCCATACCTGGATGTGCTATTGGGTCTGGACCAAGAACAACAGTTGCGAAGAGATTATGTTGCTGCCCAATTGCAGCACGTGCAAATAAGGATAGCCTTGTATCGGGCATTGGCAGGAGGATTTGATACGGGAAGAAATTTAGATGAACAAAAAAATAAATGGGACGAATTCTATGAGCAATAAAAAATTAATTTTGATTTGTTTGGCCATTCTCTTGGGAGGAATTTTGGTAACAACACTCATATTTTCCACAGAACCAGAAGCACAGCAGGAAGGAGCCACCATTGAAACCGCTATTTTGGTAGATGTGGTCTCGGTGGAGAAAGGTACTTTTGCCCCGACCATTGTGGCAACAGGTACCGTGCAACCCGTGGAGGATGTAATTCTCAGTCCTTTGGTTTCGGGGCAGATCATTCGTCGAGATCCAGCATTCACTCCCGGTGGTTTTGTAAAAAAGGGAGAAGTGCTGCTGCAGATAGACCCCTCAGACTATCAAAACACATTGGAGCTCCGAAAAAGCGAACTTTTGCAATCCGAAACAACTTTGGCCACCGAAATGGGACGTCAGCAGATTGCTGAACAAGACCTTCAACTCATAAACAACGATTCCTTGTTCGGGGATAACCCACTTTCCGATAACGAAACACAGTTGGTTCTCCGTAAGCCCCAATTAAATGCAGTCAAGGCTACCATTGAAGCTGCACGAGCATCCGTAAACCAAGCACAATTAAATTTGGACCGCACCACCATCCGTGCACCTTTCGATGCCCATATTTTGAGTCAGAATGTTACTGTGGGGAGCCAAGTAGCGCAAGGAGACGATTTGGGTAGAATTGTTGGGACTGATAGTTATTGGGTAACAGCAACTGTACCAATTTCCCGACTGCAATGGTTAAAGTTTCCCGAATCGAACTCAGAAAGAGGGTCTTTGGTCCATATTAAAAACCCATCGGCATGGACAAAAGGCGCTCACCGTGAAGGTTATTTGGATAGACAAATTGGTGCATTGGACGCTCAGACCCGACTGGCTAGGGTTTTGGTCAGGGTAGAAGACCCATTGGCAACATCAAAAGAGTTGAAAGGCTCCCCCAAATTGATGATAGGAACTTTTGTGGAAGTGAATATCGAGGCAGATTCCATTCCCAATGTTGTGCGCATCGATAGGGATTTGGTCAGAAGCAATCAAACCGCATGGGTTATGAAAGATGGGCTTTTGGAAATACGGGAATTGGACATCATCCTCACCGATAATGAATACGCTTATATAAGGTCAGGCTTGGAACAAGGAGAAAAAGTGGTTGTCACAAACTTGAGTACGGTTACTAACGGGATAGAATTGCGTACAGGAGGCAAGGAGACTTCGCAAGAGGAAAACGACTAAAAGTTGCTATGATGGAAGAAAAGGATTCGGACAAAAAAGTGAGAAAAGAAGGGGCCATAGGCTTTATGGCAAGAAATTCCATTGCCGCCAATTTATTGATGCTGATATTATTGGGCGGTGGGATATTTACCATGTACACCATCCAAAAAGAAGTTTTTCCCGAATTCCAGCTTGACTTTGTGGATGTATCCGTAGCCTATCCCGGAGCATCGCCTGCCGAAGTGGAACAAGGCGTGCTCCAGCCTGTGGAGGAAGCCGTGCGCGGTGTTCAGGGCATCAAGGAAATCGTTTCGCAGGCCAATGAGGGTTCTGGGGAAATCAGCATTGAACTCGTTGCCGGTTTTGAGCGTATGAAAGCCTTTCAAGACATTGATCAGGCCATCAACCGTATCCGAACATTTCCAGCCGATATAGAACGACCCGAAGTAAGCTTAAGGTCACGACAGCGGGATGTACTGCAAATCGGTCTATACGGAGAAACCGATATCTGGACCCTGCGGATACTTGCGGAGCGATTACGAACCATTTTGTTGAGCAATCCCGAAATTACACAGGTAGAACTCAACAATGTCCCCGATTACGAGACCCGAATCGAAATTACAAGGAACAACCTTCAAAAATACAACCTTACCCTCGGGCAGGTAGCCAACATTATTCAGCAAAGCAGTAACGATGTGCCTGCAGGTGCGGTACAGACCCAGAGCGGGGAAATTTTACTTCGGATGAAAGAGCGTAAACAGTGGGCGGAGGAATACGGAAACATCACTGTTGTAACGTCACCTTCCGGGGCAAAGGTAAGTCTCAGCGACATTGCTACCATTACCGATGGTTTTGAAGAAACCGGGTTTCACGGTCAATTCAATCAACAAAATTATGTAGGACTTCAAATTTTTAGGGTTGGAGACCAATCCCCTTTGGAAATTGAAGATGCTGTGCTCGGTATTTTAGAGGACTTTAAGTTGCCTCCAGGTGTTAATCACCGTGTTGATAGCAATAGAGCATCCGATTATAGGGAGCGATTGTCCCTATTGACAGAGAATGGTATTCTGGCCATTATAATTGTATTGTTGATCCTTACGTTGTTTTTGGAATACCGACTGGCATTTTGGGTGATGATGGGTATGACCGTATCCTTTGTTGGAGGGATAATTTTCTTGCCCCTTATCGGAATAAGCGTCAATATGATTTCCATGTTCGGATTCCTGGTCGTACTAGGTATCGTGGTGGACGATGCCATTGTGGTAGGGGAAAATGTATACGAATACCGCAAAAAAGGATTGAGCCCCCTAAAAGCGGCAATTGCAGGAACCAAAGATGTATCCAAACCTGTTATTTTTAGCATTACCACCACCATTATTGCCTTTGTACCCTTACTGTTTATGCCGGGCGAAACAGGTAAATTCTGGCAACCATTGCCCGCGGTGGTCATCGTAATATTAGCCGTATCATTGTTGGAAGCTTTGTTCATCTTGCCATCACACTTGGCGCATTTAAAGAAAAATCCAAGCAAGAACAAATGGGTGCATAAATTGGAGGGGTGGCAAAGTTCTTTCGCCAATGCATTCAATGAATTTGTGGATAGGCGCTATCGTCCATTGCTGGATAAGTGCCTGAAACACCGTTACATTACATTGTGCAGTGCCATAGCCCTTTTGTTGATTGTGGGCGGATACGGGTATAGCGGCCACATGGGAATGATCATGATGCCCGAAGTAGCGGCAGATGAAATTGAGGCGGGGGTGCGGTTGCCCGTAGGTACCACGCCCGACCAAGCAGCAAAGGTCGCCCACGATATTTCTGATGCCACCCAAAGAATGTTCGAAGAACATAACCTGTACGAAGTTGCCGAAGGCATCAAGACCAATGTAAGGGGACAGAACTTTATTGATGTGGAAATCGTGATGCTGCCACCCGACCAAAGGGATATTACCGCAGCAGAGGTAATTGCACTTTGGCGAGACAATATTGGAGATATCGAGGGCGTGGACCAAATTACTTTTGAGGCAGAACGTGGACCGGGAGGGGCACGGCAAGCCATAAGCATTGATTTGAGCCATACCGATATTGAGGTGCTGGAAAAAGCCAGTGCTGCTTTTGTGGAGCGTATGGAAGCTTTTTCCAATACCCGAGACGTTACCGACAACTACAACAACGGGAAGATGCAATATGATTTTAATCTGTTGCCACAGGGCAGAAACCTTGGGTTAACATCCAATGATATAGGGAGACAGGTAAGAAATGGCTTCTTTGGGGCTCTGGCGATGCGTCAACTCAGAGGCATGGATGAGGTAGAAGTACGGGTAAAACTGCCCATGGAAGAACGAAAGGATATCAGAAATCTGGAAAACTTTCTCATTAGAACGCAGGATGGGGTAGAAGTACCCTTAATGGATGTTGTTGAGGTAAAACAACGTGAAGCGTTTACCAGTATCAACCGTAGGGATGGCCGTAGAGTGGTCAACGTTGGAATGGACGTGGAACCCGCAAATACCGTAAATAGGGTCATCGCTAAAGTACAGGAAGAAACCTTGCCCCAGCTTAGGGCGGATTTTCCCGGAATAACATGGACTTTTGAAGGAAGTCAGGCCGATATGCGGGAAAGTACAAGTACGCTGCGTTCCGGTTTTGCCATTGCCATGTTGTTGATCTATGCCTTGTTGGCCATAGCTTTTGGCAGCTATGTGCAACCCTTGATCGTGATGACGGCCATTCCTTTTGGAATCGTTGGAGCCGTTATCGGCCATATTTTGTTGGGCTACGATCTTTCCTTGGTGAGTCTTATGGGAGTTATAGCATTGTCCGGCGTGGTGGTCAATGATTCTTTGATCATGATTGACTATGCCAATAAACGCCGAAAAGAAGGACACCCTATCTACAAATCCATTCACGAAGCAGGGTTACGAAGGTTCCGTCCCATTATTTTAACGACCATGACCACCTTTGGTGGGCTGGCCCCCATTATTTTGGAAACATCCAGCCAAGCCTTTTATTTGATTCCGATGGCCATTTCCTTAGGATTTGGTATTGTGTTCGCCACGGCGATCATCTTGGTGATCGTACCCTGTCTTTATTTGGTTTTGGAAGATGTTCGGCTGTCCATTCAAAAAGGGAAGACAGTTAAGGAAGTCGATGTCTCTGAAAGCGCCATTTCATAATACCGATTTCATATAAGCATTCCAACCACATCCGATTTTGATCAAATTTGAGGACGGTAACTAAAAGGTTGCGTATTTTAGAGGTATGGCAACAAAGCAGTTTCATATTACAAAGTCCACAGGGGAAAAAGTGGATTTTTCCATGGAAAAACTCAAGAATTCCCTTCAATTCAGTGGAGCTTCGGAAGCATTGGTAGAGGACATTGTACAGCGTGTGCAAGATGAACTTTACCAAGGTATCACCACTCGCGAAATTTACAACCGGGCCTTTGCTCTTTTAAAGAAAAAGGAATCGGTCTATGCATCAAAATACAAACTGAAAAAAGCCATTTACGAACTTGGCCCAACTGGCTTCCCTTTTGAGAAATTTGTGGGCGGTATTTTACATTATTCCGGTTATCAAACCAAAGTAGGAGAAGTGCTGCAAGGCAGTTGTGTGTCTCACGAAATTGATGTTTTGGCCATAAAAAACGAAACCTTGAACATTATCGAGTGCAAGTTTCACAGTGAGGATGGACTAAAATGCAATGTAAAGATTCCCTTGTATATACATTCCAGGTACCAAGATGTTAAGTTGCCTTTGGAGTCCCAAAACAATAAGGACTTTAAGGAAACCAAAGGTTGGTTGGCCACCAATACCCGTTTTACGCAAGATGCCCTCGAATATGGGAAATGTGTCGGGCTCTATCTTTTAAGCTGGGATTATCCGCATGGAAATGGCCTTAAGGAAAGAATAGACAGATTGCGATTATACCCCATCACGGTTTCAACATTATTGTCCAATAGGGAAAAGCAATTTTTGTTGGAGCGTGACATTGTACTGTGCAGGCAATTGATAAAGAATAGCTTTTTGCTCGACCATTTGGGGGTTTCCAATGGCAGAAAACAACGGATTCTGAAAGAAATGAAATCACTTTGTAATTCGTAAACGGATGAAAAAACTTCAAATTTATTTTTTAGGTGCTTCGGAAACGGTGACAGGTTCAAAATTTTACCTGCACTCCGAAGAAATCAAAATTTTGGTGGATTGTGGTCTGTTTCAGGGTGTAAAAGAATTACGAAAACAAAATTGGGAGTCGCTGCCTGTAGATGCTTCGCAAATGGATTATGTGCTGCTTACCCACGGACATTTGGACCATTGCGGATATTTACCGCTTCTGGTCCGACAAGGATTCAGGGGAAAGATACTCGGAACTGGCCCCACCTTGGAAATTGCCCGCATCATATTGGAGGATAGTGCCAAAATACAGGAGGAAGAAGCGGAGAGGGCCAATGAAGAAAAATACAGCAAGCATGATCCTGCCCTGCCATTGTATACAAAACAGGATGTTGCTTTTACCTTGAAGTTTTTTGAACAAGTCGAGGAGGGAGAGGAGATCTCCCTTTCGGACCATTGTTCCGTAACATTTTTGTACAATGGGCACATTATTGGTTCTACCTATTTAGATATGGATCTCTATGGAAAACGATTTGTGTTTTCAGGTGATGTCGGCAGGCAAAACGATGAATTGCTCAACCCGCCAAAACAACCGGAGCGGGCAGACTATTTGTTTGTGGAAAGCACCTATGGCGATAGGGATCATCCTAAAGAAAATGTAGAGCAGATCTTAACGGAACTCGTAAAAGAGACTTTACATAAAAAAGGTATTTTGATCATTCCTTCCTTTGCGGTGGAACGTTTACAATCCCTAATGTACCAATTGTGGAAGCTTTACAAGAAGAACAAGATACCCAATATTCCCATTTTTGTGGATAGCCCCATGGGGAACAATGTATTGGAAGTATTCAAGAGTTTTCCCAACTGGCACAAGCTAACATCGGCGGAATACAGAAATATGTACAACCATATCAATATAGTGAGCTCCTACGCCGAAACTTGGGAGACTATTGATGATCCCAGACCAAAAATTGTGATTGCAGGTAGCGGAATGGTTACGGGAGGTAGGGTTCTCACGTACATAAAGCAATTGGCGGACCTGGATTCCACTTCCATTTTACTTGTTGGGTTTCAAGCTGAGGAAACAAGGGGAAGAAAGTTGCTCGAAGGAGCAACGGAACTTAAAATTTACGGAAAATATGTCCCCATTAAAGCCAAAGTCCATCATCTGGAAAGCCTATCGGCACATGCGGACCAATCGGAACTGTTGATGTGGATGGGATCTATAAAAAATGTTCCTGAAAAAGTGTTTTTGGTACATGGGGAAAAATCTGCCATGGAGGCATACAAGGAAAAAATCCAACAAAAATTAGGTTGGAATTGTCATATTCCCAAAATGCACGAGGTTGTTGAGGTGATTTTGTAATGCATCATAATTTTACTCCGTAACTTAAATCGCCTGCATCACCAAGTCCGGGTACAATATAACCTTTGCTGGTAAGGCCTTCATCAACGGCAGCGATCCAAAGTTGTGTGTCCTTTGGAAAAACCTTTTCAACCTTTGCTACACCAGATTTGGAGCCGATTACCGATATAATGTGAATTTGCTTGGGGGTTCCATAACTTTTAAGGGCGCCGAGCACATTTTCCAAAGTTTTACCTGTGGCCAGCATGGGGTCGGTCAACACCAAAATTTTACCATCCAATGATGGCGCGGCCAAATATTTCACGATGACTTCAAAATCATCATCGTTGTTTGGATGATGGCGATATGCCGAAATAAAGGCATTTTCGGCTCCATCAAAATAACTTAAAATACCATGGTGCAATGGGAGGCCGGCCCGCAGTACCGAACAGAGCACTAAGTTGTCCGAACATAAAAACGATTTTTTAACGCCCAAGGGAGTTTTCACTTCGCTTTCCCCATAATCCAAGGTTTTGCTGAGTTCGTAGGCCAGAATCTCACCGATACGTTCAATATTGCGTCGAAAACGCATGGGATCTTTCTGGATTTCTACATCCCTGATTTCTGAAATAAAAGTATTCATGATGGAATTGGTCTGGTCAAACTGATGGACGATCATTATTTGGAAATTGCGTCTTCTTAAAGGTAAATGTTGTTGGCAAGATATAAAAATGAAAAACGTTGGCTAAAAGTGTCAGTTTGGATACTGATAAAGGTCATTGTAAAAAAAGAAGATTTTTGACGAAATTTGAAAGAGTGATGTGAGGTATTACGAATTCAGATTTCTGTATCGCCTATGGATTTTATTGATTATTACAAAGTATTGGGGGTAGATAAAAAAGCACCTACCGACGAAATTAAAAAAGCATACCGTAAGCTCGCAAGAAAATACCATCCCGATCTAAATCCCAACGACGAGGAGGCGGAGAAAAACTTTAAGCGCGTTAATGAGGCCAACGAAGTACTCTCGGACCCCGAGAAAAGGAAAAAATACGACGAGTACGGAAAAGATTGGCAGCATGCAGAAGAGTTTGAGAAAGCGAAACGGTCAAGAGCTCAACAAAGTCGAGGTGGGGATTATTCAGGCTATACCTACAGTCGCTCTGGAGGGTCTGCTCAAGATTTTTCGGACTTTTTTGAATCCATGTTCGGAGGGGGAGCATCTGGATTTGGCTCAGGAAGGCAAAGGGTTCGTTTTAGGGGGCAGGATTACAACGCCCAACTCCAATTGTCCTTGATGGATGTATACACTACCCAAAAACAGACAATCACCGTAAATGGGAAAAATATCCGCTTGACCATTCCCGCTGGTATTGAAGATGGACAGACCATCAAAATAAAAGGGCACGGTGGGCCAGGGATCGAAGGTGGCCCTGCTGGCGACCTGTACATTACGTTTTCCATTACCAACAATACCGCATTTAAACGCGATGGGGCAAATTTGTACAAAACAGTACAGATACCTTTGGTAAAGGCCGTACTTGGGGGAGAAATACAGGTGGAGACCTTGACCGGGAAAGTAAAATTAAAAGTGGCCCCTGGCACGGATAACGGCACCAAGGTGAAACTTAAAGGTAAAGGCTTTCCAAAATACAAGAAGGAAGGCCAGTTTGGGGATTTGTACCTCACCTATACGGTAAAAATACCCAAGAACTTGACCCAAGAACAGCAATCGCTTTTTGAATCTTTGGAGAAAACCAACCTAGAATAAAAAAACATGAAACAAGAGAATTACATATCCATTAAAACTTTTTGTGAATGCCATGGGGTTGGGGAATCTTTTGTTTACTCCATGTACGAATACGAGATTTTACAAATAGCATACGAAGAAGATGAGGGAAAGCTTCATGTTGAGGATTTACCGCTTCTGGAAAAAATGGTGCGCCTGCATAAGGAGTTGGATATAAACCCCGAAGGAATTCAAGCTATCCATCATCTTTTAGGGCAAGTGGAAAGTTTACAAGAAGAAGTGGCCTCGCTTAAAAAGAAGCTGGACACATTCAAGTAAACACTCTATCAATTTTAGATGTGACCAAGATCATAGGAGTTGTTACATCTCCATCTTACCTTTAAGGGAAAATGTAACAAATGGAGATGGTTCATCCCTCTTTTTTTAAAAGAGAACCATTTTGCCTTAACATCGAAAGTCATGAAAAAAATATTGGTACCTGTCGATTTTTCCAAACATTCCGAATACGCCCTAGAAGTAGCTTCAAAAATTGCAAAACAGCATGGAGCTGGCATTGTGTTGCTCCATATGATCGGTGTATCGGATTCTGTTTTGGCCAATTCTGAAATAGCGGAGGAAGCCGAGGCCAAATATTATCTAAATCAGGCCAAAGAAAAAATCAAGCAGTATACGGAAAAAGAGTATATGAAAGAGATTTCTTTAGAAGCAATTATCCAAAATTATAAAGATTTTGAGGAGGTAGGCATTGTAGCTGGGGAGAAAAATTGTGATTTGATCGTAATGGGCTCGCACGGAACAAGTGGTTTTAGTGAACTGTTCGTTGGCTCCAATACAGAAAAGGTGGTTCGCACCGCGGATGTCCCCGTAATTGTAATCAAAGATCAGCACGAAGATTTTACAATAAAAAGAATAGTAATGGCCAGTGATTTAGCCAAGGAAAACATTTCGGTTTACAAGAAAGCAGATGCATTTGCCAAATTATACAAGGCCAGTTTGGAAGTCGTATATATCAATACCACCGGGGCAAACTTTATAGGGTACGATATCGTGGAGAAAAGAATGGAAGCCTTCAAAAAAGAGTTGGGCAATGATGTTCAAATCAATTTTTACAGCCACCCAAGTTTAGAACGGGGAATCTTTAAATATTGTAATGAGAAGGGTGCCGATCTATTGGTCATTCCAACCCATGGAAGAAAAGGTTTGGCCCATTTTGTAGTGGGAAGTTTAGCGGAAAATGTATCCAACCATGCCAAATTACCTGTAATGACCATTAAACTATGATCAATTGTTGAAGAGCAATTGCAAACGCCCCAATAAAATGAGTTCCGCCTTATTGCTCCCCGAAAAAGAAGCGGTAATGGCCCTCGATGTGGACATGGCCAGATTTTTGATCTGGGGGGTAAACAGCATCTTATTGTCGGTATAGAAAGCTTCGAATTCCTCATAAATTTCTTCGCCGTCCTTTTCATATTCCAGTAGCCAATCAAAAACGGACACAATTTGAAAAGAGGCATCCGTACCATATTCATCTTCAATATCATCGACCTCTAGCCAATAATCGCGAACCACTTCGTTGAGCTTTTCCATTTCCTGTACATGAATGCTGTGATCTGCCATGGCCATGGCATAGAACAATTTTCCCAAACTTTGATAAAGTTCGTTTCCGAGCTTTTTCTTAGATTCCAACATTTTCTTAAATTTAGTTGTAAAAGTTTAAATATAGTCTTGTAAAAGCTTTCCCCCCATGACCAAAATCAGTAAATTCATTTTTCGTTTTGGAAGTATTTGAAAAAAGTAACGTGCTAAGGATGTTATCGGAGGTAATCTCGGAAGGCATCCTTGTTGTTGATGAACAACAAATGATTACTGCCAGCAACACTACCACCGATAAAATGTTCGGTTATCCCGAGGGTGAACTTGTCGGTAAACCAATGCAATTATTGCTTCCCGATAAAGTAAGGAATCACCATACGGGATTGGCCAATAACTTTATGAGTGAGGGCAAGGCCAGGCAGATGGGAAAGGGCAAGGATTTGGTGGGCAAGCGCAAGGATGGCAGTGAATTTCCTTTGGAGATAAGCCTAAACCCGTTCCAATTGCGCCAACGCAAATATGTGTTGGCCCTGATCATGGATATTACCGAGCAAAAGAAGGCCAAAGAGGCAATGGACCATTGGTTCCGAATTTTTGATGAATCCCTTAACGAAATTTATGTTTTTGATGCTGAATCGTTTGTTTTTATCAACGTAAACCGAGGCGCTCAACACAATTTGGGGTATAGTATGGAAGAGCTGGGCCAAATGTCGGTAATGGACATTAAACCAGCACTTACAGAAGATGTATTTCGTAGGCTGGTGTCCCCCTTGCTATCCAAAAGAAAAGAAAAAGTAATTTTTGAAACGATCCACAAACGAAAAGATGGTTCCACTTATCCAGTTGAGGTACACCTACAATTATCATTATTGGGCAAGCAAGAGGTATGCGTAGCCATTGTGCTGGACATTACGGAAAGAAAAAACTATACCCAACAACTGGAAAACAAGGTAGAAGAGCGAACACAACAGTTAAAGCAGGCACTCCAAGCAGAGAAAAAACTGAATGAACTGAAAACGAAGTTTCTTTCCTTGGTCTCGCATGAGTTTAAAACTCCGCTGAGCAGTATTCTTACTTCTACCTCGCTCTTGTCCAAATATATCGAATCCGAACAGCAGGACAAAAGGGACAAGCACATCGGTACCATCAAATCCAAAGTAAAGTATTTGGACAATATCCTTACGGACTTTTTGTCCATAGAGCGTTTGGACCTTGGAAAGGTCAACTATTCCATGTCCCCTTTCCCTTTGAGTAAATTGATCAATGAAGTGGTCTACGATTCCAACATGCTCCTAAAGGAAGGGCAGCGAATTCAATATCCCGAGAACATTGATGGGATTGAAGTGGAATTTGACGAAAAAATCTTGGGATTGGCCCTTTCCAACCTTGTGCACAATGCCATAAAATATTCACCGGAAGATTCGACCATTGAGCTTGTGGTAACCAAAGAAAATGGACACCTTTACATTGATATTATTGATCAAGGTTTGGGAATACCTTTGGAAGACCAACCCTTTATCTTTGATAGATACTATAGGGCCAGCAATGTGCTCACCGTACAAGGGACCGGCATTGGCCTCAATATAGTAAGGCAGCACCTGCATAACCTCAACGCCAATGTGACTTTTAAAAGCGAATTGGGCAAAGGTTCAACGTTTACACTGTACATACCCATAAATAACAAGGAAAATGAAAAAAATATTACTGGTTGAGGATGACACCTCGCTACGGGAAAATGTAGCTGAACTGTTGGAATTGTCCGGTTTTAATGTGTGTTCGGCATCAAATGGAAAAATAGCAGTGGATAAGGCTGTTAAAGAACAACCGGATTTGGTTTTATGTGATATTATGATGCCAGAGATGGACGGTTATGAAGTTTTGGAACAACTTTCATCAATTGAGACTACCCGTTACATTCCCTTCATCTTTGTTTCCGCTAAAACCGAGAAGCAGGATGTTAGAAGGGGCATGAACCTTGGCGCTGATGATTACTTGACCAAACCTTTTGAAGAGGAGGAACTTTTGTCGGCCATTCAATGCAGGTTGGAAAAGGCAAAAGAAATGGGGGCCGCCCTGGCGGAATACCCCAAAACAACATCACAGGAACAGGAAATTAGATCGTTGAACGAACTGAAGAACTTTTTTGATGACCATGGTCAAATTTTTTCCTTTAAAAAAGATGAAACCATTTATGCAAAAGGGGATCACTCCAACATGGTGTACCTGATCTTAAAAGGGGTCGTAAAAAGTTGTGGATTGGACGAAGAGGGAAAGGAACTGATTACATCGGTGTACTCCGAAGACGATTTTTTGGGATTCACCTCTTTAACGGACCACTTGCCATATCAGGAGTACGCATCGGCAATGGAAGAAGTGGAATTGGCCGGAATATCCAAAGAAAAAGTAAAAGGTATTTTGGAAGACAACAAAAGTGTTTCCCTAGAGCTTATGGATGTCATAACCGAGGATTTGGCAAACATTAAAAACCAGTTGTTGCAAATGGCCTATAGCTCCGTAAGAAAAAAAACGGCCCAGACCCTTTTAATGTTTAGCAGGGCCATTAACAAGGATAAACAGGAACCTTTAAAAATATCCCGAAGCGACTTGGCCGGGGTGGCGGGTATTGCAACGGAAAGTCTCATCAGAACTTTATCGGATTTTAAACACGAAGGCCTTATCACCATAGAAAACAGAAACATTATGGTGCTGGATAAAGAAGCATTGCAGAACGTGAATTGAAAAATATGCGTCATAAATGGCTTAAGTGATATTTATCATTCCTTTTTTTTCTACGAATGATAAACTTGTGCCCATAATTTATGACACATGAAAAATGTTCTTGTTCCGACAGATTTTTCCGAGAACTCCATTCAGGCATTAAAGTATGCCCAAGTGCTGTTCAGTTCCATGGAGTGCAATTTTTATTTGCTTTATGTCGGTACGCTGTTGGATACAAAAATAGATGCAGAGTCCTTTCAAGAATCTGAAGGGGCACCCACAGAAAACACAAAGAAAAAATTATTGGACCTGGTTAAGGAATGCAGGAAGCATAGCACTGAGGCAAACCACTTTTTTTTTGCATTGCATGAGTACGGTTTTTTTACTTCTACCATAAAAAAATATATAGCGGAACAAAACATTGACCTGATTGTAATGGGAACCAGGGGAGCTTCGGGAATTAAAGAGAAAATACTGGGAAGCAATGCTGGTGATGTTATTACCAAAGTACAATGCAACACCCTTGTTGTTCCTGCCCAAGTTAAACTGTCCAAACCCAGGGAAATAGCTTTTCCCACAGATTTTAATATTTTTTATTCCCTACGTATTTTACACCCAATGGAAGAAATGGTGGAATTGGGAAAATCCAAGCTTCGGGTCATGAATGCGTTAAAGGAAGGGGACAGTCTAAATAAAGAGCAAGAGAAGAATAAGGAGCACCTTTTGGATTTTCTAGAGGATACATTACCTGAAGCGTACAGTATGCATACCATTACAAACCAAAAGGTTAAGCCGGCCATACAGTGTTTTATGGAGAGCCGTGAGATCGATATGATCGTGATGGTGGCCAAAAATCTAAACTTTATCCAGCAAATCCTCTTTGATTCCATTGTGGAGCAAATAAGTTTCCATACAAAAGTTCCATTCTTCGTGATCCACGAATAAGCACTGTTTTTAACTGTTCTTGAATTCCTTGGGGAGTTAAGAACCTATTTTATAGCTTTAAAATGGTGTGGGTATGTGATGTAAATCATAGTATTTGACCAACACCATAATTAGCTTTGTTAACAGCAGTAGGTTTTTAAATAATGGAATTATGATCAAAGTAGTATTGCCCACCGATTTTTCCGAAAATGCATTCCATGCCATTTCACACGCGGTGAAATTATTGGAGAATTCCACCTGTACATTTTATTTGGTACATACTTATACCCCGGCCATTTATAGGGTTGACTATACACTGGGTAGTCCTGGGCAATTGGGCCTGCCCGATGATGAAAGATATAGGGCAGAGGAAGCCTTGGAAAACACCAGAGAGAGAATCCAGGCCCAGTTCAATGTATCAAAACATACTTTTGTTACCCATACGGCCTTTAATTCGTTGACGGACGAGATTACATCTATTTCCCAAAAAGAAAGTATAGATTTTATTGTGATGGGGACACAAGGGGCAACTGGCGCCAAGGAAATTCTTTTTGGATCGAACACGGTACATGTAATCCAAAAATCGGACATTCCAATTTTGGCCGTTCCTTCTAGTTTTGAATATGAAACCCCACGTAATATTCTGTTCCCCACCGACTATGAAGTGGATTATAAAAAAGTCAATCTGGATTTTCTGCTCAAATTTTCAAGACTATGGCACTCCAAACTGCACATAATGCACGTAACTGCTCCAGAAGGGCTTAATATTGATCAGACAGACCATAAAACCTATCTGCAAGGTAAATTACTGGAACATAACCATAAGTTTTACGATTTACCGGACCAAGAATTGATAGCGGCCATTAATGGGTTTCAACAAGAAACCCCGGTGGAAATGCTCGCTATGGTAAAAAACAAACATACGTTCTTGGAACGCCTGTTTGTAGAACCGATAATCAAAAATATAGGTTTTCACAGCAAGGTTCCTTTTTTAGTACTTCCCATCAACCCATAAGTAAAAAACAAAGCCATGTTACAGATTTTAGTGTCCACCGATTTTTCCAACAATTCCTATAATGCATTGTATTATGCAGCACAGTTGTTCAAGGGCGAGGAATGCATATTTCATATTGTAAATGTGTGCAGTAGCGAGAATGATCCAGATATGGAAAAAGCGAAACTGGATTCAAGCCAAGGGTTGGACGCCTTGGTACACCGTTTGGTCCGAGATGTGGGAGAGAACAAAGAACACAGCTTTAAAAAAGTTTCCCTTTGCTCCGATATGACCAAGGGAGTTGCTGAATATGCCAAAGCGAACAAGGTGGACCTTACCGTAATCGGAAATAAAGGAAAGGAAGAGATAAAACATATATTGTTCGGAAACAATGCCATGCAACTGGTAAGGGAGATAACCAGTTGTCCCGTGTTGATCGTTCCTTTGGAGATTGATTTTAAAAAAGTCGATAAAATCGCATTTACATCCAATTACGCGAGACCAATTGCGGAAAAGAACATTAAAACCCTCCAATTTTTTAGTGGTTTAACAAATAGTGCAATTGTCCCCATGGTGATTGAGGAAAATAAAGATAATCGGACGGCCAAGAAAAATAAGACCGATTTCCTCAGTGCCATTTCCAAGAACAGTTCCAAAGAGGTTGCTTTACCCGTATTTGATGGTAAGGCGAACACCATTTTGGAATTCGTGGATCTCTGGGGTATAGATATACTCTGTATGGTGTATTACCCACATCACTTTTTCTTGGAGTTTATTGGAAAAGGCATCATAAAAGAGCTCAATACAAAATTGAAGGTACCCTTTTTGATTCTGCCGAACAGTTGACCAAAATCATGGTATAACATTTTGAGGTACTGTAATTTTCGCTAAAACAAAAACCATCATGAACAAGAGAATTTTGTTGCCTACGGACTATTCCAAAAATGCATTGAATGCCATTAGGTACGCATTGGAACTATACAGTAATGTGCGATGCGATTTTTATATACTCAATGCCTTTCATATTTCAGGATATACTTTGGACAGTATGAGGGTTCCCGAAATAGGGGAACCTTATTATGAAGCGGCAAAAAAAGAATCTGAAGAAGGCATGGAACGATTGATGCAAATCATAAAACTTCATCCTCAAAACAATAAGCACCAATTCCATACCATTACAACCTTCAACAGCTTAAGCGAGGCCATTAAAATTGTAATCGACAAAAAGGACATCGACATTATTGTAATGGGCACCAAAGGGATTACCGAATCCAAAGCCCGCATATTTGGTACCAATACCGTAAATGTGATGGAGCAGGTACGGGAATGCCCCGTTATTGCAGTACCCAACGATTATATGTTTCAAATACCAAGGGAGATTGTTTTTCCCACGGATTATAAAACCCCTTTTAAGAGAAAGGAAATAGGGGATTTAATAGAGCTAGCCAAATTGCACGATGCAAAGATCAATGTAGTGCACATAGATAAGGACAAGGATGGAAAACTCAATAGAACAGAAGAGGTGAACAAGGAATTGTTGCAAGAAATTTTACAGGGTACAGATTATGAAATGCATTTTTTGCCCGCAGATAAGATCAGTGATGGCATCAATAAGTTTATAGAAGAGAACAATTGCGACATGGTGGCCTTTTTGAACAAAAAACATTTGTTCTTCGGGAGTATCCTTTCTAATCCCCTTGTAAAAAAGATAGGGTTTGATCCCCAAGTGCCCATTTTGGAACTGAACGATAACTAAAAAAAGATGAGATTATGAAACAAGTAGGAATATGGTTGGACAAACTAGAAGCCAACGGAGTAATATTGGACAATGGAAAGGAAAGTCTTTTTAACATTCCCTCGGAACTGGAATTTTTTAACCCCAAGGGAGGGTCTCGGTCCAAAACCAGATGGGGCCCGCAAGATGTTATCCAGGATAGCAAATATCTTGAGCGGGAAAAGCATCAGTTGAAAAATTATTTTGAAGAGATAGCCGAGCAGATTTCCGATGCGGACCAAATAGCCATTTTTGGACCGGCCGAAGCCCCGGAAAAATTTGTAGAGTCCCTAAAAGACAACCATCCAAAATTGGCCTCGAAGATAAAGACCACCAAAACGGTGGATAGCATGACCAAGAACCAGTTCAAAGCATTGGTAAAACAATCTTTTGGAATGGATGACCGGTATCCGGATGCCACTTAACTAGATCATCAATATGATTTAGATCATTTCACAATAACCGACCAAACCTTACATTCAATAGCAATTTAATAAAGGGCCATAATAATGTTAAGGGAGAGACAAATAGAGCTAATGCACGGAGAACTGCAAAATTGGAAATCCTATTTGCAGTTTATCGAAGGTGAAATGGCCTTTATCCAAGGGCTGTTGGATTCCTATGTATTTGAGCCATGTACTCCCAAACTCTTCGAGCGTCTGGAAACATTCAAAGAACATTTCAAGATTTCCAAGAGGAAAAGAAGATCACTATCCGAAACCATTAAGAAACATGAAAATGGACTTGGTGGCATTTTTGAATGTGTAGACGATGAATGTGATGACCACTACTACCAAAAGCACCAGAACCTCAATAAGAAAGTAACGGATTATATAAAAGCCTACATCAATCTTAAAAAGGAGGTTTATGATTATGCAGGGTCTGTGCTCAAAAAAAAGAAACCATCATACTGACATGACCGTGTTTTGTAACGTAAAATATAGTACTTGTCGGATTGTCAAATATTCATTAATCAGTAAATTAAATAGTTATGTCGCTTGTAAAATTGAACGGAAAGCGATTTCCATGGAACGAGAGATTGATTGATTTCTTCAATCGAGATGCATTTGTGGATGATGATTTTTTCAATTTGGAAAAAACCCATCCATCAATGAATGTTAAGGAACACAAAGATGATTTTGAAATTGAATTTGCCGCACCTGGATTTGAAAAAAAAGATTTCAATATCACTATAAAAGATGATGTATTGGAAGTTTCTGCACAAAAAGAAAAGGAAGAGACCGAAGAGGAAGAAAACTTCACCCGAAGGGAATTCAACTACAATGCATTTACGAGAACCTTGCAATTGCCCGCTTCTGTTGATCGATCAAAAGAAGTAAAGGCAGTTTACAAAAATGGTATTCTTAGGCTTAAAGTCCTTAAAATGGAAGAAGCCAAGGAAGAACAAAAAAAAGTAATAGAGGTAGTGTAACCGGAGTTCGCGGCAGATGAATTTTCATCTGCCGCTCAAAGCATTTAAATGATGGAAACAAAATCAAACAAAAGAAAGTTTAGGGAATGGTTTAGTGCGGACGAGCTGCACGAAGAATCAAAAAGGTGGTCCTCTGAATTAAAATTTGCCCGTGATGAACAAAAATTTCTGAACCAAATGGTGAAGGACTATACATTGGACATTATAGATTCCGATATGTTCAAAAGCGTACAACCTGTAGTTGAATCCTTGAACAAATTGGAGAAGGACTTGGTGGATCTCTTCAAAAAAGTGCAATTGCACGAGAATCAACTTCAGATTATGGTAGATGAGGTAAACCAAGAAAAAATGGAGGAGGCCTACTTGGACACGCATAATGATCTGGGCAAGGAGATAGAAGATTACTTTGTAAAATATAGAGACTCCAAAACCAAAATATTCAATATCGTATCCAACGTAATCAAGCGCAAAAAGCAAAAAAGATTGTTGAACTAAGTTTATTTAGAAACAAAGCATATGAAAGTACTGGTGTATAGCGCCAAGGATTTTGAGATAAAAGAACTGAAAAAATCCAATGGTAACAAGCATAAGATCAAGTTCGTACCCGATACCCTGAACTCCACAACGGCAGTAATGGCAGCCGGGTACGATGCCATTTCAATTTTTTCAAACGACGAAGCGTCTTTGGTGGTTCTGGAGATTTTAAAGGAGCTGGGGGTAAAATACATTACCCTAAGATCAACGGGCTATAACAATGTCAGTGTTAAGTCCGCCAAACGAATAGGGCTTAAAGTGGCCTATGCACCGGAGTATTCTCCCCACACCATAGCCGAGCATGCGGTAGGGCTATTGTTGGCACTAAACCGTAAGTTGATTCAGGCCAATGCCCAAGTAAAACAGCACAATTTTTTATTGGATGATTTAGTAGGGTTTGATTTGAACGGAAAAACGGTTGGCATTGTGGGAACAGGAAGAATCGGTTCCATTTTGGTGAAAATATTCCATGCTTTCGGATGCAAGGTAGTGGCCAACGATGTGAAGCGGAACCAATATCTGGAAAATCATTATGATCTGGAGTACCTTCCTTTGGAAGAACTGTGCAGAAGATCGGATGTGATCAGTATAAATGTGCCCTTAAATTATGAAACACACCACATTTTTTACGAACCATTGTTCTTGGCAATGAAGCCGGGAGCTTTATTGATCAATACGGCAAGGGGAGGCATCGTAAAAACGGAAGATGTTATCAGCGCATTAAAAGATGGCCATCTCGGAGGATATGCCACGGATGTTTATGAACATGAAAGAGGTGTGTTCTTTAGGGATAACAGTAAAACAGGATTAAGCGATGCGCTTTTACAAGCATTGATCGCATTGCCCAATGTACTTTTAACGCCCCACCAAGCCTTCGCAACCAAAGAAGCCCTTGAAAGAATCGCGGAGACCACCATTTATAACCTCGATTGCTGGGAAGAAGGGAAAATCTGTAAAAACGAATTGGGTTACGAAACCATCTCGTTATAACAGAGGGCTCAACAATTTGGCAAAGCCTTGTGCCAATTTTTTGATCCAAGGTCTCTTTTTGTATTTTTCATAATCTGTTAGGACAGTGGATTTTTCGCAATCCTTTAAAAAATCAGATTTCATGCGTTTGCACAGGGCGGGGTCATAAACAAAGACTTGTGCCTCATAATTTTGCTGTAGGCTCCTGTTATCGAGATTTGCCGTGCCAATGCTGGCAATCTCATCATCGCACAGCATAACTTTACTGTGCAAAAAACCATCATCGTACAAATATATCTTGATTCCGGCCTTAAGGTACGACTCGTAATAGGCCCTAACGCACCAGTCCACAAGTCTAATATCCGTACTGGACGACATTAAAATCCTCACATCGACCCCGCTTAATGCTGCGGTAATAAGAGCTTGTAAAATGGCATGGTTTGGAATGATGTACGGATTAACGATGTAAAGGTATTTCTCGGCACTATTGATGATGGAAAAAAAGGCCTGCTCCATTACATCAAAATCATCATCAGGGCCACTGGGAACTATTTGTAGCGAAGTACCTTTTTTGGGAGCCTTGTGCACCTTGAATGCTGCTATATCCACTTTATTTTCACTGGCAAGATACCAATCGCCCACAAAAACTCTGTTCAAATAATCAACAGCCTCACCTTCAATCCTCAAATGGGTGTCGTGCCATTTGCCCAATGCAGGATCCCCTTTCAGGTACTTATCCGAAATATTGATACCGCCTGTAAAACCGACCTTATTGTCGATTACAATAATTTTTCTGTGGTTTCGGTAATTCAGCGCGCTAAGGAACCTACCAAATTTAAAAGGAAGAAATTGGGCAGTTTCCACTCCGATTTGTTTTAGTCTTTTAAGGTATTTTTTACTCAAGGAGTAACTGCCAATCCCATCATACAACAATCGCACAGTAACATTTTCAGCTACTTTTCGTTCAAAGACCTCCAATAGCTTATCGGCCAGAATCCCATCTTCAAAAATGTAATATTGTAGGTGAATATGTTCTTTGGCTTCTTCCAGCGCCTCAAATATACTTTCAAAGGTATTTTTACCATCTTTCAGCAATTCCAGGTCGTTAAGGCACGTAACCGGGCATTTTGAAGTATTGTTGATCAAGGAAGTTATTTTTTGTTTGTTGGCGGATATTTCTGAATGGCAATGGGCATTTTCCAGTTCATCCAAAGGATTAAACTGATTTTTTAAAGAAAACATTTTAATTTTTCTTCTGTTTCTACCGAACAAAATATAGAGGAGAGCGCCGGCCACGGGAATGGTAAAAATGGCCAATAACCAAGCCAAGGTCTTGCTGGGCCTAACCCCGTTCAAAAGCAGGCTAACAACCATCAAAAGGGCAATTATAATATAAAGTCCTATGAGAATGGGTATGAGCATTAATTGTATTGATTCATTAAAATTCATTGACAAGTTAATCAAACTATTTGGGCGATTGAACGCTTCTTTTTAACTAATGGTTTCAATATTTTGAAACGTCTGAAAGATTGACTGTTAAATAAAAAGCAATAAAACTGTAACAAATAAGAGGAAAAGGATACCAAAAAGGGATGAAGGTTGCATTTTATTAAAAAAATAACAGTCAACTGTGATATAAATAAAAAATGGCAGCGCTTAGATAAGTATTGGAAAATTAAGGTTTCACCTCTTGCATTTTAGGTTAAAATTAACATAAAACTAAAGGAACACTACTTAATTTTAAAACCTATGGGTTCGTACAGACCAATTTTAACATATACCCACCTATTTTAACTAAAAGTAAATCAAACAACTAACTTATGAAAAGAAGAGATTTTGTACAGTACGCTGGTATGGGTGCAGGGGCAATGATGATGCCCTCGCTTCTTTTGGGGAACGATATTCCTGCAGAAGCGCTACTCGAACCAGGTATGGATACCGTACTTAAAAAGAAAATGGCCGATGTGGCCCTAAATACGGCAAAGTCCATGGGGGCCACCTATGCAGATGCCAGAATAGGGAGATATTTGAACCAATATGTTTTTACTAGGGAAGATAAAGTTCAGAACGTGGTGAACACAGAATCGTTCGGAATTGGGATCAGGGTTATCGCCAACGGAACTTGGGGCTTTTCCTCAACCAATGATGTGACCGAGGACGGCATCAAAAAGGCTACCCAACATGCCGTTTCCATTGCCAAGGCCAATTCCAAGATTCAAAAAGAACCCGTAGTATTGGCTCCAGTTGAGTCCCATGGCGAAGTTTCTTGGAAAACTCCCATAAAAAAGGACTTTAAAGAAGTACCCATCTCCGAAAAAGTTGATTTGCTTTTGAATGCAAATGCGGCTGCCATGGAAAACGGTGCCAACTTTGTAAATTCCGCCCTTTTTATGGTGAATGAGCAAAAATATTTCGCCTCGACCGATGGATCGTACATTGATCAAGACGTACATCGTATTTGGCCAACCTTTAATGTTACGGCCATTGACCGTGCAGCAGGTAAATTCAAGAGCCGTCAGGCATTGAGCGCACCAATGGGCATGGGCTACGAGTACATGGACGGCCTGGAATCGGAAAAACTCTCCGGACCCGAAGGCATTACGTTATACAACAGAAGCTACGATATTATAGAGGACGCCACCATGGCGGCCAAGCAGGCCAAACAAAAATTAACGGCAAAATCGGTTGAAGCCGGTAAGTACGATTTGGTTTTGGAACCAAACCACCTTGGATTGACCATTCACGAATCTGTAGGCCACCCATTGGAACTGGACCGTGTATTGGGTTATGAAGCCAATTACGCAGGCACCAGTTTTGCTACATTGGATAAATGGAAATCAAAAGACTTTAATTACGGAAGCAACATCGTAAACTTGGTTGCAGACAAGACTCAAGTAGGATCTTTAGGCGCCGTAGGTTATGACGATGAGGGCGTAAAAACCAAAAAATGGGATTTGGTCAGAAACGGAACCTTGGTGAACTATCAGGCCATTCGCGACCAGGTGCATATGATCGACCAAAACGAATCGCACGGATGCTGCTACGCTCAAAGTTGGGAAGATGTGCAGTTCCAACGTATGCCCAATGTTTCCTTGGAACCGGGTACGGAAAAATATTCCTTGCAGGATATGATCAAGGATGTGGACAAAGGCATCTACATTTTGGGCCGTGGTTCGTACTCCATTGACCAACAACGTTACAACTTCCAGTTTGGAGGAACACTGTTCTACGAAATCAAGGACGGTGAGATTGTAGGTATGCTCGATGATGTAGCTTATCAATCCAATACCCAGGAATTCTGGAATTCTTGCGTCAAAATTTGTGATAAGGACGATTACAGATTGTTTGGTTCCTTCTTCGATGGTAAAGGGCAGCCTTCACAGGTAAGTGCCGTTTCACACGGTAGCTCCACGTCAAGATTCAACGGAGTCAATGTAATTAACACAGGTAGGACCATTTAAGGTTTATTCAAATTAAATAATAAGACAATGGCTATATATACAAAAGAAGAAGCAAAAAAGATTTTGGAAAAGGCATTGAGTTTTTCCAAGGCCGATGCCTGCGAAATAAACCTAAGTGGAAGTAACAGCGGTAATATCCGATATGCAAGAAATACCGTATCCACAGCAGGATATAGATCAACACAAAGTTTGGTGGTACAATCAAGTTTTGGCAAAAAAGTGGGCACTGCAACTATTGACGAGTTTGATGACGCATCCTTGGAGAAAGTGGTGCGAAGGGCAGAAGAACTGGCTCAATTATCACCGGAAAATCCTGAGTTTATGCCTCCTTTGGGGCCACAGGAATATGATGAATCCATCACTTTTAAAGAATCTACCGCCAATGTAACACCAGAGTACAGGGCAGAGGTCGCCAATAAAAGCATTGTTCCCGCAGCGGCCAAAGATGTGACCGCAGCAGGTTTCTTGGACGATTCGGCCCAGTTTTCGGCCATGATCAATTCCAATGGGCTGTTTGCTTACAATCAATCTACCGATGTGGACTTTACAGTAACCATGCGTACCAATGACGGTACAGGATCAGGCTGGGTGACCAGGGATTACAACGACATCTCCAAGTTTGATGCGGACGAAGCATCAAAAACGGCGATAGACAAAGCAGTAATGTCCAGAGAAGCCCGTGCCATAGAACCTGGAAAGTACACGGTAATTTTGGAACCAGCAGCATCGATTGGCCTATTGGAAAATATGTTCCGATCTTTTGATGCACGATCTGCCGATGAGGGTAGAAGTTTTATGTCCGCAAAAGAAGGAGGTAATAAAATTGGGCAAAAAATAGTGGACGAACGTGTTAATATCTGGTCAGACCCCTTGCATCCCGATGTACCGACCTCCACTTGGAACGGAGCAGGGCAACCTTTAAAGAAAACCAGTTGGATAGAAAATGGTGTGGTGAAGAACCTGGCCTACAGCCGATACTGGGCAGAAAAGCAAGGCGTAGATCCCGTGCCATTCCCAAGTAATGGGATAATGGAAGGAGGGGACGAAAGTCTTGAGGATATGATCAAAGGCACCAAAAAAGGTATCTTGGTCACACGCTTTTGGTACATACGAAGTGTAGACCCACAAACCCTATTGTATACTGGTTTGACAAGGGACGGAACTTTCTACATTGAAAATGGGCAAATCAAGTTTCCTGTCAAAAATTTTAGGTTCAACGAGAGCCCGATTATTATGTTGAATAATTTGGAATCCCTTGGGCAACAGGTACGTGTCGATGGAAACTTAATACCTTATATGAAGATTCGTGACTTTACCTTCACCAGTCTTTCGGACGCGGTATAACCATAAGGATTGAAACAAACTGGTGGTCAGGTTATCCTTGACTGCCAGTTTTTATTTTGGCAAAGATTTTAGCCTACGACCCAAATAATGTTGGACAACGAATTCTTTTTTACACGATTACAGTACGAATCAGGAGATTGGGATGTGGATCAGCGTATGCCCTCCAATTTGTTGAATTCCTTGGTCGAGTACACCACCTTAAAAGTGGATACACAGGAGAAAATCATTACCCTGGCCAGCGACGATATTTTTAAAAGTCCGTTCTGTTATATCTCGGGCCATAAATTGGTTCAGTTCACCAAAAAGGAACGCGAAAATTTTGAAAAATACGTGCGCAACGGTGGTTTTGTTTTTGCCGATGACTGTAACCACGATATTGACGGTCTTTTTGCTAAATCGTTCGAACGCCAGATGGAAGAAATATTCGGGCCAGGAGAACTACAAAAAATTCCCAACGACCATGAAATCTATACCATTTTCTTTGAGTTTGATGATGGACCGCCCACCACTTCACAAGAACTGAACGGTTGGGGAGACGACCTTGTTCACGATTACCTTAAGGCCATTGTGATAGATGGGAGAATAGGCGTGCTCTACAGCAATAAAGATTATGGCTGTGAGTGGGATTATGATTTTAGAAACAAACGCTGGTACAAAATAGACAATACCCGATTTGGGGTGAATATTGTGTTATACGCTTTAACCTCTTAACGATACTAATTTGGATAAAGAACTACAACAAATTGCAAGTGAAGTAGAAGGGCTTTCCGAAAAGCTGACCGCCCTCAAAAAAGAAATTGGAAAAGTGATCATAGGTCAAGAAGAAACCGTTTCCCAATTACTGATCACATTTTTGGCAGGCGGACACGCTTTGCTCGAAGGGGTTCCGGGATTGGCCAAAACCTTGATGATTCGCACGCTCTCCAACGCCATTGATTTAAAATTTAAACGGATTCAGTTTACGCCCGATCTAATGCCATCCGACATTATTGGAACCGAAATATTGGAAGAAGACCATACCACAGGCAAAAAATTCTTCAAATTCAACAAAGGACCTATCTTTTCTAACATCATTTTGGCGGATGAGATTAACCGAACACCACCAAAAACCCAGGCGGCACTTTTGGAGGCTATGCAGGAGTTCGAGGTGACCTATGGGGACAAAACGTATTCCTTGGACAAGCCATTTTTCATTTTGGCCACGCAAAACCCCATTGAACAATCGGGAACTTTTGTATTGCCGGAAGCACAACAGGATAGATTCTTGTTGTATATCAAAATAGGATATCCAACGGACGAAGAAGAAACGCAAATTTTAAAAGCCACTACGGGAACTAAAAAAGCCCAATTGAATAAGGTATTGTCAGGAGACGATATTGTGAGATTGCAACAATTGGTTCGAGAAGTTTCCATCAGCGATGGGTTGATTCAATATGTAAGTGATGTAATCCGTGCCACCCGACCCGATACGACTTCCGTGGACTACGTGAAACAGTGGGTGGATTGGGGCGCAGGCCCACGTGCAGGTCAGGCAATGATTTTGACCGCGAAGGCGAATGCACTTTTGGAAGGTAGATTGGCCGTTACGCTGGAAGATTTACAAAAAGTAGTCTTACCTGTATTGCGGCACAGGGTACTCGTAAACTTTAGGGCCGATGCCGAAGGAATCACCTCGGATACGGTCACAAAAGAAATACTGAAAGCAGTTCAATTAAGGGATAAATAATGGCATCAAGGGACTACCACGACCTTTTAAAACCTGAAGTCATCAATACCGTATCGGGCCTTAGCCTGATCTCGCGTATTGTGGTGGAAGGATACACTTCCGGTCTGAACCGGAGCAAAAGCGTGGGTCCCGGAATGGAGTTTAGTCAATACCGAGGTTATGAACCTGGGGACGACCTACGACTGCTCGATTGGAAGATGTTGGCCCGGTCGGGTCGCTATTACATCAAGCAATCCGAAGTGGAAAGTCACGTCACCGTTAAGTTTATCGTGGATGCAAGTGCTTCGATGGAGCACGAAGAAGATGGCATTTCCAAATTGGAATTTGCTCGGGTAATGGTGGCTTGTTTGTCACATATGGCTCAAAAACAAGGCGATTCGGTAGGGCTTTTTGCACTCAATGAAGATGATTTTGTGAGTATCTACCCCAAAGCGGATAAGAAACATTTCAACCGATTGTTGTTGGAGTTGTTGAGGATTTCCACCAAGGGAAAATGGCCCGAACTCAATATTGCATCCAGAAGAATCCACAATAGGGGAGAAAAGGAGTTGGTATTTTTCCTGACGGATATGTACGAAGATGTTTCCGAACTGTCTGATTTTGTAAAAAACTTGAAGACTGCCAATAACGAGGTTGTAGTACTTCAAATTATGACAGGTAGCGAGATGGATTTTGATTATAAAAAGTCCGTCACTTTTGAAGATTTGGAAACTGGAGCCAAGGTCAAAGTGGATGTAAATAAAGCCAAGGCCGCTTATTTAAAAGCTTTGGACGAAAAAGTAAATCAAACCAAGGAGCAATTGCTATCCCAAGGGGTACATTATCATCTGTTTAGAATGGACAATGACTTGGGCGATGCATTACAATTGTTTTTAAAAGAGCGCATACGATTAGTGTAAATGGTTTTTGCGAATCCGTCATATCTCTGGGCACTTTTGGGACTTTTGGTTCCCTTGGCCATCCATTTGTGGAGTAAAAAGGAGGCGAAGACCATAAAAATTGGAAGTATCCAGTTGTTGGACGAATCCAATTCAAGGCAATCCAGCAGTATTCAATTGAACGAATGGTTGTTGCTATTGCTACGAATGTTGATTGTTGCTTTGATTGTTTTATTGATGGCAGGCCCACAATGGCGCACCAAAGGCAATCAAAAACAAATAACCTATCTCGTGGAATCGTCTATTGCCAGTGAAGCATCCATCAGCTCTGTTTTGGATAGCTTACAAGAGGATTCCCCTGTTTTACTTTTGAAAAATGGATTTCCTGAGTGGGAAGTCGATGCCGATTATCAATCGGACAAGGAACAGCCCAACTATTGGCAATTGGTCCAAAAAATGGACTCGTTGCGTTCGGATAGTATTGTGGTTTTTACAAAAGCACTGGTCAAAGGAGTCAAATCGATACGCCCAAATACCCAAAAGAAAATCCATTGGGTGGTCGTGGAATCAGAAGAAGCTAAAGATAGACCCTTATTGGCTTTTAATCGTGAATCAGGAGTTGAATTGATAACTGCTTCAAGCAGTGGTAGAGCAACCAAAATCAATAAAGAAATGTTGGAGGGGGGATTCGAAATCGGCAACGATAGCCTCCGTTTACTTTACCAAGAACCTATCACAGTCCCTTTGAAAACATTGGATACGCTTCAAATCAATTTGTATGTGGAGGAAGGTTTTGAACGTGAGGGAAAATATATTGAGGCATCGTTCAGGGCATTATCAACATTTTTAAAGCGTGAAATTGTTGTTCACAAAGAAGACGAATTAGCTCGTGATCAAGCTGATTTGAATATTTGGTTGAGCAAAGGGCCAAACAATGATTCCGAAGGGAAATGGTTGGTTTATCAAGAAAATCCGTTAGCCAAGCAATTGATAGAATCATCCCCTCGGAAAAACTTGTTTTATCTAACATCAAAATTGAACCCCAAAAACACGGTAGACCAACACTTGCCCGAACAGTTGCTCACCATTTTAGGGCTGGACAATGATTTAAAAGCTGTGGTAACCAATGTGGATGCAAGACAATTGGACGAAGCTGAACTTAAACCCAATTACGTGGAACCAAAACGGAAAAGGGAACGGGCAACTTTACTTGATATTTCCCTCTGGGTATTCTCCATTCTCGCAGGGCTGATGATCGTTGAACGTTTGCTATCAAACTATAAAAAACAATGATGGGAGCAGGGGCGATAAAACAATTTCAAAAACGATGGCAGCAATCCAAATATGTGGAAGGATTGCTCTATGCTGTTGGATTTGGTGGCTTTGTGTACCTGTTGACCCATAATATTTTCTATGGAATTCTAGGGTTGTCAGTGGCTTCGGGAGTTGCCTTTTGGGTTTTAAAACCTTGGAAAATAAGCTCAGAAAATGCCGTGGGCTATATTGATGCCCATGTGCCCCAAGCAGGGTTCAGCAGTGGACTTTTATTGTCGCCAACCCATGAACTTTCCGACCTGTCCAAATTGCAAAAATATCGGGTGGCCACGCAATTGGAACCTGTTTTGTCCAAATTGAGACCGCCCCACAACCTATTAAAGGCGGCTCTTGTGATGTTTGGATTGATACTGTTGGGACTTGCCGGCAGATTTGTACTGACCAAGTTTGGAAATCCATCGGGAGGAGATTCATCAACTACCGAACAAATCACCTTTGCTCCGAAAGATAGCTTAACAAATACTACCGAAGTTCCCCAATTGATAGCGACCAATATTACCATTCAATATCCTGGTTATACGGGGAAAGCAACTTTGAACACCGTTGACCCAAATGTCAAGGTTGTGGAAGGTTCAAGAGTCATTTGGAACCTTGAATTCGATGGTGATGTGCAAGAGGTGGAGATGGATTTGATGGGCGAGCGCATCGGTTTTACACAAAATGAAGGATCGTACCGGTTGACCAAGACACTGACTGCATCAGGTTTTTACAGTTTCACTTTTAAAGATGATAGAGGGAATGACTACGTAAGCGATTTGTATTCCATGGAAATGGTGACCGATGAACCACCAATGGTTCAAATTGAAGGCTTGGACAACTATACCTATTTTGAGTTTGATGATGATAAACGTTTGATGCTAAACACCAACATTTCTGATGATTTTGGAATTGATGACGCCTACATTATTGCAACAGTGAGCAAAGGCTCTGGTGAATCGGTTAAATTTAGAGAAGAAACCGTCCGTTTTGATGCGGCTATTCCCAAAGGGAATAAACGAATCCAATTACAGCAAGCCCTGGATTTGGACGCGCTTAAAATGGACCCGGGGGATGAACTCTATTTTTATGTGGAGGCGCTGGATCAAAAAACACCAACAAAGAACATTGGACGTAGCGAGACCTATTTTGCAGTAATCCGCGATACGGTAACCGATGCTTTTGCGGTCGAGGGGAACTTGGGCGTGGATTTAATGCCCGACTATTTTAGGAGCCAACGCCAATTGATTATCGATACCGAAAAACTCATTGCGGACAAACCCAATATTTCTGAAAAAGATTTCAAGTATAGGAGCAACGAATTAGGTTTTGATCAAAAACAATTGCGTTTAAAGTATGGACAGTTTATGGGCGATGAGACCGAAATGCAAGCAGCACCAGGGCAAGTTTCTTCAACTGAAGCAGAAGGAGATGACCATGACCATGCGGATGAGGAAGGCGAAGACCTTTTGGATGAATACAGTCACAAGCACGATAGCGATAACGAACACAATTTGGTCCAGGAGCAAGAACACGGTCACGAGAATGGGGAAGAAGAGGAAGACCCCCTACACGATTATTTGCACAACCATTCGGACCCGGAAGCGTCGACCCTGTTCGAAAAATCCTTGAAAGCAAAGCTTCGGGATGCGTTGAACATTATGTGGGACGCTGAGCTTCATTTACGACTTTACGAACCTGAAAAATCATTGCCGTACCAATATGACGCCCTCAAAATTATTCAAGACATTAAAAACAGTGCACGAATTTATGTGCACCGTATCGGTTTTGACCCACCGCCCATTAAAGAGGAAAGTAGGTTGAGCGGAGATATTGAGGACATCACCAATTTTGATAAAAAGGAAGCGTTTGCCTACCAAATGCCCTTTGCCTCGACCAGGCAGGCCATAGCTCGTTTGGAACTCCTGATCCATGGAAAAAAAGCGTTTGACGATGCGGACAGTGCTCTTTTTGTGGATGCAGGCAATGAACTGGCGCCAAAAGCAATTTCCGAACCGCTCAAATATTTAAAAGTACTTCAGGGTTTACGAGATCTTGAAAAAGTTGCAAATAGAAACAAAGAAAACTTTAAAGCGGTTCAAAAAAACCTATTGGAGGTGCTGCCAGATGTGGAGGACAATCCAATGAAAAGGACCGAATACCAAGACGAAATCAATCTATTGTATCTAAAGGAATTGGGAGTTTATGAGTGATGGGGCGATGTTTATGAACCAAAATCTTTTGTGGCCCGTGATTTTGATCGGTCTGGTATTATGGGCGGTTTTTATCTGGAAAGAATGGTCGCAACGAAAAGAGCAAAGGTTTTGGGTAAAATTGATTACAGCGTTTTTGACGATTGCCTCATTGGCGATGATCGTACTGAAGCCGAGTACTTGGCAAAAATCAACCAACGGAAAAGGCGTTGTTTTTACCGAAGGATATCGACCTGAGCAGTTGGATAGTTTAAAATCAATTTACAAACGCATACAAACCGAAGTGTATACCAAAGGAAGAACATTGTCCATTGTGGAAGATGTGGACTCATTGTTTCTTCTTGGTCATGGTTTGGCACCTTTTGATTTTTGGCAGGTGAAGGATGAATCCGTTGCCTTTTTGGGCGGTGAAGCGGTGGCAGGATGGACGGATATTTCGTATAAAACTGAAATTCCACTGGGCGAAGTTTTATCCGTTAATGCCAAATATTACCAACCAAAAGAGGGACATTGGGCCATTTTGACCGATAATGGGGGGAATCCTTTGGATTCAGTGCTTTTAAAAGAAGCGGAGGGACAGCGCGTAACACTTAAGGCCAATCCTAAAGCAAGCGGACAGTTTGTTTACCATCTTTTGGAGAAAAATGACGAAGGCATATTATCCAATGAGCCAATTCCCATTCAAGTGGTGGAGGGGAAGCCCTTAAAGATTTTGATGGTCAATACGTTTCCGACCTTTGAGACGAAATACCTTAAAAATTTCTTGACAGAGAAAGGACATGAGGTGCTGGCTCGAACACAGCTTACCAAAGGTAAATATAAGTTTGAATATTTTAATGGGGCATCGAATCCCATTTATGGTTTTACCGAGGAGCATTTGAAAGATTTTGACCTTTTGATCATTGATACAGACTCCTACACGGGGCTTGGAAGTGCCTCAAAAGCGGCAATGGAGAAGGTTGCCAAAAGTAATGGACTTGGTATTTTTGTCCAACCCAATGAAAGTTTGTTCCGGCTTTCCGTAAATCACTTGCCATTGCGGTTCAATCGTGATTTTGTTACTGAGATTTCTTTGGGTGAACCAGCGCAAACCCTTCAAAAATATCCGTATAATTTTCAACAGGATGTTCCGGCACAAGAAATTTTGGTGGACTCTTTGGCGGTAGCGGCTTATATTCCTGTGGAAAAAGGAAAAATGGGCACTACGGTGCTCCAAAACACCTATCAGTTGGTTTTAGACAGCAGCGATGGGCTATATGCCAATATTTGGAGTCAAATTTTAAACTCTATTGTAAGAGGGCAAGATAGGGTAGTGGAATGGAAAGCTGTAACGCAAATTCCAAGACTTGATCAACCTTTTGAATTTGAACTTCGTACTTCTTTAAATGATTTGGAGGTCAAAGCTGGTGAAGGGGCAAACATTCCTTTGCTTCAAGATGGTTTGGTATCCAATAAATGGACGGGAGTTGTATACCCACGAAAAACGGGATGGAACCAACTTCAGGCTTCCAATGATTCCATTGCATCATTTTCATATTACGTTTTTAATGAAGACCAACGTGAATCAGTCACAAGATCAAAAACTTTGCAAGCTAACCTTCGCGAATTTGGAACTCAAAACAATTTTAGCACTTCTGTTTCAACAACAAAAGAAGCCTTGAGACCGATTTCATCAGTGTGGTTTTATGGTGTGCTTCTTTTGTGTTTGGGTTGGTTATGGTTGGAGCCTAAGCTGTCTAACTAGAGTTTTTTAAAGATAATTTTGAGGTGGTTGCAAGAACAAGGTTGTGCTTAGCATAATTTCTATTTATAAGTATATTCATTTGGCTCAATATGAATGAGTACATGTCCTAGGTTGGGAATTTCTTTTCGTAAATAATCTTTTAAATGATGAGCAATCCAATGGCCTTTTTCCACAGAAATTTTTCCATCTACAATAGCATGAAGATCTACATGATATCTCATCCCGGACTTGCGGATAAAACATTTTTCAGTACCTAAAACTCCATCTACTTGCGAAGATTTTTTCCGAATCTCTAAAATTAGGTCATCGTATTGGTGCTCATCCATGATCTCGCCAAGTGCGGGGCGAAATATCAAATAACTATTGTAAAGTATAAAGGCCGATGCCAAAAGGGCTGCCCAGTCATCTGCCGTTTCATAGCCCTCTCCAAATAGTAGTGCTATGGAAATCCCCAAAAATGCCATTATGGAAGTTATCGCATCACTTCTATGGTGCCAGGCATCTGCCCGCAAGGAGGAACTTTGGGTTTGTTTACTTTTTCTAATGACTATTTGAAATGAAACTTCTTTCCAAATAATAATACCGCCCAAAACAATCAATGTCCAAGGTTCTGGAATTTTGTGTGGGGTTTGAATATGCTGGATACTTTCGTAGGCAATGATGGTTGCCGAAGTCACCAAAAAGGCCACTACAATAAATGTGACCAGGGGTTCTATTTTTCCATGCCCGTAAGGATGGTTCTCATCTGGTGGTTTTTCGGCATATTTGAAGCCCAACAAGACCAAAAAGGACGAAAAAATATCGGTAGTGGATTCTATGGCATCGGCGATAAGGGCATAGGAATTCCCAAAAAATCCAGCCAAACCTTTTATCAAGGCCAACCCAATATTACCAAGAATACTAAAATAGGTGGTTCGTATGGCGGTTTTTTCGTTGCTCATATGTTTTTTCGGTCAGATGCTGCTAAGATCGTGAATACAGATTAAAGCTGCGGTCAAAAAAATCCCCGACACTTGATAGGTTTTAAGGTCGGGGATTCTAAATAAAACAGAATGATCAGGTGTACTTAACAATTATGATATTGCAGCTTGTGCAGCTGCCACCCTAGCAATGGGAACTCTAAATGGAGAGCAGCTTACATAGTTCATCCCTACTTTTTGGAAGAAGGCTATGGAACTTGGTTCCCCTCCATGTTCCCCACAGATGCCAACTTTAAGGTTGGATTGTGTTTCACGACCTCGTTTGGTACCCAATTCCACTAATTGGCCCACACCTTCTTGGTCCAATACCTCAAAAGGGTCCGCTTTCAAGATACCTTTTTCAAGGTAGGTAGGCAAGAATTTCCCTGAATCGTCCCGGGAATATCCAAAGGTCATTTGGGTAAGGTCGTTGGTTCCGAAAGAGAAGAAATCCGCATTTTCTGCAATTTTATCGGCTATCAATATAGCCCTTGGGATTTCCATCATGGTACCTACGGAATACTCCACGGTGTCCTTACGTTTTTTAAAGACATCTTGGGCAGTCGCATCAATAATTGCTTTTTGTTGCACAAACTCTTCAACGGTTCCTACCAATGGAACCATTATTTCAGGTTTTACATGGATACCATCTTTTTTTACACTGAGCACAGCTTCCAAAATGGCCTGGGTCTGCATTTCGGTGATTTCGGGATAGGTGTTCCCCAATCTGCATCCACGGTGTCCCATCATGGGGTTGAACTCTTCCAGTTCGGCCACTTTACTTTTTACGGCGGCCAAAGAAATATGCAGCTCTTCAGCCAACTCTTTTTGAGTGGCCAATTGGTGGGGTACGAATTCATGCAAAGGTGGGTCCAGTAACCTAATTGTTACAGGGAGTCCTTCCATGGCCCTAAAAATTCCTTCAAAATCGTCTCGTTGCATGGGAAGAAGCTCCTTTAATGCTTGTTTACGACCTTTTACGGTATCGGCCAAAATCATTTCCCGCATGGCTTTGATGCGGTCCACCTCAAAGAACATGTGCTCGGTACGGGTCAAACCAATGCCTTTTGCCCCAAAATTACGGGCTATCAGAGCATCCTTTGGGGTATCGGCATTTGTTCTTACCTCCATGGTGGCGTAGTTATCGGATAGTTCCATCAACTCTGCAAATTCGCCACTCAATTCTGGTTCCTTGGTGCCAACCTTACCTTCCAAAATATTACCTGTTGAGCCATTGATGGAAATCCAATCCCCTTCGTGGTACTCATGGCCATTTACTTTAAGGGTTCGGGTTTTGTAATTGATTTTTAACGCACCTGCCCCGGAAACACAGCATTTACCAATACCTCTGGCCACAACCGCAGCATGCGATGTCATTCCTCCGCGGGCAGTAACAATCGCCTTGGCAATGTTCATTCCCTCTACATCTTCTGGAGAGGTTTCTATACGCACTAGAATACTGTTTTTAAACTTATCGGCCTCATCGGCAAAGAAAACAATCTGGCCGGTAGCCGCACCCGGTGATGCGGGTAAACCTTGTGCAATTACTTCGGCTTCTTCCAAGGCTTTGGGATCAAAGACGGGATGTAAAAGTTCGTTTAGTTTGTTGGGCTCTATGCGCAATAGGGCCTTTTTCTCATCTATCAACCCTTCTTTGAGCAAGTCCATGGCAATTTTTACCATGGCGGCACCGGTACGCTTGCCATTACGGGTCTGCAAAATCCAGAGTTTACCTTGTTGAATGGTAAATTCCATGTCCTGCATATCTTGGTAATGCGTTTCCAGTTTGTTCTGGTATTCGAACAGTTCCTTATAAATGTTGGGCATCAACTCTTCCAAAGATGGATAGCTTTCCTTGCGTTCTTCCTCCTCTATTTGGGCTAGTTTGGCCCAACGTTGTGATCCCAACAATGTAATTTGTTGAGGGGTACGAACTCCGGCAACCACATCTTCCCCTTGTGCGTTGATAAGGTATTCCCCATTGAACACATTTTCACCGGTTCCGGCATCCCTGGTAAAGCAAACCCCGGTTCCGGAATCCTCCCCCATGTTGCCAAAGACCATGGCCTGCACGTTTACAGCGGTGCCCCAATCTTTGGGATAACCGTGCATTTTTCGATAATAGAGGGCGCGGTCGCCGTTCCAGCTATCGAATACCGCGGTAATGGAACCCCAAAGCTGGTCCCATGGATTGGTCGGGAAGGGTTTCCCCGTTCTTTTTTTTACGATTTCCTTAAAGTCATACACTAAATCCTGAAGGTCTTGAACGGTAAACTGGGTGTCCTGCTCAATTCTTCGCTTGTCCTTTAAATGATCTATGATTTCTTCAAAAGGGTCTAGATCGTCCTTGGATTCTGGTTTGAGGCCCATTACCACGCTACTGTACATTTGAATAAAACGACGGTAGGAATCCCAGGCAAATCGCTCGTTGCCCGTCATTTTTATGACACCTTTAATGGATTCATCGTTCAAGCCCAGGTTGAGAACGGTATCCATCATGCCGGGCATGGAGACCCTTGCCCCGGAACGTACCGAAATCAATAGTGGGTTTTCATCATCGCCAAAAATGGTTCCCATGGTTTCCTCAATATGGGTTATGGCAGCCCGAACCTCGGGTTCAATACGATTTATTACGGCGTCTTTGCCTTCTTCGTTGTATTGCGTACAAACTTCTGTTGTTATAGTAAAACCGGGAGGTACAGGAATGCCGATACGGCTCATTTCGGCCAAGTTGGCCCCTTTGCCACCGAGCAGTTCCTTCATATCGCGACCGCCATCAGCCTTTTTGTTACCGAAGGAATATACGCTGAGTTGGTTTGCTGTGAGTGTTTCCATCTTTTTATCTATTAAGAGATTGATAAATGCTAAAATCCATATGTAAAATTAGCTGCTTCTTGATCTTCAGAACATGATAAAAATCAGGGTTTTACCCCTTACAGCTGTTTAAACCTTGATTTTGTCTTTTTTCAAAAGTGATTAATCAAGTACGATGGATAGCAAGTAGATTTTTTTAAAGAAACTTGGAACAAATGATATTGGTAGATGAGAAAAAAACAAAGTATATAAAAAATATTTGATGGTTAAGTGTTAAAAATCAGCCCTTTAGGAAAAAACTGACAAATATCATCTTTTAAGAATTTTCCGTAAAGGATCTTTGACCCAACAAAAAACAAGAACTATGCAATACCATACAACACACCGACAGTCGCTTTTAAAAGCAGCAATCCTTTGGATAACATTTGCCCTTGTACCACTTACGCTTTCCGCACAAAACTTTAAGCTCAACAATGCTGAAGGGGAAGTTATGGTAACAGGAACTTCGACCCTTCATGATTGGGAGGAGGTGGCAGAACAAAAATCAGGTTCAATTACATTGGACAATACAGGAGAGCTTCCAAAAATCAACGCTTTAAAGTTTACGGTTGAAGCCGAGAGCCTAAAGAGTGGAAAGGGAGCCATGGACAAGAATACTTACAAAGCGCTCGAAACCAAAAAATACAAGCAAATTGTATTTGAGTTGAAAAGTGTGAAAAGTGTTTCCCCGATCACCGCTGCCTCTGATAGATATAAGGTGGTCGCCACGGGTAACCTTACCATTGCGGGAAGCACCAATACCATTGATCTGCCCTTTAATCTAACGATTAAGGATGATAGAGTGCTGCTCGAAGGCAAGAAACCTTTAAAAATGACAGATTACAACATAGAACCCCCCAAGGCACTTTTGGGTACCATTACCACAGGTGATGAGATTGAGGTTCTCTTTAACACCGTTTGGAAATAATTAAATCTTAATACTCAACTAATAAATTTAACGTAATGAAAAAATACACAAAATTCGGATTATTGGCTGCTGCATTTCTTGTAGGGCTTATGGGATATTCCCAAAATCGTCAACTGGACAATTTCCGCTCGCCGGACAAAAATGGAGTAAATGTTTTTGAAGCTCCAAAAGATACTGTAAGTACCTTTGATGGGGTAAAAGTAAGAGTGGGTGGATCATCTACTTTACAGTTCCAAGCAGTAGATCATGAAAACTCGGGGGCCGTAGAACTTATCCCGATAGGGGACAACTTTAACCTGGCAACCGCAAACTTGGATTTGGATGTGGCCTTGGCCAAAGGTGTGAGAATGCACTTGAGAACTTACTTGTCATCCCGTCACCACCCAGAACCTTATGTAAAGGGAGGGTATTTCCAAGTGGACAACTTGGATTTCATTAGCCCAGGACTTTTGGAAGAAGCCATGAAGTACCTGACCGTAAAAGTGGGACACATGGAAAACAACTATGGTGATGCCCATTTTAGGAGAACCGACAACTCGCAAGCCATGCACAACCCATTTGTTGGTAACTTGATCATGGATGCGTTTACCACAGAGGTTGGTGGAGAAGTTTACTTCCAAAAAAATGGATTCATAGGTATGTTCGGGCTTTCCAACGGTAAATTGAACCAAGCAGTGAACAATCCAGAAACCACAGGAGCCTCAATATTGGCCAAATTGGGATACGATAGTCAAGTGAACGAGGATTTGAGACTTAGACTTACTGGTTCCATGTACAGCACAAACAAATCCGCCAGAACATATCTATATAGTGCCGATAGGGCAGGGTCTAGATACTATTTGGTTATGGAAGATGTTGACGCTTCTGCATCGGGCAATTTTAGATCAGGTAGATACAATCCAGGTTTCAACAACGAGATTACTGCCTTTATGATCAACCCATTTGTAAAATATAAAGGATTGGAGTTTTTTGGAACCTTTGAAACTGCTTCCGGAAAAACAGATGCTGAAACCGAAGATAGAAATGCTACGCAATTGGCAGGTGAGTTGATCTACCGATTCGGCAACAATGAAAATTTCTACTTGGGAACTCGATACAATACTGTAAATTCAGACGACCCATCAGGATCGGAAGTAACCATAGATAGATTCCAACTTGGAGGTGGTATATTCTTGACCAAGAACATTTTGGCCAAAATAGAGTATGTAAACCAACAATATGATGGATACGATACCACAAGTATCTTCCACGATGGTGAGTTTAAAGGGGTTTTATTGGAAGCTGTTATCAGTTTCTAGATCATAACTAATCTTTAACAAGACCTAGGACAGCAATGCCCTAGGTCTTACATCTTAAAATTATTATATTTAGATGTCATGTTAACCTCAATCCCACATATCACAAAAACCCTGTTGTTAGGATTATTCTTTATATCCTGGTTCAACTTTAACGACCCGGAAAGGGAAACCAAAGTACGGGTAGAGCCAGAGAGTGAAGTTGTGATTGCCGGTACTACCAACGTTAATAATTTTACCTGCAAGTATAATTTACAGGAGTTGGAGATGCCCATTCGTTTGATTTATGATGAAAAGTCCGAGCAAATTCTTTTTAAAAACGCAGAACTTACATTGATCAACGATTGTTTTGATTGTGGGGGCAAGGCCATTAATAGAGACTTTCAGGAATTGCTCAAAACAGAACGGCACCCACAAGTGGGACTAAAACTTCTCTATGTGGAACCCCCATCACCAAATCAAAGTATGGTGGATGTTGGTGTCGAAATTAAGATTGCCGGTGTTTCCAGAAAGTACCAGACACTACTTTATTGTGAACAGACAAAGGATATATGTGTTAACGGCACATTGGAACTAAAACTCAGCGATTTTGAGTTGGAACCTCCAAAGAAAATGCTTGGCATGATCAAGGTTGATGATGAAATAAAAGTCCATTTAACATTGCAGTTGAGTGAGATTTGATTATTGATCACTTGTTGCACAAAAAATCCGTTGGAATGTATATATCTAACGGATTTTTTGTTTTTTGACACATTTCATAAAACCTATAATCAGTATCTTGTGAACAACATTTGAAACTGAGATTAACTACAAACAATACCAATGGACAGAATTTTATCATTTAAAGGGATTTTAACCCTCGCCTTTACACTATTTTCAATTACATTTTATGCTCAAGACAGTTTTGGCGGACTCGCATTATATACCGTGCGTGAAAACATGGGGGAAGATGCCAAGGCTACTTTACAAAAGGTGGCGGATGCAGGTTATGCCTATATTGAAGCGGCTGATTATAAAGACGGAAAATTTTATGGCATGGAGCCACAGGCATTTAAAGCGTACGCGGAGAGTTTGGGGCTGGACCCGGTAAGTGCACACATGGGGAGTGTAACTTTGGATAATGCAGATCAGCAAATTGCTGACACCAAGGCCGCGGGATTTGAATATTTCACGATTCCAGTGCCACCGATGGGCATGTTCACTTTTGATCCAAAGAACAGAACCATGGGTATGAAAGGTACTATGAAAGAGTTTGCTGATATTCTTACAACATTGGGAGAAAAATGTGAAGCAGCTGGATTGAAACTATTGTACCACAACCACGATTTTGAATTCAAGGACAATGAAGAAGGAGTAAAACCAATAGTTTATTTGCTGGAAAACACGGATCCAAAATATGTAAACTTCCAAATGGATTTATATTGGGTTACTAGAGCTGGAGCAGACCCGGTCGATTACTTTGAGGAATATCCAGGAAGATTTAAGTTATGGCACGTAAAGGACATGGACGAGGAAGGAAAATTTGCACCCGTAGGAGAGGGTACCATTGATTTTAAAAGAATTCTGGGAGAAAAAGGAACTTCTGGAATGATAAAATACTTTGTTGAACAGGATATGACTTGGGACAAAAAACCTTTGGAAGTCATTAAGATTAGCCATAAAGGCTTGAAAGAGATAGGTTTTAAGTGAAAATTAATGTAACCGTTTTAAATGTCTTTTCATAAAAGTGATAAGAAATTAAAAAAATATTTTTTACAATCGGTTACATTAGTATCTTTGCACCCGCAAAGTTTGGTCGCGTAGCTCAGCTGGATAGAGCATCTGCCTTCTAAGCAGACGGTCGAAGGTTCGAATCCTTCCGCGATCACCAGTAAATAAAGGGTCTTGGAGAGTTTTACTTTTCAAGGCCTATTTTTTTGCAAACAATTTGCAAACAACAGTTAACAGTGTCAAAAATTAACATATTTTAACATGTAACTACATATAGTGATAATATTTATTCGGTGGATTCTCCATGTCTTCCGGTAAATACTGGATTATTTCTCCAACCTTTTTGGAAAATTGGAGGGTAATAGGAAAACTATCACAATAATCAGCATTATTAAAATTCATTTTTGTCAAAGCAAAAATTTCGGTACAAATATTTTTGATGGGTGTATCGCCAATATTTTCAATTTCTAATGGAGCTGGAATAAAAGAACCAGGGTAGGTATTATAATATGGAATGTATCCAGAAGTATATAGTATTGCTTTTTCTTCATTAATTTTCATAAATGTACCTCTCATAACTGGATATTGACTAGTTCTCAGCATTCTAATTTTTGAACCCTTTATCGAGACTAAATCGAAGTCTGTGTCTTCTCCTAGGGTTTCTTTTATTCCTTGAACCATTCCACCAAGTTCGTCATATTCTTCATTTACATGTGAATCCCAAAAACTACTTGTTTTATGAACAACAACCCTTTTAGGAGTATGTTTATTAATTTTCTTGTATTGTAAAAGAACTTTAGAGATTAACTCTTTTGCATATTCTTTTTTTAAATGAGGAGAAGTTACTTTGGTCTTATTTTTATTCCATTCAAACTGTTTTCCAGTAAATACTAAACCTTTTCCGTCTTTATTGAACGCTTGTGCAATGCTGGAACGAAGATGATTATCCTGAATTTCATTAATTTTATGAAAACTTATGCCCAAATAGCAAGTATCTGCATCTATATCTTTAATTGTCCAAGGAGTACAATTTGCAGTTTTATAGTATTGTGCCACACAATAGTTCCATGCAATCATGGATTTATCTTGAATACTTTTTTTCTTACCCGAAATTGTTTCCTCAAGAATAAGCTGTACCGGAATGTTTTTGTCCAAAGACAAAATTTCCGCTTTTAGAAACCTTCTTAAATTAATCCATGTATTATCTACTTTAATTGTAGATAGTTCTTCAAATATGGCCTTATCAACTACAATGACAATAATATCTGGAACAACTGAAAAACAATTTTCAATAATTTCAAGGTATGCTGATTTATATAATTCGACTGCTCTGACGACTTTTTCAGACTTTTTCACATCTGCATTAACTACATCATCCAAAATATTCTGCTCGCTTATCACAAAATCGTTATCTGAATTATTTTGAAACTGACATTTAAAACAACTATTTCTATTGAACCCGGGGAAATCAGGGTTTAATGTTTTATTTACTCCTTCAAATTCTAGAGTTTCTGAGACTTCATATTCCTCAAATTCTATTTCCTCAGATATGTCTTTATTTAAGCTTGGGCTTTTTATTTTAAACTTTGAACCTGATTCTATGGGCTTTGAAAAACTTGAAATCAGCTCATGATAGCTATTAATTTGCTTTTTGGTTCCAACCACACAATAATGAATTTCAGATCTATGTGTGTTATTACTGTAAGAGAAAAAGCCTGTAGTTGAAATTCCCTTTTTCGGATCGTCACATAAGAAGTCATCAGCAAATTCAATTAGAGGCTCATTTAGCAGTTCAATTTTCATAAGTTCTCAAATAATTTCATTTGACTCGGGTCATCGTGGTTTGCAATTTTAAAAGTAGGTTTGTCCTCCATGATACCAAAATTAACATTGACCACTTCGAAATCTCCAATTGATAGTTGGTTTGAAACATCCTCATAGAATAGTGTTACTTCTCCTTTATCAAGAAACTTTCTAATAAAAAATAGGTGATTAAGGTATTGTGTGTTTCTTTCGGATTGTTTTAATGAATTTGTTAGTCTAGTAATTCTTTCTTTGTTATTTAGGGGGTCAAAGCCATCCTCAGTAAATAAATATTTTGGATGAATTAGTAGGTATAAATTTGAATCAATCCATTCGTATGACGTTTGAAACGCAAGATGTCTGTAAAAACTACTTGTTTCATAATAAGTATATTTAGAAACAACTGCTCGTGAATCCTCCCTTCCTGATTTGCCTTTGGATTTTTCAAACCGAAATACTTCCCTTTTTGAATTTTGTTTCACTTTAGTTTCTAATGGTTCATCATTAAATTTAGCGAAGTAGTATCGATTATAATCTTTTTGAAACTTTATTCCTTTATTATAGAGATATTGCTTGATATATCTATTTAAAATTAGGATTAAAATTTTCCTTTCTTCTAAACCAACGTTAATGAAATTAGTAATTCTGGTTTTAACTCCATTTTGTTTTTCGAGAATATTCTCTCTAAAAACCCTATTATATTTATTTAAATCTTCAAGGCAGTATAGTTTTTTGCCAATTAATGCAAATTGAGGTAATGGTGAAAGTTCATACTTTTTTATTATTGAAAAAATGTCACTTACATTGGAAAAAAGAGAATCATATTGCCAAATAAATAAAGGTAGTTTCACTTTAAAAAAGTTGAAATATAAATCTTCTGACACATCAAAATTTACTCGACTAGTAAATTGCTGCCCTACGGAAATTTGAAAATTATCCTTATCACCTAAGATGTCATTGGTTTTGTCAAACGGAATAGTATGGGTTTTTCTATTTTTAAGAACTAACTTCTTATCTATAGTTTTTGCGTACAATGCATCCTCCTCAACAAAATAAACTACTACAACAACAGGCAAAGAGTGCTCTTGCCAATACTTTAAATCACTATCTTTAGCTATAAAGTTGAAGGATTCTTTTGTTTCATTATTAATGTATCCCTTAAGTTTTGTAGATTTTAATTGAATTTTAATGATTTCACCAGTCGCTTCGGTTTTCCCTTCACTGTTGGTTCTGGTCATTTCTATTTCTCCGTCTACTCCATAGTCATGTTTCGATTCCTCCCTGAAAATGATGACAGGACTATGATTAATACAATATGATGCAAATTTTGTAACTCCTTTTTCTGCAGTTATATGATTCTGTGCTACTATTTTAGCCATTAATTGTAAGATTTTTCTAAAGCTAAGATTTTATTTAATAAAGTACATACTTAGTGCCTTAGAACCACAATTACAATCTTTCAGAAGAAGTAGTCTATCTATTCTTTGTTTTTATAACCTATTCGATTAAACCATAATTTATGATGGTTTATACACCCCTTCTTGATGTTATTTGTAAGGCCTATTATGTAATAAAAATAAAGGCGAACGCAACGAAGTGGAGTGCTGCAAGCCCCAAATCCTTACCGAAACTAATTTACTGAGCGAGGTAAAAGGTCAATTTGGAAGCTTTAGGTCTCCATATAATTCCTTCATTACTTCACAGGGTTCTATATCAATGGCCAATGAAATAAGGTAGAGTTCCTCCGCCCTTAGTTTCGTCGTCGGGTTGGAACTCAATTGACTTATCCTTGATTTACTTATACCAGTCCTTCTTGCCACTTCCGCTTTGTTGATGGACTTTTTGGCCAAATATAATCCTAGGTCTGTCATTATTGTGATGTAAAATATTGATACATAAAGATAGATTTTAGATACACCTATATAAAATTTTATCCTATTCGTATAGAAAATGAGTATTTATTTTATACTTTCGTGTAGAAAATCTATACAATCGGATTGAAATTCACCTTAAAGTATCGATATATGGACTCCTTAGTACAAAGAAAGAAACAGCTCGACCCCCGGATTCAAGGGCTTTTATCGGATATCATCAAAGTAATTCCGAATGTCGTACAGGTCTATCTGAACAAGGGCCTTGAAAAAAAGAACACCTTTAGATTCAGGTGGAACATTATTATTGACGCACCCAAAAATGACATCAACAACAAGTTTCTTCCGATTGTCCAAGGGTTGTTTCTTGATTATCACGACTATTTCTACAATATCTTTTCACTTGCTTACGCCAAAACGGAACTGGCAAATGGCAACCTTTTTTTCATCAACCATTGTCGAACCGAACATCTCATATTTGGAAATCAGGATATTGGTTTTCCTTGGAACCATTTTGAAAATCTAACAAACGAAAAATTCCTGACAACTACAGAAGAAGACTTTCGGACATCCTTGGAAGGTACTTTGGCCTTTCAAAAAGGGTTCAAATACTTCAAGTCCGAGGGCAACCTTTCCCAAGCTGCCTTTATGGCCCACCAAGGCTTTGAACTGGGATACCGGGTATTGGAAGGCTTTCTCTGCGGAAAAGTCAAAATCTGCCATAAGATAGAGGTCCATCAAAAGTTCTTGGAAAGGAACATACACCGAACTAAGGGAATGTTTAACCTTGAGGACAACACAGAGATGGAATTGTTGGAACTATTGGACAGGACCTATTCCAGTTCTAGATATGAAAACTCCTACCATATAGAAGGGTGTCAGTTGGACATTTTGGAACAAAAACTTGAATACTTCTTGGATGAGATCGAGCAATTGTTCGAAAAGGAACTTGAGCTTTTACAGACCCTTATTACAAGTGGAAAAAAGGCTTTGTTCGAAACCCAAGATATAGAAGACCCCAACCTATTAGACACGATTAGGCAATTGAGCAAGGAGAATTTTGAAATGATGAGACCTGCAAATCGAAGGACCAAAAAAGGATATTATCTCAACCATGTCTATATCCACAGTCACTTTTCCCTTTTCTATACCTTAAAATCGACCCTTAATGTATGCATCCTGGCCTTGGACGAGCAATGTGATATGACCTTGGACATCAAAAACATCAAAGAGGATGTAAAGACTGTCCTGGAGTTTGCAAAAAACCTCATACCCTTGGAAGAGGGCAACTATCTGGATGAAATGCGGGAACTCATGCTTTCCGATAAAGAAACCACAACTTAACAAGGTAGCCATGAAAAAGAATATTGAAAGCCATAGCAATGAAAAGGAACTATTGGACAAAGTGATTGGTTTGTTGAACCCTAGAAAACGAAGGCATCATGGGAAGGACGAACCACAAGTCCAAGAAGTAGTGTTCAGGGTGGAAAACAATTCAGAATTGCGCTATGTCATCTCTTGCCTCTTAAGGCTGTGCATGTCCACCATTGACAATGAAAACGAACTGGACTCCCCAAGACTTCCCTTTCTATCCAAGGATGATGCTGTAATCACCATACTGGAGTTGATCATTGATATTCTTCCCGATGACCAATTGGACAGTTATGATCGAATAGAAAAAATTCTTTTGAGGGAATAAACATGATTGTGAACCCAAAAGCATCAACAATGAAACACAAAAAGAAGCAACTCAAAACCTTAAAGGAAATCCAAGACCTTAGAAAAAATCTTACCGGGCTGTTGGGTAACAAAAAGTCCATTGATCCCAAAGGAAACCATGTGTACTTCGAGGTCAGGGACAACAACCACCTTTTGATGCAGATCAGAAGCCTATTGCAGCTCTGTGTCTTGGCTCTTGATGGTGATGGGATGATGTTGGCCCCTAAAAACCATAATGCATCAAAGGAGGATAGTATCACCCAAGTATTGGAACTGGTACTTTGCATCCTTCCAGATAGTCAAATGTACTATTTGGACAAACTGGATGAAATGCTATCGAAACATAAAAACAGGTAATCCCATGAGTCAATTCAAATACATCATATCATGAACCCAAACGAAGAAAAGCTCCTAAAGAATTTGAGGCTCCATTCCAATGACCATTCCCCTACCTTGGTCCCACATCCATGGTTCAAGGACAAGTTCCAGCCCACGTTCTTTTATATTGACGGGCATGCCGATCTATTGTTGACCGTCCGTGCATTGATATACCTTTCCATGAAGGCAATAAACCCCGAATTGGGTTCGGATGATGTAATGGAAAGGAACGAAGAGGAATTCATCCATCAAGCCATGACCATCGCCAACCGCCTGATGCCAGTCGGGGAAGAGGCTTTAATGGACCATTTGAACCTATTCTACAGGGAAGAAAAGAAAACCAAAGAAGGTGAATGATTTAGAAATAACAAAAATGTTTCTACCTCAAATTAAGTACCTGTGCTTGATTTTTACGCTAAAAATTCCTTGATTTTACTGGGCTGAACGCATTTTTCCGTTAAAAATGGGAATACTCTAGAAATTTAAGCATGGTTAAAAGTGGAATGAAATCAACACCTGAGGGTCACAACAAAGTACCGTTTTTTAGTCAAAAATCCATTGATTTTACTGGGCCAAAGGGCTTTTTTAGTCAAAAATGGTGTAAACGCCAATAACCAATATTTTAAAAAAACACCCTAAAACTGGGCTTTTCCGAAGGAAAATAAATCAATAGCGGCGCGCTTGCGTGCTATCCTCTTGCTTCACATTTTCGTCCCGCAAGCAAGACAAAATGGAAGCCTTGATTTCAGGATAAACTTTTCAATTGTTTTTTTTTGTTTTAGTGATTTTTTGAGTAGTGTACCATTTTGTGGATATAATCTCGAATTTTTAGTAAGGCTTAACCTCATGAATTTTGGGATTTGCCGCAAATCCGTGCCTTTTTATAGGGGTTTCGGGGGCATTTGCCGCAAATCGGGGCCTTCAAAGCCCTTTGTGTATAAACCTTTCGAACAATAAGCCGCTGTAAAACAGTGGTTTATTTGAAAATGAATGATCACAACACCGGCTGGCCGTGTTGCCCTCTTGCTATTCTTTTCTGTGCGCAGCACAAAAATCATCGCTTAGTTCAAGGTATTGCGCATGGGCTGTTAAACGAAAAAGGGATAAAATTTTAAGAAGGAGAAGCGTGTGGAATTATGGAGTTTGCAGTAAATAGTAGCATGGGGTGGATTTCCTTTAAATAGGAGGGGATGATTTAGGTAGGTGTGTTGTATAACCGTATTATCAACACCATTGGAAAAACAGACCGAAAAGATGATAAAAAAATGAGTTGTATTTGAACGCCAAGGGCCTTATTCAAGGATCTAAAAAAAAAGCCGCCCCAATGGGATGGCTCACAAGTTTTAGCCTATAAATTGGCTATCTTGATTGAACAACTCAAAGCATGCCATTATCCGCAAAACTGAAGTAGTCCCCGTTGGGCACAATGATCAAATGATCAAGCACTTTGATATCGAATAGTGCAGCAGCCCGTTTGATCTTTAGGGTCAGCTGTTTATCGGGCTGGCTGGGCTTGAGGTTCCCCGAGGGGTGGTTATGAGCGAGGATGATGGCCACGCTCAAGGTCTTGAGCACCACGGCAAAGAGGATGCGGAGGTCCACCACGGTACCTGTGATGCCACCATCGGACACCTGATAGGTACCTTTGACCCGATTGGAATTGTTGAGCAATAGGATCTTAAAGGATTCTTTGAGGGCCAGGGTATCGGCATCCCAATTGTGGTGCAATAGTGCGGCCACATCCCGGGAGGAGGTCAATTGAGGAGCTTCTGAAATTCGGGTATGCTCCCGGTAACTGATTTTTATTTCGTTAACTTTAGGGGTCATTTTTCTGGATTTTAAGTGTTTCGAAAAATGATAGAGGGGATGTGCTAAGGGTTATTGGCGCATCCCCTCGACCATTTTAATATTCGGAGGGCAATAGGAGGGTATTGTCCACAAAAAAGAGGCGAATCTGTTCCAAGGGAAAATCCGTGAAATGGTATTGCTGTTTGGCAAGTATGGTACCATTGCCATCGGTGTAGGTGATTGCGGCATTATAGCCGTGGGTTTCCACTTCGGCAGCGGAATAACGTTTAAAGTCGATGGTGATAAAGCGGCTTTTTTCCTGTAGGCTTTTGCCCATCACGGAGGCGTCTGTCAGCAGCCAAAAGGCACTGGCGGTCTGCGCAAGATACTGGATGCCCTCGGTGTACCGTGTGCGACAGAGGGGAAGGGTAAAAATCTGCTGCGAGCCGCAAAACTGGCTCAGCTGTTCTTTGAGGTGTTGGATGTTTGTTTCCATGGGATTGAATTTGAATTGAAAAAAATAAAAGGAAGGGATGCCCGAGGGGCACCCCTTGGGTGCTAGGCATCCTTTTTGGCGGATGTCTTTTCGGAGCTCTTGGACCTAGGTGTCTTTGGTTCACTGTCCTCTTGGGCAGCTTTGGAGCCCATTAGCAGCACTTCATCGGCGACGATTTCGGTCACGTAGCGCTGGTTGCCGTCCTCTGTGGTATAGGAACGGGTCTTGATCTTCCCTTGCACGCCGATCTCACTGCCTTTGGCGGTGTACTTTTCTAGGATATCGGCGGTCTTGCCCCAGGCCACGACTTGGTGCCAATCCGTGTTCTGGATTTTTTCCCCTTGTGAATTGGTGTAGTACTCATTGGTGGCCACGGGAAAACGGGCCACTTTGCGTCCTCCATCGAGGAGGGTGATTTTGGGGTCTTCCCCCACATTTCCGATTAACTGTACATGATTTCTGAAATTGCTCATGATTGAAAGGATTTATGCCCAAATCGGGCGGTTAGAAAATAATTGAACTCTTGATTGTAAAACCGAACCACATCCCCAACAGCTCTAAAAGAAAGGCCGAAGGCAGTTGATTTACTTATGGTATCTGGAGCGTCTTCCTTTTTTTGATGGTTTTGTGCTGCTTCCGATAAATGGGATTTGTACGATTTCATGTTTTGTGGTATTTGATTTACTTCCAGTAGCGCCATCGCTGTCACCTTTTTTTGATGCTGAATGGGGTACAACATCCCTTGCTGTGCAAGCCGTATAAAAAAGAAACCCCTCCGAGGTGGAGGGGTCTGGCTTTATGCCGGCTACAGGAAGGGATGTTGTTGTTTTGCAACCCAAAAAAGGAGGGACGGCGGGCTTAGCAGGGAATATCAATTACGAAACAGGGGAAATTCATATGCCGTGGAGGCAGTACGGAACAAAAGATAAGGGTTGATTGTGAATCTTAAGGATGAAATTCTGTTGTAGGTTCACTGTTGATAGTGTGTTCTATGTAGATGAGCCAGATGGTTAGGACCACCAAAAAACGGAAAAGTTGAGCCATCTAATATGTGGATGTAGTTATTTGAAATTCAGATTTTTGTGTCATACTGTAGGATGCTCAATTTTATCCGGCAAAGGTAGTACACTATGTCCGGCGTTTCCAATTTAATCCCAATATGAAATATATCAATATTTAAAACAGCAGCAGTAGACTTCTAAAACAAGCGATTTTTCTAACTCAAAGAAGATACCGATCAAGATGAAGTTTCACTTTTTTGGGTTGTGGGCCAAATGTTTGGCCAATTGGGATCAATCCATCAATCTCAGGGTCAATTTTACCGTTTCCATGAGTTCTTTCTTGTTCCTGTTGATTTTGGAAACGACCAGCATACCGTTGTACAAGGTAAATAGAAGTGATGCCAGTGATTTCAAATCATTGCCTTTTTTTAGCTGACCATTTTCTTGCCCCTTTTTGAGGTATTCATAAAAAAGTTGTTCAAAAGCACTTCTGTTAGTCGATAGAATTTCCAGACAACTTTCATTGTTGGGAACAAGTTCTGTGGTATTGTTTACCGCAAAACAACCTTTCCTATCTGGATCAAGCAAGGCCTCGTCAATGGCTTTATTGAAAAGGGTATAAAAGCCATCCCTGACGTTGGAGTGACTGTTCAAGAGTTGAGAAATTCCTTCAATGCTTTGTTTGCGGTAGAGCGCAAAGGATTTTTTGAAAAGTTGCTCTTTATCCCCAAAAGTGTCATAGAGACTTGCCCTGTTTATACCTAAATATGTCACCAGATCTTGTATGGATGTGGCGGCATAGCCTTGCTTCCAAAACAAATGCATTGCCTTGGCCAAGACCTCCTCTTCATCAAATGACTTTACTCTGGGCATAAGAAAAAATGTGGAAGCGCAGATCTGCACTTCCACAAAATTAAATTATTGGAATAATCATTCCAAATATAAACACAAAAATTAAACGGCGAATATGGGATTGATATTCAATCCTCCATCAACATTATATTCGGAACCGGTAATAAAAGAAGCTTTGTCAGAGGCTAGAAAAGCAGCTACTTCCGCTATTTCCTCGGGTCTTCCGTATCTTTTCAATGGGATTCGGGCTTGCATCATGTCCCCCATACCCTTCAATTGTTCCTCGGACATGCCCGTTTTACTGAAAATAGGGGTGGCGATGGGTCCGGGGTTAAGCGCATTGATTCTGATCTTTCTTGGGGACAATTCCGTTGCCGCCGCTCGGGTGTACGCGTTCAAGGCTGCTTTGGAAGCGCCGTAAACCGCCGTGTTGGGCATCCCGGTATATGCATTGATCGATGATAGGTTGACAATGCTGCCTCCGTCCTTGAGAATGGGTAGGAACTTTTCAATGGTAAACACCGCTCCTTTAAAATTGATGTCCATTAGATTGTCAAATCCGTCTTTCGTGCTCTGGCCTACGGGCATGGGAATAAAAACACCTGCATTGACAAAGAGAATGTCTATTTTTCCAAATTCCGCTGTTATCATGCCCACCGCCTGATCAATGGCAGCTAGATCCAAAACATCGGCGACAATGCCTTTGACGCCCAGTTCGGCTGCTGCCAATTCAACTTTTTCTTTTGAGCGGCCCGTGATAATGACTGTTGCCCCTTCTTCTTTGAACTTTTTGGCCGTAGCATAACCGATACCACTGTTTCCTCCGGTGATTACGGCTACTCTGCCTTTTAATGTACTCATCTTTAGCTGTTTTATAATATTAATAATATTGGAACGAACGTTCTGAACACAAACTTACAAATATTAGAACGAACATTCTAGATAAAAATGAATTTATAATGAACTATTAATAATAGACATTAAGGGGGATGAGCCGGATTGTAGGGACCACCAAAAAGGGAAAAGTTGAGACATCTAATATATGGCTGTAGTTATTTAAAATTCAGGTTTTTGTGTCATATTGTAGGATGCTCAATTCTATCCGGCGAAGGTGGTATACTATGTCCGGCGTTTCCATTATGCACAATGATATAGAAGTTTTTCGTTATACTACTATGAAAAGAATATTGTATATGATTGGAATTGACCGAAAAATGGTGCAAATCATATTGATCGCATTGGTGATGTCAAACTGTTCTTCGGATGGGTCGTCCGGTGAAAGGGGACAATCCCAAGAAGCACCAATGGATAACAGTGCAAACCTTCGTTCTGTGGGGGATTCGTCACAAGATCTATTGGACGATAGAGACTTTGACCGCTTATATGTGGAGCTGTTTTATGTCGAGGGGCTCCAGCCCAGTTCGGAAACCATAGCAGGTTTTGAAACTTTTCTGGGAAATCGTCTGAACAAGCCAGCGGGCATTGCCATCGAATTGTTCCCTTTGTCCTCCCCAGGACAGGACACCTACACCATTTCCGATGTGAGGGATATTGAGGATGATATCAGAACGGCCTATAATGAAGGCCCGATTTTAAAGGTGTTCGGGATTTTCCTGGACGGGGAGTATGCTGAAAATACGGATGAAGGTTCGGTATTGGGTGTGGCCTATAGAAATACCTCTTTTGTACTTTTCTCGGATACGATTCGTGAGTTCAGTGGGCAACCCTTATCACCCAGTACCACGGTTTTGGAACGCACGGTGCTCGATCATGAGTTTGGGCACCTGATGGGGCTGGTCAATGTAGGAACCCCTTTGCAGAGCGAACATCAGGATACGGAACATGGTCGGCATTGTACCACAGAGAACTGTCTGATGTACTGGACGGCGGAAACAGGGGAGGGCCTTGTCAATATGATCAGTGGCGGGAGTATTCCGGAGCTTGACCAGGCTTGCCTGCAAGATCTGCGCGCCCATGGTGGAAAATAGTGCAAAAAATAAAAGCCCCTTGGTTGTAAAGGGGCTTTATTGATTCAAAATTCAGGGGGATTCCGTATTGTCCTATAATGACGATGTTCCGGTTACCGTGACATTGGCACTCAATTGCAGTGCAGAGGTCACTTGAAGGGCCCCAAGATCCAGTCCTGTGGTGGATTCCACTTCCAGGGTCGAATTAAAATAGAATTGGTTGCCGTCCTTTAGATAGGAAACGAAGATCAATTCATATTCTCCCGTGGCCAAAAAATTGAGGCTATAGGAATTGTTGATGCCCCCGACCTCGGCACTGGTCACGGCATTGGCGAACCTGACATTGCTTTCGCCCTGTCCCTGTGTCTCCACCTCGGCATTGTAAGTGCCCTTCTCATAGGCATACACCACTATCTTGTCGGAGGTGTTTTCCGCGTCGTTGACAGTACCGTTTATCTCTCCGGTAGCTTCCCGATTGACCGTTCTAAGGCCTGCACTGAGCTCGGCCGCTGTAACGAAATCAAAGTCGCTCTCCAAGGTGCCCTGTTCTTCTTTGATGGTCTTTCTAAGGTCAAAATCAATGATGATCTCATTGGTGTTGGTGGCAAAGACCTCGAAACTATCACTGATATCGATGGTCTGTGAAGTCGACTCGATTTTGTCCTTGGTCCCATCCGCCATTTCCACATAACAGCCCGGGGCATTGCCGTTCATGTCGGCATCATAGTCCAATACCAATTCGATATTGCTGTAAGAACCTGCCTCCATCTGAAGGTTCCCCAGGGTCTTGGTCTGGCCATTGACCAAAGCGGATAGATCAAAGGTCGTTTTATTGAACCCCTCCAAGGAGCTGCCGTTCACCTTGACATCGGAAACGGTGACGATCACCGCCTCGATTTGGGCATTGTCCACTGGGGCGTCCGTAATCTTGTAGGTTGTGTTGTAGGTCTCTCCCTCTGGATTTCCATTATCATTATCCTCACTACAGGAGAACATCAACATCGCTGTTCCCATTGTAATTCCAACATACTTCAAAAAAGGTTTCATAAAAATTAAGATTTTGAGATTTTAATAATTAGGTTTTGTTCAAGTATATAACAATTCAATATCAATCTACCCTACCATTTTTGGCAAATAATAGTCTTTTTCATCCATACCTACGGAAAAATGTTTGGTGCGGTTTGGTCAAGAGCACCCTACCACATTGGCTTTAGGTTCCCGATAGGCTGTTCTCATAAAAAGCGAAAGGGAAAAGACGGTTTTCTAGGGCCGTTTCGGGCTTCTTTGGCCAAATGCTGTAAAGGTTAGCGGAAACAATTCTCATTGTCCGACCAAACGGCATGGTTTCCGACCACTTGTACTTATTGAAATGCACGAGGGAATATCGCGTAGGTTCATGCCAATCCCTTTTTTGCGGGAATACGGTAATTTATATTATCTTGATTACCAATTAATATCAACGGGTATGGGCAAAAGCTGGAAACAATAACGATGGTCAGGGTGGGTTGGTTCTATTTTGTTTGCTTCATATTTGTCCATGTCAATGTATGTTTTGCACAGGCTGTGTACGAGGTCGACACCCTTTACCCCGTACATTCGTTGGACCATGTCTTGAGGGTATATCCCGATACATTGGATACGTTGACCCCAAAACAAGTCCTTCGGGACTATAGCTCGGCTTATTACAATGGCGATCAACTGCCGAGATACCTGGATGTGGGTACCACGTATTGGGGGAAGCTAACACTAAGGTCCGACCAACCGCTTGAAGGATGGACGCTGCATTTTGAAGACAAGATGATCGGTCCACCGGCGTGGACCAAAGGTAATGGCAAGGTTGACGTATACGGTTACCTCGCGGATGAATTGATTTTCCATTACAGAACGGGAGCTGAATATTCCAAGGCGGAAAAGGACTATAAAGGCTACTGGATGTTGAATGCCGTTCCATTGGACCGGATTCCCGTGGAACGGGAAGTCCATTTGGTCATCAAGGTAAGGGGCAACAGTATGGGGTATCCCGCCTATTTCAACTTGACCGCCAGGGGTCCGGACCAGCCGTACTATCATCAGATTTACCAATACCATAACTCTTTTAACATTTTTATGTTGGGGGTCACTTTTATCATCTTTTTGTACCACCTCCTTCTTTATGTCTATCTAAGGGAACCGATATATCTATGGTTTTGTCTTTGGTTGTTGTTCTGTACCTTGACACAGGCCATGACCGTGGGATTGATCATCGGGGATTTCTTTAACTATCGCTACGCCCTGTGGTTTGTGATCGCGAATGGGATCTTTTACTCCTTTTGGTTTTTCGGGCGGGTGTTCGTCGATTCGAAAAAAAAGTTCCCGGTATTGGATAAGGTCATATTGGGGCTTGCCTTGTTCACCTTAACGGAAATAGTGGTGATGCTGTTCTATATTGTTTTCGCCCATCCCCAGACCTACTTCACCGGAGTCGGTATGCATTATGGCATCCTTATGGGGTATACTGTGGTAAGTCTTGTGGTTTCCATCCTATTGGCAGTCAAAAAAGACCTGTTTGCTCGCTATTTTGGTATTGGTTCCGTAGTCGGTACTGCGGCCCTTATTCTGGGAACGCTATGGTCCATGGGGCTCATTGTGCCCCCTTTTCGGTTGGATCCCTTCGTCACAGGGATGTTCCTACAGATCATCATATATTCCTTTGGAATTGCCTATCGGCGCCAGCGGCTAGCCAAGGTCGCGGAGCAGGAAAGGCTGGATGCACAGCTGTCCAGGATGGAGATGCTCCGGGTAAAGGAACTGAATGCGATGAAAACCCGCTTTTTCACCAATATCAGCCACGAGTTCCGAACCCCCTTGACCTTGATTCAAGGTCCCATTCAAGAGGCGGCCAAAAAAGGAAGGGGGGGAGATCGTATTGTGTTGGAGCAAAGGGATTTTGACGTGGTTCACAAGAATTCCGAACGCCTTCAGCATTTGGTGGAAGAACTGTTGGAGCTCTCCAGGCTGGAGACCGGAAGGGTGCAATTGATGCTGAAAAAGGGCAGTGTAACCATACCCATAAAGACCTTGGTGCATTCTTTTGACCATCTGGCGGAAAGATTGGGTATCCGTTACCGTTGTAATTTTCCTCAGACCGATGTTCAAGGGTATTTGGATGCCGGAAAGCTTGAGAAGATCCTGGGCAATCTTGTTTCCAATGCCTTTAAGTACACCCAAAAAGGCGGCTCTGTCGACATCGACGTGGAATGTAGCGAAAAATACCTGTGGGTCACCGTAACGGATTCCGGCAAGGGCATTTCCGAAAAGGACATCCCCCATATTTTTGATCGTTTTTATCGGGTGGAGGGTTCAGAGCAAAAAGGGTCGGGCATCGGATTGGCATTGGCCAAGGAACTGGTAGGTCTCTACAAAGGTCGGTTGACCGTGGAGAGCAAGGTCGGCCTAGGATCCACGTTCAGCTTGCAATTACCGCTCACCTTGGAAGCTTTTGAAGCTGAAGCGACCCATGTAGCATTGGACCCACGGTCGGACGAGATGGAAGGGCCACCACTCGCCTTGGAAGAAACGGATGCCCCCATGAAAAAACGGGCTTCCGAACGGCCAGTGGTATTGGTAGTGGAGGATAATGGGGATTTGAGAAATTATATTGAAAGTGTATTGAAGGATCGATACCGGGTTTTACTGGCCAAGGACGGGGAGGAAGGCATCCGTAGGGCCGTGGAAACCATACCCGATGCCGTTGTCACCGATGTCATGATGCCCAAAAAAAATGGGTTCGAACTCTGTACGGCGCTAAAATCCAATATGAAGACAAGCCATGTCCCCATTTTGATGTTAACCGCTAAAGTGGGCCAGGAAAACAAACTGGACGGCCTGCTCAAGGGAGCGGACGCCTATTTGACCAAACCGTTCGATACGGATGAGCTTTCCATCCGATTGAAGAACTTGATAGGCCTCAGGGAAAGGATATGGGCCAGGCTCAAACAAGATCAGGGTATCTGGGTGGACGACCTGCAACTCGATTCCTTGGATGATCGGTTTCTCAAAAAAGTGTTCCAAACGATTCGTGATCATTTGGACGACAGCTTGTTCAGTGTTGAAAAACTGGCCGAACAGGTTGGTTTCAGTCGGGCACAGCTCCACCGTAAGACCAAGGCCCTCCTTAATATGACACCCAATCATCTGATTGCCGATATCCGACTCGATGCAGCACACCAGATGTTGCTCCACAGGACGGGCAAGGTTTCCGAGGTCGCCTATGCCGTAGGCTTTTCCAATCTTTCCTATTTCTCCAAAAGTTTTAAACGAAAGTACGGACAATTGCCCAGTGAGGTGTAGACCGACCGTCTGTTTCTTAAGTTGTACCTGTCTTGTTATCAGAGTTTTGTGTCCAATGTTACAAATATATCAAAGCTTGCGACATCTGTGGCAACATTACTGCTGCGATATTTCCAATTTAGCTGACAGGTTCTTGGATGACCAATAATGTTTCATTAAAACCAAACAATTATGAGAACAAAACAGATGACCGGCCAATTCCTAATGGTTATGTTCGGAATGGGTCTTTTTCTTTCTTCCTGTAGTGAAGCGGGAACTGATGAATTTCCTGAACTCGAAATGATATCGGCAAAGGCAAAGACCACCACGGTAGAAGATCAATTGAAAAGGGTGAGACGGCAAAGTATGCGCTTCCACAGTTTTGAACAGGCCGTGAAAGCAGGGTACGCAGAGCCCTTTCCATTCAACCCTTCACCATATGTGCCACAGATGGGATATCATTATATCAATGTGGGTCTGATGGATGGGGTCTTTGAGCTGGATAGGCCCGAAATATTGCTGTACGTGCCCAATGCCCATGGACAATTGAAATTGGTGGGTGTCGAGTATGCCGTTCCCGGACCGGAGAGCTCCGATCCTCCCGAAGGATTTATCGGGGATGGGGACCATTGGCATTATAACCCCAATGTGGCCGGTGGTGCCTGGACCCTTCATGTGTGGATGGTTCTGGAGAACCCCGACGGGATCTTCGCGCCCTTGAACCCCAATGTGCCTTCCCAAGACCCGTCTGAAGATTGATTAAACTCCATAATTTAAATACTTAGAAAATGAAAAGAAAACAGTTCTTGGCCACTTCGGCCATGGGAATCGGATTGTGCGCCATCAATCCCATTAAGGCTGCTTCCTCCAAAGACGAAAAGGCGATAATGAACCCGAAATTGGTTCGAAAGGAGGAAGGTCAACAGCAGATTGTGATGGGTGATCTTCAGAACATCAAACTGATCGGTTCCGATACCAATGGGCAGTTTACACTGATTGAACAGTATAATGAACCAGGTTTTGGTATACCGCCACATGTCCATGAAAATGAGGACGAAGTCTTTCAAGTATTAACGGGTCAGCTCGAGATTACCGTTGGTGGGAAAACCTCGACTTTAACGGCTGGCGACATCGCTTTCTGTCCGAGGGGCATCCCCCATGGCTTCAAAGTGACCGGGGAGGAGAAAGCACGCGTTATGCTCAGTGTTTTCCCATCGGGAATCGAAAAGATGTTCGACGAACTGGCCCATTTGCCTCCAGGTCCACCGGACCTTGAAAAAGTGGGAGAGATATGTGGACGTTATCAGATCACGTTTTTGAAATAAAACCGGTGTTGTTTGCATTGTTAAATAAAAAAACCAAGGTACCCCCTTGGTTTTTTTTGTTTTGGACGATAAACTATGGCATGCTTACCGGTCTTATGTCACTTTAACGAAAACTGACCAGTACGTCCGCGACTTTTTGAAGGTCGGATGCCATTATTTCGGATGTGGGCGCCAAAGGAAACTGTTGTTTTCCGGGTCTTTTGATGAAAGCCGACCTCCATCCAGCCCAATTGGCACCGGCTACGTCCCAACCATGTGCTGCGATCAACATAGCATCTTTGGGTTGGATGCCCATCTTTTTTGCTCCCCAAGCATATGTTTCTTTGAATGGTTTGAATTTACCTACATCCTCAACACTCAAACGGGCATCGAAAAATTGGGTTAAGTTTGCACTTTCAAACTGTTTTCGGACCCCTTCATTGGAAGAATTGGTGAAGGACACCATAGTATATCCGTGGTCCTTTAACTGTTGAAGGGCGCTATGTACTTCTGGGTGGGCCGGAAGTCCTCTAAGGGAGTTTAGAACGACCTCCCTGGCGTTGTCCTTGGATAAGGAGATGTCATGATTCGCAGCTACCATTTGAAGGGCAGCAGCCCCAATATGTCCAAAATGTTCATATCGCCCACTGGCAGTGGTTACCAGGGAATAGTGCAACATTGTGGAGAACCATAGGGACAACAGTTCCTCATTGCCATGTAGCACTTCGCCAACAACTTTTTTCATTTGTGTGAGGTCCAGTAATGTTTCATTGACATCAAAGAACAGTATTTTAGGTCTTGTCATTGCTGTTTTGTCCATCATTTTTGGTTTTGTGGATGCATACATCACCTGAGGCATAATTAAGCCATAGGCGCTTGCCATGCCCATGTTTTTGGTAAATTTTCTTCTGTTTTTGTTCATGGATGTTTAGGATGACATAAATTTTTCAGTTTCTATTTACGCCACTCAAATTTTTGAAATGCTTCGTCCATTGGCGTATGGGCAAGGTGATTGGTGTAATTGCTTATGGTTTTTTGAGCAAGGCCCAAAACGATTTCCAATAACTGTTGCTGACCATATCCCACGCTGTAGAACTCCGTTAGATTTTCCTTTTTCAGGTTTCCGCGTTTTCTGACCATGGCTAAGGTTACAGACCGTAGCGTTTCCAGTTTTTTGGTTGGCAGTTCCGTACCATTCCTTAAAGCCTCCGTGATCCTGTCTTCAACCTTCATTGCCTTTGCAATGGCGGTGTGTGCGGGAACACAATAGTGACATTCATGCGCTACATTGATGGTTTGCCATACTACTGTAAGCTCATCCTTATTAAGGGATGAGGCCGTGAAATGACCGTGTAACTGTTGATATGCTTCAAGAAGTTCAGGTGACTCTGCCAAAACCCCATGCAGATTGGGGACGTATCCATTGGTCTTTTTGGACTTTTCCAGCAGCTCGATGGATTTCTCCGGGGCAGATTCCAAGGTGTGGATGGTAAAATTTTCTTGATTTTCTTTTGTTTGCATTCGTATTGTCAAAATTAAAACTAACCATATGGTTAGTTATGGGTTAAAAAAATATTAAAGACTGTTGAAAATGTTATCGATATAGTGATGTAACTGTTGCTTATTGAACATTTTGGTCGCTGATGAAAGCCCAAACATGGCGATAAGCAAATAATCTGCCTGACTTTCCACGGTTTCCTTGCTCTTGGTCGGATCAAGTAGTAGGCTTTGAAGAAATAGCCCTCGCATTTCTTGCATAAACTTTGTGAGGGCTATTTTGATTTCCTCATTGGCTTCTTGTCCCATTTCATTCGCCGTGTTGGTGATCAAGCATCCTTTCCCAAAGTCTCCTTCCTGGGCAAACTGGATAAAATCATAAAAGTAGGTTTTGATTCCCTGGATGCCACTATTGGATTCCTTCAGTTTAAGGATGAGGTCATTTAATCTACGTCTGTAGCATCCTATGCTCTGGAGGAACATCTGCTCCTTGTTCCCAAAACTTGCATAAATCGAGAACTTATTGATGCCCATTTCCTTTTCCAGCATCTGTAATGAGGTATTCGAATAGCCATTTCGCCAAAATAGGTGCATGGCCTTCTCCAATACTACAGATTCATTATATGATTTGTTTCTGGGCACGCAATGTGTTATTTGAATACAAAACTAACTGATTGGTTAGCTATATCCAAATTTTAAAAACCATTTAACCTCATTGGTGATTGAAATCGTGTTGAATTACTCTATAAAGTCTTTGAAGTTTCTTTCCAGCGTTCAAATTCTTTGGATAACGATTCGGTGGTCATGGGGTACAATCCGATTATGGACATGCCTTGGTTTACTTTTTCGGTCACAAATTTTTCATACTGTTCCACCTGTTGACATGCTTCAATGACTTCTGTTACCAAATGCTGCGGAATGACCATGACCCCATCGTTGTCCCCAACGATATAATCGCCTGGAAAAACTGCTACATCACCACAACTGATTGGTTCATTAATGCCAACGGCTTGGTGCAAGGTCAGGTTCGTGGGCGCACTGGGTCTTTGGTGATAGGCAGGAAGGGATAGTTCCGCAATCCCCGCAGAATCCCGAAACCCACCGTCGGTTACAATGCCGGCCACGCCTCTTTTCATTAAACGGGTGGCCAATATGGAGCCTGCGGAAGCTGCCCTGGGATCCTTTCTGCTATCGATGACCAGTATATGGTCTTCCGGACATTCTTCCACTGCCAAACGTTGTAAATGTTTGGGGTCTCTGAACACCTCAATGGGGTTGAGGTCTTCCCGCGCTGGAATGTATCTTAGCGTATAGGCCCTTCCTACCATATTGGATTTCATTCGTTTTAAAGGCAACACTTGTTGAATGAATTGGTTTCTCAAACCTTTTTTTAAAAGGTAGGTAGCGATACTGGCCGTACTTATGCTCTTTAGTTGTTGAATGGCATCCTCTGGTGTGATATTCATCATTTGGAATCTTTAGGGTGTTTAAAATATGGTTTCGGTATTTTATCGCTATAATTTTTGCGTACCTCGTAAATATACATATATTTGGTAAACCAAATTGGTAAACCAATTAAATCATGCACTTGAACAAACTATTTATTTTTTTATTTTTCGCAATCGTTATAGTGGGTTGCGAACCAAAATCCAACGAAACAAAGAACCTTGTATCCAATGTTGAAGAATTCAATGCCTTGGTGCCCAAACTCAAGCCAGGTGATGTCATTACACTCGCCAATGGCGTTTGGAAAGATGCCGAATTGCTGTTTGAAGGTGTTGGAACGGAAGAGAAGCCGATTAAACTCACCGTGGAGGAGAAGGGAAAGGTAATCTTGCAAGGAAAGTCCAACCTTAGGATGGCCGGGGAACATTTACATGTGGAAGGACTTGTTTTTAAAAACGGGTTTACTCCGACCACTGAGGTCATCTCCTTTAAAAAAGACAATGACAATTTAGCCCATAATAGTAGGTTGACCGAATGTGTCATTGATAATTTCAATAACCCTGAAAGGCATGAGCCTGACACTTGGGTGGCCATATATGGTAAGAACAATCGGGTGGATCACAACCATTTGGCGGGTAAGCGCAATCGAGGTGTTACCCTCATCGTTCGCTTGAACTCCGAAGAAAGTCAAGAAAACAATCACCAAATTGATCATAACTACTTCGGTCCGCGCCAAAACCTTGGTTCCAATGGTGGTGAGACCCTGAGAATCGGGACAAGTCATTATTCACGAACAAACTCCAAGACCATGGTCGAATCCAATTACTTCGATAGATGTAATGGGGAACATGAAATCATATCCAACAAATCCGGTATGAACACTTATAAAGATAACGTGTTTTATGAATGCACGGGAACATTGACCATGCGACACGGTGAAAACACCTTGGTGGATGGAAACGTGTTTATCGGGAACAATAAACCGAGTACGGGTGGCATACGCGTGATCAATGGGAAACAAACTGTCATCAATAATTATGGTATCGGCTTAACCGGGTATCGTTTTCGTGGCGCTTTCGTGATTATGAACGGTATTTATAATTCACCGATCAACAGATACGACCAAGCCAAGGATGCCATTGTGAGGAACAACACCTTCATCGATTGCGACCACATTCAACTTTGTGCAGGCGCTGATGAGGAACGTAATGCCCCTCCAATCGACTCGTTCATGGAGAACAACATATTCTACAATGAAGATCAAGACAAGCTTTTTACGGTTTACGATGATATCAGTGGAATTACCTTTAATAATAACTTGGTCAGTGAAAATGTAACGCTGATCAAGGAGGACGGATTCTTCAAACAACATCTGGAATTGGCGCGAAACGAGGCTGGCTTGTTGGTGCCCACGGATGCACCCAATGGAGTGGGGGCCAAACTTCCCGATACTGTTTTGGAGAAAAATGAAACGGGGGTCAGTTGGTATCCCAAGGATGATACCGATGTGTTACTCTCTTCCGGCAAAACCATCGATGTACCGGCGGGACTTAATGAATTGTACAATGCCGTGGCAAATGCCAATGCAGGGGATATCCTAATGTTGGAGCCCGGAGCCAATTATCCAAACACCAAAACCGTGGAGATAAATAAACCTATCAGTATTACCTCCAAGGGAGATGACAGACCAACGGTGTACTTTGAAAAAAAGTCACTTTTTCAAATCAACAATGGTGGTAGCCTCTCGTTGTCCCACCTGGTGTTCGATGGACAGGACTCCCCGGACAGGACTGGAAACTCCGTGATTACCACCAGCAAGTATTCCATGAACAAAAACTACAAGTTGTTCATCGATGACTGTGATTTTGTAAACTTGGACGTAAATCATTCATATGATGCCATTCGTGTCTATAAAAACACCTTCGCCGACACCATTAGTATCAAAAACTCAAAATTCAAAACAATTTCGGGCAACGTAATCGCATTGGACAAGGAGACCGATGATATCGGAATATACAATGCCGAATATGTCATTTATAAAAACAATAGCTTCACGGATATCGGTGGTGCAGCGCTTCGATTGTATAGGGGAGGCAAGGATGAAAGTACCTTTGGCCCTTTCTTGGAGATGGATCATAACGTTTTCGACAACGTTGGTTTTGATGACCGCAACAAGTACGGTGCCGCGATATCACTTTATGGGGTGCAGGTGATTGAAATAGAAAACAATATTTTCAATAAAACCAAAGGTATCAACATGCATTTGGTGGTCGGTGAACCCATTGTAAACGTATTGAACAACAACTTTTACAATTCAGAAAAGCTTACGGTAACGGGGGATCAAAAATACACGTCTGAAAACCTGTGGGAAATGGACCCTAAATTTTCCGAAAAGAATTATGAACTGCAGTCCGATTCTCCCTTAAAGGGAAGAGGGACTGATGGGGAGGACCTAGGCCTAAAATTGAAAAAGTAAGATGGGATACTTAAAATTCTTGATCGTTTTCTTTCTGATGCTCGGAACAAGCACCGATATTTCATGGGCCCAGGCACACCCAAAACTAATTTTGACTCGCAAGGGTGTAAAGGAGATTCGATCTAACATGGGGAACCTGCCCATACTAGATCAAACATTGGCCAAGATGAAATTGGAGGTCGATGCCGCCATTGAACAAGGCATGGACGTTCCGGTGCCCAAAGATTATTCCGGGGGCTACACGCACGAAACCCATAAGCTCAATTATCGGCTCATGCAAAAAGCCGGGATTTTGTATCAATTACTGGAAGATGATGTTTATGCCGAATACGTCCATGACATGTTAAGGGAATATGCGACATTGTATCCCACATTGTCCGTTCATCCCAAAGAACGTTCGTATGCCAGGGGAAAATTGTTTTGGCAATGCCTGAATGATTCCAACTGGTTGGTGTACACTAGTCAGGCTTATGATTGTATTTATGATTATCTGGACAAAGAAGAGCGGGCACATTTAGAGCAAGACCTTTTCAAACCATTTGCGGATTTTATATCCATAGGCAACCCACAATTTTTCAATCGGATACACAATCACAGTACTTGGGGCAATGTGGCCGTGGGCATGATCGCACTGGTCATGGATGATGACGAATTGCTGGATCGTGCTTTGTACGGAATTAAAAATGCCAATCTGACAAAAGGACTCAAGGATGACGATGGTGGTTTTATTCAAGAAGAGGGACAAGAGGCCGGCTTCTATGCAAATTTGGACGAACCATTCTCACCCGATGGTTACTATACGGAAGGCCCGTACTATCAGCGATATGCGATGTACCCCTTTTTGATATTTGCACAAGCACTTGAAAATGTAAAACCGGAGCTAAAGATTTTTGATTATAACGACAAGGTCCTTGTTAAAAGTGTGTATGCACTGTTGGACCTATCGGATATGGACGGCGATTTTTTCCCCATAAACGATGGGCAAAAGGGTATGTCGTATTACAACACTTCATTGGTCAATGCTGTGGACGTTGCCTACTATTATGGCAGCCGGGACCCAGAATTGTTGGATGTTGCCCAAAAACAGGAGACCGTTGTCTTGAACGATGCAGGTCTTGCCGTGGCTCGGGGATTGGAAAAGGGAGCCAGGGAACCTTATGATAAAAAAAGTATTGACCTACGGGATGGATCCGATGGGAATCAAGGAGGGATATCGGTGTTACGGAACGATGACTTGGAGCTTGTTTTCAAATATACGGCTCAAGGATTGAGTCATGGGCATTATGATAAGTTGTCCTACTCCTTTTATGAAAATGGGAATGAACTGGTGCAGGATTATGGCCTGGCCCGTTTTGTAAATATCGAACAGAAGGGCGGGGGCAACTATTTGCAGGAGAACAAGACCTGGGCCAAGCAGACCGTAGCACATAATACCTTGGTCCAGGACGAAACTTCCCATTTTGAATCCAAGTATGAGATAGGTAGCAAAAATCACTCGGAACACTATCTGTTCAGCGTGGATAATCCCAACCTTCAAGTAGTCAGTGCTATTGAAGAAAATGCATATCCGGAAACCAAAATGCACCGGACCATGGCAATGATTCAGATGGAGGATTTGGAGAAACCCATTGTATTGGATGTGCTACAGGTGACATCAAGTGCCACCCATCAATATGACTTGCCATTTTATTATTTGGGTCAGTTAATGACAGTGAACGTTCCCTATCAGTCAGAACCGATATTGGAACCACTCGGCAAAGATTTTGGATACCAACACTTATATAAAGAAGGCAGCGGTGAGTTCACGGGAGATAACCTAAAGTTTTCATGGATGGAACAGGGTAGGTTTTACACCCTAACTTCCATTACCAACGAAAGGGATAGTTTGATATTGGGAAGAATAGGAGCAAGTGATCCCGAGTTTAATTTACGGCGAGACCCCGTGCTGATTCATAGAAAAATGGATGTGGCCAATACTATGTTCATTTCGTTGTTGGAATCCCATGGTACCTATAGCCCCGTTACCGAATTGGCGGTAAACGCTACATCCGGCATAGAACGTTTGACCAAGCTATATGAAAAGAACGGATATTGGGCCGTGGAAATACAAACGGTGTCAGGATCTAAATACGCGTTTGTCTTTTCATCCAAAAACAAAGAACACAATCAAAATCATTCAATACAAATAAAGGGGCAGCAGATGCAATGGACAGGTCCCTTTGCATTAATAAATTTAAAATAAAAATAATATGGAATCATTTGGAACAAGTAAAAAATTCACCTTCGGGGACGAGATGGAATGGGAAACTGTCGGTGAGGGTGTAAAACGTAAAATCATGGCCTACGACGATAAGATCATGTTGGTCAAAGTACAGTTTGATGAAGGAGGAATAGGGCCAATGCACGATCATTATCATTCACAGACCACCTATGTGGTCAGGGGTGAATTTGAACTGACCATTGGCGAAGAGACCAAATTGATGAAAGCGGGCGATGCCTTTTATATCCCACCGCATGTCAGTCATGGGGCAATCTGTAAGAAAGCAGGGGTGCTAATCGATGTCTTCAGTCCCATTCGAGAGGATTTTATGCAGAATAGTTAAAAATCAAAACTCAAAATGTCATTTTGATATTTTTCGAGGTGCTAATTTTCGATTTAATCAAAAACTTTAACATTATTTTCTTTCAATAACTTTTTTTAAACGCTTTAATCATATATATTTGGTAAACCAAATTGGTTAACCAGTTGATTTTAAACATGCAACGATATGGAAACATGACCTAACAAAAAAAGGATAGGTGCACGCCTATCCTTTCCGATATCACTTCTTAGGAGGGAAGTAATATGTAACAAATACACTTTTAATGTAGATGTAGATTACAAAATTAATAAAATTCATTTGATTTTGGCTTTGCACGAGATTAAGAGTGGTATTTAAATTGAATCATAGCTGCACACTATGAGAAACTTTTTTTAACAGATAATTTTTAACTAGCTGAACAAATGAAATTTAAACTGAAATTATTACTGCTTGTTGCAGGCTTTGTAAACCTGCAGCTCATGGCCCAAGATGGCTATACGGTAACGGGTACGGTGACCGATGCGGACAATGTTCCAATTCCGGGCGCCAATATTCTTGTTCCCAACACGACTAGGGGAACGCAAACGGATTTTGACGGTAATTACTCCATTGAAGTTTTTGATGGGGACTCGCTCCGCTTTTCCTACGTAGGGTATGTGACACAGACCATACCCACCAATGGGCAAACAACCATCGATGTGGTGCTGTCTCAAGACCTGAACCAATTGGACGAGGTGGTTATCGTAGGGTATGGTACGCGAAAAAAATCACACTTGACTGGCGCGGTCAGTAAAGTAGGGGGCGAAGATGTTGCCGCCATTCAGGCCACCAGGGTGGATGATGCCTTGGCAGGTAAGTTGCCTGGGGTTTTGATTCAAAATCAAAACGGTTCGCCAGGTGCGGATCCCAAAATTCAAATTAGGGCCGCTTCGTCCATTTCAGGGGATTCCGATCCTTTGATCGTAGTGGACGGCTATCCTATATCGGGAAGCTTGGCCACGGTTAACCCCAACGACATTGAAAGCTTGGAAGTGCTAAAAGACGCGGCTTCGGCAGCTATTTATGGTTCGCGAGGAGCAAACGGTGTTATTTTGGTCACGACCAAAAAAGGAAGAACCGGAAAAGCAAGCTTTAGTTACAATGCATACACCAGTTTTTCCAGCAAATACCGTGACAATATCTTAAAATCTGGCCCTGAGTGGGCTGCTTTTTCACGAGAGCAGATTGCCGCGGGGAATTGGGACCTTTCCCAAATAGACCCGGAGTTTGTGGAATATCGATTGAATGCTTATGAAAATTCTCCTGGGGCAATTAGTCCTGAAGACTGGCTTTTTCAAAGTGGCAGTATGATGAGCCACGATTTCAGCATGAGTGGAGGTACCGAGGATGTTAATTATTTTGGTTCCATTGGTTATCAGAATACGGAAGGTATCATCATTACCGAAGGTTTTGAGAGATTAAATGCTCGATTGAACATAGATGCCAAGTTAGGCGATAAGTTCAAGACGGGTATCAGCTTCAATGGATTCACATCCGATAGGGACATTCTAGGTCACGATATGCGTGATTTGCTAAGAGCCTATCCAGTGCATCCCATTTATCATACAGAAGAGTCCATTGCCTTTGTACAGGCCTTGGATGCGGAAGCGCAAGCCTTGGGGCTTGCCCCGTTTGATGATGGTTATAGGGGGTCTACCTATGAGGCTAACAGTATTTATGACTTAGTTCCTGGAATGGCGGCACAGGATTGGCATTACGGAAGGGCCAATAATGGTATCGGTGGCTCGGGAGATGCTGGTCCTGCTGCAAAACTGGACAATACCGAACGTTGGGAAAAAACCTTTTATGGAAACGTTAGCTCCTATTTGCAATACAGCATTTTGGATGGGCTTAATATAAAAACTGTTTTGGGTGGCGATATGACCGATACTCAATTTTACGAGCATAGGCTGCTTGGTTACGATTCGAGAGCCAGGACTAGTCAAACCTATATGGATCAAACAGATCTAAAAGTTACTACGGTATTGAGTGAGACGACCTTGAACTACGCCAAAATAATCGGAAAACACGATATATCCGCTGTTGCCGGTGTGGAGTTTCAAACGACTAGATTGGTCGGAACGGCCTTGGATGGAGCCAATGTGCCGGATACGGATATACAAAACTATAATTTGTTCGAGCCTGCGGACATAACAGTGACCGAACGCGATGAAAAAAGGGTGAGGGAAAGTGTATTTGGAAGGATTCAGTATGCCTATGATAATAAGTATTTGTTCTCGGCCTCATTGAGACGAGATGGAGATTCACGATTTGGTGCCAATAACCGATACGAAACATTCCCGGCGCTTTCATTGGGTTGGAACGTACACAATGAATCATTTTTGGAAGATAGTGAAACCTTGAGTCTCTTAAAATTAAGGTTCAGTACAGGTTCCTTGGGGACAACCTCATTTTTGGGTTCATATGATGCATTGAGGCTTTTGGAGCCCCGTGCAACCATCTATGGGACAGGTTATATGATTCCAACCAATATTGCCAATCCTGATTTGACTTGGCAGACCAATACAGAGACCAATTACGGTATTGACACAGGCTTTTTCAATAACCGCCTACGCTTGAGTGTGGATTATTACACCTCGGATATCGAGGACATTCTGATCAATCAAAGTGTTTCCGAAGTATACGGGACTACTTCTATCGTATTGAACTCAGGGGACGTAAGAAGTTCAGGTATGGAATTTGAACTGAATGCCAATGTAATCAACAATAAAAACTTTAATTGGAGTTTCAATGCCAACCTATCCACCGTTCAGACGGAAATCAAAGAATTGGGTGGTCTGGATGAATTGCCCCAATCCATTTATGGTGTAAGTGGTAGAGGACCTGTATTCCGAAACTATGTTGGTGGTGAGATCGGAGAAATGTGGGGCTTGGAAACCATTGGTGAAGTTGAGATGATCTATCTGGAAGATGGAACAAGACATCCGAACAATACGACTGGTGAATCTTATGTGGTTGATCAGAACGGAGATGGTGTTATCGATAATACCCGAAGTGTTGAAGATGGAGGGGATTTGGTGAAAATTGGTCAGAACACCCCTGATTTCTATTGGGGTATGGCGCATAATTTCAGCTTCAAGAATTTTGATATGTCCATGCAGTTTCAAGGCTCGCAAGGAGGTGAAGTATATAACATAGACCCCTTATACTACGAATCGCAATGGAGTGGAAGATTAGTGGACAGTTTTGATGCGGACAATGATGGTATTGCCGATCACAACGGTGAGTTTTATACAGGAAACAGGTATCAAACCGATGCCATGATTCAAGATGCCTCATACATAGCATTGAGAAACCTAACCATTGGCTATACACTAGATCAGGATTTGATCAATTCAATTGGTATGAACTCGGTAAGGATATATGCTGCCGCCACAAATCTACTGTATCTGTGGTCCGATGATTATACTTCGTACAATCCTGAAGGGGTGCAAACCTCAGGAAGTGATTACCTTGGGCCTACCACCTATGGGTCGCAATTTGGTGCTACTCCAGTGGTAAGAAGCTTTACACTTGGTTTAAATGTTAATTTCTAAAAAAGAAACTATGAAATCTATATATAAATTACTGGGAATGTTGCTGATCATGACTGCATGTGACAGTGACTTGGATCAATTTCCACCCAATATTGCAAGCTCAAACTCCTTGACCAATTATGATGGGGTTTTGAATGCAGCCTATTATTATCAACTAGGATCTGTGACGCCAATGGCCGTCATGGGGGAATTTAGGGCGGACAACGCATTTATGTTTGAACCACCGTACACGGAATTTGATGAATACGACAACGGATTGACAGCCATGGAGGACCAATTTTTCGGACCTTTTTATACGGCATTGTACAAATCCATCTTAAGTGCCAATAACGTAATAGAAAATTCATCGGATGCCACCGATATCGGTGAGGCCAAATTTTTAAGGGCATTATCCTACTTTAAACTGGTGCAAGTATTCGGTGATGTTACCGTGAACCTTGCCGCCGACCCTAGTCTGTCGGATACTTCCGCCCTGGTAAGGCAACCAGCAGCAGAGGTATACACAAATGTGATCATCCCCGACCTACAGGATGCCATTGCTGCCCTGGACGCTGAAATTGTGAACGGAAGAGCATCCAAATATGCAGCACAGGGGTTATTGGGGAAAGCGTATATGACCATGGGTGATTATGGCAGTGCCGAGCCACATTTGGCAGCCGTTTATAATGGTGCTGCAAGTGCCGGAATAAGTTTAAAGGAAAATTTCAATGAAATTTTTGGTGCGGAATATGAAGTTGAGAATTCAGAAATCATTTTCGCCACTCAGGTTTCCAGTTCCATTACTGATGAATACCTATTTGGTTCTGACTTTTGGAATTGGTTCGTAGGGGACGATTCGAAATCTGATTTTCCCGTAGATCAAGATTTGGTAGCAGCCTTTGATGAGAGTGATGCCAATGGTGGCGGCACGGATTTGAGAAGGGCAGTTACTTTGAGTGAGGACGGATTGACGGCAATCAAATTCCCAAAGGATGGTGGTCTCGGAGCAGAACATGATTGGATAGAATTAAGATTTGCCGAGATTATTTTGCTATATGCAGAGACACTTAACGAAAATGGAGCATCTCCCGAGGAAGTTCTTGACCTTTTGGACCCAATAAGGGAAAGAGCCGGATTGGATCCTTTGGATCACAACGTTTTGAATACAAAAGCCTTGGTTGCTCAGGCTATTTTGGATGAAAGAAGATTGGAACTGGCTTTTGAAGGACAACGTTGGTTTGACCTGGTGAGGACAGGAACGGTGGATGCTGAAATGGACGAAAACATAAATAGCGATTATTACGTTTTTCCGATACCAGTTTCCGAAATTTTGGCAACAGATGGTGTGATTACACAGAATCCTGGTTATTAATATAATCTTGCGGTGACGATTGTGGGCAAGTAACCCCTGTGGTCAACGCAAGACTGATCGTTCAGAAGTTTTGGAATAAAGATGCTGAGTTAGTTTGTTTAGTTTTTTAGGAAGTTTGTTGGCCATATGATTTGGCCAATGAACTTTCTTTTACAAAGCTCTCCAAGGCAAAGTGAAGTTCACGTAAAAAGATATGTAGGTTGAACATTTTTTTTTATTTTTAACAAACCAATCTGGTTAACCAATTTTGTAATTTGAACGATATGAAAATCGAAGCGCTTGCGAAGGGAGAGAATACAGAGGTTCAACAGGCCATTGTAGCTGGTTTAAGGGATTTTATCGAATTTAAAAACTTAGAGCCTGGCGATAAATTGCCTTCTGAAAGAATGTTGTCCGAAAGGTTTGGTGTTAGCCGGAGCAATATCAGGGAGGCCATTCAGCGTCTCGAGTTTTATGGAATATTAAAATCCCGGCCACAGAGCGGTACTTTTATCGCAGACATCGGTAGAGTTGCCATGAAAGGGATGATCGATGATATTCTAAGATTGGAAGAGCCGGATTTCAAATCCTTGGTGGAAACCCGTATCCTGTTGGAGCTGAAGACCGTCAAATTGGCGGCCTTACGAAGGTCGGAAAAGGATTTGAAGAAAATGCGCGAGACCTTGGACGCCTACAAGGAAAAAGTGGTCAATGGTCAGGATGCCGTGGAAGAAGACCTCTTGTTCCATCTGGCAATCGCCAAGGCGAGTAAAAATAGTACGATGAATACCTTTATGTTGATCATAACACCGGAAATCATCACCAACTTTGAGAAGTATCACGTGTGTGATTCCAATCAATCACTAATGGCCATAGAAGAACATGAGGATGTCTTTGAAGCCATAAGGGACCAAGACCCTAAACGGGCGAGGGAAAAGATGAAGATTCATTTCAACATATTGTACCAATATTGCTATAAAACCAAGGACTGAAAAAATAATTGAACAAGGACGGTCATTGCACGATGCCATCCTTGCAAGAAAAAATATGGGAGGGAATACTATGGAACACATCACTTAAAGACCGAATGCGTCAGGCACATTCAGTGCTTTCCAAATAAGGATTCAATACATTTTCCAATACCCTTGTGATAGGGCAATACGGGATGGTTAGGTTGTCCCCAAGGAATTGTACATCCCTTTTGTAGTAAATTAAACAACATATAAAATGAAAATAAAAGGCTTACGGTGGTGGGTAATCACCCTGATTTGTATTGCTACGGTCATCAATTATATCGATCGTACGGCTTTCGGTGTGATGTGGCCAGAAATGGGCAAAGACTTGGGTATGGACGAAGAAGATTATGCGATCATGCTCAATGTTTTTATGGTGACCTATGCTTTGGGTAAGTTTATCTCAGGGAAGCTCTATGATAAGATTGGTACCCGATGGGGATTTGTGTTTTCCATTAGCCTCTGGTCTGGCGCTGCCATTTTGCATGCTTTGGCAAGAGGACTGGTCTCTCTTTCCATTGTGCGCGGTATGCTCGGAATCGGCGAGGCTGGAAATTGGCCCGGTGCAGTAAAAAGCAATGGGGAATGGTTTCCCGTCAAGGAAAGGGCGATAGCACAGGGCATCTTCAACGCAGGTGCTTCCCTGGGCAGTGTGGTCGCACCAGCCCTTATCGCTTTCTTGTACGGACATTATGGTTGGCGATCTACCTTCGTTATTTTGGGACTGATTGGATTTGTATGGATCATACCTTGGTTGGTGATCAACAAAACCAAACCCGAAAACCATACTTGGTTGACCGAGGAGGAACGACATCTGATTTTTTCGGATCGAGAAGACCCAGTTACCGAAGAGAAAACAAAGGGCATGTCCCTTTTACAGATTCTTTCCTTTAAAGAATCCTGGGGGGTCTTGGTCGCCCGATTCTTTATAGAACCGATTTGGTGGCTGTTTGTGGGGTGGATGCCACTATACCTGAATTCAAAATTTGGTTTCAGCATTGAACGTATTGGACAGACCATTTGGATTTCCTATCTGGGAGGAATGGCCGGAAGTATCTTGGGTGGATGGTTTTGTGGAAAATTAATGGAATCAAGATCCGTTGATTACGCAAGGAAAACCTCCATTTTGATTGGTGTCAGCCTAATTTTTCTGGGTTTACTGGGGATTATTTTCTTGGTGACCGGAGAAAATCCCATGACGTTCATCTATATCGTTGCGGTGGTTTTGTTTGGCTTTCAATTTGCCATCGGAAACATTCAAACCCTATCCAGTGATCTGTTGAGAGGCCCTTCGGTAGGTACCTTGGCCGGGCTGGCCGGGACAGTGGCCGCTGTATCGGTCATTATCGTGAATTGGTTGATACCCCAGATAACAAAGGTTTCTTACACACCAGCCTTTATCATAATCGCTGTATTGGCACCATTGGCCATGATATCGATATATGTGCTGATTCGAAAGATAAGACAAGTCGAAATACATAATTCTAATATATAATTACAAAGAAATGAGCAATTCAAAAGACAAAATAGCATTGATCACAGGAGCCACCGGCGGCATTGGTTTTGCCGTCGCACAAAGGCTCGGAAAAGATGGATTTACCGTTGTCCTCAATGGCATCGAGGACGAAGCCGGTGAAAAAAGGGTAAAGGAATTGGAAGCAGAGGGAATCACCGCGGCCTATTACGGTTTTGATGTGACCGATGAAGAAGCGGTGAATACCAATATCAAGGCCATAGGTGAGAAATACGGTAAAATCGATGCACTGATCAACAATGCCGGTGGTCTGGGAGGCAGATCAAGGTTTGAGGAAATGACCACTGAGTTTTACAGATTTGTCATGGCGCTGAACCTGGATTCTACTTTTTTTGCTTCCCGGGCGGCCATACCTTATTTGAAAAAAGGGGATAACCCTACCATTATTAATTACACTTCCATCGCAGGGTGGAACGCTGGTGGCCCCGGTGCAGGGATATACGGTACTTCAAAAGCTGGAGTCCACGCCATTACAAGGGCATTGGCAAAAGATCTCGCAGAATATGGCATTAGGGTAAATGCCGTTTCGCCGGGTACCATTGACACCCCTTTCCACAAACAGATCAAATCCACAAAACCAGAAGTGTTTGCCTCATGGAAAAACAATATTCTATTGGGTCGATTGGGTCAGCCCGAAGATGTAGCATCCGTGGTATCCTTTTTGGTAGGTGATGACGCTGCTTTTTTGACGGCAGAGACCATCCAAGTTGGAGGGGGACAAGGACTGGGAATATAAATAATCATAAAAATATAGTATAAATAGCATGTTAAAAGGAAAAGTAGCGATAGTAACAGGAGGATCTAGGGATATTGGACGAGCAATTTCCATTAAACTTGCCATAGAGGGCGCCAAGGTGGTGGTCAACTACTTCAGCTCCGAAAAGGGGGCCAACGAAACGGTTGCCGAAATTAAATCTTCCGGTGGGGAGGCCATTGCGGTGAAGGCGGATGTTTCCAAATTGAAAGATATCACCTATTTGAAAGAAAGGGCCATCGAGGCTTTTGGCGGAAGCATTGATATCTTGGTAAACAATGCAGGAGGTCTTTTTGAACGAAGAACCCTCCAAGAATTTGATGAGGAGTTTTATGATTTGGTCATGGGGGTCAATTTTAAGTCTACGGTATTTGTCACCCAAGCCTGTGAACCATATATGGAAAAGGGAGCTGCAATCATCAACATCTCTTCCCAGGCTGCAAGGGACGGAGGCGGAGGGGGGTCGACTTTGTACGCCTCCTCGAAAGGAGCGGTCACCACCTTCACTCGTTCCATGGCCAAGGAACTTGGACCTAAAGGAATTCGAGTAAATGCAATCTGTCCAGGTTTGATAGGAACCAAGTTCCACGATGATTTTACCAAGGATGAGGTAAGGGCAAAAGTAGCAGCTGGCACCCCGTTACGCAGAGAAGGAGGTGCGGAGGAAGTAGCCGATTTAGTGGCTTATCTGGCCTCGGACGAATCCTCTTTTATAAACGGAAACAATATTGATATCAATGGTGGTCTGGCCTTTAGTTAGATCAAAACCAATAAGAAAAGACACATAATGAAAAAAGTAGTAACATTTGGGGAGATCATGCTACGATTGGCGCCTCCCGGATTTTTAAGGTTTTCACAGACCACAACTTTCGATGTGGTGTACGGGGGTGGGGAATCCAATGTGGCGGTATCCTTGGCCAATTATGGGGTGCCCGTGGACTTTGTAACGCGCCTTCCCAAGAACGATATTGGGGAGTGTGCCCTTATGGAGATGCGCAAGCGCGGTGTGGGCACCGATAAGATTGTCTATGGCGGTGATAGACTGGGCATCTATTTTTTGGAGACCGGAGCGGTGACCCGGGGCAGCAAAGTGGTGTACGACCGTGCCCATTCGGCCATGGCCGAGATAGAAAAGGGCATGGTGGACTGGAAATCGGTTTTTGAAGGGGTGGAATGGTTCCACTGGACAGGGATTACCCCTGCCATTTCCCAGGGAGCTGCGGATGCATGTTTGGAGGCCGTAAAAGTGGCCAGTGATATGGGAGTGACCATATCCACAGATCTGAATTACCGTGCTAAGCTTTGGAAGTATTGTGATGAAGCCAAACGCGAGGAAATCATGTCCGAGCTAACTTCTTATTGCGATATTGTCCTCGGCAACGAGGAAGATGCGGAAAAACACTTCGGCATCAAGCCGGAGGGATTGGATATCACCACCCAGGGAGAGCATGTAAAGGCAGAAGCATTTTTATCGGTTTGCGAGCAAATGATGAAACGTTTTCCAAGGGCCAAAAAAGTAATTACAACTTTACGAGGTTCGCTTTCGGCCTCCCACAACACATGGGCCGGGGTATTATATGATGGCAAGACCCTGTACAAGTCTCCGGAATACCAGATCACACACATTGTTGACCGTGTCGGTGGAGGGGATTCCTTTATGGGCGGATTGATCTACGGATTGCTCAAATACCCGGAGGATGACCAAAATGCTCTGAACTTTGCCGTTGCCGCATCATGTTTGAAGCATACCATAAAAGGAGATGCGAACTTGGCAACAGTGGCCGAAGTAGAGAAATTGATGGGTGGGGATGCATCCGGTAGGGTGGCCAGATAGATACTGAAATGGCTCAACAAAAGTCCATATTGATTTTTTGTGGAGGTGGACCGGCGCCAGGAATCAATGCTGTAATAAGCACTGTTGCCAAGATTTTTTTAAAAGATGGCTATCGGGTTCTTGGTCTACATGAAGGATTCAAGGGCATTTTTTCCGAAAATCCATCTATCAAGGAATTTGATTTCTCCCATGCCGACCGAATTTTTAGTCGGGGAGGATCTACACTTGTAATGAGCCGGTTCAAGCCAAGTGACGAAAAATTGAACACCAATCTTTTTTTGGATAATAATGTAAGATTAATGGTGAACATTGGAGGCGACGATACGGCTTCTACAGCCAATAGGATTACAAATTATCTATCAGAAGAAAATATAAACATTGCAAACATACACGTACCTAAGACCATTGACAACGACCTGCCATTGCCAGATAGAAATCCAACTTTTGGTTTTCATTCCGCCAAGGATGAAGGGGTTCGCATAGGAAACACAACCTATGAAGACGCTAGGACCAGTAACAACTGGTTTGTTATGTCCACTATGGGCAGATCGGCAGGTCATTTGGCATTTGGCATCGCGACCAGTTGCCATTTTCCGATGATGATAATTCCTGAGATGTTCGATAGGACCAAAATCACATTTGATAAAGTGGTCCGATTGATTGTTTCATCTATGGTGAAAAGAAAAATAGAGGATATCCATTATGGAGTGGCCTTGGTCAGCGAAGGAGTGTTTCATATTATGCCTGATTCGGAATTAAAAAACTGTGGTGTCAACTTTACCTATGATGAACATGGCCATCCAGAATTGGGCAACGTGAGCAAATCCCATATTTTCAATGTGCTGGTACAGGAACGATTAAAGGAACTGGGCATCAAAATTAAAAGCAGGCCGGTTGAGCTGGGTTATGAGTTACGATGCTGTCGGCCCATTGGATTCGACCTCACTTTGTGCACCTTGTTGGGACTTGGTGTCAAAAAGCTTTTTGATGAGGGATTGAGCGGTTGTATCGTAACGGCAAACTCAAGAGGAGAGGTTTCTCCACTTTTTTTGGATGATTTGCAAGGTGAAGACGGAAAAATTCCTCCAAGACTTGTGAACATCAACTCTGCATTTGCACAACTCTGCTTTCAGAATTTGAATTATTTAAGTGAACCCGATTATCATCGTTCCAAGGTATACCTTAAGAATCCAGAAGCGTATGATTTTAATAAAATACTAACAGAAACATAGTGTACTATGGCAACATATTCAAGAATAGAAGTAGTCGAAACCATGCAAAAAACGGGAATGGTACCTCTTTTTTACCATCCCGACATTGAGTTGGGCAAAAAGGTGCTCAAGGCATGTTATGACGGAGGGGCACGATTGATGGAATTCACCGCAAGGGGCGACTTTGCCTTTGAAGTATTTTCCGAGCTGAACAAATATGCGATCAAAGAGCTTCCGGGGATGATTATGGGAGTGGGTTCCATCACAGATGGCGCGGCCGCCTCTATGTTCCTGCAGATGGGGGCAAACTTCATTGTTACTCCTTCATTTAGGGAGGATATTGCAAAAGTCTGCAATAGGCGTAAAGTATTATGGTCCCCTGGTTGTGGGTCATTGACAGAGATCAATGCGGCAGAGGAACTCGGCTGTGAAGTGGTAAAGCTATTTCCAGGTTCCACCTATGGCCCTGGTTTCGTAAAGGCGATCAAGGGTCCGCAACCTTGGACCAGCGTAATGCCAACAGGAGGGGTGAGTACGGAAAAAGATAATTTAAAAGCTTGGTTTGATGCTGGTGTAACCTGTGTAGGGATGGGTTCAAAACTCATTAGTAAGGAAATATTGGCCAATCAAGATTATAAGGGACTGGAAAATTTGGTAAGGGAAACCTTGGCCACCATAATCAAGATAAGAAACTAACCGATTGAAGAAGGGCCCACATTGACGATAAGAATTTTTACAGAAAACAATTGGTTTACTTATAGTATATGGCTAAGAAGTTGATAACATTCGGGGAGGTAATGATGCGTTTATCGCCTCCCGGATATGAAAAGTTTGCACAAGCTACCACCTTGGATTTAGTTTACGGAGGAGGAGAGGCCAATGTGGCCATTTCCTGTTCCTATTTGGGTATGAGGGCAGCCCACGTGACCCGTTTTCCCGATAATGCTCTAGGAAAGGCTGCCACGCAGTTCTTGAGAAAACATTGGTTGAGCACGGAGCATGTTATTTATGGAGACCGTACGATTGGAAAATATTTTCTGGAAAAAGGAGCTGTACACCGCTCAAGTGAGGTCATTTATGAACGGGAGGGTTCTGCTTTTTCCTTGATAGAGCCAAAAATGATGGATTGGGAAGAAATTCTCAAAGATGCGGACTGGTTCCACTGGACCGGAATCACGCCAGCAATTTCCGAAGGTGCTGCCCAGTGCTGTTTGGATGCGATTAAAACAGCGAACAAAATGGGCATCAAAGTTTCAGGGGACATCAATTCACGAAACAATATGTGGAAATATGGCAAAACCATGCATGAGGTGATGCCCGATTTGGTCAAACATTGCGATATAGTCATTACGAGTGGTCGAGGAATCCATGAAATGTTTGGTATCGGTTCCCCAAAAGACAAGTTCAGGGTTGCTGCCAAGAACCTAATGGAACGCTTTCCACATATTGAAAAGGTGGTGGGCAAAAAAAGAAAATCCATCAGTGCTTCCCATCAACAGATAAATGGTAAAATGTGGAACGGTAAGGACTATATCAAAACAAAGACCTTGAATATCACCCATGTCATAGATAGGGTAGGAACGGGAGATGCATTTGCCTCTGGCCTCATCTATGGCCTTCTGCATTACAACGAGGACATACAGGCACTGGATTTTGCATCGGCGGCATGCGCTTTAAAGCACACCGTTACCGGTGATGTGAACATGGTGTCCCTGGAAAATGTAATTAGTTTAATGGAAGGGGATACCTCAGGATCCATAAAGAGGTAATGCCTTTTCTTCATCTTCAATAAATAACAAACGATGCAAAACACTTCTGGTAAAACATCAATATTAAAGAGGTTATTGAGTCTTGTACTCGCTTTTGGACCGGGAATTTTTGCAATTGGTTATACCATCGGCACAGGTAGTGTTACCTCGATGACTGTAGCGGGTAGCACTTATGGTATGCAGTTGTTATGGGTCTTGGTTCTCAGTTGTTTGTTTTCCGGTGCTTTGATATATGCCTATGGGCAATATGCCCTGGTCACTGAGGAAACAGGCCTCTATGCTTTTCGAAAACACTTGAAATGGGGGAAATTGGTGGCCATTCTTGTCCTTGTAGGCATATCTTTTGGCCAATGGAATTCCCTGATGGGCATATTGGGGATATCATCTAGTATCGTTTTTGAAATTTTGGCTATTTATTTTCCTAGCATCGCTTCTTCGGACTTAAACATGGTCTTCATCATTGCTGCTGTTATCATTGTGGTCATGTATGCTCTTCTACTGCAGGGGAAATATACGTTTTTCGAGAAGGTATTGGTCATTTTTGTGACCATTATGGGGTTTTCATTTCTGTTTTCTTTGTTTTTTGTCCATCCACTGCCCGGGGAAACCTTAAGGGGATTGTTGCCCAGCATCCCAGATGTAAAGGGAGGTAGAATGATGGTGGCCGCTTTTGTCGGCACTACCATGGCGTCTGCTACCTTTTTATCAAGGCCTTTGTTCGTAAAGGGAAAAGGATGGAACCTGAAAGAAAACGGCCGTCAACAAAAAAAAGATGCCATCATTGCCGCTTTCTTGGTTTTTATTATCAGTGGAACCATTATGGCAGTTGCTTGTGGTGCACTGTTCCATGACGGGAAATCTGTTGTAACGGTCTTGGATATGGTGGGAACCTTGGAACCTGTGGCTGGTAAATTCGCATTGACCCTCTTCTTTTTTGGAACTTTGAGTGCAGGATTGTCCTCCATCTTTCCGTGTTTGTTGATAGCGCCGATATTATTGGCCGATTATCAGTCTGGTGAATTGGATACCACATCCAAACAATTTAAGGTCATTACTGGGATTGCCTGTCTATTTGCACTTACAGGGCCTGCCATTGGGGCCGATGCCATAGAGGTTCAGATCTTGTCACAAGTCTTCAATGTATTTGTATTGCCCTTGGTGGTGATTTCCATACTTTTTTTAATAAATAAAAAGGTGCTTATGAAGGGATACCGCCCTCATTGGCTGTTGAACTTATTGATAGGCGCAGCTTTTGTCTTTGCCTGCATCATTTCCTATAATGGAATTAAGGCACTGGTAGATTACTTTTGACAGTTCATATGGTAAGGGATTCCAGGTGTTCATTACTGCTACTGGCGCTTGTAGTGATGTAGACATAGGAAATCAAGTTTAGTCCATATTTTGTTGAAGATTTAAATTCAGCAACCCCGAAATATCACCAAAACTGGAAATTTAGTTATCCAATATTTAGCTTTAGTAAATTGAAATTAAGATTTCTTTGTAGTTTTGAAGGGTTCTCAATTTTATCTGCAGAGTATGGCAATATAGGTTTGGCGTTCACAGCTCAAGGTATGCAGGTTTTATTTGGAATGATTATCCAGATTTCAAATAATATGGATTTCGTTTTTAAAAAAAATGGTGCTTTTTGAAGAGTTTTGACTATTTTTATTCTCTGAGGATATGTACTTATTCTCAATCCATACAAAAATGTGCAATAAGGTGTGCAGGATTTATGATATCAGTGTTAGTTATTGATTAACAACAACATACAATCATATGGATGGTTCAGTCATGACGACTCTCCGATTGTAGACAATCGAACAAGTTTAGATAGCTTCAATTAACCGTTCATTATAATCATCGAGTATAGTAGTAGGCAACGATTTGAGATAGATTTGAGTTGTATTCAGCTTACTATGCCCAAGCATAGCTGAAATGGCCTCTAAGGGAATGTTGTGAAGCATGGCTTGCGTAGCAAAGCTATGTCGGCTAACATAGGTTGTGAGTTTTTGCTCAATTCCACATAGTTCTTGAATTTTTTTTAAACCTCGATTATATCTTTGCCTTTCCCAATTGATCTCACGTTCCTGCTTAGCGGGATTTTCTCGTTTTATCACAGGAAATATATAATCCTCTTCTTTCTTTCCTTTTAAATAAATACTCAAGATTTCTGTAAGTTGCTCGGATATTTTTATGTCATATAGTTTCCCCGTTTTCTTTCTACGAAATTTAATACGGCCGTTGACAATATTACTCACTTGGAGGTAGGCCATATCCGTAAAGTTCATTCCATAGAGAAAAAAGGAGCAAATAAAATAATTTCGATATCTAAACAGAGCTTGGTCCTCCGGAATCTCCAGTTCGATAATCTTTCTGATTTCTTCGATTTCTAAGGCCCGTTTTTCAGTTGGAATTTGTCTTATGGTATAGTTTGTGAAAGGATAAGCTTCCTTTTCAATTAATCCCGCCTTTATACCTTTGTTGAAGAGTGCCCGAAGCCCACGTAGATAAGTAGATAAACCGTTCCAACTATTTCCTTTGGCCAAATGATGTTTTTCAAAGCGTTTAATGAAAGAGTAATTCACTTCATTGAACTTAAGATCTTTGCCCTTGTTGAATGTCTTTAGGACAGATAATATACCTTTATAATGCCGAGCTGTCCCATACCTATGAGCTGCCTTTAAATCTTCAACCACAGAGTTTCCAAATTCAAAAAAAGACTCATAGGTACTATTTCTCGTAATTCTTTTTTTGACTTCCACAATTGATAAATAGTTCAATTTGCCTTGGTCAGAAAGCTTGTTTAGAATATCATTTGCACGAGCTTCTTCCTTTAATAAAAGTGTATTTAATCTGGCAATGGATTCTGTGCGGGTGTAGTTTCTTTTAATGGAACATTTTTGATGATCCCAAAATATTTCGGATATTGAAAACCCGGTTGCGATGGATGTTGTTTTACGCAGATGGGTAAGGCGAAAAATGATAGGGTAGGAGCCATCTTTTTTAGCTCTTCTGGTGTCCAATAAAAGGGTCAAATACGTTCTCATTAACTTCAAGTTAGCAAAAAAATTTGCAAACAATTTGCAAACAAAAGGTCGTATTCATTTGATATCAATTGGTGTCAAAATAAACGTAACAAACTGAAAAACAATAAAATAAATGTATTTCTGGCTTTTGAAGAATTGGCCTTAAAGCGGCTTCTAAGCAGACGGTCGAAGGTTCGAATCCTTCCGCGATCACTTTAAGAGTTCAAATAAATACAAAGCCTTGCATATCTTATTGATTTGCAAGGCTTTAATGTTTTGGGAGCCCCATTTGAATTAGTTTGAAATGGTATGTTTTGGTTTGTAATTCGGTTAGTAAATTTTTTTCTTCAAAGTGTTAACCGAATAAGCGTGTATTTAACTATATTACAATCACTTAGTATTTGACTTTCGTAGGTAATTATCGTTCAATTTAACACAAAACCTATGAGAACCCGGACAACATTTTCAATCAGTTTCTGGATAAGTACTTCCCGAAGAAATGACGGCAACGCAAAGATTTATGCCCGAATCACCGTTGATTCGCAAAGGGCAAACATGAGTTTAAAGTATACTATCCCGAAAGAGATCTGGGACAGTAAGGGGTCGAAGGTTCTGGGGCGAACAAAAGAAGCTCAGGAAATCAATACTTATCTGACGGAAGTTGAAACAGAACTTTTTCAATGCTATCGTGAACTTCGGTCTAGAACGTCCCGTATCACTCCACAGATGGTCAAAGCGCACTATTTTGGAGAAGATATGAGTGAAGTTACCTTAAAGAGTTTGTTTGAGTATCACAACACACACAATGTACATAGTCTTTGCAAGGCTACTCTTAGTCATTACAAGACATGTCAGAAGTACCTGTTGAAGTATATCAAACAACAATATAAATGTGATAATTACAGATTATCCCAGCTTAATCACCAATTTATAGTCGGATTTGAAACATATTTACGCAAACTACATCCCATAAATCATCACGCTAACCTTTCAAACAATGGTGCAATGAAGCATATTCAACGTCTACGAAAAATGATTAGAATAGCCGTTGATAATGAATGGTTAGATAAAGACCCATTTCAAAAGTTTAAAATTAGAATGGAAAGAAAGGAAAGGGAGTTTTTGAACTTACCTGAACTTAAGAAAATTCAAGAATATCACACAGGGATTGAACGGTTACGTATAGTAAAAGACTTGTTTGTTTTTAGTTGCTATACTGGTATTTCTTATTGTGATATAATGGGTCTTAGCGAAGATAACCTTGTACTTGGCATTGATGGAAAATATTGGATAAGCAAAAAAAGGATGAAAACGAAGAATAGTTTTAAGCTTCCATTGGTTGGTCCAGCATTATCTATTATTAAACGATACCAATATCATCCTAAACGAGAACCTGAAAAACTATTCCCTAGAATCTCCAATCAAAAATTGAACAGTTATTTAAAGGAAATCGCGGATGCATGTGACATTCCAAAAAATGTTACTTTCCATATGGCAAGGCACACTTTTGCAACTACGATTACTTTGAGTAATGGGGTTCCCATAGAGACGGTTTCCAAAATATTAGGACATACAAAATTGGCCACTACCCAAGTTTATGCAAGAGTTTTGGATAAGAAAATAAGTGAAGATATGAGTGGTCTAGAAACGATTCTGGATTCGAAATTTTCAGATTCAAATGACAATATGGAAAAGTTTGGAAATCTTGACTTTTGATTTGTAATTCTGAAAAGCCATTCATAAATGCACATCATAAATTTTGTCCCAAGTCTGAACTTCACCTTCTGTATTTGGTTTCTAATTTGTTTTTGTAGTTCGTGAAGATAAGTCCAATCAACAGCTACAAAGAGACAAAAACCACAGAGTTTATTGATACTCCATACACTGAAAGAAAGGTATTTGGGTTTTCACGCTCGCGTGAAAAAACGAATAGCAAGAGGGTGATGCGCAAATTGCGCCATCACGGTTGTTTTCGGGTCTTCAATAAGTTGAAAACCAGTTAATTAAAATATTTTTGGAATACTGTTCAAAATCAGGGGATACAGTAAACTTTTCCGAAATCTACAGTAAACCCTTCGGGAAGCCCCATAAACACTGGAAATTTTTGACGAAAAAATTGACGCAATTTGACGAAAAAATAAATTGGACCTATGGAAAAGCAATCTAAAGCTTAAAATAACGGAATGGAGATTGGAAATATAAAATTGAGGTCAACAGACCATTGGATTAACTCAAATGATGGGAAGAGTATAGCGGATTAATAGATAAAATTGCCTCGCTCAGTATGGTTAGTTTGGCAAGATTTGGGGCTTGCAGCACTTCACTGCGTTCCGTTCGCTAAATTTTGATTTTTTAATACTCAAGGAATCTTGAGTAGCTTAAGCTTTTCATAAAAGCGCTCAAGTTTTCTAGAACTTTCCGGTCAATTGCCCATCACCCCAAATACCTTTTTGTAGTATTTGATGCTCTTTGTTATAAAAAATGCCAAGTCCATTACGTTTTCCTTGTGAAAAATCACCCAAATAATATTGTCCGCTAGGTCTATAGAATTCTTGACCGTAACCGTTATGCTGTTCATTAACAATTGTTCCGATATGCGCCATTCCAGATTTCCAAGAGTAAGCACCTAAATGATCTCTTTTGCCATTGGTGAAAAATCCAACATAGCTATCTCCATTATCATACTTATAGTATCCAAATCCATTCTGACAGTCACCTACACAGTTTCCCTTTGCTATTTTGTTCTTATAGTTATTGGTTAGTAGGTCTTGGGTCAATTTCCCTTTTTCATATTTACCCGCCTGCAATATTTCACCCCCATTTTTGATGTAGCCATATCCGTTTTGAAAACCCTTTTCCCATTGTCCGATGTAGTAGTTTTTACTGCCAACCCAGGTGTATATACCGAATCCGTCCCTGAAACCATTTACAAAGTTGCCTTGATAATATCCTGAATTATCCTTGTAGAATAAAGTTCCTTGGCCATTGGCCTTGCCATCACTAAAAAAACCTTCAATGGTATATGTCCCAAAATCAGCTTTCCCAAACCCATTAGAACAGTCACCGTTTAAACATGTTGGGGAAATCTCGTTTTTAGTTGCGTTGCTTGTACCTTTGTTGTTTTTGTTTCTGAGCTTAGTGATATCTTGAAGGAATTTCATGGATTTGGACATCAATATGGAATCGCTGAGTTTTGGGAGGTCTTTCAATTTGCTCTGGTTGGATGAATAGGCGATTTCTGGAGTACTTGGCACATTGCTACCTGTTGCCGTGCCATCTGAGTACGTGATGGTCCTGTATTTTACCTCATCGATGATCCATTGATATTTGGTTTCGGTAAAGTTTGATGCCCTAAATTTGGTTCTTTCAATCCAATTGCCACGCTGGTCGTAAACATACTTATATAAAAGGCTTTCCCAAATCTTGGACATGCCCAATTCTTCCTCCAATAACTTTTTGTCATTGTATTTAAAATAACGTATATCCTTTTGATTGTAGGATTCATCTAGTTTTAGTCCATCGTAGGTATATTCACTGGAGTAGAACACCTTGCTTTCTCCATTGTTTGCTTCCGCAAGCTCATAGACGATCACGTATTTTTTGTACTTAAAGATTGCACCGTATTTTAAACCGCCAAGAACAATGTATTGACCTTCATCGTTTTTTACGGTTTCGGGTAGGTCATCCGAAATTATACCAATGGGTGTTTCATAGATATAAAGGGTTTTATCCAAACCTTCTTGTTTACCTAATGGATTGAATTTTTTCTCTATGGCTTTTGACGCATTATTAATGTAATCATAAGTGGTAAGCTTTTCGTAATTATTATCCAGGTAAAGTTTGTCCTCTGTTAAATAACCATCGGGGTTGAACATGAGTTGGTTCTTTTCACTGTACAAATGGGCTCCGATAACATGATATTTGGTGATGGACATCGCTGTTACCTGCCCATACTTGATGTCAAAATTGCTGAGGTGCAGGTTTTGGGCAGACCCTTGGTAATGAAAAAAGTGGGCAAGAATTATAAATATGGCAAGGGAAAGTCTTTTGGTATTGGTAATGGAATTCATTTTTTTTGGATTGGTTTTCAGCAAAACTATCTGTATGCCATGCTATGCCGCAATAGGACAATTGCCCTATTGTGGGGATTCTAGGAGGTCCTAATTTTGGCTCTACCAAATTGTGGATCATGCCTAAATTGGAAACATTGCCCTTAGAACATAGAGATAAGACCAAGCTGAGGCGTCAATTATATGGAATGTTGTTATTTCCGGTAGTGGTTATCGGTATATTCTGGTTGTTTCTGTCGTTTATGTTCAATTCAGGTTTTGCAGATGATTCAGTTGGAGTCTACATGATGGTGGCCTTCTCGGTCTTATTTTTTAGCGTCATAGCCTATATTATTGCATCCACGGCAATCGATTTAAAACTAGGTTTAAAATCTCGGGTTTCTGGAAAGATCACCGACAAAAGGATGCATTGGGCCACAACGGGAGACAGGCCTGTTTACGGGCACAAAACAAGGACCCGAACTAGAAGGTCATATTATGTTTATATTGATAATGAGGAGTTTTCGGTGGACTATTCTTATTACTCAAAAGCTAGAATCGGAGCAGAGGTGCAGCTGGACCGTGCTCCCAAATCAGGAATCACACTAAATCTTCATGTTTTGGGGCAAGTTGAGGATGCCCATGTTGCTCAAAAGCTTGACGAAGAAGAAAAGTTTCTGGAAAAACACATTCCACATACTCGCTATACCCCAAAAGATTATGAAGCCTTGCATAGGATCTGGAAAACGGAAATAAAAAAGCGTTTGGTAAGGTCCAGTCCATTTATCACTATTGGCCTTTTAATGATCATTAGCGGTTTTTGGAGCTTCGTCGTGCTATTGTTTCCAATCTGGGTCGTACCTCTTTTTCAATTTTATAGATTATATGTGGCCTACCGAAATTATAACAGGAACAAGGAAAGGTCCCATAAACGTGGAGTTCCATCCATCGTCGAAGATAAATTCGCACTGACTTCCAACCGATATGCCAATTCCAATCGAATCATACTTACATCAGGACCACTCTTGGTAAGCTCAACACTGTACGACAAACTCTTTATTGGGGACAAAGTATTGGTTTACAAGACACAATATGGAAATGTGCCGTTGAGCATTGTGCTGCCCAATGGTGAAGAAGTTTATTTGGTATAAAAAACATATTATGTTCGGTAGTGTGCTATTGTTGATCGCGATGCTTGGGCCCATGGTACTTCTGGCAACTTTTCTGTATTATCGTTATCCTAATACAGCTGTGAGCCGTATGAATCAATGCATACCGCCGGCAATATCGGCGATTTCAGCATGGGCGCTGTGCACCAGTTGGCTATGGTTCTACCTTTTCAACTTCTATTTGAGTCTACCTGCGTTTCTTTTGGCATTGGCGTTGCACATTTATGCAACCCTGAAAAAATTGAACCCAAAGTTGCAACGCATCAATTCGGCTTTGCTTTTGGCAACATTCGTGATGGGGCTTTTAAGCTTTTTCTATTTTGATATTTGACATATAGCCACCTATTCCCTGTCATTTTACGACAATTGCCCTATTGAGTTCAACGCCATTGGATGCTATGTTTGTTCAAAACTTTAAACCAATAGTATGAAACGTATCAATTTACCCATGTTATCTTTTTTATTGATTCTACTTTGTGCCTCCCCTGTGGCATTTGCACAAAATGTAAAGGATTTTAAGATAAAAATGTTGGGGCCGGCCAATCTCAATTTTAGAAAAAGTCCAAAACGAATCGTCATTTCCGATTTTCAGGTCAATTTTCAAACAGCATTGCAGTTAGAGGACAAGAAAAAAGGAGGCAAAATGTGGCGAGGAGGACTAAAAGGAGATGCAAAGGCGTCGTTGACCTTGGTGCTGGACGGGCTCAATATTGAAGACCTTCAACAACTTACCGATAAACTCTTTGAAGAGTACAAGGCGGACCTTAGGGCAAAAGGATTTGAAATAGCTTCCGTTGATGAGTTATGGAACCATAGCGCCTATGAGAAAAACCGCGAAAAAAGATGGGATTTGAGGTCTGGTCAAGGTGGAGAAAAAGGAGATGAGTTCGGTGACATAGTAATGCGTCCCACAGGACAAAAATTTATCGTGGCAAAGCAAAATATGGAGAACAAGAAAGCTGGGCCATTAAAGCTAGCCAATTACGAGGAGCAGGTCGAAATGAAGGTGTCCAACCAGAAAAATGATTTTATTTTCAACAAGGTAGTGCTAAATGTTATTTCTTTTGATAATGCATTGAGCGAAACCACAAGAGCCTTGAACAGACATGCCGGGTACGCACAGGTAAAGGCAGAGACCGATTTTAAGATTGATGCATCCAGCGTCAACAGGTTTAACATAGGGCAGATGGTGTCCAACCGTGGAGTAGAGGTTGAAGGCGTTCTTGAAAAGCAAAAATTTGATGCCTCACAGGGAGCAGATGTGGACAAGCGAGGAATGGATGCCGGTGTTTTCCGTGTTTGGAGGGTAGAGGACAAGGAGGACGTTAATGTGTCCGTTGTAAAATGCGATCCAGAAAAATATAAGAAGGGAGCAGAACTTGCAATATCATCATTTTTAGATGCCACCATTCAAAAATTGGTGGACAAGGCGAATTAATTTTTTTGTAAAAACTAAGATTATAAAATCAATTGGATTAGTTTTAAGCACCAACCATTCCTTTTAGTTATAATGACCACTTATTACAAATTTCCAATTACCTTTTTATTCTTTTTGATATTCACGTTGCAGTCAATTTTGGCACAGGATATTAAAAAAGAAATCAAAGCACTTAAGGATACTGCCCAGTTGAAGGAGGGCGGCGATAAAGTTTTGGCACTAAAAGATGTTGGCATGAGGTTTCGGTCCGTAAATATGGACAGTGCCCGATATTACATGGATATGGCCTTTCGACAGGCCGAAATTATGGATGATGACCATTTCAGGGCAAGAATATGGGTAGCGTATGGAGTTCTTTCTCAAGATGAGGGTAGGCCCAAAGAGGCGTTGGATTTTCATTTGAAGGCCAAACCGATTTTAGAAAATTCCAAGGATTATTATGTTTTGGGAAGTCTTTACACGAATATCAGCAATGCATTTGAGGCACTGTCAGAGTTTGACAAGGCTGTGGATTTTCAATTAAAGGCATTGGAAAACTTTAAGGCTGGAAATGATAGTCTGTGGATTGCTGGGTCATATCTAAATCTTGGAAACAGATTTAAGCTCATTGAAGAACCTGACCTTTCATTGGAGTACTACCTCAAGGCAATGGAAATGTATAAAGTTATGGGTAATCAATATATGTTGATTTCGAGCTATAATAGTGCGGCATCGGCCTATATTGTAAAAAAGGAATACGATACAGCATTTGAATATGCAAAAAAAGCATTCGATGGCTTTGGGTCCATGGGAGCAAGATTGGATCAAGCATATCCAGTGACCAATATGGCCTTGGCAAGCTGGGGGCTTGAAAATTTTGAGGAAGCAGAGCGATATTATATCCAGGCCATTTCGCTTCAAGAGGAAAGAGGTGAGCGTCTGGCGTTATATTTTCTAAGAAATGATCTTGCCAATGTACTTCTCAAACAAGGGAAAAAAATCAAGGCAGAGGAATTGGCTTTGACCACATATCAAGAAGCAGAGCAAATAGATTTTATTCCAGCCATTGATGTGTTGTCGAAAACCTTGTCCTTGATTTATGAAGAAAAACCGGATTTTGAAAAGGCCTATGTTTATCATCAAAAACATAAGGAAGCAAGAGATAGCCTTTATTTTGCTGAAAAAGCAAGCGAAATGTTCAACCTTAAGGAAAAATACGAGTCCGAGCAAAAGGAAAACGAAATCCTTCGCCAACACAATGCATTGGTTGAGGGTGAGCTAGTCCTGAAAAATAGGAACAGTATGCTTATGGGCAGTGGGGCTCTATTGGCCATACTGCTTATTGTCGGTTTTCTGATTTTCCGTGAACAAAAGGTAAAGGCGAAGAATTTTGCTAGGGAGACCGCTCTGGAAAAGGCCATGGCAGAAGCCCGAGCACAGGAAAACCTTAAGGAACAACGTTTACGTATTGCCCGAGATTTACACGACAATATTGGGTCGCAGCTCACCTACCTCACCTCAATAACCGATTCGGCAAAGCGCGGAATAGATAGGGGAGAAGTATTTTTAATGGAGAAGCTTACCCAGATGAAACAGTTTTCACTCGTCACCATATCTGAGCTTCGGGATACCATTTGGGCCATGAACAAGGATGAAATCAGTTTGGAGGATATCAAGGAGCGGACCCAGCAATTGGCCGCCACTGTTCATGAAGCCACAGATGATAAAATCAATGTGAAAGTTGAGGGGAATCCGGATCATAAGGTGCTCAATGCCTTTGTGGGGATGAATCTTTTTAGAATTATTCAAGAATCCGTGAACAATGCTGTAAAACATTCAGGGAGCGATCAGATTCAGGTAAGGTTTGTCAATGTTGATGAAAAAGTGCAGATTGAAATAGAGGACTTCGGAAAGGGTTTTGATACATCAAAGGAGTCGACAGGGAACGGACTTCATATAATGAGGAACAGGGCCAAAAAAGCTGGCATTTATTTCAATCAAGAAAGTCTAATCGGTAAAGGCACCAAGGTAACGTTACAGGTAAAGACATAATTCTTTCACTTCAAAAAGTATAGGACCATGAGCAAAATCAAACTGGCCATAGTGGACGATAATACGTTCTTGGCTCGTGCCATAAAAGAGAAATTAGAAGATTTTGAGGATTTGGACATCAAGTACATGGTGTACAACGGTGGGGAGTTGCTGTCTAAATTGGAAAAGAACCACAACCTCGATTTGGTACTTATGGATATAGAAATGCCTGTTTTGGACGGTATAGAAACCGTTCGTATCGTAAAACAGAAATATCCCCACATTAAGTTGCTCATGCTTACCGTTTTCGATAATGATGAGAATATTTTCAATGCAATCCAGGCCGGTGCCGATGGGTATTTGCTCAAGGAAATTGAAGGACAAAAGTTGTACAATGCCATTACCGAGACTCTTGGGGGAGGTGCGGCGATGAGCCCTTCCATTGCGGTAAAGACGCTCAAATTATTACGATATCCGGAAAAACAAGAATCACTATCCGTACAGGAAGATGACGTTTCGTTAAGTTCACGTGAAAAAGAAGTATTGGAACAACTGGCGGAAGGGTTAAGCTATACCGTGATTGCCAATAATCTCTTCCTATCCCCAAGTACGGTAAGGAAGCATATCGAGAATATTTATAGGAAGCTTCAGGTCCACAACAAGTTAGAGGCTGTTCAAAAGGCTAGAAGACAAAGCCTCATATAATATACCTCATACAAACCTTTGAATTTATTCATGGGCATGAATGTAGATACCCCGATTTTTAGGACAGGTTTAATATTTTATAGTTAATTTTGGGTCCTACGAAATGAGATTGCTCATAGTGGTCTGTAATTCGGTTAGTTACAAAACATAAGCAAGGCGAAACCCAATAAAATTAAGGGTTAGCGGACGGGGTTCAAATCCTTCCGCGATCACCAGTAAATAAAGGGCCTTGGAGAGTTTTACTTTCCAAGGCCTATTTTTTTGTAAACACGTCTTTTTTTAACAAAATTTAACTCAAATTATCCTGATTTGTTAAGTTTTGAACCCATTTATCTTGTTTTTATTCATTTTTACCATTCTAACATAGAAACAATCAGACTTCTTTTTGAGACATTTTAATTAGATATAGCATATTCTGTATAAGGAAACTAAAATCATTAGGAGAATATTACAAATAGCTGCTTGCTAGCTCTGGATTTTCTTTTTTGAATTGTGGAGAGATGTTTTATTCGGGGGTGGGAATGAAAACTGCCTTATCTCAATCTGTAAAAACGGGCATGTTGTACCACTCTCGATGGAAAAAATTGGGCACCGCACAACAACGGTAAGCCCCTGGTGTACAAATCTCTGTGACAGAATATTGGATAGTTCACATTTGCCGTTTTCGGTGGTTTCTGTTATCCGTCCAAGCCAGTTACATCTGCAATCTCATGAACAATTCATGGGTATTGTTGTCCAGCCCGTCAATGGGGTTTTGGATGGAGGTCTCATAGGCATAGCCCAAATTGAATCCGTTGCTGATATTGAACAGGAACAGTCCGCTGATGCTTTCATCGTACCTATAGCTGGCGCCAAACTCAAAGCGTTCCCCAAAGTCCAGGATGCCCGTCAGTTCCACGGATATGGGGGAGGCATCCACGTAGCGCAACATCCCCATGGTCTTCAGATCCAAGGTTTTGCCCAAGAGAAAGGTATATCCCCCGCTGAGGTAGGCGTGCATGCGGTCGGTTCCCAAATAGGCATTTCCATCGCGTTCCTGCAAGCGATCCGGGGTCAACAACTTTGGAACGGACAGGGACGCAAAATACCTATCGTGCTTTAAATAGACCCCTGCCCCTACATTGGGGGTGAAACGGCTATCGTAGTCCATCAAGGTTCCATCTTGGCCAACCCCATAGGTGACAAGGCCATTGGTGTTTGCATCATAGGAGTTGGCACTTCCCTTGATCCCGAAGTATAGCCTGTGGTCTTCATCCAATTGGATGTTGTAAGAGACATCGATGGCCATCCAGGTCTGCTGTTCTATAAAAGTTTTATCGTTGAGAATGGAAACCCCTAGACCGACATTTTTTCCAACCGGCATCCCAAAAATGGCACTTTGGCTCTCGGGGGCACCTTCAACGCCCGCCCATTGGCTCCTGATGCCCAAGGAGAGCTCGGCAGCCTCCGAGCTTCCGGCAAAGGCGGGGTTGTAGATGTTCATGTTGTAGCGGTAAAAGGTATAGTTGGGGTCCTGCTGAGCGCTTACCGAGAAGGAAAGCACAAGGAACAGGGCCAGTAATTGTATATTATTGAAAAGTTTCATCTGTTTTGTATGGTGTTTTTTGTTCTGTTGGTATTAATAGTTGATGAAAATCCAGCCCTGCAATGGAGCGCTGCCGTCCCCTAGGTCGATGACATATAGGTAGGAACCTGCGGGAAGTTTTTCACTTCTGTCCTTGTAGAAACCTTCCCAGTCATTTTTGTATGATCTGGTGGTCAATACCTCATGTCCCCATCGGTTGTAAACTTTCACTACATTATTTGGGTAGTTTTCGATGCCGGGAATCATCCAGGTATCGTTGTTGCCGTCGCCGTTGGGCGTAAAGGCCTGGGCGGGGACCAAAGTAGGTGTTACCGGTGTATCTTCTTCTTCTGGAACAAAAAAGCTGGTATCGTCCAACGGATCTGTATTGTTTGCCAGTTCATCCTCATCCGAATCCCCATCGTTGTCATCATCGGTATCGGAGTTATTGCCAATTCCGTCACCATCCGTGTCCGTATCCTCGGTTTCATCCAAGGGGAAGGCATCTTCGTCATCCGGAGTACCATCGTTGTCATCATCGGTATCGGAATTATTGCCAATTCCGTCACCATCCGTGTCCGTATCCTCGGTTTCATCCAAGGGGAAGGCATCTTCGTCATCCGGAGTACCATCGTTGTCATCATCGGTATCGGAGTTATTGCCAATTCCGTCACCATCCGTGTCCGTATCCTCGGTTTCATCCAAGGGGAAGACATCCTCGTCATCCGGAGTACCATCGTTGTCATCATCGGTATCGGAATTATTGCCAATTCCGTCACCATCCGTGTCCGTATCCTCGGTTTCATCCAAGGGGAAGGCATCCTCGTCATCCGGAGTACCGTCGTTGTCATCATCGATATCGGAATTATTGCCAATCCCGTCGCCATCCGTATCCGTATCCTCAGTTTCATCCAAGGGGAAGGCATCCTCGTTATCCGGAGTACCGTCGTTGTCATTATCGGTGTCACAAGAATCAGCTATGGAATCCCCATCCGTATCTTCTCCGGTCAAGGTAAGTATTGCTGTCTCCATTTTAACATTGCCATTAATGTCCGTTGCTGCTATCATGATGGTGTAATCCCCTAAATCGGCACAGTCAAAATCCGTACGGTCAATACTTATGCTTGCTATACCGCAACTGTCATAACTGTCAACTACAAAGGCTTCTGCTGTGATGCTGACCGACCCCGTGTCATTTAATTGGATTGCAACATTCTGTACTGTTATTGTTGGCTCAGTAACGTCCATTAATGTGACATTGAAAGTGGTGCTATTGGTATTCCCGTTGCCATCATCGGCAGTAAGCGTAATGGTTTGTAGTGTTCCGTGCCCACTGATCACGGTGCCCTCGATCGGCGATTGGGTTACCGTCGCCGTTCCGCAATTATCCGTTGCGGTCGTCAATCCCGTATAGTTGGGAACGGTAAAATTGCAGTTGGCATCCAGATTTTCCTCTATACTCGTTACAGCGGTCAAAGTCGGGGCTGTCACGTCCACCAATGTAACATCAAAAGTGGTGCTGTCGGTATTTCCGTTCCCGTCATCGGCCGTTAATGTTATTGTTTGAACCGTTCCGTGCCCGCTGATCACGGTGCCCGCATTCGGCAATTGGGTGACCGTCGCCGTTCCACAATTATCCGTTGCGGTCGTCAATCCCGTATAATCTGGAACGGTAAAATTGCAGTTGGCATCCAGATCTTCCTCTATACTCGTTATAGCGGTCAATGTCGGCACAGTCGCGTCCACCAATGTGACATCAAAAGTGGTGCTGTCGGTATTTCCGTTCCCGTCATCGGCCGTCAATGTTATTGTTTGTACCGTTCCGTGCCCGCTGATCACGGTGCCCGCGATCGGTGATTGGCTGACTGTCACTGTCCCACAATTATCCGTTGCGGTCGTCAATCCCGTATAATCGGGAACGGTAAAATTGCAGTTGGCATCCAGATCTTCCTCTCTATCCGATACGGCGGTCAATGTTGGCACAGTCGCGTCCACCAATGTGACATCAAAAGTGGTGCTTTCGGTATTCCCGTTTCCATCATCGGCCGTCAATGTTATTGTTTGAGCCGTTCCGTGTCCACTGATCACGGTGCCCGCAATCGGCGATTGGGTTACTGTCGCCGTTCCACAATTATCCGTTGCGGTCGTCAACCCCGTATAATCGGGAACGGTAAAATTGCAGTTGGTATCCAAGTCTTCCTCCTTATCCGTTACGGCGGTCAAAGTCGGGGCCGTCACGTCCACCAATGTGACATCAAAAGTGGTGCTGTCGGTATTTCCGTTCCCGTCATCGGCCGTTAATGTTATTGTTTGAGCCGTTCCGTGCCCGCTGATCACGGTGCCCGCATTCGGCAATTGGGTGACCGTCGCCGTTCCACAATTGTCCGTTGCGCTTGTCAATCCCGTATAATCGGGAACGGTAAAATTGCAGTTGGCATCCAGATTTTCCTCTCTATCCGATACTGCTGTCAATGTTGGCGGGATAAGATCATTAAAGGTTACATCAAAGGTTTGTGTCCCTATTTCACCTAAACTATCCTCAATTGAAACCGTAATGGTGCTTGTTCCCGACGCATCCAATACAGGTGTTATTGCCAAGGAACGGGTATTGCCGCTTCCCGTAACTATAATGTCCGTATTTGCAACCACACTTGTATTTGAAGATGCTGCGGTAACCACAAAGTTATTGTCCCCCGGAAAAGTATCCGTGATTGTCAAAGCAAGTCCCGAAATCGAACCGTTGATACATTCAGACTGGTTTGTTATTACAGAACCTGAAGGTGTATCGTTGGATGTGGTCGCAAAAGAAACTTCACTGCCGTAGCTCGTCCCTTCGCTATTGATGGCATACGCACGAACGTAATAAGTTGTCCCCTCGGTAAGCCCTGTGATTTCCTGCGTAAAACTACCATCTCCGGAACCAATTTGCACTTTGGTGTCAGCCGTTGTTGGTGTGCCTGTGGTGTTGTAAACAATACCGCGTTCGGTTACGGATGCCCCACCGTTGTCGGTTACGTTACCACCAAGGGTAGCTGCGGTATGGGCAATGCCTGAGGCAGTTGTGGTAGTTACGGTTGGTACTTCAAGTAAATTGATGGTTATTGTAAACGTCTGATTGGTCAATTCACCACCGTCTGGGTCGCTTACCTTAAATTCAAAACTATCTGCGTTCTGATCAGCAACAGTATTCGTATATCTGATACGGTCATTGTTAACATCGTCTAAGGTGAAAGTGGCATTTTCAACCAGTTCAACATCTCCGGCCTCAAATACGGTACTTGGATTGGAGTCTATAAACAAAATACCGTGTGATACTGCCGAGGTAATAGTAAATGTAATATCTATGCCACCCCCTGTTTCGGCATCGGTAGCGTTCAATTTACCTGAATCGATAAGTTCCGTTGTTCCTTCATTAAGGGTTAACCCGTTGTTTACTGTTACCGTAGGGATCTGATTTATCGTAATGTTAAACGTCTGATTGGTCAATTCCCCACCGTCTGGGTCGCTCAGCGTAAACCCAAAACTATCCGAGGTCTGATTACCTACAGTATTGGTGTACCTGAGTCTGTTATTGTTAATATCATCTTGTGTAAATGTTGCGTTTACCAAAAGTTCTTCTTCCCCGGAATCGAACGTATTGTTAAGATTGGCATCAAGAAACAATGTCCCATGGGCAACGGCACTGGTAATCGTTGCGGTCAGTTGGGCATCATCCATAGTTTCATCATCATTAAAATGTAATTTACCACTATCAATATTTCCAGTTTCTCCTTCTGTTACCGTTAATCCGGTATTGGCATCCACTATTGGAGCTGCATTGGGAGCACTCGTTGTAAAATTCACCACCCCGCCATAAGTTGTTCCCTCAGTATTGGTTGCATAGGCTTGGTAATAATAGGTAGTGGATGCACTCAGTCCTGAAATAGCTTCGTTAAAAACACCTGTACCACTTCCATCATCAGGCACATTAGTTACTCCACCTTCGCCAAGGGTTGGGGTATTGTCGGAACTGGAATAGACGAAACCTCTAGCAGAAACAGTTGCGCCGCCATCAGAGGTTACATCGCCATTTAAAGTGGCTCCTGTCGCGGTGATGGATGACGCAGCCGTGGTGGATGCGGTTGGTGCACTAAGGGTAATTTCCGCTGGTGAATAGGTTACATCACTTAAAATAGTGGTAGCATTATTGTCAGGACTTCCGGTAAATGTAATCCTAAACTCATCGATTGAATCAAAATTACTGTTATCGGAAACATCTATATTTTGAATGACATTTTGGGTGAATGTAATTGATTTGGTCGCACCGCTTACTGCAGAACCATTATCAAATCCTGTCAAGGTGGCACTTGAAGTTGTACTAATGTTAAACCCTATTGTAATATTTTCAAGCTGAAAGTTTGTACCATCTGTACGTTTAAAGCTATAATATGAATGTGGTGGATTCATTGTGAATGTGATTGCGTCACCATCACCCGATGTGTTTCGCGCAACGATTCCATTTCCTCCTCCCACTGATTCAAAAGTGTAATTTATCCCGTCTTCGGCCATGGTAAGGTTTCCTGAGCGTGGGGAAGGGCCAAAGGAAGCAATTGCAAGATAGCCTCCCGTAAATTCCAGAGTTGTTTGATCACTTGGCGCTGCATCCGTTCCAAAACTCAACACCCCGCCATAAGTTGTTCCCTCAGTATTGGTGGCATAGGCTTGGTAATAATAGGTAGTGGACGCACTCAGTCCAGAAATAGCTTCGCTAAAAACACCTGTGCTGCTGCCATTAGACATATCAGTTACACCAGTTTCCCCAAGAGTTGGGGTATTGTCGGAACTGGAATAGACGAAACCTCTAGCAGAAACAGTTACGCCGCCATCAGAGGTTACATCGCCATTTAAAGTGGCTCCTGTGGCAGTGATGGAGGTAGCCGCAGATGTAGTCAGTGTGGGTGGTTGAGTTGTTACCTGGAAATCATCTAAAATGATATCATCTATTTCAAAATAAGCTCCACTACTGGGTGCTTGCAGCGTAAAAGAAGTGATATCCTGGAAATAAGCTGCATTCACATTGCCGGCAACATCGATATAGGTTAATTCTCCCACCCCATCCAGTGGTGGGTTTATGGTGATATTTCCTTTATCTGTGGAAAGGGTATAATCGGTTGGATTGGTATCCGAATCACCCTGATGAGAAATATAAAATCCTTGTAAGTCAAAGCTATTGCCGGCTTCAATTTCAAAATCTACCTGCGTTTCGAGCGCATTCCATCCGAAATAAAGTCCTTCAGAACCATTGTATGCCCATCCTTTTTCTGAACCTTTAAAAACATTATCCGCTGTGGCCGTGATCGTAAATGACGGGTCGATATCATTATCTTCTACCGTCAGAGTTTGGGTATTCCAGCCGGTATAGGTAGCGGTGGCCGATTCAAAATCAAACTTTTCGCCTGAAACAGCAGAAGTCACAAAACTCTCCTCATTCCCATAACTTGTTCCTTCGCCATTAATGGCATAAGCGCGCACATAATAGGTGGTTTCCGCAGTAAGGCCGGTAATAGCTTCAGAAAATGAACCCGTTCCGCTTCCAACCTGTACTTTATTGTCGGCTGTGGTAGGATTTGAGCTGATGGCATACACAAATCCATATTCTGTCACCGTATCACCGCCATCATCGGTTACGTTGCCGCTTAGGGTAGCTCCGGTGGCGGTGATGGATGAGGCAGCTGAGGTGGTTACCGTTGGGGCAGTTGCTGGGAAAACGGCTGGCTCAAAATCGAAGTTATCAAAAGACAAGGATGGTCCATTTATTACTCCAACATTCGGGTCCGTCCCTGTAAAAGTTACTCGCTGTACATTTTCCCAATCAGAGTTGAAGGTTAAAGTGCCATCTTGTAGCGTGGGAACAGATTCTAATCTGTTATAACTGATTGAACCACTGCCATCGCTGACGGCCATATTTAAGTTATCCGAAGCAATTTCTACTCCGTTTTCATCAAATCCCCTCACAATGAAATTTTCAGTTCTGGAACTAGTCATACCATCTACATTGCTGATAGCAAATGATACGAGTTTAAAAGGGGAACCATTTGCTGATTCAAACCCAATCATGGTCGTTCCCGCCTCGGGCATCAAAAAAGAAAAGTACCGGTTGCTTGAAGGAAAGGCAGTCTGGCCTAATGTTCCATCTGTACCAATAGCAGTTTGTTTTGATGTATAATCAGAAAAAAATACCAAGTCGCCAACCGTTCTGCCATTGGCACCTACTTGAACAGTAGCACCATCATTCGGATAGCTTTCGAAATTTTCATCCGAAGGTGCCTGAGCATGAACAACTGATGAAGTGATACTAAAAAATAATAGAAATAAAATAGAGTAGGCCGTTATTTTCATGAAGGAAAAGTGTTAAGCTTTTTTAAAACAGGGCAATACTATAACATTATACTTTTTCCTACATATAAATGTTGTGAATGTAGATATTTATGATGCTTAAACTTATTTGTTTTGTAGGTATAATATTGTTAAATTATTATTGTTTGAATACAAAAAATTGGAACTGGCTGTAAGTCGGCTTTGTATTCACCAATTCTGAAACCATCATATTCTAGCTCCATATCTTACATTTTTTATGTATTCCATTATTTATTAGTCTGTTACATAAAAAACGGGCACGGTTTACTTGCACATACTACATTTCACTGAACTATGCGAGGGTAACGCAGCAGCGGTATGCAGGGAACTGGAACTGAACCCTTAGGTATCGGGGTGTTGGTGCAGGGCGCCAAAAAAAAATGGGAAGAACGGTTTCCCTGGAAATGGAACCCTCAAGTTTACAGATGAACAAAGGCCGTTATCGGTTTATGAACAAAAAAAGTAACATAGAGTTGCTGTTTAAAAATAGGGTTTTCAAATGAGTGGTCAAATATCCTTTTGGCCTCATAAAGGATAAAAAAATCTTTTATCGTTATTTTTGTTTCTCACTGTATGCACAAACATGGATAACCAAAATAGTGTGATTGTCCCATTTGAACCTAAGTCCCGATCCAATGCGAATACTATAGTTCATATTTTACAAAGTTTTTTGATTACATTTTCGTAACTATTGGACAGCAGTATTGGTACCCATGTACCATTCATTATCAACAAAATTTTTAGATACCCATGATAAATACCGATCAAAAGTTAAAGGAACGGGTCAAAGAGTTGACTTGTCTCTATGAGGTCACTTCAATCATAGTGAATTCCGGATACGACGAACTGTCCACTTCCTTGGAAGCCATCGCCTATTGTTTAAAAAGGGGGTGGCGGTTTCCTGAAGAAGCCGAGGCAGCAATGTCCATTGGTGCATATCAGGTACAGACCAGTGGATTCAAGGAGCAAATGACCTGCCTATCTTGTGATGTCATTGTATTCAATAAAGTAGAAGGGGTCATATCCGTAGGTTATCCAGCTTCATCCTACACTCTTGAAGACTTTCTTCCAGAAGAGCAGACCCTACTGAAAAATGTATGCCTGGCCGTCGGTAACCTTATGGAACGCAAGCAGATCCATGATAGCGAAGAGGAAACGAAAAGACAAATGGAACGTAACGATCGTTTGCATATCATGGGAGAGATTACTGCCGGAATAGCCCATGAACTCAACACTCCTTTAGCCAATATTTTGGGATTTGCCGAATTGTTGCTGGATGAAACTACCGATACGAGGACCAGAAGGGATTTACAAACGATTTTGGACAATGCCATTTTCAGTAGGGAAATCGTAAAGAAACTGATGTTCTTTACCTGTGAAATGCCACAACAGATGGAATTGATCGAACTAAATAAGGTAGTGGACAGTGTGATACGTCTGATGGGGCCATCCCTTAGGGCAAAACAATTATCGGTCATCAAATCCTACGACAATGATGATTTCCGGATTCGGGCCAATACGGTTCAATTGACCCAGGTCATGTTCAACCTCATTATGAACGCGGCCTACTACTCACCTGTACACGGAGAAATAAAGGTAGAGATACTTAATGGGGAACAAAAGATTATCATTAATATCATCGATCAAGGGGAAGGCATTGCACCTAATCAGGAAAACAAGGTATTTGAACCATTTTATACCACCAAACCAATCGGGGAAGGGACTGGTCTTGGTCTAAGTGTCGTTCACGGAATCATCAAAAGTTATAAGGGCACCATTACACATAGGCCCAATGTGCCAAAAGGTACTATTTTTACCATCGAGTTCCCAAATTGACGCCCATGCCATTGAACAAAGAGAACATTCTTATCGTAGATGATGATATCAAGATCTTGGAACTATTGGCAAGAAGGCTCAAAGAGTTCAACTACCATGTTTTTAAGGCGATATCCGTTAAGGAAGCCTTGTTTATACTAAAGGATACTTCAATAGATCTGTTGATAACGGATATTCAAATGCCGGAAGTCGATGGTATTCAATTATTGAAGTATGCCAAGGAACATTATCCCAACATGCCAAAATTGGTGGTTACCGGATACCCATCTGTTGACGGCGCCTTGGAAGTGATCAAGTCGGGTGCCATGGACTATATGGCCAAGCCCTTTACAAAAGCAGAACTCAAAACGGCCGTGGAAAGAGCATTGGAACATGGGAGAGCGGACCAAGCATCCGTTGCAAATGTTCCATCCCGAACGCAAAACCTACCGTTCAAGGAGATGGTGGGCAATTCCACAGCCTTCAAACAAGTGCTTACCATTATAGACAGGGTAAAGAATAACCGGGCAACGGTATTGATACATGGTGAGAGTGGCACTGGAAAGGAATTGGTGGCGCGGGCCATACATTATTCAGGAAAATACAGCAAGGGGCCCTTTATTGCGGTGAACTGCGGGGCCATTCCGGACAATTTGCAAGAGGCGGAATTGTTTGGTTATACCAAGGGGGCCTTTACAGGGGCAGACCAAAACCGGAATGGTTTTTTTCAGGCGGCATCCGGGGGTACGCTCTTTTTGGACGAAATAGGTAACGCCTGTTTGGATGTACAGGCCAAATTATTGAGAGCACTGCAGGAAAAGGAAATTACAAAGGTCGGTTCCAGAACCTTGGAAAAAGTCGACCTTCGTATTGTTGCGGCCACAAATATGGATCTCTTGGAGGAAATCAAGAAAAAAAACTTCAGGGAGGATCTCTATTATCGTTTGACCGTCGTTGAGATAAGGGTACCCCCGCTGCGCCAACGAAAGTCCGATATTCCCTTACTTGTTGATCGATTCCTCCAAAAATACGGCATGGAATATAGGGACCGTTTGTTGCGAATCGATTCCGAGGCCTTGAAAATTATGGAACGTTATCCTTGGCCGGGAAATATAAGGGAACTTGAAAATGTGGTACAACGAGCGGTTATTATGGCGGATGGCCCGATCGGTACCAAAGACTTACCGGACTTTTTAAAATATGAGATAGACTTTCCGAACGAGGAGTTAATACCCCTAAGGGACATGGAAAGAAAGTATATCAAGCGGGTGCTGCTCCATACCAAAGGGAACAAGACCAAAGCAGCTGAAATTTTAAAGATCAGTCGAAAAACGCTTCGCGACAAGCTCGATTGATTTGGTCAAATTCTTACCAACTGGTCAGAAACTTACCGATTCTAATTTTTCAATCTTTTTCATTTACACATGTTAGTTGCTGTTAATCAGAGGCATACTTTGAATTCTATTCTTTTTGCCTTTTAGGGCATGGCATTTGCCATTTAGTGTTCCGAATGGTTTTGAGTCGGTCGGGCAGAGATAAAACCGACCGAACCACTATAATTTGAAAACGCTAAGGATGGTAAGGCACTCTTTGAGATACGGAAACCTTGTTTTGGAAAGATATGATTTCTTGATGGTCAAAAAATATATGCAAGGTCCACTGGGTTTGGAAGATTATACCCATGAAAATGCATTGGCCTTGTTGGAGGAAAATTTATTGGATGCCATTGTTGTGTATGAAAAGAATATGCCCTCAGAGGTTGTAAGACTGTATTCTACCGTTTCGGTTATCAGCTCCTCGGGTATGGAAGAGTGTTTTCAATTGGTACCACCGGATCAAGTCGATTTGGCAAAGGGCAGGAAATCTGCGCTCAGCAATTTGGGCTGTTCAGTTCTTGGACTATCGCAAGGGGACATCATTAGGTATGGTGTGCCCAGTGATTTTGTTTCCTTGCGTTTGGCAAAGGTTGAGCAAGTTGACACCAAGACCAGACTGGCCATCTCGGAGAAGGAATTACGCACTTTATTCAAACGGAATTTAATGGAAAAGATGTTCGATGAACTGGAGTTGGAATCATCCTAGGGTTATTTGGATGTCGATACTAGAAACAGAAAGTTAGCCAAATAAAAAAGATATGAATACAAAACTAACATTAAAACAACGCATACTGGTAGGGTTTGTACTAGCGTTGGCCTTTTTCTTGGTGCTGGGATCCAATTTGGTGGACCGTAGACATTTTTCGACGATACAAAAAACGATTGAATCGATCCATGATGATCGTGTGGTGGTACAGGATTATATCTATCAGTTGAGAAATTTTCTGCACGATAGGGAAGTGGAGGTTTTGGAAACCGGAAACATTGAAAAAAACAATGAACATTATGGGCAAATCACGGCCATCCTTGATGATTTTGCTGCGACCGAGCTGATTCGGGAGGAAGCTGAATTTTTAAAGCGCTTGCGTCAACAATTTTATGGCCCGTCAGGCTTGTCGAGCGTATATGGGAAAGGGGACAAATCAAAAATTTTGGAGCATATCCATAGTACAAAGAAAACCTTGGATGCTCTTGAGGAAATTCAAATTGAAGAAAGCGGACATCTTACGCGAATCTCAGAAAAATCATTGAGTGTCAATAGAATGTTGTCCAATTTGGAAATCGGTTTTATGATCATCATAGGGCTTTCCATACTAATGTTGGTTTTTCAGCCGATCAAAACACTGTATCCCATTCATTGATGAAAAAATATAACATAAAAAACAGTCCCATGAAGGAATTTGTACGGAGTTTATGCTCCACCTGTATTCACCAATCAAATTGTGCTTTGAGCAGTAATAGGTCAAATATCAACTTATGTAACGAATATCGTCAATATATGGATGATGGTAAGGAACCTACCATAGTGGTTTCGGATGAAATGTATTAACAAACAAGTAGTAGGTACGGCGTACCCAATAAATAATTTTTTATGACAACAACGTTAACATCAAAAAGAAAGCAGCCAAAACAAGGCATGTTGGACAACGTTATGCGCCAGTTCAATAATGCAGCGGATATTATTGAACTGAATGCCAACATTAGAAAGATACTGGAAGTCACCAACACTGAATTCGTAGTGCATTTTCCAGTACGTATGGACAATGGGGAGGTAGAGATCTTTACGGGCTACCGCGTTCAGCACAATAATGCACTGGGTCCCTATAAGGGTGGATTACGTTACCACCCCACCGTGGATATCGACGCGGCCAGGGCTTTGGCCATGTGGATGACTTGGAAGACCTCTTTGGCCGGATTGCCCTATGGTGGGGCCAAGGGAGGAATACAATTAGATCCTACCAAATATTCCCAGGACGAACTGCAACGAATCACGAGAAGGTTTACCTATGCCCTTGGGGACAATATTGGACCGGAACTGGATATCCCAGCACCGGATGTGAACACCAATCCTCAGACGATGGCTTGGATCTTGGATACCTATATGTCTACCAAATCACCCAATGAACGTTCTAAGAACCTGCATGTGGTTACGGGCAAGCCGATTGGTGCCGGAGGTTCCGAAGGGAGAGACCGGGCAACGGGCTATGGTGTTTTCCTGACCATCAAATTTTGGGCGGAACACAAAAGGATTGATCTAAAGAACAAAACATTCATTGTACAGGGGTTTGGTAATGTAGGCTATTGGGCCGCCCATTTTCTAAAAAATGAAGGAGCCATACTTACTGCTGTACAGGATGCTTATGGAAGTATCCATAATGATGAGGGCATTTCACCAGAAGACCTTTTGGAGTATGCAAGGGCCAATAAAGGCAGTATATCGGGCTATGCGGGGGCAAGTCCCCTTGACAACAACGAATTTTTTGGTTTGGACTGCGATATCTGTATTCCTGCTGCCCTGGGCAACCAGATTACTGTGGACAATGCCCATAAAATTAAGGCTAGCCTGATTGCCGAAGGGGCCAATGGGCCGACTGACGTTCAGGCGGAGGAAATCCTTTTAAAACGAGGTATTGATATTATACCGGATATCCTATGCAATTCGGGTGGTGTTATAGGAAGTTATTTTGAATGGTTGCAAAACCGCAACGGAGAAATATGGCATTTGGACGAGGTTTTGGAGAAACTGGAAAGAAAAATGCGAGAGTCCTTCAACAAGGTCGCGTACAAAACAGAAACAAAGAACCTGGATATGCGTACGGCCGCCTTTGTCATCGCCATAGAGCGACTTGAGGACACCTATATCCAAAGGGGTATTTTTCCATAATCCAATGACCTAATTAGGTTTCCGCATGAATGTACTGGAGACTATAATATAAAAAAAGAAATAATGAAGTACGGTAGTTTAGTAATTGAAAAAAAAGAATATGTCCTTTTAAAACGGTTAATGAACCTATCAGGATTCTATAAAGACAATACCCTTAAGAGTTCGGTTAAAAAGCTCGTGGGTGAAATGGAAACAGCACGGATATTGGATGAAGCGGAAATGCCGGATGATGTCATCCGGTTCAATGCCATGGTGACCATAATTTCCGATAATGGATGGCACAAAAAGTTCAAATTGGTACTTCCTAGCCGAAGTGATGTGAAAAATAACCATATTTCAATCCTGACCCCTATGGGAGCAGCAGTCATGGGATATGCCAAGGGGGATTCACTGGTTTGGGAGTTTCCTTCTGGAAACCAAAAATTGACCATTGAAAATGTAGAACAGGAGAATGAACCCATAAACCTAAACATGGTATTATGAAGCAGGTGAACAGACCCCATTTTCATGAGTCCTTAAACCAGATTATAGTTAAAAAGGATAAGTTGGAGACTGCCAATTGGATCGAAACCATGGAGTTGATCAGCAATGAACTGCAATATTTGATTCCATTGGAAAAACGCCTATTGGGAGCCCCTGCGGTAAACCAAAGCCTTTTGACAGTCCAACGGGAAAACCAACTTCGATTGGGCACCCTGTATAGGTATGAAAGGACAATGATGAATGCCATTGAGTGCGATACAACGGAATGTGACGCCTATTACCTCCATGCCCATGAGAAAAATCGAGATGGTTTTATGGACCATATCAAAACGTATACAGCGCTTAAGCTAACGTTGCTATCGAAGATCTTGGAACGTTTCTGAGCGAAACCTTAATAACAGGTCCACATCAGTAGTCATATCAATTTATTCAAAATAAAGGATTAGAAACCTTGAATACGTTTGAAGGTCATTTGATTATCAATGTTTGATAATTCATGAACCGGTATCCTTTAGTATGTTGATCAGCCACTAATGTGTCGATACAAAAAACAATCAAAATATTTATGAAGCATTTTTTTTCTAATTTTAAAGGAGATTTATTTGGTGGCATTACAGCGGGCATTGTAGCCCTTCCCTTGGCTTTGGCCTTTGGTGTCAGCTCGGGTATGGGTCCAAGTGCTGGGTTGTACGGTGCCATATTCATTAGTTTTTTTGCAGCCTTGTTTGGGGGCACAAATACTCAGATATCCGGACCTACGGCACCTATGACCGCCGTTAGTATGGTTGTCGTTGCTGGTATTGTGGCTATGAACGATGGTGATCTCGAGAAAGCATTGCCGGCCATTTTACTGGTGTTTCTATTGGCAGGGCTAATGCAGATCATATTGGGCCTTGCTGGGCTTGGAAAATACATTCGCTATATTCCGTATCCTGTAGTCTCAGGCTTTATGACGGCCATTGGAGTAATCATCCTTGTTACCCAAATGTTGCCTTCGATGGGTTATTACCCCAAAGAAGATGCCGCTTTTGTGGATCAATTCAGACCTCGTGCGGAAGAGGTTATTCTTAAGAATATTCTCAATGAGGAATCGAACGAAGGAATATTGGTACTTGAGGATTTTCAAGAAACTCTGGATAGGGCAGGGGAGGTCTCGGAGGAAAGTATCCGGAAGGAAGCTCAAACCTTGGCCAATAAAGATGCTTCTGGGGTCATAGGTACGATCAAGGTCTTGCCCAGGGCTCTACAACGGATAGATTGGCTGGAACTTGCTCTGGCATTGGCCACTATTGTGATCATCTATGGATTTAAAAGAATTACAACCGCCATTCCCAGTGCCCTGGTGGCTTTGTTGGTCGTTTCAGGAGTGGCCTATGGGTTTGGACTGGATTACAGGCCTATCCAACAAATACCCAGCGGTTTTCCTGTGCCCCATTTGGACATCTTTAGTGAATTTAAATTGAGCTCGGTAACCCCCTATATTTTTACGGCCTTGACCCTGGCTCTTTTGGGAGCCATAGATTCGCTATTAACTTCCGTGGTTGCAGATAATATGACCAAGACCCAACACAAACCCAACAAAGAATTGATGGGGCAGGGTATTGGAAATAGCATTGCCGCAGTTTTTGGGGGAATACCTGGTGCAGGAGCCACCATTCGTACCGTGGTCAATATCAATGCAGGCGGGAAAACAAGGTTATCGGGGATGGTTGCAGGGATTCTTTTGCTCATCGTATTGTTGGCCTTGGGGCCGATAGCCTCCAAAATACCCGCAGCGGTACTTGCCGGGATTTTGGTGACCGTAGGTATCGGGGTAATAGATTACAAAGGACTGAGGGCCGTACCTTATTTGCCCAAGGATGTCAAGTTCGGACCTTTCAAGTTAAGTTCTGAAGTGTTGATAATGTTGGTGGTCATGGTGTTGTCCTCTATTTGGAACTTGGTCTATGCCGTAGGTATCGGTTTGGTAATCGCTTCCTTCATGTTTATGAAAAAAATGGGAGACTTAACGGCCAAACGATCTGATGTCAAAACCTTGAAAGAAGAAAAGGGATGGGCGGATGAGGTCAATTTTCCGGAAGACCTTAAAAAGGAAGTTTTTATTAAGCATTTGAAAGGCCCCTTGTTTTTTGGGTTTACAAGCGAGTTTCAACAATTGGCCAAGCAAATCCCAAAAACGGCCTCCACGGTGGTCATCCGAATGGATCGCATGCAGTATTTAGATCAATCTGGACTTTATACCCTTGAAGATGTTTTGATGGACCTTAAAAATACAGGTGTTACCGTACTTTTTGTACATGTTTTGGAACAGCCCAAGTATATGATGGAACGGGTTAAACTGATACCTTCCTTAATTCCTGAGGATCAAATATTCGATGATTTTGAAGCTTGTACCTCCTACATTAAGAAAAATGCATTGGATAAGGGGTAAGTTACATCACTGAAAATTATCGAGGAAAGGAGTATTATATTCGGGTTGACCAATTCTGGAGGATACTTTTTTGATCATGAGAAGACAACGGTTCCGTTAGGGGTGCTAAAGAATAGGCTGTCGTTGCTATAATGCCTATTAATAGAACCGCTAATGAAATGGGCGGTAACCGTTGTTTTTTCCCATGGTCTTGCCCAAGAAGCAAAGATCGACCACCATTTCATTATAGGTGTACCATCCACTTTTCATGATATGGTTCAACTCATGTTTGAATTTGTCTTTTATAAATTATAGCTTTCCAAGCTCTACCATATACATAGACAAAAACAGGTTCAGGTATGGCAGTCAACATCCAATGTTTCCCAAAAGTCCATTTAGGGGTTCACATAAGGAAACATAATGGCTCATTCTATTGAAACCCCATTCAAATTTTCCAACTTGGCCACACATCCCCAATTATATTTCTGGCGGTTATCACCCGACAGCACAAAGGTTAGTTCATTGGGACCTTTGGATAAATTCAGCACGGTTTGTTCATCATCCACGAAAACCCTACCTTCCATACCCTTTTCCGGAGGTGGCCTAAAGTTCATTCCCCCATCGAATATGACTTCGGAATTCAATAAGATTACCAAGTGGTCCGCATAATCAAAGTTTAATTTGATATCCTTATCGGAATCAGATACTATGTTACAGGTCAGAGTGACCGTTTTGTCCATATCATCATAAAAGCGACTGATGTTTAAAATGCCATCCATGTCGGCAGTTACCGTTTTAAATTTTTCTCTGTAATCGAATAGGGAATCCACTTGGGATATAAAGTTCACCGAATCTTTGGCAAAGGGTTCCGATATTTGCCACTTGGTCAAATAATTCGGAGAAATCACCTTTTCGGTATCCCGTTGTTTTGGCACATTGGAACTTTCAATTTCCCGAATGGATACATCACTATAGTAAACCTGGCCAAAGGTGCTGTACAAGCTTATACCGCCTTTCTTGGAATCACGCTTTAGGTCATCAACAACAAAGGTCGGGGTATCCATATCCTCAATATAAACGGACATTTTGTCTTCAATAACCTCCACCTTTACATGGACCCAAGTACTTATGTCCAAGAATACGATGCCATCTTCCCGTTTCTGGAAAAGCAGCGCTTTATTGCTTTGAGGATCGTAAATATAGGAAATGGTTTCATCGGGAAAGTCCAAGAACGATTCCTCCGAGAATATGATGCCTTCCTCCTCCAGTACCTTTAAAAGCTTATCGCTCACTTTTCCATGAACCAGTTGATTCTCCAGAAAAGGTGGTAAGATGGCCACTTCCTTTCTCGGATATTCGGCACTGCCTTCATATTTGGGATAATTATAGAGCTGCCAAGGCAAGCTGCCATTATAAATGGGAATATACTGCAGCGCATCCTTTTTTCCGCTCATCATCATTCTCAGGTACAGGTATTCGTAATTTTCTTTATCCTGGATCCTAAAACCCAATCCCGGAACTTGGCCGTTACAATGAAACTCCAGTTGAAAGTTCTTGAATTCTTTGCCATTGAGATAAGCCTTTTGACTTGGCTCTAAAAACATTGCGTACTTTCCCTGATGGTCCACAACTTTCAACGTATCCGTAGAACCGTCCACATTTTCAATCCGCCAATTGTTTTTGGTAAAGGCAAATTCTTGGGCGGTAATGTTTTTTTTGTTTTCTTGGAGGCATGATACTGGAGCAATGGCCATGACAAGTATCAAGAAGTTTTGGATGCTGTTTTTCATGTTATGATCTATTTTTGATATAATCGATTTACAGTATACCAATGTAAAGTTACCTGCAAAGTTTTTAGGCGCATTGGTTGTTCATCTTTGTTCAAGTTTGTTCATAGTCGACATGGATTTATAAATGGAGAAGTTTAGGAAACATATCGAAGCCTGTTTTAAACGGGTAGAGGAAAAATTGGGAAAAGGACCTTGCAGCAAGTGGGACACCCATGATTTTAAGACTCTCAGCGAGAACATTCAGGAAGAAACGGGCACATTGTTGAGCGTATCCACACTAAAACGGCTTAGCGGAAAGGTAAACTATGCATCTCACCCGAACAAGACCACTTTGAATGCACTGGCCAATTATATTGGTTTCAAAGACTGGGGCACATTTTCCAATTACTGTGAAGGTAAGCTTGTGAAAGGGGAAAAAGAGGGCAAAGCGAATTTACCGATGAAGTCTTTAATAGCCTTTTTATTGCTTGGTATCGCGCTTTTTTCATCCGTATTTTTGACGGCCAGGAAAAATGATACCATCTATGATCCTGATGATTTCGCTTTTAATGGCAAGTCGGTCACTACTGGGCTTCCAAATTCCGTTGTTTTCAGGTACGATGCATCTGCGGCAGATGAAAAAGCGAAAATAGAGATCCAGCAGGATTGGGACGAGAGCAAGCGGGTACTCGTCAATAAAAACGACAGTGTTTCCACCAGCATTTATTACCGACCAGGTTATTTCAAATCCAAACTCGTGGTTGATGAAACCATTGTGAGGGAAAAGGGTATCTTGATTCCAACATCGGATTGGGTGGGGGTCATTGAGACGGATTCTGTGCCTATTTATTTGGACAGGGAGGACTACCGATCGGAGAAAGCTCTATCTATAAAAGCCAGCTCGCTAAAGAAATATGGAGTGGATCCACGTGCGTCAAGAACTCCCGTTGGCTTCTATCAAATTAGGGACTTTGGGGAATTATACACTACCAATTTTGAAATGACAGCTTCAATCCGGAATGATTTCAAATCCGGTAAGAGTCAATGTCAAACTGCCCAATTGGTGATTGTTCACGAGGACGGACCAATAAGTATCATGCTGACCGACAAAGGCTGCATTTCCGATATTATGCTGTACGCATTTGATAAGACCATTGATGGAAAGAAAACAGATCTTTCCGGTTTCGGTGTGGATTTTACCGACTTTGTCGAAGTGAAGTGCATTTCAAAGGACGGGAAATTGGATATTGTAATGGACAAACAATCCGTATTCTCGTTTGAAGTGCCAGATATTCCAAAAAAAATCGTTGGCCTCAGCATCCATTTTGAAGGAGCTGGGACGATCCAACATGTAGCGTTTAAAAATAATGGAGGAATTATGTATTCTACCAATTTCTAAAAACTGAAAATCCTTAAAATTTCACTTTTTTCTTAAGCATCAATAGAATTGAAATTATTTCCCGATACAAAAGTTAGAAAAGATATTGCCCAACATTTCGGCAAGTTATACCCCTAGGACAATGGAGGCATCAATACCCAGTTTTACACTTATTTCCCGTGCTACTTTTAAAGTGGGTTCGCTTTTTCCGTTGAGGTACTCGCTTACCCTTGACGTGCTTACTCCCAAAAGTTCGGATAGGCGTTTTTGGTTCAATCCCATTTCTGCCATACGCAATTTAATCACCTCAACCAAAGGGGGCTTTTTTACCGGATAATGGCGTTCTTCATAATCTGCCACAAGGTCAGACAATAGGTTTAGTTCCACATAACCCTTTGCATCTTTGTTTTCGATATTGTCGGGGTTCTGTAAAAGTTCTTCTATACGTTCAACAATGGCGTTATACTCTTTTTCTGTCTGTATCATTGCTAAATGTTTTTAATGTCCTTAATCTTATCATACTCCGAGTGCGTACCTATAAACCTAATGTAAACCTTTTTTGCATTGAACGAAATTATGGCAACCAGCCTGTAATCGTTTCCTTTGATATTGAAAACAAAACGGTGGTTTCCCACATAATCAACGGTGTTGAAATCCTGCCTTAACTCGTTGATATTATCCCAGTTTTTCGCCGTTACGGTATGATACCAAAAGTTTAAAGGATTTTCGCTGTCTGCGTGCATTTCTATGAACTCCTTTATTCTTTTGTGGGTAACAATACGCATTGTTTAAACATCAATCACTATTAAGCAAAGGTAATGCCAAATTTCGAATTACAAAATATTGTTTTGAAATATAGAATTATTTCCCAATACAAAAGTTAGAAAAGATATTGCCCAATAAATCATCTGTGGTAACACTTCCTGTGATTTCTCCCAAATGATACAGTGCTTGACGGATGTCGATGGCCATTAAATCGCTGGACAGTTCCATATCCAAACCTTCTTTGACCTTTTGAATTTCCTCCAAAGCTTTTAACAAGGCATCGTAGTGCCTGCTGTTGGTAATTATGGTGGTGTCGCCACTCAAAGCCCCTGAGTCTACCAAAGAAAGAAGCTTACTTTCGAGCTCTGAAATACCTTCTTTAAATTTAGCAGAAAGGAAAAGTACATTGGGAATTTCTGATTTTATCTTTTCTTTCTGCCCTGGGTTTAGGAGATCCATTTTATTACAAATGGGCAACAACTGTTTGTTGGGGTAGCGTTTCTGGATTTGTTCCAATTCCGTCTTGTCAAAATCCATGCCGTCAAATAGGTAAATAATGAGCCGTGCCTTTTCAATTTTGTCAAAGGTTCGTTCAATCCCTATTTTTTCCACTACATCGACGGTTTCGCGGATTCCTGCCGTATCAATAAACCTAAAATTGATACCTTTTATGCTGATATGGTCCTCGACCGTATCCCGGGTAGTACCCGCAATTTCACTCACAATAGCTCTCTCTTCATTAAGCAGTACATTGAGCAGGGTTGATTTGCCTACATTGGGTTGCCCCACAATAGCTACGGGGATTCCATTTTTTATCACATTTCCGAGTGCGAAGGAGTCAATTAATTTCTTTAGTACCTCACTAATGCGGTTGAGTAGTTCGTTGAACTGGGTTCTGTCTGCGAACTCCACATCTTCTTGGGAAAAATCGAGTTCCAGTTCAATAAGCGAAGCGAAGTTCAGCAGTTCTTGTCGCAGTTCTTGGATTTCATTGCTGAATCCACCGCGCATCTGCTGCATGGCAATGTCGTGCGCCGCTTCACTATCGCTGGCAATAAGGTCGGCCACAGCTTCCGCCTGACTTAAATCCATCTTGCCGTTAAGGAATGCTCGTAGTGTAAATTCACCTGCCGATGCCGAACGGCAACCATTTCGCAACAAAAGCTGAATAATCTGTTGTTGGATGAACGGGGAGCCGTGGCAGGAAATCTCCACAACATTTTCACCGGTATAAGAGTGTGGTCCTTTAAAAATAGAAACAAGAGCTTCGTCCAAAATCTTTTCTTGGTCCACAATATGGCCCAAATGAATGGTATGGCTTTTCTGTTGGGCCAGTTTCTTTCCCTTAATGGATTTAAAAAGGGTATCCACTAGGGTTATGGCATCTGGTCCGGAGACCCTTATCACTGCAATGGCCCCTGTTCCCGAGGGTGTTGCCAAGGCTACAATGTTATCTGTGTACGACATGGGGACAAAAGTACAAATTAGCTGGTGTTTGTAACATTTTTAGTGATTTGTATACTAATAAGATGAATCATCAAAATCAATCAAAAATGGAAGTTATCAATCAAAAAGCAGTCAGAACGGATAATACCTTGTTGGCCGTGACGCATCTTACACAACTTTTATCGTATGTTACAGGATTTGGAAGCCTGATTATACCCTTGATTATCTGGTTGTCATCAAAAGATAAGGTTAAGGGTATGAACGAGCATGGAAAGGCCATTATCAATTTCCAGATCAGTCTGATACTTTACATCATCATTAGTATTCCTGCCATTCTTCTTTTGGGCTTGGGTATACTGGGCTTGATAGGAGCGGGAATCCTTGGGTTTATATTACCTATTGTTAATGCGGTCAAGGCTGCAAATGGTGAATCTCCATCACATTTTATGACGATTAGGTTTATATCGTAAAAACAAAAAAGCTGGAACAATTTGCTCCAGCTTTTTCGATTATGGTTGGGTAGTTAATTTAACTATTCAGCATCACGGGCATCACCAACATAGTTACATGTTCACCTTCATCCAGTCCGTCGATAGGGGTGAGGATACCTGCCCTGTTGGGTAAACTCATTTCCAATGATACTTCGTCCGAAGATAAATTGTTCAACATTTCCAATAAAAATCTGGAGTTGAAGCCAATTTGCATATCGTCACCTTGGTAAGAACACGATAATCTTTCTTCTGCCTTATTGCTGTAATCTACATCCTCTGCAGAAATATTAAGTTCGGCACCGGCAACTTTTAAACGTATTTGGTGCGTGGTCTTGTTGGAGAAAATGGAAACCCTTCTGACCGAGCTCAAAAATTGATTTCTCGCAATGGTCAACTTGTTGGGGTTTTCCTTGGGAATCACCGCTTCGTAGTTCGGGTATTTGCCATCTATCAACCGACAAACCAATTCAGTATTGTCAAAATAGAATTTGGCATTGCTATCGTTGTATTCGATGGTCACTTCAGATTCGGAACCTGCCAAAATACCTTTTAACAATGTTAATGGTTTTTTGGGCATGATGAATTCTGCCACTTCGGAAGCAGTTACATCTTGACGTTGATATTTTACCAATTTATGGGCATCAGTGGCCACAAAAGTCAAATTCTCTGGAGAAAACTGGAAAAACACCCCGCTCATCACTGGGCGAAGGTCATCGTTTCCGGCGGCGAAAATGGTTTTGTTGATGGCTGTTGCCAAAATATCGCCCATTAGGGTAGTGGAACTCGGGTTGGAAACTTCCACCGCTTTTGGAAATTCTGCTCCATCGGCATATGCCAAGGCATATTTACCATGGTTGGAACTGATTTCTACCGTATTGTTGTCCTCAACCACAAAAGTCAATGGTTGTTCGGGAAAAGTTTTTAAGGTGTCCAACAATAAACGTGCTGGCACGGCAATGGTACCTTCCGAATCGGAATCCACTTCCAAAACGGCACTCATGGTCGTTTCCAAGTCCGAGGCGGAAACTGTAAGTTTACTTTCTTTAAGGTCGAACAAAAAATTGTCCAGGATGGGCAAGGTATTGCTATTGTTGATAACTCCTCCCAAAACCTGAAGCTGTTTCAATAAATATGTACTGGATACAATAAACTTCATCAACGAAATACTTTAGTATAGTTGCTCTTTTAGCAGATTTCCCTTCAAAAAGGGCGTATAAAATCAATAAAAACAAATATATCCCAAATGGATTTAGCAGAGAAACAAATTTATCAACAGTTAGACGGTAAACTTACGCTTTCTGTAGTAGCTGAAAAACAGGCCGAACAACAAGGTTAAAACGACTGGTAATCCAATGTTTACAAGCTGCCACTTGTTTTTTTGTTCTGCAATTTTTTTGACATCCAAGAGCGGGATGGATACTTTCTTGTTCCGAATGTTAATAAGCCCACTATTGTCTAACAGGTAATTTGTGCTGTTCACCAAGAATTCCTTGTTGCCATAAAAGCTGTTGGTCCATTTATCGTAGCCCAATTCCAAGGGTCTGCCGTTGCGTAGTTGGTTTTTGATGACGTCCCCATCCGAAATCACGATCATTTTATTTTCGGGACCTTCTTCCATCGTGTTTTGTAGCTTTAAAGGTTTTACCCTGTTTTTGTACATAGAGGTGAAACTGCCCTCGATCAGGACGGCTAATGGCAAATTACCGTTGTTATACGTTGCTTGATCGGGCTGTTGGTTGATCATATCCAAACTCACTACTCTCGGGATTCCATCCGTTTTGGAAAGTGGCGAACTCTGCAACAAAATGGTTTTTTGATAATCGTTTTCCAATACGTCCATTGGACTGGTAAACTGAAAACGTACCGCTTCAATATTGGTATTGATAGGATGATTGTTCTGTGAAAAAACCATTGGGTAATAAAACCAAGGCAGTGGATTGTACTGCGAATCGTTTCCTTCTCCCGTGGCCAAAACTATTTGGGTAAAATACAGGTCGTTGACCAAAACTGGATTGATGCGCACTCCATATTTAAAGAACAAATCTTTCAAATTAAGGTCTCTGGGAACGGCAATGGCCTCTCCGCCACCTGCATAAATGCTATCCATTTCCATATTTACCTGATCTAGCATCCAAATGGATTTGCCTCCTTGAACCATATATTGGTCCATCACGTATTTCTCCTGGTCGGTAAATGCTTCGGTCGGTTTGGCGATAAGGGCGAGGTCAAAGTTTTTTAGCTGGTCCAAAACGTTTTGTGGATTGGAAGCTACGGAATCCAAAGTTATGGCACCTATGTTGTAATAATCGCGAATGGTTGTAAGGTAATCGGCAATAAAAATATCATCCAGTTCGCCATTTCCCTTGATAACGGCTATGCTCTTTTTTTCTTTAATGCTAAGTTTGGTGAATGCATCGGCAAAGGCATATTCCAATTGTTGTACCGAATTGTTGATGCGATCCTCGGCCGTGGAGCCTAATTTATTCTTCAGTAAAGGCACTTTTACCGTCTGGTCGTTGTAATTTACCATGGCCCAAGGAAAAACCAGCTCATTGGATACCTTTCCGTTCTCCTCAACGGTAACATTGGCGGGCTGTAATCCCAAGCTTTGTAATTGGGCGACCGTTTCCTGTGGATTTTCGCTATCCTCCATGGGGTCCACCAAATTATATTTGATATTGCTGTTCTTGGACCCAAATGATTCCAACAATTGAATGGTTTCAGCTTTCAATTTGGAGAACTCTGCAGGAATGTTTCCATCCAGTAATACATCCACAATTACGGGTGTTTCAAATTTTTGGGCCACTGCTACGGCAGGCTCCGAAAGCGTATAGCGCTTATCCTCTGTAAGGTCGAAACGGGTATAGACAAAACTGGCCAATAGGTTGATGGCCACCACGGCTACAATCACTTTTACGATGGATATAAAAAACTTCCCCATTACCTTGGCAATTGTTTTAAACGTTGAAAAGTGAGATACAAAAACAATAAGGTCAATGAGATGAAGTAGACCAAATCTCGGGTGTCTATCACACCTCTTGCAATACTATCAAAATGTGCTTTTGCCCCGAGTGATTGTATGGTTTGTTGCGTTTCTCCATTCGTAAAAAGTGAAGATGCAGCATCAAACCCGTTAAAAATCAGAAAGCAGACCAAAATCCCCACCAAAAAGGCGATAATTTGATTATCCGATAGCGTAGAAGCAAATATCCCGATGGACGTATAACAGGCCATCAAAAACAATAATCCAAAATACGAACCCAGTACGACGCCGAGGTCGTAATTTCCTTCTATCATTCCCAGTCCCGATATGGCAAAAACATATATTATGGTCGGGATTACTGCGATAACGCACAAAAGAAAGGCGCCCCAAAACTTGCCTAGTACCAATTTCCAGATGGAGATAGGTTTTATCAACAGCAATTCCAGTGTGCCCATTTTTCGTTCTTCGGAAAAACTTTTCATTGTGATGGCGGGCACCAAAAAAATAAAAATCCAAGGGGCCAGCAAAAAGAAGTTGCTCAAATCGGCAAAACCGTAGTCAAAAATGTTGTAATCGCCCTTGAAGACCCACAGAAAAAGTCCATTGAGCAGTAAAAACGAACCTACGATCAAGTAACCGATGGGCGATGTAAAAAAAGACCGTACCTCTCTCTTAAAAATTGCGAACATTAAGATGGGTTTGTTGATTGAATTTTATGAACACTCCATGCTTCAGGCTTATCGGCGAACAATTTTTTAGTGTTGCCCCAAACCTCTTTAAAGAAATCGGAATTCCTATAACTGTTCAGGTGCGATTCCGTATCCCAAAAACTATAGGTGAAAAATATATTTGAATTTGTAATGTCTTGATACAATTCTACCATATTACAACCTTCAAAAGCCAAAATACCGTTTTTGCTTTCTTCAAAGATTCGCTCAAAACTAGCAATATTTTCGGGTTTAAAAGTCAGTTTTACAATGCGTATCAACATTTACAGGAAATTTATGGTTACGGTGTCCCTGTAATTCAGTCCAAGGAGCGAAGATGCTCCCCCAACGGAGTTCAGGTCACTTTTATAAATAGCAAGTTCTATGTATCCTGCCGAATTGAACAGGGCCAAGGCATCACCAGGACCTTTTCGTTGGTTCCGTTCCAAATCATAATTTATGATGCCGTTATAACTCTGGTGTACCTGCCGTATTTTGGTGGTCCGTGCAATGATTTCAAAATCACGCCCGCTGCGGTATGCTTCAAACAGGCTTTTCTGAATATTTGTGACCACGTTTCCGTAGTTATCAATATATATAACGTTACCTGTAATGGTTTTGCCCTCGTTGGTGATGCGTGGTTCAAAATCACGTAGCTCCTTCAAACGCTCCAAAGGTTTGCCAATTACCTCCAACTTACCGCCACGCGCAATATGGCAGGCTACTTGAACAAAAATATTGAGCACTGGAAAGGCACCGGCCTCTGCATTGGGCAGGTTGATTTCCACGACTTTTTCAGGTTGCACCTCGGAAGTTATCAAGGAAATGACCCCGCTGTTGGCACTCACAAAATAGTGTCCATCCACTTGCACAACAATATGTTCGTTTTCAGGGGACAATTCCGAATCGACCCCAACTATATGGACCGTTCCCTTTGGAAACGATTGGTAGGCATTTTTAAGGATATAGGCACATTCCTGAATGTTGAAAGGACTGATGGCATGTGAAATATCAACAACGGAAATATCGGGGAGATTGCTCAGTATTGCCCCTTTCACAGCACCCACAAAGTGGTCCTTATATCCAAAATCTGTAGTCAAGGTTATAATAGCCATGCAATACTGTTGATATGTTTTTCCGTGTTCAAATTGATTTTTAGTTAAGTTTGTTTGTAAAATTAGTCAAAAAAGAAAGAATAAAATTCTTCAAAAACAACTGTAACACCTCACAATTTTTGAACGAACTTGTAATAGAACTTACGGAAATCAGCCCCCAAGAATTTTTTGGACAGCAAAACTCGAATATTGAGTTGCTTAAAAAATACTTTCCTAAGCTAAAGATTGTAGCGAGGGGCAACAAGATCAAAGTATTTGGAGACGAAAAACTTTTAGAGGAGTTCGACAAACGCTTTGACGAACTCACTGGTCAGTTTGCTAAGTACAACAAACTTGATGAAAATATGATCGAGCGTGTACTTACCAGTACCAGCAAAGAAGAATATACATCATCAAAAAGCAGTGGCGATGTTTTGGTGCACGGGGTTAGCGGCAGATTGATCAAAGCCCAGACCGCTAATCAAAGACGCATGGTGGATGCCTGTAAAAAAGACGATATGGTTTTTGCCATTGGCCCTGCAGGTACCGGTAAGACCTATACTGGTGTAGCTTTGGCCGTAAAAGCCCTGAAAGAAAAACAAGTAAGGCGTATAATCCTTACGCGTCCGGCTGTGGAAGCAGGGGAGAACCTTGGTTTTTTGCCAGGTGACCTTAAAGAAAAGCTCGATCCTTACATGCAGCCTTTGTACGATGCTCTTCGGGATATGATTCCTTCGGAAAAACTCGAAAAATATATTGAGGACGGCACCATTCAAATTGCACCAATGGCATTTATGCGTGGTCGAACCTTGGACAACGCCTTTGTGATTTTGGACGAGGCCCAGAACACTACCCACGCCCAAATGAAAATGTTCTTGACCCGTATGGGAAAGAACGCCAAGTTTTTGTTGACGGGTGACCCGGGCCAGATTGATTTGCCACGTAGGGTGATTTCAGGTCTAAAGGAAGCTTTACTTATTTTGAAGAATGTGGATGGCATCAGCATTATCTATTTGGATGATAAAGATGTGATCCGACACAAATTGGTGAAAAAGGTGATTGATGCCTATAAAAATATAGAGCACCAGAATCAATTCTAGAGAAAATTATGGGAATGAATACGCTTATGTCCACGGATTTTAACTTTCCTGGGCAAAAATCAGTTTATAAAGGAAAAGTAAGGGAGGTCTATACCTTAGAAAATGATGTTTTGGTAATGGTGGCCACGGATCGCCTCTCCGCTTTTGATGTGGTAATGCCCAATGGAATTCCGTACAAAGGTCAGATTCTAAATCAAATAGCCACCAAAATGATGAAGGATACCGAAGATATCGTGCCCAATTGGTTGATGGCAACTCCTGACCCTAATGTAGCGGTGGGTAAGGCCTGTGAGCCATTCAAGGTGGAAATGGTAATTAGGGGTTATATGTCCGGCCATGCTGCACGCGAGTACAAAGCAGGCAAAAGATTGCTTTGCGGTGTACCAATGCCCGAAGGGATGAAGGAGAACGATAAATTCCCAGAACCCATCATTACACCGGCCACCAAAGCGGAAAAAGGAGACCACGACGAGGATATTTCCAAAGAAGATATTTTAAAACGGGGTATTGTATCCAAAGAAGATTACGAAGTCTTGGAAAAGTATACCCGAGCCCTATTTCAAAGAGGAACCGAAATCGCGGCCAAACGAGGTCTTATTTTGGTAGATACGAAATACGAATTCGGTAAGACCAAAGACGGGCAAATCGTATTGATTGATGAGATTCACACTCCTGATTCATCACGCTATTTTTATGCCGATGGATACGAAGAGCGTCAAGAAAAAGGGGAGCCTCAAAAACAGTTGTCTAAAGAATTTGTTAGACAATGGTTGATTTCCAATGGATTCCAAGGGCTTGAGGGGCAATCGGTTCCCGAAATGTCAGACGAGTATATTGAATCGGTTTCGAACAGATATATCGAACTTTATGAGAATATCACTGGAGAAAAATTTGTAAAAAGTGATATCTCTGATCTACAGGAAAGAATTTTATCCAATGTAACAGCGTACTTGGCAAAATAGTCATCACTTACTTGTTACCTAACTAATAAATTATAGGGAATTCTGTGAATTCCCTTTTTTTATTGCCTCAATAGTAATAAATCTTAAAACTAAATTGATATATTGACCTGGCACAAACGAATTAACTAAACAAACCACCAAATCATGTCTGAAAAACAAAAAAAGGCTACGGCCTATTGGAGAGAAAACTTAAAGTACCTAGTCATATTGTTGAGTATTTGGTTCTTGGTCTCCTATGGAGCAGGTATTCTCTTCAAAGATGCTTTGAACAACATTCGTATGGGCGGATTTAAACTTGGGTTTTGGTTCGCACAACAAGGGTCTATTTATGTGTTTGTCATCCTCATTTTTGTGTATGTACGCCTAATGAACAAACTGGACAAGAAATACGGCTACAACGAAAATTAACCAACCAAATGCCCAAAACTTATGAATGATGTACAAATATGGACCTATGTCTTGGTCGCGCTATCCTTTGGACTTTATATAGGAATTGCCATCTGGTCTAGAGCTGGTTCAACAAAAGAATTTTACGTAGCTGGTGGAGGGGTTTCCCCATTGGCCAACGGTATGGCAACGGCAGCGGATTGGATGTCAGCGGCTTCCTTTATTTCGATGGCTGGGATTATCTCCTTTGCTGGTTACGATGGCGCTGTATATTTGATGGGGTGGACAGGTGGCTATGTACTTTTGGCCCTGTTGTTGGCACCTTATCTTCGAAAGTTTGGAAAATTTACCGTGCCCGATTTTATAGGAGAGCGTTACTATTCCAAAACAGCCCGTGTTGTAGCGGTTTTTTGTGCCCTAATTGTTTCCTTTACCTATGTGGCAGGACAAATGCGCGGTGTTGGCATTGTGTTTTCACGATACTTGGAAGTTGATATCAATACAGGTGTTGTTATCGGTATGGTGATAGTTTTATTTTATGCCGTTCTCGGAGGAATGAAAGGAATCACCTATACCCAAGTGGCACAATATTGCGTTCTGATATTTGCCTTTATGGTGCCTGCAATCTTTATTTCCATTCAAATGACAGGCAATCCAATTCCGCAACTCGGATTTGGTGACACCTTATCCGATGGTTCCGGAACCTATCTTTTGGATAAACTGGATGGTCTATCCGAAGAACTCGGTTTTGCAGCCTATACGGATGGCTCTAAAAGTACGATTGATGTATTTGCTATTACCCTTGCCTTAATGGTGGGTACCGCAGGATTACCTCACGTAATTGTTCGCTTTTTTACGGTAAAACGAGTACGTGATGCCAGAAAATCGGCAGGATTGGCATTATTGTTCATAGCCATTCTGTATACCACGGCACCGGCCGTGGCAGTTTTTGCAAGAACTAATCTTATTGAAACGGTAAACGGAAAAGAATACACAAATATGCCTGAATGGTTTAGCCGATGGGAAAAAACAGGGCTGATAGCCCATGAAGATAAAAATGGAGATGGTAAAATTCAGTATGTTGCCGCACCCGAAGTAAACGAATTGACGGTTGATCGGGATATTATGGTATTGGCCAACCCGGAGATAGCCAATTTACCTGCATGGGTGATAGGTTTGATTGCTGCCGGCGGTCTGGCCGCAGCTTTATCCACCGCAGCAGGATTGTTATTGGTAATCTCTTCTTCGGTTTCCCACGATTTGATTAAAAATGTACTTAAACCAGACCTTTCAGAAAAAGGAGAACTTTGGGCAGCTCGGATTTCTGCTGCCCTTGCCGTTGTTGTTGCGGGGTACTTCGGAATTAATCCGCCAGGCTTTGTGGCGGCTGTGGTTGCCTTGGCTTTCGGTCTGGCCGCGGCTTCGTTCTTTCCTGCCATCATTTTAGGGATTTTCTATAAAAAAATGAACAGCAAAGGTGCCATATCGGGTATGGTTGTAGGTCTTTGCCTGATGCTTTTCTACATGCTGAAATTCAAATTCGGAATTTTTGATGGAGGAAAAGAAGCTGTCGATGTCCTACAAGAAAGCTGGTGGTTTGGTGTGTCGCCCGAAGGTTTTGGAACTATTGCCATGCTGGTCAATTTTATTGTGGCCATCGTAGTGAACAAATTTACCGCCGAACCGCCCGAAGAGGTACAGGAAATTGTTGAAAATATCCGTGTACCCAATCAAGCAGGTGAAGCATCTGGGCACTAAAATGACTGTGAAATGCCTATCTTTTTCCTTATTTTTAAGGCAGCATAAAATTTAATTACACATAATGAGTAACTACCACATAAAACACTTGGAGGAATATTTTCAAGTCTATCGAAAATCCGTTAGAAACCCCGAAGGATTTTGGGAAGAAGTAGCCGAAGAACACTTTCACTGGCGTAAAAAATGGGATTCGGTTTTGGAATGGGACTTTACCAAGCCAGAAATCAGTTGGTTTAAAGGAGCCAAACTCAACATTACCGAAAACTGTATTGACCGCCATTTAAGGATTCGAGGTGATAAAACAGCCATCCTTTTTGAACCCAATGACCCTAATGAAGAAGCAGAACATATTACATACAGCCAACTTCACGAACGCGTTTGTAAGTATGCCAATGTGCTTAAGGAAAAAGGTGTTGAAAAAGGGGACAGGGTAGTTATTTATTTGCCTATGATTCCTGATTTGGCCATTGCACTTTTGGCCTGTGCACGAATCGGAGCCATTCACTCCATTGTTTTTGCAGGATTTTCATCAACGGCATTGGCAACCAGGATCAATGATTGTGGTGCCAAAATGGTACTTACTTCCGACGGTTCTTTTAGGGGAACCAAGGTTATCGACCTAAAATCCATTGTGGACGAAGCTTTAGAAAGCTGTCCAGATGTGGAAACCGTTTTGGTCACCAAACGTACAAGTGGTGAAGTAAGCATGAAAGAAGGGCGCGATATCTGGATTCAGCCACTTTTGGATAAGGCATATTCGGATTGTGTCCCCGAAATTGTGGATGCCGAACACCCATTGTTCATTTTATACACCTCAGGTTCAACAGGCCGACCCAAGGGAATGGTACATACAACTGGGGGATATATGGTTTATACCGCATATACCTTTAAAAACGTATTCCAATACCGTGAAGAAGATGTGTATTGGTGTACGGCAGATATTGGTTGGATTACGGGACACTCTTACATTGTGTATGGGCCATTGGCCAATGGAGCGACTACGGTAATGTTTGAAGGGGTACCGTCTTATCCTGATTTTGGACGATTCTGGGATGTAGTGGAAAAACACAAAGTAAACCAGTTTTATACTGCTCCTACGGCAATTAGGGCCTTGGCCAAGGAAAACTTGGACTTTGTTACCAATCACGACCTCTCCAGCTTGAAGGTTTTGGGAACTGTTGGAGAACCTATCAACGAGGAGGCATGGCATTGGTACAACGACCATGTGGGTGAGAAAAAATGCCCTATTGTGGATACGTGGTGGCAAACTGAAACAGGGGGTATCTTAATTTCGCCCATACCATTTTCCACGCCCACAAAGCCAACATACGCCACTTTGCCTATGCCGGGAATTCAACCTGCGCTAATGGATGAAAATGGTGAGGAAATCAAAGGAAACCAAGTAGATGGTAGATTGTGCATTAAATACCCATGGCCCGCTATTGCCAGAACCATTTGGGGCAATCACCAGCGTTATAAAGACACATATTTCTCAGCTTTCGAAGGAAAGTACTTCACAGGGGATGGAGCTTTGAGAGATGAGGTCGGCTATTACCGAATTACTGGTAGGGTAGATGATGTCATCATTGTCTCCGGTCATAATTTGGGTACCGCACCGATTGAAGACGCCATTAACGAGCACCCGGCCGTAGCAGAATCTGCAATTGTTGGATTCCCGCACGAGATTAAAGGAAATGCCTTGTATGGGTACATTATTTTAAAAGAAACCGGGGAAACCCGTAACCGTGACAACCTGAAAAAAGAGGTGAACCAATTGATCACCGAGCACATCGGACCCATCGCCAAATTGGATAAGATTCAATTTGTGGAAGGATTGCCCAAAACACGAAGTGGCAAGATCATGAGGAGAATCCTTAGAAAGATTGCTTCCAAAGACACCAGTAATTTGGGGGACACTTCAACCTTGTTGAACCCAGAAGTGGTGGAGAACATTATAAAGGAAAGCCTTTAAATAGTTCTACTTTACTAAATAAAAAAGGGTCTTCTTATTTTTTAAGGAGATCCTTTATTTTTTTGGGCTTCAATTTTTCTACAATTCTTAAAAATGCAATGGCGGTGATAAAGGCGTCGCCCAATGCCGTATGCCTATCCTTTCGGGAAATACTGAACTTTTTGGCCAAATCATCAAGGGAGTATCTTTCTTTTTTTTGTACTACGGTAGATACCAACAATGTTCTGATGTAGAGTGATTCGGTATCCAAAGTCTTGTTTTTGAGCTTGGGCAGCCCATTTCTTTTTAACGCGGCATTGATCATGTTCACATCAAACATTACATGGTGCCCCACAAGCACATGGCTTTTGGCGTACATCAAAAATTGTTTCAAGGCTTCAAGCTCGGAGATGCTATCCCGTTTACTTTTCTTTAGAATTCCATGGATTTCTGCACTATCCGAATCATAGTGGTCCTGCTGAATGTACACTTCAAAACTATCCTTCACCACAATATTGTTGTCCAATAGTTTTAGTGCCCCAATGCAAAGCATACGGTCTTTGGTCAAGCTAAAGCCTGTTGTTTCCGTATCCAGCACCACAAAAGTATTTGCATGGATGTCATCTGGAAGCTTTTCTTTGAAATGCTCCTCGTACTCCCACCAAAAATCGGGAAGTTCCAAAGGTTTCTTTTTGGAAAAGGGCCACATCAGCGCAACATATTTTTTACCTGGAACCTTACCTCAATCAAAGATTGGATCTCTTTTACCGTTTTAAAAGTTCGCTTTAGTTTGATTTTCTCCTCCTTGTTCAATTTATCCAAAGCAATATACCGACCCGAATCGTTGTGCAACAGCCCCTGTCTGGTTCTGAACTTGAGCAGAGCTTTGCTGGCATAGGAACACGCAAGGTAAAGTTCTTTGTTGTTCGGTTCCAGTTCTGCCAACTTTTCGTAACGCTCAGCAGTGTTGTTTATGGATTTGATGGAATGTGACAATATAAGTACCCTAGCGGCATCAATAATGGGCATAAGGACACGTAATTTTAAATCAAAAAAATCTTTGTGTGCTCCATCCTGTTCCACCAAAAAATCCCTAAAAAAACCTGATGGCGAAGGATTTTGCAAGGCACCACTGGCCAAATGGGTAAAGAATTGCGGATAATGGTTGGTTTGATCAAAAATACTGAGGGAAAGCTCATCCGCGAGTGATTTATCGCCGTAGGTTACATTATAATCAAAAAAGATGGAAGATAAGAGTATCTCGTCGGGGCCTGGATTGTGAATCCAATGGGAGGTAACCTCTTTCCATTCATTCAAACTATGGCACCAGGAGGGATTAAAGGCCATCATATCGGCTGGGCAATACTCAAAACCGATGGTGTTCAGCCCTTTGGAAATGCGTTCACCCAGTTTTAAAAAATATTTTCGGGTAGTTTCCAACTGTTCTTCGGGAACATCTTCAAAAATAATGGCATTGTCTTGGTCGGTGTTCAACAATTGCTCACCACGCCCCTGGCTACCCATACTGAGCCACGCAAATTTTACGGGAGGTTCTTCTTCCATTTTGGACAGGGCAATTTGTATCACCTGTTTGGTAGAGGCATCATTGAGTTCTGAAATAATTTTGGACACCAATCCCAAAGGGATATTCTGGTCCAAATACCCTTGCAACAAGTTCATGATGCCATGGCGAATACCCCGAAGTCTTTTGGCACTGGTTGCTCTTTTAATGGCTCGCATCAGCACAGCAGGATTGTTGCCGACCGCCACCATAATATCATGTTTGGATAAGATTCCAACCGATTTTGTATCCGTAGTCCCATCCTCGGTAAGAACAAGGTGACTGATGTTGCTCTTCATCATGGCCATTTGCGATTGGGCCAACGTTAGCTCTTTTGGGTAGGTAATAATGGGGGAGGACATGATTTTTTTCGCTGAAGCGGTGATGGGAAAGAGTCCCGTGGCTACTTTTTTACGAATGTCCTTATCGGTTATGATACCAACGGGCAGGTTATCCTTTTCCACCAAAATACTGCTCACGTTGTGCTTGGTCATTTTGTTGGCTATGGTCTTTATTTTCGTGCCTTTTTTGCAGGTGATAAGGTCCGTGGAATATTTTATGGGCTGTAGATCCAATATTTTATCACTGGAGTATTGATTGGAATCGCTACTGGCACCATACAATTTTCCACGATGTTTAATAGAGTAGGGGTTGCCTGTATTGGAAGCAAAGCTTTCAATCAAAAAATTTCCGATACGCTTGTTTTCGAGTGCCAAGGGCTTAAAGTCCTTGATGGGAATGGCGTAGAGAATGGTTTCCTCATAAGCTTTTGCCTCCAATTTGTAGCTTTCGTTGGCCAAAAGGGGGCGAAGTCCAAAAACATCGCCTTCGTCACATATATCCAAAATTTGACTGGAACCAGCTTTGGAAAGCGCAACGGCACCCTTGTTTACTACATAAAAATGGGCGTGTGGACTTTCATTCTGCGAAAAAACTAGGGTATTGGTTTCCTTGTGGACAATCACCACTTCTACGGACAACTGCTCCATCTGTTTTGCCTCCATAGCATTGAAAGGAGGATAGTTTTTTAGAAAATCGGCAATGCGCTCGGAGATGGTGTTTTTCATGATAGGCTTAAATTAAGGATAATCGGAACAATTATACTGTCCAAGATAAAATAACACTGGTTACCCCCAATACCTTTATTTTCTATCGCTAGCCTTGTTATAAGCCCGTATCATAAGTATGGCCCAAATAGCAACCAGTACAACAACAAGAATGGAAAACCATAAAACGATATCATTTGCTGTTATTGTCCACAAGTTTTAAGTAAATCATGACCCCTAAAAGGGTCGGTGCCCAAAGGCCAACAAATAAGCCATGTTCGGGATTTCCACTAAGGAACAAGTATTCTGCTACAAAAATGATCAATGCGCATAAAATCAGCATCAACAGATTGGCCGTTCCTAACTTTTTGAAGTAATTCATTACAAGGTTGGTTTAAATGCATGAAGTTAGGAAAAAAAGAGTATTGGAAAAAAAAGAAAGTCATCCAACTGAAATACAGTTAAATGACTTTGAAATTTGTAGCGAGAGGGGGACTTGAACCCCCGGCCTCCGGGTTATGAATCCGACGCTCTAACCAGCTGAGCTACCTCGCCATGGTTTTGCTAAGCGGGTGCAAATATATGTTTAAATTTTCGCTGAATCAAAATTCAGGATTAATTTATTATTTGACATTTATTTTTATATCTTCCCAAACTATACTAAAGTTGAAAAAACGATTTAAAGAACACGACAATGAGTGATAAGGTTAAATATGAACTGGAGTTTGTGATCCAGGCTTCGCCTCAGTTGCTTTACCAATATATTTCCACACCCTCGGGACTATCAGAATGGTATGCCGACAATGTTAATTCCCGTGGGGAAATATTCACATTTATTTGGGATGGTGCAGAAGAGAGAGCAAAAATGCTCAAGCGTAAAAGTGAGGAATTTGTGAAATTGGCATGGGAAGAAAGTGAGGATGATTCCTATTTTGAAATGCGTATTATAGTTGACGAGATTACAAAGGATGTATCCCTATTTATAACAGATTTTGCGGAGGAAGACGAAGTAGATGAATCTAAAATGCTGTGGGAAAACCAAGTATCCGACCTTAAACAGGTCCTTGGGTCTACCTAGTCCGATTCTCAACTAAACCGTATATTTGGTCCCGATAAAATTCGGGACTTTTTTATGGTCAATTATAACGGAGCACTTTTAGCGGAAGACAAGGCAATTTTCACCCACAACAACAGAGCCCTCAAATATGGCGATGCCCTTTTTGAAACGGTTCGTTATGTGAACGGAACCCTCTTTTTTTGGGAAGATCACTACTTTAGGTTAATGGCTTCCATGCGTATCCTGCGTATGGAGATTCCCATGGAATTTACCTTGGAGTTTTTGGAGGAGGAAATTAAGAATACCATTAAAGCCAACGCGCAGGAAAATGGCGCGGTCCGCGTTCGCTTAACGGTTTTTAGAAACGAAGGAGGCTTGTATGCCCCAAGCACCAACGATGTTTCCTACCTTATTGAGACCAGTCCTATGGAGTCCCCTTTTTACATTATTGAAGAGGGCGACTACGAGGTTGAATTGTTCAAGGATTATTATGTAAACAAGGACATGTTGTCCAACCTAAAATCCACCAACAAAATATTGAATGTGGTGGCCGGAGTTTATGCCCAAGAAAATGGGTATGCCAACTGTTTATTGGTGAATACCGACAAAAAGGTGGTCGAGGCCATAAATGGAAACCTTTTTTCAGTGAAGGGCAATGAGATAAAAACACCGCCTTTGAGCGATGGTTGCTTGGATGGCATTATCCGAAAAAACCTTATGAAAATCATCGCCGGTTCCGAGGAACTTGATTTGGTAGAAGCATCCATTTCCCCTTTCGAACTTCAAAAAGTGGATGAACTGTTCATTACCAATTCCATAGTGGGCATACAGCCCATCAGCAAATACAGGAAAAAGAAATTTGATAACAAAGTGGCCAAGAGTTTGGTTGGAAAGTTAAATGCCAAAGCTCGGATTGGATAGTTTAGTTGAGCGAGGGATTTTCGGGAGCATTCGACCACAAAAGATAATCTCCCCCCAATTCTACCATTTTCTCTTTCCAAAAAGCATAGGCAGATTTTTCCAGAATATTGCTTTCGTACTCATTTGGGAGCACTACCCACGATTTGGAAGAAAGTTCTTGGTCCAATTGACTGGTACCCCAGCCAGAATACCCCAAGAAAAATCGGATATCCTGTTCGGTGATGGTTCCACTATTGATGAGTTCTACGGTCATTTCAAAATTACCGCCCCAAAAAATACCATCAGAAATCTCAATACTGTTTTCAATAAGTTCTGGCACTTTATGGATAAAGTATAGGTTGTCCTGCTCTACTGGCCCGCCATTAAATACTTGAAAAGGGATTGTAATATCAGAAATAAGGTCGCAAATGGTATAGTCCAAAGGTTTGTTCAAAATAAAGCCTACCGAGCCTTCGTTGTTGTGCTCAGCGATAAGTACTACCGACCTATTGAAAGAAATATCACCCGTAAGTGATGGTTCTGCAACAAGTAAATTCCCTTTTTTAGGCTTTTGACTTACCATTTACATTTTTTCTTGTACTTAAATTTAACATATTATTCTACATATGCAAAAAACACAACGCATATAAACTAAAAAAGCACCCCTAAAGGAGTGCTTTCGTATATTAAATAAATAATTGATTAGTTAACTGCACCGCTCAATTCAGCACCTGCTTTGAACTTTACAACGTTCTTAGCGGCAATCTTAATGGTAGCTCCAGTTTGTGGGTTTCTACCTTCTCTAGCACTTCTTTTGGAAACTGACCAAGAACCAAAACCTACCAAGGAAACTCTGTCTCCTTTTTTAAGCGTTCCTTCTACATTTCCCAAGAAAGATTCCAATGCTTTTTTTGCTGCTGCCTTAGTGATGCCAGCATCAGCTGCCATAGCATCGATTAATTCTGTTTTGTTCATAATGGAATTAAATTAATTGTTGTTAATATAATTTTAATGCTGAACAAATTTATATGGATTTGCGTCTCACGCAAGTAAAACCAAGGGAAATAGGGATTTTTGTTGATAACTTGAAACGTTTGTTGATAAAGTCGGAAAAAAACGACAACTTTTCCCAGCCCAATCGTGGCAAGGCTTTAGCGAAGATGTGCTTCTTTATCAAGATTCAACCCATTCAAAATCTCCATTATTTGCATTCTTCGCTTTCCCGGAAGTTGCAATTCCAATAAAGAAATATAGCCTTCTTTTACGGCGACTTTCAACGATTTTTTTTCTGCCAACAGTTTTCCAATGTTATAGTCGTGTTCGGCCTGTTCCATTTTGGTTTTAAAAATCTTCATTTGGTCGGCCTTTCCATCATTCACAAATTGTGTCCATGCCCCAGGATAGGGACTCAATCCTCGAATATGATTATAAATATCCTTTATAGGGGCATTCCAATCAATTCGGCAGGTATCCTTATGGATTTTTGGTGCAGGTTTAAGTTCCAAGCTTTCATCTTGTGCTTGTCTTGTTACGGTTCCGGCTTCAATCTGCTTGCAGGTATCCACCACTAAATCGGCACCGAGCTCCATTAACCTATCGTGCAAGGTTCCAGCACTGTCATTAGGCAGTATTTTTTCTGTTTTTTGAAGTACGATGTTTCCCGTGTCAATTTCTTCATCAATAAAAAAGGTAGTAACACCTGTTTCCGTTTCTCCGTTGATTATTGCCCAATTGATTGGTGCTGCGCCGCGATATTGAGGAAGGAGGGAAGCATGAAGGTTAAAGGTGCCGTGCTCGGGCATTTGCCAAACTATTTTGGGCAACATCCTAAAGGCCACGACCACCTGCAAATTGGCATCGAGGTTTTTGAGTTCTTCCAAAAAAGCCTCGTCCTTTAAGTTGGTGGGTTGCAATACCTTTAGATTGTGTTGCACCGCAAATTGCTTTACGGCAGATTCCTGAACCTTACGGCCACGGCCTGCGGGCTTGTCCGGTGCGGTAATGACACCAACTACATTAAAATTGGCATCCAAAATCTTTTTGAGGATGCCCACGGCAAAATCCGGGGTGCCCATAAATACGATGCGCAGGGAATTATTTTTTGATGTACTCATTCTTAAAATTTAGGGAGACCAGCTCATCTGCCAGCAGTCTTTCCAATGTTTTTAAAAGTTCTTTTTCGTTTGCCCCAATTGCTTTTTCCAACTGTCGGGAACTGTGGGGACGAATTTCCAAAAGTTCCATGATTCTTTTCTCTAAATCATAGGGAGATGCCACCTTTTCTTTCTTGGTGCAAATATCGCATGTACCGCACTTTTCTGTGGTCTTTTCTCCAAAATAATTCAGTAAGTAAACACTACGGCATACCTTTTTATTGGAAACATAGCCTAGCATAGCCGCCATGTTGTTCTGCTTCACCTGATTGAAATCCTTGATTTTTTTGGCAAATAGGTTAATGGTATGGTCATCTTCCCTAGGTACCAAAAAAGTAATCTCTAGGTCGCTGGTATTGTTTTGATACTCCACAATGCCATCGTCGGCGAGTTGTTGGAGGACTTGTTTTAAGTACTCCTCGCTCGCCCCAGTTTTTTTGGACAACATATACAGGTTAATTTTGGTCTCGTACTCGGTAATGCCCCCGTATGTGCGCAAAATGGTCTGTATTATCGGGGCAGTTTTCCTGTTTTTGTCCAAATATTCAAATATCCCGGATTTGGAGGCTACAAACTGAAGGGTGGTTTTCTCCTTAAAATTTTCAGCAAGCGATAAAACGGAATTCTGATCCAAAACACGGATGGCATTAAAGGTCATGTTTGGGTTAAACTCGTACCGTTTACAAAACGCATTGAATTTGAAGGCCAAAGGTTCCGAAACCAATTCACCATACGATATTTGAAAATAGTTGTTGAGTTTGGAATATACTTTTTTAACGAAGGACACATCGGGCAAGGTGGACAAAAATTGTTGCTTTGCTTTATCCTTGTCTTCTTTTGAAGTTAAAATAATGGCTGTGGATGGTTTACCGTCACGTCCCGCTCTTCCTGCTTCTTGAAAATAGCTTTCCAAACTATCGGGTATATGATAGTGGGCTACCAAACGAACATCGGGTTTGTCCACCCCCATACCAAAAGCATTGGTGGCTACCATTGCCCTTACTTTACCGCTTAACCAAAGGTTAAGTTTTTCTTCCTTATCGGATTTTGGAATTCCACCATGAAAGAATGAAGCAGAAATACCATTCTTGATTAAAAAGTTGGCCAAGGAAATGGACATTTTTCTGGAGCGAACATAAACAATGGCACTTCCAGGGACTTTGTCCATGTATTTTTTAAGCTGATACAATTTGTCCTCGGAACGCTTTACCCTAAAATTAATGTTGGAGCGGGAGAAAGAATCTTTGAAGATCGCTACATTTTCCAATTCCAAGTTTTCCACAATGTCGTTTACCACTCGTGGGGTAGCCGTTGCTGTTAGGGCAATCATCGGTTTATTGGGCACCAGTTCTTTTAAAACGGCACATTCGAGATAGGCAGGTCTAAAATCGTTTCCCCATTGCGATATACAATGGGCCTCATCAATAGCAATAAGGTTGACATTCATTTGTGGGATGCGCTCCTGTACAATGGTTTGTTGTAGCCTTTCGGGAGATAGGTACAGGAATTTGTAGTTGCCATAAAGGCAATTGTCCAAAAGATCATTAAGCTCATCTGGGGGAATGCCGCCAGTTAGGGCAACGGCTTTAACACCCCTTTTTTTTAGTTGCGCCACTTGATCTTGAATAAGGGCCACCAAAGGTGAGACCACAATACAGATGCCTTCCATGGCCAAAGACGGAACTTGGTAGCAAATGGATTTACCACCACCTGTGGGCATCAAGGCCAAAACGTCTTTGCCAGAAAGTACGTTGTCTATAATTTCCTTTTGAGATCCTCTGAAATCATCATAACCCCAAAAATTTTTTAAAATGCTTGTGGTGTCCTTATGCACTATAATTTATTAAGTGTTTCCAAAATAAAATCAATCCGATTTGGGACTGCATCTTTTGGCACTTCAATGGGGTTATAACCAAATTGGGTGTATGTTTTCATCAAGGAATGATGGATGCTTTCGGCTTCCTCAAAGGTTTCCAATCTTTCGTTGTCGGAAACATATATCTCTTGCCATGGGGGAACAATAAAAACAGAATCATACCTATGGTTCTCGCAATGGGAAATAAAGTGTTGGTCATAGGTTTGACCAAAAAAGTCCATATAAGCGAGCACATCTGGGATGCCCCGATCAAAAAAACTTACGGGAACATCTATTTTTAAGGACTGTTGGTAATGTGCAGTTCTGCCCCGAAGCAAATCTTTGTTGAATTGCATGGCATCGTCAACAAACACCAAAGGGTTGGAAATATATTCCTCGGACTGCCCTTCCTGCTTGGCTTTGGAGGTCATATCCCGAATAATTTCGTGAAAACAATAAAAACCTTTGCTTTCCAATCCATTTACTATGGATGTTTTGCCCGTTCCGGGTGCTCCCGTGATAACTATCTTATTCTTGCCCAAAGACCTTAAATTAATAATACAAAGTAATGAAAACGCCAGAAGGAAAAAAAATTCTAGGTTAAGCCATATATTTGTAGAAAAATGCGGCATGGATAAAAAGAGTACAGAGGAGTTCTATACAAAGCTTAGGGAAAAATTATTGGAGACCACAAATTGGCCATCCGATTATCTCTATAAATTTATAGTGCCTACGGATGAAAAGCGCATTGCCCAGATAAATAAGATTTTTGATAACACTGGTGCGGTTATTGAATCCAAAAAGTCAAAAAAGGGTACGTACACCAGTCTTTCCGTTATGGTGCATTTAAAAAACCCCGACGAGGTAATAAAAAAATACAAAGAAGTTTCCGTGGTGGAAGGTGTAATTTCCCTGTAATCCCATTGTTTGCGATAATTTTCTTAATTTGCAGTCGTTATCACGATTGACTTTCCAATAATCAAGTTTCTAAATACATTAATTTGAACGAAGTATACAACTTAGAATACAATACAGAGCGTCCAAAACTCTTTATACCCGAGTATGGCCGCCATTTTCAGAAAATGGTAGATCACGCTGTTGCTATTGAAGACCGAGACGAACGCAATAAAGTGGCGAAATCCATTATTAGCGTAATGGGGAATTTACAGCCCCATTTAAGGGATGTCCCGGATTTTCAGCACAAACTATGGGACCAATTGTTTATCATGGCCGATTTTAAATTGGACGTGGATTCACCTTTCCCGATTACTTCAAAAGAAGTTTTGCAACAACGACCAGAACCTTTGGAATACCCGCAAAACCATCCAAAATACCGTTTTTATGGCAATAACATCAAAAGAATGATTGATGTTGCCGTGAAATGGGAAGAAGGGGATATGAGGTCTGGCTTGGAATACGCCATTGCCAACCACATGAAAAAATGTTACTTGGTCTGGAACAAGGATACCGTGGAAGACTCCGTAATCTTCAATCACCTTAAAGAACTTAGTGACGGACAAATAGATTTGGCCAAAAGTGAGGAAAGCTTAACGGAAAGTGGACAGTTCCTTAAAAATAGACCAAGCACTAGGTCCAGCAGCAACAATAACAGAGGTAAAAAAGGGCAAAGAAGTCGCAAAAAACGATATTAAATTCCAAGGGAATAGATGGGTACATTTCGAATAGAGGGCGGACACCAATTGCATGGTGAAATTACTCCCCAAGGAGCAAAGAACGAGGCACTTCAGATTCTTTGCGCCGTATTACTTTCAGAAGAGAAAATTACCATAAACAATATACCGGACATTGTCGATGTCAATAAACTGATTGCCCTTCTCGAAGATTTGGGTGTAAAAATCCAGAAAAAGGGCAAAGGTACTTATACCTTTAAGGCAGACGATGTCAACTTGGATTATTTACAATCTGCCAAGTTCAAAGAAGATGGAAGGGGGCTTCGGGGTTCCATTATGCTGGTCGGCCCATTATTGGCAAGGTTCGGCAAGGGATACATTCCAAAACCTGGTGGCGATAAAATTGGTAGAAGAAGATTGGATACTCATTTCGAAGGATTTATCAAACTTGGTGCACAGTTCCGTTATAACAAAGAAGAATACTTTTACGGGGTAGAAGCCGATAAACTCAAGGGCACCTATATGCTTTTGGATGAAGCATCGGTAACCGGTACGGCCAACATTGTAATGGCTGCTGTTTTGGCCGAAGGCACGACTACCATTTACAATGCCGCTTGCGAGCCTTATTTACAGCAATTGTGCAATATGTTGAACCGCATGGGGGCAAAAATCTCCGGAATTGGTTCAAATCTGTTGACGATTGAAGGCGTGGATTCTTTGAAAGGGACAGAGCATACCATGTTGCCCGATATGATTGAAATTGGTAGCTGGATAGGTCTGGCTGCCATGACGCAAAGCGAGCTTACCATAAAAAATGTGAGCTGGGACGATTTGGGTCAAATTCCGACGGTTTTCCGAAAGTTGGGAATAAACGTGGAGCGAAGGGATGATGACATCTTTATTCCGAAGCACGAAGATGGCTACGAGATCCAAAATTTTATCGATGGCTCTATACTGACCATTGCCGATGCGCCATGGCCTGGATTGACCCCGGATTTATTGAGCATCATATTAGTGGTTGCCACTCAGGCCAAGGGAGAAGTGCTCATTCATCAAAAAATGTTCGAAAGCCGTTTGTTCTTTGTGGACAAACTCATCGACATGGGGGCAAAAATTATTCTTTGCGATCCACACCGGGCCACAGTTATTGGGCACGATTTTAAATCAACACTAAAGGCTACCACCATGGTATCGCCTGATATTAGGGCAGGGGTGTCCCTTTTGATAGCAGCACTTTCTGCCAAGGGTACTTCCACCATTCATAATATTGAGCAAATTGACCGTGGTTATGAAAACATTGATGAACGTTTACGTGCCATAGGCGCCAATATTGTTAGGGTTTAACCAGTTTTATTATCAAGTTAAAGGTTAAAACCCTGCAAACTCAAACTTGCCTAACGGCAGTAAGGTTTCATTGCAGTTACTTTAGTTTCTATAAATTTTATGGCTGCTCCCCTCTCCAGTCTCCCCAAGGGGAGAAGTTTCCCTCCTTTGGAGGGATTAAGGGAGGACCTGATATCAGATGACAAAGAATTTCATTCTTTTCTTTTAAAACTATGGATTTCAAATCCATAGTGATTTATTTTTCCACTAACTTCCCGTCAGGGTAAAGTGCGAAACGACTTCTGTTCTTATCGTGCACATTATCTGGGTGTGGCCATGGCCATCCACCAAATTGGGTAAGACGGTATTCCTCCATCACTTTTTGGATTTCGGCTTGCGTGTTCATGACGAATGGACCGTATTTGGCGACGGGTTCACCGATTGGTTTGCCCTGCAATAACATAAAATGAGCTGTTTCCGAACCAGTTTTAATGCTCACTGTTTCGCTAGGGTCCAACACAATCCCAAAGTTAGGATTGATTTTATTGTCACCAATATGAATTTCACTGCCCTCATAAAAGTATAGCACACGATTGACCGATTTGTTTGCTTTTGGCAACATATATTCCGAACCTTTATCGACATGAATGTTCCAAACGGCCACTTCGTTTTCGGGAGTGGCAGCCCAAGAATCAGGAGCAGGTGAAATTGGTGCTACATTTTTATAAGTACCCGCCACTACTTTTATTTTGGCATTTTCTTCTTTAACCATTGGGATATCTTCATTCCAGAGCATTTTAAAATGAGGGTCAACAAATTTTCCGGATTTGGGCAGATTCAACCAAATCTGGAACAATTCCAAAGGATTTTCATCATCATCTTTTAACAACGGAAACATTTCAGAGTGTTGCACACCTCTTCCGGCTGTCATCCATTGCACATCTCCTTGACCAAATCTACCAGCAGCTCCCAAAGAATCGGAATGATCGCAAAACCCTTTGTTTACAATGGTGATGGTCTCAAAGCCACAATGGGGATGCGATGGAAATCCAGGGATGGTCTGTCCGTGGTACATGCGCCATTTTTCGTTGGGGTTGAAATCACTTCCCAAGTTCCTGTTTTTAAGCAAAGAAGCGTCGGGCCCCATTTCACCGTTGCCCTTTGGGAAATAATCTAAATGGTACGTACCGAACAAAAATGGATCTAATGTTTGCCAAGGGGTATTCAATGGAAAGGTTTGTAGAACGGGATTTTTCATTATTCAATAATTTACTAGTTTGAAGGTGTCTAAAAAGATTATAATCTGTCAGTTCGAGCGCAGTCGAGAACCTAAAGTGTTACTGGTAGGCAATAGGTTTCGACTCCGCTCAACCTGACAAATTCAGAGGTTTGTTGCTTTTTAGACACCTTCATCAAATTGTAATTTATTTTCTAGTTAAAGGTTAAAACCCTGCAATTTTATTGCAGTTACTTTAGTTTCAATAAATTTTATGGATAGTCCCCTCTCGGGTCTCCCCACGGGGAGAAGTTTCCCTCCTTTGGAGGGATTAAGGGAGGACTTGATACCGGATGACAAAAAATTTCATTCTTTTCTTTAAAACTATGGATTTCAAACCCATAGTGGTTTATTTACCAGGAATTGGTGGTGGACCATCAATCATGGCCTCATATTTTACATCACCTTTTCTGGTGTTATATTCTTCTTTTACTTTTTCTACCAATTTAGGATCGTCAAAAAGGTCCAACATGGTCATTCCCATTGCTTTGGATGCATAAATCATTCCTTTATGCCCAATACTCATCCCGCCACAGGCCACAACAGCCCATGAGTGCCATGGAGTGCCTTTTGGTGCTACGGTTACCCCAAGGTTGATGTTTGGAACGTTCCAGCTTACATCGCCAACATCCGTGGAACCTCCGCCTGGAAGTTCTTCGGTTTCTTTCAATGGATGTATCTCACCGTCCATGCCCACCTGTGGTTTTCCGGTAGCTTCTTGAATGGCTTTACCATAGGTAATTTCTTCTTCGGTGTAGGTAATTGGACCTAAAAGCTCCAAATTGTTTTGCATGATTTTACCTCCTTCACGATTCACCAAGGTCTCGTAAATACCAGAAATCAATGAATATTTGTAATCTACATTGGCCATAATGGCAGCTCCTTCTGCCATGGCTTTTACGCGTTCAAAAGTGGGAAGCATCACTTCTCTTTTTGGATCGCGGACCCTGACCCACAAGCGGGCATAATCGGGAACAACATTCACCACTTGCCCACCATCTTGGATATGATAATGGATACGCGACGTTGGTTTGATGTGTTCACGATAATAATTGATTCCAGTAGTGTATAATTCCAATGCATCGGAAGCGCTACGACCATTCCAAGGATCGGAAGAAGCATGAGCGGCTTGACCATAAAACTCGATCATAAAGTCAATTAAAGACAGTCCACTCTGTACATCGGCCTCAATTTCTGCGGATGGGTGCCAGCTTACATTCACATCTACATCGTCCCAAAGACCTGCTTCTACCATCCACACTTTGCCAAAAAACTTTTCTTCTGCAGGGGTTCCGAAGAATTTTACGGTCCCTTTTATGTTTCCGGCTTCTATTTGCTCTTTAATGGCAATGGCGGCACCTAAACTAGCGGCACCGAACATATTGTGTCCGCAGCCGTGACCTGGTTCACCTTCAATTCTAGGGTCTTTAGTGGGTACTGTGTTCTGAGAAAGTCCAGGAAGTGCATCAAATTCGCCCAATACACTAATAACGGGCGAACCTGATCCATAAGTGGCGATAAATGCAGTTGGGATATCTGCAACGCCCCGGGTCACGGTCATTCCGTTTTCCTCTGCATAATCAGCTAGTAATTCTGCGGAAATGGATTCTTCAAAGGCAGTTTCGGCCAGTGCCCAAATGGAATCACTGATTTTGATAAGGTTTTCTTTGTGCTTTTCTACCGAAGCGACAACGGCTTTTTTGTCCTTGGTCATCTTTTGGGCAGATAGGTTAAGCGATACCAATCCCAAAAGGAGTAAGGTTGAAAGTTTTTTCATTGTAAAGGTTTTGAGTTAGTTAAATGATATTGATTTTTTCTGTTTTTGGATAAAGCAAAACAGCATCAACAGGAACTAAAATTAACGAAAAAGCATCAACTTACCGCTTCTTTGTACGTTTTTAAGCATCGTTCGCGAGCCATTTTATGATCGACCATGGGTTCTGGATAACTTAACTCTTGTAAATCGGGCACCCATGTGTTGATGTATTTTTTGTCTTTGTCGAATTTCTTGATTTGGGTGGTAGGATTGAATATCCTGAAGTATGGCGCCGCATCTACACCGCTACCTGCCGCCCATTGCCAGTTTCCCACATTACTGGCCAATTCATAATCCAACAACTTTTCGGCAAAATAGGCTTCGCCCCAACGCCAATCGATCAATAAATGCTTGCATAAAAAACTGGCCACCAGCATGCGAACCCGATTGTGCATATATCCAGTTTTGTTCAATTCGCGCATTCCTGCATCTACTAAGGGATAGCCTGTTTCTCCTGCTTTCCATTTTTCGAATTCATCTTGATTGTTGCGCCATTCAATTCTATCGTATTTAGGTCGAAAAGCTGCGTTTACGGTATGCGGAAAATGCCAGAGAATCTGCATAAAGAATTCTCGCCAGATAAGCTCGTTCCAAAAGGTTTCGTTCTTTTCACCAATGGCTTTTTTAATCATCCTACGGATTGAAACGGTGCCAAAACGCAAATGTGGTCCCAATCGGGATGTGCCTTTTTCTTTGGCAGGATAGTCCCGTGTGTCCTTGTATTTTTGGATCAGCTCAAAAGAAACCGTGAAATCCGGAACTTTAATGGAAGATTCTTCGAAACCCATATCTTCCAAAGAAAGTTGTGGTAAAGACTTGGTCCGATACAGGTTTTTGCTAAGGTCACTCAGGGTATCGCATTCCACCAAATGGACGGATGGATCAAGGTTTTCTTTCCATTTTCGCATGTACGGGGTGTACACCACATATGGGTCTCCATCGTCCTTGACAACCTCTTCTTTTTCAAAAATAACTTGGTCTTTAAAAGTGTTGAAGGGGATACCGTTTTCGTTTAGGAGCACTTTTATTTGGGCGTCACGTTTTTTGGCATAGGGTTCGTAATCGTGATTAGCGTATACAGCTTCAATGTCGTAGTCCTTCATCAATTTTTTGAAGACAGCTTTTGGGGCACCATGAAATTGTACAATGCCACTGCCATAACTGGCACTTAGCTGATGGTTTATTTTTTGAATCTGTTCGTGGATAAAAGTTACCCTCGCATCGGTTTTGGGCAGATTTTCCAGTATTTCGGTATCAAAAATAAATAGCGGTAATACTGGAACATCATTTTGAAGTGCTTGATAAAAGCCAACGTTGTCATCCAATCTTAAATCGCGCCTGAACCAAAAAAGTATGACTTTGTCTTTCATTAACTCACATTTAAACTTGACATTCCTCCATCAACGCCGATTACCTGTCCAGTAATCCATGAGTTATTGGAATCAAGTAAAAACAGTGCCATGTTTGCGATATCTTTTGGAACGCCCACTCTTTTCATGGGATGCCTTTCGGACATCATTTCTTTTTTCTTATCGTTGCTCAACAACCTTTCGGACAACGGGGTGTCCACCAAGGATGGCGCAATCACGTTGACCCTTACTTTTGGGGCATATTCCGCCGCCAGCGCACGTGCAAAGCCCTCGATAGCTCCTTTTGCAGCGGAAACGCTCGTATGGAAAGGCATTCCCGTTCCAACGGCCACCGTGCTGAAAAATACCATGCTCGAACCTTCGTTCATGCTGTTTATGATGGATTTGACCGTTTTTACCAAACCGATAAAGTTGATTTCCATGTCCGTTTGGATGGTAGCAACACTCATGGTCTTAAATGGCTTCAGGTTGATGCTACCCGGACAATATACAAAGCTATCCAATTTTTCCGGTATTTCTTTTTCGGAAATGTCCTCGGTTAAAACATCAAAAGGGATATGGGTTACATCCAAATTTGAAAGTTGTTCGCTACTTCGGCTGGCTACATATACATTGTGATCAGTAGATAGTTTTTTGGCCATTTCCAACCCAATGCCGTAGGAGCCGCCGATCAATAATATGTTCTTTTTCATGTTATATTTTTCTAATGCTTAAAAAGTTTTCTTTCCCATCTACTGTACCAAATAGCTCGGCTAGCTTTTTTTCCCGAAACTCAAAAATCTTGTGCAATTGTTTTTTCACTAGCATGGGGTGGGTCAGTTGTCCCAAAAATCCAAAGGGTAATTTGTAGTCGATAACATCTTCCATTTCAACACCTTCGGGTACTTCTTTTAAAAAATGTTTGTGGTGCCAAAGGGCATAAGGACCAAAACGCTGCTCATCTACGAAATATTCCCCTTCTTTGGCATGGGTTATTTCTGTGACCCATTTCGTGGAAACCAAGGGAAATGGTTTTACGATGTATTGTATTATTTGACCTTGGAACATGGGTCTATCGGCACCCGCCAAAATATGGAAACCCATGTGTTTCGGTGTGATTAGGGCCAGATTTTTTGGGTTGGAAAGGAAATCCCAAGCTTCTTTTATAGTTATGGGGAGTAGTTGTTTGGACTTTAGTTGATACAGCTGCATTAAAATCATTTTGTACAAAGATAAGACGATAATGTTTAATTAAAAATTAAAAAGATTAAACAAATATGTATATTTGATTGATTTTAACGCTATTATTTTAAGGTTTCCTTAACGTTTGAGGGAGGCTTTATATTTAGCTTTGTTATGCTGAACTATTAATATAAATAACAACTATGAAAAAATTTGCACTCTTATTATTTGCGGTGTCCATGTGTTTTTCTTTGGAAGCACAAATACAGACGCCAGCGCCCAGCCCAGCTTCAACATTGGAGCAAAAGGTGGGATTGACCGATGTTACCGTAAAATATTCGCGCCCTGCAATGAAGGGAAGAAAAATATTCGGAGACTTGGTTCCTTTTGATGCTATTTGGAGAACAGGAGCCAATGAAAACACTACCATTACTTTTAGTGACGATGTTACCGTACAGGATAAGCCGCTAAAAGCAGGTACCTACGCTATTTATACAAGACCCAATGAGGCCGTTTGGGATGTTTTCTTTTATACCGATACCGATAATTGGGGTATACCACAAGAATGGGATGCATCCAAAGTTGCGGCAACGGTAAAAGTGGAAACAATGGAAATCCCGATGCCTATTGAATCTTTTACCATTACCATAGATGACCTTCATAACAATGGAGGGACCCTTGGCATTATGTGGGAGAACACTTATGTTGGTGTTGATTTTATAGTCCCAACAGCCAAAAAGGCCATCAAAAGTATTGAAGAGACCATGGCGAACAAAGAGGATTTAAAAGCCAATGACTATTTTGCAGCGGGTTCTTATTATTTTTCTGAGGGCATGAACATGAAACAAGCTAAGGAATGGGTGGACAAAGCTGTTGAAATGGGTGACGGAAAAGCGTACTGGATGATGCGTACACAGTCTTTGATCTATGCAAAAATGGGCGATAAAGAAGCAGCTATTGAAGCTGCCAAAAGGTCATTGGCCGCTGCCCAAGCCGCAGGCAACCAAGATTATGTGAAATTGAACAAGGACTCCCTGAAAGAGTGGGCAAAAATGTAATTGCCACGTAACAATAAATAAAAATGAAAGCCCACTTTTTAAGTGGGTTTTTTTATTCCTCTACAGCAGAGGAGTTTCCTAAAAAGTTATCGAATATCTGAGTAATAGTGGCCAGTACAATTACCAAAACACAACCAAAGGCATTCAGCCATAAGTAGGACATCCAGTCTAAGTTGTAACCTACAATCACAATGATTTGGGTTACGATTGCCGCCACAAAAACAGCATTTCCTTTTACAAATTTGAAAAAGAACGCCAGTAGAAAGATACCAAGCACATTTCCGTAGAAAATGGAACCAATAATATTGACCAATTGAATCAAATTATCAAAAAGATTGGCCACATTGGCTATTATTATTGCAATGATTCCCCAAAGTAGGGTAAAGGCCTTGGTCGCCTTTAAATAGTGTTCTTGGGTATGTTCTTTTTTTACATTTCTTTTATACAGATCCAAAGCGGTAATGGTGCCAAGTGCATTTAATTCAGAAGCGGTGGAAGACATGGCTGCGGAGAGAATTACGGCCAAAAGGAGACCGATCAGCCCCATGGGTAAATTGTTTAGGATAAAATGAATAAACACATAATCCTTGTCGTTGGTTTCCACAGTGCCATCTGCTTTGGAAATTAAATTTTTGGCAGTCTCCCTATTTGCTTTTTCCTTTTCATTTATTTTAATAATATCCTGCTTTGCCTGCTCAATGGCATTGTACTCTTTAAGTTCAAGTGCTGCGGAAAAGGAATGTTGCGCCATTCGTTTTTCCTTTTCCAGTTCCTTATGATCTTTTGAAAGCGATTGGTAATCGTTGGCATATTCCGATTGCATTACAGCTTCGGTAGCTGCAGGGTTAAAGTTTAAGGGAGATGAATTATATTGATAAAATACAAATACCATGGTACCCACCAATAGGATAAAGAACTGCATTGGTATTTTAAAAATCCCGTTAAAAATCAATGCCAACTGGCTTTCACGAACCGATTTGCCCGATAAATAACGCTGAACTTGACTTTGATCGGTACCAAAATAGGCCAAGGCCAAAAAGAAACCTCCTGTAATACCACTCCAAAACGTATATCGGTTATTGGTATCAAAAGAGAAATCCAAAATTTCGAGTTTATTGTTCGCCCCGGCTATTTTTAAGGCCTTATCGAAAGATATATCCGTAGGGAGTGCTCCCATGATAAAGAAGAAAGCAAAAAACATCCCCAACATAATGATGAACATCTGCTGTTTCTGGGTCATGCTAACCGCTTTGGTGCCTCCCGACACGGTGTAAATAATCACAAGGATTCCGATAATCACGTTCAATGTCCTTAAATCCCATCCCAATACGGCGGATAGGATTATGGAAGGGGCAAATATGGTAATCCCTGCAGCCAACCCACGTTGTACCAAGAACAAAAGAGCAGTAAGGGTTCTTGTTTTAAGATCAAAACGCCCTTCGAGCATTTCATAGGCGGTAAAAACCTTTAATTTTTTGTAAATGGGTATAAACACAAGGCAAATCACGATCATGGCCAAGGGCAGTCCAAAATAGAATTGAACAAAGCCCATACCGTCGTGGAACGCTTGCCCCGGGGTAGATAAAAAAGTTATGGCACTCGCTTGGGTAGCCATCACGGACAATCCGATGGTCCACCATTTTACGTTGTCACCACCACGGACATAATCGTCCACATTATTATTGCCACGTGTTTTCCAAACACCGTATGCCACGATGAAGAGTAGGGTGCTACCAAGAATAATCCAGTCGAGTAATGCCATTCAGGGGTCTAATTGTTTAAAATCATTATGAGGTAAAAAACCAATATATATATGGCATTTAAAAGGATAACAATGCTGTATTCCTTTTTCCATTCAAATTTGGTATTCATATTATCCTTTGACATTACTGTCTCTTTTTACTTCATTTTTTCCTATAGAAAGCATATTTGCAAAGAGCTTATATGCCCCCGAAACCCCTACAGGTAATTCCCTGAAAAAGCTTAAACCTGTGTAAATATAGTGACCTTCTCCATAAGGTGCTACAATAAGGCTTCCTTGTTTTTCGGTTTCATCTTCATCTTTCATTGAGAGAATCGGTGTAAACTCAGAACTCCATTCACTTGGAAAATACAATCCACGTTCTTGTACCCACCCATCAAAATCTTTTTTTGTGATGACATTCGGGAAATTTATCAAAGAATGGTTGGGAGCCAATATTTTCACCTCTGCATTTTCGTCAGTAACCCTGTCTCTGGAAAGCGTTACATCGTATGGGGCAATGTTTTCAAACTGTCTGGCCCATCTTCCGGCCGTATTGTACTGTACAATCATGGTACCACCATTTTTTACATAATCGAACAGCACGGGTTGCTTAAATTTTAAGGACTCCACCACATTGTAGGCTCTAATGCCCACAACAACAGCATCGTATTTATCCAAATCCCCATTTTGAATATCATTGGGGTCAACAATATGGACTTGGTAACCGATTTGTTCCAAATTTTCGGGTACCATATCTCCAGCACCCATAATGTAAGCGATATGCTCACCAGACTTTTTTATATCCATGCGAACCACTTTGGCTTCCGAAGGGAGTAATACGGATTGCTTTGGAATATGGTCGTAAGCGATTTCTACCAGTTCTTTGTCGTAGATTTTGTTGCCCATTTTGATTTTTGGCCCAATTTTTCCTTCGCTTTCGGTATTAGGAGGGGTAACGTTGAATGTTACCGAAATTTCCTCGCCTTTTTGCGCAATGGAAAAAGGAATGTTTTGTGGTGAAACTGTCCACCCGGCTGGATGATCTAACTCAACCGTTCCGGATATGTTATTTTTACCTGCTCTTACTTTTACCTGCACTTCCTTAGTGTTTGCACTGGCAAAAATGAGCACCTTTTCATCAATTTTGGAAGTTACTTCGGGCAAAATGGCAAAGGGTTCGTACAATTCTCCCCTGTCGGGTCTGGAGTAGCGGTGCACCACGGATTTTTCAAACGGAATATCCACTCCATCAATAACCAAAGAAAAAACTGCCTTAAATGCACTTGGGGTTTCGGGTTTACCGATCAAACTTTGTTCGTTCACGGTATAGGTTCCCAAAGTTCCAGGTTCGTTTAGCCAATATGGGCTGGTATAGGAAGTGTTTTCGGGAACGGTGAAGCTAATTTCAAAATTTTCTTTTTGGTTGTTTTCCAAAATTTTGTTTGTGGTTAGATGTGTATCGGTACCAACAATCTTAATTTCTTTTAAAGTGATATTTGGAGAAGATCTGTTTATGGTTTCTATGTTGATGGTTACCTTACTGCCAGGAGTTGCAGAAGCACTTGCCGAACTGGCTTCCAAATATAATCCAGCCGAAGCTAGGATGATGCTTTTTAATTCTTCCGATTTTAATGTTCTCCAGTGTTCATCTTCAACTTTTTGTAATAGCTGATAAGCTTTTACAAGTTCAGGTATATGTTTGGATGGATTTTGGAAATCGAAATTATTTTCAACTTTATATAAGATGTCTCCAACTGCTTCGCCTCCTTTTACACGCGACCAAGTGGTATTGATGCCTTCAAACACATCATTGTTTTTGGGCATGTCGCCTTTTAGTAATTCAATATACTCATCGTCAGTGCCTCTATCCGTCAGTCTACCAAATCCTTGACAAAGGTGTTGGCTACGTGCCATAGCGGCAATTTCGTTGTTGGAGAGTCCGAGCTCTGGGTAATAGGTGCCCACATCAAGCCGAACCATACCGGATTTGTCAACTTTTTCAAATGCTTCCTCACTGCCGTACTGCCACCACGAAGTATTATAAAAAATACGTTTGGGCTGCCAGGGGGTTGTCCATTGCAATTGCTCGGAATAAACATCTGGATTATTTGCCAAATCAAAGGCCTCCATGCTCAAAACAGCCGAGGACGTATGGTGACCGTGTGTGGAGCCAGGGGTTCTATGATCAAATCTGTTGATGATCACATCGGGCTTTATGTTTCGAATGGCCCAAACCACATCGGCCAAAACTTTATCCTTGTCCCATATTTTTAAGGTTTCCTTTGGGTGTTTGGAAAATCCAAAGTCAATTGCACGTGTAAAGCGTTGTTCACCGCCATCTATATGTCTTGCAGCTAAAAGTTCTTGTGTTCGCAATACCCCTAAAAGCTCGGCTAGTTCAGAACCGATCAGGTTTTGCCCACCGTCCCCTCTTGTCATCGACAAATAGACCGTTCTCGCTTTTTCGTGGTTGTCGAGATAGGAAATCAGGCTTGTATTTTCATCATCGGGGTGGGCCGCTACGTAAAGGGCCGTCCCTAAAAAATTCAGTTTTTGTATGTCGTGGAATAACTCTGCCGAAGTAAGCTTATCCGGTTTTTGGGCAAAAGAATTAGTGAAAAGTAGTATGGTAAGGGAAAGGAATACCCAAAAATGCTTCATAGTTGGTTGTTTAGCGGTTGATTCAAATATAGCCAGTATACATTTAGATATTGGATTATTTAGAAGAGTTTTAACATAGGCATTGGTTGATGTTATAAACCTAAACTATCCCTTAATATTAGATTTTTGTTTTCATTTTGACTCCAATAAGCGGTTTTTATTGTTTTGATTTTGGAAGCAGAAGTGGTCAACATTTTCGCATCCGGTCCAAATCCACTCTTGAATTCTTCCGTCCAACTTTCAATGGAAAAAGGAAAGTCAGCCTTGAAATTTATCATCAACTTTCGTTCCAATTTTGGATAGGAAATGGTATAAGTTGTTATGCCATTTTTAGATGAAATGGTTGCATTGGCAGTATATGCTTTAATCTCCTTATGCCTCAAACGGAGAAACTCCAAAGAAGGTATCATTGAAATTTCACCTTGAGGGAGGTTTTCGGGATTGATTCGGATTTTGGTCCAAATTTCATTTTCCAAGAATGATTTTTCCATAGAAAATTCTTGGTCGGCCTCACCTTCAAAATATGAATGTGAGGTAAATTCAAATTTTTCACGATTGTTGATCTGGGCATACACATGTCCGCACCATTCCTGAACGGACAAACTGGTCTTCACTGCATGCTGATTATCGTAAACCGGATAAAATGTGCTGCTCATAATGGAGTAGGGGTAAATTCCGGTCAAAAACTTTTTCGTGGCATTCAATTTTAAAACCGAAATGTTTTCAGGGTTGTTGCCGTTTGCTTTTACCTGTTGTTTGGGTAAAAAAGGTTCCGTTACATAAATCAGAACTGCATTTCCGTTCCGAAGTTCACCATACCTCGCCTGATTCAATTGGTACGAAGTGATTTCAGCATCGCCGGCATACCAATAATTTTTGAAATTATCAGTGAGGGGGTATTTTTGCTTAGCTGTTGAGGGTGTAGTGTTTTCTTGGCCGGATGTTTCTTTGGATTCCGCTGTTTGATTTTTATCGATACAAGAGGTCAATATAAACAAAACCAATATCCATGTGATACTTTGAAGATTGAATTTTATAGATGATTTCATGAGTAGAGGATTTTAGTAAAGTTACGCATCCAAACTCAAGAAACCATATCAATTAGGGTTTGGTAGACCAAATCGGTAGGAAGTCCCACCACATTTGTATAAGAACCTTGAATTTCGGTGATACCGATCATACCGATCCATTCCTGAATACCATAAGCCCCTGCTTTATCAAAAGGCTGGCAGGTATCAATGTAGTAGTTGATTTCGTCATCCGTAAAATCCTTTAGTTTTACTCTGGTAATGCCACTGACCGTTTTTTGAAAATCTTTTGTGGTAAAACAAACGGAGGTAATCACTTCGTGCCAGTCTCCCGATAGGGTGCGAAGCATTTCAAAGGCTTCAGCTTTGTTCTTGGCTTTTGCCAATGAGGTTTTGTTGTGCCAAACCACCGTATCCGAAGTGATCACTATTTGGTCGGGTTCCAATTCTTCTTTGAAGGGAGTGGCTTTGAGCTGTGCCAAATATTCTGATATTTCTTGTCCTTGTAATTCTTTAGGATAGACTTCCTCTACGGATTTGGGGCGTACCTCAAAATCCAATCCCAACTCTTCCAAGAACATTTTTCGTCTAGGTGAGCCGGAGCCTAAAATAATTTTTTTATACTTAAGTTGTTCTTTGAGTGGATTTTTAGTCATTCTCGGCGCTAAAATTATCGTTCCAGTCCCCACGAACCTTTAAAACTTGCTCAATAATATCACGAACACAGCCTTCGCCGCCATTTTTATGCGAAACATAGTCAGAGATGGCTTTTACCTCAGGTACTGCGTTTTGTGGGGAAGTGGCCAATGCTACCATTTTCATTGGGGGGATATCGGGTACATCGTCACCCATATAAACCACCGATTGAGGGTCAATGCCATGAATATCCAAATACTCTTCCAAAGGTTCTTGTTTGTGGTGTGCGCCCATATAAAAATCGGTTACCCCGAGTCCTTTTAAGCGCTCTTTTACGCCTTGGTTGGTGCCACCCGTTATAATACAAACGTTGTATCCTTTTTTTATGGCCGTTTTAAGGGCGTATCCATCTTTTACGCTCATTTTCCGGAGCAGTTCCCCATTTGTAGTAATCATAACCGTTCCATCGGTAAAAACTCCATCAACATCAAAAACAAAGGTGGTAATGTTGCTCAAAAGCTCTTTATAATTCTTCTTCATGCGCTTGTTTTATGGCTTGGCTCAATAATTTATAGAGTGTAATGTGTTCTTTTTTGTTTAAAAGTTCCAGATGACTTTCCATACTTTTGGTATCGTTTCTGCGAGCTGGCCCTGTTTGTGCTTCTTTTGGCGACATGGCTTGGATTTTATCTGCTGTTTCCATTATCAATGGTTTCAACAAATCAAAAGATAGTCCTTCTTCCAAACAAAATGCTTCGCCAACACTGTACAGGTAATTGGTAAAGTTGTTCACAAAAACGCCTGCAAGATGCAATTTTTTTCGTTGCTGCGAGTCAATATGGTGCACGTTTTCAGAAATGGAATCCGCCAACTTATGCAAGATTTCCAGTGATTCCTTTTCTTCTGCTTCAATACAGATGGGAATGGGGCTAAAATCAACCGTTTTACCTTTGGTAAAGGTCTGCAATGGATAAAAAACCCCTTTGTTCTGGTGCTGAATCGCCTTTAAACTTATAGCGCCCGAGGTATGTGCCACGATTCCCTTTTTCTTTAATAAATGTTGAGACACTTCGGTAATGGCATCGTCTTTTACGGCAATTAGATAGACATCGGCATCAACTATGGAATCAAAGGAATTGGAAATAGTGGAATGCTCGGAAAATTGCTGTAATTCTTTCTTATTTCGACCCACGACTTGGACAATATCAATAGCATTAGCTTTTGTAAAAGCAGTGTGCAAGTGTTTGGCGAGGTTCCCGGTCCCCAAAATCACAATCTTGAGCATGCCCAAAACTACAAATTTAGGGTTGATACATGGTAGTAAGAATTAACAAATCTGTATGATTTTTATCAGTTTTGACAGCGGGGAAGTTCTAAAAAGGCCGTATTTTTGCAAGCCGAAAGTAGACCGAATTTCCATGATTGATATTCTTAAGAAAACGCTTTTTTCCACAAGACTTATGGCTGTTCTTTTTTTGGTTTTTGCTGCGGCAATGGCTATGGGAACTTTTGTGGAGAGCTGGTATAGCACCGAAACAGCACGGATATACATTTACAATGCCACTTGGTTCGAGGCCATTATGGTCTTTTTTGTTATCAATTTCTTTGGAAATATTTATCGATACCGTCTATTGACTTGGAAAAAGTGGCCCGTGCTTACTCTTCATTTATCTTGGATTCTGATCATAGTAGGTGCTTTTGTTACGCGTTATATCAGTTATGAGGGAATGATGCCTATTCGCGAAGGGGCAACGGAGAAAGTATTTTATTCGGACAAAACCTATTTGACCGCTTTTGTTGATGGGGACATCAACGGTGAAACCAAAAGAAGGGTTCTGGAGGATGATATTTTGGTAACACCCGAAGGAAAACGTTCCAGTTTGCCTTGGAAATCCGATTTTAACGGACAACCTTTCTCCATTGGTTATGTGGATTTCATCAAAGGAGCCGAAAAAGGATTGATTCCAGACGAAAATGGAGCAGAATATCTCCAAATAGTAGAAGCTGGCAATGGTCAACGCCACGAACATTATCTGGAAAATGGTAAAATAGCCAGCGTCCATAACATTCTTTTTGCCCTTAACAACGAAACCGAAGGAGCCATCAATATTTTTTACGATGAAGAGAATGGCTTCCGCATCAAATCGCCTTTCGAGGGGAATTTTATGCGCATGGCGGACCAATTCCAAGGGAAAGTAGCAAGTGATAGCATTCAGCCCTTACAATTACGTTCGCTATACACTATGGGCGGTATGCAGTTTGTAGTGCCCGAACCTTTGGTTAAAGGAAAGTATGGTATTGTTAAAGTGCCCGATGAGGAGATTACCAAGGTAACGCAGGATGCTTTGGTTGTTTCGATTTCTGCCAATGGAGAAACTAAAGAGGTTAAACTGTTGGGAAGTAAGGGAACATCAAATTTTTCTGACAAGGTCCATGTAGGCGGGTTGGATTTTTCATTGAGTTATGGCTCCAAAGTTTACGAACTTCCTTTTTCCATAGAGTTGAATGATTTTATTGCGGAAAAATATCCTGGAACCGAAGCGGGGTATGCCTCGTTTATGAGCAAGGTTACGGTACACGACGACCGTCCTTTTGATTATGATATATATATGAATCATGTGCTGGACCATCAAGGGTACCGATTTTTCCAGTCCAGTTTTGACCCGGATGAACGTGGAACGGTACTTTCCGTAAACCACGATTGGTGGGGCACATGGATTACTTATATAGGTTATTTTCTGTTGTATATTGGTTTGATGGGTATTATGTTCTTTGGAAAAACACGTTTTAGGGATTTACAGACCATGCTCGAAAAAATTAAGAAAAAGAAAGCAGCTTTGACCACCATTGCTCTTTTCTTCGCTTTTGTGTCTACAAATGCTCAGGAGGGTCATGACGAACATTCCCTGTTGCCAACAAAAGCCCAAATTGACTCTGTAATCCAAGCTACGACCGTGGCCACGGAACATGCCGAAAAGTTTGGCGCTTTGGTGATTCAGGATGAAGGTGGACGGATGAAGCCAATAAACACTTTTGCATCCGAATTGTTGAGGAAACTGAGCGGCGATGACAAATTCAAGGATCTTTCGGCCAATCAGGTTTTCCTTTCCATGATGCTGAATCCTGGGGTTTGGTACACTGCGGACATTATTGCTTTGGGCAAAAAGGAAAACGACAGTATTCGTAAAGTTATCGGGGTTCCCGAAGGCACCGAGTTTGTAAAAGCTACCGATTTTTTTGATGCAAAAGGGACATACAAACTAAGGCCCTATCTGGAAAAAGCTACTTCCACCAACAATCCTTCAAACTTTGAGAAGGATTTTAAAAAGGTAGGTGAGCGGTTGAGTTTATTGGACATCGCATTAAGTGGGCAAATAGTAAAGATTTTTCCCCTGCTCAACGATGAGAACAACAAATGGATCTCTGCTGTGGAATATCGCTCTGGGCAATATCAAGTGCAAGATTCGTTGTATGCGAATTTTATCAAAAATGCGATGCCGTATTATTTGAATTCCCTGCAAAAATCCATTGCCACTGGCGATTATTCACAGGCAGATAGATTATTGGAGGCCTTCAAACAAAATCAAAAAAATCACGGGGAGGAAGTCTTGCCATCGGAAAATAAGATCAAGACTGAGATAATCTACAACAAGCTGGATCTGTTCAACCGTTTGTACAAATACTACGCCTTGGTCGGTGTGTTGTTGTTTTTTGTGCTGATTGCTAAAATTTTTAAGGAAAGAAAGGTATTGGATGCCTTTGCCTATTTATTGAAAGGGACCATCATCATATTCTTTATTTGGCATACTATTGGTTTGGTGTTGCGTTGGTACATTTCTGGCCACGCCCCTTGGAGTGATGCCTATGAAAGTATTCTGTATGTAGCGTGGGCAACCATGGGCATTGGTTTGGCCTTGGGCCGAAAAAGTGAACTTACCATTGCGGCAAGTGCTTTTGTAACCTCAATGCTATTATGGATAGCCCACCAGAGTTGGGTGGATCCTGCTATCGCCAATTTGCAACCTGTACTCGACAGTTATTGGTTGATGATTCACGTTGCTGTTATTGTGGGCAGTTATGGTCCTTTAACGGTCGGGATGATTTTGGGAGTGGTCGCATTGCTGCTCATGGTTCTTACTACCAAAAAGAACAAAAAGCGAATGGACCTCAATATAAAAGAGCTTACGGTTATCAATGAACTGGCTCTTACCGCTGGTTTGGTAATGTTGACCATAGGCAACTTTTTAGGCGGCCAATGGGCCAACGAGAGTTGGGGACGTTATTGGGGATGGGATCCCAAAGAGACTTGGGCACTGATTTCGATTATGATATATGCTTTTGTGCTTCATATGCGGTTGGTTCCCGGGCTAAGAAGCAAGTGGGTTTACAATTTTGCAAGTGTTATCGCCTTTGCCAGTATTATGATGACCTATTTCGGGGTAAACTTTTATTTGGTTGGCTTGCACAGTTATGCAAGTGGGGATCAAGTAATAACCCCGAGCTTTGTGTGGTATACCGTACTCGGGGTCTTTATTCTGGGAGGTATTAGTTTTTGGCGTTACAAGGTGCATTACGCCAAAAAATAGTTTATTCCTCCATTAAAAGCTTCATGATTTCTTCTGCGGCAACCTTCCCTTTTTCCTTTAGGAAAGGTCTGGAAGTATTGTCGCCCAATTCAAATACAATGGCAGGCATGCCATGGTGCACGTAAAAGTATTTGCTCGAAACCATGGTCGGGTCAATCTCATCGGAAGCGCTTATGTTGGTTTGCTTTTGAGGTAATCTTTCGCTGATGTTCTCGATCCAATCAAAGATAATTTTCCCTTTTTCACCTGTTACTGTTGTATCAATAGGGTAGTAGATGTCATCCCAAGTGGAGTGGAAATCTGCCCCGAAAACAAAATCGTACGTTTTGTCTTTCTCCACAAGAAAATTTCGAACGTTTCGAGTTTCGGGTTGGTTGAAGTTTTGCCAGTCTCTGTTCAAATCAATACCACCGGTATTATGTCTCCAATGCCCATTGTCTACTCCGTCAGGGTTCATCAAGGGTACCGCAAAAATAGTATGCTCTTGTCTAAACTTCTTAGCTAATTCAGAGTCGCCCGAAATGGTTTCAATAAACGATTTCATGGCCAAAAAACCTGTTACTTCGGGCGGGTGTTGTCTGGAAATAATCATAATTGCCTTTTTGGAATCCTTACTTTCATTGATTTCCATTAAGGACATGGTACGTTTCTCTTTTGAAAGACCGATTGGATAATTCGTAATAAATGGTTTTTGGCTTAAGGAATCCACCCATTCTTTTACCACAGATGATGTGTAAAGTTCTTGTGCGGTTATCCAAGTCGGTTCTTCGGTCACACTTATGGTAATTTCTGCAGATTCTGGGGCCGCTTTTATTCCAAATTCTCCTTCTCCTGGTTCGATGGCTTTAAAATTTGTACTGTCCAATGGTGTAAAGTTTCTCCCATCGCTACTGATCTTTGGGTAATATCTGCTTCGTGAATCTTGGTAATTCAATTGAACCGTAATATCGCGAGGCTCTTTGGACCAAACTTGAAAAGCGTACCATGGACTAACATTTATTGGGGTGTTTTCGGCAGTAACCCAAATAGTGTAATGGTCGTCGCCATCGTAGGCCACACCATTTAAACGGGCACCATCAAATTGGTTCGAAAAAAAAGTTGTACTGTCATTAAATGCCCATATGCCTCTCCATTGCTTTTGAATGGGCTTGTCTACCGTGGGCACAACAGGACTTTTTCCTTGTCCTTGGTAACCTGTTTTTTTCTCGGTTTCAGCGGTTTCAGGATTCTTTTTACAGGATGATGTAAGTACCATGGAAAATAGTATTCCAATGGCAATCAAACTTTTAATACGCATGGTTTTTGAATTATTTGAGTTGGTTTGATTACGAAGGTAGGAACAAGGAATGAAGTAGTACATAAAAAAATATTAATAATATTTCATTTTTTTGCATATTTGCATCATTATGAAGTTATAAGAATTATGTCCACGATAGATGTCACCTTTGGCTTAAAGCCAATTATGTAACCGAAATACTCCTCGGTACGGCTGGCATTTCAACACTTTTTACACACATAATTCTTTTATAATGACTCATCAACATACAAATTCATTTAAAAAATTCATCCATTATTTTTGGATAGCTATTTCTGGTAAAGAAACTGAATTCACCTCAGGCAGCATCCGCAAGGCCATATTTATGCTTTCCATCCCCATGATCTTGGAAATGCTCATGGAGTCCATTTTTGCTTTGGTGGACATAGCTTATGTTTCCAGAGTAAGCGTTAATGCCGTGGCCACTATTGGGCTCACGGAATCCGTAATCACTTTGGTGTATGCCTTGGCCATTGGACTTAGTATGGCCGCCACAGCCGTTGTTGCACGTAGGATCGGTGAAAAAGATGTAGACGGCGCCAGAATTGCCGCAGTACAAGCCATTAGTTTAGGGGTAGTAATTTCCGTAGTAATTGGAATTATTGGAATCTTCTACGCCAAGGACATTTTGGCTCTAATGGGCGGGGAACCGGATTTAATTGAAGAAGGCTACGGCTACACCCAATTTTTGATCGGAGGTAATATTACAGTTGTCCTTCTATTTTTGATCAATGCCATTTTTCGGGGTGCAGGTAATGCATCTATTGCCATGTGGGCCTTGGTGCTTTCCAACGGACTCAATATTATTTTGGACCCCATGTTCATATTTGGTTTTGGTCCTATTCCGGAAATGGGGGTTAAGGGAGCAGCTGTTGCTACCAATATTGGTAGAGGAACCGCCGTAATTTTTCAGTTGGGAATTTTGTTCTTTGGTTGGGGCAAAATTAAATTGGTGGCCAAGGATTTGGTCCTTAACCTTAAGGTTATGATCGGTTTGATCAAAGTTTCTCTAGGAGGGATTGCCCAATTTTTGATTGGAACGTCCAGTTGGATTTTCCTTATGCGTATCATGTCCGAATTCGGAAGTGAAGTTTTGGCAGGTTACACCATAGCCATAAGGGTGATGATGTTCACCTTAATGCCATCTTGGGGCATGAGCAATGCAGCTGCAACTTTGGTTGGACAAAATCTGGGAGCCAAACAACCGGATAGGGCAGAACAATCCGTATGGAAAACAGGAAAATACAATGCTTGGTTTATGGGAACCGTTTCATTGGGATACCTCATTTTTGCGAATTCTATTATTTCTTGGTTCAACACAACGCCTGAAGTAGTCAAGAGCGGTGCGCTTTGTCTTCAAGTGATCGCCATTGGCTATATTTTTTATGCTTACGGTATGGTGGTGACCCAAGCCTTTAATGGGGCAGGGGATACCCGAACCCCGACCAAGATAAATTTGATATCGTTCTGGTTGTTCCAATTGCCGTTGGCCTATATATCGGCCTTAGTTTTGGGCTGGGGAGCAACAGGTGTTTTTGTGGCGATCACTTTGGCAGAAGTATTGTTGGCTGTTTTGGCCATGGTATGGTTTAAAAAAGGAAAGTGGAAGAAAGTCCAAGTATGATGGGTTTCGTATCTTTGATTGGACCTGCAACAGAATCTAAACTACGAAGTAGGAGTTGAGCAGGTACAAAATCGTAATTTTGGACTTATGGACATAAACATTCAAGATAAAAAGATTGAATTGATTCAGTGGCTATCAACTCTGAATGATGAATCCATTATTGAAAAAATAATGAAACTTCGAGAAAGTGAGAAAGCCAATTGGTGGAAAGAAATCTCCAATGAAGAAAAAAAGTCCATTGCAAAAGGAATAGAGGATGCGGCCTCGGGAAAAATGGAATCACATTCAAATGTGAAGAAATTGTATGACAAGTGGCTTTAAAATTCTTTGGACCCATAATGCAATCTCTGAATTGAAGGGGATAGTTGCATATTTAGAGGAAAATTGGACAGAAAGAGAATTGAAAAATTTTTCTCAAGAATTGGATCATACTATTGAATTGATTTCCAAAAATCCTGAATTGTTTCAAACGTCTAAAAAGAAAAAAGATATTCGAAGGGCTGTCATTGCTAAATACACCAATCTTTATTACCGTATTAACTCTGATTCGGTAGAGGTACTTTCACTATTTTCCAATAGACAGAGCCCTGATAAACTTAGCGTATAATAAAGATAACTGACTCAACATGAAAAGCGATAAAAAAGGAATCAATACCATCTGTACCCACGTTGGTGAATTGGAGGATAAAGAATTCAAAGGAGCTGTTTCGCCATTGTACATGAGCACCTCTTACCAATTTGAAGACGTAGCTGTCAAAAGATACCCAAGATACTTTAACACACCCAATCAAGAAGCATTGTGCAAAAAACTGGCTGCCCTGGAACATGCCGAGGCCGCTTTGATTTTTGGCAGTGGTATGGCAGCAATTAGTACGGCATTGATGACTTTTTTGCAAGCTGGTGACCATGTGGTACTGCAACAGACCATTTACGGAGGAACCTATCATTTTGCCGTAAGCCAATTTGAGAGATTTGGAATTGAATATTCCTTTACCACAGGGTGGGATGTAGAAGATTTTGAAAAAGAAATCAAACCGAACACCAAGGTGCTGTATTTGGAAACCCCTTCCAATCCGTTATTGACGATTACCGATGTAAAAGGAGTCGCAGATTTGGCCAAAAAGAAAGGAATCCTGTCCATGATCGACAATACCTTTGCAAGCCCCGTTAATCAAAATCCGATTGATTTTGGAGTGGATGTGGTGGTGCACAGTGCCACAAAATATATGGGAGGACATTCCGATATTTGTGCAGGTGTGGTTGCCGCTTCGCAAGAGAATATGGGTAAGGTGTTCCAAACAGGGATTTGCTTTGGTGGAAGTTTGAGCGATTACACGGTCTGGTTGTTGGAACGAAGCATCAAAACCATGGCCATTCGTGTAAAGGCCCAAAACGAGAATGCAATGAAAATGGCCACCTATCTAAAGCAAAGCAAAGATGTGGATAATGTGTATTACCCTGGCTTGGAAGACCATCCAGGTCACGAATTGGCAAAATCACAGATGAAAGGTTTTGGTGGAATGTTATCGTTTGAATTGACCTCGGAAATAGACGCATCATTATTTTTTAAGGAACTAAAACTGATAAAACCCTCCATGAGTTTGGCGGGAATTGAAAGTACCGTGCTTTCGCCCACCCAAACATCTCATGCCCTTATGAGCCCAGAGGATAGGGAAAAACAGGGGATAAAGGACTCATTGATTCGTTTTTCGCTGGGAATTGAAAAAACAGAAGATTTAATAGCGGATATTGAACAGGCAATCGCCAAAGTAAAATCCATGACCGTTACCGCATAAAACAATATGAAGTTAGACATTTTAGTATTCGGCGCACATCCTGATGATGCCGAACTTGGAGCAGGAGCCACTATAGCAAAAGAAGTTTCCAAAGGAAAAAAAGTGGGAATAGTTGATTTGACCCGTGGCGAACTCGGAACCCGTGGTTCAGCCGAAATCAGAGACAAAGAATCAGCTAAAGCCGCAGAAATATTGGGCGTTGCTGTTCGGGAAAACATGGAGTTTGCCGATGGTTTCTTTACAAATGATAAAGAACATCAGTTAGAACTCATTAAAATAATCAGAAAATATAGGCCAGAAATTGTTTTGTGCAATGCCATTGATGACCGCCATATTGATCATGGAAGAGGTAGCAAGTTAGTAAGCGACGCTTGTTTTTTAAGCGGGTTGAGGAAAATTGACACCAAAATGGACGGAGGTGATGAATGGCAGGATGCCTGGAGACCTAAATTGGTCTATCATTTTATTCAATGGAAAAATTTGGAGCCCGATTTTGTAGTGGATGTATCCGGGTTTATCGATAAGAAAACCGAGGCAATCATGGCATACAGCTCCCAATTCTACGATCCAGACAGTGAAGAACCGGAAACACCCATCAGCAGTAAAAATTTTACCGATAGTGTAAATTATAGAGCAAGGGATTTAGGAAGAATTATTGGTGTGGAATATGCGGAAGGCTTTACCGTGGAACGCTATATTGGCGTGGATAGCTTGGAAGATTTAATCTGATCAAGAAGCTTTTTGATACCTATTCAGTGCTTTGGGTACAGTAAAATAAAAGGTTGTGCCCTTACGCGGAATACTTTCCACCCAAATTTCACCATTATTTTTGTGCACCATTTCCTTACATAACGAGAGACCAAGACCTGTACCTTTTTCGTTATTGGTACCGTAGGTTGTAATGTTCGAAGAATCCTTAAAAATGGAACGCTGCATTTCTGCGGTCATACCAATGCCAGTATCTCGGACGGATACTTGCCACATATCTGACTTTTCCTGTGCTTCAATGGTGATAAGCCCGTTCTCTGGTGTAAACTTTATTGCATTGCTCAGCAGGTTTCGGATAACAATATCAATTTGATTATTATCGGCCCAAATACGGGGGTTTTCCGGTAGTTGGTTTATAATTTTGATAGATTTACTTTTTGCAATCTCCGATAACAATCGGATGTTATTGCCGACAAGGTATGACAAAGATACCCGTTTAGGCTTGGTGACTACACCATTGAGTTGGTTCAACCCCCAAGATAAAAGGTTGTTTAGGGTAAAGGATATATTTTCCACATCCGTTTTTAGTTTGGGAATAAAGGAAATAAGCTCTTTTGTGGAAATATCACCATCGGTAAACATTTTAAGTATTCCCTGCAACCCACCAATGGGGCCTCTAAGATCGTGACCAATAATGGAGAACAGCTTTGTGTTTGTTTTGTTGATTTCGTGGAGTTGGGCCTCCCTTTGGATTACAGCTTCTGATTTATCCTTAAGTTTTTTGTTCAGTTTTTTCTGGATATTCTCACTTCTCCTGATTACAAACAGTATTATACTTAGGATGAAAAGAATGATTATCGAAAAATAGATATAGTTACGCTGCTTGGCAAGGGCCGCTTCATTGGCCTCGATCAGTTCCTGTTTTTCCTGTTCGTATTGCAGCTTGGTCTCTAAAAGTGATAAGCTCTGTTTATTCTTGTCCATGAACAAGGAATCGGACAAGGTTTTAAAAGTCTCTAAATAGGCCAAAGCCTCGGGGTTATTACCGTTTTTCTTATGTACTTTGTACAAAGTTTCCGAACAATCAATTTGTCCTTGGAGTGATTTGATTTTTTTTGATAAAGTCAGGCCTTCCTCGGCATATTTTAATGAAAGGCTATCTTTTTCCAATCCAAAATACACTTTGGCCATACCGTTCATTAATTCAATTTTTATTCTGTCATCCTCAATTTGATGCTTAAACAGCATGTTGCTTTGGTCGAACCAGTACAGGGCCCATTTATACTTTTTTTGATTTAGGTAAATATCTCCTTTTACCTGATAGGCATAAGCCAGCCAATCGTATATTTTATTTTTTTCAAAAGTGTTTATGCTCCTGTTAATGTTGAACATTGCACTTTTGTAATCCTTGGCATCTTTATAGAGCGATGCCATGTTGCTATACGTTTCAGCATCAATTACCTCATTGCCCAGTCTTCTATTTATTTTTTGGACCGTATCGTAGAACATTAGGGCGTTTTTAAAATCTTTTTGATCCGCATACAGCCCAGCAATGTTTTCATTGAGAATAGATAGCATTTGTTGATTGCCCGCTTCCTTTGCCAGGTCAATTCCCTTAAGGTTCCAGTTTAGTGCTTCGGCATAATTTCCTTCAAAGCTATAGTTTTGTGCAAGCGTGTTTATTAGGGATACTTCGCACTCTATATTTTCAATTTCCTGCGCCAATTCCAATGCTTCCTTAAAGAGTGGCATTGATTTTTCTCGATTACCTTTACTATAATAGTAATTGCCAAGGGCATCCAAACCTTTTATTTCACCATAGGCATAGTCAATGTCCTTACTGTATTTTAAAACCCTTTCGCCAATGGAGTACAAACTGTCAGTATCCAAATATCTGTAAGAAAAGGCCAAGCGGGACAAAAGGTTAATATGGGAAGTATCTTTTGGGTTGAATCTATTGGTAGATTCCAATCGTTGCAATTTAAAGGCCAGACTATCTCTTTTGCTAGACTGTGCCAACATAGGTATGGACAAACAAAATGTGAAGGCACAAAGCACTAATTTTGCAAGTGTGCTATTACGATTGGATATGAGGTTATTTTCTGACAATGCTAAGGTGAAAATATTTAATGCAAAAATAAATTCAGAGCACCTTTTTAAGAATTAAATGTTGTGAAATGCCCAAAAAAGTGTGTTTGGTCTTAAAAACGTGTATTTAGTCGGTAAATTGTACAGATTTGGTTTAATGTAAGTTACGGGCAGATGTAATGTTACAGAAAAAGAAAGAAGTGAAGACAGGCATAATAAATTAAGGGAAATTGAAAAATCTTTTGGTTGAATCATTACAAAAAAGTATTTTTGCATCCGTTTTAAATGGTGGTTGTAGCTCAGCTGGTTAGAGCGCTGGATTGTGGTTCCAGAGGTCGCCGGTTCGAACCCGGTCTTCCACCCAAAAACTTGAGAAGAATCCCGAGCCAAGACTGGTTTGGGATTTTTTGTTCCTGCATGGGACAAGGGTGAGAAGCCTGTGCCGAGCGTAGCCGAGGTAAACCCGGTCTTCCACCCAAAAACTTGAAAAGAATCCTGAGCCAAGACTGGTTTGGGATTTTTTGTTTTTGGCTCAATAAAAAAAGCCCTCCATGTTGAGGGCTTTTACTTTTTTAAAAATATCTCAGGACTTAATCCGAAGCTTTATCAACCACCAATCGGTTTGGTCTGTTCGCTATTTCCCAAGCGGTATGGAAAATAAGTCGTGTACGGTTTTCCAAAAGATCGTAATTTATCTTGTCAGGAGTATCAGTTGGGCGGTGATAGTCCGCATGCGTACCATTAAAGTAGAATATGATCGGAATGTTGTTCTTCGCAAAATTGTAGTGATCGCTTCTGTAGTAAAATCGGTTTGGGTCGTTTTCGTCGTTGTAGGTATAATCAAACTCAATGTTCGTGTATTTTTTGTTCACTTCTTCCGATAGATTATGGAGTTCTGTGCTCAATTTGTCAGAACCGATTAGATACAGATAGTTTCTCGCTCCCGTATATTTTGGATCGATCCTACCGATCATATCAATATTAAGGTTGGCGACGGTGTTTTCTAAAGGAAAGACAGGATCAACATCCGTATAGTATCTGGAACCCAAAAGTCCTTTCTCCTCTCCGGTAACATGCAAGAAAACCAAGGAACGTTTGGGACCATTGCCTTCATCTGCTGCTTTTTTGAATGCTTGTGCAATCTCCAGCAATGCAACTGTTCCCGAACCATCATCATCGGCACCGTTGTTGATCTGTCCATCGGCGGTAATCCCAATATGGTCCAAATGTGAAGAAATAACCACATACTCATCAGGTTTTTCGGAGCCTTTAACAAAGGCAACTACATTTTCGGAGTTTACTTCATCGTTGCCACTGGAAATATCCATTGTAATGTTTGTATTGATGGATTTCGGCACATTATCCTCTTCAATATCGCTCTTTAGGGTTTTGGCAGCGTCATCATTCAGATAAATCAGAACTTCATCACCCGCATCGGATGCCAATTGCATTCTACCACTATTGTTGGTCTTCATGAATTGAAAATAGCCCTGAAACCTAGGGAAACTCAGCATATCATAATAGAGAACTCCTAACGCTCCCTTTTCATGGGCAATGTCCCGTTTTTTGCCCACAGCTTCGGATGCATTGCTCCAAACCGATTTCTCCATATTTCCTGAAATTGTGTAAACACCATTTTCATCAACAGGTTCGCCCGCTTTTATGAGCACATATTTTCCTTGAACATCAATCCCTTCGTAGTCGGAATAACCGCCATCCTCAATACCGTATCCCACGTAAACAATATTGTTGTAGGTTCCTTTGGCCTCGGAAAAAGTTAAAATGTCTTCCCCAAGCTCAAAAGATGTATCATTTATACGTAAACTTCCCTCCGGAACTTTGGACACTTCTAAAGGAACTTTCTGAAAATAGTCCCCATTGGATTGGGCAGGGGGCACAGCCAAAGATTCGTAATGGGCCTTTATATATTCAACTGCCTTTTTTTGCCCAGGAGTACCGGTTTCCCTTCCTTCGAACTCATCGGAAGCATAGGTATATAAATGTTCTTTTAAGTCTTCTTGGGTAATTGTTTCCGCATAGGGTACCGGACTTGCCATTGGTTTGGGTTGCGGGGCTTCTGAAACGGTTTTTTGGGAAGAATTACAGGCAATGGCTAGGCCTAAGACTAATAAGGATAGTTTTTTCATTCGTATGTATGTTTTCAAAATCCTCCAAAAATAGTCAAAAGTTTGCTAAAGAAATCTCAATATATGCATTAACATTCTCCAGCCCTTTATGTATCTTGGCGCTTCTTTTAAAGAACACCAAAAACTTGTAGCTATGGGCAAGAACAAAAGTGTTATTGTTGTTGGGGGTGGAATCGTGGGACTTTCAACGGCTTATTTTTTACAGAAAGCGGGACACCAGGTAACCGTTCTGGACAAATCGGATATGAATTCGGGAGCTTCGTTTGTAAATGCGGGCTACCTTACTCCGAGCCATATTGTTTCCTTAGCTTCGCCAGGTATGATTACACAGGGATTGAAGTATATGTTCAATTCTTCCAGCCCTTTTTATATGAAGCCACGGCTGGATCTCGACTTTATTCGATGGGCATGGCTTTTTAAAAAATCGGCCACCCAAACCAAGGTAGAGCGGTCCATGTCTGTTATTCGAGACATCAACCTTTTGAGCAGGGAATTGTATGAAGGAATACAAGCTTCAGGTGACTTGGGAGATTTTCAAATAGGTGACCAAGGGTTGATGATGGTGTACCAAACCGAGAAAGCCCGTGACCACGAAATGGAGGTGGTGGAAAAAGCGGCGAAAATGGGCTTGGTGGGCAAACACCTTTCCAAATCGGACTTAAAAAAAATAGAACCCCATGTAGATTTTAATGCAGAAGGAGCCATACTTTGGGAGTGCGACAGGCATACCACACCACCGCTTATTATGAAAAGAATGGTGGAGTATCTGGAGAAGTCCGGAGTGGATATTCATAAAAATGAGGGCGTAACAGATGTATCTCTTTCAGACGGAAAAGTAACTGGGATTACCACCCCAAAAGCATCCTACAAAGCGGACGAAGTAGTTTTCGCTGCGGGGTCATGGACTTCCGAGCTATCAAAAAAATTGAGCTTAAAATTGCCATTGCAAGCGGGAAAGGGGTACAGAATCAATGTAGAAGAGCCGACAAATATTACCATGCCCGCCATTTTAATGGAGAAGAAAATAGCGGTAACCCCCATGGAAGGATTTACCCGTTTTGCGGGAACCATGGAATTTTCCGGAATTAACCATACCATCCGAAAGGAAAGGGTAGAGGCCATTGCCAAAGGTGTTGAAGGATATTACAACGGGTTCCAGATTCCCGAAAAAGCCAAGAACAATGCAAAATGTGGCCTACGGCCCGTATCGCCCGATGGTCTTCCGTACATTGGAAGGCCCAAGAATATGCAAAACTTGACTATTGCAACAGGTCATGCCATGATGGGATGGAGCATGGGCCCTGCAACTGGTAAATTGGTTACGGAACTCATTTCAGGTGATAAATTGTCCATGGATATTTCACCTTTTGCCACCGAACGTAAATTTTAGGTGATTTCTTGCCAATAGGGGCATGATATATACGGTTTAGATTTTTCAGTTGCGTTTTTAACGACTAATTTTACAGCATGAAAAAACACTACACCATTTTTCTACTTTTTTCATTCTTACAGATTGTTGGAATGTGGTCCCAAGAGGTGCAAATCTTTACCGTGAAAGATTTTGATTTGAAGGGCAAGGTGAAATCCTGTCTTGTTACCACCGATTATGGAAAGGAGTTGTTTGAGTTTGATAGGCAGGGTATTTTGACCAAAACCGTGACCCAATACAACGATACCGACCAAGACATTACCTATTATAAATATGATAATGGCGAATTGGTCGAAAAGCGTATGGAAAGTTATAAGAACAATGTGCTGGACGAATCCACTTCCATGGCAAATTTTTATGAGATTGATACGGTTCCCAACCGAAAAGTAACTGAGAAAATCATTTCGTACGATAAACAGTTCTTGGAGCAACAGCAGTACCATTATGATGATGAGGGTAAATTAGTCCGTATTATATCGTCCAATGGTGAAGGGGTGGACGAGACAACTTTTGAATATGGTCAAGTTAAAAATGAGCATACCGTGAGCACCTTTACGAACGGAATTCTTCAAAAAGCAGTTAGAACGTCTACCAAAAAAGGACCAAACGGCATCCAAGAAGCAGTTTTGACCAAGGAATATATTGATGGTGAACCCAATACGGCCAACGAAGAGGTTTTTAACGACAATGGTAAGTTGGTTACAAGTGAGGACTTTCTGTACGATGTGGCCGAGAAAGAGTTTGTATCGCAGCAAAAACGCTATTACCATTACTCTGACGGCAAATTGAGCAGAATGGTGAAAAAAACTATCAATACGGAGTCTACGGACAAATATATTTTTCAGTTTGATAGCCATACCCCCAGCAATTGGGTAAAACAGATTGTAACGCCAGGTAACACCTATATCACAAGAACTATCGAGTATTACGAAGAGGAAGTACCAGAGGAAAAAACCTCCAATTAAAAGTTATAGAGGTCAGTAGATATTTTTACATACTAAAAATAGCCTAAAAGTGTCAGGCTGAGTGCAATCGAAGCCTTTTTTGACGTTCAAAGAGTTCTCGACTGCGCTCGAACTGACATAGGAAAACGATTTAAAAAAACTGATAACAAGTATTTTAAATGCATAAATTGTATGTATTTTACTACTGACCTCTAAAAAGTTAAATCAAATTTTTGATGATATCGGGCTTCACTTCGTGCCCTCCTTCAAATATGGTAGTTTCCGCATTATCTTGGAACAACTTGTCAATTTTGATTCTCTCGCCTTTAAGTCGGTCTGGGGTCAAGAATTCATCTTGGTTGCCATAAATTATTCTTATATCGGTGTAACTGTAATCCAAAAACTCAAAATCTTCAGTAGTAAGTTCGTTCGGAATGCCACCAGCATATAAAACTACCAGTTTGCAATTTACTTTTTTACTTGCCAACCATCGGCTAGCTATGGAAACGCCTTGTGAAAACCCAAAAAGGATAAGATTCACATCTTCTGGAATATTTTCTGCTTCAAGTACGGCATCAATATAGTTGAGCACGTTTTTTACTTCCATTGATGTATTTTCCCTGGTCAACCAACTGGCGCCAACATATTTGTACTCGTTCTTCAAATAATATTTGGATGGGGCTTGGGGAACAATAATGTAGTTTTCCTCAGCATTCAAACCATTAAAATATTTTACAAAATAACGGCTCAAATAGCCAATTCCATGAAAAACCAACCATACATTTTTAGTTTTTTGGGTTAATTCATTCTGCGTTAGATAGGTATTTTCGGTAGTGTAGGTAACGGTCTTCTCTGTGTTGGACATGATTGAGGTCTCTTGATTTAGCTATTGCCAAAGCTTTGTGTAATTTTACAAAAAATAGAAAGATGAACGAGCATAAAGAGAAGATTCTGTCCGTTTGCAACGAAATATGCAAGGGAACATTAATGGAGACGTTGGACATTACCTATATTGATGTCGGCGAAAATTTTCTCTTGGCCAAAATGCCCGTAACACCCAAGGTGCACCAACCCGATGGTGTATTGCATGGCGGAGCATCCGTGGCACTTGCCGAAAGTGTGGGAAGTGCAGCATCCTATATTTTCTTGGACGGACAAAAGTTTTTTGTTCGCGGTATCGAAATTGCCGCCAACCACGTTCGTTCCATAAAAGAAGGCTTTGTGTATGCCAAGGCGTCCATTCTCCACAAGGGTAGGACTACCCAACTTTGGGAGATAAAAATCACCGACGAGGAGGACCGTTTGATTTCCAACTGTAAACTGACTACCATTGCACTACCCAGAAAATAAAGCTCTCGAAGAGATTTTGGAAAGGGCAGGGGCTTGTTTGGAAAAAGGGTTGCCCTTTGCGATTTACCGGAAGCCAAATAATACTAATATTGTCGGCGTATTTCAGTCGGGCAATGTGCTCCATTATTCCAAAGATTTTACGGAAAAAGGTTTTGTTTTCGCCCCTTTTAATTCAGAGGATAAAGTGGTTCTGATTCAACCCAATGAAGTATGGCAAGGAGAGTTTCATCCTGAAAAATCACAAAAAGCAAACACGATTACTTTGGATGAATCGGGGAAAGACGCCCATATCCAATTGATTAAAAATGGAGTCAAGGAAATTGAAAAGGGCAGGCTTCAAAAAGTAGTGCTTTCCAGAAAAATTGAGGTGTCCATCACAAAATCTCCCGTCAAAATCTTTAAAACACTTTTGAACACCTATCCGAATGCCTTTGGATATCTTTTTCATCACCCCAAAGTAGGGACTTGGTGTGGTGCAACGCCTGAAACTTTGGTTAAAGTAAAGGACAAGAAATTACAAACCATGTCCTTGGCCGCCACGTTACCTTATATTCAGAATGAAGATCCTAAATGGGGCAACAAAGAGATTGAGGAACAGCAAATGGTGTCCGAGTATATTGGCGACAAATTGGCACATACCATGGAACGGCTGGAAATTGATGAGGCCGAGTCCGTACGTGCAGGTAATTTGTGGCATTTGCGTTCGGAGGTGCGTGGAACCATGCTGCCCAACCTCAATGTCAAAGAAGTAATCAGGGCCCTGCACCCAACTCCTGCGGTCTGTGGAATACCCTCGGAAGAAGCGCAACAATTTATTAAAGCCAACGAGAACTACAAAAGAACATTTTACACAGGCTTTTTAGGGGAACTGAATTTACGTTCCCAAGGAGAGCTGTCCTTGTTCGTAAACCTTCGTTGCATGCAATTGGATGATGGTAAGGCTTTCATTTTTGTTGGGGGAGGAATTACCGAGGCCTCCGACCCGGAAAGTGAATGGATGGAGACCCAAAACAAAAGTAAGACCATGTTGGGCATCTTGTAAATTGATGTTTTGCCAGTATCGTTTTACCATCAAGATGATGTATTTTTGTAGTTAATGACGTATTCAGATATACCTTCCGCACAAACCTTGGTTTTGTATTTTAAATCAAGGGGCGTTAAAAATATAGTTATCTCACCGGGGTCCAGAAATGCCCCTTTGACCATCAGTTTTACCAAAAATCCTTTTTTTAAATGTTACAGCATTGTAGATGAGCGTTGTGCCGCTTTTTTTGCCATGGGTATGGCGCAGCATTTGCAGGAACCGGTTGCGGTAATCTGTTCATCGGGCAGTGCCATGTTGAATTTTTATCCAGCCGTTGCCGAAGCTTTTTACAGTGATATTCCCTTGATTGTAGTTTCTGCGGATAGACCAAGCTACCGAATTGATATTGGTGATGGGCAAACCATCCGGCAGGAAAATGTACTGGAAAAGCATATTGGTTATTCCGCCAATTTGAAACAGGATGTTTCCCATGCAACGGATGCCATTTCAAAATTTGGCAAGTCATTATTAAATGAAGAGCAAGAGGAAATACAATCGTACAATGAACGGGAAATTGCCAAGGCTCTTGCACTAGCTTTTGATGAAAAGTGCCCCGTTCACATCAACATTCCGTTTGAGGAGCCTTTGTACGGCAGGGTAGAGGAGCCTTCGGTGCAAATTAAAGATGATGGAAAATACTTGGAACAAAAATCTTCAAGCGAGGAGAATTGGGCCGAATTAACGAAGGTATGGAACAATAGTCCACGTAAACTGGTTTTGGTGGGCGTAAACCAACCCAACGCGATTGAAGCGGAAGTTTTGGAAAGCTTGGCACAGGACCCAAACACTTTGGTGTTTACCGAAACCACATCTAATTTACACTATCCGGAATTCTTCGAAAGTATTGATAGTATTATTGCACCAATTGAAAAATCCAAGAACAGGGAAGAACTTTTTAAAGCATTGCAACCAGAACTTTTGGTAACTTTTGGAGGATTGATCGTTTCCAAAAAAATAAAGGCTTTTTTACGTGAGTATCAGCCCAAGCAGCATTGGCATGTAGACATCAAAAAGGCCAACGACACTTTTTATTGCTTAACGAAGCACATCAAGACAAATCCCAATCAGTTTTTTAAAAAAGTTGTTTCAGAGAATAGTAATCCAACAAGCGATTACAAGGCGTTTTGGGAAAACAAAAAGAATAAGTACGAAGCAAAACGGGATACCTATCTTAAGGAAATTCCTTTTTCCGATTTTAGCGTTTTTGATCGTATCATCAAAAACATACCCAAAGGGTATCAAGTGCACTTGGCAAACAGTTCCACGGTAAGGTATGCGCAGCTTTTTCCTTTGGACGCATCATTGAAAGTATTCTGTAACCGGGGCACAAGTGGTATAGACGGTACCACATCAACAGCCGTGGGCAGTTCTATTTACAGTAAAGAACCTACTGTGTTGCTTACGGGCGACCTAAGCTTTTTTTACGACAGCAATGCCTTGTGGAACAATTATATGCGTCCAGATTTTAGGATTGTTCTCATTAATAATTCGGGCGGTGGAATTTTTAGGATTTTGCCTGGCATGGAGGAAACGGAAGAGTTTGAGACCTTTTTTGAGACCAGTCACAAATTATCGGCCCAGCACTTGGCCAATATGTACGGTTTTGAACATATTACTGCCCAAAATGAAACAGAACTGGAGCAAGGTTTGGCAGAATTCTATTCAAAATCGGATAGACCAAAAATCTTGGAAGTCGCCACACCACGTGTATTGAACAATAAAATTTTGCTTGGGTACTTCGATTTCATATCTTAGAACCTCAGCTATAAACCAATAAAGAACACTAATCAATTATGAGCAAAAGAGACGAACTGATCGAAAAGTACGCAGCGGACATCAAAAGCAAATTCGGACAAACACCAGACATGGATTTGTTGACCAAAGTAGCCATAGGACTGGGTCCTGCAATTTATAATTTAGATGCCTCCAAAGTTTCAGGTTCTGATGAGAAAGAACTGGAGACGGTAAAGAACAATTTTTTGATCAAAAAATTGGGGCTTGCCGAAACACCAGCATTGATGGAATCTATAAATAGTGTTATTGATGCGTACGGAAAGTCAGAAAAGAACAAACACCGCGCAGTAATTTACTATATGCTGACCAAGCATTTTGGAAAAGAATCGGTTTATAATTAGTAAAATTTATTATTTTTAATAAAAATTAATAGGTTAATAAAGTTAAGAAGGGCTGCTCTTGAAGGGCAGCTTTTTTTATACCCATAATTTACAACTACCTTTGCCGAATGATAGAATTGGGAAACTACAATACCCTTAAGGTGCTAAGAAGCACCAGTATAGGACTTTTTTTAGGTGATGACGAAGGCACGGAAATACTTTTACCGAACAAATATGTGCCCGAAGATTTTGAAATAGATCAAGATTTGGAAGTGTTCTGTTATCTGGACAATGCCGAACGCCCCATATCCACAACCCTAAAACCGAAGATTGTCCGGAACGGTTTTGCCTATTTGGAAGTGGTTGAAGTTGGGAATTACGGCGCTTTTTTGGACTGGGGGCTGGAAAAACACCTACTTGTTCCTTTTAGGGAACAGTCCGAAAGAATGGAGGGGGGAAGCAAATACATTGTTCATTGTTATATGGATGATGAAAGCATGCGTCTCACTGGATCTAGCCGGGTGGATAAGTTCCTCTCCAACGAAAATGTGGAATACGAGCAGAATGATCAAGTTGACCTTTTGGTCTATCGGAAGACGCCGTTGGGGTGGGAGGTGATAGTGGATGATAGGCATAAGGGGCTTATATTTGATAGCGATATTTTTAAGCCCATCGCTATTGGCGACCGTTTAAGGGGATTCATCAAAAATGTAAGGGACGATAAAAAGATAGATATATCCTTACAGCCCATCGGAGCCAAAATGTTGGAACCAACAGCTAAAATAATTTTGGACAAGCTAGAGGAGAACAACGGTTTTTTGCCTTTGCACGATAAATCATCACCAGAAGAAATCAAGAAAATTTTGCACTTGAGCAAGAAGGCTTTTAAAAAAGGAGCGGGCATTTTGTACCGACAGCGTAAAATCAATATTCAGGATGACGGAATTCATTTATTGTGATGAAAACCTTGTTGATGCCAGTTTCTTTCAAGCTTTCGGGCGGTAAAGTTTTTTTCTTTGGACAAAAATTCTATTTTTGTAAAGATTCATATTAACTTATTGGTTGTTATGTTTTTAGCATAGCATATAACATAAAACTCCTCCACAGCATGCCTTTTATTGAAGAAAGCGATTTGTTGGACCTTCATAAGGATATAGATAAGGCCCAGATTATAAACGAAAGACTGCTCGATCAAATTAAGTTCAAGAACAAAGATCTTCGTAAAATTAAACTACAGCGGAACATTCTTTTGGGTTTCGTGGGGCTGTTCGTGATCGGTACCTTGGCCATTACATCTTTTACTGCAGGCCTTAGTAGCAAACAATCTTTCGAAAATCAAAGTAATGTACTTGTTTCCATAGATAGTTTGGATGTGATCAAGGCAAGGATAGATAACCTTAGGTCCCAGAACGAAGAGCTGAGTTTGGTAAAGGAGTTTTACTTGGCCAAAGAGTTTTTGAACAAGGAAAAAATTTATTCCGTTCAGGTAAAATCTTTTGTGGAAAACAATGTAACCTTGGCTTCCGAAGCATTGACCAACACCCTTTTTGTAAAGACCAATCCGTTTTATGCCTATTCCCTTGGTAATTTTGAAACCTTGGAAGAAGCACAAAAATTTAGGCAGCAATTGGTTCAAATGGGCTTCCAAGATGCATTTGTTGCATCCTACAAGGATGGTCAAAGAGTTAAAATAGAAGATCCGTATTAATCTTGGGAAACACTAAGGCTTGGGTACAGGCTGCTAGACTGCGCACACTCCCTCTTTCTTTATCAGGAATAATTGTAGGCACCGCCTTGGCCATTTTGGAAGGCCAATTTGAACTGCCCATATTTATTTTGGCCCTGTTGACCACTGTTGGTTTTCAGGTAACCTCCAACTTTGCAAACGATTATGGCGACGGTGTAAAGGGAACGGACAACGAGGATAGAATTGGTCCGGCACGGGCAATACAAAGTGGCTCCATTACCAAAAAGGCATTAAAAAAAGGCATCGTTGTATCTATAATTATTAGTTTGTTGATTGCCTTGGCCCTTATTTATTTTGCCTTTGGCTTGGAAAATTTACCCTACATACTTCTTTTTTTACTACTGGGCCTATTGAGTATTTGGGCCGCTATTACCTATACCGTAGGATCCAATGCGTATGGATATAGGGGTATGGGAGACCTATTTGTATTCCTTTTCTTTGGTTTGTTGGGTGTACTGGGCAGTATGTTTCTCTATACAAAATCTTTGGGATGGTCCTCGCTTTTGCCCGCAATCTCCATCGGACTTTTGTGCGTAGCCGTGTTGAACTTGAACAACCTCAGAGATATAGTCTCCGATAAAAAGCATGGCAAGATCACCATGGTGGTTAAAATGGGTTTTAAGAATGGAAAACGCTACCATTTCCTCTTGATTTTAGTGGCTTTGATCAGCTTTGTATTATATCTTTGGATGGAGGACTTTGGCTGGAAACAATCCTTCTTTATGGTGGCCTTTGTGCCATTATTGATTCATTTACGAAAAGTGATGATGACCAAAGATCCGGGGGAATTGGACACCGAATTAAAAAAAGTGGCACTCAGCACTTTTTTATTGGCGTTGTTATTCTTAATTTCTGTTAATATTTTTTTGTAAATTTGATTTACAACCAAATAAACTTAAAGGAACCTTGGAACATCCGATAAAAATTTTAATCGTAGAGGATAATGTTATCATTGCTGATGACATGCAATCCATGCTAGAGGAAATCGGCTATGAAATTGTTGACAATGTCATAGTTTACGAGCAAGCAGTAGATGTCTTAAAGAACAATCATGTTGATTTGGTGCTCATAGACATCATTTTGGCATCGGACAAAACAGGTATCGACCTTGGCAAACATATCCGGGACACATACAACATTCCTTTCATATTCGTTACATCCAACTCGGACCGGGCCACCGTTGAAAATGCCAAAACGGTAAAACCGGATGGATATTTGGTGAAACCCTTTGAACAACAGGATCTGTACACATCCATTGAAATTGCACTGTCCAACTTTAACTATGCCAAAAAAGGAATAGACAAAGTAGCGGACGAAGCCGATGAAATTACTTCCAACTCCGTTTTAAAGGATTCCATCTTTGTAAAAAAACAACATCTGTACTATAGGATCCAGTTTTGTGATATCCAATTTATAAAGGCGGACAATGTTTATTTGGAAGTTAATACGGCCGATAAAAAGTTTTTGGTACGCTCCCCTTTAAAGGATTATTTGGAAAAATTGCCAAAGAACAAGTTCTATAGGGCCCATAAATCCTACATTGTCAACGTTGACCACATTGATGCCATCAACTCCAAGGACATTATGATCAACAACAACCTGATTCCGATTTCCAAGGATTTTAAAGAATTTATATTGTCCTCCATGAACAGTTAATGTTTGTTGGAACATACCATATACAAGTGCCTTTAGGGGCACTTTTTTTTGTGGCAACATTTTTTAAAGGGGGTGACAACAATTTTTAAGGAGTTCACAACAATATTTTTTCTACAATGCCTTACGCCCATACTTTAGCAGTGTTAATAAATCAGAAAGTAATTTTTTCATTTTCATATAGTGTTCTCGTAAAAGGGTCTTGTTGTAAAAAGCAGGGCCTTTTTCAATTTCATGCCCTTTGTGCCAATCCAAATATTCCATAAAAAGCACAAAACATCGACAAAATGCATTTTGACATACAGAAATTCTGTTTTCACAACAGAAAACAACACTTTCACAACAATAGTGGTCAACTCTTTCCTGTTGGATTTAATTTTGTGGGAAAACTAACGTTCTTTATATACCCCATACGTTGCAATTCGGTACAATGTTCCGTTTTTTGAATTGAATTGGTCGTTGGGGCAATAAAGGAAAAAAGGGCACGATAATAATATAGGACCTGTGGAAACAATCCGTGGTCGCTATATCAATTAAATTAATGGGACGTTACGTAAAATTTTTATTTACCACGGTATTTTTTGTTTTTCTTTTCAATTCATCTGCACAAAACGCTGTAGATGAAGAGGAAAGTGTCCTCAAAGAGTTTCAGGATACCGACCAAGCTTCTCAGCGGTTCGAGGTTTTTTTCAATTCCTTGGATCGGTACAATGTAAATTCTGCCTACGATTGGTTGGATACCATCAAAATTTATTTGGCCAATGCCCAAAAAACTCAAGATACTACAGCTTCGCACCTTTACCAAGTAATGCAGGCACAGGTGTACAACGATTTGGGCGAATATGATAAAAGTACGGCCCTTGCCATGGAATTGTACGAGATTAAGGATTCCTTGGATGCTGACTCCCGGCGAATAGTTTTGGATGTCCTCGATGATAACTACGCCAACCTCCAATTGTTTGATAAACAGATTGAAATCCGAAAACAAAAGCGTGAACTTGGATTGACCAATAATGTTTCCTTTTACGACATCTACAGCAATCTAGGATTGTATAGAAAAGCCCGTAACCAATACATAATGGAGGTAAAGCCAACCATTGCGGACAACGATTCCTACGGTTTGGCAAAATACCACAGCAAGGTGGGCAACTATTTAAGGTTGGACGACTCTGCACCAACGGCCTTGAGCGAGTTAAAAAAAGCAAAGGCTTATTTGGATGTGTATATCAACGATATTTCTACCCAAAAAAGTGAATCGGATATATTTGAAAGTAATCTGTTAAAGGCAGAAATAGAGGGCAACATTGCAAAATGTCATGTAATGCTTGGCGAATATGAAGAGGCAATACCACTATTGGAAACCAGTATTGAAACCTTAAATAAATCACCGGATAATAAGGATCAAAGCGAAGTAGTGGAAAACACCCTTTACTTGGCCGAAGCCAATTTGCAAATGGATCGCTTTTCTGAAGCAAAAAAATATTTAGATGTTGAGTTTGATAATATCTCGGTGCTCCAGACCATAAAAAAGAACAGTTTGCTGGCAGCTTTTTATGACAAGGTCGAAAACTATAAAAACGCCTCGATCTATTACAAGCGTAATGAAAGAATCAAGGATTCCTTATCAAAAAAACAATCAGCACTTATAAAACAACAATTGGTCACCATTGTTGCCAACGAGGACTTGGAAAATTCCCAAAGGCTCATAGATGAGCAAAAAAGAATAAACGAACTGGCCCGTAGCGAGATGAAAGCCAAGGATGAACGAATCAACTTGGTGTTTATTTCCTTGATATTTACCCTTTTGGGTTTTGCAGGATTGGTCTATGCTTATTTAAAGAGTATCAAAAACCAACGTTTGATCGCGGAACAGAAGCACATTATTGAAAATTCCCTTGTGGAAAAAGATTCTCTTTTAAAGGAGATTCACCATAGGGTAAAGAACAATCTGCAAATGGTGAGCAGTTTATTGAGCCTGCAGACCAAAAACACGCGTAGCAAAGCTGCGATTGTAGCTTTGGAAGAAGGCAAGAGCAGGGTAAAGGCCATGGCTTTGATCCATCAAAAATTGTATCAGAACGATGACCTTTCGGTGATAGAAATGCAAGGATATATCGAGAGTTTGATCAATAGTGTGCAATCCGTTTACAAAAAAGGTGGGCACAACATCAGCATTACCATTGATGCAGAAGGCACCGAACTGGACATTGATCGGGCCATTCCCTTTGGCCTGATTTTGAACGAACTTGTATCCAATTCTTTCAAGTACGCCTTTCCCGATAACGATGACAACGGTAAAATCTACATCCACCTGCGTAAAAACGGTGATCAAGGCTATTTTGAATATACCGACAATGGTATAGGGCTACCGGAAGATACCGATGAACGTGCCCACTCCTCCATGGGCATTCGCCTTATCAACCGATTGGTGAATCAACTTCAATCCAAATTGAACATAGATAGAGAAGTTGAAGGGGTACGGTTTTGGTTCAACTTTAGTTGATTTATTTTTCTCTCGCCTTTTAGGATTCAAAATATACTTAAATTTGGCCTACTTCATGAAAGCAAGCTATAAAAAGTATACCCTCAATTTTAAAGTCCCCAGCGGTACCTCGCGCGGGGTAATGACCCAAAAAGAAACCTGGTACATCATCCTTACAGATGCTAATGCATTTGGAATAGGGGAGTGCGGAATATTGCGCGGATTGAGTGTTGATGACGTGCCCGATTATGCACAGCAACTCGCTTGGGCCTGCAATAATATTCATTTGGGAAAAGATGAATTGTTGCATCATTTAAGGGCTTATCCGTCTATTCAATTTGGGCTGGAACAGGCCTTGTTGTCGTTACAATCCAAAGACCCGTTTGAGCTTTTTCCGTCCGATTTTACGCAAAAGGAATCCCCAATACCCATAAACGGGCTTATTTGGATGGGCGACGAGGCTTATATGCTAAAACAATTGGAGCAAAAACTGAAAGATGGTTTTGGCTGCATCAAAATGAAGATAGGAGCTATTGATTTTGAAAAAGAAGCGGCCATTCTTAAAACCATTCGCAAAAATTTTTCACCAGAAGAAATAGAACTTCGGGTAGATGCCAATGGAGCGTTTTCACCCGAAGAAGCCATGGATAAATTGGAACGCTTGTCCACATTTAAAGTGCATTCCATTGAGCAGCCCATAAAAGCAGGACAATGGCAAGAGATGGCCAAGCTTTGCAAAAAAACACCATTGCCCATTGCCTTGGACGAGGAATTGATCGGAGTTTTTGATGTAACACAAAAAGAAAAATTGCTACAAACCATACAACCGCAATATATCATATTGAAACCAAGTTTGGTGGGCGGGATAAAAGGTAGCCAAGAGTGGATAGATTTAGCAGAGAAACAAAGCATTGGTTGGTGGATTACAAGTGCGCTGGAAAGCAATATTGGGCTTAACGCCATTGCGCAGTACACGTATTCGCAGGACACAACAATGCCCCAAGGGCTGGGAACAGGTAGCCTATTTACCAATAATATAGCAAGTCCTTTGGAGGTAGCCGAGGGCAAGCTTTTTTACAGCCGAACAAATGGCTGGGATATGGATTTAATACAAGAAATATGTACATAGAGCAAGGATATAAAGGAAGTATAGGACTTTGGAAGTATTTGGTTTTGCCAGTTGGATTTATTGCGTTTATGGTATTGAATTATATCACAACCATAAATTCCCCAGTAAGCGTGGAAGATGCTATGCAACAAATCATTGATCAATTTGGGAGTAATCTTGTGCTGATTATATTGTTGGCGCCTTTAGTGGTCGGTTTTTTTGTTGTTCTAGGTTGGACACTATTGGTTCATCAACAATCCATTACCTCCTTAACTACTTCACGAAAGCGAATAGATTGGAAACGAATACTATTGGCTTTTGGTTTATGGAGTGTTGCTACAATAGTACTTACAGGAGTTGACATTTATTTCTCTCCGGAAAACTACGTGCTTAATTTTAATCTTTCAAAATTTATCCCATTGGCCATTATTGCCATCTTGTTAATCCCACTACAGACCAGTTTTGAAGAATATTTATTCAGGGGCCACATGATGCAGGGGATTGGACTTATAGCCAAAAACAAGTGGGTGCCATTGGTAATCACTTCCAGTTTATTTGGTTTGATGCACCTAGCAAACCCCGAAGTCGAAAAACTTGGTTTAGGTATAATGATTTACTACATAGGAACAGGATTCTTTTTGGGGATTTTAACTCTGATGGATGAAGGGCTTGAGTTGGCTCTTGGATTTCATGCAGCCAATAATTTGATTACGGCTTTGCTAGTGACCGCTGATTGGACTGCTTTTCAAACCAATTCAATATTTAAGGATATCTCAGAACCCGTATTGGGATGGGATGTTCTGATTCCAGTTTTTGTGGTTTATCCCATTTTGCTGTTTATTTTCTCAAAAAAATACGGCTGGAAGAACTGGAACGAACGCCTTTTTGGAAAAGTGTTGACCAAAGAAGAATATGTAGCAATTAGCGATGGAGCATCCGACTTGGCATAATGTCCACCCCGATTTTAGGTTAAACGATATTCCATTAAATTTTGAAGGTCTACCTAAAATTGGTCAAAATCTCATAAAGGGAGGAAAGCCGTTTGAAAAAAGCATTGGAGACTTTTTGTTGGACTGGGCTTCGGATGAGTCAACAATAAAAGTACATACTTCGGGATCTACGGGCAAACCTAAAACCATTGTGCTTAAAAAAAAGCAAATGGTAAATTCCGCACTGGCTACGGGAACATATTTTGAATTAGAGCCCAAGCATAAGGCACTTTTGTGTTTGCCATGTGCCGGAATTGCCGGAAAAATGATGTTGGTACGTGCCATGGTTCTCGGTTTACATTTGGATTATGTGGAACCCTCATCGACACCCTTGTCAAATACTAATAAAACCTACGATTTTGTGGCCATGGTGCCCTTACAGGCCCAAAATTCCTTGAAAGTTTTAGTAAGGATCAACAAACTGATAATTGGTGGCGCACCCGTGGATTCAAGTTTGCGAAGCAAGCTTAAAACGCTAACTGTTGAAGCTTATGAAACCTATGGGATGACAGAGACCATAACACATATTGCCGTAAAACGAATAACTGATGATTCAGTTAATAGTTTTGAGACGCTGCCCCATGTTTTTGTAAGCCAAGACGATAGGGAGTGTCTTGTAATTGACGCACCTAAAATTTCAGACGAGAAAATAGTCACCAATGATTTGGTGGAACTTGTAAGTAACACCAAGTTTAAATGGCTGGGCAGGTACGATTCCATAATCAATTCGGGCGGAATCAAATTGGTTCCCGAGACGATTGAGGAAAAACTATCAAGTGTAATACAATCGCGTTTTTTTGTTGCTGGTATGCCAGATGAAACTTTGGGACAAAAATTAGTCCTCGTTGTAGAAGGTGATTCAACCGATGCGCAAGAATTGCATCGAGCCGTCAAAGAATTAAAAACGCTATCAAAATACGAGCTACCCAAGGAGGTTTATTTTGTAAAAGCTTTCTCGGAAACTGAAACTAAAAAAATCAATAGACAAAAAACAATACAGCAGATTGCTTAATTTTATAAGCATCAAACTAAAAAATCAACCATGCGAAAAACCATCAACCTAATAGTGCTGCTATTGCCCTTTATTGCCATTTCCCAACAAATACTCCCCGAAGTGGAACGGGCAAGAGTAGTGGACGAAATCCTTGAGGATAGGTTTAATAATTTACTGCCAAAATTAATGGACGAGACCGGATTGGATATGTGGGTATTGATTTCCCGCGAATACAACGAAGACCCAGTTCTTAAGACGATGCTTCCCGCGACATGGTTGAATGCAAGACGAAGGACTATCATCCTCTTTTATAGGAATAAGGAGAACAACACAATAGATAAATTGGCCGTCTCCCGTTATAATATCGGAAAAAGCATTATTTCCGCTTGGGATAAGGACAAAGAGCCCAATCAGTGGAAACGTTTGATGGAATTGATTACCGAACGGAACCCTGAGAAAATAGGGCTCAATTTTTCCAAGGACCACAACATAGCCGATGGTCTTGATAAAACGGATTACGATGAGTTTATGTCCAATCTACCTAAAAAATACCGATCCAAAGTGGTTTCCGCAGAACAACTGGCAGTACGTTGGATAGAGACCCGTACACCTCGGGAAATGACCATTTTTAATCAGTTGACGGATATTACCCACGACATTATCGCCGAAGCTTTCTCGAAAAAGGTGATTACGCCTGGCGTTACCACCACCACCGAAGTGGAATGGTGGATGCGTCAAAAAGTTACTGATTTGGGTCTGGAGACTTGGTTTCATCCTACCGTGGATGTTCAGCGGACAAGTGAAGAGTTGGTAGGTCACCTATATTCTTTTTCGGGAAGACCAGATGACGAAGTCATCCAACAAGGGGATCTGTTGCACTGCGATTTTGGAATCACCTACTTGCGTTTAAATACGGACTGCCAGGAACTGGCCTACGTACTTAAACCAGGAGAAACCGAAGCCCCCTCTTTTTTGGTGAACGCTTTATATGATGGTAACCGTGTACAAGACTTTCTCACCCAAAACATGGTAGCGGGCAGGGTAGGCAACGAGATTTTGGCCAAAGCCCTGCAAGATGCGAAAGATGCTGGACTAAAACCATCAATTTACACCCATCCTTTGGGTACCTATGGACACTCTGCCGGAACCACTATTGGTATGTGGGATGCACAAGGCGGGGTTATGAAAGATGATGGTGAAAACTATCCCTTAAATCCCAACACCGCCTATGCTATTGAACTGAATGCCACCGTGAACATCCCCGAATGGAACAGGGACATCCGCATAATGCTGGAAGAACCTGGTTTTTTTGGTGAAGATGGGTTTCGATACATTAATGGACGACAAACCGAATTATTGTTGGTCCCAAGGCCAAAATCGCATTTAGGGAACTGATTATTTTTTTGTAGATTTAGTAACCTTCTAATTTTCAAGTTGCTATGAGGTTGCTATATTTTGCAGGAGTATTTATTTTGTTTTCTGGTATGGCCTATGGTCAAAATCAGATCAAAGGGCGTGTCACCGATGGTAAATTGGCATTGTCCAACGTTCAGATTGCCAATTTGACCACAGGAAGTAAAACGGCGTCCGATACCGAGGGCCGATACCGAATTATGGCCAAGCCACGTGAAGAACTTCAATATACGCACATGGGCATGGATACCATCACCATTATCGTTGAAGATGTTACCAGGATTTTGAATGTAAAGATGAACATTAAGGTGGAAGAGTTGGCCGGAGTAGAGGTAATAAGTGAAGTAGGTAGGAACAAACAACGTATTTTACAACAACAGTACCCCAACAACGACAAACTGATTAGAACTGCATTTGGAATCATTGACGCGGAAACTTTCCCAAGTCGTTTGCCGGTACTTACCAGTAAGGATATGATCAGTAACCATTATCATTTTGGAATGTTTCTTAGGGGCAAGTTCGCGGGGTTGAATGTGGTTATTTATCGAAATATGGAATTCGATGTATTTTCGAGAGGATTAGGATCTGTTCGAGCTAAAAAACCAGCTATTTATGATATTGATGGTCAAATCTTTACTCAGGGACCATCATGGTTAGACCCAAGTACGGTGGAACGGGTAGCTCTTATGCCAGGTCTTATTGGTGCTTCAAAATATGGGTCTATAGCAGATGGTGGAGTTGTAGTGGTCAATACCAAAAACGGCACATACAAGTCTAAAGATTATAAACCCTTCGATCAAGCAAAACTGAGAAACAATTTTGTAAAGGAAGGTCAGGTAAAAGAAAGAATAGATGCGCAAACATTGCCCGTTTATTTAGAACAACTTTACCAAAGTGAATCTGCAGCAACAGCCAAAAACATTTACAGTAAAATGAAGGGAACCTACGGTAATCACCCGTATTTTCTTTTGGATTCCTATACTTATTTTTATGAGGAACGCGGGGAGGAGGACTTTGCAGAGGAAATTTTGGAAAGATTTATAAATGTAACCGATAAAAACCCAGTGATGCTGAAAGCGCTCGCCTACACGTTGGAGAGCGAGGAGAGGTACGAAAAGGCCCATGAAATCTATAAAAAAGTGTATTCATTACGTCCTGATTATGCCCAAAGCTTTATAGATATGGCCAATAGCTATCGTAATTTGGATCAACCCAAGTCCGCAACCACTTTATATGCAAGGCATGCATATCTTCAGGATGAGGGAATGTTGCCTGTGGATAGTATGGAACTGGGGATGATCATGAAGCGAGAAATCAAGAATTTGTTCACTCTGGAGAACAGCACCTTAAAAATCAAGGATAGAAAAAAGGATAAGGAAGCAAAATATGCTGCCAGACTTGTTTTTGAGTGGAACGATTCGGAAGCCGAGTTCGATTTGCAGTTTGTAAACCCAAGCAATCAATATTTCAACTGGAAACATACCTTGGCCGAAATGCCAGAGAGGATTCGTTCCGAAAAGAAATTGGGCTATTCCATGGCCGACTTTATGCTTGATGATGAATTGCCGGGTATTTGGAAAGTAAATGCAACCTACCATGGCAACAAACAATTGACGCCCTCTTACCTAAAAGTGACCATTTATCGCAACTACGGCAGCAAATTGCAAAGCAAAGAGATTAAGGTTTATCGTTTGGGCACCAAAGGGGCCAATCGGCATTTGTTTGATTTTACTCTTCCCTCACCAATGGCCCAAAGCAAATAAATTATACTTGTAGCACTCCCATATTAAATTGCTTCTCAATAGGAGCATGGTTAGCCGCCTCAATTCCCATGGAAATCCATTTACGGGTATCCAACGGGTCGATTATGGCGTCCGTCCAAAGTCGGGCTGCAGCGTAGTAGGGTGATATTTGGTCATCGTACCGTTGCTTTATTTCATCAAAAAGCTCTTTTTCCTTTTCGGCATCAACAGATTTGCCACTTTTCTTCAAACTGGCCTTTTCAATCTGCAAAAGCACTTTTGCGGCAGAGTTTCCGCTCATAACGGCAAGTTCGGCACTTGGCCAAGCCACAATCAATCTTGGGTCATAGGCCTTTCCGCACATGGCGTAATTTCCCGCCCCGTAGCTGTTGCCAATTACAATGGTAAATTTGGGCACTACAGAATTGCTCACGGCATTCACCATTTTGGCTCCATCTTTTATAATACCGCCATGCTCACTTTTACTGCCCACCATAAATCCGGTAACATCTTGTAAAAACACGAGTGGAATTTTCTTTTGGTTGCAATTGGCGATAAATCGGGTGGCCTTGTCCGCAGAATCGGAATAGATGACACCGCCAAACTGCATCTCGCCCTTTTTGGTTTTGACAACCTTTCTTTGATTGGCTACAATGCCCACGGCCCAACCATCTATGCGGGCGTAACCCGTTAAAATGGTTTTTCCGTAGCCTTCCTTATATTGCTCAAATTCGGAATCGTCCACCAAACGTTTTATGATTTCCAACATATCGTACTGGTCGCTTCGGGATGCCGGCAATATGCCAAAAATATCATCAGGATTCTCGACCGGTTTCTTGGCTTCAACCCGATTGAAGCCTGCCTTGTCAAAATCCCCGATTTTGTCTACAATGTTCTTTATTTTGTCCAAAGCATCTTTATCATCTTTGGCTTTGTAGTCAGTTACCCCACTAATTTCGGAATGCGTCGTAGCGCCGCCCAAGGTTTCGTTGTCAATACTCTCCCCGATGGCAGCCTTTACCAAGTAACTTCCTGCTAAAAATATGCTCCCAGTTTTGTCGACGATCAAAGCTTCGTCACTCATAATGGGCAAATACGCACCACCAGCTACGCAACTACCCATAACGGCTGCAATTTGGGTAATTCCCATACTGCTCATCACGGCATTGTTTCTAAAAATGCGTCCAAAATGTTCTTTGTCGGGAAAAATCTCATCCTGCAAGGGTAAATACACTCCAGCGCTATCCACCAAATAAATAATGGGCAACTTATTTTCGATGGAAATTTCCTGAGCACGTAGGTTTTTCTTTCCCGTAATCGGGAACCAAGCGCCAGCCTTTACGGTAGCATCATTCGCCACGACAACGCATTGTTTACCTTGCACATAACCCACTTTAACCACAACACCGCCCGATGGGCACCCACCGTGTTCCTCGTACATATCTTCACCGGCAAACGCACCTATTTCAATGGATTGGGTGTCATCATCCAACAAATAATCAATACGTTCCCGAGCGGTCATTTTGTCTTTGGCATGATGCTTTTCAATACGGCTTTTACCACCGCCGAGTTTCACTTTGGCCAATCTACGGTTCAGGTCTGAAAGTTTTAATTTATTGTGGTCTTCGTTCTTATTGAAGTTTATATCCATTCTTTTTGAAAATTCATTTAGTTGGTTAAAGATAAGGAGTTATAATTATTACTTTTGAACTCTATGGAAACCAAAATACGATGGGGCATTGTTGGCCCGGGAAAAATAGCTAGAAAATTTGTATCGGACCTTATGCTCGTTGATGATGCCGAGATTGCTGCGGTGGCATCAAGGTCATTGGAACGGGCCGAAGCTTTTGCAAATGAATATAATGTACAACACACTTTTGGAAGTTATGATGCATTGTTCCGGTCAGGAACAGTAGATGTGGTTTATATAGCCACACCGCATAATTTTCATAAGGAATTGTCCGTAAAAGCCCTTGAAAATGGTATTGGGGTACTTTGTGAAAAACCAATGGGCGTCAATAGAGCGGAAGTGGTGGAACAGGTAGATGCTTCCAAACAAAACAACGCTTTTTTAATGGAGGCCATGTGGTCTAGGTTCAATCCATCCATCAAAAAAGTAAAGCAATTGGTTGATGAAGGAGTGGTGGGTGATTTGAAATACATCCATGCGGATTTTGCATTTTACGGTTTGGACAGAGATTTGGACTCTAGATTACTGAATCCCGATTTAGCTTCGGGCAGTATATTGGATATAGGTATTTACCCAATTTTTCTATCTTATTTGTTGTTGGGCATGCCAGATGATATTATGGCTGCATCCAAGTTCCATGAAAATGGAACAGAACTCCAAACCAGTATGATTTTTGATTATAAAGAAGCCCAATCAATCCTCTACAGCGGACTTACAAGCGATTCTAAAATGGAGGCTGAAATATCAGGTAGCAAAGGACAGTTGTTTTTAAAACCTAGATGGCACGAAGCAGACGAGTATACCTTGGCAAAAGATGATAAAACCAATAAGTTCAGTTTGCCTTTAACCGGAATTGGCTACTACTACGAGATTTTGGAGGTGCACAAATGTTTGCGTGAAAACAAAATTGAAAGTGACCTATGGTCACATCAAAATAGCTTGGATTTGTCAGAGTTGTTGGACAAGGTCAGGGAAAAAAGTGGTGTAAGCTTCCCTTTTGAAACATAATCCTTAATAATAACTTTACATTATATCTATTTTTACGATATTTGAAACCCTTCAGAAATTTAAACAATGAGTATGAATAAGAACACAGTGCTGGCCTATGCCACATGGATTATGATTTTGGTAGGTTTGGGTATGATAGCACTTGGAGCTTTTAAATATGATGAAGTAGCAGGATGGGGCTTTGCTGCTGTTGGAATTGGATTTTTTGCCGTAGCTTGGGTGTTCAACGCCTTAAAAGGCAGAGTATAGCCTCTTTTTCTTAAACCATTTAATTTATAGTAGATGTCAGACGATAAAAAAGTCATTTTTTCAATGTCTGGGGTTACCAAGACCTTTAAAACGGCCAATACCCCCGTACTTAAAAACATATACCTAAGCTTTTTCTATGGAGCCAAAATCGGAATTTTGGGTCTAAATGGTTCAGGTAAGTCCACCTTGTTGAAAATAATCGCGGGTGTGGATAAAAACTATCAGGGCGATGTGGTTTTCTCGCCGGGTTATTCAGTTGGTTATTTGGAACAGGAGCCACAGTTGGATGAGAACAAAACCGTTCTTGAAGTGGTAAAGGAAGGTGTTGCAGAAACCGTCGCTATTTTGGACGAGTACAATAAAATCAACGATATGTTCGGCTTGCCCGAAGTATATGAGGATGCGGACAAAATGCAAAAGTTGATGGACAAGCAAACTGCGCTTCAAGATCAGATAGATGCTTCCAATGCTTGGGAACTGGATACAAAATTGGAGATTGCGATGGATGCCCTTCGTACCCCAGAATCTGACAAGAAAATAAGCGTACTTTCCGGCGGTGAGCGTAGAAGAGTGGCCTTGTGCCGTTTGTTGTTGAAAGAACCGGACGTGCTTTTGTTGGATGAGCCTACCAACCACTTGGATGCCGAGTCGGTACATTGGTTGGAGCACCATTTGGCACAATATAAAGGAACGGTTATTGCTGTAACACACGACCGTTATTTCTTGGACAATGTGGCTGGTTGGATTTTGGAACTGGACCGCGGAGAGGGTATTCCCTGGAAAGGAAACTACTCTAGCTGGTTGGATCAAAAAGCGAAACGATTGGAGCAGGAGAGCAAACAAGCTTCTAAACGCCAAAAAACTTTGGAGCGTGAGCTGGATTGGGTTCGCCAAGGCGCCAAAGGAAGGCAGGCAAAGCAAAAAGCCCGTTTAAAGAATTATGACAAACTCCTGAGTCAAGATCAAAAACAGATGGAGGAGAAGTTGGAAATTTATATTCCCAATGGACCACGTTTGGGAACCAATGTGATCGAAGCCAAGGATGTAAGCAAAGCTTTCGGTGACAAGTTGTTGTACGAAAACTTGAACTTTAACCTACCACAGGCAGGGATTGTTGGTATTATTGGCCCGAACGGTGCGGGTAAGACCACTATTTTTAAAATGATCATGGGCGAGGAGACTCCCGATAAAGGGGAGTTTATCGTTGGTGAAACTGCAAAATTGGCCTATGTGGACCAATCGCATTCCAATATTGATCCCGAAAAAACCATTTGGGAGAATTTTAGCGACGGCCAAGAATTGATTATGATGGGAGGAAGGCAAGTAAATTCACGCGCCTATTTGAGCCGATTCAATTTTTCAGGAAGTGAGCAGAACAAAAAGGTGAGTATGCTTTCCGGTGGGGAACGGAACCGTCTCCATTTGGCGATGACGTTAAAAGAAGAAGGTAATGTGCTGCTTTTGGACGAGCCTACCAACGATTTGGATGTGAATACACTCCGTGCTTTGGAAGAAGGTCTGGAGAACTTTGCGGGTTGTGCTGTGATTATATCTCACGATAGATGGTTCTTGGATAGGATTTGTACCCACATCCTTGCGTTTGAAGGGGATTCGCAAGTATATTTCTTTGAAGGTTCTTTCTCTGATTACGAGGAGAACAAAAAGAAACGCTTGGGAACGGATATCATGCCCAAGCGTATCAAATACAAAAAATTGATTCGTTAAAGGAGGAATTATTCTTCTCCACCGAGATTTTTGATGCCTTCCTCCAACAGTTTTTTAGCTTTTTCCAAATAAGCTTTTTGGTGAGCTGCCAAGCTGTTTGGGTCTTGATTGTTACCCGCAGAGGCTGGACCAATGGAACTGGATAGTTCCACCAATTGCGCAATGGCTTGTTCTGCTGATTGGAGTTTGTCATTGGCATGCTTTTCAAAAACCTTTATCATTTCCAGTTCCATAGAGTTAACGGAAGCGGTTTTGGTTTTTTCTTCAACAGCATTTTCTTCGTAGTAACTAGAAGAATCTTCGGTCGCAGTTGTAGTTGTTGAATTGCCAAGGGTACATTGGTCAATAATTGTAATCAATTCGTTGATTTCACCAAGAGCCTTTTTTGTGAAGAACCTACCAGTTTCCCAGTCAACCGGTTCTATGGCCTTGTCCAAGGTTTCCATGGCGTCCAAGGTTTTGTTTTTGGCTTTGTCGCAACTACATTCGGCCATAAACGCTTCAGATTTTTCCAAAGCGGTGCGTGCCCTTTCGGCATAATACATTTGGTGCTCAAAATTCGTAGCGTTCATGGCTTTTTTGCCATGGCTGAGCGCATAGGTTACTTTAGCGTAAAAATTATCACATTGATTAGAGTAGGTAGCTTGTACGGCAAAAAAGATTGCCAAAACTACTAAAACATGGGATTTGGGAGCCATATTCAAGTTTTTTGGTTATTAAGTTTGTTGTTCTAACGATAAAATTAGGTAATTATTTCATGTGCTTAAAAATCATCGTTGGGATACCAGTCCAATTGTACCACTTCTATATCGGAATCTCCTTCGTTCACAATCGTTTTGAATTTTTCAACATCGCTTACCTCGGGTCTTCCCCTGAAGTGATATGGGTAAACTTGTTTGGGTTTGAATTCCAACACTGCATCGGCAGCGCTTTCCACGGTCATGGTGTAGGGTAGGTTCATACAAATGAATGCTTTGTCAATATTTTCCAAGGAACGCATTTCAGGAATATCTTCGGTATCGCCTGAAAAATAAATACGTTCATCACCAAAGGTGAAAACATAACCATTTCCTCTGCCTTTTACATGGAAGTCTTTGGCCTCTTCACGCAAATTGTACATAGGAATGGCTTTTACGGAGAAACCAGCGATTTCTTTGGTCTCTTCATTCTCCATAGTAATTGTTTTGGAAGATAGGTTTTCCTCCATTTGTTGTTTTACCGCGTCGGGGGCAACGATCTGGACACTTTCAAGGTCTAATTCATTTAAGGTTTCAGGATTAAAGTGATCGCCATGTATATCGGTAATAAAAATTATGTCTGGCGATTTTTGCCCCTCAAAAGCTGCTTTGCCGCCAACGGGATCTATATAAATGGTATTTCCGCTCCACTCTATTACGGCTGTAGCATGCACAATAGGTGTTATTTGTGCAGGTGCTGCAACTTCAACCTCAGTAGTAGTTTCTTCTACCTCGGCAGTTTTTTCATTCTTTTCTTCCTTCTGTTTACAGGAAATCAGGAATATCAGCAAAGCACTTGCAGTTAAAAGTATATTTTTTATCATGGTCTATCTTTTTTTTAATCCTCCTAAAAATAAGGGATAAAGGGCAGAATAATAATTTTTTGTGAACATTATTTTAAATCAAATAATCCAAATACAAATCTGATGCGTATATAAACCAAATGCGATTGATTAATAACCTTAAACGAGAATCAATTAAAACAAAAAGTTATGACTGAAACAAAAAATAACAATAACGGATTGAAGGTAGTTGCTGGTCTGTTGGGTGTAGTTCTTTTGGGAACCATTATATACACTGTTAGTCTTTATCAAGATAAAAAAGCAACCACAGAAGCCCTTACTCAAGAGAAAGAATTGGTTGTAGAGGATTTGAACAATTTGAAGTCCGAATACGACAAGGCTATTTTGGAAAGCAACGCTACCAACGAAGAATTGGTTGCTGCTAGAGATAACATTGCAAAGTATATCGATTCTGTAAGCAGCATGAAAGCTGATATTGCTACGCTTTCCCGTTACAGAAGACAAGTAAGTGTTCTTAAAGCTGAAAGAGAGGAACTATTGAAACAAGTTGATTCCTTGACGCAATCCAACAGCTTGTTGGCCATGCAAAGAGACAGTACTTTTGCCGAATTGGAGCAACAAACCGTATTCAACGATTCTTTGATCATCCAGAACACTCAATTGGCCGATGCTGTTGAAAAAGGTTCTGCACTTAACCTAAGCACTATTAGTGTTGACGCCATTAAAGAAAGAAACAGTGGTAAATTGGTTTCTACAAGAAGAGCTAGAGCCACTGATAAATTTAAAGTTTGTTTTACCATTGCCGATAACTTAATCGCCGAAGCTGGAGACAGAGAATTCTATATCGAAGTTCTTGGACCACAAGGTAACGTTCTAGGTGAAGGTCTTACAAAAACTACAGAAGAAGGTAGCTCCCTTACGTACAGTAAAGGAACAAACTTTTACTACGAAAACGATGCTTTGGACGTATGTGACTATATAAACAAGCCTAGTGGAGATTTCCAAGATGGAAATTACATGGTAAATGTTTATGACAACAAGTTGAAATTGTTGGGCACTTCCAGCTTCGAATTGAAATAGTAAACACACACTATCACCATAATAAAAATGCCCGTCCAATTTTGGACGGGCATTTTTTATGTTTTTAAGTGAAATAAACTATTTAAGGCTACCTACCATATCTTCTGGTTTAACCCACTCATCATATTCTTCGGGGGTTACATAACCAAGGTTAATGGCTTCCTCTCTAAGGGTTGTTCCATTTTTGTGCGCTGTATTGGCAATCTCGGCAGCTTTATAATAACCGATTTTCGTATTCAACGCAGTAACCAGCATCAAAGAATTGTTCAATAAGGTTTTAATGGTCTCGTGGTTTGGCTCAATGCCAGCAGCACAGTTTACATCGAAGCTAACACAGGCATCGCCTATCAATTGAGCGGATTGCAAAATATTGGAAGCCATAACGGGTTTAAAGACGTTAAGCTCGTAATGCCCTTGTGTTCCACCTACACTAATGGCAACATCGTTGCCCATAACCTGTGCGCAAACCATGGTCAAGGCCTCACATTGAGTAGGGTTCACTTTACCTGGCATAATGGAACTTCCAGGTTCGTTGGCAGGAATAATAATTTCCCCAATTCCAGAACGAGGTCCAGAAGCCATCATACGGATATCATTGGCAATTTTGTTCAGGGAAACGGCCAACTGTTTCAATGCACCATGACTTTCCACAATGGCATCGTGGGCCGCCAAAGCCTCAAACTTATTCTCAGCGGTCACGAAAGGTTTTCCAGTAAATTCTGCAATGTACTTGGCGACAAGTACATCATATCCTTTAGGGGTATTCAAACCGGTACCCACAGCCGTTCCACCCAAAGCAAGTTCGCTCAAGTGAGGCAATGTGTTTTTCAGCGCTTTCAACCCATGGTTCAATTGGGAAACGTAGCCTGAGAATTCTTGACCCAAGGTTAGGGGAGTGGCGTCCATCAAGTGGGTTCTACCAATCTTTACCACATCCTTGAACTCTTCGGATTTCTTCTGCAATGTGTCCCGCAGTTGTTCTACACCAGGAATGGTTACTTCCACTATTTTTTTGTAAGCTGCAATGTGCATTCCTGTCGGGAAGGTATCATTGGAAGATTGACTCTTATTCACGTCATCATTGGGCTGAATGGTTTTTTCACCCTCTCCAATTTTTTTGCCAGCGATTTCGTGGGCACGATTGGCGATTACCTCGTTCACGTTCATGTTGCTCTGCGTACCGGAGCCAGTTTGCCAAATGACCAAAGGAAACTGGTCATCGTGCTTGCCATCCAGTATTTCATCACAAACCTGTGCAATAAGGTCTCTTTTTTCTTGACTGAGCACTCCCAATTCGTGATTGGTATAGGCCGCGGCCTTTTTTAAATAAGCAAATCCGTACACTACATCCAAGGGCATGGATGCGGGAGCACCAATTTTAAAGTTGTTTCGGGAACGTTCGGTTTGGGCGCCCCAATATTTATCGGCGGGTACTTTTACCTCGCCCATGGTATCTTTTTCAATCCTGAAACTCATAGTTTAAAATTTTGTTGTACAAAGGTAGGATATAGGGCATTTATTTGGTAGTTCATCGAGATAAATACACTTTTTTTTGCCCATCTATTTGTTTTTTTTGATAAGAAGAAAGTATCTTTGTTAAAACAAAAGGAGTAAAGATGTTCGAATTTGACCAATATTTAGGTTTTTTAGCTTTTCTAACAATTTTGACAATCGGTTTTTGGTTGATGATATTCTTGTTGACCTTTGTGGTTCCTTATTGGTTGATTGGTAACCTTAGGGAAATGTTTAAAGAAAGAAAAGAGGCAAAACGCGCCCAACTAAAAGAATAAAAAGATAAACAAAAAAGAAGCCAATTGGCTTCTTTTTTGTTTAAGATTAGTTTTCATTTGGCTTGAGAACTAATTTTTTTGTCTTGTTTAAAATCAAATTACATAAAGCAAAAAAAGCAGCCGTTCGGCTGCTTTTATATTTAAGTTTCGGGGAAACTCGCTTTTTTGTTAGTCTTAGTATTGTCCTTCGCCCTCATCGTCACCAGGACCTTGTTGTCCGCCCCTTTGGCGTTGCTCCTTAGGTTGGTTAAACCTATAAATAAAGGATAAGTTTACCTGTCTTTGTCTCCACTGGAACTCACTGTCCGATGTAAATGTAGGTGTTTGTGTAAAAGACCGTCGCTTTCTGGAGTTGAACAAGTCACTGGCATTTAAGGATAATGTAGCCTTATCATCGAAAAGATCTTTGCTTATCGCTAAGTTTAGCGAGAACATTGGATCGGATTCTGTTTGGGCATTTTGCCTTGGGCCCATATAAAAGGAGTTGGCCTGAAGCTCTAATTTTCCAGGCAATGTAAACTTGGAGCTCAAACGGGCAAAATAGCTGGAATTGGTTGTTCCATAATCGACCCCGTTAAATGTTCCATCCGAAGAAAAAGTGAAAAAGTTGAAACTACCGTTCATTCTCCACCATTTAGTAGGGTTGTACATTACACCTGCTTCGGCACCGATACGCTCGTTGGTGGATAGGTTTATGGGAACCCTTCTAATGATCTGGATACCATCCGAAGTAAATTGACCCGTGTTTTCGGTAATAAACTCAAAAGATTGTGTTTCCCGTTGATAGTATACAGAAGAGGTAAAGGTTATCTTTTTCCACCTCTTCATATAACCCAAATCAAAAGCATTGGCAAAGGCCGGATCCAAGTCTGGATTTCCTTGAAAAACGTTTGTCCTACTAGATCTGGATGGAAATGGGTTGATAAACCAGCCCCTTGGCCTGTTTATCCTCCTGTTGTATCCAAGCGAAATGTTTTGGGTTTCAGAAATTTCGTAAACAAAGTTGACTGTAGGGAAAAGTCCTAAATAGTTCTTATCAAAATTAAGGTCAACATCTTCCCCCACAAGTTCTTCCAAAGCCTGGCTGTCTATACTGGCATCTACCTCACCCCTCAATTCCGTATTTTCCAAACGCAAACCAAGTAACACAGAAAATTTACCGTACTTGTTCCCATATTGGGTGTAAAGTGCATTCACATTTTCGTGATAGGTAAATAAGTTGGTAAGATCTTGATTGGTAATGAAATTGCCTGTTCCTTGATCTAGGGTATCCAACTGGTAATCGTTTACCTCTTTTTCAAAAGTACCTCGGTAACCCGCCTCAAACTGAGCATCTCCCATGGGCAAAACGTAATCAATCTGAGCCAGAATATCGTCCTGTTTTTGTTTTTCGTAAATGTTTTCGAGTGCTATCAAACTATCACTTGGCACCGTACGGTCTTCCCGAATACCGGTCAAAACATCCTCATTATCATAAGAATACTGAAAATCAGCAGTCAACTTTTGTCCATCATCATCAATATTGTTGGTGTAATTAAAAGAGAACTGTCGGCTGTTGTCCTTCTCTGCTTGATCTTCCGTTCTAAAGGTTCTACTGTTGATGCTTCCATCAGAAAACCGTTGATTGTCATTTTCGGTCAGATCATTTTCATCTGACCATCTGTAGAAAAAGCTACCGGTAATCGAGGATTTTTCGGTTAGAAAATACTCCATACCAATATTTATATTGAAGCCATCATCATTTCTACTGATATCTCTGTCTTCGTAAATTCTATCAAATTCACTTTGTTCGGATAGATAGGTATTATCATTGTAACCGCCCCCTGGAGATTCTCGGTGAAAATACCCCAAGGTGTTAAAAATGTTGAACTTTTCAGTTCGGATATTAAAGTTGGTAGTGGCTCTGGCATTAAAAGGGATTCCCCCTGTTAGGTTAATAGAACCATTGATGCCCAAGGTCTTCTCCTTTTTAAGCACAATGTTCAAAATACCTGCGGTACCCTCAGCATCATAACGGGCAGAAGGACTGGTAATTACCTCCACCTTTTCTATGGCATCGGCAGGTAGTTGTTGCAGTACATCGGTAGAGCCAAAACCGGCCAATGCGGATGGTTTCCCGTTGATTAGGATACGAACATTATCGTTCCCTCTTAAGCTAATGCCTCCCTCTACATCTACGGAAACAGAAGGGATATTGCCCAAAGCATCACTAACGTTGCCACCACTTGTGGTGATGTCCTTTCCAATGTTATACACTTTTTTGTCCAAACGGACCTCAACAGTGGTTTTTTCACCTACCACCTCAACTTCTGCAAGCTGGGCAACATCTGGGGACAAAGTAATTGAACCTAAATTGGTATCCGAATTGTACGTTTGTCCTTTTTGGGAGTATGTTTTATATGAAATAAATTCTACTCTAATATTATAAGTTCCAGGTGTGGTTTCAACCTCAAAATTACCAGAGAGGTCAGTGATTCCGCCAGTAACTTTGTCCGGGTTATCCGTATTTTGCAACACAAATGTCGCATATTCCAATGGTTGTCCAGATTCCGAATCAACCACTTTACCTGTAATAGTTATGTTTTTTTGGTCTTGTTGCGCCTTCCCTTTAAAAGTAGCCAGGGTCAATAGCAGCAACGGGATAATAATCCTTTGCATAGTTTGATTTTTACGCTGCAAAAATTGAAGGAAAAAAGGAGGCTACGAAATATAAATCCCCCAACAACGCAATTGAACCTGCGAATGACCTTAAAGAATTGTTAATCCCTGTTCTTCTTTTTTTTCTTCTTCTTCTTCTTCTTTTTCTTTTTGGCTTTGAAGTGGTTCTCTTGTAGCTCCATAAAGGCCTCGTATTTGTCTTCAGGCAGACCTGCCTTTAATTCGGCGTCTTGGCGTCTCTTTATTTTCTCGATTTCCTCTTTCATTTTAAGAGGTTCCAGTTCCAAGATTTGAAGCTCTATACGTTGTTGCACAGATTGTACCAATGAAGTGCGTACTACAGCTTGTTCAAAAGGGTCCAAGCCTATTGCCTCGGTAATGGAGGGCATTTGTTCGTCCACTAATTCCTCTGCAGTTGGTGGGGTTTCTTCTTTTTGGTTGTCCACAGGACCCGCTTGTGGCACATAACTACGTCCTCTGCCATACATACCGCGAGAACCGTATGGCGAACCATAACCGTATTGTGCATACATATCGTTAATGGCCAACATACCTATGAATAGGGTAATCAAGAAGAGGGTTTGTGTACTTTTCATGGGCTAAATATAATATTTAGGATTAATTTATATGCGTATTCGTTGTTAAATGTAACTGTATATCAGAATTATAGCAACTTGGCAATATTCTCTGGGGGTCTGCCCACAACTGCTTTTTTTCCATTCACAACAATGGGGCGCTCTATCAATTTTGGGTTTTCGGCCATCGCGGTGATCACCTCATCATCGGTCAGGGTTTTGCCTTTGAATTTTTCTTTCCAAATGGCTTCGGTTTTACGTACCAAATCTATTGGGGAAATTCCTAAATAATCAACTAAGGTTTTAAGCTCTTCTTTACTGGGAACATCGTCCAAATATTTTACAACTTCAAAATCTTTTCCAGATTTTTCCAATATGGCCAATCCTTCTCTGGATTTTCGGCATCGTGGGTTATGGTATATTTTAATCATGATTATTGTGTTATTCCTGTTCTTCTTTTTGTCCCATCATCATCAAATAGGCTTTTAAAAATGCGTCCAAATCACCGTCCATTACAGCATCCACATTTCCGGTTTCCTGTCCAGTACGTACATCTTTTACCAATTTATAGGGGTGCATCACGTAGTTTCTGATTTGTGAGCCCCACTCAATCTTCATTTTGGAGGATTCTATTTCGGCACGGGCCTCTTGTTTTTTCCGAAGCTCGATTTCGTACAGCTGTGATTTCAACATTTTCATGGCTGTGGCCCTGTTGTCGTGCTGAGAGCGTGAATCGGAACAGGATATTTGGATTCCCGTTGGCTTGTGCACCAATTGGACCTTGGTCTCCACTTTGTTTACATTCTGACCGCCAGCACCACTGGAACGTGCTGTGGTAATCTCAATGTCGGATGGATTCACTTCAATCTCGATACTGTCATCCACCAACGGATACACATATACGGAAGCAAAGGAAGTGTGCCGCTTGGCATTACTATCAAAAGGGGAGATGCGCACCAAACGATGGACTCCATTTTCTCCTTTGAGCCAGCCAAAGGCATATTCGCCTTCAATTTCCAAGGTAACGGTTTTAATTCCAGCTACATCGCCCGCTTGGTAATTGAGTTCCTTTATTTTGTAGCCGTTCTTTTCGGCCCACATCATATACATTCGCATTAGCATGGAGGCCCAGTCACAACTTTCGGTACCACCGGCACCTGCGGTTATTTGAAGTACTGCCGTGAGCTCATCACCTTCGTCCGATAGCATGTTGCGGAACTCCAGTTTTTCAATGGCCAATTGGGCTTTTTCAAACTGTTTGCTCACTTCCTCTTCAGAAACTTCACCAGCTTGTTGAAATTCCATAAGCACCTCAAGGTCGCCGATCAAGGTTTTGGCTTCCTCAAAATCTGCCACCCAATTTTTTTTGGATTTAATGGACTGCATTTGTTTTTGGGCTTCTTGTGGATTGTCCCAAAAACCGGGAGCAAGAGTTTTTTCTTCCTCGTTCTCTATCTCAATAAGTTTGGCATCAATGTCAAAGATACCTCCTTAACGCACCAAGGCGCTCAATAAGATCTTTCTGCTGATCTGTGGTTATCATGTATCGTATTTTGGGGTAAAAATAAGTTTCTTTCTGCACATGACCTTGGAAAAAGATAAGTTCAAGCATCAAACTCAAGTTCAAGTTCAAATATCAAGTTCAAGTTCAAATATCAAGTTCAAGTTCAATCTCCAACTTTCAAGTACAAGTTTCCGATTGTATGTTTTAAATTCCAATAACCCAATAACCCAATAACCCAATAACCCAATAACCCAATAATCCAATAATCCAATAACCCAATCCAAAGAATCTATAATATATAAGTCTATCATCTTATATCGAAATGTAAAATGAATTCCATATTTTTAGGAACAATATTTCAACCAGATTATGAAGAACACAACTACGCTCATCACCTTATTTTATTTTGTTTGTGCCTCATTGGCAGCACAAACCTTTGAAAAAGCTAAAGACTTCCAGAAATTCAATGGCTACTTCAATTTTTTCTACGACGATTCAACCGACAAAATCTATCTTCAGGTAGATGAGCTCGAAAAAGAATTTCTATATGTTTATGCACTGAGCAGCGGCATCGGTAGCAACGATATTGGACTTGATCGTGGCCAGTTAGGCAACGAACAGGTAGTATTCTTTCGCAAAGCGGGAAAAAAACTGCTTCTGGTTCAGCCTAATCTGGAGTTTAGGGCCATCACCGACAACGAGTTGGAAAGAAAATCCGTGGAGCAGGCCTTTGCAAAATCAATCTTGGAAGGATTTGAAATTGTTGAGGAGTCCAAAGGGAGCTACCTTATAGATTTCACCGACTTTTTAATGCGAGACGCCCATGGAGTTTCCAACCGATTAAAGAGAGCTAAGCAAGGTTCGTACAGTTTGGACAAGTCCAAAAGTGCTTTGGCCTTTGATCGCACAAAAGCATTCCCTAAAAATGTGGAGTTTGATGTAACCTTGACCTTTAAGGGAGACCCACAGGGAGATTGGATTCGTTCGGTAACGCCTACAGCCAGTTTGGTTACCGTGGCACAACACCATTCATTGATTGAATTGCCCGATGATGATTTTGAGAAAAGGCTTTTTGATCCTCGAAGCGGGGGATACCCATTCTCTTATTACGATTATGCCACACCGGTACAAGAATCTTTGGTAAAAAGATTTATAAGAAGACACCGTTTAAAAAAGAAGGATCCCAACGCCGAAGTGAGCGAAGCTGTTGAGCCGATTATATATTATTTGGATAACGGAACCCCGGAACCTATCCGTTCAGCCCTATTGGATGGTGGGAAATGGTGGAACCAAGCGTTCGAGGCAGCAGGGTACAAAAATGCCTTTCAAATGAAAATGCTACCGGATGATGCAGACCCTTTGGACGTGCGTTACAATGTGGTACAATGGGTGCACCGTTCCACACGAGGGTGGAGCTATGGGGCCAGTGTTGTAGATCCACGAACCGGAGAAATCTTAAAAGGGCACGTTAGTTTGGGGAGTTTACGCATCCGTCAAGATTTTATGATAGCCCAAGCCTTGATGAACCAACCATTTGAAGAAAGAGACGACAACTATCAACCTATGTTGGAGTTGGCCTTGGCAAGAATCCGTCAGCTTTCCGCACACGAAATAGGGCATACGCTCGGTTTTGCCCATAATTTTGCAGCAAGCACCAACAATAAAGCATCTGTAATGGATTATCCGCACCCACAATTTGAGTTGGATGGAGGTGAAATCAGTTTTAAAAATGCCTACGATACTGGTATTGGGGAATGGGACAAAGTAACCGTAGCCTATGCCTACTCCGATTTTCCAAGCGGAACCAACGAGCAAGAAGCGTTGGATGCTATTCTGAAGAAAGCCCAAGATGATGGGTTGCGCTATATTTCCGATCAAGATGCCCGCCCTAAAGGCGGTGCACATGTGTTGGCCCATTTGTGGGACAATGGAAAAAGCGCCAGCCAGGAATTGGAGAGCATGTTGGAGATACGGAAAAAAGCGATAGAAAACTTTTCAATAGACAATATTAAAACAGGCGAAGCCTATTCTGTTTTGGAAGATGTGTTTGTTCCCCTGTATTTCTTCCACAGATACCAGACCGAGGCCGTTTCCAAGGTTATTGGTGGTTTGGATTATAATTATGCAGTTAAAAATGGTGGTCAAACGCCTGTAAAACCGGTCAATCAAGCTGTTCAAGAAGCAGCAATGGAATCCATTCTAAAAACATTGGACGCCGAGGTGATTGCGGTTCCTAAGGACAAATTAGACCTTTTTCCACCAAGAGCCATCGGTTTTAGCCGTTCCAGGGAATCCTTTAAAGGGAGGACAGGCGTAAGTTTTGATGCCCTTTCCGTTGCCGAAACCGCTGCGGATATGACCTTGGAACTATTGCTTCACCCTGAGCGAGCTTCCCGTTTGATTCAGCAAAAAAGCCTGGATAAAGGTCAAATGGGTTTAAAAGAAGTTTTGGATGAAACCATAAAAGGTACATTCGACCTTTCTCATCGCGATGATTACGAAGCAGAAGTGCAAAACACCATCAATTTTAGAGTGCTTTACCACATTATGAATTTAGCAGCTCACAATGAAGTGCATCCACAAGTAAACGCCATTGCCAACGAAGCATTGAATGATTTAAAAACACAATTATTGGGCAATGGAAAAAATGCCATATCGGCAGAAATGGTCAAGAGAATCGATGCATTCTTGAAAAAGCCATCAGAATTCAAACTTATTCCAGTTGAAAAAATTCCAGATGGGTCGCCCATTGGTATGGACTGCATGGACTAAATTATTTTATGGAGATAAATTTAATAAGTGACACCGTCACAAGACCTTCAACGGGAATGTTGGAGGCCATGATGCATGCGAAAGTAGGGGACGATGTTTTTAAGAACGACCCTACGGTAAATGAATTGGAAGCTAAAGTTGCCGAGTACTTTGGTATGGAAGCTGCACTATTTTTCCCAAGTGGCACTATGACCAATCAAACGGCGATAAAAATTCACACCAATCCCGGTGACCAGTTAATTTGTGATAAATATGCGCACGTCTACAATTACGAAGGGGGAGGCGTCAGCTTCAACAGTGGTGTTTCCTGTAAACTGGTGGATGGCAACAGGGGGATGATGACCGCAGAACAGGTCGAAGCTTCCATAAACCCGCCCGATTTTTACCACAGTCCATTAACCGCTTTGGTCTGCATAGAAAATACCACGAACAAAGGGGGTGGAGCCTGTTGGGATTTTGAGGAATTAAAAAAGATTCGAAAAGTCTGCGATGAGCACAATCTAAAATATCATTTGGATGGCGCCCGACTTTGGAATGCCTTGGTTAAAAAGGGCGAAGACCCAAAAAACTACGGGCAGTTGTTCGATACGATTAGTGTATGCTTAAGTAAAGGCATGGGATGCCCCGTAGGTTCCGTTTTGGTAGGAAGCAAAGATGATATAGACAAAGCCTTGCGCATCCGTAAAATTTTTGGTGGCGGCATGCGTCAATCGGGTTATTTGGCCGCCGCAGGGATTTATGCTTTGGATAATAACGTAGAACGATTGGCGGAAGACCACAGAAAAGCTGAGGAAATAGGGGAGGTGCTTCAATCTTTGGAGTTCATCAAAAAAGTGGAACCCATTGAGACCAATATCATCATTTTTGAAATTGATGAGGCAAAGATGTCATCTGAGGCATTTTTGGAACAATTGACCAAAAATCAAGTATCCATCATTGGGATGGGGCAAGGTAAATTACGCATCGTCACCCATTTGGATTATACCGATGCTATGCACGAGCACTTTTTAAGGGTTTTGAAAAATATTGGGTGACGGTTTGAGTTCTCGATACGCTTCGCACTCGAACTGACATAGTCATTACTTCATAAAAGCATCCATCCCGGGAATATTCGGCATACCTTCTTTGGCCACAGCGGCCAATTCAGCTTCGTTTACCTTGGTGGCTTTTTCAATGGCTTTGTTCAAGGTAAGTACCAAATAGTCTTCCAATTGCTCTTTGTCCTCCAAAAGCGAATCATCAACAGCAATGGATTTTATTTCCCTATTGGCCGTAAGGGTAACTTTTAGGAGTCCATCGGAGGACTCTTCATCAATCATCACGGTGTTCAAACGCTCCTTTGTCGCTTCTACCTTCTTTTGGGTTTCTTTGATTTTACCCATCATTCCCATTAAATCTCCGAACATAACTTTAAATTTTATATGTATTTACTAACATCTTTACGGTTATCTGTAATGTCGAGCGTAGTCGAAACACTTTAACTCACCCTTCGACTCCGCTCGGGGTGACAAAACTCGGACAAATAAGTGATAATTATCAAACGTAAGTTCAAAAGTAGTAAATTGGCTAAAATACTATCCCATGAAACTAATCAATTCAAGAGTTTCTATTCTGGTTTTATGCCTTATTTTTGCGACCGCTTGCAAAAACAACAAAGACGAATCCATGAGTATAGCTCCCCCGGTAGCACCCAAACATCCTACCCAACTAGAAAAACACGGCGATGTTAGAATCGACGATTATTATTGGATGAACAATAGGGAGGACCAACAGGTTCTTGATTATTTGAACGCCGAGAACGAGTACTATCAAAAAATGACCGCCCACACCAAGGAGTTTCAAGAGAAACTTTTTAAGGAGATGAAGGGTAGGATCAAGGAAGATGATTCGTCTGTTCCCTACAAATTGGATGGGTATTGGTACATTACCCGCTATGAAGAGGGCAAGGAGTATCCCATATATTCCAGGAAAAAGGAAAGCTTGGATGCCGAAGAAGAATTGTTGTTCGATTGCAACGAAATGGCCAAAGGCCACGAATACTTCAACTTGCGTGGTGTTTCCATAAGTCCGGACAATACCATGGCCTCCTTTGGAACGGATACCATTTCCAGAAGGCAGTACAATATTCAGGTGAAAAACTTAAAATCGGGTGAAATTTATCCCGATATTATTGAGAATACAACGGGAAGCGCTGTTTGGGCCAACGATAACAAAACGCTGTTCTACACCAAAAAAGACCCGGTAACCCTACGTTCAGATAAAATTTTTAAACACGTACTGGGAACATCTTCAGAAGATGATGAATTGGTTTTTCATGAAAAGGATTCTACTTACAACACCTTTGTTTACAAGACCAAATCCAGAAAATATATCGTGATTGGCTCTAGCAGCACGTTGACATCAGAATATAGAATTTTGAATGCGGATGATGCCGAGGGCGAATTCAAGGTGTTTTCCCCACGAGAAAAAGGGGTGGAGTATGGCATATCACATTTTGAAGGTGATTTTTATGTGTTGACCAACAAGGACAAGGCCACCAACTTTAAGTTGATGAAAACCGATGAGAACCATACATCATCGGAACATTGGGAGGAGTTTATCCCGCATCGGGAAGATGTTTTGTTGGAAGATGTCGAAATTTTCAGGGATTATTACGTGCTTACAGAGCGCAACAATGGCCTCACTCAAATGAAGATTGCCAAATGGGACGGTTCCGATAGTTACTATTTACCTTTTGATAGTGAAACTTACGTTGCTGGACCTTCTGTCAATTTGGATTTTGACACCAAAATACTTCGTTACTATTACAACGAAATGGGAGAGCCTTATGCCATAATTGATTTTGATATGGAAACCAAAACCAAAACCGTTATGAAGCAACAAGAGGTTTTGGGAGGTGAATTTAATAAAGATAACTACAAAACAGAGCGCTTGTGGGCAACGGCCAGGGATGGTAAAAAAGTACCAATTTCCTTAATTTACCGTAAAAACACCCCTTTGGATGGCACAAGTCCGTTGTTGCAATACGGTTATGGCTCTTACGGTGCCACCATAGACCCCTATTTTTCATCCATACGGTTGAGTTTATTGGACCGTGGGTTTATCTACGCCATTGCCCATATTCGTGGTGGGGAATATTTGGGGAGGCCTTGGTACGAGGATGGAAAGCTGTTCAATAAGAAGAATACGTTTACCGATTTTGTCGATGTTTCTCAATATTTGATTGACCAAAAATATACGACCCCGGAACATTTATATGCCATGGGCGGCTCTGCCGGTGGGCTTTTGATGGGAGCCGTAATCAATATGGCACCAGAACTATATAATGGAGTAATCGCGGGAGTTCCTTTTGTAGATGTGGTCACTACCATGTTGGACGATACCATTCCGTTGACCACGGGAGAGTATGACGAATGGGGAAATCCAAACGAAAAGGAATATTACGATTACATTAAATCTTATTCCCCTTATGACAATGTAGAGGCCAAGGCATACCCAAATATGTACGTATCCACCGGATTGCACGATTCCCAAGTGCAGTATTGGGAACCGGCCAAGTGGGTGGCCAAATTGAGGGAATATAAAACCGACGGCAACCTATTGTTTTTGGATACAAATATGGATGCTGGTCACGGTGGAGCCTCGGGCCGATTTGAAGCTTTAAAGGAAACGGCGAAGGAATATGCCTTTATTTTAGACCTTGAGGGAAAAGCCCTTTAAAAAAAAATGTTACATTTGCATGGAATAATTTTATTTTAAGGTAAGATTGTTCCCTACCTAATACCAGTTATGAAGAAACAGATAAATGCGCACAGCAATATCCTAGACCTAATTGGAAGTACCCCCTTAGTTAAGCTAAACAGAATTACTGCCCCACTTACCGGAAATTTTTATGCTAAGCTGGAATGCTTTAACCCCGGACATTCTTCAAAAGATAGAATTGCGATTCATATTATTGAAGAAGCCGAGCGAAAAGGGCTTCTTAAACCGGGTAGCACCATTATCGAGACCACATCTGGCAACACAGGCTTTAGCTTGGCCATGGTGAGTATTGTTAAAGGCTATAAGTGCATATTGGCCGTAAGTTCAAAATCATCCCCGGACAAGATAGATATGTTGCGTTCCATGGGAGCCAACGTATATGTTTGCCCAGCCCATGTTAGCGCGGATGACCCACGTTCCTATTACGAAGTGGCCAAACGCTTGCACAGCGAAACTGAGAATTCAATTTACATCAACCAGTATTTTAACGAGTTAAATATAGATGCCCACTATTCCAGTACAGGGCCCGAGATTTGGGAGCAGACCAATGGTCAAATTACCCATTTGGTGGCTTGTAGCGGGACAGGGGGGACTATATCCGGAATTGCCCGTTATTTAAAGGAACAGAACCCAAATATTAAAATATTGGGGGTAGATGCTTATGGGTCTATTTTAAAAAAATATCACGAAACCGGAGAGTTTGATCACAATGAGGTGTATCCATACCGAATTGAAGGATTGGGCAAGAACTTGATTCCGGCAGCTACGGACTTTAATAGCATTGACAGGTATATTAAGGTAACTGATGGGGAAAGTGCCCACATGGCCCGTAAATTGGCCCATACCGAAGGCATTTTTGCAGGTTACACCAGTGGCGCCGCAACTCAGGCATTATACCAATTGAACACCGAAGGGGAGTTTACCGAGGACAGCAATGTTGTTGTGGTGTTCCCGGACCATGGTTCTAGGTATATGAGCAAGGTGTACAGTAACGAATGGATGGAAAACCAAGGTTTTTTCGACATCCAAAATGCCGAAATACCAGAAGAAATAAAGTATATTAAATAAACCAATACCCGATAATACTTATAGAACGGCAATGAAAAACATTGCCGTTTTTTATATCTGAACATTTCGTTATGCGAGGTTCATAAAAATATATACTTTTGCATTTGAATTAAATTTAAGGTAGATGAGAGATTTATTCGATAGAATCATTGAGAACAAAGGACCTTTGGGAAAATGGGCCTCACAGGCTGAGGGCTATTTTGTTTTTCCAAAATTGGAAGGACCTATTTCCAACAGAATGAAATTCCAAGGGAAAGATGTGATAACGTGGAGCATCAATGACTATCTGGGTCTCGCAAACCTACCTGAAATAAAGAAAGTGGACGGAGAGGCAGCATTGGAACACGGAGCTGCTTACCCAATGGGAGCCCGAATGATGAGCGGCCACACCGATTATCATGAACAGTTGCAAAACGAACTGGCAGAGTTTGTACACAAAGAAGCTTCATATTTATTGAATTTTGGATACCAAGGCTTTATGTCTGTAATCGACGCTTTGGTGTCTAAGGACGATATTATTGTATACGATGTGGATTGCCACGCTTGCATTATAGATGGTGTTCGTTTGCATATGGGCAAGCGTTTTACCTTTAAGCACAACGATCCTGAAAGCTTGGAAAAAAACTTGGAGCGTGCCACCAAATTGGCCAATGAAACCGGTGGAGGAATCTTGGTGATTTCTGAAGGAGTTTTTGGTATGCGAGGAGAACAAGGGATACTAAAAGAAATTGTAGATCTAAAGAAAAAATTCCAATTCAGGCTTTTGGTAGATGATGCCCACGGTTTTGGAACATTGGGAAAAACAGGTGCCGGAGCAGGAGAGGAGCAAGGCGTACAAGATGAAATTGACGTGTATTTAGCCACTTTTGCCAAGTCTATGGCAGGTATTGGCGCATTTGTAGCAGCTGATAAGGAAATCATCGAATACCTAAAATACAATCTTCGTTCCCAAATGTTCGCTAAATCATTGCCCATGGTTTATGTTAAAGGAGCGCTTAAGCGACTTGATATGTTGCGAACCATGCCAGAACTTAAAGCAAAGCTTTGGGAGAACGTAAATGCACTCCAAAATGGACTAAAGGAAAGAGGGTTCGACATTGGGACCACCACTAGCTGTGTAACCCCCGTTTATTTGAACGGAAGTATTCCAGAAGCAATGGCCTTGGTGAAAGATTTACGCGAAAACCATGGAATTTTCTGTTCCATTGTGGTATATCCCGTAATTCCAAAAGGATTGATTTTACTGCGTTTGATTCCTACGGCGACACACACCATGAAAGATATCGAAGAGACACTTGATGCTTTTTCCGCTATTAGGGAGCGTTTGGAAAATGGCACTTACAAAAGACTTTCGGCTGCCGTAGCTGCGGCTATGGGCGAATAAATTTTATGATGCGCTTGCCTTGTGAGGGGATTTTTGGCTATGGTTAAACTCAAGTTGTTCTACTTGGGTTAATGTAGATATTATTTCAATCGCTATTACTTTTTTCTTTCATCCATACCGGGCTTGTTTCCGATTTATGGTCTTTGCCAATTATATCTTTGTACAATTCTGGTTTTCTGGCATTCTTGTACCTCCAACCTCCTGAGAGTTGAATTTTATCTTTTGTTATTTTTGAAATTGTAATATCATTTTCAAAGGATTTTATTTCGGACAAAACTTCACCATAAGGGTCAATAATCATCGAATTGCCATTTTTTAAGTGCTCGCCATCGTAACCGATCGGGTTTGTAAATGCATAATAGACCCCATTGTCATAAGCTCTTGCAGGCAACCAACGCATTAACCAACGCCTGCCCTTTGGGCCATCGAATTCCATTCGTAACGAAACTGGGTCATCTTCGCGGTTTTGCCAATATTTATCGGCTACATAACCTCGATGTGGCATTGCAGATGGGGTACAGCCCGTAACATGTGGGGCAAAAATCAATTCTGCTCCCAAAAGGCTCGTTGCCCTAACATTTTCAATCACGTTATTGTCATAGCAGATTAAAATTCCACATTTCCAACCAAGTAGGTCGAATACGCAATATTCATCGCCAGCAGACATATACTTGCTAATAAACGGATGTATTTTTCGATATTTTGCAATTAGTCCTTCTCCAGTAACACAGATAAATGTATTGTATATTTTTCCGTCAGATATTTCTACGAGACCGGCCAAAATAGGAATGTCCAATTCTTTGGATATGGCAATCAATTCTTGTGTACTTTTTCCGTTAGGTACCTCTTCGGCCAAGCTCGTTATTTGTTCAAGACTTAAGTCTTTGGTAAAAGTATAGGCCGTAATCGACATTTCATGAAAACTGATTAAGTCGGCTCCTTTGGATTTTGCTTTTTTAGCAAGTTTTTTGATTACCGATAGATTATAGGCTTTATCACCGTCTTTTGGTTCAAATTGGGCTACTGATATGTTCATGTTTTATTGGGGTTGATTTTTTTGATTTTTGGTTGCATGGCTATCCCAACTAAGGTGAGTAGCGTTTTAAATTTGTATGTAACAGTTAAAGGTAGCTATTGGAGATTGATTCGCTATAGCCACTGTGCCTGTTGCACAAGTTAGCGAAAAAAGTCGTTGATGATCATTGCCGATCGGGAAAGGGATCGTACCTTAAAGGGATGCAAGGCAAGAAGGACTATCAGGAAAAGCTGTTCGCCCGGTTCCAACTCAGCGAACGAGTGCCAAGGGACAATTTTTACAGGAAGTTGAAGGGTGTGTTGGACCTGGATTTCCTATATCCGCTCACCAAGGGGTATTATGGGCAAAGCGGGCAGAAGAGCATCGACCCGGTGGTCTTCTTCAAGCTTTGCCTTGTCGGCTATCTGGAGAACATCATCAGCGACCGCAAGCTCATGGAGCACTGTTCGATGCGGCTCGACATCCTGTTCTTCATAGGATATGATATCGACGAGGAGCTTCCCTGGCACAGTACGATAAGCAGGACGCGCCAACTGTTCCCGGAAGCGGTGTTCGAGGAGACCTTTACCAAGGTGCTGGCCATGTGCGTTGAAAAGGGCATGGTGAGCGGGCATACCCAGGCCATCGATTCGGCCCCCGTGAAGGCCAACGCGAGCATGGACACCCTGGAGCTCAAAGTACCTGAAGAGGAATTGGAGTCCCACTTACGCAAGGTCCGCCACATCAGTGCCATGGACAGGGAAAGGCCGCACCGCAAGAGCAAGGGAGACAGGTCTGACAAGGGCCAGCGGGGCATTGCCGCCAACAAGAAGGAACTCGATGCGATAAAGGGCCGTAACAAGAAGTGGGCCAGGGACCAGGACCAACGTCCGGGTGCGGGCAACAAGGGAAGCAAGTACACCAGTAACAAGACCCATTACAGTCCCACCGACCCCGATGCAAGGATAAGCGTCAAGCCCGGGAAGGCCCGGAAGCTGAACTACCTCTCCCAGCTCAGCGTGGACACGGCACATCATGTGATAACCGACATCAGGGCCTATCATGCCGATGGGAAGGACAACCAGCAGCTGCCCGATATCATCGATAGATTGAAGAAACGCTTGTGGAAGCAGGGCCTTGTGTGGGAGAACTGCGTGGCGGACACGGGGTACAGCAGTGGGGAAAATTACGCAATGCTGGAACAAAGGAACCTTAAAAGCTTCATCCCACCGCACGGTACCTACAAGGGCGGGCCAACGGGCTTCGAGTACATTGAAACGTCGGACCACTACATTTGCCCCCAAGGGAAGGTGATACCTTTCACCAAGGAGTTCAACGATTACCGTACGGGGACCAAGAAGAAGGAGTACCGGGCCAGCAAGAAGGTCTGTACGGGCTGCCCGATCAGGGAACAGTGCCTGGGCAGGAGCGCACAGGAAAAGAAGTTCAGCGTCACCTACTTTAGGGCGGAGTACGAGCGCAACATCCAAAGGGTGGAAAGTCCACAGGGCAGGTACATGAAGGGCAAGCGACAGAGCACCGTGGAACCGGTATTCGGTACCTTGACCCAGTTCATGGGGCTCAGAAAAATAAACACAATAGGGCTCGCACAGGCCAACAAGGTGATGCACCTCTCAGCGATGGCCTATAATCTCAAGAAATATCTGAAGTTCGAACAAAAACGGTTGAAAAGTGGCGTGGGAACGTCCGCCTTGACCATTTTGGTAAAAAGTGCGTTCCAAAAGCTGTTTTGGGCCCTTCATGGCCCGGAAAAACAATGCCCCATAGGTTGGCTTAAAAATAAAAAGCCCCTTAAAAGGGCTTATTTGAAGTCTGTTTTTCTGAAATCAGAGGCTTGTGCAACGGTTACCTGTGTTAGGCACTGGCTTTTATTTTTATTAGTTTCCAATTATTTTATTCCAGAATGATTTTTTTGAAATCAGACTTTTTCTTTTCAAATTCAATACTTCTTTTCCGTTAGCTTTAATTAATAAGTCCAACAACTTGTTATAGCCTTTTTCTATTTTGAATTCTAACTCATCTTTATAAAGTGGAAAAACATTGTAGATATTTATTTTCCGTCCGTTTTTATTTATTTCGGTAAAATCCTTATCGAAAGTTACAGAAGGTAGAATTAAAGCTCCGACAAAGTCAGTATCAGTTGCGTAAGGTGTTAAATCTTCTTCTGCTTGTATTGTGTGTCCAATTCCAATCCAAGTGTCATAAAAGTGAGGGAATTTCGCAGTTCTTTTAAGAATCGAAATAATCCAATCATTTTTATTTTCTCCAGAGTAAACTTGTCCGAATTCAATAGTTTTTGGAATAAGCATCATTAATTCGGCAAATTCCAAATCTTTTTGGTTTTCTGCTTGTTCGTCAACATTCATTTTTAACGTACTCATTCCAGAAGTCAAAAGTATGTTGAATGACGAGTTTTCAGGTTTTATTAAATAAACATCAAGATGTAAATCCAAAGTCGGGATTTCGTGAAAAACTGAAACTAACTTATCATCAAAGAATTTGCTTAAATGGTCATCAATCCATTCAGCGTGTTCGTGGTAATGTTTTCTGTCCGAGAACGGATTTTTGTATTCAGCCATAAGTTCGTTTTCAGCTTGTTGCCAACGTTTGGGCTATGGTTTGTTGCGGAAAATGTCCGAAGGACTTTTACGCTGTAGCCGAAAGATAGCAAAACGGCGAGAATTTCCGATTAGGAAATTCAGCCGTTATTGCGCTTACACGTTGTGCCTGTTGCACAAGTTAGCGAAAAAAGTCGTTGATGATCATTGCCGATCGGGAAAGGGATCGTACCTTAAAGGGATGCAAGGCAAGAAGGACTATCAGGAAAAGCTGTTCGCCCGGTTCCAACTCAGCGAACGAGTGCCAAGGGACAATTTTTACAGGAAGTTGAAGGGTGTGTTGGACCTGGATTTCCTATATCCGCTCACCAAGGGGTATTATGGGCAAAGCGGGCAGAAGAGCATCGACCCGGTGGTCTTCTTCAAGCTTTGCCTTGTCGGCTATCTGGAGAACATCATCAGCGACCGCAAGCTCATGGAGCACTGTTCGATGCGGCTCGACATCCTGTTCTTCATAGGATATGATATCGACGAGGAGCTTCCCTGGCACAGTACGATAAGCAGGACGCGCCAACTGTTCCCGGAAGCGGTGTTCGAGGAGACCTTTACCAAGGTGCTGGCCATGTGCGTTGAAAAGGGCATGGTGAGCGGGCATACCCAGGCCATCGATTCGGCCCCCGTGAAGGCCAACGCGAGCATGGACACCCTGGAGCTCAAAGTACCTGAAGAGGAATTGGAGTCCCACTTACGCAAGGTCCGCCACATCAGTGCCATGGACAGGGAAAGGCCGCACCGCAAGAGCAAGGGAGACAGGTCTGACAAGGGCCAGCGGGGCATTGCCGCCAACAAGAAGGAACTCGATGCGATAAAGGGCCGTAACAAGAAGTGGGCCAGGGACCAGGACCAACGTCCGGGTGCGGGCAACAAGGGAAGCAAGTACACCAGTAACAAGACCCATTACAGTCCCACCGACCCCGATGCAAGGATAAGCGTCAAGCCCGGGAAGGCCCGGAAGCTGAACTACCTCTCCCAGCTCAGCGTGGACACGGCACATCATGTGATAACCGACATCAGGGCCTATCATGCCGATGGGAAGGACAACCAGCAGCTGCCCGATATCATCGATAGATTGAAGAAACGCTTGTGGAAGCAGGGCCTTGTGTGGGAGAACTGCGTGGCGGACACGGGGTACAGCAGTGGGGAAAATTACGCAATGCTGGAACAAAGGAACCTTAAAAGCTTCATCCCACCGCACGGTACCTACAAGGGCGGGCCAACGGGCTTCGAGTACATTGAAACGTCGGACCACTACATTTGCCCCCAAGGGAAGGTGATACCTTTCACCAAGGAGTTCAACGATTACCGTACGGGGACCAAGAAGAAGGAGTACCGGGCCAGCAAGAAGGTCTGTACGGGCTGCCCGATCAGGGAACAGTGCCTGGGCAGGAGCGCACAGGAAAAGAAGTTCAGCGTCACCTACTTTAGGGCGGAGTACGAGCGCAACATCCAAAGGGTGGAAAGTCCACAGGGCAGGTACATGAAGGGCAAGCGACAGAGCACCGTGGAACCGGTATTCGGTACCTTGACCCAGTTCATGGGGCTCAGAAAAATAAACACAATAGGGCTCGCACAGGCCAACAAGGTGATGCACCTCTCAGCGATGGCCTATAATCTCAAGAAATATCTGAAGTTCGAACAAAAACGGTTGAAAAGTGGCGTGGGAACGTCCGCCTTGACCATTTTGGTAAAAAGTGCGTTCCAAAAGCTGTTTTGGGCCCTTCATGGCCCGGAAAAACAATGCCCCATAGGTTGGCTTAAAAATAAAAAGCCCCTTAAAAGGGCTTATTTGAAGTCTGTTTTTCTGAAATCAGAGGCTTGTGCAACGGTTACCGTTGTTGTAAGTAGTGCTTTTTTATTCACTTACTTAATTTCAAAATCCGAAACGCTCCTTGAATTACCAAAATGAAAACGATTGTTCCGATAATCAAATCAGGCTTGCTCGAACTCAACCAATTTACCAAAAGTCCAGCTATTATTACTCCTAAATTGATAATCACGTCATTTGAGGTGAAAATCATACTCGCTTTCATATGTGCCTCTTCTTTGCTCTTTGACTTTTGCAAAATGTAAAGACAAATTCCGTTTGCGATAAGTGCAAAAATCGAAACGATAATCATTGTCGAAAAATCGGGTAATTTCTCGTCTCCGAAAAATCTTCTTAAAACTTCCACAAATCCGATAATTGCAAGTGTAATTTGAAAATATCCAGCAAGTTTGGCAATACGCTTTTTCTTAATCAATGTTCCGCCAACCGCAAACAAACTAATTCCGTAAACAAAACTGTCGGCAAGCATATCCAAACTATCGGCAACAAGTCCCATTGATTTTGAGATTATTCCTGTTGTCATTTCGATTATGAAAAAGGCAAAATTTATGGCAAGTACAGACCAAAGTAACTTTTTTTGGTTTGCGTTTTCTTTAAATTCCGTTTGGTCGGTTTGTTCGGTCGAGATTTTCTTTCCGCCTAAATTTAGTTCGATAACGGACTTTTCGATTTGGTCGGTTTCTCCGCTGTGAAAAACAGTCAGTTTTCGGTTTGGAATATCAAAGTCCAAATTCGCAATACTTGAAATTCCGTCTAATTTCATTCGGATTAGATTTTCCTCCGAAGGACAGTCCATTTTGGTTATTTCAAATATTGTTTTATTCATTCAGTTTCTGGGTTTTTCGGCATTACTTACAACGGTCAGCGGTATGATTCAGTAGGCGGTAACGGTTTTCCAACCGTTATGGCGCGTGTTTTTGCAACTATCTTTGCTAAATGAAATGGTTTCCAATCGTGCTGACACTGTCTTGGTTTAGTTTTGGTTATACAGATTTTTCTTGGTTCTAAGTTATTAATTATTTTACTCTTACACTATCCGTGGAATGGTGCAAAAACCGTGACACAGCCTATTGATTATACCGCATGTTACCGCCAGTTTATTTTATACGATTAAATTATCATCATCTTTTTTATCACACATAATCCAAACTAGTCATAGTAAACTGATTTTTCGCCATTTATTACTTTACTATATAATTGTTGAATCTGAGATTTCAATATTCTGTCCTCTGATAATTCAGGTAAGTTATCAATCTCAAAGAATGCAACATCCTCAATATCAAATCCCTTTGCAGTTTTGTAATTCTCAAGCTTACATAAGAAAACAATCTTATAAACGTAGAATGGCTGTGGTGGATGCGGATGATTTCTCTTGTCGTAGATAGCTAGGATTCTTTCGGGTGAAGCAGTCAGCCCAGTTTCTTCTTTGATTTCCTTAATTGCCACTTCTGATGGTGTATAGCCAATATCGCCCCAGCCACCAGGTAAAGCCCATTTCCCATCATAAGACTCTTTAACTAATAGAATCTGCTTCAGTTCATTTAATGCAAAAGCTCTAATATCTACTTTAGGAGTTGGATAATCCTTTTCTGGTTTAATAAATGACCTTAGTGATTCAATTTCTTGAGAAGAAATGTCACTTAACAATTCCAAACTTATTTCCCTAAGTTCTGTATATCTTTCCTCATCATACTTGTTCTCAGAATATACTAGACCTGCATCTGCAAGACTCTTTATTCTTTTGATAAGGTTTAATTGTTTTTCTTGTTTTTGAGTACTCATTTTCTGTAAATTGGCGGTAACTACTGGATACAAGGAACTTTCCGCATATCCCTATTCAATGGTCATAAATATATTACTTTTTCAAGGGAATTCGATATATTCGTTTATCATGTCAGTTGACGGTTTTGTGAAAATACTGGAGGTTAAACGGTATAGCAAGAATACCATAGACAGCTATACCTCTATCGTGAAGATGGCCAGACACTTCTTCAACAAACCTTTGGATAGGGTAGATGAAACCGATTTGCACCGCTACTTTTATTTTATGGTGCACACCAAAAAAGTGTCCTATTCATATCAAAAGCAGATTGCCATGGCATTAAAACTATATTATAGGGAGATGTTCGGGCAAAGTATCAATCTAGAACTCTTGTTCCCAAGCAGAAAGCCCAGTAAACTGCCCGTAATCTTAGCAAGGGAAGATGTGCAAAAAATTATAGATAAAACAAAAAACGTCAAACATAAAAGTATGATTGCCCTTACTTATAGTGCGGGGCTAAGGGTGGGAGAACTCATAAGTTTAAAGATATCCGATATTGATTCGACACGGATGGTCGTGCACATAAAGGCGGCCAAGGGAAACAAGGACAGGATAGTCCCCCTTTCGCAAAAGGCGCTCCACATGCTCAGGGATTATTATAGGGAATATTTGCCCAAATATTATTTGTTCGAGGGACAAAAAGGAGGAAAATATACCTCGTCCAGTTTCAACAAATTGTTGAAATCGGCGGCAAAACGGGCCAAGATACATATGCATATCACGGCACATACCCTTCGGCACAGTTATGCTACCCATCTTTTGGAAAAAGGCATCGATATAAGGGTCATCCAAAAACTTTTGGGGCACAATTCCATCAAGACCACCATGATCTATACCCAAGTTTCTGAGCCCACAATGCTTCACGTTTCAAGTCCGTTTGATGACGATAATGGTGACCAACTTTGATGTATTTACGCTATAGCGTTCCTTGGGATTTCCACTTCACCTCTCCTTTTGAGGGGTCGAGACTGCTATAGGGAGTTTTGGATGAGGGAAAACAGCTAAGGCTACAAATCCTTCACATAAGTACGCCTACGTTTGATCACTTTTGGGTCAAAATGTTTCCACATTTGCTGTATGGCAAGATTATCTTCCAGTTCGGGAGTTCTAATACAATTTACCACCCCACGTTTTTTAAACGTATGGTGAAACTCATTAAAAATAATAGAAGTCACCCCTTTGTTCTGGTATTTGGGGTGTATGCCGATCAAGTAGAAAATCGCATCCTTGCTATGCTTTCGGGCATGGAGCAAGTGGAAAACCCCAAAAGGGAACAATTTTCCCTTGGCTTTTTGCAATGCTTCGGAGAAAGAGGGCATTACAATGGCAAAGGCCACTAGGTTATCGTCCGAATCCACTACAAACTTAATGTACTCCGGATTTATAAAACTGATGTATTTTTTCTTGAAATACTCCTTTTGGATATCGGTAATCTTCACAAAGGATGATAATTTGGCGTAGGTCTCGTTAAAAAGGTCGAACATTTTGTCCACCCAGGGCATTATATCGGCGCTTTTTTCAAAGTTCAATTCCCGTAGGCCATAGCGCTTTTTGATCAGCACATTGGCCTTGGCAAACAACTTTGGGTCGGCATTGGCCGCTGGAAACTTACTTTCGCGATATTCTTTTTCCTTGGTAAATCCATGTTTTTCGTAATGCGATTGGTAGTAGGAGTGGTTGTACCAGGTCACCATGGTTCCGATATGGTCAAAACCCTCGGTAAGCACGCCTACTTTGTCCAAATTGGAAAAGCCCACGGGACCTTCCATGTATTCGAGCTGGTTTTCCTTGCCAATTTCATGCACCTTGTCCAACAAGGCTTTGGATACTTCAAAGTCGTCCTCAAAATCGAACCAACCGAACCGCATTTTCTTCAAGCCTTGTTCCTTAACTTCCAACCAATTGATAATGGCTGCTACGCGTCCCACAATCTTGTTGTTTTTGTAGGCCAAAAAGAATTTGGCCTCCGCCGTTTTAAAAACAGGGTTTACGTCCTTGTCAAAAGATGCCATTTCATCTTTAATAATAGGGGGCACCCAATACGGAGAATTTTTATAGAGCGAAAAAGGAAATTTTACAAAACGCTTTAAGTCCGATTTGGACTGGACCTGCTTAACGGTTACCATAGTTGCAAATTAATGCCCAATATTATGAATATTACTTGCAGTAGAAAAATGAAGTTTGTGGAAAACTTAAAAATCTATGGTTCCGCCGCGGTTTTTCTTTCTTCTTTTGGATTTTCGTTTATTGGCGTTTTTCTTGATTTTTCCGTTCATACCCGATTGTTGCTCGTTGATGGGGATAAGTTCGTCTTTGTGAAAATCCAAACGGTACGAGAATCCAAGCACCACAAAAATACGGGATGGGTCGTTTTTAAAATTGGAACCTAAATGGAAATCTGCTTGAAAATTAGGGTTGATCAAACGGGCCACCCCGGTTCTTAAAATAATATCGGAATAACGGTCGCCAGAAATACCTTGACCCTCAAAAAAAACACTCCATCGTGGATCGCGAAAAGCGTGGGTCAACGATAAGGCGTAGCGCCATTCGGGAAAATCGGTGGTAATGCGGTCATAAGCAATATTGGAAATCAAAACAAAGCGTGGCGAAAGCCTACTCTGCGTTTGGATGCCACCACGATACGAAACCGTAGGCTCGCCAGGGTAAAATGGATTATCGCCGACCACAAAATTGGCCCCACCATATACGGATACGGCAGGAATCAAATTTTTCCATTGGAATACATTGTTCGCCCTCCAACTATATAAATTGGGTTTGTTGCGTTCTGGATTCTTAAAAGGGTCAAAAACCAAATATTTCAAACCTACCCGGTTTCTGGAAAAATTGGTCAGCTTGCCCTCAATCCCCAAATCGGGATAGGTAATATTTTGGGTGATAAAAGAACCCTCTGCAATAACCTCCAACTCTTCAAAAAGCAAACCATATCTAAAGGCATAATCGGCCCCAAAAATGTTGGAATCCGAATTTAAATCGGCATTATCCTGCTGCTCGTACAACATTCCAACCTCGGCCTGTGCCACATTTTTACCAACGGCATAAGCACTGGCGGCCCTTCCAGGCCTATTGGAATTGATGACATCGGTATATTGGGCAGTAAGAAATGTTGGGAATAGAACGAAAAGAAATAATGACTTTTTGATCATGGAAATATCCATATAACTGGGTTTTTAATACTATTTTAAGATACGTTTGATGGGTTTACGGGACTAACAATGTAACTTTGATACAATAACTAAGGTTATATGGTTTTATTACAAACGATTTTAATTGTCATATTAGTATACTACGGGCTCAAATTACTTTTGAAGTGGTTGGCACCGAAGCTTCTTAATTATGCAGTTAAGAAGACGAGCGAACGTTTTGGACAGCAGTTTGGCAACCCGCAAGATTTTGATACTGCGCAGCCTAAGGAAGGGGAGACCGTTGTTTCCAAAAAACCGTTCAGAAAATCCAATCCCTCAAAAAAAGTTGGAGAATACATAGATTTTGAGGAAATTGATTAATATTTGCGCTATCAAAACCTATCCATGAATCTTTCTCCAAAAGCCATCATCACCCATATTTGTGTTATCGGTTTGTTCATTCTTGCATCGCTGGTCTACTTTTATCCGGTATTGCAGGGAAAAGCCATTTATCAGTCGGACATTGCCCAGTACAAGGGCATGGCCCAAGAACGTGATGCATACAAAGAACTTACGGGAGAGGAATCGTATTGGACCAATAGCGCTTTTGGCGGGATGCCCACCTACCAATTAGGGGCTAATTACCCGCACAACTATGTTAAGGAATTGGACCGTTTGATTCGGTTTTTGCCCAGACCTGCCGACTATCTTTTTCTCTATTTGATAGGATTTTACATTTTGCTGTTATGCCTTAAGGTCGATTTTAGGTTGGCGGCATTGGGGGCATTGGCCTTTGGCTTTTCCACTTATCTGATTATAATTCTTGGGGTGGGGCACAATGCCAAAGCACATGCTCTGGGGTATATTCCCATGGTTTTGGGTGGAATTATTCTTGTTTTTCGAAAAAAATACATTCTCGGCTTTGTGTTGACTGCTTTGGCCATGGCGTTGGAAATAAGTGCCAATCACTACCAAATGACGTATTATTTTATGCTTTTGGTGTTGGTGATGGGTCTGGTATACCTGATTTACGCCATCAAGGAAAAAGAACTTAAACACTTTTTTGCTTCCGTAGGTATTTTAATTTTGGCCGTTGTGCTGTCCATTTTTACCAATGCGACCAGCCTTATGGCTACCAAGGAATATGCCGATTGGAGTACTAGGGGAACATCGGAATTGACGATAAACCCAGATGGTAGTGAAAAAGCCATTTCCACAGGTTTGGACTACGATTATATTACCCAATACAGCTATGGGATTGCAGAATCCCTCAATTTGTTTGTACCACGTTTGTTCGGAGGTTCGGGCGGAGAAGATTTGGGCAAGGATTCCAAAGCCTATGAATATTTGACCAATCAAGGATTATCACAATCCAAAGCTATTGAGTTCTCTAGCAGTTTGCCCTTATATTGGGGAGACCAGCCTATTGTAGCGGCTCCTGCGTACGTGGGTGCCATTGTGTTCTTCTTGTTCATGCTGGGCGTTTTTCTGGTGGATGGTAAAATGAAATGGTGGCTGTTGGCGGGTGCCATTTTATCCCTGTTGCTCTCGTGGGGCAGAAACTTTCCGTTGCTCACCAATTTTATGATCGATTATTTCCCGATGTACAATAAATTCCGAGCGGTGTCCTCCATTCAAGTAGTATTGGAGCTTTGTTTACCTGTACTCGGAATTTTGGGAATACGGGAACTTTTTAAATCAACTGTAGATAAAACAGAAAAGCTCAAAGCACTAAAGCTAAGTTTCTTTATTTCTGTAGGACTGGGCATCTTTATTTTCTTGTTGAAAGGATTCTTTGATTTTGAGGGAATGCGAGACGAAACCTATCGTGGCTATTTTGGCGATGAATTGATGACCATGATTCAGCGAGATCGTGAAGCCGTCTACGTCAGTGATACCATTCGTTCCCTGATTTATGTGGCCTTGGCCGCTGCTGTACTTTGGTTCTTTATCAAAGATAAAATCAACAAGAATATATTGGTCTTTGGCTTGGGTGCCTTGATTTTGTTTGACTTGGTGGGAGTGGACCTCCGTTATGTGAACGAGGACGATTTTGTACGTCAGCGTCAGGTAAACGAACCCTTTCAGGCCAATCAAATAGACCAAATGATTCAGCAGGATGATTCCATTTACAGGGTTTTTGATCCTCAAGAAGGTATCAATGGGGCACGGGCTTCCTATTTTCATAAATCCATTGGTGGGTATCATGCGGCGAAGCCCCGGGCGCTTCAAAATTTGTTCGAATACCATTTGTACCAAAACAATCTTCAGGTGTTGAATATGTTGAATGTAAAGTATATCATTCAACAAGATGAGGAAGGCAATAGTTTCCCTGCGGTGAACCCCGATGCCAATGGCAATGCATGGTTTGTTAATCAGTTGGTCCCCGTTTCATCGGCCAATGAGGAAATTTTGAAACTTAAGGATTTCAATTCCAAAACACAGGCGGTGGTCAACACAAAACAATATCCCGAATTGACCAAGCTTCGCTATTCGGTGGATTCCTTGGCACAGATTAAATTGGTGGATTACCGCCCCGATTATTTAAAATACACATCCAACAATACCAACGACGGTTTTGCTGTTTTCTCCGAAATGCACTACCCATCGGGCTGGAGCGCATTTATTGATGGGGAACCACAGGAACATTACAAAGTGAATTATGCCCTTCGCGGTATGAAGGTTCCTGCCGGCCAGCACGAAATCGAGTTTATGTTTGAGCCCGAAGTGGTGGAAACGGGCAGCCAGATCACTTTGGCGTCCAATATTCTCTTGGGATTGATAATTGTTGGGGGATTGGGCTTCACCCTGTTCCGTGGAAAAAAGGAAGCATCCTAATGCGAAAAATCTTGGTCATAGCGTACTATTGGCCTCCGGCAGGTGGACCAGGGGTACAGCGTTGGCTTAAGTTTGTTAAGTATCTGCCCGATTTTGATTTTGAACCCATTGTGTATGTTCCCGAAAATCCCAGTTATCCCATTGTGGACGAAAAATTGGTTCAGGAAGTACCGGAATCCATCAAAATAGTAAAGCTGCCCATAAAAGAGCCGTATGCTTGGGCTTCGTTGTTGTCCAAAAAAAAGACCAAGACCATTAGTTCGGGTATCATCAAGGAGAAGGATCCATCATTTATAGAAAAGTTGTTGTTGTGGGTTCGTGGTAATTTTTTTATTCCAGATGCCCGAAAACTTTGGGTAAAGCCATCCATTTCGTATTTGGCAAAGGTTATTGCGGATGAGGGCATTCAAACCATAATTACCACAGGACCGCCCCACAGTCTACATTTAATCGGGCTGGGCCTCAAAAAAAAATACAATATTCAATGGATTGCCGATTTCCGTGATCCTTGGACATCAATAGGGTATCATAAAAAATTGCGGTTGACAAAATCCTCCCAACAAAAGCACAAAGCTTTGGAGAAGAAAGTGCTTGTTTCTGCCAATAAGATCGTGGTTACGAGCCAAACCACTAAAACAGAATTTGAGCAAATCACGCCCAAACCCATTAAAGTAATCACAAATGGTTTTGATGATGAACTGCAGCCAGCAACTTTGGATTCAGCATTTACCATCTCCCATATTGGCTCGTTGTTAACAGGAAGAAATCCATTGGGGTTATGGCAGGCTTTACAGGAATTGATTACCGAAAATCAAGCTTTCAAAAATACTGTAAAGGTCCAATTGGCCGGGGTAGTAGGGGAAGAGGTTTTGCAGTCCATCCAAAAATTTGGGCTGGATAATCATGTGGAGCAATTGGGGTATCTGTCCCACGATAAAGTTTTGGAAACACAGCAAAAATCGCAATTACTTTTGTTGTTGGAGATTGATTCCGAAGAGACCAAAGGCATCATCCCTGGAAAATTATTTGAATACCTAAATGCGAAGCGTCCCATTTTGGCGATTGGTCCAAAAGGGTGGGAGGCAGGAGCCATGGTGGAACGGCACAAAGCTGGAAATACCTGTTTGCATGATGATGTAGCGGCATTAAAAAATGTACTTTTGGATGCCTTTAAACACTATCAAAAAGGAACATTGCTTTGTCATTCCGAAGGGGTGGAGCAGTACAATAGAAAGGCATTAACGGAGTCTTTGGCTAAATTTATCTAATGGGAATCGTTCTTAAACAATCCTTTCAGAATACGGTTACGACTTTTATCGGTTTTGCGTTCGGGGCCGTGAACACCCTGTTCCTCTACACCAATATTTTAGCGCCTAAATATTATGGTCTGGTAACCTTTATTTTAGCTACGGGTGCCATTTTGATGCCTTTGATGGCTCTGGGCGTCCACAATGCCACTATAAAATATTACAGTGCCCAAAATGAGCAGAGCAAGAACGGTTTTATAACCTTAATGCTTTTAAGTCCATTGATGATCCTGGGTGCCTTATCGCTCTTGACATGGTTTTTTTATGAGCCAATCGCACTGTTCTTGTCCAAGGAAAATCCGATTGTCAAGGATTATGTTTGGTATGTGTTCTTGGTGGGAATGGCCATGGCCTATTTTGAGATATTCTTTGCGTTGAGCAAGGTGTATTTTAAATCGGTGTTTGGTAATTTCATGAAAGAGGTCTTTGTCAGGGTTTGTGTTTCCATCTTGTTGGGCTTGTTGTACTTTGAAGTGATTTCGCTGGATTTTTTTCTAAAGGCCTTGGTGGGGGTATATCTGCTCCGTACCCTTTGTATGAAGTTGTACGCTTTTAGACTGCATAGACCTGTGTTGGATTTTAAGTTTCCCAAGGAATCCAGAACTATTTTGGGGTATGGTATACTGATGATTTTGGGCGGTTCTGTTGCACTGATACTTTTGGAGGTGGATAAATTTATGATCAACCAGTTTATTGTTTTGGATAATGTGGCCTATTACAGTGTTGCAGGATATATTGCCTCTAGCATTGTTGTGCCTGCCAGGGCCATGAACCAGATTACCTATCCCATGACCGCCAATTATTTGAACACGGGCAATATTTTTGAACTAGAGCAATTGTACAAGAAGACTTCGTTGACTTCTTTTATTGCATCGGGTCTCTTGTTTGTATTGATCATTTTGAACATTGAGGATTTGTTCCTAATGCTTCCGGAAGATTACCGAGGTGGGTTTTTTATTGTTCTTTTGATAGGTATGGCCAAGGTCTTTGATTCGATATTGGGCAATATCAATGCCGTTTTATATTATTCGGAATATTACAAGGTTGTTCTGTTGATAGGGATTTGTTTTGCTTTGGCTACCATTTTGCTCAATCTTTGGTTGATTCCTGTTTATGGTATAGAAGGAGCGGCATTGGCTAGCTTTCTTTCCATTATCATTTTTAATTTGGCCAAATTGGTCTTTGTAAAGTTAAAATTTGATTTTTTGCCCTTTACCAAGGCTACGTTCAAGGTTTTTGCGACCTTGGTTTTGCTGTCGAGCCTTTTTTATTTGTTGCAGTTTCCTTTTCACCCTATCATCAATATTGGTTTAAAGTCGTTGCTTATCGTGGTTATGTATGTGGGGATTTTGTATCGTTTTAATATTTCGGAAGATGTGACGGGATTCCTCTCCAAATGGCTCAAAAAAATACCCCGTAGCGAATAAATTCAACTACGGGGTAAACAACTAACCAACCTAAAAAAATCTATCTAATTATTTCTTCTGGAAGAACCTCTTGAGTTTCTAGCACTACTTTTTCTGGCACTTGAACTTCTGCTCACACTTGGCCTAGAAGTAGTTTTTCTACTCACAGAACTTTTCCTGACACTAGGTCTAGTGCTTCTGGAAACGGTTTTTCTTGAAGAGCTTCCCCTGCTTACCGTAGACCTGCTAGGTGTTCTCGATGTGGTCTTGGGTTTTCTATAGGTACTATGGGTAGAACGCTTAACGGTTCTGCCGTTTGTACTTGAGGTCACTTTTCTGGAACTCACACTTCTTTTATTGGGCGTGCGCGTTACTTTATTATTGGAAGCCGTTGTTCTTCCAGATCTTGTTACATTATTTGATTTTCTATAATTATTGCTCCTAGAATCCCTGGAAGCAACTTTCTGTCTTTTTCCATTATTATTGGAACGGTTAACGGCAGTATTTCCTCTTCTAGTAGAATTTTGGGCTACTCTCGCATTGCTTCTGCCATAATCCGCAGCTCTTCTGCTATTGTTGCTTCGCACAGAAACTCTTCTATCATTTCTATAAATGTTGTCTCTTCTATACTTATTGTTGTTTCTGTACACTTTGCCTACTTTGGCATACGCACGTCGTGTGTTATGTCGGTAAGGCGCATAGTACGTATATCTTACAGGTCTGTAATACCTTCTATATGGTCTTGCATACACATTACAGAATCCAATGGAAGGTCTTGCAAAATACCTATGGAAAGGTCTGTACACATACCTTCTGTTATAGATATTGATGTATCCTGTGTAGTGACTGAAAACGCCTCCATTATAGTAAACGTGCAATCCACCAATTCTACGAACCCTACCATTGTTATACCAGATATCTACGTTTCCTATTTGTGAAACGCGTCCGTAATAATCATAATAAATAGGGGTGTTCTCCACTTGGATTACAGCACCGTAATCATCGTACTGAACATAAGGGTTGTAATTATATCCTGAGTTAAAGGTGATACCAACGTTTCCAATTCTGGCTCCAACACCTACATTTACCCTGTTGTCTATGTAGAAATCGAACTCACCATCTGGATAAACCGAGAAGGTTACTCCATCTTCCACAAAAATGAAAGAATTTCCATATCGATAATTGGTGGCAGTAGCCACTGTATTGGTTGTTTCTGCTTGGATACTTGGTATTCCAAAAACAACCGCTGCTATAATGAGTACTAACTTTTTCATACTACAAGGTTTTACGTTCTAGATGCAACTATTTACATCCACCCTAAAGTATGCAATCTGCGTGCCAAAAATTGCAAACAACTGATAATCAGTATAAAAAATATGTTTTTGTACTCATAAATGATACATATTGAACATGAAATTCCAAATCTGTATGTAGTAAGTAGTGGATAGTAGTCCGTCAAAAAGCGCAAGTTCAAGTATCAAGTTCAAGCTCAAGAGCAAAGACTTTGGAGTTATGAGTTATGAGTTCGGAGTTACAAAGTTATTGGGTTATTGGGTTACTGCCTTCTGCAAACTGCAACTGACTTCGTGCTTCGAGCATCAGATATCCGACTCCCAACAAGTTCAAATTCAATCATCAAGTTCAAGAACAATTGTCCCCTTGAGGGGACTTTAGGGGTGTTTTTTCTGGAGTGGACACGAATTTCACGAATTTGCAAGAACAGATATGTTTATTAACTTCTAGCTTCGGATATCAAGCACAAACTCAAATATCAAATCCAAGTATCAAGCTCAAGAGCAAAGACTTTGGAGTTATGGGTTATGAGTTCGGAGTTCGGAGTTACAAAGTTATTGGGTTATTGAATTACTGCCTACTGCAAACTGCAACTGACTTCGTGCTTCGAGCATCAGACATCCGACTCCCAACAAGTTCAAACGCAAGCATCAAGTCCAAAAACAAGAGTTACTGCAAACTGCGAACTTCCGACCTTGGACGTTTCGACTGCGCTCAACGTGACACTTCTGGCTTCAAAAGATGGCAGCTTAGTTTTTAATGATAAACATGGACCTTCTATTGAGTTGGTGCTGCTCTTCTGAACAATCAATTCCGTTTGAGCAGTTGTTTATAAGTTGGGATTCTCCATACCCTTTGGCTGAAAGCCTATTACGATCAATTCCCTTGCTCACCAACCACTCTAGAGTGGATTTTGCCCGTCTTTCTGAAAGTACTTTGTTGTAGTTATCATCTCCTCTGGAGTCTGTGTGGGACTCTATATGGATTGCCAATTGGGGATATTTTTTCATGGCCTGTAATATTTTGGCCAATTCTACTTCTGCATCGGGTCGTATGTTGTGTTTATCAAAATCAAAATAGATGGGCTGTAGATCTAATCGGCACCCCAAATCGTTAACGGGGCAATCGGGTGGGGTAAGGGCTAGGTTTACTTGCAGCATCATGGAGCCTTCGGGGGTCATCACTACCTTTTCTTGGGGTTGGTATTCTTTTTCATCATTGGATGCCCTTACAATGTATTGGTTCTCACAATCAATGTTTTCCTCAAATTCATAGTTTCCATTTGCTTCGGTGACCTGCTGAGATACTACTTTGTTGTCTCCGTCTATAAGATATACGATTGAACCATCCAATGGTTCTCCTGTATTTTCATCGGTAATGGCTCCATATATAACAGGATTACAGTTTTCTGTAACAAGATAGATATCATCTGAGCTACTGCCATTACTTCCTTCTCTGTTGGAAGAGAGGTATCCTGTTTTTTCTTCTTCCTTGATGATGAAACCAAAATCATCTTGATTTGAATTAATGGGTTGCCCAAGATTTTGGATTGCTTCAAAGCCTTTTTCACCATTATAAGAAGCTCTGAAAACATCTAAGCCTCCGAGTCCTACATGACCATCACTTGAAAAGAAGAGCCTATTATTATCACTTATAAATGGAAAGGTTTCCCGTTGCTCGGTGTTAATGATGGGCCCTAGATTAATTGGCTTTCCGTAGTTTCCATTTTCTAGAATATCCACATACCAAATATCGGATTCGCCTAAAGTCCCTTCCATGTTAGATGAGAAATACAGTCGGTTTTCCTCTTGATTCAAAGCGGGGTGGGCCACGGAAAAGGAGTCGTCGTTGAAAGGTAATTCTTGTACATTGCCCCAGGTTCCATTATTATTTTTAGCGGCTTTGTAAATTTTTAAGCTTACCAATCTTTTTTTGCCTCTTTTCTTTTTGCCATCAATATAATTGTTCCGTGTAAAGTAGGCGGTTTTACCATCTTTGGTGAAAACTGCCGACGATTCATGGTAAGGAGAGTTGATGTCCCCTTCCAAGTTTTTCACATTTTTTAAATTTCCATCTTCACCAATTTCAGCTTCAAAAAGGTCCAAATAGGGGAGACCGTTCCAGTCATGTACTTTGCTGCCCTGGGTATTAATGGATGATGAAGCAAATACAATCTTATCCCCGTAAAAAGACGGACCAAAGTCCGACCCGGACATATTGGGGGTAATATTGGTTACTCTAAACATTTTGTTTTTTGAGTTGGTAAGCTCTTCAAAGGACTGCCAGCTGTTCATTTGATTTTGAGCCAAGACGGAACCGTTTGATAAGGCGATGAATTTTTCCATCATAACCTTGGATTCTTCATACTTTCCAACACTTTTAAGTGTTTGTGCAGCCCTGAAGTAATACTCTGGCTCTACTTCATCAGGGAAGTTCTCAACTAGTTTTCCGTACCATTTGTTGGCTTCTTTATATTCGCTGTTGAAATAATAGGTATCTCCCAATTTTTCGTACACTTGTGCAGATTTGTAACCATCCTCTACTACACTCAAATAAATTTTTCGGGCATCTATATAGTCGTAGCTATCAAATTCTTCATCCGCTTTTTTGATTTTATTCTCTTGTGCAAATGTGCTCCCGACCAATAAAAAGACTGAAAGTACATGTATAATTATTCTTCTTTTCATTGTGATTGTTTTAAAAGAATCTTGGGTTTACTACCCTATCTGATTTGTTGAAAATGTCGAAACGAAGAAACACTTCGTAAGAACCATCGCTATATTGTTCTATGTTGGTGGACTGGTAATCGTAGGCCACACCTGCAAAAATTGATTTTGATATTTGAAATCCGGCAAGGGCACTAAGGGAGGCACTCCATCTGTAGGAAGCCCCAACTGTAAATTTCTCATTGATCAAAAAGTTGGCGGAAAGATCCCATTGCAAGGGGGAACCACTCACATACTTTGCCATTGTGGCAGGTTTAAACTTTAAGTTTTCATTCAAATCGAACACATAACCTGTGATGAAGAAATAGTGTAAACGCTCAATGGCTATATCGTTCTTATCTACATTCTCCAAAGAGCTTTCATCATAGTGTTTGGAATTTAGAAAGTTGGGAACGGATAATCCAGCGTAAAATCTATCGGTATTTAGGTAAAGTCCTGCTCCAATTTGGGGTTGCAGTTTGTTGTCCACATTTGTTTGAAAATAGGCGTCGGTTTCATCATAGATGTTCAATCTGCTGTAATCCACATCCAGCATATCCAATCCGGCCTTCAGTCCAAATGACAACTTACTGGCATTGGATAGAAATACCGAATACGAATAGTCCACAACCACATTGGATTCCATTGCCGGGCCAATCCTGTCGTGAACGATGGACAGCCCAAGTCCCATATTATCATATAATCCAATAGGGGAGTTTACCGTAAATGTGCCTGTTTCAGGAGAGCCCTCTAAGCTTACCCATTGTGTTCGTCCCAGCAGACCAAAACTTAACACTCCCCTGTTTCCTGCATAAGCGGGATTCACAACTTGGGTATTGTACATATATTGTGTGTATTGAGGGTCTTGTTGCGCCGTACAGGTGTATAGGGCGAATAAAAACACTGATAATGATAAGCAGTAGTTTTTATATGTTTTAAGATGTATCATCCTTGCTATATATTCTTGGTTCTTTATTACTTAATTGTTTGGTTATATTAGTTCCTGTTGATGTAGAGGTATCCAGAGTAGCTTTCTTCACCAGGGTTGTCTTCACTTGTAAATGTCAATATGTAGAAATAGGTGCCACTTGGAAGTTTTCTTTCTTCCTGTAGTGTTGCTCTTCCTTCGGAAATACCATGGAACAGGTTGTTCTCTTGCCCATAACTATCTGTTTGATACACCAATACGCCCCAGCGATTAAAAATCTTCACATTATTATCAGGGTAATTTTCAATGCCTTGTATTCTGAAGAAATCATTTGAACCATCACCATTTGGCGTTATCCCGTTGAAGATTTCGAAACCAGGCCCTCCAGTAAATTCACAGAAGTTGGACACGTTTGTTGCTGTTGCATCATTTTCTAGATAGCTATCATCGTCGGAGTCATCGAAAACAGCATCTGTGGAGCCAACTAAATCTGCGGTTACCTGAGCTTGGTTATAAATAATTGTGCTTTCTATATCTTCTTGGGTCAAATTATAGGTCGCTGTAAATAACCACTCTTCCCCTGGTTGAAGAATACCATCTTGAGTTTCTTCATCATTAACAAGTCCATTTACTTCCCCTCCCAAAAGTTCATCGCTCAATACTATATTTTCCAGATCGATGCTTCCGGTATTGATTACGGTAAAACTGTAATTGATACTGTCATCACATCCGTCAAAGTCGGTATCTTCACCTGCTGCATCTTTTATTATGGCTATCCCAAACAATGGTGTTCCATCACTAGGACATGCATCATCTGGTACAGGTGTTCTGGTGGGCTCGTCCTCGTCAAGGCTATCATTGTCCGATAGATCAAACACAGGTATATTCAAGCCTACGGGTTGACCGCTCACGGTGGCTTGGTTTATCACGGAGCCATTGTCAATATCCTCTTGGGTGATAACGTACAGGGCTTCGTAGATCCATGTCTCTCCAGAAGAAAGTATACCATCGTTGCCCTCGTCTGTTCCTTCAACAGGGCCAGGGATTTCACCACCGAAGAGGTCGTCCTCCAATGTGATCTGCTCGAGGTCTGCACTGCCCGCATTGGTAACGGTGAAAGTGTAGCGTATGCTGTCGATACAACCATCTTGATCAAGATCTACAAGCTCGGCCTCTTTGATCATCCCCATATCTGCAGAACCATTGGGGCACACATCATCCGGTACAGGGGTTCTGGTGGGTTCATCCTCATCAAGGCTATCATTGTCCGATAGGTCGGATACCATAAAATCTTGTTCTATGGGATAACCGCTCACGGTGGCCTGGTTTATGACGGAGCCATTGTCAACATCTTGTTGGGTGATTCCATAGAGGGCTTCGTAGGTCCATGTTTCTCCAGAGGACAGTATGCCGTCGTTGCCCTCGTCCGTTCCTTCAACAGGGCCAGGGATTTCGCCACCGAAGAGGTCGTCCTCCAATGTGATGTGCTCCAGGTCTGTATTACCAGTATTGGTTACGGTGAAAGTGTATAGAATACTATCGAAGCAGCCATCCCCGGTAATATCCACAAGTACACCCTCTTTGATCATTGCGATTGAAGAATCTTGGCAAAAAGAAAGATCAATTACCGTAGGGTCGTCTTCGAGCACACTGTCATCATCAGAAATGTCAAAAACTAGACCTTGCACTCCTACTGCATCGGCATATACTTCGGCCTGGTTTACCACTTGCCCATTGTCAATGTCTGCTTGGGTAGTATTGTAGGCGGCACTATAGGTCCATACCTCATCAAGGTCAAGCAAACCATCGTTGTTGTCATCGCCTATATATGGCCCTGGAATTTCGCCTCCCAACATGGGGTCGGTAAGGAGTATGTCTTCCAACACCACGGCCCCTTGGTTGGTCACCGTGAATGTATATAGAATAAGGTTGCACCCTGGATTTCCTTCAATGCCATCTAGGGCAGCGCCGGTTTTGACTACTGCAATATCTGGTACACAAAAAGAAAGGTCAATTACCGTGGGGTCGTCTTCCAACACACTATTGTCATCCGAAAGGTCTTCAACTACAACACCTAGCATTCCCTGTACATTGGAACTGACATTGGCTTGGTTCACCACTTGTCCATTTACTATATCTACTTCCGTAGTATTGTATGCAGCGCTATAATTCCATATTTCTCCGGGATCCAATAAATTGTTGTTATTATCATCCCCAGAATCTGGCCCGGGGATAACCCCTCCCAACATAGGATCGTTAAGTACGATATGCTCCAATATTTCAGGTCCTTCATTGGTTACTGTGAAGGTGTATAGTATTAAGTTGCACCCAGGACCGCCTTCAAGGCCATCCAATGGATTACCAACCTTGATTAAGCCTATTTCTGCATGACAGTGGGAAAGATCGACCACTGTGGGGTCATCTTCCAACTCACTATCATCGTCGGAGAGGTCGCTTACAGTTACCCCGGGCTGTCCTTGAACATCTGCTGTTACAGTTGCCTGGTTAACTACCTGCCCATTGTCAATATCTGCTTGGGTTATCGTATAATCAAAAGTATAGGTCCATGCTTCTCCAGGACTCATTACACCATCGTTTCCAATGTCATCCCCTGGATTTGGACCGGGTATTGGTTGACCGTTGTTGAGCAGTGGGTCTATGAGCTCAACATTTTCCAATACTTCTCCATTATTACTTTCATTTATGACCCTAAATCCATAACTTATTTCTGTACACCCCCCTATATTTCCTTCGGAATTCATTGTTAAGCCTGTTTTTCTAAGAGAGATTCCTGGTACATAAATATTGTTTACCTCATTGGGTACAATGTGGGTGTCCCCAACTACCGATAAATTATTGATTTTGGAATGATTATTGGCCAGAACACACGTTGTGCCACACATAAAGAAGAGAGAACAAGTGAAAATGATAAACTTTGCTCTTAAACGGGTAATTATGTTTGTTATATGAAGATTATAGTTTTTAGATATACTATCAGGAGTTAGAAAAATAAAAAAGGGGAGAAACCAAATCAAGTATTTTATGATTTGCGGGCAGGGTTTGGTATTGGCCATGGTTATTAAGTTAATTTATAATTTGCGATATTATGGAATTGGAAAATCAACAGAGGGTCTAATTGATAGATGCTGGTTATGGGTTGATGGATACCTATTTTGAGTTGACGGAGTTTATAGGTACAAGCGAAAATTTTCAAATGTCAAGCTCATGTTCAAGTATCAAGTTCAAGTATCAAGTTCAAGTTCAAGAGCCAAGACTTTGGAGTTATGAGTTATGAGTTCGGAGTTACAAAGTTATTGGGTTATTGAGTTACTGCCTTCTGCAAACTGCAACTGACTTCGTGCTTCGAGCATCAGATATCCGACTCCCAACAAGTTCAAGCACAAGCATCAAGTTCAAGAACAATTGTCCCCTTGAGGGGACTTTAGGGGTGTTTTTTCTGGAGTGGACACGAATTTCACGAATTTGCAAGAACAGATATGTTTATTAACTTCTAGCTTCGTACATCAAGCACAAACTTAAGTGTCAAGTTCAATAACAAAGAGAAAAGAGCCAAGACTTTGGAGTTATGGGTTATGAGTTCGGAGTTACAAAGTTATTGGGTTATTGAGTTACTGCCTTCTGCAAACTGCAACTGACTTCGTGCTTCGAGCATCAGACATCCGACTCCCAACAAGTTCAAACGCAAGCATCAAGTCCAAAAACAAGAGTTACTGCAAACTGCAACTGCCGACTGCATACTGCGTACTTCCGACCTCGGACGTTTCGACTGCGCTACGTGACACTTCGGACTTCGTGCTTTCGACATCACTTCTGGCTTCAAAAGATGGCAGTTTAGTTTTTAATGATGAACATGGACCTTCTATTGAGTTGGTGCTGCTCTTCTGAACAGTTTACCCCATTGGAACACTCGTTCAACAATTGTGTTTCTCCATAACCTTTGGCCGATAGTCTGCTACGGTCAATCCCCTTTTTAACGAGCCAATTCAATGTGGCTTGGGCACGCCTTTCAGATAATCTTAGGTTAAACCCATCGCTTGATCTGGAATCGGTATGGGATTCAATATGAATGGAAAGTTCCGGATATTGTTTCATGGCCTGTAAAATTTTGGCCAGTTCCACTTCAGAATCGGGACGAATGGTATACTTCCCATAGTCAAAATATATGGGTTCAAGAGTAAGCCTGCATCCCAAATCATCAACAGGACACTCGGGCGGTGTGAGCTCCAAGTCCATTTGGATGGTATGGGAACCTCTGGGGGTCACAGTATCTTTATCTTTTGTCGCATAATCTTTATATGCTGCATGCACCGTATATTTTTTACTACAATCCACAACACCTTTAAACACATAGTTGCCACTCTCATCGGTTGTTGTTTCGGTTATTACGTTTTTGTTCTTGTTCATTAGTTTTACAGTGGCACCGACCAAGGTTTTTCCTGTTTTGGAGTCGGAAATGGCCCCTTGGATGACCATGATACCACAGCTTTCCCAAACTCGGTAAATATCGTCGGAACTGCTGCCGCCGTCTCCATCCCGGTTTGAGGCCAGATAGCCGATTTTTTTCTCTTCATCCAGAATAAATCCAAAATCGTCCTTATTGGAGTTTATGGGTTTTTTTAGATTGGTTGCTTCCTTAAATTCGCCATTGGGTTCCAAGGATATAACAAAAATATCGAGACCGCCAAGACCAAGGTGACCATCACTCGAAAAGTATAGGTTGTTATTTTTGCCTATAAAGGGAAAACCCTCTCGTGTTTCCGTATTTATTTCTGGGCCTAAATTAACAGGTGTACCATAGGTTCCATCTTCCAAAATATCCACGTACCAAATATCGGAATCTCCATGAGTGCCTTCCATATCGGAAGAAAAGTACAGGCGCTTTTCATCTGGACTCAGGGCTGGGTGCGCTGCGGAATAGGAATCGTTGTTAAAGGGGAGTTCTTCTATATTTTTCCAAGTTCCATCTTCCGTTTTGGTGGCCTTAAAAATTTTTAGGCTGATAAGCTTTTTTCGGCTTTTCTTTTTTCGTCCATCATAATAATTGTTTCGGGTGAAGTAAACCGTTTTTCCATCTTTGGTAAATACCGCGTTCGACTCATGATAAGGGGTGTTGATTTCTCCTTTAAGAGGTTGAGGGTTTGATAACCTCCAATCTTCGTCAATATCTGCCTCAAAAAGGTCAAGATAGGGTAGACCGGTCCAATTGTGTATTTTGTCGCCCTCTGTGTTGCTGGATGATGAGGCATAAACAATCTTATCACCATAAAAAGAGGGGGCAAAGTCGGAACTGGTCAAGAGGCCTGTTATATTGTCCACTTCGTAAGTACTGGACTTAATCCCGACCAAACTGTCCAAGGCAGGATAATCTTTCATGAAGTTCTTCGCAATTTCCGTGTTGGCGGACAAGCCTGCGAACTTGCCCATCATTTTTTTGGACGTTTGGTATTCTCCAATACTTTTAAAGCTTTGTGAAGCACGATAATAATAGATTGGGTCAACATCGTTGGGATGTTTTTCCATAAGCCGTTTGTACCATATAACGGCTTCTGCATACTCGCTATTGAAGTAATAGGTATCCCCTAATTTTTTTAAAACTTGTGGGGATTCATAGCCATCATTCACAATATTTAAATAAATCTCCCTTGCATCTATATAATTATAGGCGTCAAAATCCTCGTTGGCTTTTTTAACGACACTTTTTTGGGCATGTATGGTTGATACCATTAAAACTGCCATTAAAATCTTTAGAATAGTTTTTGGGTACATGGATTGTTGCATTTAAAAGAATCTTGGGGTTAGGACCTTGTCCAGTCTATTTAGTATATCAAAGCGAATCACGGCTTCATAAGAGCCATTGTTGTAATCCTTTATTGTAGTTGAATCATAGTCATAAGCCAATCCGATAAATATGGATTGAGATATTTGAAACCCCGCCAAGGCACTGATGGAGGAATTCCACCGATAGGACGCCCCGAGGGTAATTTTTTCATTGATCAAAAAGTTGGCGGACACATCCCATTGAAACGGCGCTCCGCTTACAAACTTGGTCAAGCCTGCAGGTTTGAACTTTAGGTTGGGACCAAGGTCAAACACATATCCTGTTATAAAAAAATAGTGCAAACGCTCTATGGCTATGCTCTCCAATTCTTCATTCTCCAACGAGGATTCGTCAAAATGTTTGGAATTAAGAAAGTTAGGAACCGAAAAACCTGCATAAAACTTTTGGGTGTGATAATATAATCCGGCTCCAATTTGGGGTTGAATTTTGTTATCCACCGTATTCTGGAAATGTGGGTCATAGGGATTATGAATGGTTAATTTACTATAATCAATATCCAATACATCCATTCCAGCCTTTAAACCAAAAGATAGTTTGCTCACATCATGCCGGTCAAGATGAATGGAATACGAATAATCCACATTGGCATTGGATTCGGTAGCCGGACCTATCTGATCATACACAATGGATAGCCCAAGCCCCATATTGTCCAATGATCCTATGGGTGAACTTACGGTAAGTGTACCGGTTCGCGGAGCCCCATCTATATCTACCCATTGCATACGTCCCAAAATCCCAAAACTCAACATTTCCCTGGATCCTGTGTATGCAGGGTTCACAATTTGGGTGTTATATAAGTATTGGGTGTATTGCGGGTCTTGTTGGGCATAAGTTGTATGAATGCAGGAAATAACAAGCATCGTTAATAACCAATAGAACTTTTTGTTTAACTGTGACTTATTTTTGAGCTTCATTTTATGTGTTGGTATATTTTCAGTTAATCCCTGTTGATGTAGAGGTAGCCTGAATAGTTTTCCTTACCAGGGTTTTGCCCCGTAAAGGAAAGGGTGTAGAAATAAGTTCCGCTAGGGAGTTCCCTTTTCTGTTGGATGGTGGCCTTGCCTTGGGAAATACCCGTAAAATAATTGCCATCCAACCCATATCCTTCGGCTTGATAGACGAGTGCACCCCATCTGTTGAAGATTTTTAGGACGTTATCCGGATAATTTTCAATACTGTTTATTCTGAAATAATCATTAATGTCATCACCGTCGGGCGTGATTCCCGTAAATATTTGAAAATCTGGGTCTGGAACTCCTCCGCTACAACTGTAATTGGGTACGAAGGTTATGGTTTGTTGGTTTTCAAGAATACTATTGTCATCAGATAGGTCCATAATCTGGACTTCCATTCCCTTGATTTTGGCCATGACCGTAGCTTGATTGGTGACCAAACCTTCATCGATATCCTCTTGGGCAAGGGGATAAGTGTCTTCATAAACCCAGCTTTCCCCAACAGATAAAACCCCATCCTCATTGATATCATTTCCTAACAAGGGACCAGTTATTGTGCCGCCAAGCAAATCATCAGTTAACTTAATTTCTTCCAGATCAACATATCCTCCGTTCGTAACAGTAAAGGTGTATCGGATGCTATCATCACAACCATCATAGTTTGCATCAAAAAGTTCCCCTTCTTTTATTAACCCAATACCTGCTCCACCAGTGGTACAGGCATCGTTAACAATTATGACAGTGGTAGGGTCATTTTCTAATAGACTATTGTTGTCGGATTGGTCCTGCACCTCTGTGTCTGTGCCCAATAGCTGTGCGGTGACCGTTGCGGAGTTGACCACACTGCCGTTGTCAATGTCCTGTTGGATGATTTCATAGAGTGCCTCGTAGGTCCAGCTCTCGCCAATGGAGAGGATACCGTCGTCCCCTTCGTCGCTTCCCGCCACGGGGCCTGCGAGTACACCACCGAGCAAGGGATCGTTGACGGTGACCTGATCCAGGTCCACATCGCCCGTGTTGGTAACGGTGAAGGTATATCGGATGCTCTCGTCGCAGCCATCGGTGTTGACATCTGCAAGGACTCCTGTTTTTATCAGCCCGATGCCGGCACTGCCGTTTATACAGGCATCGTTGGGGATTGTGGTATTGGTGGGATTGTCTTCCTGCAGGCTGTCGTCATCGGACAGGTCCTGCACCTCTGTGTCTGTGCCCAATAGCTTGGCGGTGACCGTTGCAGAGTTCACCACATTGCCGTTGTCAATGTCTTGTTGGATGATTTCGTAGAGGGCCTCGTAGGTCCAACTCTCGCCAATGGAGAGGATGCCATCGTTCCCTTCGTCGCTGCCCGCCACGGGGCCTGCGAGCGAACCGCCGAGCAATGGGTCGTCCACGATAATCTGGTCCAGGTCCACATCGCCCGTGTTGGTCACGGTGAAGGTATATCGGATGCTCTCGTTGCAGCCATCGGTGTTGACGTCTATCAAGGCACCTGATTTTATCAGCCCGATGCCGGCACTGCCGTTTATACAGGCATCGTTGGGCACCGTGGTATTGGTGGGATTGTCTTCCTGCAGGCTGTCGTCATCGGACAGGTCCTGCACCTCGGTGTCGGTGCCCAATAGCTGTGCGGTGACCGTTGCGGAGTTGGCCACATTGCCGTTGTCAATGTCTTGTTGGATGATTTCGTAGAGGGCCTCGTAGGTCCAGCTCTCGCCAATGGACAGGATGCCGTCGTTCCCTTCGTCGCTGCCCGCCACGGGGCCTGCGAGTACACCACCGAGCAAGGGGTCGTCCACGGTGACCTGGTCCAGGTCCACATCCCCCGTATTGGTCACGGTGAAGGTATATCGGATGCTCTCGTCGCAGCCATCGGTGTTGACATCTGCAAGGACTCCTGTTTTTATCAGCCCGATTCCCGCGCTGCCGTCGGTACAGGCATCGTTGGGCACCGTGGTGTTTGTGGGGTCATCTTCCAAAAGACTATCGTCATCGGACAAGTCCTGCACCTCTGTGTCTGTGCCCAATAGCTGTGCGGTGACCGTTGCAGAGTTGACCACACTGCCGTTGTCAATGTCCTGCTGGGTAAATGCGTAGAGGGCCTCGTAGGTCCAGCTCTCGCCGATGGACAGGATACCGTCGTTCCCTTCGTCGCTGTCCGCCACGGGGCCTGCGAGTACACCACCGAGCAAGGGGTCGTTGACGGTGACCTCGTCGAGATCCGCATCGCCCGTGTTGGTCACGGTAAAGGTGTATCGGATGTTCTCGTTGCAGCCATCGGTGTTGACATCGGCCAAAATCCCTGTTTTTATCAGCCCGATACCTGCGCTGCCAGTGGTACAGGCTTCGTTGGGCACTACGGTATTTGTGGGATCATCTTCCAGCAGGCTATCGTTGTCGGACAGGTCCTGCACCTCGGTATCGGTGCCGAGCATCTGTGCAGAGACCGTTGCGGAGTTCACCACATTGCCGTTGTCGATATCCGGTTGTTCGAGTCCGTAAAGTGCCTCGTAGGTCCAGCTCTCGCCGATGGAAAGGATGCCGTCGTCCCCGTCATCGCTGTCCGCAACGGGGCCTGCGAGCGCACCGCCGAGCAAGGGGTCGTTGACGGTGACCTCGTCGAGGTCCACATCGCCCGTGTTGGTCACGGTAAAGGTATATTGGATGCTCTCGTCGCAGCCATCGGTGTTGACATCTGTCAAGGTTCCAGTTTTTATCAGCCCGATACCGGCACTTCCGTTGGTACAGGCGTCGTTGGGAACCAAAGTGTTTGTGGGATCATCTTCCAAGAGACTGTTGTCATCGGACAGGTCCTGTACCTCGGTATCGGTGCCCAATAGCTGGGCGGAGACCGTTGCGGAGTTCACCACGTTGCCGTTGTCGATGTCCTGTTGTTCGAGTTCGTAGAGTGCCTCGTAGGTCCAGCTCTCGCCGATGGATAGGATGCCGTCGTCCCCGTCATCGCTTTCGGGTACGGGACCTGCGAGCGCACCGCCCAGCAAGGGGTCGTTGACGGTGACCTCGTCGAGATCCACATCGCCCGTGTTGGTCACGGTAAAGGTATATTGGATGCTTTCGTCGCAGCCATCGGTATTGACATCTACCAAAGCTCCGGTTTTTATGAGTCCGATACCTGCGCTGCCAGTGGTACAGGCTTCGTTGGGCACTACGGTATTGGTAGGGTCATCTTCCAAGAGACTGTTGTCATCGGACAGGTCCTGCACCTCGGTATCGGTGCCGAGCATCTGTGCGGAGGCCGTTGCGGAGTTCATCACGTTGCCGTTGTCGATGTCCTGTTGGATGATTTCGTAGAGGGCTTCGTAGGTCCAACTTTCGCCCACGGAAAGGATGCCATCGTCCCCATCATCGCTTTCGGGTACGGGGCCTGCGAGCGCACCGCCCAGCAAGGGGTCGTTGACGGTGACCTCGTCGAGATCCACATCGCCCGTGTTGGTCACGGTAAAGGTATATTGGATGCTTTCATCGCAGCCATCGGTATTGACATCGGCCAAAGTACCTGTCTTTATCAGCCCGATACCGGCACTTCCATTTATACAGGCATCGTTGGGAACCGAAGTGTTTGTGGGATCATCTTCCAAGAGACTGTTGTCATCGGACAGGTCCTGCAACTCGGTGTCAGTGCCCAATAGCTGGGCGGAGACCGTTGCGGAGTTCACCACATTGCCGTTGTCGATGTCCTGTTGGATGATTTCGTAGAGTGCCACGTAAATCCAGCTCTCGCCGATGGATAGGATGCCATCATCCCCGTCATCGCTTCCCGCTACGGGGCCGGCCAGTATACCGCCGAGCAAGGGGTCGTTGACGGTGACTTCGTCGAGGTCCACATCGCCCGTGTTGGTTACGGTAAAGGTATATTGGATGCTTTCATCGCAGCCATCGGTATTGACATCTACCAAAGCTCCAGTTTTGATCAGCCCGATACCTGCACTGCCAGTGGTACAGGCGTCGTTGGGCACTACGGTATTGGTGGGGTCGTCCTCCAGAAGGCTATCGTTGTCGGATTGGTCCTGCACCTCGGTATCGGTGCCGAGCATCTGTGCGGAGACCGTTGCGGAGTTCACCACATTGCCGTTGTCGATGTCCGGTTGTTCGAGTTCGTAAAGTGCCTCGTAGGTCCAGCTCTCGCCGATGGAGAGGATGCCGTCTTCCCCTTCGTCGCTTTCGGGTACGGGGCCTGCGAGCGAACCGCCGAGCAATGGGTCGTCCACGATAATCTGGTCCAGGTCCACATCGCCCGTGTTGGTCACGGTGAAGGTATATCGGATGCTCTCGTTGCAGCCATCGGTGTTGACGTCTATCAAGGCACCTGATTTTATCAGCCCGATTCCCGCGCTGCCGTTTATACAGGCATCGTTGGGGATTGTGGTATTGGTGGGATTGTCTTCCTGCAGGCTGTCGTCATCGGACAGGTCCTGCACCTCGGTGTCGGTGCCCAATAGCTGTGCGGTGACCGTTGCGGAGTTGGCCACATTGCCGTTATCAATGTCCTGCTGGGTAAAGGCGTAGAGTGCCTCGTAGGTCCAGCTCTCGCCGATGGACAGGATACCGTCGTTTCCTTCGTCGCTGCCCGCTACGGGGCCTGCAAGCACACCACCGAGCAATGGGTCGTCCACGGTGACCTGATCCAGGTCCACATCGCCCGTGTTGGTCACGGTGAAGGTATATCGGATGCTCTCGTCGCAGCCATCGGTGTTGACGTCTGTCAAGGTTCCAGTCTTTATCAGTCCGATGCCGGCACTGCCGTTTAAACAGGCATCGTTGGGAACCGTGGTGTTTGTGGGGTCATCTTCCAATAGGCTGTTGTCATCGGACAGGTCCTGCACCTCGGTGTCGGTGCCCAATAGCTGTGCGGTGACCGTTGCGGAGTTGGCCACATTGCCGTTATCGATATCCTGCTGGGTAAAGGCGTAGAGGGCCTCGTAGGTCCAGCTCTCGCCGATGGAGAGGATACCGTCGTCCCCTTCGTCGCTGCCCGCCACGGGGCCTGCAAGCACACCACCGAGCAAGGGGTCGTCCACGGTGACCTGGTCCAGGTCCACATCGCCCGTGTTGGTCACGGTGAAGGTATATCGGATGCTCTCGTCGCAGCCATCGGTATTGACATCTGCAAGGACTCCTGATTTTATCAAACCAATGGATGGTGAACTAATTTGACAACTAGATACATCAATAGAGGTAATATCATTTTCATCAATACTATTGTCATCGGATAAATCTTCTATCATCAGGTCTGGAAGTCCAAGAACATTGGCAGAGACCAAAGCTTGATTATCTACTTGCCCAGCATCAATATCGGCTTGTGTTAGGGCATAAGTGGCGGTATAGGTCCAAGTTTCATCTATATCCAAGCGGGTATTGTTATTCGCATCACCTTCAGGACCTTCAATGACGAGGGGTAGGCTTAAATCGTTCAACACCACATTTTCCAATATTTGATCGTCACCGCTTTCATTGGTAAGGGTAAAAGTGTAATTAATGGATGTGCAATCTTCATTGAGTACTCCTGTTTTAATGAGCCCCATGCGGGCACAATTGACGAGTGGCACTACGGTGGGACGGTCTTCATCAATGCTTTCATAATCGGAGTAATCCTCAACATCAATATCTGTACTTAGGAGTTTTGCTTTTACATGTGCCTGATTTTCCACCTGTTCCGCATTGATGTCATCGGCAGTTAATTGATAAATAGCAGTATAGGACCAACTTTCCCCAGGATCCATAAGGCCATCATTATTGGTATCGCCATCGGGGCCAACTATGGCATCATTTGGGATGTTCAAGTCTGTCAATGTTATATTTCCAAGAGTTAAATCTGGTCCACTTTCATTGGTTACAACAAAGTTGTACTCTACAAAACTGCATCCTCCATCTTCACCAAAACCGTTCTTGGCCACTCCTTTTTTAATAAGACTGATCCTTGGCGAACATGCTGAAAGGTCCACCACGGTGGGACGGTCTTCATCGGTACTTTCATAATCGGAAAAATCCTCGAGGGTAATATTCACTGGCCCCAATAGCTCGGCCCCGACGCGAGCCTGATTCTCTACAGAACCAGCGTTGATATCATCCGCAGTAATTTGGTAATTGGCCGTATAGTCCCATGTTTCTCCGGGGTCCATAAGACCATCATTGTTGATATCCCCATTAGGTCCTTGTATAAAAAGTCCTGGGTTATTTATATCGGCCAAAGAAATATTGCTCAGCACTTGGTCTTGGCCACTTTGATTGGTTACTGAAAAAGAATACTGTATAAAGCTACAGCCTCCTTCTTCACCTAATCCATTTATAGTTACCCCCTTTTTTATAAGGCTGATTTTTGGCACACAGGTAGATAGGTCTATCGCTGTTTTTCTATCTTCGTCCAAGCTAACATAATCAGAAAGGTCGCTGACCATTATATTGGTGTCAAGAGCAGAAACACCTTCCACATAGCCTTGAACCAACATGGTCCCAGCCAGATATTCTTCGGCAGTGGGCACATAGGCGACTTTGTAAATCCATACTTCACCTGGATCTAGGTGGCCAAAGTTAATATCATCACCACTGTCTGGGGCAATAATATTGCCTTGGTGGGAATCGTTCAGCACAATGGATTCAAATGTTTCGCCAGGAACGTCACTGGTATGGTGCAGTTCATAAGTAAGCTCAACACCGGAACAGCCGGGGTCTCCATTTCCTAAAGGCCCTGTGGTTACTCCTGTTAAGAGTAAGGAAATACCTGTGCCACAATCATCTAAAAAGGTTTTTGTGGGAGCATCAAAATTTTGTAGTGTTCCGTGTGACAAGTCGCTCACGACCACCCCTGGTTGGCCTACCACATCAGCTTTTACTGCTGCTTGGTCCTCTGCCATACCATTTTCTATTTCACTTTTAAGAATTATTCGTTTGCCCTGGTATGTCCATTGTTCCCCTACATCCAATTGGCCGTTGTTGTTGTCATCGCCATCTTTAAAGCTTATGGTAATCTCTGTTCCCATGCTTATATCTATGTTCTCAAGAGATTCGTTGTTGTCACTTTTATTATAAACCAATATTCGAAACTCGATATAGGTACAACCTGGTGTATTGTTGTTATAGGTAAGTGTTTGAGTTTGAAGTATTGCAGCAATGCCCGGCGCATAGACCTCACTGTCCATCGGTGAATCGATAAAGGGTGCCGGTAGTTTTGTTTTGTTCGCCCTTACTTTTAGATGGTTGAACTTGTTTTTTACTGAATGATCGTAGTTATTACCCCATGCATAAGGAGTCAATACAATGAACATTAGAAGAAAAGCAATAACGTACTTTCTCTTTTGTAAGGTAGATTTGGAGAGGAACATGGCTACAATGTTAACTTGTGACCTGTAATATTAGAGAATAGGGACGTTATTGGACTAGATGAATTGATAGATGCCAATGGTAAATTGACGAAATAGCGGTTTGGATTGATAGAAAAAATCAACCACTAAAGTCCTTGGAACTTAGTGTATTTTCTTTTTTACAAAACAAGTGGTAATATACTTACATTGCTGTTTGTTCCGTGGTTAAAGTGCAGTATTTGGTCTTGTAAACGTGATTCTTATTTTGCTAGAGATTTAGAATCGAACTCAAGTATTAAGTTTAAGTTCAAGACTTTGGAGTTATGAGTTCGGAGTTACTGCAAACTGCGTACTTCCAAATTCGGACGTTTCGACTGCGCTCAACGTGACACTTCGGACTAAATTGTTCGTTTATTGAGTTACAGCAAACTGTGTACTGCGTACTTCCAAATTCGGATGTTTCGACTACGCTCAACGTGACACTTTGGACTAAGTTGTTCGCTTATTGAGTTTCTGCAAACTGCGTATTGCGTACTGCAACTGCCGACTGCGTACTTCCGACTTCGGATGTTTCGACTACGCTCAACGTGACACTTTGGACTAAGTTGTTCGGTTATTGAGTTTCTGCAAACTGCGTATTGCGTACTGCAACTGCCGACTGCGTACTTCCGACTTCCGACGTTTCGACTGCGCTCAACGTGACACTTTGGACTAAGTTATTCGCTTATTGAGTTTCTGCAAACTGCGTATTTCGTGCTGCAACTGCCGACTGCGTACTTCCAAATTCGGACGTTTCGACTGCGCTCAACGTGACACTTCCAACTCCGTGCATCGGGCTTCCGACATCCGACATCTTATAATTTTTCCCTTAAATACGTTGCTGTGTAGGATTCCTTATTGTTGATAATTTCTTCGGGAGTGCCTTCCACCACTAAATTACCACCTTTTTCGCCACCTTCGAGACCAAGGTCGATGATGTAATCCGCACATTTTACGAGCTCCATATTGTGCTCTATTACAATTACGGAATGTCCTTTGCCAATAAGTTCATCAAAGGATTTAAGCAATTTTTTAATGTCGTGGAAATGAAGACCTGTGGTAGGTTCATCAAAGATGAACAAAGCTTTTTCCTTGGTATGTCCTTTTACCAAAAATGAGGCCAGTTTTATACGCTGCGCTTCACCACCGGAAAGGGTAGAGGAGGACTGCCCCAAAGCCACGTATCCCAAGCCCACATCTTGCAAGGGCTTCAGTTTGGTTACTATCTTGTCTTGTTTGTGGGTTGAAAAATGTGCAATGGCATCGTCAATGGTCATGTTAAGGATGTCGTCAATATTTTTTCCTTCAAACTGGACTTCCAGAATATCTTTTTTGAAGCGTTTTCCATCACATGCATCACATTCCAAATGCACATCTGCCATAAACTGCATCTCTACAGTAATTTCACCTTCGCCCTTACATTTTTCACACCGACCACCATCAACATTAAAAGAGAAATGCTTGGCCTGGTATCCCCTTAACTTGCTCAGTTTTTGTGAAGCAAACAGACTTCGAATGTCATCGTAGGCCTTTATATAGGTTACGGGATTGGAGCGCGAAGAGCGACCAATAGGGTTCTGGTCTACGAACTCTACATGCTTTATATGGGAATATTTTCCCTCCATTGCCGAAAACTGACCTGCTTTTTCGCCATATCCTCCGGTTTCTTTTAATATGGTGGGATACAATATTTTCCTGACGAGGGTACTTTTTCCACTTCCGGATACGCCAGTGACCACGGTAAGCACATTTAAAGGAAAAGTAACATCTATATTTTTAAGGTTGTTTTCGCGTGCCCCTTTTATTTGAATGTAGTGTTTGGAATTCCTTCGTTCTCCAGGAACAGGGATTTCCATAGTTCCATTAAGGTAAGATGCTGTTAAGGAATCTGATTGAAGGATTGCTTCCCAATCTCCAGTAGCCACCACTTTTCCGCCCAAGGTTCCTGCTTCTGGACCAATATCGATGATTTCATCGGCAGCTTTCATAATATCTTCATCGTGCTCCACTACAATAACCGTATTGCCCAAGTCACGAAGGGATTTGAGCACTTCAATCAAATTCTCGGTGTCTCGAGGATGCAATCCAATACTCGGTTCGTCCAAAATATACATGGAACCTACCAAGCTGCTTCCTAACGAGGTGGCCAAATTGATACGTTGGCTTTCACCACCAGAAAGTGTGTTCGATTTTCGATTCAGAGTGAGGTAACTCAAACCTACTTTGTCCAAAAAGCCCAATCGCGTAGTGATTTCGGTCAATAGTCTCTTGGCAACAGAAGTATCGTGTTCAGAAAGCTCTAATGCTTCAAAAAATGGTGTCAACTGGTTGATGGGCAGTTCAATCAAATCTGAAATGGATTTGCCGCCTACTTTAACATAATCAGCTTCTTTGCGAAGTCGTTTTCCTTTACACACGGAGCATCGTGTTTTTCCACGGTAACGGGACAGCATCACCCTATTCTGGATTTTATAGCTTTTTTCTTCTAGCTGTTCAAAAAACTTATGGATGCCGATAAAATGTTCGTTCCCATCCCAAACCAATTGTTTTTGTTCTTCGGAAAGTTCAAACCAAGGTTTGTGAATGGGGAAATCAAACTTGTAAGCTGAGTTCACCAATTGATCACGGTACCAGCTCATACTTTCGCCTCGCCATGGGAAAATGGCATTTTCATAGACAGATAGAGCAGTATTGGGAATCACCAAATCCTCATCAATTCCGATAACATCGCCATAGCCTTCACATTTTGGGCAGGCTCCGTAGGGGTTGTTAAAACTGAACAAGTGAACGTTCGGTTCCAAAAACTTCATTCCGTCCAACTCAAACTGGTTGCTGAAGGTCTTTACTTCTCCGGTTTGAAGGTTTTCAATGGCGCACTGGCCTTTTCCTTCAAAAAAGGCATTGTCCACAGCATTGGCCAAGCGGTTATAAAAATCCTCATCATCCTTTACAATGATACGATCTACGACCAAGTCGAATTCTCTACCAATATCTTCTGGCGCTTGATCTATTCGGATGACCTCTCCTTTATATTTAATACGGGCATACCCTTGTTTGGAGAAAAGTTCCAAGGATTTTAAAGGTTCCCGTTCTTCACTAATGGTTATAGGGGCCAATAACAGAAGTTTGTCCCTTTCGTTAAGTCCTTTGATATAATTGATGACATCCGTTACGGTATGCTTCCTTACTTCTTTGCCAGAAATAGGGGATAGGGTCTTTCCGATTCTGGCATACAGCAACTTTAAGTAGTCATATATTTCGGTAGTGGTTCCAACGGTTGAGCGTGGGTTCGTGGAATTTACTTTTTGTTCAATGGCAATGGCAGGAGCTATACCTTTAATATAGTCCACTTTGGGTTTGTCCAGTTTGCCCAAAAACTGGCGTGCATAGGAGGAAAGGCTCTCTACATACCTACGCTGGCCTTCGGCGTAGAGTGTATCAAAAGCTAGGCTAGACTTCCCCGAACCGGATAAACCTGTGATAACCACCAATTTATTTCTTGGGATGACAACATCTATGTTTTTAAGGTTATGCAGTTTGGCACCCTTTATGATAATATTCTGCTTGGGATCTACGTTTATATTGATTGCCATTCGTTAAAATTAGGGTCTCAAAGATACGATACGCCACACTTAATACGTATATTGCATCAGTTAACATATAAAAATCGTCAACTCACAACATAGATTTTTAGATCGCCTAGCTATTTATCTATATTTGAAGTGTAATTAAAATCCTGATAGGCCTATACAGAATAATTACTTTTTAAAGATTAAAAACTGAATAACTAAGGTTTTCCTTTTAAAGGGAGGACTGTGATTTTAACCCAAAAAAAGTAATTTGTATGGAACAGCTACAGATTAAAGATTCGATTTTAGTAAAGAACTACATTGACGGAGACGAAAAGGCTCTTGAAATCCTGATCAACAGGCATAACCAAAGAATTACCAGCTTTATTTACAGCAAAGTTTTGGACAGAGATGTTGCAGAGGACATCTTTCAGGACACTTTTATCAAAGTGATCAAAACCTTGAAAAAAGGAAGATATAGCGAAGAGGGCAAATTCTTGCCCTGGGTAATGCGAATTGCGCACAACTTGGTGATAGATCATTTCCGTAAAAATAAAAGAATGCCCAAGTTCGAAGGCAGCGATGATTTCAACATTTTTTCCGTTATCCACGATGAAAAGTTGAATGCCGAAAAGCAAATCATCAAAGATCAAATAGAAAGTGATCTAACACTTTTGATCGATGAATTGCCAGATGATCAAAGAGAGGTGCTCATCATGCGTATTTACAAGGATATGAGCTTTAAGGAAATATCCGAAAACACCAATGTTAGTATTAATACAGCTTTGGGAAGGATGCGTTATGCACTCATTAATTTAAGAAAAATTGTAGAGCGTAAAAACATCGTTTTAACGAATTAATCGAGCAATACGTCGAAGTCTGCAATATTTCCAAACTAGCGCCGTTATATAATGGAAACAATTACTTACGCTAGAATATGGAAAACATTTACTCTGAAGAACAAAAATCCGTAAAAACGGTAAAAGCTAGTCAGAAAACAGTAGATTTTTTGCTTAGCTTTTCAAAATCGATTCATGTAGTTGACTACAAAAAACACCAGTTTGAAGTAACATTGAATTAATTTAAGGATCAAACTGACGAAAAGAGCCGCAACTAGCGGCTCTTTTTGTTTTTATAATACTCGTTGATCACTGTTTTTCTACCAATGGTCTTGGTAATAATATCTTTTTCCAAATCCCAGCCCCTGGCCGGTGAATATTCCCTACCGTACCAAATAATCTGAAGATGTAAACGGTTCCAAATCTCCTTGGGGAACAATCGTTTGGCATCACGCTCGGTTTGCACCACATTTTTCCCATTACTAAAACCCCAACGGTACATCAGCCTATGAATGTGGGTATCTACCGGAAAAGCAGGAATTCCAAAGGCTTGGGAAACCACAACACTCGCCGTTTTGTGTCCCACGCTTGGCAATTCTTCCAACAACGCAATGTCGCGAGGGACTTTACCATTATATTTTTCAATCAAAATTTGGGACAGCCCATATATTCCCTTTGATTTCATGGGTGACAGCCCTACTGGTTTTATGATTTCCCGAATCTCATCCACAGAAAGTTTTACCATATCATAAGGGTTATCCGCCTTTTCAAATAAAAGAGGGGTAATTTGATTGACCCGAACATCCGTACTTTGGGCCGATAACAACACAGCTATCAACAAAGTATAGGGATCTTTATGATCTAACGGAATGGGAATAGTAGGATATAGTTCATCCAAGGTTTTGATGGCAAAATCAACCTTTTCTTGTTTGGTCATATTTGTTTAACTTTGTTAATGTAAATATTAAACAATTAATTCAAGAGCAACGCACATGAATATGTTAAAAGTAGGTGATAAAGTACCTGATTTTTCAGCAAAAGACCAAGACGGCAACACAATTAATCTCAGTGGTTACAAAGGGAAGAAGCTGGTAGTGTTTTTCTATCCCAAAGCAAATACACCAGGTTGCACGGCCGAAGCGTGTAATCTTCGTGACAATTACAAGGAATTACAAGCACAAGGCTATGAACTTTTGGGTGTAAGCGCAGATTCGGAAAAGAAACAATCGAATTTCAAGAACAAATATGAATTCCCATTTCCTTTATTGGCCGACGAAGACCATACCGTAATCAATACCTTTGGCGTTTGGGGCCCTAAGAAGTTTATGGGCAAGGAATATGATGGCATTCACAGAACCACTTTTGTGATCGATGGAGATGGTGTTGTGGAAAATGTTATCGACAAAGTGAAGACTAAAGATCACGCCGCGCAATTACTTGATGCGTAAAACGTATTTGTCTCATCGAGCTCGCGCCTGCCGGACGGACGGGCAATCGAGATGATATGGAACAATAGGCATTAAAAGTTCTTGACTGCGCGCGAACTGACATTTTAAAATAAAAAGGCGCTGAATCAGCGCCTTTTTATTTTATTTTTCCTTCTCTTCAAGAACCTTTCTGGTAAACAGGTTTTTCTCTTTTATTATTTCAGCAATACCTTCTGGCAGCTCTTTTTCCCATCCATCATCATTGTTAATAATCTTTTTGAGCACATTTCTTGAAAAGATATGAAGTACATCCGGGTCATAATCAATAATATCCATCACTTTTCCATTGTACTTAAAGAATTTGTACAATTCCTTCATACGAGGATGGACTTTGACATTGTTGCTGGTGAGTACTTGACCCGTTTCTGGATCTTTCATCGGATATAGATAAACCTTCAAATCTTTAAAGAACAATTTTCCGAAAGCTTCCAAAATACCACCACTTAAGTGACGGTAGTATTTTTCATCAAATACATCCACTAAATTGTTCACGCCCATCGTCAATCCAATCTTGGCTTTGGTATAATTGTTAAAATACTCTACCAATTTATAGTACTCTTGGAATTTGGAAATCAATACTGTATGTCCGAGTGAACACAATAGCTCCGCCCTGTCCATAAAATCCTGCTCGTCGATTTCTCCAGATGCCTTTAGGTTGGACAATGTTATTTCGAAAACAACAATGGCATTTTCCATATCCACGGTCTGTTCCCGAATAAAAATATCGTATGACTTTTGGAACATGTCCATATTCACCTTGGTAACAGGCCTAAAACTACCCCGTAATGCCAAGATATTTTTCTTGTACAACACGGCTGCAGGCAGCAAGTTGTTTCCATCGGGACCAAACATAACCGCGTCGGTCATGTCATTTTTAATAAGCTGAAGGCTCATCAACCTATTATCAACATCCGCAAAGTTGGGTCCTGTGAAGTTGATCATATCAATTTCCAAAGTATCATGGTCGATATGATCGTATAGGTATTTTAAAAGTTTTTTGGGCTTATGGAACTTGAAAAATGCCCCATAAATCAAGTTTACACCTAAAATGCCCAAGGTTTCTTGCTGTAATCTTGCTTCATTTTGTTTAAAACGAATATGAAGTACGATTTCGTCATATTCCTTTTGGTCCGGGTCCAACTGAAAACGAAGTCCAACCCATCCATGCCCTTTGTAACGTTTGGAAAAATCGATGGTAGCTACAGTATTGGCGTAACTAAAGAACAAATAATCCGGATTACTGTCCCTACTGATCCGTTCCTCGACCAATCTCATTTCGTGATCCAACATCTTTTTTAACCGGGATTGGGTAACATAGCGCCCATCTTCCTCAATGCCATAAATGGCATCACTAAAAGATTTGTCGTAAGCGCTCATCGCCTTTGCTATGGTTCCAGAAGCCCCACCGGCCCTAAAAAAATGTCTGGCAGTTTCCTGTCCGGCACCAATTTCCGCAAATGTTCCATAAATATCACGGTTCAAATTGATCCTAAGGGTCTTGGCCTTTATGGAAGGAATATTTTCAAAAGCATTTTCTCTGCTTGGTACGCTAGGCATATCCGAATTTTTAAAGTAAAGCAAAGTTACACTCTTCAATCAATCTATTAAATAAATAAGTTATAATTTTGGATTTAATGGATGATAAGATGACCATTACTTTTTTGGGTACGGGAACTTCACAGGGAATCCCCATAATCGGAAGCAAACACCCCGTTTGCCTGAGCGATAATCCAAAAGACAAAAGACTACGTGTATCCGTGCTCATTTCTTGGAAAGATTATAACTACGTGATTGATTGCGGCCCCGACTTTAGGCAACAAATGTTGGCCAACCCCATAGATAAATTGGACGGGATTCTGTTTACGCATGAGCATGCCGATCACACCGCTGGAATTGACGATATTCGACCCTTTTTCTTTAGACAAGGAGACATTCCGGTTTATGCGCATCCAAGGGTTTTGGATTCCCTCAGAAGACGTTTTGATTATATTTTTGCAGATGAGGACCGTTATCCTGGCGCACCAGCAGTACAGGTCCACGAAGTTTCAAAGGATAAAAATATTCCGTTGGGCGATTTGGATGTAGTTCCCATAGAAGCCTTTCACAACAGACTACAGGTCTTTGGATACCGCTTTGGGGAATTTGTGTACTTAACTGACGTAAAGCGGGTAGATGAAGAGGAGATCAAAAAAATAAAAGGCGCCAAAGTATTGGTTGTAAATGCGCTTCGGCTAGAACCGCACCATTCCCATTTCAATTTGGAGGAAGCTTTGGAGTTTGCCGAAAAAGTAGGGGCGGAGCAAACCTATTTTACCCATATCAGTGCTTTGTTGGGATTCCATGAAGAAGTGGAGAAAAGTCTTCCCGAAAACATACATTTGGCCTACGATAACCTAAAGATTAAAATTTAGATTTGATGAAAAGCAGAATTTTTCTATACCTGTTTGTTTTTGCCGCTTTGTTGGCTTTGTTTCAATATGTGACGGGAAACAATATGCAAAAAGCATTGACCTCTGATGTAAAACAACTTGAAGAAGAGGTAGTAAAACTCGAGGATTCCCTGCAGACCATGCATTTAAAAGTATTGGATATGCAATACTTTACTTTGGAAAACAATGATGATGCTTTGGCATATTACGACCATTTGAATTTAGAAAACCCATCACTCTATATTCAGGATAAATTATTGGAAACCAACGAGAAGAAAGGCGATAATCCTTTAATTCCCTATGAAGGAATGGAAAGTGATTTTAAAATAAATAAGATTAAGGTGTTGAACCATAAATGGATTTTGGCCGATTTTTCAGATGGAAAATATTGGGGAGACCTTATTATAAAATATGAGCTAAAAGATGATTTAAGCGTGGATTTTACCTTGGCCGAACATTTGCTTTACGCTCCGCAGTAATTAATCCGTGCCAAAAGAGAAACAAGAACAGAGAAAAAATAGAATAAGGACAAAAGAATCAAGAGACAAGAACCAAGACTGAAGTTCAGAGTTCAGAGTTCGGAGTTACTAAGTTATTGGGTTACTGCCAGCTTCGTGCTTCGGACATCAGACTTCGGCCCCCCAACAAGTTCAAAAACAAGAGTTACTACCGACCGCGAAACTGACTCCAGACCTCGTGCATCGGACTTCCGACATCAAACATCAAACATCAAACATCAAACATCAAACATGTTCCTCTAACCACTTTTTAAAGGAAAAGAAGTTCTGTTGGGAAACACCATGACCCACAGGAAATTCCTGATAAGTAGTTGGAATGCCCAGATTTTCAAGGAATTCTGGCGACTTTTGTGCCCATTCCAAAGGAATTACTTGGTCCACTTGCCCATGCGATGCGTAAAAATTTAGTTTACTATGGTCTTTTTCAGCATAGCCGTCCACCAAAATATTTTCGTTGATGTATCCGCTGAGCGCAATCACGTTCTTCACTTTTTCCGGATATGATAAGGCGACCGCATAGCTTAAAATGGTTCCTTGGCTAAAGCCCAACAGCGTAATATTGTCTTTGTCCAAATCGTATGCCTCAATGGCTTCGTCCATAAAAGCAACAATTTTTTCCCTAGATTCTTTGGCCTGTTCGTCATCGCTCCATTTCCCTTGTTCGGCATCAAAATTAATGGCATACCATGCATGGCCAAATGGTTCAATATCATAAGGAGCTCTTACTGAAAATACCATCAGCTCTCCTGGCAATTCCGGTGCAAAGGAAAAAAGGTCCTCTTCATTGCTACCATAACCATGGAACATAAAAAGCGCAGGTATTTTGCCGGAAACTTTAGAGGATGGTCGTAATAAATATGTTAGCGATAGGGGTTTTAAGGACATTGTTATAGTTTATGATATGAATGTGAACCATTTTTGAAAGTATTTTCCCAATACTGGTAATGGTTTTGTCTTTTCGTTAAGCGCTTGCAAAAAGCCAAACACCCAGATTACAATATAAAAAATATAAATAAGGAACGATAAGTAAACAAATCCAGTGTAAGTGAGCAAAATAGCCAGGGCATGAAAAAGTACATGAATACCAAAAGCCTGCCGGATATGAAATCGGGCAAAGGCATTTTTGGGCTCAATATTCATGGTGATGGCTATTAAACAACCAACAATGGTAATGTATGATACAATTGCAGTAGTTTTTCCCGGAGTGGAATTACTCATTATAGTGTACTTTGACCGTTATTAATGATTCCGTAAACTTTACCCCTTAATGTAGAACCTACGAACATGCTATTCTTTGAGGTAGAAAGAATGTTCTTTGCCTCAAAAGTGTACTCCCCATCAGGATTGAACAGGGTTAAACATGCTTTGGAGCCTTCTTTTAGGGCAGGAGGCACTATTTGGAACCGAGAACGTCCTTTGGTTAAAAAAGCAATGGTTTCTTCCAACTCAAAAATGGTGTTCAAACTTCCAAAAGCGGATTCTAGCCCAAGACTTCCGCTTTTTGCATTATCAAATTCTACACGTTTGTGCTCAATATCCATAGGAATATGGTCTGTGGTCACAAAATCTATGGTTCCGTTTTTCACTCCTTTGATCAAGGCCTTGCAATCCGATTTTGTCCGAAGGGGCGGCGACACCTTAAAATGGGTATCAAAACTCGTTAGGGTCTCATCCGAAAAGAATAGATTGTGAATGGCCACGCTGCACGTTACATCCAACCCTTTTTTCTTGGCCTCAGCAATAAGTTTTACCGCCCCCCCCGAAGATATGGTCGGAATATGCAGTTTACCACCCGTATATTCCAATATAAAAAGGTCTCTGGCAATTTGTAGCTCTTCCGAAAGTGCAGGGATTCCCTTGAGTCCTAATTTTGTTGAGACTTCACCTTCGTGCGCCACACCTTTCCCTTTTATGTCGCCATCCTGAGGAAAGGAATACACCAATCCATCAAAATTTTGGGCATACAACAATGCAATTTTTAATAGGTTGGGATTGGAAACCTGTTTTTTGAAATCGTAAAAGGCCACGGCTCCCGCATTCTTCATGTCATAAAGCTCCGCAAGATCAACACCGTCGGAATTCTTGGTCAAGGTACCCAAAGGATAAATTTTTGTAGCCTTTCCAATTCCGCGCTCTTTTAAAAACACCACATCGGAACTGGTATCGGGCACGGGATTCGTGTTTGGGTTCAGCACAATATCGGTGAACCCACTTTTACCGGCCGTAAACAATCCATTTGCAATGGTTTCCCGTTCCTCAAATCCTGGCTCACCAAAACTCACACTGCTATCGAACCAACCGAGGGATACATGTAGATTATCCTTTTCTACCACCTTGGTATTGGCAGGAGCTTCCACAGCCGCACCGATCTTCTCAATAATTCCTTTTTTAATAAGGATATCCCTTTTCTTCAGGTGAAGTTCCTTGTTCTCTGGGCATACGATTTTTGCAGACTTCAGCAGAATGTTCATGTAACAAATTTTTGAATGAGTACCTCAATAAGCGCCAGAAGCAACGCTAAAATAACAAACCATTTCCAATATGCGGTAATGTTGTTCTCCGCTTCCAGATATTCAAATAGTTCGGGAACGGAATCCATGGTGTTTACATTTTCCAAGGCTCCGATATCCAAGTATTTGAGTTGACTTTCCGCTCTGGGGTAATTAAAACTTATATTTTGTAGCCTTTGTTCGTTTTGTAAGATGGAAAAAATGCCATCTTCGGTCGGATTTTCGTCAAAAGTGAGCCGCACCCGATTTGGGAAAGTTTGTTGCAGCGGAATAAACCCATAACCTGCTTTGGATACCTCTAAAATATCGTCGTTGCCTATTTGAGCAGAAATATCCACCATGGTTGTTTCACCAAGGGTTTGATAGGGTTTTGGTGTTTGCAAACTGGATTGTGCCATATTATAAAAGGTGGGCACAATCAACGGGGAGTTGATAAAATTGGAGTTGTTCAATGCTAAGGGAACTGTAAAAACATACAGTCCATCATCCCCGGACAAAAACGAATCGCCACCTTCCAAGGACAAAGCTTTGGGCAAAGTGGTCTGTATTCTGAAATGTTCTTTTACGGATGGATATTGAAAATTGGTCACTTCTTGCTCGAAAACGTTGCGGTACAATGGATGGTCAAAGGTGATGGTAGTCAACTGGGCATCGGATGTGATTTTCTCCGAAAATTGTGTTGTGGACAAACTGGACAAAAACGTATTGTAAGAGGATAAATTACTGTCGATGGCAGGAACTATGATCAAGGTGCCGCCATCATTTTTAAAAGTGCGCAAGATATTTTGAAGGCTGCTTGGAATTGTAGCTAAATTATCCAGAATCACTACATTTTGATTGTCCAAATTACTGTAATCCAATTGATTCAAACCAAATTTTTGTAAATCGAACTCGTTGCCCCGGAACAATCGGTTTAAATAATCGCTATCCGATTCACTAATGGCCAATACCTTAATTTTTTCTTTGGAATTGATGTTGAAGAAAAACCGATTATCGTACCCCAATGCATTATCGATGATGCTCAAACGTCCGTTTAACTCTTCACTGGCCGGAATGGTAAATTCGACTTCAGCATCTCTATTTGATTTAAATTTTGCAGCAGTTTTGGCAATCAATTCATCATCATTATAAAGAGAAATGGGTAAGGCATTATTCTCGTTTCCTCCAGAAAGAAACACTTTTAATTTGGCCTGTTCGTTCAAGCCATCATCCACAAAAACGGAATCAATCGATACGTTTTGAACCTCCCGCGGCCGCATCGGAACAAAATGGGCCACCAAAGTTGAATCCAAATCGGTATTTCCATCGGATACCCTTTCTTGAAAATCAGAAATTACGACCAAGTTTTTTATGCTACTACTGTTTTGCGAGAACAGACTGTTGGCCTTTAGGCCAATTTCGTTCAGGTTGAGTTGTTTGTACGAGTAGGGGAGCGATAGCAACGAATTTTGAATGTCAGTTATGCGAACATTATTGAATGTTTTTTCGTTGGTGAACAGACTGAACTCCGTATCTCTCTCAATGTTTTTGATCAGATCTTGGACAGCTTTTTCCAAAAGTGAAATGCCATTGTTCTTGGCTTGCATGCTGAAAGAATCGTCCAGATAAACAACGGTTTCCTTTTCTTGAAGCGCTGTTGTGGCCGAGGTAAACGGTTGCGCAAAGGCAATTATAATGGCAGCCAACAATAAGAGACGGGTAAACAGCAGCAGCCATTTTTTAAGCGTATTGCTTTTTCTGGACTCCGAAACCACTTTTTGTAGCATGGCCACATTGGTGAACGGGGTTTTGGTAAAGCGTCGTAACTGAAATAAATGGATTAAAATGGGTATGACTAGAAGAAAAAGTGCCCAAAGAATTTCTGGATGTTTAAACTGCATTCCCAACATTGCTTGATCAAAGATAGGCATTAAAACATTCTGATTTCAAACTTCATTTATCAATTATCTATGACGATTAAACAATTACTAATGAACCTATTTTGATTGTGGGCGGGGTGAAGCATCTTTTTTGACACGAATTTCACGAATGACTCGAATATACTTAATTGTCAATTTCGAACGAATGTGAGAAATCTAACTCGAAACAGGTTTAGTCAGCAAAAAAAGAAGTAATCCTGCATGGGCGATTGTCCCAATTCTGAAAAGTATTCCCTGATTTCTTCTTGGGCTTCCTCATTGGCAACGGTGATAATGCTTTGTGGATTGTCCAGTTCTTGTAATGCCTCAAAATGGACGAGTTCCTTGCCGTAAATTTCTTTGCCGATTTTCTTGGGGTTATCACATAACCAAACAAAATCATGCCCCTGTCTTTTTAACCCTTTTGCGATATTCTTCCCTTTAAATCCAGCCCCCCAAACTACCAACGAACGGGTGTCATCGTAATCCAACCGTATAAAATAATGGAGTTTAATGTCCAAAAAATAGTTTTGCGCGTAATGCTCGTGGGTGCGGGAGGTACGGGTATCGTAATCGCGCCAAAGGTGCAGCACTTGGTCGCATGGAATAATTTTAAATCCATGTTCATAAAATCTAAAGGTTAGGTCGTAATCTTCGGGATAGCGTTGGGGCTCAAAACCTTTGCATTTTTCAAAATCTTCACGGTGGACCATCCAGCAAGGAGAGGGGATCACACATTCCTTATAAATTTCATCATAATTATTGCCCGTTGATGTTAATTGGTTCAACCATTTCTCATACCGCTCGTAACCATTGCTGATACCTCGGTCGGAAAAATATTTTACCTGTCCAACAGTGACATGCCCAATCCCGTTTTCAACTATAGCGTTTACCATTACCTCCAATCTGGTAGGCTTCATGATATCATCAGAATCCATGCGAGTCACAAAGCTCCCACTACTTTGGGCGTATGCCGTTTGGAGCGCAGGAATAATCCCCATGCCTTTGTTTTGGAAGATTTTGATGCGCTCATCCTTTTTGGAGTAGGAGGTAAGGAACTCAAAACTCTCATCGGTGGAATGGTCGTTAACGGCTAAAACCTCCCAATTGGTATACGTTTGATTCAAAATGGAATCAAAACATTCGGGCAAAAAATTTGCTGTGTTTTTAAAAGGAATGATGATGCTGACCTTACCGTTTTGCATGCTGCAAGGTAACTAATTCTGATTGTCCGCAATCAACCAAAATGCACTGTCACTTCGAGCCTTTCGACTCCGCTCAAGATAAACTTAAGTAGAGAAGTTATTGAACCCAATGTCTTAAAAATGAGGTCTCGACTGCGCTCGACCTGACAACTTTTTGTTTATATGGTTGATTGCGGACAATTAGTTAACCAAATAACTCAGTAACTGTTTGCAATATCATTGTTTTTCAACCCATAATGGTTTAGTTCAATAACTTTTTAAGGCTTTGTCAATGGCTTCTTTTACCATTGTCTCCATAATATCATATCCTGCTTTGGTGACGTGCACTTCGTCCGTAGTTAACTTGGACTGCATTCCATTTCTATCATCAACCATTTCAGAGAAATAGTCCAAATACATTACGTTCTGGGCTTTGGTCATATCTTTGAGCAATGCATTTAGCTTTGGAATTTTAACGTTTGGATTCAACCCTGGACGCCACGGATAATCGTAAGCAGGCAGTACGGAACAAACGATTGGTTTAATGCCATTTGCTTTTGCCAGTTCTACCATGGAAAGGATATTGTCGTGTATTTGTTTTAGTGTCATGGGGCCTGTATTGCCCGCAATATCGTTGGTTCCAGCCAAAATAACGACAACTTTGGGATTTAGATCAATCACATCTTGACGGAAACGAAGCAGCATCTGTGGCGTGGTCTGTCCGCCGATGCCTCGGTTTACAAAAGGGTGGTCCTTAAAAAACTCAGGATGGGCATCTTTCCACATTTCGGTAATGGAATTGCCCATGAACACTACGCGGTTTTCACCGTCTGCGGGAGCGGTGAGTTCGGCATTTGCATTTTTATACTTTTCCAAGTTGGGCCAATCTTGGGCATTGATTTTAGAAGTGCCCATCAATCCTAAAAAAGAAAGCATCATCCAGAGTATGGTTTGTTTTTTCACTTGTGTGGTTTTTGCTAAAAATAGAAAATTATCATTGTACAAATAGCAAATACATCACAAAAAACAGAAGGACGGTTGCTATGATGGCATAAAACATCTGCCGTTTTTCTTTCTCTTTTTGGATAAACATTTTTTTACGGATTCGAGCTACGTCCCGTCGGGTAGATTTTTTGAAATGTAATTTTGTGACGTTTTTTTTGCCATAGACATCACCTTTAGAAGCTAACTTTCTTTTTTTTAACATGCTTCGATTGGCCTTTAAGCTTTTTATGGCATGCATCATACTTCCTTCACCTCCCATAATTGATATATTTTACCATATAAGTATGATTAATTACATTTTTGTTACACAAAAGGCTACTTTTCGGATTTTTCTTCAACAAAAAAGCGGCATGACTTAAAATGTCATACCGCTTTTGTAAACTATGAATATTGTTTGAATCCCTCATTGAGGGTTTGATTCCCCGACGTTCTACGTCGAAATGAATTAATTTATTTCATTTGAATACCTCGTGGGCTTGCCACCGAAGTAGTTGATTTAATATTTCGCGCTCTTTCCTTTGGCTTGGGTTCTTAAAATGAACGCTCTAATATCGTCGTTGGCCGATTTTAAATCTTCTTTTCTCAAATACATCATGTGACCGGAACGGTATCCTTTAAACTCAAATCGGTCTTTCATTCTACCGCTAGGGTCTACTTGCGACATGGTGTACTTGGCCGCAAAATAGGTGCAGGCGCCATCGTAATAACCCGATTGCACCAAAACGTTCAAGTATGGATTTTGTGCCATCGCTTGACGTAGATTGTCCCTTACGTTATCATCATCATTGTCCCAGGGATGTACAGGGCCGAACATATTGTACTTAATGTCAGTTTTAAAATCAAGCTCTTCTTGCAAGTAATAATTAATGGCAGGGGTAAAACTGTGCAACCAAGAGGTCAACTCGGGTGAATAATCGGGTCGGGTTCCTGCCAATGTTTTGTCGATTCCCAAATAACGGCTATCCAAACGCCCGATCGTGTATCCGCCTTTATCTCGCAACAAAGCTTTCCAAAAGAATTGCGTAGGCACATCCAAATTGTGGTCAATAATGTCTTTTGCATCCAATCCGGAATAACGCGCCATTTTATCGGCAATGGCTTTACGCTCAGATTCGGGAATAAAACCACCTTTGGCGATAGCCGGCAATAATTCATTAATTGTGAATTCTTCCACCTCTGGCAACACTTCCAACAGGTCTTTGCTTTGCAAATCGGATGGCAGGGCTTTGTGGTGCCATGCTGCGGCAGCAAAATAAGGAAGGTTCAAGGCACTGGAAACGGGGTCGTTGTCACGGAATACCTTGTAATCGGCTGGGGAAACCATAATTACCCCGTTCAAATACATCCATTGTTGGTTTTGAAGTGCCAAGGAAAGGCCCATAACACGGGTGCCTCCGTAACTTTCACCCACAATATATTTAGGGGAGTTCCAACGGTTGTTTCTAGATACAAAAGTGTTCAGCCATTCGGCCAAATATTTGGTATCTGCATTGATTCCGAAGAATTTTTTACGGTCCACTTCTTTTCCTGTTTCGGGAATGGTACGTGAATAGCCTGTGTTCACAGGGTTTACGTAAACAATATCGGTTACGTCCAAAACGGAATACGGGTTTTCCTTAACGCCATAGGGTTGCACGGGATACCCTTCATCATCAATTTTAAGAATACGCGGACCTGTGTAGGCCAAGTGCATCCAAACCGAACCGGAGCCCGGTCCGCCGTTAAAGGAAATCAACAAGGGTCGCGAAGACCTATCCTTTACACCATTTTTGGTGTAGTAAGTGTAATGCAAGGATGCAATCGGTTCCCCCAATTCATCCCAAACGGGTTGGGTTCCTGTAGTCGCGGTGTAGTCAATGTTGGAACCGTTGATGGTTACGGAATGTTGTGTGGTTACTGTGGTGTCAACGGGTAATTTTCTACTTTGGGCAAAGGCAAATGACGTGCAAAACGCCATGCCTAACAATACGAGTTTTTTCATTTTTACGGGTTGAATTAGTCAAGTTCATAAAAATAGGGAATTTGAAGATTCTTATACAGACAAAAGCTCTGAAAATGCATGAAGGTGCATTCGATTGTTCTATTATGTGTAAATTTAATAGCGTTAACTAAATCTATATTCCATGAAAAGTCTCACCCGAAGAAATTTTAATACCCTGACCGCAAAAGGCATAGGAGGTGCCGCCTTGTTATCATCGGTGCCGTTTGCCTGTGCCATGGGAGCCAATCAGGATAAAAAGAAGCTGGGCATTGCCTTAGTTGGACTTGGTAGTTATAGCACCTATCAATTAACGCCTGCTTTGCAGGATACCCAACATTGCTATTTGGCAGGAATTGTTACCGGAACTCCCGAAAAGGAAAAGGTTTGGGCCGATAAATACGGTATTCCTAAAAAGAACATTTACAACTATCAAAATTTTGATGATATTGCCAACAACCCCGAAATTGATGTGGTATATGTGGTGCTTCCCAACAGTATGCATGCCGAATTTAGTATTCGTGCCGCTAAAGCAGGCAAGCATGTTATCTGTGAAAAACCTATGGGCATTAGCGTGGCAGAGTGTGATGCCATCATAAATGCATGTAATGAAGCTGGCGTAAAACTGGGCATGGGTTATCGCTTACATTCCGAGCCCTATACGCAGCAGGTAAAGGAATTTGTCAGGGAAAAAACCTTTGGCGATGTGTTGTTTGTTTCCGCAGATGCCGCCTACCGATCCACGGGCAATCCAGACCAATGGCGTTTGGACAAAAAACTTTCGGGAGGAGGCGCTTTAATGAATATGGGCGTGTATGCTGTGCAAAGTGCCATTTATGGTACGGGTGAAAATCCAATTTCGGTGGCTGCACAGGAATTTAGCACCAGACCTGAGTATTTTAAAGACACTGACGAGACCATTACGGCACAATTTGAATTCCCGAGTGGGGCAGTGGGCAACATTTCCACTTCGCACAATTTTAATGCGAATGCGATGTATGTTTCCGGGACTTCGGGATGGTTTCGGTTACAGCCTGCCAATAATTATGGTCCGTTGAGCGGGGTGACTTCTAATGGTGATGTTATTAAATTTCCGCACGAGAGCCAGCAGAAATTGCAAATGGACGATTTTGCCCGGCACGTATTGTTCGACGAGCCCAACAAAGCGCCCGGTGAAATGGGTAAACGCGATATGATGATCGTGGAAGCCATTTACAAATCCATTGCGAATGGGGGAGAAACCATTTCCTTGGATTTTGAACCTGGTTTTGGGTTTGGGGGATGAGTTGGGTCGATTGAAGAATTGGAGGTATTTTAAATTGGTATTTGCCCGTTACTTTCTATATTGGCTTTGTACTTGTGTCATAATGTTTAGGTTCCGTGAAGCAAATATCCTTAGCGCTATCTTTTAATCCGAAAAGGTCTAAACCGTTTCTCTGAAAAAAAAATGTAATTCGCTAACGTCAATCAAAATGAATAAAAAAGAAACTTTGGAACAACTACGTTACCCTATTGGAAAATTTGAGGTTCCTGATACCATCACAAAAAATAATTTGAAGGAATGGATTTCCGTTTTGGAACAGTTGCCCCAACGTTTGAGCGATTTGGTTACTCCATTGTCCGAGGAACAGCTCGAAACCCCTTATCGACCAGGGGGTTGGACTGTTCGCCAAGTGGTCCATCATATTTCCGATAGCCATCACAATAGTTATATTCGCTTTAAATGGGCACTTACAGAAGATACTCCTACAATTAAAGCTTACGATGAAAAGGCTTGGGCCGAATTGTTCGATACCCGTACCGCGCCCATATTAATGTCGCTTTACCATTTGAGTGCCATACACGCCAAGTTGGTTTATTTGCTGAAAGGGCTTTCCGAAGGAGATTTAAAAAGAAGCTTTATACACCCCGATGGAAACCAAGAGACCACTTTGGAAGAAAACATAGCTCGCTACGCTTGGCACAGCAATCATCATTTTGCCCATATTGAAAACTTGGTAGAGCGCGAAGGGTGGTAACCTAAAGGTTTTTGGTTAAGATCCACATGGCCTTCTCGGTAGGTTTAACGCGGGGCAAAACCACCTCGCTCTCCCGTTTGATGGTAAATCCGTTTTTTTGATAGAAATGAATCGGGTTTCCTTTTTGCATGGCATCCAACCAAACGATTTTCTTGTTCAAGTCTCTCGCCGTATCTTCAATAAATTGAAGCACTTGTTTGCCTATTCCTTTACCGGAGTGTTCTTTCAGCAAATATATTTTCTCAGCTTTAAGCGCATCTGTATCTGCAATTTCATCGATACCACAGTTTTTTACCAATTTAAGGATACCAACGTTTTTATTGTTTTGTTGAATTAAATAGTTGAACGCATTGGGGTCCTGAAGTTCACGCTCAACAACTTCTTTGGTCAGTCCGTACGAAATATAGGGGGTTGGATCTTCGTTCTCCCATAAGTGGAGGTAATGTTCGCAGTACGATTTTACGCCAACAGCCAAATATTCATTTAAGTTATCTTGGATAACGGGTTCCAAGCTTACCATGTTTTTTTGAACAGTAAGAGTCATTCTTTATTATAGTGCTAGGTGTTGATCCATTTAATATTGCAGCCCAGACTTGGCTTTTGCTCGGAATTTACAGCTTTACCATCCAAAACGGCATCCATTGCATTTTTAAGGTCCGTTCCTGTAAGTGGAATTCCGTTTCCCGGTCTGGAGTCGTCTAATTGACCGCGGTAGACCAAGGACAAATTCGCATCAAAGAGATAGAAATCGGGAGTACAGGCCGCATCGTATGCCTTTGCTGTTTCTTGTGTTTCGTCATATAAATAGGGAAACGTATAGCCTTCCTTTTTGGCTTTCTCGGTCATTAAATGCGGAGCATCTTGTGGATAGTTTTCCACATCGTTGCTGGAAATGGCCACAAAGGCAATTCCTTTTTCCTGATATTCTTGAGCCAACTTTACGATCATCGGGTTTACATGAACCACAAAAGGGCAGTGGTTGCAAATAAACATTACCACGGTCCCTTTTTCTCCTTTCAGCTCGTCCAAAGAGCGTTTTTTATTGGAAACGGTGTCCAACAGTTCAAAGTTGGGAGCCTTGGTGCCCAAAGGGAGCATGTTACTGGGAGTCCTAGCCATTGTTCTTAAATTTTAGGATTGTACAAGGTCGTATATGGTAAAAATAAAAAAACGACCTGCAAAAAATACAGGTCGTTTAATTTTTTTAAAGGAGATGTTTTTAGATATCGTCGAAACTTACATCGGTAAAGTTGCCCGATGCAGCCCCGTTTTCACTAAAACTGTTTTCTTCCTTTTTAAAATCTTTTTGGTGGCGTTCGGAGATAACCTCGGTACCTTTTTCGTCAATAATGTAGTCCATCATCTCTTCCATAATCTCACGGAAAGCACTAAAATCTTCTTTGTACAGATAAATCTTGTGCTTTTTGTAGTGGAAAGAACCATCGTCGTGGGTAAACTTTTTACTTTCGGTGATGGTAAGGTAGTAATCTCCGGCCTTGGTACTTCTTACGTCAAAAAAATAGGTTCTTCTTCCTGCTCTTAAGACTTTCGAATAAATCTCTTCCTGATCCATTGTATCTTTCTGGCCCATATGGTATAGTGTATTTAGTACTATGTTGAATTATGTCATCAAAAATGTAAAAAAAAAGCTAATTCAGCAACTTTTTTATGAATCTTTACCCGAGAGTTGGTTGATGTAGAGGTCTTTGTAATACCCTTCGGTATTGTTCAATTCCTCGTGGGTACCCTCTTGAATGATGCTACCGTTGTCCAACACAATGATTTTATCGGCATTCTTGGCAGATGATACTCTGTGACTTACAATAAGTGTGGTTTTACTTTCCGATACTCTTTTTAAATTATTAAGGATCTCTTCCTCGGTCTCAGTGTCCACGGCGGATAGGCAATCATCAAAAAGATAAATTTTAGGGTCTTTTAAAAGGGCACGGGCAATGGAAACCCGTTGTTTTTGGCCACCGCTCAATGTGATGCCCCTTTCTCCCAATACCGTGTCGTATTTTTTTGCAAAGCCTTGGATATTTTTGTGTACCACTGCTTTTTTGGCTACTTCCACAATATCGTCGTGCGTTGCATTTTCATTTCCAAAACGAATATTGTTCTCAATGGTATCCGAGAACAAGAAAGCATCTTGCGGTACGGCGCCTATGGAGCTGCGTAGGCTATCAAGGTTTAGTTGTTGAACAGGAATGCCATCAATCAATACTTCTCCAGAAGAAGTGTCGTACAAGCGGGCCACCAAATCCAATATCGTTGATTTCCCTGCACCTGTTTTTCCTAAAATAGCCACAGTTTGACCGGCTTCAACAGTAAATGAAACATTTTTGAGGGCAGTTATATTGGTGTCTTCGTAGGTAAAGGTCACATTTCTGAACTCAATACTACCAATAATTGGGGTCGGTGTTTTTACTTGGTTTTTAATGGATGGTTCTTCCTTTAAAAATTCGTTTATTCTTTTTTGCGAAGCCTCAGCCCTTTGTACTATGGATGTAAGCCACCCCACAACGGCAACGGGCCATGTAAGCATATTTACGTAAAGAATAAACTCGGCAATGATCCCAATGGTCTCAATTTCCCCATTTATATATTGGCGTCCACCTATGTATATCACAAACACATTGCTGATACCGATCAATAAAATCATTAAAGGAAAGAACCAAGCGTTCACTTTGGCCAAGGCCATACTGGTATCTTTTCCCTCTTGCGCCAATCCACGAAGCTCCGTATTTATTCGGGGCTCAATGCTGTATGCCTTTATTACTGAAATCCCCGAAAAGGATTCTTGTGTAAAAGTGGACAGGGTGGACAAATATTCTTGGACCTTGGTGCTTCTTTTGTGGATAATTTTACTGATCTGGTAAATCAGAACAGATAAAATAGGTAACGGAAGCAAGGTATAGGCCGCCAGGGTAGGGGCCTTTATAAACATTAGGGGGACCAAGCACACAAAAAGGGTTAAGGTTTGTATACCATACATAATGGCAGGGCCGCCATACATCCGCACTTGGTTGATGTCTTCACTGATTCGGTTCATTAAGTCACCAATCCTATTTTTTTTGTAAAAATTGAGACTAAGTAACTGATAATGGTCAAAAACTTCGTTTTTCAAATCATACTCAATGTAGCGGGATACATTAATGATCGTTTGGCGCATCAAAAAAGTGAAAAGGCCCGAAAGAATAGCAGCTCCAACAATAATGAGAATGTACTGTAGCAATAATCCCTTGGCATCCGAAAGGCTGATCACATCCGATGCAAAATCTTCGACTGCCTGTATGGACTTGTTCACATACGAAGGCATTACCAAGGAAAAAACACGGGCAATTATGGTAATGAGAATCCCCAAAAAGAGTTTGAGCCAATATTTTTTAAAATATTTATTTAGGTGTTTCAGTTCCTTCATAAAAAGGTAAAAAAAGTGATTTTTAGGGTAAATGTACAGCGACAATCCCGCAAATATATACCATACCAAACAAAGTAAACGTTATAAAACTGATAAGAAAGTAACTTTGGTAGGTAAGATTCAAATATAAGATTACTTTTGCGGAGTGAAAGCCAAACAATGACTTTAAAAGTTCTTTAAACATGCTTACCCGAAGGCACATCAGAGTAAAAGTAATGCAATGCATTTATGCATTGGTGCAATCCAAGGATGATTCCTTGCAAAAACAAGAAAAGTTTTTGAGAGTTAGTATAGAAAACATGTACGTTCTATACCTTTTGATTTTAAGCCTTTTGGCCGAACTCCATCGTTTGGCGGAAAAACATGTGAGCCACGCTTCCAAAAAATATGTGGCCACCGAGGAAGACAACTACCCAAACCCCAAAAAGTTTATAAAAAATCGTTTGTTGCTGCAATTGGTGAACAACGAGGTCTTGAAAAACGAGATTTCCAAGCGAAAATTGGACAATTGGTACATGAATGATGAATATGTAAAAATCATTCATAAAGAAATTATTACCAGCGATATTTATAAGGAGTATATGTCCAATGGCGAAGACAGCTATGCGGACGACCGCAATATTGTTATTCAACTGTTCAAGGAAATTATAGCGCCCAACGAAAAAATTTACGATTACTTTGAGGATGATAAGTTAACTTGGGTGGATGACTTCCCCATTGTGAACACCTTTTTGGTAAAGCGTTTAAAAAAGGCCAAACCGGATTCTGGGGACCGTTTCTTTTTACCAGCTTTACTAAAAGACCAACAGGACATGGATTTTGCCAACGAACTGTTGACTAAAACTTTGCTCAACGATGCCAAATGGGAAAAGGAAATCGAAGGTAAAACACCCAATTGGGACAACGACCGTATCGCAGAGATAGATTCCATTATTTTAAAAATGGCAATTTGTGAGCTGCTCAACTTCCATTCCATACCCGAAAAAGTAACCTTGAACGAGTATTTGGAGATTGCCAAAGAATACTCCACACCAAAGAGCAGCATTTTTATTAATGGTGTTTTGGACAAGTTGGTAAAAGAGTATAAATCAGATGGTAGGCTTCAAAAAATGGGTAGAGGCTTGCAATAAACAATTATTCCTTAATTTTGGAAAAACAAATTTTAATCATGAAAAGAATAACAACAATTTTAAGTTTGATCATGGTAGTCGCCATAATGGGCGTATCATGCAAGGACAAAGCATCAAAAAAAATAGTTGCTGACAACGTTGAGAGTGCTGTGGACAGGGATGAAGCAGCAAAAAATGTTCCCGTAATGACCTTTGAGAAAACTGAACACGATTTCGGTACGATCCAACGGGGAACTCCACAAGAAACAACTTTTGCATTTACCAATACCGGCAACGCCCCTTTGATCATTACAAATGCTAAAAGTAGCTGTGGTTGTACCGTGCCAAACCCTCCAAAAGACCCTATTGCACCAGGAGAAACAGGAGAGTTGTTGGTTAAGTTCAATGGATCTGGTCAAAACCAGGTCACCAAAACAATTACCGTAAACGCAAATACAGCTAAAGGTTCAGAAATATTGAGAATCAAGGCGTTTGTTCAAGCACCGGGAGCTACACCAGCAGGCCCTGTTAAATAATTAAAAGACCTAAATGGAAAATATAGGACAGTTTTTACCGCTGATATTGATTTTTGCCGTGGCGTACTTTTTTATGATTCGCCCGCAGATGAAACGTCAGAAGGATGAGAAAAAATTCGCTTCAGAATTAAAAAAAGGTGATAATATAATTACCAAAAGTGGGCTGCACGGCAAAATCGTGGAATTGAACGACAAGGATTTTTCCTGTGTCATCGAAACCATGGCAGGCCGTTTAAAGTTCGACCGCTCAGCCATTTCTATGGAAATGAGTAAAAAATTGAACGCTCCCGCCGAAAAGAAGTAAGCGAAAGTATACACATTAAATTCAAAAACGTCCCTTGAAAATTAAACTTCAGGGGACGTTTTTTTGTATCTTTTTCCAAAATTTTTAAAGAATATGGGAACAAGAAGACAATTTGTAAAACGTGGTGGAATGTATGTGGCAGGTTTGGGAGCATCAATGGTATTTCCTACCGAGTTATTGGCATCAATTCGGAAAAACATAAGTCCTAACGATAAAGTACAGGTTGGTCTTATTGGTTGTAAGGGTATGGGCTTTTCCGATTTAAGTTCCATGCTGCAGAACAGCGAAGTGGAAATTGTTGCCCTTTGTGATGTAGATGAAAATGTACTTCGCGAAAAAACGGCAGAACTTGAAAAAGGAGGTATCAAAAAGCCAAAATGGTATTCCGATTACCGAAAATTGCTGGAGGACAAAGATATTCACATTGCCATTATCGGAACTCCGGACCATTGGCATTGTCTACAACTTACAGATGCCATTGATGCAGGCAAAGATGTGTATTGCGAAAAGCCCATTGCCAACTCAGTAGCAGAGAGCGATGCCATGCTCGCCAAAGTAAATGCAAGTGATAGAATGGTGCAAATAGGCCAGTGGCAGCGTAGCGAGCCCCATTTTGTAGATGCGATCAATTACGTACATTCCGGTAAATTGGGGCAGATTCGCTTGGTAAAAACTTGGGCCTACCAAGGGTGGATGCAATCCATACCTGTAGTACCAAATAGTTCCGTACCGGAAGGAGTGGATTACGATATGTGGTTGGGCCCTGCGGAAAAAAGGCCATTCAATAAAAATAGGTTCCATTTTAATTTTAGATGGTTCTGGGACTATGCTGGTGGATTAATGACGGATTGGGGCGTTCACTTGATCGATTATGCACTTTACGGCATGAAAGCCTCTACACCAAAATCCGTAATGGCAATGGGGGGCAAATTTGCTTATCCCAATGATGCCGCAGAAACACCCGATACCTTGCAGACCGTATACGATTTTGGCGACTTTTCCCTGTTATGGGAACACGCCACTGGTATTGATGGTGGCAATTACGGACGAAACCACGGTATCGCCTTTATTGGCAACAATGGTACCTTGGTGCTGGACCGTGGTGGATGGGAAGTGATCCCAGAGCACGACCGCCCTCATTGGAGCAAAGATTTAGGGCCTAAAATAGAAGCCGTACCGTTACAGCAAGGAGTAGGGCAAGGGTTAGGGCTACACACACAGAATTTTTTGGAAGCCGTAAAAACCCGTGATAAATCAATTTTGAAGGCACCAATAAAAATTGGATACGATGCAGCCGTGGTTAGCCACTTGGGCAATATTGCCTATAAAACAGGGGGTCGACTTTTCTGGGATGCTGAAAACGGCAAGTTTAACCACTCAGAAGCTGATGCCATGTTGAAAAATGAATACCATAACGGTTGGGAGTTTCCAAGGACTTAACTTCTAGGGAGTAATTTGGATTGAAAAAATTTCAAAAGAGATGCTCAATTTAATCAATAGGTCCAGTAATGCCCAAAAGATAAATTTGATTGATCCTTGAAAAATTTTTAAGAGTGCATTTGCCATATTTATGTCTTGGAGACTTTTTCAAAAAACAGCTTCCTAATTATAAAAGTAGGCAGCTCCTTAACCAAACACCAATTCAGTGAATGTTCAGAAGTTTCTAAAACCGCTCAAAAACACCTAAGCTAAATAGGGCAAAGTCATACTTTACGGGGTCGGTGGCATCCAATTTTCTAAGATTATTGTCGAGCTCCTCTAATGCTTTGGCATCATTTTGTTTGCGTTTGAGCAGTTTTAGTTTCCGGGCCACATTACCCGAATGTACGTCTAACGGACAGGAGAGCTTGCCGGGGTCGATTTTTTTCCAAAGCCCAAAATCAACTCCCGTGTCATTGTCCCGAACCATCCAACGTAAAAACATATTGATACGTTTGGCAGCGGAACCTTTATTGGGGTCGGAAACATGTTTTTGGGTTCTACTTTGGTGGGGCAACTCAAAAAACACTTCCTTGAACTTGGAAATGGCAGGCTGCATGGAGTCTTTGGTCTGATGTTCTGTGAAAATCGCTTCCAAACCACCGTGGTTCTTATAAATATGCTTCAAACTGGTTACAAAGTAAACAAGGTCTATCCCATTAAAGGTTCGGTGTACAAAAGACCGTAGTTCTTCAAGATCATCGTCGGTATGGTTTATCACAAAATCATAAGGTGTGTTGCCCATCAACCCCATTAATTTAGAGGCATTGTTGATAATGCTTTTGCGATTGCCCCACGCAATGGTGGCCGTTAAAAACGCACTGATTTCAATATCTTCTTTTCCAGTAAATTGGTGCGGAATCTGTATGGGGTCATCTTCCAAAAACTTGGGGTGGTTATACTCCAACACCTTGGCATCCAAAAATTCTTTGAGCTCTGCTTTGGTCATATCAATCTTTGGAAACGATCAAACCATCTACCATGGTGAGTTTTCGGTCTGCCATGTCGGCCAACTCTAGGTTGTGGGTCACCAATACAAAGGTCTGCCCAAATTCATCACGCAATTGAAAAAAAAGTTGATGTAGATTGTCCGCACTTTCGGAATCTAGGTTTCCGCTGGGTTCATCTGCCAAGACTACAGAGGGATTGTTCATTAACGAACGGGCGACAGCAACACGTTGTTGTTCACCCCCAGAGAGAGCATTGGGTTTGTGGTCGTAACGATCCTGTAATCCTAAAAAGTCCAACAGTTCCTTGGCGCGCTTTTCAGCTTCGGCCCGAGGCGTTTTTTTAATGAAAGCAGGAATGCAAACATTTTCCAAGGCTGTAAACTCGGGCAACAATTGGTGAAACTGAAAAATAAAACCGATATGCTGGTTCCGGAACTGTGCCAAGCTCTTATCGTTAAGTTGGTTTACATCGGTGTCGTTGATAAGAAGTGTGCTCTCTCCTTTGTTGGTAGGGGTATCCAAGGTGCCCAGAATTTGCAATAAAGTGGTTTTTCCTGCACCCGAGGCCCCGACAATGGATACCACTTCGCCTTTTTTTATTACCAAATCGACCCCTTTTAAAACTTTGAGGTCTCCGTAACTTTTTTGAATATTAGTGGCCTTTATCATAAATACAACTTCGTTGGTCGAAGATAATGATTACTGCTGTATCGCAAAGAATGTATTTTCTTGATGAACACCTGCCAAGTTAAGTTTTTTGGCTCAAGCCAATAAAATTGTATTGAGATTTGATATGCTCAGATGTTAGTCCTTGATGTTTTTTTGAAACAGGTACTCTAAAATGTACAACAGGTATTTTTAATACACTTTTAACTGATTTTATGCGCAATACACAAATAATCTAGTAATTTTGTAGGGTACTATTTTTCAAACTTTAAAATCAGAAAATATATGGCAACTTTACGATTGGGAGATACTGCTCCGGATTTTACTGCAGTTACTTCGGAAGGAACACTTAATTTTTATGAATACCTTGGCGATAGTTGGGGGATTCTATTTTCTCACCCTGCTGACTTTACCCCTGTTTGCACCACCGAACTGGGCACAGCTGCCAAGTTTAAGGATGAATTCGACAAAAGAAACGTAAAGATGATGGCATTGAGTGTTGATGGGGCAGCATCGCACATGGAATGGATCAAGGACATCAACGAGACCCAAAACACCAAGGTCAACTTCCCCATAGTTGCCGATGTGGAAAGAAAGGTTTCGGATCTATACGATATGATTCACCCCAATGCAGACGATACACTTACTGTACGATCTGTGTTTATTGTGGGTCCCGATAAAAAAATCAAACTTACATTAACATATCCTGCCTCGACCGGACGTAATTTTTACGAATTGTTGCGTGTTGTGGATTCTTTGCAATTAACGGCCAACCATAAAGTGGCTACTCCCGCTAACTGGAAAAATGGAGAAAAAGTTGTGGTAAGCCCATCTATACCTACCGAAGAGGCCAAAGGAATCTTTACCAAAGGTGTGGAAGAAATCAAGCCATACTTGCGTTTAACCCCTGATCCAACCACATAATTATTTTATTTTTAAGAAAAAAACTGATTCCCAATAAATTAAACGTACCTTTGTAGCTCAATTAATTTTTTTCAATTTATATTATGAGTAAAGGAACAGTAAAATTCTTCAATGATTCTAAAGGTTATGGATTTATCACTGAAGATGGTTCAAACACAGATCACTTCGTACACATTTCTGGTTTAATCGATGAAATTAGAGAAGGTGACGTTGTAGAATTCGAACTACAACAAGGTAAAAAAGGATTAAACGCCGTTAATGTACAAGTTGCGGATTAAGTTATAACATACTTTTTTATAGACACAAAGCCTGGGCATTGCCCAGGCTTTTTTTTGCATTTTTCTTTAATCTCACGCAACCATTTATTTTTTTACTATCTAAGCTATAAACACACTGTTCCCCATAACCATTAAATCCAATTTAAATGAACACTTTTTTTGGAGTACTCTCGTTCCTTTTGATCGTTAATGCACTGTTGTTGTTGTGGAGTGTAAACGGTTCCAAAAAGTAATTGAAAAAATATTTTAGGCAATAGGTAGGGTTTTTTAACGTTGGGATGTTATGTAATAAATACGTTACAACCATGACCATTTTTTTCAGTATTCTAATTACATTACTTGCTCTTAATCTTTGTTTGCTTTTATTAAGTGTAAACAGAGCTAAATAAAAAACTCCCATTTTTATGGGAGTTTTTTATAAATTCTCGTGAGTCTTGTTATTTCATGTTCACCAGTTCCACATCAAAAATAAGTGTTGCGTTCGGGGGAATAACCCCTCCTGCACCTGTGCTTCCGTAAGCCAAATGAGATGGAATTACAAAACGGGCCTTGTCACCTACCTGCAGTAGGCTAATTCCTTCGTCCCATCCCGGTATTACCTGTCCAATCCCCAAAACAAAGTCAATGGGTTGGTTTCTTTTGTAGGAAGAGTCGAAAATTTGTCCGTTGGTCAATGCACCTTCGTAATGAACGGAAACGGTTTTACCTTTTTCAGCTTTGGCACCACCTCCCTTTTGAATCATTTTATAGCGCAGCCCACTATCGGTCTTGTCAAACCCAGCGGCCAATTTTTCCATTTCTGCCTCTGCGGCAGCCTTTTGTTCGGCAATTCGCTTTTCCCTAGCTCCTTCAAAAACCCTAAAGGCTTCTACGGCATTCCAGTTTTTGGCTTCATCTCCAACCCTAATAATTTCCAAGGTTTCAATAGTATCGCCTTGTGCAATGGAATCCACAATATTCTGGCCTTCTTCTACACGACCAAATATAGTATGCTTGTTATCTAACCAAGGAGTAGCTACGTGCGTAATAAAAAACTGGCTTCCATTAGTACCGGGTCCGGCATTGGCCATGGACAACACTCCGGGGCCATCGTGTACCAAATCAGGGTGGAACTCATCATCAAACTTATAGCCTGGGTCTCCGGTTCCCGTTCCGGCTGGGCATCCGCCTTGGATCATAAAATCGGCGATTACCCTATGAAATTTTAGGCCGTCATAATATGGTTTGCCCTGTGGTTTTACATTGTTTTCCATATTTCCTTCAGCCAGAGCAACAAAGTTGCCAACAGTTCCCGGTGTTTTATCGTGGGTAAGTTTTACCAGTATTTCCCCCTTGGTGGTATTGAATTTTGCGTAGATTCCGTTTTGCATTGTATGTTGATTAATATGTTATTAAAAACTAAATTCTCGGATTTTTACAAGGATGCAAAGGTAGGGGTTTATGGTTAAAGGCAAAAGCAAGGACTATGGTGTAAAGGGTTTACTATCAACTATAAATTCCCACCCATCCAATTACATGGGTAAAACCTGCAATGTTTTATCAATGTTTTTGTAGAATGATTCAAATATGTATCGCCCTTTTAAGTAATTGGGCAGGGAACCATGCCTTAAGATGGAAGATTACATTTTTTACACCCGGTTTCTGCTTGTAAACAGCAAAAGATAATTTTATGATAATTTCGACCAAGGATTATATTAATATTTGCTAGAATTCATTTTCTCAATCAAATATTGTTTAACTTTGAATCAAATTATATGAACAAAAATAATTTAAAATTGGAAACCGCAATATTTGCCGGAGGGTGTTTTTGGTGCACGGAAGCTGTTTTTCAGCGACTTAATGGAGTAGAGGAGGTGGTTTCCGGTTATACGGGTGGCACCATTAAAAACCCTGCGTACAGAGAGATTGCTACAGGAAGAACAGGACATGCAGAGGGAGTAAAAATAACATTTGATGCTTCACGAATATCATATAAAGAGTTATTGGAAATTTTTTTTGCCACTCACGACCCCACAACGTTAAATCGTCAAGGAAATGATGTGGGCACGCAATATCGCAGTGAAATTTTCTATACTACTGCGGAACAAAAGGAATTGGCAGAGGACTTTATCAAACTTTTGGAAAAAGAAGAAGTGTTCGATTCCCCAATTGTAACAGCAATATCTGCTGAAAAACCCTTTTATTTGGCAGAAGAAGACCATCATAATTATTACAACCAACATAGGAAACAACCGTATTGTCAAATTATAATTGATCCCAAGATCAAAAAACTGAACAACTATTTTTCAAAAAAACTTAAGCATGGCACCCTATAGAAACCTCGAAGAGTATAATATTGAAATTACCAATGAGGTAAAAGAGCATTTCTCAAAGATAGTGGAGGATATCGGAGAGGATGTAACCCGAGAGGGGCTTTTAAAAACCCCTGAACGTGCCGCAAAAGCTATGCTTTTCTTAACGCAAGGTTACAAACAGGACGCCGAAGAAATTCTGAAAGGAGCCATGTTTGCAGAGGATTATGACGATATGGTCATAATAAAGGATATTGAGCTTTATTCGCTTTGTGAGCACCACATGCTCCCCTTTTTTGGGAAGGCTCATGTAGCCTACATTCCCAATGGGCATATTGTAGGTCTGAGCAAAATTCCCCGTGTTGTAGATGTTTTTGCACGTAGGTTGCAGGTGCAGGAACGTTTGACGCACGATATTCTGGAATGCATCAACAAAACATTAAAACCCAAAGGCGTTGCCGTTGTAATAGAGGCCGCCCATATGTGTATGATGATGCGTGGTGTGCAAAAACAAAACTCTGTGACGACAACCTCGGGTTTTAGAGGACAATTTGAAAAAATTGAGACCAGAAACGAGTTTTTAAAGCTCATCAGCTCTGATTTGTCATAAACTGCTTTTTCAATTAAGCGGGAATTGCTATTTTTCCTTTATGGTAGAAGAAAAAGATAACAAGTATCGTAATCTACTACTGGGATTATTGTTCGATGGCATTGGTATGCTATCCTTTATGATTCCAGGAATTGGAGAGTTTTCCGATGTAATCTGGGCACCCGTTGCGGGATGGCTCATGACCAGACTTTACAAGGGCAGGGTAGGACAGGCAGCAGGTTTGGTGACTTTTGCCGAGGAGCTGGTGCCTGGTATGGACGTAATCCCTACTTTTACCTTGACCTGGATTTATACTTATCTTTTGAGCAAGAAAAAAGGTCAACCTAAAAAAGATTGACCTTGATTTATTCTGATTTGATTTAGAAAGAACTTGTTCTCGATACAATTTTCTTCGCTATACTCGAAAATGACTCGAACTGACGATTTTCAATTTATAATTTACTGCCAATTTATTATCACAACGGAACATTCAAATTGAAAGAAATGTTTCTTCCGATATTGGCAATACCATCTGCTTTTAATCTGGACAAATGTGAGATATAGTTCTTATCAAAAAGGTTGTTTCCTGTAATGGAATATCCCACTTTTTGGTTGAAGATTCGTAAATCGCCGCCCACACCAACATTAAATAGATTGTATCTGGAAGTAGGAGTTTCAAAATCTGCTACTTTATTTTGGTCAAAAAAGGTTTGAAGCGTTACAAACGCATAGCATTTATAATCTTGTTTACTTTTGTTCCATTCCACTCTAAAAGTGTTTGTCCAACGGTTGGCTGGAATCAAGGGGAGGTCGGATTTATCTTCCAATTCACCAAAAACAATATCGTAGCTACTTTCCAAATGGAGCCAATCAATAGGGTGGGGGTGCAGGTGGAATCCGAACTCACCACCATACAAAATGGCGTTTTGCTGTTGAAAATCATAAATTGGATCTAATTCTCGGAATTCTCCGGTTGGCTCCAAATAAATATAGTCATTTACAATATTATAAAATGAATTAATGTAGGCTTCAAGGTGTTTGTTACCGTACTCCAAGGCCAAATCAATCTGAAAATTTTGCTCACTATCCAAATCTGGGTTACCAATTTCCACTCGGTTCGCTCCGCTGTGCAAACCATTCGAGGTCAATTCCGATAGGTTAGGGGCCCTAAAGCCAGTTGCCAAGTTTAATCGACCCATTACGTTTTGAGTCAAGTCCATTCGGTAACCTACAGCAGCGTTGAAACTGTTGAAATCCTTGTTCAAAGCAGGAATGTATTCTTCATCCCCTTCGATACCACTTTCTTCACCATTGATAGATCTAAGGTCGTAACGCAATCCAATTTGTAAATCACTTTTGTTGAAATGAATGTGAGAAGTGGCCAAAACACCAAAATCGTTTGTTGTAGCATTGGGCACCAACACTTCTTCCCCGAAGTTTTCATTGGTTTGATGCATTCCCTGAACCCCGAAAATGGTTGTCATTTTTCCCCATTGCGGATTAAATTGGATGTTGTAGTTGAAGGTACTCAAACGCATGTCCAAAGCAGCTCCTTCTCCTTCTTCATGCTCTTCGCCTTCATGTTCCTCACCTTCATGCTCATCGTGATGGTGCTCCTCGAACTCTTTTCTGTCGTTTACAGTATACCCAAAAGTGGCCTCTAAACTCGATTTTTTAAAGAAAAGGTTGTTTTTAGAACTTATAATATGTGTGGAAAGCTCTTGATAAGGCTCCAACGGATCACGATCGTTGTTCTGAACCCCAATTTCTTCGGGAATACCAAGCTCCGAAGCATTGTAATTGTATCGGAGTTCCGTCTTAAATTTAGATACTTGGTAGGCAAGACCGGTTTTTAAATCCGCTTCGTTAAACCTAGAATTTGTAACGCTTGTTCCGTCGCCAGTTTCATAATCGGCGTTGGTAGCGTAAGCACCACGTACCAAAAACTTTAATTTTTCCCCAGATGTTTTAAAACCTGCATTGGCATTGTACCCCAAGGTATTGGTAAAATATCTCATGTTTACATCTCCTGAAGTTTGGCCAGAGGCTTCAAACTTTTCCGGATTTAAATAGAGTACACCGCCCAAGGCATCGGAACCATAAAGCAAGGATGCAGGTCCTTTGATTACTTCCACACTGGAAATCCCGGCATCGTTGATACCCAAACCGTGCTCACCACCATATTGCTGGTTTTCCAAACGAACCCCTTGAGTGTAAACTAGGACACGGTTAAAACTCAATCCCCGGATGACGGGTTTTCCAATTCCCACACCTGTAGAGACAGAGGAAACCCCTGGGATATTCGTAATTCCTTCAGACAGTGTTATGCCACCTTGTTGTTTCAGCTCTTCCATGGATTTTTGTTCCACCTTCATCACGTTTTCGCGCTGTAATTTATGGAAGGGAGTAGACAGTACCACTTCATCCATTTCTATGGCAGATGGTACCATTTGATAATCAAATTGGTTGTTTCCAGAGTTGATTTCCACTGAAGTTGAATAGGTTTCAAATCCTATGTAAGAGATAACGAGCTTATAGTTTCCTTCTGGAAGATTTTTGAGGGAATAGTTCCCATTTTGGTCAGTAACCGTTCCGTTTTCCAATTGGGGTATATAAACGGAAACCTGCTCCAAGGGTTCGTCAGTTTCAGCTTCCGAAACGTTTCCCGAAAGTGTATTTTGGGAATAGGCATAAATGGATGTCAATGCCAAAAGCATTGAAATATAAAATTGTTTCATTGTAAAAAGTAAATGGTTTAAAAAACTTAAATCAATCGGTACTTACTATGAAACTGTTGGGGGAGCACGTAAAGCTCGAAAAGAAACTTTTTTGGGCTTGTAAATAAAGTTGTAAATGGAAGTCGTGTACCTTATTTCAGGTATGTTGACCGGAATGTAGGTAAAAGAAAAATTGAATAGTACTTTATTGACTAGGGTAAAGTCATGAAAATCACAATCCAGATTGGCATCATGAATATGATTGGTGCCATACGCAATACATTGCTCTTCTTGGTTGTGCTCATATAAAGCGTGTCCCAATTTAATAAAGGAGGGGGCTATAATTGCCGCCACCATTACAATGGAAACAAAGATGAGTATACGTTTATGGAGGTTGGTAAACATACTTCACAAAAGTAACTAAGGCACTTACTCTTTTTATGTTAAAAAAGTTATAAACTATGAAAAGAAAGCACCTAACCCCATGCGTTTAAGCATCTTTTTTTCAAAATCCCAAAAAAATTGATACTGACCGAACAACCAGCCAATAAAAACAAGGAGAATTTGGTAGATGGGAAAAATCAATAGGATCCGGAGTGCCCAATACACTGCAGAATGTACATTTTCACTATCCAATCCGATCCAATGGACCAAGGGACCGGCCAATTTACCGGAAAGACTACCGGTAATCGCAAAAACAATAAAAATGGCTATCATTTCCCATTTATAGTCCACTTTCCATTTGTTTTCCACTTTTTTAAAGCACCAAATAAAGAATTTTACCAAAAAGTAATACAATATTGGTGTAGCAACAAATAGAACGGGCCACTCGTAGGTATGCCCCTCCAAACCGAATGCATTTACGAATCCCTGAACAATAGCATAGGCGGTAAATAGTGTCAACATTGCACCCAAAATCGGAAATAAAAGTTGCCAATTTCTTTGGATTTCCCAGCGTTGTTTTAGTTTCTGCATCGCAAAAATTTAGAACTGCAAAAATAACACATTAAATTCTTGGGAGAAAAGGCCCTAGTCGCTGATTGTATTTTCTTTGAAAATAAATGAAGTAGTTATAGAGTTTATAGTTGACTTCGTAACCATAATCGATACTTGGGTCGTAGTTAATTTGCATTTCGTATAGGTTGGGGTTCCATCTTTGAGGTTGTAGCACTCTTTGGTTCCAAGTAATAACCATGATTGCATTTCTATTCTCCAAAAATGATTGGGAATAGTAGCCCTCAGGCCGAGCAATAGAATTTAACCAAGTGTAAAAACCCGGTTCTATTATGATGATTTCGTACTCGGTTTCATCATCGGCAATCTCTACGGGTTCTTCATCCCCCGAATCAAATAGTGCCTTTTCTTCACTCGAAACATCCAAGGTTGATTTTTGCGAGGTGCAAGAAACCAGACCAAAACAAAACACTAAACAAAATAATAATAATGTATGTATTAGTTTCCTTTCCATCTTATTAAGATACAAAAAAAGCCACTTGAAAATTCAAATGGCTTTGTTAAATACCGTTGGCTGAATTTTTATTTTCCGAAAAGCCCGCCCAGCATTCCACCAAGACCGCCTTTCTTTTGACCTCCTCCAAGGGCCAATCCAGCTAAGTCATCTATAACACTGCCGTCTCCATCACTATCCAAAAATGTTTCCACAAGGGATTGTTGTTTGGCCGCTGTTTTTCCACCACCCATTAGTCCACCCAAAAGGCCATTTAATCCTTCGGGACTGCTTACATTTTGTTGTCTGGTCTGTTTTCCCAAATAGCCCAAAATAATAGGGGCAGCAATTTTTAATATTTGTGAGACTGTACCAGCATCGATACCTGACTTGCTGCTCAAGGCATTTTCTACTTGGGGTTGTTTGGAACCAAGGATATGGCCCAAGATTCCTGCGCCATCATCCATTACATTTTGGTCCACACCACCTCCGAAAAGGCCTCCCAAATCGTCCAAAATGCCACCATCGTGTTTGGAAGAGAGCGCATCCATAAGTCCTTGTGCCCCTCCCGGGGTCGATGCGTTTTTCTTCATGGCACCCATTAAAAGGGGCATTGCCATGCTCAAAACATCTGCTGTTTTGCTTTCCGATTGCCCTGTTTGACCAGCGACACCGCTGACCAATTGTTTGCCCATTGGGCTATTTATCAAATCTAGTAGTCCTGACATTGTGTTAGTGTTAAAGTTAAAAAAGACAATGTACAAAAAAATGGGGTTAGAAAAGATGTTTACAAACAGAACCCCATCACTTTAGCAATTTGATAACCTTTTGGGCCAATTCAATCCCGATACGTTGCTGCGCTTCGATTGTGGAACCACCAACATGGGGACTGAGAGAAATTTTGGGATTCATCAATATTTTGATTTCTGGATTGGGTTCTGACTCAAACACATCGAGTCCTGCAAAAGCCAGATGGTCGGAATCCAAAGCCTCAACCAAGGCAACTTCATCCAAAACACCACCGCGTGAGGTGTTTACAATTCCAGAGCCTGGTTTCATGAGTGCCAATTCTTTTTTTCCAATCAGGTATTTTTCTTGTGATGGTACATGCAGGCTCACAAAATCAGAATTTGCGAGCACTTTTTTTAAATCGTTGTTTTTCAAATTGAAACTAACGGATTGTCCATCAAAAAAAGGAACCGAAATGGTAACCTCCTTGGTATTATGGTCTGTAAATAGCACCTCCAAACCCAAAGCAAGTGCCATTTTAGCGGTAGCTTGACCAATTCTGCCAAAACCTACTATTCCCAAGGTTTTTCCGCGAAGTTCAATACCAGTTGCGTAACTCTTTTTGAGTTGCTTAAATTGACTATCACCTTCCAAAGGCATATTTCTGTTGGAATCGTGCAAAAAGCGTACCCCATTGAGCAAATGCGCAAAAACCAGTTCAGCTACCGATTCTGAAGATGCCTCTGGCGTGTTGAACACATGTATGCCTTTGGATTTTGCATATTTTACATCAATATTGTCCAAACCAACACCACCGCGACCGATCAACTTTAAGCTTTGGCAGTCGTCAATCAACTTTTTGTCGACCTTTGTAGCGCTACGCACCAAAAGTGCTTCAATGTTGTTTTTGTTGATATAATTTGCCAATTGCTCTTCGGCGACCCTTGTATTTTTTACTTCGAAACCTTCTTTTTCAAGCAAGTCGATTCCTGATTGGGCCAAGCCATCATTCGCTAAAATATTCGCCATTAAATTTATCCTTTCTTTTCGAGTTCACTCATTATATCTACCAACACGCCTACACTTTCCAAAGGAAGTGCGTTGTACATGGAAGCACGGTAACCACCAACGGAACGGTGGCCGTTTATTCCGTTTATTCCTGCTTCTTTGCACATTTCATCAAATACATCCTTTAATTCGTCATCGGTGATGTTAAAGGTGGCGTTCATATTGGAGCGGTCTTCCTTGGTGGCAATTCCAGAAAAAACAGGGTTGAGTTCAATTTCCGAATAGATCAAGTTCGCTTTGCGTTCATTGATTTCCTCAATAGCGGCGATTCCTCCCAAATCCTTCAACCATTGCATAGTAAGCATGGAAACGTAGACCGCAAAAACAGGTGGGGTATTGAACATACTGTCCTTGGCGATGTGAACCGAGTAATCCAGCATTGATGGTATTTTTCGGGATACTTTACCTAAAATATCCTCTTTTACAACCACAAGAGTTGTTCCGGCCGGGCCCATATTTTTTTGTGCTCCTGCATAGATCAGGTCAAACTGAGAAAAATCGAGCTGTCTGGAAAAGATATCGGAACTCATATCACATACCAAGGGCACATCGGTTTTTGGGAATTTCTTAAACTGTGTTCCGTAAATGGTATTGTTGGAAGTTAGGTGCAGATAATCCAAATCGGAGGGAATATCGAACCCCTTCGGAATATGGTTGAAATTATCCTTTTGGGAAGACGCTACTTCCACAATATCACCGAACAAGCGAGCTTCCTTAATGGCTTTTTGGCTCCATGTTCCCGTGTTTACATATCCTGCCTTTTTCTCCAAAAGGTTATAGACGGTCATTAGGAATTGCATACTTGCGCCCCCCTGAAGGAACAGAGCTTGGTACCCTTTGCCTTCGAGCCCCAAAAGTTCCAAGGCAAGGGCTCTAGCTTTTTCCATAATGTCCACAAACGCTTTGCTGCGGTGGGAGATTTCTATAAGTGAAAGACCAATGCCATCCAGTTCCAGAACGGCTTCGGATGCCTTTTGCATTACCTCTGCGGGCAAAATGCAAGGGCCTGCGCTAAAATTGTGCTTTTTCATTACCTAGGTTTAAGGGATAAAGGTCTTAAAAATTGTTGGATCTATAAACGGTTCCGTAGGTTAGGATTTTCTTAAAGTTGAAGGAGAAATTCCATAGTGTCGATTCCATCCGCGTAGTCGTTAAGACTTGGCTTTTGCGTTTCTCCAAATTTCACCTCGTTTTCTCTTGATTTACTTGAAACCACACATTGGATCTGTTCTTCAAGTGCTTCCAATTCTTTTCTCAAACTTGTTTCATCATCATAATATGAATAAAACACTACAGAAATAGGGGAGGAGAGGCCTTCGTCTTCTTTTAAGACCAAGAATCCATTATCCAAAATCTTGAATTGGCTCATTAAATAAACCGCCTTGTTGTAATCGTAGTTATTGGCATATTTATGTTGGTGAATGATGTCATTGTAATCATATAGCGCTTTGAACAATGCATCAAAATCATACTCTTTTGGCACATAGATTTTGGATACGTTGCGACAACCCAATCCATAATACCTGAAAATATCCTCGCCAAGTGATTTTAGTTCTTCTTCGGTTTCATTTCCGGTAAGGACAGCGACCGAATTTCTGTTTTTTCGTATGATGTTGGGCTTATTTCCAAAATAATATTCAAAATAACGGCTTGTATTGTTGCTTCCCGTGGCGATAACGGCATCGAAGTTTTCGAGTTTTCCGTCAACGAACCCAATCCTATCTGCGAGTGAGGGTTCCTGTTGAATCAAATATTTTGACAGGTATGGTAGCAGCACTTTATCGTTGGACGACAGTTTGGCCAACACCTTGTTTCCAGAGAGCAATACGCACAAGAAATCATGGAAACCCACTAGTGGGATGTTGCCCGCCATTACAATGCCCACCGTTTTAGGATCACTTGTTTTGTTAAAGGTATAATTGGACAACCAATCCTTGAGATTTTCTTCAGTAAGTAAATCGCCCCATTGTTTTAGGGAAAACAATATGTTGTCCTTTGTGAACCATCCGTTATGGTGTCCGGCCTTGGATATGATTTCCTTGAATTCAGCATCAACTTTCGCGCTTTTGGAATAACATTTATCACAAAAATCCGTTAGGTATTTTCCAAGTTTAACAAAAGCTTCTATGGTTTTAATATACGGAGCCATTAAATTTGTACACTAATTTAGTAGGGTTTATTTTTGTCAAAAGTAAGCATGCTGATAAGAATCAACCCAAAAGGAAAAGAAAATTATGGCAATTATTATAACAGATGAGTGCATAAATTGTGGTGCTTGCGAGCCAGAATGCCCAAACACAGCAATTTATGAAGGTGCGGATGAATGGAGATATAGTGATGGAACTTCGCTGACCGGCGATGTAGTTTTGCCCAATGGCAAAGAGGTCAATGCCGATGAAGTTCAAGAACCTGTTAGCGATGAGCTTTATTATATAGTTCCCGATAAATGTACGGAATGTCAAGGATTTCACGAAGAACCCCAATGTGCAGCGGTATGCCCGGTGGATTGTTGTGTTCCTGATGAAGACCATGTAGAAACCGAAGAAGAGCTATTGGGCAAGCAAAAGTTTATGCACCCCGATGGTTAAGCAATAAAAAACATTTAATTTAGCCCCGAACCAAGGTTCGGGGTTTTTTATGCAAGAAAAAGAGAAAGCATACAACGGTATTTGGAAACAAGCGGGATGCATATTGTCCTTGATCGCCATTTTTGGCATCATAGCCTTGGTAGTGATGGGCTTCTATTTACTCATTCAAGGTTATTAGGCTCCAGTACCAAAACTTCAACTTATATTTGCAGCCTCAAAACACAAGAATTTAGATGAAAGCAGGTATTGTAGGATTGCCCAACGTAGGAAAATCAACACTTTTCAACTGTTTGTCCAACGCAAAGGCACAAAGTGCCAATTTCCCTTTTTGTACCATAGAACCCAATATTGGTGTGGTGAATGTACCCGACCAACGCTTGGAGAAATTGGAGGAATTGGTAAATCCCGAGCGTGTAATCCCCGCAACGGTAGAAATTGTGGACATTGCCGGTTTGGTAAAAGGTGCCAGCAAAGGAGAGGGACTTGGAAACCAGTTTTTGGGAAATATCCGCGAAACCGATGCTATTCTGCACGTACTTCGCTGTTTTGACAATGATAATGTGGTTCATGTTGATGGTTCCGTAGATCCAATCAGGGATAAGGAGACCATTGATATGGAATTGCAGCTAAAAGATTTGGAGAGCGTTGAGAAAAAGCTCGACAAAGTAAAGCGCGCCGCCAAAACAGGCAATAAAGAAGCCCAAAAGGAAGAAGCCGTACTTTCTGCGTTAAAAGAAGGTTTGGAAGCTGGAAAATCGGTCAGAGCTATTGAAATTAACGAAGATGGTCGGGAAGAATTTGTGAAACCATTGCAGTTGATCACGGACAAGCCCGTAATGTATGTTTGTAATGTAGATGAAAGCTCAGCCGTTGATGGAAATGCTTACGTGGAAAAAGTAAAAGAGGCGGTAGCTCAAGAAAAAGCTGAAGTTATCTTTTTGGCCGTGGGCACTGAGGCAGATATTACCGAATTGGAGACCTATGAAGAGCGCCAAATGTTTTTGGAAGACCTTGGACTCTCCGAGCCCGGTTCTGCCAAATTAATTCGTGGTGCTTATAAATTACTTGATCTGGAAACTTATTTTACTGCTGGGGAGAAAGAGGTCCGCGCATGGACCATTCCCGTAGGGGCAACCGCTCCACAGGCAGCAGGTGTTATCCATACCGATTTTGAAAAGGGCTTTATCCGCGCCGAGGTTATCGCTTACGACGATTACGTAAAATATGGGAGCGAAGCTAAAGTGAAAGAAGCAGGTCGTATGCGCGTGGAAGGCAAAGAATACATTGTTAAGGACGGTGATGTGATGCACTTTAGGTTTAACGTGTAGCCACTGGGCATTGTAATCAACACCACTTACTACATTTTAGTTTACGAGTATAAAATAGCTTTGCCACATGTCCAGTAAAAGCTTGGGGATTTTATACGGTATTTTGGGAGTGGTGCTATTCTCCTCCAAGGCCGTAATGGTGAAATTGGCCTACCAATACGAGGTGAGCACACTTGATTTGCTGTTGTTTCGGATGCTATTTTCCTTACCGTTTTATATTATTATTCTCTTTTTGATTCGGAAAAAATCCGCAAAAGCTCAAATTAAAACCAAAGATTATGCTTGGCTCTTTCTTTTTGGATTCGTGGGCTATTATTTGGCCAGTTATTTCGATTTTTTGGGACTGAATTACATTAAGGCCGGATTGGAGCGCATCATTCTATTTGTATACCCGACCATTGTAGTATTCCTGAGTTGGCTCATTTTTAAACAAAAAATTACCCGAGTTCAATTTATTGCCATTGCCGTCACTTATATTGGAGTGCTGATAACCTTTTGGGATGAATTGGATATTGCGGGGAACAAAGTTTTGTTGGGTGGATTTTTGGTATTGTTGAGCGCCATCACCTACGCATCCTATTTAGTGGGCAGTGGTTGGTTGATTCCCAAATTTGGAGTACTTCGATTTACGTGTTATGCCATGATAGTGTCCACCATTTGTATCGTGGCGCATTATTTGGTATCGGGCCATTGGGAATTTATGGATTATCCTTGGCCCGTGTACGCTTATGGTTTGGCCATGGCTATTTTCGCTACCTTTATCCCATCATTTTTGGTATCGGCCGCCATTGAACGATTGGGAGCATCCAATTTTTCAATTCTGGGAAGCTTGGGACCTATTTCCACTATTTTGCTCGCCTTTGTGTTTTTGAACGAAAAACTCACGTATTGGCAGCTCGTTGGAATGATGGTTGTTATTTTTGGAGTGACCTATCTATCAATCCAAGGAAAAAGGCGGGCTAAAGGCTGATATATATTAACAATTATTGTTTTCTATTGTTGATTACTTTCTACCTTACACCCTTTTATTTTTGCTCCTAAATTTTATATTGCAATGATTAACCCTTAACTAATGGCAGACACCCAATATACTGAGGATAATATCCGTTCGCTGGACTGGAAGGAGCATATTCGTATGCGTCCGGGGATGTACATTGGAAAATTGGGCGACGGTTCCTCCGCAGATGATGGTATTTATATTCTTCTAAAAGAAGTGCTCGATAACTCCATTGATGAATTTGTGATGGGGGCGGGAAAGACCATCGAAATCAACATCAAGGACAATACCGTTCACGTTCGCGACTACGGTCGTGGCATTCCACTTGGGAAAGTGGTGGACGTGGTTTCCAAAATGAATACCGGAGGTAAGTACGACACCCGTGCCTTTAAAAAATCCGTAGGATTGAACGGGGTAGGTACCAAAGCGGTGAATGCACTTTCCTCTTATTTTAGGGTGGAATCCAACCGAGACGGCCAATCCAAATCCGCTGAGTTTGAAACAGGGAATTTGGTCAACGAAGAACTTTTGGGAGAATCTTCCAGAAGAAAGGGGACAAAAGTAAGTTTCATCCCCGACGAATCCATCTTTAAAAAATACAAGTACAGGAACGAGTATGTAGAGCGCATGCTCAAAAACTACGTCTATCTAAATCCCGGTTTGACCATTGTTTTCAATGGTGAAAAATTCCATTCGGAAAATGGTTTAAAGGATTTGTTGGAAGACAATAACAATGACGAGGATTTCCTCTATCCCATCATTCACCTAAAAGGTGATGATATTGAGGTTGCCATGACCCATAGCAAAACTCAATACAGTGAGGAGTATCATTCCTTTGTAAACGGACAGCATACCACACAAGGGGGAACACACCAATCTGCTTTTCGGGAAGCCATAGTAAAAACTGTCCGTGATTTCTACGGAAAAAACTATGATGCTTCGGATGTTCGGAAATCCATCATTTCCGCAGTTTCCATTAAAGTGATGGAGCCTGTATTTGAGAGCCAGACCAAGACCAAGCTGGGCTCGACCGACATGGGAGGCGATTTGCCTACCGTCCGTACCTACATCAATGATTTTATCGGCACGCATTTGGACAATTACCTCCATAAGAACCAAGCAACTGCCGACGCTCTTCAAAAGAAAATTGTTCAGGCTGAGAAAGAACGTAAAGAACTCTCGGGCATTCGAAAATTGGCCAGGGACCGCGCCAAGAAAGCCAGTCTTCATAATAAAAAGCTAAGAGATTGCCGCATCCATCTGCAGGACATGAAAAAAGACCGCCGTTTGGAGACCACCCTGTTTATTACAGAGGGGGATTCCGCATCGGGTTCCATTACCAAATCCAGGGATGTGAATACGCAGGCGGTATTCAGTTTGCGAGGCAAACCGTTGAATTCCTACGGAATGTCCAAAAAAATCGTGTACGAGAACGAAGAGTTCAATTTGTTGCAGGCGGCGCTCAATATCGAGGATTCCATGGAAGACCTCAGATATAACAATATTGTAATTGCAACGGATGCCGATGTGGACGGAATGCACATTCGATTATTGTTGATTACCTTCTTTTTACAATTTTTTCCTGAATTGATCAAGGAAAACCACTTATATATTCTGCAAACCCCATTATTTAGGGTACGTAACAAAAAAGAAACCATTTATTGTTACAGTGATGAAGAGCGAAGAAATGCCATTGAAAAACTCTCTGGAAAACCAGAAATTACCCGATTTAAGGGATTGGGCGAAATTTCTCCGGATGAGTTCAAAAATTTTATCGGTGATGATATCCGTTTGGAGCCCGTGATGCTGGACAAAGCCATGAGCATTGATGCACTGCTGAAGTTTTACATGGGAAAAAATACTCCCGACAGACAAGAATTCATCATCAACAACCTTAAAGTGGAACTTGATTTAGTGGAAGAAAACCAACTACAACCCAAATAAATGCCGACTTTCTAAATGGAAGAAAATGAAGAACTGAACGATGAGAGTTTAGAAAACCATGACGAGTCCCAAGACAGCCTGATCAAGGTAACGGGGATGTACAAGGATTGGTTTTTGGATTATGCCTCGTATGTAATATTGGAGCGTGCCGTACCTGCTATTGAGGATGGGTTTAAGCCCGTGCAGCGCAGGATCATGCATGCGCTAAAGGAACTGGACGATGGCCGATACAACAAAGTGGCCAACGTGGTGGGGCATACCATGCAGTATCACCCGCACGGTGATGCGAGTATTGCCGATGCCATGGTCCAAATTGGGCAAAAGGATTTACTTATCGATACCCAAGGGAACTGGGGGAACATTTTAACAGGAGACGGAGCTGCCGCACCTCGTTATATTGAGGCCCGATTGTCCAAGTTTGCCCTGGAAGTGGTGTACAGCCCAAAAATTACGGAGTGGCAACTTTCTTATGATGGCAGAAAAAAGGAACCTGTAAATCTACCTGTAAAATTTCCACTTCTTTTGGCCCAAGGAGCCGAGGGCATTGCGGTAGGCCTTTCCACAAAAATACTCCCGCACAACTTTAACGAGTTGATAGATGCATCCATAAAACACCTAAAAGGAAAAAGGTTTACCATTTATCCCGATTTCCCAACGGCAGGGGTCATTGATGTGACCAATTATAATGATGGAATGCGAGGCGGAAAGATCAGGGTGAGGGCAAAAATATCGACCTTGGACAAGAATACCTTGGTCATCAATGAGATACCCTACGGTACCAACACTTCCTCTTTAATTGACTCCATCTTAAAGGCCAATGATAAAGGGAAAATCAAAATAAAAAAGATAGAGGACAACACGGCCGCCGAAGTAGAGATTTTGGTGCATTTGCCCAACGGCATCTCTCCTGATAAAACCATTGATGCCCTCTATGCGTTCACGGCGTGCGAATCGTCCATATCCCCGCTTGGTTGTGTTATTGAAGACAACAAGCCCTTGTTTATCGGTATTAAGGAGATGCTTGAAAGATCCACTGACAATACTGTGGAACTACTTAAAGCAGAACTTGAAATACAGTTGGACGAGTTGGAGGAGCAATGGCACTTTTCTTCCTTGGAACGAATTTTTATAGAGAACAGGATTTATCGAGAAATCGAAGAGGAGGAAACTTGGGAAGGTGTAATCGAAGCCATAGACAAAGGCTTGAAGCCACACATCTCACATTTAAAAAGAGAGGTGAACCGGGATGATATTGTTCGTTTGACCGAAATACGAATCAAACGAATTTCAAAGTTTGATTTGGACAAGGCACAACAACTTATTGAAAGTTTGGAAGATAGGATTGCGCAGACCAAGCATCACTTGGAGCATTTGGTCGAATTTGCCATCGACTATTTTAAAGAACTAAAAAAGAAATACGGAGCAGGAAGGGAGCGTAAATCCGAAATAAAGATTTTTGATGATATTGAAGCCACCAAAGTGGTGATCAGAAACACCAAACTCTATGTAAACCGCAAAGAAGGCTTTATCGGCACCTCTTTAAAACGGGATGAATACGTTACTGACTGTAGTGATATTGACGATATTATTGTATTTACAGAGAAAGGGGAGATGATGGTGACCAAGGTGGACTCCAAGGTGTTTGTTGGCAAAAACATTATCCATGTGGCTGTTTTTAAAAAGAAGGACAAGCGCACTACCTACAACATGATCTACAAGCTCATGAAAGGTGGGCCTAGTTACATCAAAAGGTTCAATGTCACCAGTATGACACGGGACAAAATTTATCAGCTGGCTGGGGACAAGCCATCTGCAGAAGTACTTTATTTTTCGGCAAACCCAAATGGTGAAGCCGAGGTGGTCACGGTAATGTTACGCCAATCAGGTAGTATCAAAAAATTAAAATGGGATTTGGATTTTTCCGATGTTCTGATCAAGGGAAGGGGCTCCAAAGGAAATTTAGTCACCAAATATGCCGTAAAACGCATCGAACTAAAGGAAAAAGGTGTATCTACACTTAAACCAAGAAAAATTTGGTTCGATGATGTGGTAAGTCGCCTTAATGTGGATGGACGAGGGGAGTTGCTCGGTGAGTTCCGGGGCGACGACCTATTGTTGGTGATAGACCAGAAGGGGATTGTAAAAACCATTCCGCCAGATTTACTGACAAGATTTAATGACGATATGATCGTGTTGGAAAAGTGGAATCCCGACAAACCTATTTCGGTAGTGCACTACGTAGGTGATAAGGAACGTTTTTACTTGAAAAGGTTTTTGGTGGAAAGCCCCAACAAAGAAGAGGTGGTGATCTCCGAAGATTCTAAATCGTATTTGGAGCTGGTATCTACCGACTGGAGACCCATGTTGGAAATTGAATTTGTTAAGCCCAGAGGCAAAGACCCCAAACCAAACCAAGAAATAAACGTGGAAGAATTTATTGCCGTAAAAGGGATAAAAGCACTTGGAAATCAGCTTACTCCAGAAAAAGTGAAAAATATAAATGTTTTGGATTCCTTACCTTACGAGGAACCCGAGGAACAAAAAACCGAAGACATTGAAGTAGTGGATGAAGAGCAAATAGACAACGATGATAATGATATTGGCACTAAGAATGACAGTTCCGACCAAACCACTTTGTTTTGATGTGATTTATGGCTAATTTTCACGCGAGTTACACACTTTACAAGCAGACCGATTAATACATCTATATGGATTTTACAAACCCACTGGTATATGGTGTACCAGTATTTATTGCCTTTATTTTATTAGAATTAACTTACAGTAAAACCCATGATCATGAACACCACGATCTTTATAACTGGAAAGATTTAGCGGCCAGTGGTTTTATGGGGATTGGCTCTGCTATCCTTGGGCCTTTGTTCAAGGTTGCCTTTGCCATACTCCTTTTTGAAGGGACCTATGAGTTGTTCAATCCAGTTGTTGGGGGAGTAAGAACCAACATTATGGGGTATGAATCCTTTGGATATGCATGGTACGTTTGGATTCTTTGTCAATTGGGCGACGATTTCACCTATTATTGGTTCCATAGGGCCAATCACGAGGTCCGTATTTTATGGGCTGCACATATAGTGCATCATTCTTCCGATAATTTTAATTTAGGTACGGCGATAAGGAACGGATGGTTCACTATTTTATACAAACCCTTCTTTTACTTATGGTTGCCTGCAATTGGTTTTCCACCGGAAATGGTACTGGTATGTTTAGGGATTGAAGCATTATGGCAATTTCAATTGCACACGGTTTACGTTCCCAAACTCGGATTTTTGGAAAAAATATTCAACACACACACCATGCACCAAGTACACCACGCACAAAATGTGGAGTACTTAGATAAAAACCACGGCGGTTTCTTGAATATTTTTGATAAAATATTTGGCACATGGAAGGAGCTTGATGATGATGTCGATGTTAAGTACGGCGTAATCCATGCTCCAGAATCATACAATCCCGTAGTTATCCTTACCCACGAATTCAAGGATATTTGGAACGATGTCAAAAAATCGAAAAAACTCTCCCATAAATTAATGTACATTTTTGGCCCTCCAGGATGGAGCCACGATGGCAGCACTTTAACAGTGAAACAACAACAGCGATTGTTTAAAAAACAAAAGGAAGCCAGCCCGGAACTTGCTTACCAAAGACCCAACTGATTTTTATAAATCCAAATTATTGAATTGGCAACTCCCTAAATCAATCAATTTTATGGGCAGTTCCTTTAAACTTGCGATTATCACCAACTACGCTGTACTCAAAAGTGTATGAAGACTCAGTAGTGGTCAATATTTTGATGTGAATCGGTTTTTCTTCTGCCTTGTTCTTGGGGTTCAAGTTTTTTAGCACATATTCACAATCGTTTATCCAGCGAACCGATGAAGAATCCGTTTTCCCTTCAAATTCATCCACTTCCAAATCTGTGGTTCTGTTGAATGTGGTTTTCTTCTCTTCACCATTTATGGTTGCGGTAAACGAAAATTTACCAGTTTTAAAATCGTTACAATTACGTTGTGGCGGCTGCCCACAGGCCAAAAACAATAGCATTATTGACCCGAAAAGAAGATGTTTTGTCATACCTGCAAAGTAACGGAAAGTAGTTGAAAGGGTCAATCCTTTTTTGTGTTGTAAACCTCAAAAGTACCATCGGAATAAAACATAACTATTTTATACGGGTTTTTGGACTGTAGCTCGTGCTTCTTTTCTTTAGAAAAGGGAATGACAAAATCATCCACATACGGTTCTTCCATCGCTTTAGTGATTTTAGTGTCATTTATCTCATCCTGATTGGTGCTTTCCTTTGGAAATCGTCCCTCACCCTTTAACAGCCAATACAAATCCACTTCGGGGTAGGTGTTGACCAATTTCATCACAAAATCCAAGCTAGGCTTATTTCGTCCGTTCAACAAGTGGGAGATGCTCGAACGCTGCACACCAATCTCGTCGGCAAAGGCAGAAACAGATAACTCCAAATGCTCGATAACAGTTTCTATACGGGTTACAATCTCTTTGTTCACAAATGTAAATTATTTAATATCTAAGATAGCACAATTCAAATTAACATAGGGTGTACACCATGAAATAAATTCATTTTTTTGAAATAAAACATTTAAATAAATAATTATATATTACTGATATAATGTATTTTGTGTTGTAAAATAAAGTTATTGTTTACATTTATCACAAAAGGAAGTGGAGGTACATCAATTCGAGTTACAAATGTGTCACGGGTGATTCAAAACAGATTACAATTGTAAATATTAGGTTGGTTACTTTTGTAAACTTTAATTACAAAACTTTATGCTTGATTATTCATTATATAAAGAGAAGTCCATTCAAGGTAGATACATTAACATAGCATCCATTCAGCCTTGTTTCTCCAAACTATCATCACCTTTAATCCATATCGGGGATTCCGTCAATGGCATTAAAATAAATGCTCTTAAAATCGGTACGGGAAAAAAGAAGGTACTTATGTGGTCCCAAATGCATGGCAACGAATCAACCACGACCAAGGCGGTATGGGACATGGTCAATTTTATGCAATCGGAGGAAGCATTGGCCAAAACCATTTTAAAGGAATGTACCTTAATGATTATACCCATGCTAAACCCAGACGGGGCCAATGTGTATACTCGCGAGAATATAAACAAGGTAGATTTGAACCGCGATGCCAAAAATTTGACACAGCCCGAAAGCATAGCTTTCCGAAAACTATTTGAATCGTTTCAGCCAGATTTTTGTTTTAACCTACATGATCAACGTACCCTGTTTAGTGCCGGTAAAACAGACAAACCGGCGACGGTCTCTTTTTTATCTCCGGCAAGCAACCAAGAACGCCACATTACCCCTGCAAGGGAAGTGGCCATGAAACTGATTATTGGTATGGACGCCATGTTGCAAAAACATATTCCGGGGCAGGTGGGCAGGTACGATGACGGATTCAACGATAATTGCATTGGAGATACACTGCAAATGTTGGGGGTGCCGACCATTTTGTTCGAGTCCGGCCATTATCCCAAAGACTATGAGCGGGAGAAAACCCGAGAGTTAATTTTTTTATCGATTGTAGAAGCGTTGAAAATTATTGCCACAGATAAAATCGACGACTATAAAACAGGTGATTATTTTTCAATTCCAGGTAACTATAAGTTATTTTTTGATGTGCTGGTAAAGCATCCAGAGGCGGTAAACCCTGAATTTGATGCAGGACATTCGGTAGGAATCCGATATAAGGAAGTGTTGGAAAACGACAAAATCATTTTTAAGCCGGAAATAGCGGAAATTGGCCCTCTTGAAGGTTTTTACGGACATCAAACCATAGAATGTGTTGATACCAAGGATTTTGGATTTGCAGCTTTCCAAAACGAGATTCTTGATTTACTCCTGAAAATCAATAAATAAAAATCATTTCTCAAAGATTCTTGCATATTATTTAAAAAAGAACCATTTTTATTACGTAAATTTCCTTTTTTAACTATTTTTGCTGCAAAATTCAATGTAATGACCAAAGTAAAACTTGACGAGATAGATCACCAGATACTGGATATGTTAATCGATAATACTCGCACACCTTTTACGGACATCGCAAAAAAATTGTTGATTTCCGCAGGTACGGTTCATGTCCGTGTCAAAAAAATGGAGGAATCCGGGATTATTAAAGGTTCTTCCCTTACGCTGGACTATGTCAAATTGGGTTATTCCTTTATCGCCTATGTTGGTATATTCTTGGAAAAAACACACCAGACAAAATTTGTGCTGGAAAGGTTGAGCCAAATACCATACGTTACCGTGGCCCATATAACAACAGGCAAATTCAATATTTTTTGTAAAATAAGGGCCAGAGATACTACACATGCCAAAAATATTATTTTTAAGATAGATGATATCGAAGGTATCAGCAGAACTGAGACCATGATTTCTTTGGAAGAGAGCATTAACGATAAAAGACGTTTAATGCACACTATTTTCAACGAGTTATAATTCCATTATACATATTATGGTGCTTTCGGAACTGTCCTCTTCGGAATACAATCCATTTTACCAGACCTATATTATGGCGCTGGGAAATGTAGATTTAATGGAAGAGCTAAGAAAGGGGAAGGACGATTTTTTGACCTTACTGCAACAAACACCAGAAGAAAAACTTAATTATGCTTATGCAGAGGACAAATGGTCCTTAGCGGAAGTATTAGTGCATGTTATAGACACGGAGCGAATATTCCAATACCGTGCACTTTGTATTGCAAGAAACGATAAAACCCCACTACCAGGGTTTGACCAAGACACTTATGTACCGTATTCCAACGCCGATAAAAGATCCAAAAAAAACTTGATGGAGGAATATAAAGCGGTTAGGGATTCCACAATTTTTCTTTTTAATTCCTTTGACGAAGAAACGATTAAAAGGGTTGGAGTGGCCAGTGGGTCCAAAATGAGTGTGCGGGCACTGGGCTTCATCATAAGCGGACATCAAGCGCACCATATTCGGATCATAAGGGAACGCTATTTGGCCTAAATCAATATTGATCTTCGCTTTCCAAATCATCTGAAGTAGGTTCCAAGCCTTCAAACGAGTCGTCTTCAAAATCAGAAACCACCAATTCTTTGTCGAGTTCCTTTTCAATGGTCTCTTCAAAATTTGAAATGAAGTTGGAAAGACTCTTGCTGATTTTTACCAAGTAAATGGTATCTGCTGTTTTTACTTCAACAGCTTCTATGACCTCCCCATTTGGTTTTTTAATGGTAATAACATCGTCATCGCCATAACCATCAGGATAAGAATCAATTAATATGGCCACTACCTTGTGGTCCAACTTTTTGTAGTCTATCAAAACTCGTTTCATAATGGTTGGTTATTAAATGCATTCCTAAACTAGGAATTTTTGAATGTGATGGACCCAAAGAGTTGTAAACGAAAAAAATAAGTATGCGAAGAGCTTATTCCTTGTAGTAAGCAAAGGCTTTATGGAATAATTCCTCGGGAACTTTAATATCCGTAACCGCTTTACCAATGGAATGCAGCAATACAAAATTTACGTTCCCGTGAGAATTCTTTTTATCGTATTTAAGTAATTGAAGAATGGCATCAATATCGTTATCCGTAAAGTCCACTTTGTCAAAATGGGTTAAAAATGTTTTTTTGATTTCATCCAACGATAATTTGGAAAGTCCTTGGAGCTTGTGCGACAAATATCCCTCCAAAATCATTCCTGCTGCAATAGCTTCACCGTGCAACAAGGTTTTCTTGTCATGGTTCTCCAAACAATACGATTCTATGGCGTGACCCAAGGTGTGTCCAAAATTTAAGATTTTTCGCAACCCTTTTTCGGTAGGGTCTTGAAGAACAACCTCATTTTTAAGGGCAATGGATTTTTGGATGCATGACGCATCTGTAAAATTGCTTTTTTCAGCTAAACTGCCCCAGTACGCTTTGTCCATTATAAGCCCGTGTTTCAGCATCTCGGCATATCCACTTTTTACCTGGCGTGGGTCTAGGGTCTTTAAAAATTCTGGAAAAATCAGCACCATTTGGGGTTGGTTGATCACACCGATCTGGTTTTTTAACGATCCCAGATCAACACCTGTTTTGCCGCCGATGGACGCATCTACCATAGAAAGTAGGGTAGTGGGGATGTTGATAAAATCAATTCCTCGTTTAAAAGTAGAGGCCACAAAACCTCCCATATCGGTAAGCACCCCACCACCAAGGTTGATCAGTAGGCTTTTTCGGTCACCATCTAAATTGGATAGGTCCTCCCAAAGTTGCAAGCAAGTATGGATATGTTTGTTTTCTTCCCCTGATCGGATTTCCAAGATAAAATCTACAGGTCCGTCAAACATTTCTTTAAAAAAAGGCAAGCAATGCGCTTTGGTGTTTTCATCCACCAAAACAAATATTTTGGAGTAACTATTTTTAGCAATGTGTTGGTTAAGAGCAGCTTCTGCCAATTCGCCAATATGTACCTCGTAAGACTGTGATTTAACCGATTCCATAATTTAAATTTCACTGCTAAATAAAGACTATTTTTATATATATGGTTCTAGTTTGCGTACTTATCTTTGAATCTTTAATGGATATCAAAGAATGCGACCTAATTTTGAGAATACTGCAATAGCTTTTGAGCTTAAGTCGGACTCCCAGCTGGAGCGAGCCTATTTCCTTTTTAAATTGATTTCCAACGAACCTTTGGTTCGTATTGGAACCGCTGTGACCAATTTTGCCATTAAGGCCCATTTACCTGTTGAGGGGTTGATTAGGGCTACCGTGTTCGACCATTTTTGTGGTGGGGTGAACGAGGAAGATTGTCTCCCTATTATTGATAATATGTATGGCAATGGGGTCTGTTCTATTTTGGATTATTCGGCCGAGGGCAAAGAGGTGGACAACCAGTTTGATTTTGCCATGGAAAAGACCTTGGATATTCTGGATTTTGTGAAGGAAAAAGATGCGATGCCCTTTGCAGTTTTTAAGCCCACAGGATTTGGCCGCTTTAAATTGTTCGAAAAAATTTCTGCACAAAGCGAATTGAATGAAGATGAAAAAGCGGAATGGGCAAGAATAGTGAACCGATTCGAAAAAGTTTGTCAAAAAGCACACAAGCTGGACGTTGCGTTGTTGATAGACGCCGAGGAAAGTTGGATGCAAGATGCCGCAGATGATTTGGTCCTTGATATGATGCGCAAATACAACAAGGAAAAAACTATCGTTTTCAATACCTTTCAAATGTACCGTTGGGACCGAATGGATTACATTAAAAAACTCTATGGGTTGGCTTCTGATGAAGGTTTTAAGATTGGCGCCAAAGTGGTGCGGGGAGCCTATATGGAGAAGGAGAACGATCGAGCGAACGACAAGGGCTACGAAAGCCCGATTTGCAAGTCCAAACAAGAAACAGACGAAAACTTTGATGCCTCCATTACATACATGATGGAGCATTTAAACCAATTTACCATTTTCGCCGGCACCCATAACGAGCAAAGTACCCTCAAACTAATTGATTTGATGGAAAAGCAGGGTGTGCCTACCAACGACGAACGGATTTGGTTTGGTCAATTGTTTGGTATGAGCGACCATATCACCTATAATTTGGCCGCCCATGGCTATAATGCTGTAAAATATGTTCCGTATGGCCCTGTAAGGGATGTAATGCCCTACCTGATCAGAAGGGCAGAGGAGAATACTTCGGTCGCTGGGCAAACCTCAAGGGAACTGGCTTTGATAACCAAGGAACGGAAGCGTAGGAGGTTGGATTCTTAACGCTTCGCTTATCAATAATATTTTCCTCTCTGATTCGGGTATTCCACCTAAAAATAAATACTGATTTATAAATCAAACAATATATCATTTGATTAAAACTGTCTGAAACGTCTCTTTCTTAGTATTTTGCTATACTTTTAAATAGGTAAAGTGGCTGTGAAAGAAAATAAAAATATCACCCATCATGAGTTTGAAGATTACATTCTCTCAGAACATTATCTTAAAAAGTGCAAGGCCATACGTGATAAAGCTGATAGAATCTATCATAAAAAAATAAACGCCCAAGACAAATACCTAAAGAGGAAGATTGTTCTCTTTCAAAAATGGATTTTCATATCTAATGAAAGGAGGAGATTACTGCTAAAACGATATTCCAATTTGTTTTGATTTATATTTCAAAATGCGTTCTTCGATATTTTCCATAAATTTCTACTCTGCTATAATGTTGGGTACATTCTACTTCTCAACCTTTCCTATAAGTTTTGCACAAAACACTCAAGCATACGACAGCATTTACCCATCACACTTCTACGACTTTTCCATTATAAATGGACAAAACCTATTCACCATGCGCCAGACAAACACAAACTATGTGTCGGCAAATAGGATTTTGGCCAGATTAATCAATAAAAAGCCTTCTAAGGTTGACAGGTTCTTACAATTCGGGGTTTCATTTCTAGGAACGGTGGTCACCCACGAAGAAGGGCACAGGTCAATTTTGACAGATTTGGAAATAGGATCGGTAAGCCAGCCCTTTTCAATATTCAACGGAGCAGCTTATGTTAAAGGAGTGACAGATCAAACATTGATTGATTTAAGAGACAACAATCTGGATGATTATATAAGGTTGCACACCGCAGGATTGGAGTCCGATTATGCTATCCTCACTAGGACAGAAACACTCTTAGCTTTCGAAGAAGATAATTTTGACAACCTTGGCATAGATTATTTAACGAGAAAGGCATCTATGATCGGTTATTACCTCACAAATTTAATCCCTGGGTTGTTTTCAGATATTGAAGAAGAAGACAATGAGTTGGAAAGGGATATTGTTGGGCATGATATTTATGGTGCCATAAAAAACTTATACCGACCCAACGAAGAATTTTACAGATACACCAATTTTGATGATTTGGTAAGTGAAGAAAAGAAATTTGCAAAAAAAGTTGGCTGGTTGTCCTTGCTAAATTTAGTTAACCCGATGATGTTGGGAAAGAACAACTTCAAGTTTAACCAGAATTTAAAGGCAAATGCTGGTCTGGGATACACAATGGCTCCTTTCGGTGGTTACTTGGATGAGAATTTTTGGTTCAACTATAAAAACCGATTCAAAATCCACTTTTATTTAAGACAGTTCCACAATAAAGACTATCTATTTATGGCTACAGGCATCAAACTTTTTAATCATTCGCTATTTGTCGATAAGATTATTTTAAACTCAGAACTCCATTATTGGAACCAACCTGAGAACTTGGATTTCTTTACCTCCAATTCCACATCAGGGGTAGGAGGAGCATTGGATCTAGGGTATAAAATTTTAAATGAAACCGAAAATGAGTCTAAGCTATATTTAAATCTTGGTCTCAGTCACAAAACTCAAGGGTTTTTACCTGAATACGCTAGTTTGGACAAAAGGACAATGTTAAACCTAGGCTTTTCTTTGGCTTGGTGATTTCCTCCATTCATCCTCCAAAACTCTTTTAAAAAACACCCCTGGCGTTAACCCAGTTTTATCTTTAAACGTTTTTGTAAAAACGTTTAGGGAGTTAAATCCGTACATTTCGGCTATCTGGATCATGGATTTGGTTTTCACAATCTCCGGATTTTCCTTTAAATGGTTTATCGCATAAGTAATCCGAACATCTTTTAGGTAGCTTGCAAAATTTTGATTTTTATGGGTGTTTATCACTTTGGATAAGTAAGAACTGTTGGTGTTGAGTTCTTTAGACAAACGGTGCAAGGTAATTTTGTTGTCCAAAAAGCCGTTTTGTTGTTCCCAAAAACTGAGTTTTTCCAAAATTTCTCCAACCAACTCTTCTTTTACTTTTGACCTTTTATTTATTGGAAAAGTTGAAGCAAACGATAATTTCTTTTTTGATACTCTACTGAGCTTATATTTAAGTACACCAAAATCAATCATGAAAAGAGTGTTTTTCTGTTTAGTCAGAAATATAACACTTGATTTGTGTAATTAGCTTACAAATTGACGAATGCCCCTTTTGAATTGATGGATAAGGCCATGAATTGTTATTCATTAATTTTCTCGACCTTTTCTAGTATAACTTCCTCCTCACAACTCTTGGCCTTTAATTCCAACTCTTCACCATTGTATTCATGTGAGATAAAATACGTCTTGCACGGTTCGGATTTGGTGTCACTTTTACCAAAATCCACGTCTCCATCCTCTAAAAAGGACTGGATCAGCAAAGTGTCTCGATATTGCTCGGGCAGGGATTCGGAGAAAGTCAACGGTTTGGAACGCATATCCTTGAGCACCCTACAATTAGGGAAGTAGCAGAAATCCAACCCCTCTTCACCCGATTTTTTCTTCAAAATAAAAACCAAAAAAATCAATCCTATGGACAGTCCCACTAGGTACCATCCCAATCGTTTCAAAAATGCCATCTACATTAAAAAATAAGAAAATTAATATCGTTATAACTCAAGCCGAACCAATCGCCCACAGATTTGTTGGTCAAAATACCGTGGTACATGTAAAGTCCGTTGCGCAAGCCTTTATCAAACCGAAGTGAATGCTCCAGACCGCCCTCCTCGCCAATTTTTAATAAATAGGGCGTAAAAATATTACTTATGGAGATAGAGGATGTTCTCGGATACCTCGATGGAATATTGGGAACACCATAATGGATCACCCCATATTTCTCAAAAGTGGGTTTTCTGTGTGTGGTCACCTCGGAGGTTTCAAAACAACCGCCCATGTCAATGCTCACATCAATGATTACCGCTCCTTTTTTCATGTTCTCCACCATGGAACTGGACACGACTACGGGAGAACGGTCCTTTCCGCGGGTGGCGCCAATGGCAACATCGCAACGTTTTAAGGACTTGATCAAATTTTTGGGTTGCACCGTAGAGGTGTACAATGTTTGGTTAAGGTTGGTTTGCAGGTTTCTGAGTTTACTGATGGAATTATCAAAAACCTTTACATTGGCTCCAAGCCCTAAGGCAGACCTGGCTGCAAACTCACCTACGGTTCCGGCTCCAATAATGACCACTTCAACGGGAGGTACCCCGCTAATATTTCCAAACATTAATCCGTTGCCCGTACTGGGGTTTGCCATCAATTCCGAGGCAATTAAAATGGAGGAAATTCCTGCAATTTCGCTCAACGACCGAACAGCTGGGTAATTTCCATCATCATCCCGAATGTATTCAAAAGCAATGGCCGTAAGACGTTTTTTAGCCATGATCTCAAAATACTCCTTGTTCTGGGTCTTGATCTGCAAAGCAGAAATAATGATGGTCTGTGGATTTAATATATCTATTTCCGAAAGGGTGGGGGGCTCCACTTTTAAAATTAAGGGGCAGGAGAACACTTTTTTGGTATCCCTTGTAATCTCGGCTCCTGCATTCGTATAGTCCAGATCCGAAAAATTGGCGCCCTCTCCGGCTCCGGATTCCACCAATACCCGATGTCCATGTGCCGTAATGGCGTTAACAGCGTCAGGAGTAAGGCATACCCGCTTTTCTTGATACTGGTTTTCTTTTGGAATGCCTATAAAAAGTTCCCCCTTTTGTTTTACAACCTCTAAGGTTTCTTCTTGGGGGAGCAATTGTTGTTTGCTAAATGGAGATGAAGCTTGGCTCATAAACGGTAAATCTATTCATAATACCGCTAGGTATTAAAACAAATTTACATTTTTTTTGAAGCAGTCTTTTGACGCTGTTCCAGTTTCTCGCGTTCTTTGCGCAATTCTTCTTTTTCCTTGAGTATTTGGAGTTCGGTGTCCATGGCGTCCAAATCGATACCATGTACATGTTTATCAACTAGTTTCAATCGAATAAAATATACAATAGGCACCACTACCATGGTAACGGCAATTACATATAGAATTTCGTTTTCATCTATTCGTTCACTATTAGCATAATTCAGAGCAGAAAACAACTGAAAACTGTACATGGCAATCGGAATCAATATGGCATGGTACCACCAGTTTTTTGAAGTAATAAACCAAATAACCAATAAGAGTAAAGGGACTAACTTACCAAAATAATAATAAAAGGCTAGTGACACTTCGCCAAAATTGTTCTCAGTAAACGTAATTCCTAAAAAGGTCCACGAAGTGGCATTAGGTGGTAAGTATTTATAAAAATAAAATAATATAGGGGTAATCGCAATCAATAATGCTATCGCTCCTTCAATAATAAAACGTTTCTTTATTGTAGATTTTTTGCTCATTACTTTTGTAAACTCAAAAAATCCAAGATTATTGTAAAAAAAATCCCTTTTCGAAAAAAGGGATTAATTTTTAAGGGTCGAAAAGAATCAAAAATTAAAGTTTAATCAATTTTTTCTTTTCAACGCTTACTGTTTGGTCTTTGTCAATTTTAACAACGCTTGTCGAAACAGCGGTCATTGCCAAAAATGCAACAGCTAGCAATCCAAAAAAAACTTTTTTAGTGTTCATCGTAAAAGAGTTTTTGGTTAATAAATGAATTCATTTCAGAACAAATGTAGGAAAATATTTCAACCTACCATGCTTTTTGTCGATAAAATTGGTTTTTAAACGAAAAAACCCCACACTTTATCGAAATAAGCTTGCTCTGAACAATAATTGCGATGAAGATACCGGGATGATCCCTTAAGAAATATTTAACTCGATTGAACGTGTGCTTTCCTCGACAAAGTGCAAGAATACACCCACAGCATCCTCTGGAAGTAAGGATGGGATTTTATCGGGCCACTCAATAAACAACCAAGCGTCGGAACTCAAATAATCCTCCAAGCCCATGTCCAAGGCTTCCATTTCATCATTTAACCTGTAAAAATCAAAATGGTAGGCTATAGGGGTGTCCTTATCATCATGGTATTCGTTCACCAAACCAAAAGTGGGGCTGCTGGCCACATCCACCGCTCCAAGTTCTTTTACCAAGGCTTTTACCAAAGTAGTCTTGCCAACTCCCATATCACCATACAAACAAAGCACCTTGTTCGGTGCTTTTTCCAGTAGCTCTTTGGCAACCTCATGGATTTCATCCAATTCAAAGTTTCTTTTCAAAATAGATTTATTTAGGATCCAAAACTACAAAAGGAACTATCATTTCTTCCAACGAAACACCACCATGTTGATAGGTGTTTCTGTAATAGCTTACATAATGATTGTAGTTGTTCGGATATGCAAAAAAGAGGTCGTTCTTGGCAAAAATGTAACTACTGCTCAAATTGATGTTCGGCAAGTGAATCTCTTGCGGATTTTTGGTGGCCAAAACATCTTTGTCCTGATAGGTAAGACTTCGCCCAGTTTTATAGCGAAGGTTCAAGCTGGTTTCTCTATCGCCAATTACCTTAGATGGCTGTTTTACATTGATGGTGCCGTGGTCCGTGGTCAAAATCAACTTCATTCCCAAATCCTGTGCCTGCTGGATAATTTCCAACAAGGGCGAATTTTTAAACCAGCTCAAGGTAAGGGACCGGTAGGCCTTGTCGTTGGCGGCAAGCTCCTTGACCACCTCCATTTCTGTTTTGGAGTGGGAGAGCATATCCACAAAGTTGTACACCAATACAGTTAAATCGTTATCTTTTTGGGATTTAAAGTTTTGGGCCAGTTGCTTACCTTGTTTAAGGTTGCTTATTTTGTGGTATTCCCAATTTAGGTTAAGACCAAGTCTTTTTAATTGTTCTCCAAGAAATTCTGATTCGTGAAGGTTTTTTCCGCCTTCGTCAGTGTCATTTTTCCACCAATCAGGATACCTTTTCTCCATTTCAGAAGGCATCAGGCCAGAAAAGAGTGCATTACGGGCATATTGCGTTGCCGTTGGCAAAATGCTGAAGTAGGCACACTCTTGCTTCTTTTTATAATATGCCGATAATGTTTTCTCAAATGCCAACCATTGGTCGTACCGTAAATTATCGATCACCACCAAAAGGGTTTTGCACTCTTCCAATTCGGGCTGAATCTTATTTTTGAATAAAGTGTGGGACATTATGGGGGCATCACCATCTCTAAACCAACCTTTATAATTCTTGTCCACAAACTTGCCAAACTGCGAATTGGCCTCAGTTTTCTGGGATTCCAATATCTCGAACATACCGGAGTCTTCGATTTGCTCAAGTTCCAGCTCCCAATAGATCAATTTTTTATAGAGTTCCACCCATTCTTCCTGCGTATTGATCATGGAAAGATCCATGGCAATCTTCCGAAACTCCTGCTGATAATTGGCGGTGGTCTTTTCTGATACCAATCGGGAATTGTCCAAACTCTTTTTTAAGGAGAGTAAAATTTGATTGGGGTTGACGGGTTTTATCAAGTAATCGGCAATTTTGGAACCAATGGCCTCGTCCATAATATATTCCTCCTCGCTTTTGGTAATCATTACCACGGGAATGGAACCATCGTATTTTTTTATTTCCGTCAAGGTTTCCAAACCAGAGAGTCCGGGCATATTTTCATCGAGGAAGACAATATCAAAAAAAGTTTCCTTGATCTCTTCAATGGCATCTTGGCCACTTTGGCTGGTAACCACTTTGTAGCCCTTGCTTTCCAGAAATAATATGTGAGGTTTTAATAGGTCTATTTCATCATCGACCCAAAGAATTGTTATCTTGTTCATATAGTAGTTATCTTTGTGGGAATTAAAACAAAAAACTTTGGTAAAAACCAATAAGCTTAATGTTTTCAACGATCCAATTTACGGTTTTATTGGAACTCCCAACGAACTAATTTTTAGTCTAATTTCGCACCCTTACTTTCAAAGATTGAGGCGGATATCCCAAATGGGACTTTCTTATTTGGTATATCCGGGAGCCCATCATACCCGGTTCCACCACGCGCTGGGTAGCATGCATTTAATGACCAAGGCCATTCAGGCTTTAAAATTAAAAAATGTTGAGATTACTGAAGAGGAAGAGAAAGGATTGTTGTGTGCCATTTTGTTGCACGATATTGGACATGGCCCATTTTCCCATGCATTGGAAGGTTTTGTGGCCAAAGAAATAAGTCACGAGCAGATTTCCTTGAGATTTATGATGGAACTGAACAAGGAGTTTGAAGGACAACTCGATATCGCTATTTCCATATTTAAGGGAGATTACCCCAAGCTGTTCTTAAATCAACTGGTATCCAGTCAGTTGGATATGGACCGGTTAGATTACCTGAAACGTGATAGTTTTTACTCTGGGGTTACCGAGGGAAACATCAATTCGGAACGGCTCATCTCCATGTTAAACGTAGTCAACGGTAATTTGGTGGTAGAGGAGAAGGCCATTTATGCCGTGGAAAAGTTTTTGATGGCCCGTAGGTTTATGTATTGGCAAGTTTACTTGCACAAAACAGGATTGGTGGCCGAGCAATTGTTGATTCGGATCATGCAACGGGCTAGACTGTTGTTGCTGAGAGGAGAAGATTTAATGGGAAGCCGACCATTATTGTTTTTTCTGAAAGATAATAGGGCACAGACATTTCATAAGGAAGTTCTTGAGACTTTTGCCGAACTGGACGATATTGATGTTCTGGGTGCCTTGAAAAATTGGCAGTTCCATGAAGATTTTGTGCTTTCCAAACTGTGCAAGATGATTTTGGACAGAAAACTTTTGCACGTTAAAATAAAAAAGAGACCCATGACTCCTGAAAAAATGAACGAAAAGTTGGATTGGATCATAGAAAAGCATGATCTTTCCGTTGAAGAAGCTTCCAATTTTGTGTTTCAAGGAGAAATATCCAATAAAGCCTATAGTAAGGATGAGGCTATTCAAATTTTAAAAAAGAACGGGAAAATTTCGGATGTTTTAAAGGAGTCGGACCAACTTAGCCTAAAAGCATTGGCCAAAACCGTCACCAAATATTACAGCTGTTATCCAAAGAAAGCCGTTTAACAAATTTTGTTACTTTTGCACCAATGAAATTTACAGCTACCCAAATTGCCGGAATCTTAGAAGGGGAAGTTGAGGGAAATCCTCAAATCGCTGTCCATAAATTGTCCAAGATAGAAGACGGTGAAAAAGGGTCTTTGACCTTTTTGGCCAACCCAAAATATACATCGTACATTTATTCCACTAAGGCATCGATAACCATAGTAAACAAGGATTTTATTCCAGAGCAGGAAATTTCTACCACACTTATTAAGGTAGATGATGCCTATAAATCCTTTTCCAAATTATTGGAGTACTATAATCAAGTTAAAAACAACAAGACAGGGGTTGAAAACCCTTGTTACATTTCCGAAAGCGCAAACTACGGCGAAGGTTTTTACTTAGGTGCTTTTGCCTATTTGGGAGATAATGTTAAAATCGGGGATAACGTTAAAATATATCCCAATGCTTATGTGGGCGACAATGTGGTTATTGGCGATAATGTTATTGTTTTTGCCGGGGCCAAGATCTATTCAGAAACCATTATAGGTAACAATTGTGTTATCCATGGTGGTGCTATCATTGGGGCAGATGGGTTTGGTTTTACACCAAACTCAAATGGAGAATACAGTAAAGTGCCCCAGACGGGCAACGTAATAATAGAAGATAATGTGGATGTAGGCGCGGGAACCACCATAGACCGTGCCACTTTAGGTTCCACTATTTTGAGAAAGGGTGTAAAACTGGATAATCAAATCCAAATAGCACATAATGTAGAAATTGGTGAAAATACCGCCATCGCGGCTCAAACCGGGGTCGCAGGTTCCACCAAAATAGGAAAAAACTGCTTAATTGGCGGTCAAGTGGGCATTGTGGGCCACATCATCATAGGTGATAGGGTACGCATTCAGGCCCAATCCGGAATCGGAAGAAACGTAAAAGATGATGAAGTCCTCCAAGGGTCACCAGCATTGAACTATGGAGACTTCAACAAATCATATGTACACTTTAAGAATTTGCCGAAATTGGCAAATCAAATCTCCAACATAGAAAAAAGAGTTGAAGGTGAGCAAACCAAGTAACAAACAACGCACCATAGCTAAAAAAGTAACGCTACAAGGTGTAGGATTACATACAGGCGAAAATGTAACCATGAGTTTTCTTCCTGCCGATGAGAACCATGGCTATGCGTTCAAAAGAATAGATTTGGAAGGGGAACCCATAATTGAAGCCGATGCGAATTATGTGGTAAATACCCAACGTGGCACCAATCTGGAAAAGAATGGCGTCAAAATCCACACCTCGGAGCATGTACTTGCAGCTCTGGTCGGTTTGGATATCGACAACGTCCTAATTGAATTGGATGCCCCAGAGCCCCCTATCATGGACGGTTCCTCCAAATTTTTTGTTGAGGCGCTGGAAGAAGCAGGCATAGTGGAGCAAGAGGAGGAGCGTGAAGAATTTGTGGTGAAAGATGTTATTTCCTATAGAGATGAAGCCACAGGAAGCGAAATCACCGTAATTCCTGCGAACGAATACCAGGTAACTACAATGGTGGATTTTGGGACCAAGGTTTTGGGCACTCAGAATGCCACTTTGGAAAAAATGTCCGACTTTAAAGAGCAAATAGCGGACTCACGTACCTTTAGTTTTCTTCATGAACTGGAAATGTTATTGGAAAATGGCCTTATCAAGGGAGGTGACCTGAATAATGCCATTGTTTATGTGGACAAGGAGATATCGGAATCCACAATGAAGAAATTGGAGAAGGCCTTTAACAAAGAAAAACTATCCGTAAAGCCGAACGGTATTTTAGATAACCTTACCCTGCACCACCCAAATGAAGCAGCACGGCACAAGCTGTTGGATGTAATCGGGGATTTAGCGTTGACAGGCACCCGGATTAGGGGCAAAGTAATCGCAAACAAACCTGGCCATTTTGTGAACACACAGTTCGCGAAAAAATTGTCCAAAATCATTAAAATAGAAAAAAGGAACAAAGTTCCCAGCTATGATTTGAATCAAGAGCCTTTGCTTAACGTGAATCAAATCATGGAGCGATTGCCTCACCGACCACCGTTTTTGTTGGTCGATAAGATTTTGGAGTTGTCCGACACCCATGTGGTGGGAGTTAAGAACGTGACGATGAACGAACCGTTTTTTGTCGGTCACTTTCCCGGAGCTCCTGTAATGCCAGGGGTTTTGCAAGTAGAGGCGATGGCTCAAACTGGTGGAATACTTGTTTTGAGTACCGTTCCAGACCCAGAGAACTACTTAACTTTCTTCATGAAGATTGATAAGGTAAAGTTTAAACAACAAGTGGTACCGGGAGATACTTTAATATTTAAATGCGATTTGATTTCTCCCATCCGTAGAGGTATCTGTCACATGCAGGCCTATGCTTATGCCAATGGTAAATTGGTGTCCGAAGCCGAATTGATGGCCCAGATCGTAAAAACAAAAAATACAGATTCGTAGATGAACCAACCATTAGCATATGTACACCCCGGGGCCAAAATTGCCAAAAATGTGGTAATTGAACCCTTTACCACCATACATAATAATGTAACCATTGGGGAGGGGACGTGGATTGGTTCCAACGTTACCATAATGGAGGGGGCCAGAATCGGAAAAAATTGCAGCATTTTTCCAGGTGCCGTAATCTCCGCAATGCCCCAAGATTTAAAATACCAAGGAGAGGATACCACCGTTGTAATTGGGGACAATACCACAATCAGGGAGTGTGCCACCATAAACAAAGGAACTTCCGACCGAATGAAAACGGTTATCGGGAATGATTGTTTGATCATGGCCTATTGCCACGTAGCACACGATTGTTTTGTGGGCGACGGATGTATCTTCAGCAATAATTCAACTTTGGCAGGACATGTAACCATTGGCCAGAATGTAGTGTTGGCGGGAATGGTAGCCGTGCATCAGTTTGTCTCTATTGGAAATCATGCTTTTGTAACGGGTGGATCATTGGTCCGTAAGGATGTGCCCCCGTATGTAAAAGCGGCCAGAGAACCACTTTCTTATGTAGGTATCAATTCCATTGGATTGCGAAGAAGAGGTTTCGAATCCGATAAGATTCGAGAGATTCAAAATATTTACAGACTACTATATCAACAAAATTATAACAATTCCCAAGCTGCATCCATTATTGAAGCTGAAATGGAGGCAACTCCAGAGCGAGATGAGATACTTCAATTTATAAGAGATTCGCAACGTGGAATTATGAAAGGTTATTTCAGTTCAAATTAAATTTATGGCAAGTACTTCTGATATAAGAAAAGGGTTGTGCATCAAGTACAACAACGATATCTACAAGATTGTAGAGTTTCTTCATGTAAAACCAGGTAAAGGACCCGCTTTTGTCCGTACCAAATTAAAAAGTGTGACTACTGGTAAAGTAGTCGACAATACATTTTCAGCAGGTCACAAGATTGAAGATGTTCGTGTGGAGACACGTTCATACCAGTTTTTGTACAATGATGGCGAAACATATCACTTTATGAATACGGATGATTACACCCAAATCGCATTGCAAAAAGATGCCTTGGATGCTTCCGATTTGCTAAAAGAAAGCGAAGTGGTGACCATTATTTTCAATGCGGAGGACAATATGCCCCTTTCTGTTGAAATGCCGGCGAGTGTGGTGTTGGAAGTAACCCATACCGAGCCAGGCGTAAAAGGAAATACCGCTACAAATGCTACCAAACCCGCTACTGTGGAGACGGGTGCAACGATCAATGTTCCGCTTTTTATCAACGAAGGCGACAAAATTAAAATTGATACGGAGAAAGCAGCCTATTTGGAACGCGCCAAAGAGTAGCCTTACATGAAATTCCCTAAAACCTATACCTTAAAGGAAATATCGAAAATCATTGATGCCAATTTCGTGGGGGATGATGATTTCCCGGTCTTGGGCATGAATGAAATCCACGTGGTGGAAGAAGGCGATATTGTATTTGTAGACCATCCCAAATATTATGACAAGGCGTTACAATCAAAGGCTACGGTTGTTCTCATCAACAAGGAGGTAGAATGCCCGGAAGGTAAGGCTTTACTTGTATCAGATGACCCATTTAGGGATTTCAACAAGTTGACCCATCATTTCAAACCTTTTGAAACAGCAGCATCATCCATTGCTGATTCAGCCGAGATAGGGGAGGGAACCGTAATTCAACCGAATGTTTTTATTGGAAACCATGTAAAGATTGGTAAAAACTGTGTGATTCACCCCAACGTAACCATTTATGATGGGTGTATTCTTGGGGACAATGTTACCATCCACGCAGGAACCGTGTTGGGAGCCGATGCGTTCTACTACAAAAACAGGCCCGAAGGTTTTGATAAATTACTTTCAGGCGGAAATGTAGTGATCGAGGACAATGTAGATATCGGAGCTGGGTGTACCATTGACCGTGGAGTAACAGGTTCAACAACCATTAAGGAAGGGGCCAAATTGGACAATCAGATTCAAGTGGGGCACGATACCGTTATTGGTAAGAAGTGTTTGATAGCCTCTCACGTTGGTATTGCAGGTTGTGTTGTTTTGGAAGATGAAGTAACCCTTTGGGGGCAGGTAGGCATCACTAGTGGCATCACCATCGGCAAAAAAGCTGTGATATTGGCTCAATCTGGCATTTCAAAATCACTAGAAGGCGGTAAAACCTATTTCGGATACCCAGCTGAGGAAGCACGTGAAAAGTTAAAACAAATCGCATCCATCAAAAAGATTCCAGAAATCTTGCAAAAACTGAAAAAGATTTAAGAAATCAATAGATAAAAACTTTAGTAAACCATATTTTTGTATCTCTACATTAAGTTAAATATATGAGCGTCTTAGTAAACAAGGATTCAAACATAATTGTACAAGGATTTACCGGTAGTGAAGGAACCTTCCACGCCGAACAAATGATTGAATACGGAACCAACGTGGTTGGTGGTGTGACCCCGGGCAAAGGTGGTCAGGAACATTTGGGAAAACCAGTTTTTAATACAGTGGAAGATGCTGTAAAAGAAGTTGGTGCCGACACCACTATTATTTTTGTTCCGCCCGCATTTGCTGCGGATGCCATTATGGAAGCTGCCGATGCAGGAATTAAAGTAATCATCACTATTACCGAAGGTATTCCTGTTGCTGACATGGTAAAAGCCAACGATTACATTAAGGATATGGATTGCACATTGATCGGGCCAAACTGCCCAGGTGTAATTACTCCCGGTGAAGCCAAAGTTGGCATTATGCCAGGATTTGTCTTCAAAAAAGGAAAAGTGGGCATCGTTTCCAAATCAGGAACTCTGACTTACGAAGCTGCCGACCAAGTAGTTCGTCAAGGATTGGGAATTACTACGGCCATTGGTATTGGAGGTGACCCAATCATAGGAACCACTACAAAACAAGCTGTTGAGCTATTGATCAATGACCCAGAAACAGAATGTGTTGTAATGATCGGTGAAATTGGCGGTCAATTGGAAGCAGAAGCTGCAAGATGGTATAAGGAAAGTGGCAGCAAAAAACCAATTATTGGTTTTATCGCTGGAGAAACTGCTCCTGCAGGACGTACCATGGGACACGCTGGTGCCATTGTTGGTGGTAGCGACGATACAGCCCAAGCCAAGAAAAAAATCATGCGCGATTGTGGCATCCACGTAGTGGATTCACCCGCGGAAATTGGCGTAAAAGTGAAAGAAGTGGTTGGGTAACCAACCGTTAAAACCATACTAAATCCCGTTTTATGCGGGATTTTTTTCGTCTACGAGCATGTTTGAAAAGGATTGATTGAAGCGAAAAATCATCATTTTTAGCCAATTGAATTGTTTTTAAATATGCTCTAAACCTAAAACAACAACTATATTTGACTTGTTGTGTATTTTGAAAAATAAAAATTAGTTCTAGGCGTCAGTTCGAGTGATTGTGAGGAACGAAAAATCGTACCTGCCTGCCGGCAGGCAGGTCGAGAACTTTTTAGATGAAAATTCTGTTTCTCGATACAAATTTCACTCCTACTGTCGTGAAATCCACTCGAAATGACGAATTTTAGTAAAACAGATAAGAACCAATATTTTGGTTAATAACCATTCAAACATAATTATCTATGCAACTTTTGGAAGGGAAAAACGTAATCATAACAGGAGCCAGCAGGGGAATTGGTAAAGGAATTGCCGAAGTATTTGCAAAACACGGTGCCAATGTGGCTTTTACCTACAGCTCCAGCGAAGCTCCAGCCTTGGAACTGGAAAAAGAACTGACCCAAATGGGCGTGAAGGCCAAGGCCTATAAAAGTAATGCCGCCAGTTTTGAGGAATCTGAGGCCCTTGTGGCCAAGGTTTTGGAAGATTTTGATGGCAGAATCGATGTACTCATCAATAACGCTGGTATTACAAAAGACAATTTATTGATGCGTATGGGCGAAGATGATTTTGATAAAGTAATCGAAATCAACCTAAAATCGGTATTCAATATGACCAAAGCGGTGCAACGTACCATGTTGAAGCAGCGTAAAGGTTCCATAATCAATATGAGTAGTGTGGTTGGTGTTAAAGGTAATGCCGGACAAACCAACTACGCAGCCTCCAAAGCGGGTATGATTGGTTTTACCAAGTCCGTAGCATTGGAATTGGGTTCAAGAAACATCCGTTGCAATGCCATTGCCCCTGGATTTATCGAAACTGAAATGACCGAGAAATTGGACGAGAAAGTAGTTCAAGGCTGGAGGGAGGCCATTCCATTAAGACGTGGTGGAAGCCCTGAAGACGTTGCCAATGCCTGTGTGTTCTTGGCATCCGACTTATCGGCTTATGTTACAGGACAGGTATTGAACGTTGATGGTGGTATGTTAACATAGAATTGAATGGATTTACGCACGGTACTACTTATTATTTTAGCAGTTGCTGCCGCGCTTACCATAGTATTTTTTCAATACTTTTATAAGAACCCGAGAAAAGGTTCGCTTAAAATAATATTGGCCGCATTGAGGTTTGTTACCTTATTTTGCGGCCTTTTGCTTTTGATAAACCCAAAATTTGTCAGCAAGGATTATTTTGTGGAAAAAGCGAATTTGATTCTCTTGGTGGACAATTCCACTTCCATGGAAGATGCTTCTACCACTTCGGAGATTTCCCAAGCCATAGCCCAAATTAAAGCCGATGATGATTTAAGTGAACGGTTTACCATCCATCAATACGGGTTTGGAAATACAATTACAGTAACGGACTCTGTAAATTTTAACCAAGGAAATACCGACGTCTCCAATGCCCTTTCAACCTTAAATGATGTTTTTGTGAACGGAACCAACGCCATTGTGCTGTTTTCTGATGGAAACCAAACCCTGGGCAGGGATTACGAATACATCAACCTGAATAAAAATTCAACAATATACCCTGTTGTGGTCGGGGACACCACGCAGTATGAAGATATTTCCGTTGGGTTGATAAATGTAAACAAATACGCCTTTTTAAGAAACAGCTTCCCTATTGAGACTTCCATTCGGTACCATGGTTCAAGACCTGTTTCAAGTACAGTCACTATTTCCATTAACGGAAGGAGGGTACATCAAGAACGGGTAAACCTTAATAGCACAAAAAACAGTCAAACCCTAAATACGTTGATCGAGGCGCAAAGTGTGGGCATCAAAACCATCAAAATTGAGGTGGGCGTGTTGGAAAATGAACGAAATACGATCAACAATTCCAAAGAGACCGCCATTGAAGTAATCGATGAAAAAACCAACGTAGCCATAGTTTCGGATATACTCCATCCAGACATCGGCTCATTAAAAAAATCCATTGAATCCAATGAGCAACGTTCGGTTACCCTGCTAAAACCAAATGCAAGTCAGTCTGTTCTAGAGGAATCCGACCTTATAATCCTGTATCAGCCGAATCGAAATTTTAGAAGTGTTTACGAGTTTTTGAAGAATTCTGGAACCAATTATTTTACCATTACAGGTAGCAAAACGGATTGGAACTTTTTGAACCGGGTACAAGAAAGTTTCACCGTTTCCGGCAGTAGGCAACCAGAAGAAATTTTACCCATTTTAAACAATGCCTTTGGCCTGTTTGGTTTAGGTGAATTTTCGGTTGATGGATTTCCGCCCTTGAACGGAACTCTTAGGGATATTCAACTCAATAAGGACAACGAAACTGTTATGTTCCAGCAATTACAGGGGGTTGATTTGGACAAGCCTTTGTTTGCCATTCTCACGGAATCCAATCAAAAGGAAGCTGTACTATTTGGTGAGAATCTTTGGCGCTGGCGCGCACAGGTATATCGTAACGACCAAAGTTTTCAAAAGTTTGATGAATTTATAGGCAATTTGATGGTATATCTGGGTTCCAACAGGCAGCGAAACCGTCTCGAACTCGTTTATGAGTTGGTTTTTGATAATGCCAATATGGCCAAAATCAGGGCTTCCTATTTTGATGAAAGTTACCAGTTTGATGCCAATGCCGATATTTCCATCAAAGTGGAAGGTGTTGACAATGATTTTTCAAGAATTTCGCCCATGCTTTTAAAAGGTTCTTTTTACGAAGTGGATTTGACCGATTTGGATGCTGGCGAATACAACTTTACTGTTACTGTTCAGGATGAAAATTTAAAACGTTCGGGAGCATTTAGAATATTGGATTTTAATCCCGAAAAGCAATTGGTCTCTGCCAACTACAAAAAATTGGGGCGTTTAGCAGCTAATAATAAGGGGCAACTGTACTTTTTGGATGAGCTTGAAGATTTACAATCCGATTTAACGTCCTCCAATGTACTTCTTCCTGTCCAAAAAAGCAGGGATAATGTTGTATCTTTGATAGATTTCCGTATTTTATTGGGGTTGATGATTCTTTCCCTAGCTGCGGAATGGTTCATCAGAAAATATAACGGATTAATATAAAACCATTTATACATGGATAAATTACCTAAAATTGCATTGCCTGCTTTAGCAGGAATTATTTTTCTTATCATTTTCGCGTCAAGGTCTACCGTAACTATTGGTTCTGGTGAGGCTGGGGTGCTGTACAAATATTTTGGTGGAGGTGTTGTTACCGACGAACCGCCTTTGGGAGAAGGTTTTCACTTGGTGGCCCCATGGAACAAAGTGTTTATCTATGAAGTACGCCAGCAAGAAAAACTGGAAAAAATGAACGTACTCTCTTCCAACGGATTGGATATAAAACTGGAAGCTTCTGTTTGGTTTCAGCCAAAATCTGAAGATCTTGGAAAACTGCACCAAGAAAAAGGGGAACAGTATATAGAACGTGTGCTATTGCCTGCAATTCGTTCGGCAGCCCGTAGCGTGGTTGGGCGATATACACCGGAACAATTGTACTCAAGTAAGCGAGATGCAATTCAACAGGAGATTTTTGAGGAAACGCAAAAAATTGTGGACGACCAATACGTTCAATTAAATGAAGTACTGGTGCGCGATGTTACATTACCTCCCACTATTAAAGATGCCATTGAACGTAAATTAAGGCAAGAACAAGAATCGCTGGAATATGAGTTTCGATTGGTGACAGCTTCGAAAGAAGCTGAAAAGGTTCGTATTGAAGCACAAGGAAAAGCAGATGCCAACCGAATACTCAGCGCTTCCTTAACGGATAAAATATTACAGGACAAGGGTATAGACGCCACATTAAAACTCGCAGAATCACCCAATGCAAAAGTAGTTGTAGTAGGGTCGGGAGATGATGGTTTGCCATTAATTTTGGGAAATAACTAATTTTCTCTTTTTTGATATAAAAATATATCCTACTTTTGGAGCATAATGAGAAACAAAAACACACATCATCATTTTTATACTTGCCCTCAAGCGAGATAGAAATGTATTGTTGTTTTTAAAATATATTCTAACCCGTTTGAGAAATCAAACGGGTTTATTTTTTGTACCCCTTTGGTTTTTCGGACAAAACGATTGAAAAATGACAAAAATTAGAATTGCTGTTCAAAAAAGTGGCCGTTTAAACGAGGATTCCCTCAAAATCTTAAAGGATTGTGGAATTTCCATCGACAACGGAAAAGACCAGTTAAAAGCCACCTCCCGAAATTTTCCCTTGGAAGTATTTTATTTACGGAACGGGGACATCCCCCAATATTTGAGGGATGGAGTAGTGGACATCGCCATCATCGGGGAAAACGTACTCATTGAAAAAGGAAAAGATATTTCCATTGCGGAGCGATTGGGTTTTTCCAAATGTCGTGTATCCTTGGCAGTCCCAAAAAATGAGACCTACAATTCCATTACGGATTTTGAAGGTAAAAAAATAGCAACATCCTACCCGAATACGGTAAAGGACTACTTGGCATCTAAAGGGGTTACGGCCGACCTGCACATTATCAATGGTTCTGTAGAAATTGCCCCAAATATTGGTTTGGCTTACGGTATCTGTGACATTGTTTCGAGCGGAAGCACACTTTTTAAAAACAATTTGAAAGAGGTGGAAGTAATGCTGAAAAGCGAGGCAGTTCTCGCAGTATCGCCCACCATCTCCGAAGAACGCAAAGAACTGTTGAAAAAAATCCAGTTCAGGATTAAATCGGTATTGCAGGCGCGCCAGAACAAATATGTGTTGATGAATGCACCGAATGATAAATTGGATGAAATTATTTCCATTCTCCCCGGAATGCGAAGCCCCACGGTTTTGCCCTTGGCCGAAGAAGGATGGAGCTCGGTGCATACGGTAATCAACCGGGAAACCTTTTGGGAAGTCATCGATGAATTGAAAGAGGCCGGAGCCGAAGGAATTTTGGTTTGTCCTATTGAAAAAATGGTACTATAATGCAGCGTATCAATTATCCACAGCAAAGTGATTGGGCCGAAATATTAAAACGACCCACGCAAACTGTTGCCGATATTGAAGAAATTGTCAACAGTATTTTCAAAGAGGTTAAATCTGATGGGGACGCCGTTATAAAAAAGTATACAGACCGGTTTGACCAAGTGAAATTGGATGCACTTTCGGTATCTGCTTCAGAAATTGAAATAGCTGGTGATGCCGTTTCAGACGCCCTAAAACAAGCCATTAACCTGGCAAAGGTCAATATCGAAAAATTCCATGCTGCCCAAAAAACTTCCAAAGTTGAAGTAGAAACCATGCCCGGCGTAAAATGCTGGCAAGAAAAACGCCCCATACAAAAAGTGGGGTTGTACATACCCGGTGGAACAGCTCCCTTATTTTCAACCATTTTAATGTTGGCAATTCCCGCTAAACTGGCAGGATGTGAAGAAATTGTGCTCTGCACCCCGCCCGATAAAAAAGGTGAAATCAATCCAGCGATTTTATACACGGCCCAACTTTGTGGTGTAACACGGATTTTTAAAGTTGGCGGTATTCAAGCCATTGCTGGAATGACCTTTGGTACGGAGAGCATTCCAAAAGTGTACAAAATTTTTGGACCAGGAAATCAATATGTCACGGTAGCGAAACAATTGGCCACCAGGCACAATGTTGCCATCGATATGCCTGCGGGACCAAGTGAGCTTTTGGTGGTTGCGGATGATTCAGCAAACGCAGCTTTTGTAGCTTCGGATTTGTTAAGCCAAGCCGAACACGGGGTGGATAGTCAGGTAATTTTGGTATCCACTTCAGAAAAATTGATTGAGGCGGTTGAAGAGGAAATCGAAAGTCAGTTACAGCAATTGCCTAGAGCGGAAATAGCTCGCAAATCAATTGGCAACAGCAAATTGATTTTGGTGAAGAATGACCAAGAAGCTATGGATTTGATCAACGAATATGGCCCGGAACACTTTATTGTTTGTATGGAGAATGAAGCGTTTTACCTTGAAAAAATTCAGAATGCAGGCTCCGTTTTTATTGGCAATTATACGCCCGAGAGTGCAGGTGATTACGCTTCGGGCACCAATCATACGTTACCAACAAACGGTTATGCCAAACAATACAGCGGGGTGAATCTGGATAGTTTTATGAAGAGCATGACTTTTCAAAAAATATCCGAAAAGGGAATCCAAGGCATCGGAAGTGCCATAGAGCTTATGGCGGATGCTGAGGGATTACAGGCGCACAAAAATGCGGTAACCTTAAGATTAAAAAGTTTGAATAAAGATTAATGTCAGGTCGAGCGCAGTCGAGACCAAATGCTATGCAAAAAACATTTGACATAAATAATATAGTTCGGGAATCGGTTCGCAAGTTGCAACCCTATTCCTCCGCACGTGACGAATATGTATCCGATGGCTCGGAAATGATATTTCTGGATGCCAACGAAAACCCTTTTGACAATGGAGTAAACCGCTACCCAGACCCGTATCAACGAAGTTTAAAATCACTTTTGGCCGAACAAAAAGGGGTATCGGAAAGCCAAATTTTACTTGGAAACGGAAGTGACGAAGTTTTAGATTTGATTTACAGGGCTTTTTGTGAACCTAATCAGGATAATATCATCACATTACCGCCCACTTACGGAATGTACAAGGTGTTGGCGGGGATTAATTCCGTGGAGAACAAAGAAGTTTTGTTGACTACTGATTTTCAGCCGAATGTTAATGAAATTATAGAGGCAGTCGACACAAACACCAAGCTTCTCTTTATTTGTTCACCCAACAATCCTACCGGAAATTCTTTTAAAAAAGAAGGAATTGAAAAGTTATTGGAAGCATTCAATGGATTAGTGGTAATCGACGAAGCATATATTGATTTTTCAAAAGATGAAAGTTGGTTGTCACAACTTAAAACATATCCCAACTTGATTGTGACCCAAACGCTATCCAAAGCCTATGGATTGGCAGGTATCCGATTGGGGATATGCTATGCATCGGAAGAAATAATAGGTATTTTGAACAAAATCAAACCTCCCTACAATGTCAATCAATTGACCCAGCAACGAGCATTACAGCGTGTATTGAATCAAGATTTGGTCGATCAAGAGGTACAGCAGATTCTTGATGAAAGAGATGGATTAATCAAAGCATTGAACAGTATGAAATTTGTAGAACAACTATATCCATCCGACGCTAATTTTGTGTTGGCCAAAGTTGATAATGCCGATAAGCGTTATCAACAATTATTGGAAAAACATGTGGTAGTGCGCAATAGGAGTACGCAGCCATTGTGCGAAAACACCTTACGGTTTACCGTGGGTACACCAGAGGAAAACAAAAAATTGATAGCCATTTTAAAAGCGTTAAGGTAATGGGCAAAAAAGTATTGTTTATTGATCGAGATGGAACCATCATCAAAGAACCAGCTGATGAACAGATTGATGCTTTTGAGAAGTTGTTTTTTTACCCCAAAGCATTTACTTATTTGGCGAAAATCGCCAAAGAACTGGACTACGAACTGGTAATGATTACCAATCAAGATGGACTGGGAACAGATGTTTTTCCAGAAGAGACCTTTTGGCCCGTGCAAAATTTTATTTTAAAAACCTTTGAAAATGAAGGAGTGGTTTTTGAAGCAGTCCATATCGATCGAACCTTTGCAAAGGACAATGCCCCGACACGCAAACCGGGCACAGGAATGTTGACCACGTATTTTTCCGAAGCATATGATCTCGAGAATTCGTTCGTGATAGGTGACCGTTTAACCGATGTGGAACTTGCGAAAAACCTTGGTGCCAAAGGAATTTTTATCAATGATGAAACCCATTTGGGAACAGATGAAATTACCGTAAAACGTGAAGAACTGGACGATTACATCGCTCTGGAAAGCAATGATTGGGAAAAAATCTATGAGTTTCTCAAATTGGAAAACAGGATTGCGGAAATATCCCGAAAAACCAATGAAACCGACATTAAAATCAAGATAAACCTTGATGGTAACGGAAAGAGTGACATTAATACAGGTTTGGCTTTTTTCGACCACATGTTGGACCAATTGGCGCGTCACGGTCAAATGGATTTGGAAATAAAAGTAGATGGCGATTTGGAAGTAGATGAACACCACACCATCGAAGATACCGCTATCGCACTGGGAGAGTTGTTTTCCAAGGCATTGGGCAACAAACTGGGAATTGAACGCTATGGTTTTGCTTTGCCCATGGATGATTGTCTGGCACAGGTTGCCATAGATTTTGGGGGGCGGAACTGGCTGGTTTGGGACACCGAATTTAAACGTGAAAAAGTAGGGGATATGCCCACGGAAATGTTTATGCACTTTTTTAAATCGTTCACCGATGGCGCCAAGGCCAATTTGAACATTAAAGCCGAAGGCACCAACGAACATCATAAAATCGAGGCGATTTTCAAGGCTTTTGCCAAATCCATTAAAATGGCGGTAAAGCGAGATGCGGAAAAAATGGTGTTGCCTTCTACGAAGGGAATGTTGTAAAAAGTGTCATTTCGAAGGAGCTTGCGACTGAGAAATCTAGATTTCTCGCTATGCTCGAAATGACAAAAAGACAAGAAATAAATGAATATAGTCATAATTGATTACGGAGCAGGAAATATCCAGAGCATCATGTTTGCTATTAAACGCCTTGGTTATGAGGCTGTTTTAAGCCATGATGCAGAAGAAATCCAAAATGCAGATAAGGTGATATTCCCTGGTGTTGGAGAAGCGAGTTCGGCTATGGCAAAGTTGAAAGCCACAGGGTTGGACAAGGTGATTCCTACATTAAAACAACCCGTTCTGGGGATTTGTTTGGGTATGCAGTTGATGTGCCATTCATCCGAAGAAGGAAATACCGAAGGTTTGGGAATCTTTGATTTGGATGTGATAAAATTTTCCAGAAATGTTAAAGTCCCACAAATTGGGTGGAACCAAATTTCAGGTTTAAAAAGTAAGCTATTTACTAATATTCCAGAGAAATCATACATCTATTTGGTACACAGTTTTTATGCCCCGATCGGGAAAGAAACCATTGCAACTTCGGAATATGAACTAACTTACAGTGCCGCTTTGCAAAAGGATAATTTTTACGGAGTGCAATTTCACCCCGAAAAGAGCAGTGATGTGGGCAGTGAAATCCTGAAAAACTTTTTAACACTTACCTGATTATGGAATTCCAAATATCAACAGACAAGAATAGGTTGGATATCCAAAAGGTGCACAAAGAAGTTGGATTGACCTATTGGGGAAAGGGCAGGAGTATGGAAGAAACAATAATGACGATTGAAAAAAGTATCTGCTTTGGCATGTACGATGAAAAAGGGGAACAAATGGCTTATGCCCGAATAATAACCGACGGACTGGTTTTTGCCTACATTATGGATGTTGTTGTCTTTGACCCCAATAAAAGAAAGGGATTAGGTAAAAAATTGATACAACATATTTTGGACCGCTCAGATGTAAAAAAAGTCAATACTGTGGCATTCAAAACCATCGACGCACATCACTTTTATGAAAATTTGGGCTTTAAAAGGATAGGGGATTCGGAAATGTGGATGTCCATAGACCGAGTAAAATACGATTAGAAAATGAGATTGATTCCAGCAATAGACATCATTGAAGGGAAATGTGTACGCCTTTCCAAAGGAGATTACAACACCAAAAAGGTGTATAACGAAAGTCCGTTAGAGGTGGCCAAGGCGTTCGAGGCCCATGGTATCCAATATTTACATTTGGTGGATTTGGATGGTGCAAAATCCAAGCATATCGTTAACCATAAAGTTTTGGAGACCATCGCATCAAAAACCAACTTACAAATAGATTTTGGGGGAGGATTAAAAACTGACAAAGATTTACTCATTGCTTTTGAAAGTGGTGCCCATCAAATTACTGGCGGAAGTATTGCCGTAAAAGACCAAGAAACTTTTTTAAGTTGGTTGCAAAATTTTGGTGCAAATAAAATCATTTTAGGCGCTGATGCCAATAACGAAAAAATTGCAGTTTCAGGTTGGCAAGAAGAATCTGAACAAGAATTGTTACCTTTTATTCAGTTTTACCAAAAAGCAGGTATTGTGTACGTAATCTGCACGGATATTAGCAAAGATGGCATGTTGCAAGGCCCTGCTTTTGAACTCTATAAAAAGATATTGGACAATACTTCCAATATTAAATTAATCGCTAGTGGAGGTATTTCTTCATTTGATGAGTTGCCAAAACTTGCTGAAATTGGTTGTGATGGCACCATTATAGGAAAGGCCATTTATGAAAACAGGATCAGTTTAAAACAATTGGAACATTACATTCTCCAAAATGGATAAGGAAAAACAACTCCAAGAAGAATTGGTTTGGAATGCGGGGTATCGCATGAACGAAAGTCTTCGCATGATCAAAATCTGCTTAGAGCAATTGTCGGAAGATGAAATCTGGCAAAAACCCAACAAGTCTAGCAATAGTATTGGGAACCTCATACTTCATCTCTGCGGAAACATTACCCAATACGGTATTGCTTCCATTCAAAATTTGGAGGATTCCCGCCAACGCGATGAAGAATTCTCAACAGTATCGGGATACACGAAAGCAGAGTTGGTCAAAAAACTTGAGGATACCATATCCGATGCAAAAAGGGCATTTTACGATGCTCCGCTCAACGAACTTTTACGTAAAAGAAACGTACAGGGCTTTAATTTTTCTGGTGTGGGCAACATTATTCATGTAACGGAGCATTTGTCTTATCACACAGGTCAAATAGCACTTTGGACAAAGATTTTGCAGAATAAAGATTTGGGGTTTTATGGAGACGTAGACCTGAATATAAAGAATGAAAGCTAGAGTTGGATATATAGCCGATGAACTGGATACTATTGATAATTGCCGGATTCTTTGAAGTAGCCTTTGCAGCTTGTCTGGGAAAGGCCAAAGAAACGACCGGGACCGAAACCACTTATTGGTATATAGGATTTGCAGTTTGCCTGGCAATTAGTATGCTTTTGCTCGTAAAAGCCACACAAGAATTGCCAATAGGCACGGCTTATGCGGTTTGGACCGGAATTGGTGCAGTAGGAACGGTGTTAATAGGAATTTTTGTCTTTAAAGAACCGGCAACATTTTGGAGACTATTTTTTATTACCACATTAATTGCTTCAATTATTGGTTTGAAAGTAGTCTCACATTAAAAATAAACGTAAAATTCAGTAAGACGAAAGAAAAATAAATGCTTACAAAAAGAATAATTCCCTGTCTCGATATTAAAAACGGGAGAACCGTAAAAGGCATCAACTTTGTGGACCTACGTGATGCGGGAGACCCCGTGGAACTAGCGTCCATTTATGCCAAAGAAGGCGCTGATGAATTGGTTTTTTTGGACATTTCCGCCACCGAAGAGAAGCGAAAGACCTTGGCCGAACTGGTGTATCATGTAGCTGAGACCATCAATATACCTTTTACCGTGGGGGGTGGGATTTCTTCCGTGGAAGATGTGGATGTTTTGCTGAAAAATGGCGCAGATAAGGTTTCTATCAACTCATCAGCGGTAAAACGGCCCGAATTGATCAACGAATTGATGGCCAAATTCGGCTCGCAATGTATCGTTGTGGCTATTGATGCCAAGCAAATCAACGGACAATGGAAAGTCCATTTGGTAGGAGGAAAGGTCCCCACAGAAATTGACCTATTTGAATGGGCCAAAGAAGTGGAAGAACGGGGAGCGGGAGAAATTCTGTTCACTTCCATGGACCATGATGGCACCAAAAATGGGTTTGCCAACAAAGCTTTGGCAAAACTCTCGGAATTGGTTAATATTCCTGTGATTGCATCAGGTGGAGCGGGTACCATTTCACACTTTACCGATACATTTAAGAATGGAAAAGCAGATGCCGCTTTGGCTGCCAGTGTTTTTCATTTTAAGGAAATTGAAATCAATAAACTGAAAAAAGAATTAAGGGAAAAAGGAATTCCTGTGAGAGTATAAAATCCACATCTCGACGCTCCTTCCACTACGCTCAGGAAGACAGCTCGATGTGACAAGCACAAAAAACATAAACTAAACACAATGAATTGAATCAATGGGTTTTGAAAAGCAATGGAATTGCAAACTGTTATTAAGTTATTCAGTTACTTAGACAGTATACTTTAATAACTCAATAATCCATAACCCAATAACTCTTATGATGATATTTGTAAAAACCGAAAGTCTTGCACTAAAGTGCATACCTACCTGCCGGCAAGGCAGGGTTTCAACTAACGATTGTGACCAATGAAAATAGACTTCAATAAAAATTCAGACGGACTAATTCCAGCAATTATTCAAGATGCAACCACCAAAAACGTGTTGATGCTGGGTTATATGAACCAAGAGGCGTTTGAAAAAACCCAAGAGACCAAAAAAGTGACATTCTTCAGCCGTTCCAAGCAACGATTATGGACCAAAGGCGAAGAAAGCGGCAACTTTTTGAATCTTGTGGGCATCCAAGTGGATTGCGACAACGATACGTTGCTGGTAAAGGTGAATCCCGTTGGTCCCACTTGCCACAAAGGGACCGACACCTGTTGGGCCGAAGAAAATGTTCAAGATTATGGCTTTTTGTCCACTTTGGAAGGTGTTATCGAATCCAGAAAAAATAATCAAGAAAATCCAGATAGCTACGTGGCTTCATTGTTTCGAAATGGTATCAACAAAATAGCACAAAAAGTAGGGGAGGAGGCTGTGGAAACCGTTATTGAGGCCAAAGATGACAACGAGGACCTTTTCCTGAACGAGAGTGCCGATTTACTGTTTCACTACCTTATTTTGTTGCAGGCCAAAGGCTACACTTTGGACGATATTGCCCAAGTACTGGAAAAACGTCATTAAACAAATCCGTTAAGTTTTTTCTAAAGCCCTAGTCGTTACAGCGAAATGCCGTAAATTTATGTAATGGCTATGAACACAAGAAAAGGGTTTCGTTTTACCAACTACGAAGCTCCGGACCAAACCCCGTTCGAAAAACTCTTTGAGATTTTTCAGGAACTCGTTACCCATACCTCAGGTGATGTGGAGGAGGCTTTGGATTGGCTCCGTGAGCTGGACAAGGAATACGAACTTACCGACGACGATTACACCATTGACGATTTTATAGAAGACCTTAAGGCCAAGGGGTACATCCGTGAGGAATTTGATATGGATGGGCCACAAGGTGGCGAAGGTGAAGAGAGCGACGAAAATGGTGGCGGGGGAAACCTCTCCATCACAGCTAAGCTGGAACGCATGCTACGTCAACGGGCCTTGGACCAAATTTTTGGCAAAATCAAACGAAGCGGCTCGGGAAACCATAAAACAGGCAAGTCAGGAAAAGGCGATGAGCATACGGGTGAGTTCCGTGAATACCGTTTTGGGGATTCATTGGAGCACATCAGCATGACGGAAAGCCTTAAAAATGCCCAAGTGAATCATGGATTGGACAATTTTTCCTTGAGTGAAGAGGATTTGGTCGTGGAAGATACACAGCACAAAGCCCAAATGAGCACTGTACTTATGATTGACATCAGCCACAGTATGATTCTTTATGGTGAAGACCGTATTACACCTGCCAAGAAAGTAGCAATGGCATTGGCCGAGTTCATTACCACACGATATCCAAAGGATACACTTGACATTTTGGTATTCGGAAACGATGCCTGGCCTATTCCCATCAAGGATTTGCCTTATTTACGAGTAGGGCCATACCACACCAATACGGTGGCCGGACTTCAATTGGCGATGGACATGCTCCGTAGAAAACGGAACACCAATAAACAGATTTTTATGATAACCGACGGAAAACCATCTTGTTTGCGGCTTCCGAACGGTGATTATTATAAGAACAGTGTGGGATTGGACGATTACATTGTTGAAAAATGCTACGCCATGGCCCAACAGGCCAGAAAACTTCATATCCCCATAACCACTTTTATGATTGCCGAAGACCCTTATTTAATGCAGTTTGTGCGTGAATTTACCAAAGCCAACAAAGGGAAGGCCTTTTACACTGGCCTTAAAGGTTTGGGCGAAATGATTTTTGAAGATTACGAGCAAAACAGAAAAAGACGAATTAAAGGATAACACATCACATGAATTTGGACCATATCAACATTAAAACGCTAGGCGAACTTAAATCAGCTGGTTATTCCAGTAAAAGCATCAAAGATGAACTACGGGAAAACCTTTTGGAGAAAATATCCAAAGGTGAGCAAGTGTTCGAAGGTGTTTGGGGCTACGAAAACTCGGTAATCCCAGAGCTGGAAAGAGCCATTCTTTCCCGGCATAATATCAATTTATTAGGTTTAAGAGGACAGGCAAAAACACGTTTGGCCCGTTTAATGGTACAGTTGCTGGATGAATGGATGCCGATAGTAGAAGGTTCTGAAATCCATGACGACCCCTTGAAACCCATCTCCAGATATGCAACAGAACTTATTAAGGAAAAAGGAGACGAAACACCCATAAGTTGGGTGCACAGAAGCGAGCGTTTTTATGAAAAATTGGCCACACCAGATGTTACCGTAGCTGATTTGATTGGTGATGTTGACCCAATAAAAGCGGCCAACCTCAAATTATCCTATGCTGATGACCGTGTGATTCATTTTGGAATGATACCGCGGGCCAACCGTTGCATTTTTGTAATAAATGAACTTCCTGACCTTCAAGCAAGAATTCAAGTAACACTTTTTAACATACTGCAAGAAGGCGATATACAGATTAGAGGGTTTAAGCTACGTTTACATTTGGACATTCAATTTGTGTTTACCGCCAATCCTGAAGATTACACCAATAGAGGAAGCATTGTTACTCCTTTGAAGGATAGAATAGGCTCACAAATTCTTACCCATTATCCCGAGAGTATCGAAATTGCAAAGAAAATTACGAAACAAGAAGCGCGGTTGGATAAACGTCAATCTGAATTTGTCCATGTGCCGGAAATTGCCATGGATTTATTGGAACAAATCAGTTTTGAGGCTAGAAATAGCGAATATGTGGATGCCAAAAGCGGGGTGAGTGCCCGTATGAGTATTACGGCTTTCGAAAACCTATTGAGTACCGCTGAGCGCAGAGCGATTGTTGCTGGAGATAAAAAAACCGCCGTACGTTTAAGCGATTTTATGGGCGTTATTCCATCCATCACCGGAAAAATTGAACTGGTGTATGAAGGAGAGCAGGAGGGAGCGGGTTCCGTGGCGGAGAACTTAATTGAGGATGCCGCGAAGTCTTTGTTCCCAAATTACTTCCCTAAAATTGATAAGCTTCAACGCAAAGAAGAGGAAAACGAATATGACGAATTGATAAGCTGGTTCTTTGACGGCGAAGGCTTTGAACTGTTGGATGATGAAAAAGAAGAAGATTACAAGTCCAAACTGGATTCCATCGGTCCATTGAACAATCTTTTAAAGGAATATCAACCCGATGCACCCAAAGAAGATTCTTATTTTTTGAAAGAACTGCTGCTCTGGGGATTGGTTGCCTATAAAAAATTGAGCAAGCATCGTTTTCAGCAAGGGTATCAGTTTAAAGATTTGTATGGAAGTTACATTCGAGGACTGTAACTATTGCCAAATATTTAGGTTGTCGTTGTAGTTTTTAAAGTTCAAACTCAAGTATCAAGTTCAAGCACAAAGGGAAGAGTTACTGCAAACTGCCAACATTTGGCTTCGGGGCATCCAACACCTAACAATTCCTTAATCAAACAAATCCGAAGACAAATAACGATCGCCACGGTCACAAACAATAGAAACGATAACCCCGCTTTCCAAAGTTTCTGCAAGACGTAATGCCACTGTAGCGGCTCCACCACTGCTCATTCCTGCAAAAATGCCTTCTTCTTTTGCCAGCTTTTTAGCCATTTCGGTGGCATCCTGTTCACTGACCTCCATTACCGTATCAACCTTTTTAGGGTTAAAAATCTTCGGAAGGTATTCTTGCGGCCACTTGCGTATCCCGGGAATTTTGGAATCATCGGTAGGTTGCACGCCCACAATTTGGATGTCGGGATTCTGCTCCTTTAAATAAGTGGAGGTTCCCATAATGGTTCCTGTAGTGCCCATACTGGATACAAAATGTGTGATTTCACCATCCGTATCTCTCCAAATTTCTGGGCCTGTGGTTTTGTAGTGCGCTTTCCAATTGTCATCATTGGAGAACTGGTTCAACATTTGGAAACCTTTATCCTTTACTTTAGCCTCTGCATAATCCCGAGCCCCTTCTATACCTACATCGGCAGGGGTCAGCGTCACTTTTGCACCGTAGGCTCGCATAGTTTGCACTCGTTCCTTGGTAGAGTTTTCGGGCATCACCAATTCAATATCAAGCCCAAAAAGGCCAGCAATCATGGCCAATCCAATACCTGTATTTCCACTTGTGGCTTCGATTAATTTGGTTTCCGTGGTAAAATCGCCACGTTCAAGCCCACTTTTTATCATGTTGTAAGCTGGACGGTCTTTAACGCTTCCGCCAGGATTGTTTCCTTCGAGCTTAAACAGGACTTTTACATTAGGATTTGTATTCAAAACTTTGGATTCCACCAAAGGGGTGTTTCCAATAAGGTCGAGTATGCTGTTAGACATTTGGGGTTGTCTTTATTTTAATTTCTGGTTTATGATAAACGGTTGAATTCGCAGGAACGGACGACGTAATCCATGCATTGCCACCAATAACCGAGTTAGCGCCAACTACGGTTTCGCCTCCTAAAATAGTTGCATTGGCATAGATGGTCACATTGTTTTCAATGGTGGGGTGTCGTTTTGTTTTTTCCAATTTTTTGGCAACGTAAAGCGCCCCAAGCGTAACTCCTTGGTATATTTTTACATTATCGTGGATTACTGCAGTTTCGCCAATTACGACTCCCGTGGCATGATCTATAAAAAACGATTTCCCGATTTTAGCTCCCGGGTTAATGTCCACACCAGTTTGTCGGTGCGCATATTCGGTCATCATTCTGGGAATTAATGGAACCCCTTCTTCATAAAGTTCGTGCGCCAATCTGTAAATGGCAATGGCATAAAAACCCGGGTAGGCCATATAAATCTCCTGAATGGAAAGTGAGGCAGGGTCACAATTCAATATAGCTTCAGCATCCAAATTCAAATTTTCTAAAATTTGTGGCAAATGGGAAATGTAATTGTTCCAAAGCTCTTCACTTGGTTTCTCCAAATCCCAACAGGCCATATCCATTAATTGGTTGAATTTTTTCTCTAACAACTCCAGATTAACGGCCACAGGGGTATTGGCATCAAATAAAGTAAAAAAAAGCGTGTCGGTAAAATCCTCGGTTTCTTGCTTTAATCTATAGTCCAGATATGGCAATTTTTTATGCCTATTGAGTTCAGCTATTATTTTTTCTTTATCCATACTGCTCATTATTGTCTTAAAATTAGACAAATCCTTACCATACCCATGATAAAAAGTTAACTTTAGTTTAAAAATAACATATTATCTGTATATGACATCCAAGATTACGGTATCCAATGAGGTTTTTGATTTTTTGACGGAACTTAAAAAGAACAATAATAGAGATTGGTTCGAAGCCAATAAGCCCACTTTTAAAAAGCATCAATCCAAGGTTAAGTTATTTTTTGAAATGGTGAAGGAAAACTTGAACCACCATGATGAAATTGAAAAGATGAAATTGTTCCGTATTTACAGGGATGTTCGTTTTTCCAAGGACAAAACACCTTATAAAAGTCATTTTGCCGGTTCGTTTTCTCGATTGGGCGCCCATTTACGGGGAGGCTATTATCTTCATTTAAAACCGGGGGAGTCGTTTTTGGCAACAGGATTTTGGGCTCCGAACAAGGAGGACCTCTTCCGAATTAGAAAGGAACTGGAGATGGATGCCTCCGAATTCAGGGAAGTCATCAATAAAAAAGAATTGAAAACAATTTGGGGCGAACTAAGTGGTGATGAAGTAAAAACTGCTCCTAAAGGTTTTGACAAAGAACACCCTGATATTGACTTGATCAGAAAGAAACAGTTTGTATTTGTACGTAAACTTTCCGATAAAGAAGTACTTTCCCCATTATTTATTGACGAAGTGGACAAGTCGTACAGGGCTATTCGGCCTTATTTTGACCTAATGAGCGATATACTCACCACCAACTTAAATGGAGAATCAATTTTGTAATAAAGCTTCTTCCTCCAAAAGTTGGATCTGGTCCTTTAATCGTTCCACCACCATGTTCATCATTCTTTTGTTCAATGCAGAAGAATTCGTAATGTAATCCCGATATTCATCCACGGTGAACTGGCCAATGATCATTCCCTTAAGGGAATTCCTGAATTTGATGTCCTTTTGGATAGCCCGCTCAATGTAGTGGAACTTTTTTTCCAAGGAAAGTTCGTAGAACACACCCTTATGTTTGTTCGCATAGTTCTTGAAAGCCTCTACCAACAAATAGTTTTGAAGTTTGATCACGGGTCTCAGGGTCTTGTTCTGAAAATGTTCATCGAAACCCATTTGGCTGTTAAAATGTGACTCTGGAATGGTTGGACGAATGTCCAATCGACGGTCGGATTGTGAATCCATGGTTGTGATTTTTAATAAAATTACAGAATGATCAACCGCACACTTTTAAATATCGCAATAGTTGTCAACGATGTTATGAACAAACAGCAAGGATATTTCTGGGTGTTTTAAAGTAATTTGGAAATCCAGTAAATGATTAGGCACACTATACAAATTGAAAATTCGAGCAAAACCCAATATCTGAATAGCTTGGAGAATTTAATAGATCTGTTGAAGAGTAACATGAACCAAATATATCAAAAATATTGTTCATGCCCTCTAAAAATCACAGGTGTCATATTACTGTTAACATTAGCAATCTAAAAGATTCATTATCTTCGTTTCTACAAAATATTGATTATGAATATTCAGGCGGAAAAAATAGAACTGGTAAAAATGTTGTTGAATACTAATGACCCCAAGATTATTCAATCAATCAAACGAATTTTCAAAAAGGAAGGTTCAACTGATTTTTGGGATGAATTGACTACCGAGCAACAAGCTGAAATAAATCAAGGAATTTCTGAAATTGAAAATGGAGATGTTGTAGACTTTGACTCGTTTATGGCAAAGCATAGATAAGAATGAGCAGAAAGGTCAAGATTTCTAAAACAGCAGAAAAGAAAATCTCAGAACTCTTAAACTACTTGCAGGAAAATTGGTCATTGAAAGTTAAGTCGGATTTTATTAAGAAATTGGATAAATCCATTGACTTGATTAAGAGCGACCCTAATATCTTTCCAGAATCTGATAAAAAGCTTGGACTGTATAAATGTGTAATCTCCAAACAGACCACTATGTATTACCGTTTTAATTCCAAAACGATATTTATAGTTACAATCTTTGATAACAGACAAAATCCCTCTAAACTTAAAAAAGAGGTGAAATAAAATTGTTTTACCTCATAAATTAGGTAGACATAAAATTTGGTGACCCATGAAATTCGGCAAAGTAGACCACCCAGAAAACATAGATTTTACCATCCCACCAGACCACCCCGATACTCCCGTGGTGTTGTCCAAAAACAAAACGGGAGCGGAAACCAAGATTTATGTGGGCTGTGCCAAATGGAACAGACAAGATCTAAAGAATTTCTACCCCAGAGGAACAAAAGACGAATTGGAATATTATGCTTCGCAATTCAACAGTATTGAGCTCAATGCCACATTTTATCGCATCTTTCCTGCGGAACAGTATGAAAAATGGCGGGACAAAACACCGGAGGGCTTTAAATTCTTCCCTAAAATGACCAATGAGGTGAGCCATCTTCGCCGCTTGAACGATAAAGCGCTTGAATCTGCAGACCGCTATTTGGAAGTGACCACTTTGTTAGGAGAAAAATTGGGCACCATCTTTTTGCAAATGCACAACAATTTTGGACCCAAAAACTGGGATAGGGTAGTACGCTTTGTGGAATATTGGCCCAAAGAGTTTCCATTGGCCATGGAATTCAGACATACAGATTGGTTCAACGATGAAAAAGTGGCGCAGGAACTCTATCATTTATTGGAAGAGAACAACATTGCCAATATTTTGGTGGATACTGCAGGTAGGCGAGATCTTATGCACATGCGCCTGACCAATAACGAAGCTTTTGTTCGCTATGTGGGAGCCAATCACAAATCGGATTATCCCCGTTTGGATGATTGGATCGAGCGTTTGTCCACTTGGAAGTCCTTGGGATTGGAGAACATCCATTTTTTTGTACACCAGAACCTTGAACTGGAATCCCCATTATTATCGGCATACTTTATAGAGCAATCAAATGCTGCAATGGGCTGCGATTTGCATATTCCCAAGACCACTTTGCCCCCACAAAAGAATTTGTTCAGTTAAAACACCTCTAATTGATCAAGTTCAAAATCTTGGGCAATCAAAATTAATTACTCCATATTTGGTGACCAGCAAATATTTCAAATTCGTAATTCGCATAAATTAAAGCGATTAACAAGAAAATCTTCAAAGGATTGGGCTAACTTTGTAAGAGAATTCTAAACATTTCAACTATGCGATTCCATACTAGAAAATGGGTAAAGCCAGAGGACCTGAACGCCAATGGTACGCTCTTTGGAGGTAAAGTCCTTGCTTGGATTGATGAAGAAGCTGCATTGTACAGTATTATTCAACTCGAAAGCAGAAAAATCGTAACCAAATACATGTCCGAAATCAATTTTATGAGTACTGCCAAAGAAGGCGATATCATAGAAATTGGTATTGAGGTCATAAAATTCGGGGTCACCTCAATTTCCTTAAACTGCGAAGTTAGAAATAAGATGACCCACGAAAGTATTGTTACGGTGGACAATATTATTATGGTCAATCTAGATGAGCATGGTAATCCCAAGGCCCACGGGAAAACGAAAATAGAATACGTTAAAGACCGTTTGGCCAAAAAGGAAAAAGAAGAGGAAAAAGCCGCTTCTTAATTCAAGGCTTTGGCCACGGCCTGGACCTCGTCCAACACTCTTAACAGGTTACCGCCCCACAATTTTGCTATTTCTTCTTCGGTATAGCCTCGTTTCACCAGTTCCAAGGTTACGTTGAAGGTCTCAGAAGCATCTGACCAGCCTTCAATGCCGCCACCTCCATCAAAATCGGAGCTGATGCCTACGTGGTCTATTCCGATTAAATCCACCATATAGTCAATGTGGTCCACAAAATCGGATACATTTACCGCAGGCGGCACGTTAGGGTCGGTTTCGGCCAATTCTTCACCAATGCCCATCACCTTTCGGTAGTTGGCAAAGAATTCCTCACGCTGTTCATCGGTCAAAGAAGAGAACTGGGAACGCTCATACCAAGCCACATCCAATGAATCGGCTACTTTTTTATAGACTTCGGTCATATAGGCAGAACGGGCTTCGTGCTTTTCGGTGTTCAAATAAGAGCTAAAGGCAACGGTTTGCACCACGCCTCCATTTTCTTTCATCAATATCAATTGTTCATCGTCCAAATTACGGCTGTGGTCGCAAAGTGCCCTAGCCGAAGAGTGCGAAGCTATGATTGGTGCTTTGGTAAGTTCAATCATCTGTTTCATGGCTTCTTTGGATGGGTGCGAAACATCGATCATCATCCCTACACGGTTCATTTCGGCAACAGCTTCTTTACCCAGGTCACTTAAGCCATTATGCAGCCAAACACTGTCTTTTTCACCTGTATTGGAATCACTAAATTGGCTATGGCCATTGTGAGATAGGGACATATAGCGGGCACCTCGTTTTTGGTATTCTTCAATTTTGGAAAGGTCCTCACCGATCGGATACGCATTTTCCACGCCGATCATGGCCACTTTTTTGCCTGACGCCACAATTCTTCTCACGTCATCGGAGGTCAGTGCCAATTCAATCTGGTCTGGTGCAATCTCCTCACAAAGCCTGTGTATGGCCTCAAATTTTGAAATGGCATTTTCGGAAGCCTTGGCATAACCTTCGGCGGTTAATGTGTCCTGACCCGTATAAACGATCAGCCATGCAACATCCAGTCCACCTTCCTCCATTTTCGGAATATTGATTTGAGTTTCCAGTCGTTGGGTGTAATTGATACTATCTGTAAAATTCTGCACGTTGATATCGTCATGAGTATCGATCGTAATCACGGAATCGTGGATCCTTTGGGCTTTTTCTTCCAAGGTTTCGGTCTTTTCAGTTTTTTTTTCTCCACAAGAGATCAATAGGGTAAGGCTAAAGAATAGATAAAAATATTTCATGGTTGGTTTTTTTACACATACAAATAACGCAATTTGACAACAAAATCCGAATGCTACGGAACAATAAATTGTAATCCCTCAGTATAATCAACATTTTTAGGATAACTAATAATTGATTACAACAAAGAATTGGGAACACGTGAATTGTTGACATATCTAGAAAAACTGGAAATAGGATTAAGCTCATTTTCTTATGAGGAATTGGGCGTTGTGGAAGCAGGAGAGCTTAAAAAATCCTTTGAAGTTTTTAAGATGGGATTGGAGAACAAGGTTTTTGGCGTCTCAGAAATGAGACAACTTGAAAGTATCTACCAAAAAATAGGCATACAAAGCTTGGACAACAAACAATTCACAAAATCCGATAACACCAAGTTTTTAGCTCTGATCAAAGCAATGGAAGATACCCCACTATCCGATGAGCAAAGTGCCATTGTGAGAGAACTAAAAAAACTGGTGCAAAATCCGCAGGGTGATAGTGCTCAACATTCTGATAAAAATACCGACAGCATGTCTACCGATTTTAAATTTATAGAAAAAAGCTTGCAAGCTGGGTTTGTTGGCCAAGCCATTGATCTTAAACCTGTTTTGGAAGATTGTATGGGGCAGATGGATCTATTGGAAGAATTGGTCCGTATGTTCAAACAGAACGTTTGGGAATTTATTGGTAGTGCCAAGGTTAATCTAATGAGTGAAAACTTCGCTGAACTGGAGCTTGCATGCCAAAAAATTATGCCTTCGTTGCGCATGATGAAAACCTACGGCCTTTTGGAAGTGGCCCAACAAGTTTCCAGACTTTGCAAAACCGACAAGGATGTAAAACACCTTACTTTTTTATATGACCAATTTCTTCAGGAATATCCGCGAGTGCAAGAGCTGATAGATTTTGAAATGGAAATGTTCCGAACAATGTAAATACCTACACCATGGCAAACAACCAACTTCCCGAGTACCTTCAAAGCATCTTTTATCCTTTGTTCCAATATACAAAGGACCTTGAGACCCAATTAATGTTATTGGATGAAATGTTGGAAGTAGGGGACAGAAAAGAAATTCCTTTTCTTTCTGAGTTGGAATCCCATGAAAACCCAAAAATCAGCAATAAAGCATTTCAAATCAAAAATGAATTACAATCCAAATTGGGTGTAATGTCCGATACCGAACGACGAAGGTTGCCAATGAACCTGTGTTTTATTTATGATGAATTCAACATAAGGCCAAGCAAAGTGGACAAAGACCTTGATTTTGAGGTAGAACTGGATATTTTAAACACAAAGTAGGGGTTTTACCACATTTTATAAGAACAATATAATCTTTAAAATAAAATTACGTTATACCTAAAACCCCGAACAAAAACCGAAGATTACCATGTTATACGATACCTACGGCGAAGAATACTTGGCATTTTTACAAGAACTGAACGAAATTTTGGCAGTAAACGAACTTGCCGAACTTGATTACCTATAGTTGGATAAACAACCCAAAATTTGTTACCATGAAAAACCATAACAAAGAAAACACGGCCTACTTAAATTTTATTCAAGATTTGAAAGACATGCTCACCGACTTTGATATTAGTCTTTTGAGCAAATCGTGATGTTTTTTAAGTGAATATCATGGAAAAGGGGATGTTGAATTGATTACAACATCCCCTTTTTTATTTATAACCATTTGGCATCTTATCCCAAATAAGACTTTAATATCTTACTTTTTGAGGTATGTCTTAATTTTCTGATTGCTTTTTCACGGATTTGACGCACTCTCTCCCTGGTCAGATCAAAGGTGCTGCCAATTTCCTCTAAGGTCATAGAGGGTTGGTCGCCAATTCCATAATACAGTCTTACCACATCGGCTTCTCGTGGGGATAGTGTATCCAACGCCCTGTTTATTTCGGTGTTCAAGGACTGGTGCATCAAACCTTTGTCCGGTTTTGGGGAATCTCCGGCGTTTAGCACATCATACAAATTGGATGTTTCTCCCTCTTTTAAAGGAGCATCCATGGATACGTGCCTACCTGTATTTTTCAAGGATTGTTTTACTTCGGAAACCGTCATGTCCAATTCCTTGGCAATTTCTTCGGGGGATGGTGGACGCTCGTGCGCTTGTTCCAAGTAAGAGAATGTTTTTTTTATCTTGTTGATGGACCCGATTTTGTTCAAAGGCAATCGAACCACACGGGATTGTTCTGCCAAGGCTTGCAAAATGGATTGACGAATCCACCAAACCGCGTAGGAAATAAATTTAAATCCTCGGGTTTCATCAAATCGTTTGGCAGCTTTTACCAAGCCAACGTTCCCCTCGTTGATCAAATCGGGCAATTTTAAGCCCTGATTTTGGTATTGCTTTGCCACAGAGACCACAAACCTTAGGTTAGCGTTCGTCAGTTTTTCCAAGGCAGCTTGGTCTCCGGCCCTAATCTTCTGTGCTAGCTCAACTTCCTCCTGCGCGGTGATCAGATCAATTTTACTAATGTCCTGCAAGTATTTGTCAAGTGATTTGGATTCCCGGTTCGTGACCTGTTTAATGATTTTTAGCTGCCTCATTCTTATATCTGGTTTAACAAGTGTTATAAGCTATCATTATACATTATAATCTCCATTTTTCCAAGTCCAAAATGTTATTGTTATCAAAATGTTATAAGCAAATACATTAATCACGAAAAAAAGGATTCAACAAGGGTTGTTGATACTATTTTAATATAAAAGCCTCCGAGTATTGGTCTCAAGCGCAAAAAACCTCTAATTTTGTAGGGTTTTTTATTTAAGAACCCTTAACGCAATTTCCCTTTGGAGGTAAACAAAGAAATCAAGAAGAAAACATTATACGATTATCAGGAAGAAGACCTGAACAAAATCTTCAAACACTTGGAAAAACTTCCTAAGGGTACCAATATTTTGTACCAATTGCCCACTGGAGGTGGTAAAACCGTGGTTTTTTCCGAGATAACCCGAAGGTTTATTGAGCAGACCGGTAAAAAGGTGATGGTGCTTACCCACCGTATTGAGCTCAGCAAACAAACCTCCAAAATGCTCCACGGGTTCGGTGTGGCCAATAAGGTAATTAACAGCGAGGTCAAGGAACTTTACGACCAGGACAACTATATGTGCTTTGTGGCCATGGTGGAAACACTGAACAATAGGTTACAGGAAGAAAAAGTAAAAATCAACAATATTGGTCTGGTTATTATTGATGAGGCCCATTACAATTCCTTTAGGAAACTTTTTAAATATTTTGAGGATTCCACAATTTTGGGCGTAACGGCAACACCGTTGAGTTCCAACATTAAACTTCCCATGAAGGACAACTATAAGCATTTGATCATTGGGGAGTCCATAAAATCGTTGATAGACAAACAGTTCTTGGCCAAGGCCAACCTTTATAATTATGATGTTAGTTTACGAACCTTAAAACTTGGCATCAATGGAGACTATACCGTAAAATCTTCCGATGAGTTTTACAGTGCTCACAGTATGTTGGGCAAACTGCTTACCGCTTACGAAGAGATTGCGAAGGGCACCAAAACACTAATTTTCAATAACGGTATCAATACCTCGTTGTATGTGTACGAGACTTTTAAAAAGGCCGGTTACAACGTTAGGCACTTGGACAACAAGAATACAGCTACCGAACGAAAAGAAATTCTGGATTGGTTTGCCAAAACACCAGACGCCATTTTAACCTCGGTAAGTATTTTAACCACAGGGTTTGATGAACCCACCGTGGAAAGTATTATCTTAAATAGGGCTACACGTTCGCTTACGCTATATTTTCAGATGATAGGAAGGGGCTCCAGGGTGCTGCCCAATAAAAATGAGTTCAATGTTATTGATATGGGTAACAACATTGCCCGTTTTGGCCCTTGGGATGCACCGGTGGATTGGCAGGAAATATTCCACTTTCCAGACTTTTACCTGGAAAATATTAAAAATGATGAGGAGATCGAGCGTGATTTTGTGTACGAGATGCCCGATGAGCTCCGTGCCAAATTCAGTAAGTCCGACAACATTACGTTTGATGTAAAAGCAGAGTACAAAAAAATATTCGCGCAAGGTAAAAAATCCAAGGTTGTACTGGAAAAAAGTATAGAACAACACGCCCAAATATGTGTGGAAAATAGCGAAGATGTATTCGATGCCCGTATTTTGGCCAAGGAACTCAAAGATGAGATTTCCTATCGTGTAAAGCAGTATTCGTATTGCATCATGAACAACACTAAAAACTACAAGGAGTGGTTGGAAGAAGATTATGAACGAAAGCTCCGCTCCAGTATCTCCAAAATGTTTGCAGCACGGATGTAGTTGGTTTTGAGTTTAGAAGTTTGATGCTCGGTGCTCGATGTCAGGAGTTCTGTTATTTGGTTATTGAGTTATTGGTGTTTCGGGTTTCTGTTCCCTGTCTCTTGTCTATTTTTTATGGTCTGGTTTCAGGTTTAATTATTTGGAACTTGTCTGTCAGAAAGAAGAGTGTCGTGTATCTTGGTTCCTAAATCCTTCTTTTTGTACTTGATGTTTGAACTTGACTCTTGCATTTAGTACTTGTCACATCGAGTGCAGTCGAGATGTCTTCTTCCGAGAAAATTAGTGTCATTCGTGTCAGATACAGATGTTGGTTTTTGATATTTTGATTTTTAGATTTGCTTACCAGTGAAGAAAAGTGTCTTGGTTCCTAAATCCTTGTTATTATATTTGATTGACCCTTGTCGACTGCCAATTGTCCATTGCTTACTGCGTTCTTGAACTTGAATTTGACTCCTGTATTTCCTACTTGTCACATCGAGCGCAGTCGAGATGTCTTTTGATTATTCTATGTACACTTACTACTTTTACCTATAATCCATAATCTTTTACCCAACTACCCTTAACCCAACATGCAAAAAAAACTCCTCGTAATCGGTTATGTATGGCCCGAGCCCAACACCACGGCTGCCGGCAGCCGAATGCAACAATTGCTGGAAACCTTTATAACCTTTGGTTATAAAATTACGTTTGCCAGTACCGCCAGTAAAACCGAGTATAGTTTAGACTTGCAACAAATGGGGATTCGGGAGGTTCCCATACAGCTTAACCATTCCAGTTTTGATGAATTTGTAAAAAAACTATCTCCCGATATAGTGTTGTTTGATCGTTTTATGATGGAAGAACAATTTGGATGGCGCGTAGCGGATTTTACCCCGAATGCCATCCGCATACTGAATACCGAAGATCTACACTCGCTGCGAAAGGCTAGGGAAGAGGCCCATAAAAAGAAGGAATCCTTTACGCTACAACATTGGAAAAACCACCCGATGACTTTACGGGAAGTGGCCAGTATTTATCGTTGTGATCTTAGTTTGATGATTTCCAGCCACGAAATGGAAATTTTACAACAGGAACTAAAGATTCCTGCTGAATTGTTGTTCCATTTACCTTTTATGGTTGATGTTTCAGAGATATCCAAAGATAAATTGGCCCCGTTTGATGCTCGAAGAGGGTTTGTTAGTATCGGCAACGGAAAACATGCACCCAATGTGGATGCCGTTCACATCTTGAAGCAAGAGATTTGGCCCAGGATACGCAAACAACTACCGGAAGCCGAAATGCACATCTATGGAGCATACTTACCCCAACAATTAAACGAAATGCACAACCCCAAAACCCGTTTTTATGTACACGGATGGGCAGAGGACGTAGATGCAGTACTCCAAAATGCCCGAGTACTACTGGCACCGCTTCAATTTGGTGCGGGAATCAAAGGAAAATTATTGGATGCCATGAAAACGGGCACCCCAAGCGTGACCACAAACATTGGCGCGGAGGGTATGCACGGCGACCTGCCTTGGAACGGTACAATTACTGATGATTGGGACAGGTTTGCCCAAGCCGCAGTGGATTTGGACCAAAACCCGACCGCTTGGGAAAACGCCCAACGGCGAGGAAGTGAATTGCTTCAAACTTTTTATGATAAAGAAAGCATGCAAACCCAATTAAAAGAACAGTTACAACAACTAAGCAAAGCTTTGCAAACCCATCGTACACAAAATTTTATAGGGAAATTACTACAGCATCAAACCATGGCCAGCACCAAGTATATGGCGAAATGGATTGAATCAAAGCAGAAGGAGTAGTTCGATATGGCTTTAAAAAGTTGTATGGACATGCCATTAACCTATCAGCCAGGGAGCAGCTACAACAAACAACTAATGATTGTAGTAGGTTTTCAGAAGTAGGGCTATCAAATTTTCGACAATGAATCGTTATAAAAGTTCCCTTGCAAGAATCAAAAGAATTTAAAGATTAGCTCTTGAGGGTTGTTTTTTATGATTGTCGAAGTCCAAAGTTTCCAAATCTTGAAAGGTTCCGCAAGAAACCTGCCTCTTAATGAGTGATTGTGACTTTTTTCGTTTGGTACGCGATTCTATTTCCTTATTTAAAAAATTCACGGGAAAATATTTTATCCAAAAACGAGTTCAGAGCTGTTTTATTATTTAATACACAATTAAATTACTGAAATTCAGTATAATTAATCCAATTTATTTAAAAAAGTATATTGGTTAATTTAAATTCTGTTTGTTTATCCTTTTGAAGAACCCAAGGTAGGAATAAATCTGTTACTTCTTCGCCTCTACCAATTCCAATTGGTCCACGCTTACGTTGGTGGTAAACATACCGTAATTCACCACGGCCTTGCCTTTTTCTAAAGTGTCAATGCTGCCCACGGCCTTGCCGTCCATTAAACGGACGCGGTCACCTACCTTAAAAACAGGTCGCGGTTTGTTCTTTTCGGCCTTAATTTCTTTTTCCTTTTTAATTTTCTTCTCTACCCGTACTTTTTTGATTTTTTGCTCCAATTCTTGGGCCACTTGTTTTTTCTCTTGTTGCTTGGCCTTTGCTTTTTTAGCCGTGATTTTTTTACGCTTGCTGTTTTCTGTTTCCACAATGCGGAGCATCTCGGAAATTAACGGTCTTTTTTTCTTGTCGATAAAGTATTTCTCCGCGGCGGTGTTCACTTTGTTGCCCAGTTGGATCATACGCTGGTTGTGGTCGTACATTTCTTGGTAGCTCTCCAGTTTGGATTTGATCTTGGAGTTGAGCTGTTCCAATCGTTCCGATTCTTCACGGGCCTTGGCTTCCTCATCTTTGAGCTTGGAGCCCGTTTCCACCATTTTACTGCGCTCTTTTTGCAGTTTGGCAATCGTGGCATCAAAACGGACCTTTCCGCGTTCAATTTTCTTCTTTGCCTTATTAATCAAGGAGTAGGGGATGCCGTTCTTTTGGGCCACCTCAAATGTAAAGGAGCTTCCCGCTTCGCCCAAAACCAACTGAAAGGTAGGCTCCAAGGTTTTGGAGTTGAACAGCATATTGGCGTTGGTGGCATGTGGTAGTTCGTTGGCCAAAGCCTTTAAATTGGCATAGTGAGTGGTAATTACCCCATAAGCTTCTCGCTCGTAGAACACTTCCAAAAAAGCTTCCGCCAAAGCACCGCCCAATTCGGGGTCACTGCCCGTACCAAATTCATCGATCAAGAACAGGGTTTTATCGTTGCACTTTCTTAAAAAGCGGTTCATGTTTTTGAGTCGATAACTGTATGTGCTCAAATGATTTTCAATGGATTGATTGTCTCCGATATCCGTCAAAATTTGATCAAAAAAGCAAACGGAACTACGCTCGTGCACCGGAATCAACATACCACTTTGAAGCATCACTTGAAGCAATCCAATGGTCTTCAAAGTGATACTTTTTCCACCTGCATTGGGCCCGGAAATCACAATGATTCGGTTTTCCTGATGCAGTTTTATGGTCTGTGGCCAGGTCTTCTCGTTTTTTCTTTTGTTCGATAAATAGAGTAGAGGGTGGTACGCATCACGTAGAAACAATTCCCGCTCCTCATTAATTTCAGGCAATAAACCATCCATTTCACTTGCATACCTTGCTTTGGCTGCGGTAATATCTGTATCGGAAAGATGCTTTTGATATTCCTGTAACAACTCCCGATATGGTCGAATCTCGTCGGTGAGCTTGTTCAGGATGCGCTGGATTTCTTCTTTCTCCTCAAACTCAAGATTGTTGAGTTCTCTGGTGTAGGACAAGGTGGCCTCTGGTACAATGTACACAATGCTTCCTGTTTTGGATGTGCCCATCACCGTGCCCTTTACCTTTTTGCGGTGCATGGCCTTTACGGCCAATACCCTACGGTTTTCCACAACAGATTCGCGGATTTCATCCAAAAAATCCGAGGATTGATAACGCCCAAGGGCCGCACTAAAACTTTGGTTGATTTTACTGCGCACCTCATTGATCTGGCTGCGGATGTATCTCAGCTCATCCGACGCGGAGTCTTTGATCTCGCCAAACTTGTCAATAACATCATCAATGGCATTGGGTATTTCCGGGTGAAGCTCCAAGGTATTCACTTTATCAAAAAGTAGCGGATAGTACTCCTTAAATTTTTTGAAGAATTTTTGGTGAATGGCCACCGTTTTGCAGATGCCGCCAATTTTTCGAAAGCCCGAAATTTCCAAGGTACTGTTGTCAATCTTGAGCAGCCCCAATTCACTGTTGATATGGTCGAAACCATGATTGGGAATGCGGTTGTCGTTGGAAAAAGACGCCAAATACTCGGAAGTCTGCCCTAAAATAGCCATCAATTCTTCCTTATCTTGGAACGGTTTTACGGCCAGGGCTTCCTCTTTGCCCAATTCGGTATTGCATCGCGCGGCGATTTGGGTCAATACCGTTGGGAACTCTAGATCCTGAAGTGTTTTGGGGTGAATGTTTCGCATCTTTTTCTACTAGCAGCGCAAATATAGGATTTTGAAGGGTTTTTGAAGGTGGGCATCTGGTAAAAACAATTCGCTTTGCGTACTTTTGATTCAATACTCAAATTTGTACTAAAGTGAGGAGTGACAATACCGTTATCTACATTATTGCAGGCGTTATCTTGCTACATTTTTTGGTGGGCATAGGGTATTTAATCTATAAATTGACCAAAAAGAAGTAAAGTCATCACATGGACGTAAACATTGAGCCTAGTTGGAAAGCACAATTGAACAACGAGTTTGAACAACCTTACTTTCAGCAATTGGCTGCTTTTGTGAAGCAGGAATACCAGCATAATACTTGTTACCCAAAGGGTAAGGACATTTTTTCTGCCTTTGATCATTGTCCATTCCAAGAAACCAAAGTGGTCATCATTGGTCAAGATCCCTACCATGGGCCGAACCAAGCGAATGGGTTGTGCTTTTCCGTAAAAGATGGTATTCCGCATCCGCCATCCTTGGTCAATATTTTTAAGGAAATTAAAACCGATGTTGAAAAGCCTTATCCCGAAAGCGGTAATTTGGAACGTTGGGCAGACCAAGGTGTACTTTTGTTGAACGCTACGCTAACGGTAAGAGCGCATCAGGCGGCGAGCCACCAAAATAAGGGTTGGGAACAATTTACCGATGCGGTTATAAAAACAGTTTCCACCGAACTGGAAGGTGTTGTTTTTCTGCTTTGGGGCGGATTTGCCAAGAAGAAATCATCCCTAATCGATAAAAGCAAGCACCATATTCTGACTTCTGGACATCCATCGCCTTTGAGTGCCAATCGTGGGCTGTGGTTCGGTAATCAACATTTCAGCAAAACAAACAAGTTACTGGCCCAGATGGGCAAAGAGCCGATTGATTGGTGAAAATGCCAGGTTATTTCCAGAGGAATGTTGAAGCATTTTTGACTTCTTCAATCAAATTAAGGTCAAATAATCTGGATTGCACCTCGTTCACGGTTGCTTCAGAAAGTTGTTCTTGTCCCCACGTAGTTTTGGATAGCCATTCTTGGATATCCTCCAGTTTTTGCTCGTATCTGTTGGATAGTGTTCTATCAATACTTGGAATTTGTTTAAACTCCGAGGTGTAGGTATTTATCACCTCCAAAATATGGCGCAACACGCCTACGTTTTCTTTTAGAAATGCATCCGAAGCAGCAATCACAAAACAAGGCCAAGGGGTAGGGCAGTCGCCCACTCGTTTAAAGGTTCCGTTGTCCACGAGCGGTTTGGTGGTAAAGTGCTCCCACATAAAATAGGCATTGGAGCCATTTGTGAGGTTTTCTACGGCGCCATCAAGGTTGTTTACGATTTCAAATTCGAGGTTTTCGGTGTCCCATCCTTGGTTTTGTGCATTGATGTAGGCCATTAAATGACTGCCACTACCCATACGGCTGATGGCAATTTTGTCATCTTTTAATGAGGTGATGGAGTGTCGGTCGCTATTTGCATCTACATGGATTCCCCAGAGCAGGGGGGAAGAGATGTATTCCTGAACAATTTTACTTGGATTGCCCTGCGAAATACTTTTTATAATGCCCTCCGTAAGAATGATACCCATGTCCGCTTCACCATCTTGAAGCATTTGGGTCATTTTTCCCGTTCCTTCGGGAATATCCGTCCATTCCAATTGAATACCTCGGTCTTCAAAGGCATTATCTTTCATGGCAAGGTGCCAAGGCAGGTTAAAATGTTCGGGGACACCTATTATTTTTATGGTTTTCATCTGTTTGGATTCTTGATAGGGGTTAAAATTATGATTCCAGATGGTATTTTCTCAAAAATATGGTCTAAAAAATTATACCAGTTGACTTTCAGCAATGCATTTTAGGGTGTATTGAATCAGCTCGTCAACAGTTTTATGCCCTTGTTTGGAGAACTCCCCCGTGGCCCTATTGGCCAATATGGCATTAAGGGAAACAGCTCGGTGTCCATGTAGTTTTGCAATGCCGTAAATGGCCGCTGTTTCCATTTCTAGGTTGGTTATCCTCAAATCTCCAAATGAAAAACCCGCTAACTTTTCATTGAAATCGGCAATGGCCGGGTTTAAGCGTAACACCCTTCCTTGTGGCCCATAAAATCCTGAATTTGTAGCGGTTAAACCTAATCGTATACGATTTGAAGTGAAAATATCTGCTAAATCCTTATCAAAATCGACCGCATAGGGGTGGATATTGTACTTACTCCAATTTAAGTAGGCTGCAAGTGCTTGTTCCATCTCTTTGTTTTTGATGTGCCCGCAATCATAGAAATGTAAAAGATTGTCAAGGCCAATACCAGTGGCGCTCATCAAAAAGGAATCAACAGGGATATCTGGTTGCAAAGAGCCAGATGTACCGACCCGTATAAAACTGAGCTGTTTTTTTTTGGACTTTATTTGTCGAGATTGAAAATCTATGTTCGCCAAGGCATCCAACTCATTAAAAACAATATCAATATTGTCCGTTCCGATGCCTGTAGAAACAACAGAAATACGTTTACCTGAATAATAGCCAGTATGGGTGACAAATTCTCGCTTACTTTTCTTTATTTCGATGGAATCAAAGTATTTGGATACCTCGCGCACCCGTTCTGGGTCACCAACCGTGATAATGGTGGTGGCAATGTCATCTGGAAGAAGATTTAGATGGTAAATGCTCCCATCAGGATTCAGAATAAGCTCTGAACTGCCCAAAGATGAGCCCATTTTATTATAATTTAAGGATTCGGTCCGTATCGCTATTATATAGGAAGTTATACTTTAAAGAACCCCCGAGATACATTTGATTATCACGTAGTTCCGAATAGTAATTTGCTTCTTGCTTTAATACGTGCAATCCTTTTTTGGTCAATTTTACAGGGTCAAAAGAACTGAACAGAGGTTTTAAGGAAGAAATCATGCGTTCGTATTGCGTATCCCCAAAACCATAAAAACCTTGGTTGGTCAATAAATCCTCCAAAAGCTCTTTTTTGGATTTAGGTTTTTCTTGTTTGGCCACTTCCAAAATATGGTTTTCCAAATCGTTAAGCCCATTTTTAATGGTAGGGAAGCGTTTAAGGTGGGTTTTCAGCGCATCCGATAGGTATTCAAACTGAAAATCGTTGTTGGCAATCTGGTTTTCCAAGCGGATAGGATTGTCGCTGCAATAGAGTTGCCATATATAATCGGCGTATTCAATATCATCCTGCGAAAGAACCTTCCTTTTGTCGTAAAGATCAAGTAACTTTTCGTCGCCGAGTTCATTTAAACCATAAAGTTTACTGGAGCCTTCCACTTTGCCACTACAGACCAACGAGATTTCGGCATGCCTTCTGTGCTGTTTTAGCCAGCTAAGTACGGCAAGCATGTTGATTTGGCAAAAGAGGTCGTATTCAAACCACAGTACAATATGGTCCTGTTGCTTGTGGTTGCAGAGTGACCGATATTCCTTGAGGGTTTTTTCTATGAACCAGGATTTGGAGACTTTGTAATTTTTGTTTAGGAACTCGAACCTTGTTTTCCAAAACGATTCGCTTCCTACCGTGGAGAGGGTTTTGCCTTCGCAAAGCATTTCTCTCCAGGTAATTACATCCCCTTTTAAATCTAAAGACTGTAATCTGGACGTGAAACTGTCCCCGTTGGTTATGTGCAACAGTGATTTCATTTTCAGCTCAGTTTTCGTTGGTTAGGAAGAATAAAAGTAAGGTTTAAAGCAAGAACACAAAAATTTTTTCACAAAACATTGGTATTCCGATCAAGTTTTTAACATGAAATAAAAAGTAAATCAATTTTTTGTTGATTTATCGAGTCATCCACCGACACGCTTTACGGAAAAGCCGTTTTTTTTGAGATAGTCCATAATTTTATCCCTGTAATCACCTTGGATGATGATGGTTTCGTTTTTAAAGCTTCCGCCCACGCCCAAGAGTGTTTTTAGGTCTTTGGTCAATTTTTTAAAATCGCTGTCGGCACCGTTGTACCCTTCAAGAATGGTTACAGGTTTCCCTTTTCTCTTTTCGTATTTGCAGATAATGGGGTCGTCTTGTAGCCAATAAGAGGGCTTTTCTTTGTCATTATCGGGCTCTTCTTCTGGTTCGTGGTCTGGAAATAAATTTTTAAGCTGATCTCCTAAGTCCATTATTGGTGTTTTTGTATATCAGTAATTGTACCAGTGACCTTGAAGGTTTGTGCCGATGCTTTGTTTTTGCCCTCTTGAGCGCAGTCGAAAGGCAGACATAAACATCTCGACTGCGCTCGATTTGACATTTGGATTGACCACTGGTACAATTGTGTATGATCGATTATTTTTTTATCAATCCTAGTTCTATCAATCTTTCGTGTAGATACTGTCCAGCGGTAATATCCTCAAAAGCCTTGGGATGCTCATCATCAATACAATTTTCCAAGCAGTCAAGAGGCATGTCGCTAACAGGGTGCATAAAAAACGGAATGGAATACCTCGATGTGCCCCAAAGCTCCTTCGGAGGATTTACAACTTGGTGGATGGTGGATTTTAGTTTGTTATTGGAAAGTCTAGACAACATATCCCCAACATTGATCATCAATTGGTCGGGTTGGGCAATGGCATCTACCCAGTTTCCTTCATGATCTTTAACTTGAAGACCTTTTCCGTGGGCGCCCATCAATAAGGTAATCAAGTTGATATCGCCATGTGCGGCAGCCCTGACGGCGTTCTTAGGTTCTTCGGTAATGGGCGGATAGTGAATGGGCCTTAAAATAGAGTTTCCATTTTTTATGTAATCATCAAAATAGGTTTCTTCCAAATCCAAATGTAAAGCCAATGCTCGCAACACATATTTTGCGGTTTTTTCCAGCATTTTATAGGTTTCCTTTCCAACTCGATTAAAATCTGGAAGTTCTTCAACCATAACATTATCTGGGTATTCAGCTTCCAGTTCCGGATTGTCTTCCACATATTGACCGAAATGCCAAAATTCCTTCAGGTCGCCTTCTTTTTTGCCTTTCGCATGCTCTTTTCCAAAGGAAGTGTATCCTCTTTGTCCTCCAATGCCTTCAATTTCATACTTATCCTTAACCTCTTGTGGTAGATTAAAGAACTTTTTTATTTCGTCATAAAGATTTTCCACTAACTCATCCGATAAAAAATGTCCGCTCAGTGCCACAAAACCGATATCCTCAAAAGCAGCCCCGATTTCTTTGACAAACTTTTCTTTTCTTTTTGGGTCACCCGAAACAAAATCTTTCAGGTCCACACTTGGAATAGCACTCATATTGTCATCTTTGAAATAATGTCAAAAATAGGGAATAATGCTGAAGGTTTTAGAATTTTAAAGCGTTTTGAAAGGCTTTTTACTACATTTAACCAATAGAATTTTATTGTATGAGGTATCATATTGGCAGCTTGGAACATGAAAAGTTGTTGGATTTGTACAAAGGCATGCTTAAGCCGAGAATGATAGAGGAAAAGATGTTGATTCTTCTAAGGCAGGGCAAAATTTCCAAATGGTTTAGCGGTATAGGACAGGAGGCTATTTCCGTGGGTGTTACAAAGGCGCTCAAGGAAAGTGAGTATATCCTCCCCATGCATCGAAATCTAGGTGTTTTTACCTCCAGAAATATTCCTTTGAACCGACTTTTTGCGCAATGGCAAGGAAAACAAAGCGGTTTTACCCAAGGTAGGGACCGTAGTTTCCATTTTGGAACTCAGGAATACAAGATTGTTGGCATGATTTCGCATCTGGGCCCTCAACTCGGAGTGGCCGATGGAATTGCTTTGGCCGATATGTTACGGAGAAAGAAGCGGGTAACGGCCGTTTTTACGGGAGAGGGCGCCACCAGTGAAGGGGATTTTCACGAAGCCTTGAACGTGGCCTCTGTTTGGAACTTGCCCGTGTTGTTCTGTATTGAGAACAATGGTTATGGGCTTTCCACGCCGACCAACGAGCAATACAATTGCGAACATTTGGCGGATAGGGCCAAGGGGTATGGCATTGAGTCCAGAATTATTGATGGCAACAATATCTTGGAAGTGTACGCAAAAGTAGATGAATTGTGCAAAGCCATTCGGAGGAGGCCGCGACCAGTGCTTTTGGAATTCAAAACGTTTCGGATGCGTGGGCACGAAGAAGCAAGCGGAACCAAATATGTCCCAGATAAGTTGATGAAGGAATGGGAAAAGAAAGACCCTATTTCCAATTATGAAAGTTTTCTATTGGAAGAAGGGGTGCTTACAGAGGAAAATATTGAGGCAATCAAGCAAGACATTTCTGAGGAAATCAATACCAATTTGAAGCTTGCTTTTGATGAACCTGAAGTTTCCCTAAATGAAACTAAAGAATTAAATGAGGTTTACCAAGAATTTAACTATCAGAATATTGAACCTGAATCAAATGAATCTGAAAACATTCGATTTGTTGATGCCATTTCCCAAGGATTGGAGCAATCCATGTACCGCCACAACGAACTCATTATTATGGGGCAAGATGTTGCGGATTACGGGGGTGTTTTTAAAATTACCGAAGGTTTTGTGCCCAAATTTGGAAAAAGTCGGGTACGGAATACACCCATTTGTGAGTCGGCGATTGTTTCCGCGGCCATGGGTTTGTCCATTAACGGAATGAAGGCTGTTGTAGAGATGCAGTTTGCCGATTTTGTGAGTTCTGGGTTCAACCCTATTGTCAACTATTTGGCAAAAGTGCATTATCGTTGGAACGAAAAAGCCGATGTAGTCATTCGAATGCCCTGCGGCGGCGGTGTAGGGGCGGGGCCATTCCATTCCCAGACGAATGAAGCTTGGTTCACCAAAACCCCCGGACTCAAAGTGGTATACCCCGCATTTCCTTATGATGCCAAAGGATTGTTGGCCACAGCGGTTAACGACCCCAATCCAGTGCTGTTTTTTGAGCATAAAGGGTTGTATCGAAGTGTTAAAGGTGATGTTCCTAAAGATTACTACACCTTGCCGTTTGGCAAGGCCAAACTTTTAAGGGAAGGGAACTCCCTAACGGTGGTTACCTATGGTGCAGGCGTACATTGGGCTTTGGAAATTCTCGAAAAACACCCTGAAATTGCTACAGATTTGATTGATTTGCGAACGCTTCAACCATTGGACACCGAAACTATTTTCAATTCGGTAAAAAAGACCGGGAAATTGATTGTGCTTCATGAAGACACCTTATTTGGAGGTATTGCCAGCGATATATCGGCCTTGGTCATGGAAAACTGTTTTGAGTTTCTGGACGCTCCCATAAAAAGAGTCGGCAGTTTGGAAACCCCAGTACCCTTTGCAAAACCACTTGAAGCCAATTATTTACCAAAAAACCGATTCGAATCATCATTAATTGAACTATATCAATATTAAAATCAGTTGTTTAACTTTTTTTTGATAATTTAACAACTATAAATACGTCCCCAAACGTATATTTTTTGAACATTAACTTAATACTTATGATAAAACGATCACTTTTACTTTTTACGGTGATGGGATTTTTATTCTCATCGTGTTCCATTTCCAAAAGCGCTAGAGCACAGCGAAATTTGTTTAGTGGAACCTGGAACTTGGACAATGTTTACTACGAAAACAATACCGGAAACTTTAAATCCGTCATTTTCAACGATGCAGAGGACATCTGCTTTGAGGATAGCGAATGGTTTTTTAGAGACAACAATAGTACTGGGAGATACACCATAGCCCAAAGCTCGCTTTGTCAAGGAGGCGACCGTTTTTTTAGATGGTCCGTAGTGGAGCCGCAACAGAGTTACCAAAGCCAGCTTCAATTTAAGTTTATTGACGATAAGCGAAAGGATATTTCCGGTGGGTACGGATACCGTTTGAACATCGTTAACCTGTCCGAACAATCCATGACCCTTAAATCCAATGTGTCGGTTGACGGTACACCCGTTACTGTTGTTTATGAATTCTCAAAAAAATAATTCCATGAAAAATATAGTTTTAAAAGGGGCAACGGCTTTTTTGGCGTTGACCATGATTATTGGTTGTGATGCCATCAAAAATGCGAACAATACCCAAAAAGGTGCCGCAATTGGTGCCGGTGGCGGTGCCGTTATTGGTGGTGTAATTGGCAACAACGTAGGAAAAGGAAATACAGCTCTTGGCGCCATTATCGGAGCTGTGGTCGGCGGTGCTGCCGGTGGTTACATTGGTAATCGCATGGATAGGCAAGCTGAAAGAATTGAACAGGAAATCCCAGGTGCAGAAGTGCAAAGGGTAGGAGAGGGCATCAATGTTACCTTTAGTGGTGAGAACGGTGTTTATTTTGACACCAATAAGTCTGACATTAAAGGAGCTTCCGCTACCACATTGGACAAATTGGCCGGAATTTTTATGGAATACCCTAAAACCAATATTTTGGTGGAAGGACATACCGATAGCGATGGTGCCGCCGATTACAACATGGGGCTTTCCCAACGTAGGGCACAGGCCGTAACCGGGTATTTGGTGGCCAAAGGCATTTCCAGTGGACGTTTTACCACCAAATGGTATGGCGAAGAACAACCTGTGGAAAGCAACGATACCGCTTCAGGTAAAGCAGCAAACAGACGAGTGGAATTAGCTATTATTGCCTCTGACGAATTGAAAGAGGAGGCTTACGAGCAGACCGAAAATTAATTTTTTCCGCACCTAAATTGTATAAGACCCGGTTTTTACCGGGTCTTTTTTTATTTATGTTAAATAAATCATTAAAAGATAGTTAACTATATCAGTATTTGTAAGTATTTGTTTAACTTAAAGGGTGTCAAATAATTAATGCTAAAAATTCTTGCGAGCCAATGGAACATATCACCCAAAATAGTATCGAATATGAACAAGATGTACTGATGCGGGTGGAACGAAACCAGAGAATGGTGCAACGCCTGTCCGAAAAACTGAATTCGTACATTTATGAACCTAAGTGTCCAAGGCGGTTCGAAAAATTTTACGAACTGAACAAACACATCCAGAGTTATAGAGCTCACGAAAAGCAGGTAATGTCTAAAATTAGAGAGAGAAAGATAAATTTTGATGCAAAAAACAACGAAATTGAAGAGCATTTAAATCGCTTTAAAAAATTGGAAAGCGAGTTTGCATCCTACATATTTGATTTAAACAAACCGCTATAATCCATTCAAGCAGAAAAATCAGCTAAAATTTGGCTTCACAGTTACATACTCCACTAAACATACGTAATATTGCAGGGCGATTAAACTGTCCTTATAAATGGCAAAATCCTCCAACTCTGCTCTCGTCATCCTGGCTTTTTTTGCCATCTATGTTATTTGGGGCTCTACCTATTTGTTGAACAAAATAGCTGTATTGGAACTGGAACCCTTTATGCTGGCCAGTTTCAGGTTCACCTTGGCGGGTCTCTGCATTTTTCTTCTGGCCAAAATAATGGGAACCTCCCTGCGAATCACTAAAGAACAACTTTTAAATACCCTGATTGCCGGAGTACTTTTCTTGAGCATTGGCAATGGTTTGGTAGTTTGGGCCCTGCGTTATGTGGATACGGGCTTTGCAGCTCTGGAAATTTCTTCGCAGCCCCTCATTATTCTTTTGTTGATGCGCGTACTGCAAGGCAAAAAAATTCAGCCCATGTCCGTTGTTGGTGTTGTTTTTGGAATAATTGGAATCTATTTGTTGGTAAGCCAAAAACAGATTATTGCCCAAGAAGAGTCCATTGTAGGTATGATCATGATTTTTTTCTGCATGTTCTGCTGGGCCTACGCCAGTCTTTTTGTGGCAAAGGCAGACCTGCCAACCAATTATTTTGTGAACACAGGCTACCAAATGTTCTTTGCAGGTCTTGTTTTAAGTTTGATGAGCCTTGGTTTCGGGGAAGAATGGACTTCACCACTAGCTTGGGAGGGTAAGGTGCAGTTGGCCATGGTATTGCTTATATTTTTGGGAAGTATAGTAGCCTTTACCTCATTCAACTATCTGCTTAAGGCCGTTTCTCCGGAAAAAGTGGCAACCTCTACCTATGTAAATCCAATTGTAGCGCTGTTGTTGGGATGGTATTTTCTCGATGAGAAGATTACCCTGCAATCCATCATAGCCGCTGCGATTCTTTTAACAGGAGTGTATTTTATCAACACTAAAAAAACGTTGGCCATTTTTGAACGCTTTAAACGTTAAGACACCGTTATTTGTCTCGGAATTGGTTTGGTTATTTTGTAATTTGTAAGATGTTAATAGTCAAACCAATGAAGTTTATTGTAAAAATTGGAGCTTATATAGTGTTATTGGTGTCCATTGCTTGTGCATCGAGTAAAAACCAAGCAACACCCGAGGAGATTGCTGCTTTGGACAGGATGATTTCCGACCAACAGTTCAAAATTGAAGCCAATTGGGCACAACCCATGGCCAGTCAAGGATTAAATAGCATTGCCAATGCTAGACTGTTACCTTTCGGGAGCACGGCCAGCCGAATAGATATTTCGGGTACGGGCGGATATTTACGCATGGTGGGCGATAGCGTTAAAGCAGACCTTCCTTTTTTTGGGGAACGCCAAATGGGAGGGTATTACCATCCAGATAAAGCGGGAATCAAATTTGAGGGAATTCCAAAGGATCTCTCTTTCTCTTCCAACAAAAAGGATACTGGAAAAACCATGCGGTTTACAATTAGCCAAGAATCCGAGAATTTTCAGGTAATTGCACAGCTCTATCCGAGTGGACAGGCTAGACTTGCCGTTTCCAGTTCCCACCGAACCAATATTTGGTATCAAGGCCATCTTTCGGAATATAAAAAGGATGAGGAGTAATTTTTTATTGAAAATAGCTTTAAATCAAAAAGAGCCCTGCCACTTGGGTCAAGACTCTTTTACGAGAACACTATATGAAAATGAAAAAATTACTTTCAGAATTAATTACAGGTAAACGTACATTGGTAGCACTGCCATGAAGAAATAATTGTTGTGAAGGGACATTTAATTGTTGTCCTCTAAGTATTTATTGTCACCTACAATAATCACAGTTTCCGATGGAATATTATAAATCTCCAAAACACCTTTAGGTTTCCGCGATTTTATCATAGCTTTATTGAATCAGAAACAAAACACCTAAAAAACAAGATGAAAATGTATACTTTGACCTTAAGGTCAATATTAATGTTGATGCTTTCGGTAACATTTTTGGCATGTAACGGAAAAAAGGATGACAAAGATGAAGAAACTACCGAAGAAACAACAACGGAAGAAACACCGGAATATACAGGTGATTTACCATTAGATCGTCTCAACCTCCCCGATGGATTCAGCATAGATGTGTATGCGGAAAATATTGAAGGCGCACGTTCCATGGCCATGGGAGCAAACGGAACCCTGTTTGTAGGTACCCGAAACGAAGGAAAGGTGTATGCTTTAAAAGATGTGGATGGCGATTATAAAGTGGACGAAACCTATACCATTGCTTCGGATTTGGAACAGCCCAATGGCGTTGCTTTTAAAGATGGTGCTTTGTATGTGGCCGCAGTAAGCCGAATGTTCAAGTACAACAATATTGAATCGCAGTTGGAAAGTCCCCAAGACCCCGAATTGATCTATGACGATTACCCAACCGAATTTCACCATGGTTGGAAGTATATCGCCTTCGGTCCGGATAGTAAATTATACGTTCCCGTAGGAGCTCCGTGCAATATTTGTGATAGTGCTACGGTAGATAAACGCTATGCATCCATCACTCGAATGGATCCCGATGGCAGCAATAGGGAAATTGTAGCACATGGAGTGAGAAACACTGTGGGTTTCACGTGGCATCCAGAAACCGATGAGTTGTGGTTTACCGACAATGGCAGGGACATGATGGGAGACGATGTGCCTCCAGGGGAATTGAACAAGTTGACCGAGGTAGGACAGCATTTTGGTTACCCATTTTGCCATGGCGGAACCGTTAAGGACCCTGAATATGGTGACCAACGCCCCTGTTCCGATTTTGTGCCACCAGTACAGCCATTACAGGCCCACGTAGCGGCTTTGGGCGTAAAGTTTGGTAAAGGCCCTATGTTTCCCGAAGCATACACGGGGCATGCGTTTTTGGCGGAGCATGGCTCTTGGAACCGTTCTTCCAAGGTAGGCTACAGGGTAACCTTGGTGAAGCTTGAAAATGGAGAAGCCGTAAGTTATGAACCCTTTATAGATGGTTGGTTGGATGAAGAGTCGCAAGAAGCTTTTGGTAGGCCTGTAGATTTGCTTTTCTTGGAAGATGGTTCTTTATTGATTTCCGATGATGAAGGGGACGCTATTTATAGGGTCACCTACAAGGGTTAACTCCGCATCAAGTCGCTTGGGAATTGTTATTTACCCTATTTGCGTAATGGAGCAAAAAAATAAATAGCAGTAAAAAATTGGACGACCAAGAAAAGGTGGATCTATAACAATACATTACCCGCATTTACGGCAGTTTAACCAGTCTTATGTGCTGTTTTAAAAGCAAAAGCGACCATTTTGTGGGGGAGAGGGGTAGGGGGATAATCAAACCGCCTCTCTCTTCTCACCCAAATACTTCCAATTTCGTTTCGGTATATGCTGTGTGTGTAATTTTGGATTGATGTACGATGCGACGTTGGTACTTTTAAAATAATCGTTCCAAAGGGTTTGGTTGGGAGCAAATGCATCACTTTTTACTGTTTTATTGTGGTGAATATCTTTTAAATTGAGAGATACCATTTCCACATGATCTAAATTGTAAAAGATGCCGTATTTGCGTTTCACATCGTAGATCAACCATTGCTGATCAGCATAACAGCCGCGGAAATGTTTGGAGATTAAAGGCAGCACATCAAAATCAGGTTCAATGTTTGCAAAATAAATATCGTCCTTGCTCAACTGAAACTGGACAAAGGTTTCCATACGGTGTTTTTCCCTCCCCACTTTTTTGGCCAATTGGCCAATGTACACCACAGTACTATCCGAATAGTCCAAATATTTACCGTTTTGGGCGCGCATTAGTTTTTGAATATAGGTGTAAAGCATGAGTTCAACGCCTTCGGCTTCACTCAAAAAAGCGAAATAGATATTGGATATGGCATTATGACTTTTGTTTCGGATGCCGTTCCATACCCGTTCGGCCTTTTCTACATTGGTAAAAACGGTTTCTGTATCGGAAAACAATCCGCTTTGGCTTTGATTGTTTTTTTGAATGTCGGCCACATCAATTTTCTCATCAAAAGCTATAAAGATTGCGGTCAGAAATCCATTAAAACTGCCATCGTAAATAAGGGTTGTTGTGGGTTCCATAATTGTCATTTTAATAAATTAAAAACATCGACCATTGGAAATAATCCAATCAAATATATGGAAATAATCCAAATAATGGAAATAATCCATAAAAGTTTTTGGAAATAATCCAAATGTTATATATTTGGTACGAGATGTCAGGTTGAGCCTTTCGACTCTGCTTCAGATAAACTTAAGTCGAGACCTGTTCTTTGCTAAATGGTTAGGAGGCTTCTCGATTATTCCTTCGACTGCGCTCAGGATGACAGCTCGAAGTGACACCAAAAATGAAGAAATGGAAAACGAATCAACCCTGAAACGATTTACCGATATCCGTAGGGAGCTCGGTTACACCCAAACCGAATTTGCCAAATTATTGGGGGTGAAGAACACCACAGCGGATATTGAAAGGGGAAGGACTAAATTATCGGGAAAGGTGGTTGCAGAACTCTTGCGCCAGTTTAAAATAAATCCACTTTGGTTGTTCGGAGAAAGTGATCAGAAACATTTGGACACTTCCAGAACCAGTGTTATCCCCAAAGTGGTTACGGTGGACAATTCCGATAACGATAACATGGTGATGGTAAACGCAAAAGCGGCCGCGGGATATCCCCAGAATATTTCAGATACAAGTTGGTACAGGCAATTACCTGCTTTTGATATGCCCATTCCCGAGTTTAGGAACGCCACCTATCGAGGTTTTCAGGTTGAGGGAGATAGTATGTTGCCCAATTTAAGGCCCAACGATTGGGTCTTGGCAAAAGCCATTGAGCATATTGATCATGTGAGCCCCAATAAAATGTACGTGGTGGTGCTTCAGGATTCTGTAATGGTGAAGAAAATAGAACGAAAGCCAAATTCCAATAACATTACCCTTGTGTCATTAAACGAAACTTATCCGCCTTACGAAATCAAACCTTTTCAAATCCAAGAAATTTGGGAGGTGAGCAGTAAACTTACCTTTAATGTGGATGCCACTACCGAAACGGGTTTATTGAAACAGCTTCAGGAGTCGATGGAAGAATTGAAAAGGCAGATTTCCAAATAATTAAAATCCACTCCCCACGGTTTTGGTTTGAATTCGCATCAGGTAATTATGAGCGGTCATATAAAGTACCGAGCCATCATCACCCCAAGCACAATTGGCTGTGCGCTGCCCCGTTTCAATGCGTCCCAAAAGCTTTCCTTTGGTGGTAATTATCAAAACTCCGCTTGGTCCCGTTGAAAAAATAGTGCCATCCTGAGCTACTTTAATGCCGTCCAACGAACCCACAAGTCCAGATTCCATTAAGGATGTTGCATCAAAAAAGATACGGCCTTTATCCAAGGAACCATCATGTTGGATGTTGTAGGCCATAATGTAAGGTGCTTTTGAATCGGATTGGTTCACATAGAGGATTTTTTCATCGGGGGACAGTGCCACACCATTGGGCCGACTGAGATTGCTGACCACCATTTCCACACTTCCATCTACATCTATTTTAAACACTCCAAAGGCATCAATTTCTCGAGTTTTGGAATTTTCTTGCTCCGGTAGGCCGTAGGGAGGGTCTGTAAAATAATAGATGCCATTGGAAGCTTGTACAATATCATTTGGGCTATTAAAACGTTTTCCTTGCCATCTATCGGCCACCGTAACTTTTCCACCACCCGATAAAGGCATGCGGGAAATTCTTCGGTCGCCATGCTCACAGGCCACCAATTCACCATTGCTGTTTATGATAAGTCCATTGCTGCCGGGTTCCCTACTATATGGAAGTATTCCCGTGTAGCCCGAAGGCTCTAAAAATGTCGTGATCCCTTCATCCTCTTGCCATTTAAAAATGGTGTTCTGGGGAGCATCGGAAAACAGAAGAAATCCACCTTCTTTCACCCATACAGGTCCTTCCGACCATATAAAATCTTCGGCCAAAACCTCAATTTTTGCATCTTTATCCACGTAGTTATAAAAAGCATCATCCAAGGCGACTAGATTGCCTGTGGTTTTTTGCTGGGCAAAACATCCGAAGGTTATACTTAATAGGAGGAGAGGTAAGTTTTTCATTTTAAAATATTTATTAAATATAAAAATATAGAACAACCCAAATTGGGTTTAATGAACAATGCAAGTTTCTTTGATCGCTTTTGCCAAAAAATCTGCCGCTTTAGGGTTTAAACGAAACCAAAGTTCCGGCTCAAAAATTTCCAGTTCGGCCAAGGCCCAATTGCCGTTATTGTCCTTAAAAATATCTACTCTGGCATAAATGGGTAATTCCGGTGCAGCATTTACCACACTTTTGGCGAATGCTATTTGTTCTTCAGTGGGATTGTACTCATGAACAGTTCCTCCAAAATCATCTTGAACCCTAAAATCACCAGGTTTTGCAATTTTTAGTACCGCATGGGTAAATTCACCGTTAAAAACCATCATGGATATTTCTCCCTCCGAAACAATATTTTGTTGAAATTCTTGAAGCATCATGGCTTCTTCCACCACTAATTCTTGGAAAATGGCCTCATGTTTTTCAATTTCATTTTTCTGAATTTTGTAGGTATGCCGCGCCGCGCCCGAAACACAAGGTTTTAAAATATAGGTGTCCGCCGTAAAGCCATGGTCTGATTTTGCATTTGCAATGGCATCGGCAAGGGTAGTTTTTGTGCCTTTTTCCACAAAAACCGTTTTGGGAATGGTCACGCCAGCGTTTGATAAATCTTGCAGGTAATGCTTGTCAATATTCCAATAGATAAGTGCTTTGGAATTAATGAACTGCGTTTGTTTTGAAGCTGTCTCCAACCATTTTGAAAACTCTGAATAACGGTCAAAATAGTCCCAAGTAGTTCTAAACAAGGCGTATTTGGTGGTTGACCAATCAAAATTGGGGTCGCCCCAAGATTTGCGAATGGCCCGTAAACCTTGTTTTTGCAATGCTTCAAGAACTAGGCGATCTTCTTGCAATACATTTTCAATATAGGGTGTCTTCTTTTCTGGAGCCACATAACGATGGTCCGTTAAAATAACAACATCATATTTCATTTCTTCTTACTTGAAATTCAAAAAGGAAATCATCATTTCTTCCTTTTTCAGTTCTATATCCTGAGTTTAGATTAAACTCTTTTGCCAAATCAAAATCATAATGGAGTTGCATTGGTCTGAGATTATGAATCATTCTAAAATCAGTAAAAAATCTATTTGACTGTGACTCCCAATCTGTCCCATAACCAGACCTCCAATTATAGAATAGTAATGCTTGCTCTTCATTGGATAGTTGGGCTCGAAGAAGCCTCAAATACTTTCTCTTTTCTTCATATGGAAAGGCATTTTCATTTAGGTTGACTATAAACTTGACAGAATGGAAAAGATGCCGATAATAATGTCCTAACAAATTGGAATGACCAGAGAGGATTAAATGGTTTAAATTTAATCTGGGATCGGAAACTATATCTCGGATTTTTACGCCTCCATCGACACCAGGCGTAGATAAAAAAGAAGAGTTGATATTTTTAAAGTCCCTGAAGGCTTGTTGGTGTAAGTCACTTTTGGGCGGGTTCAATAAATAAACATGAGAAAGTCCTGAAAAAAAGTAGTCGTATGAAAGACGAATTCTAAAATCGGCATCTTCCTCAGTAAAATGTTTTTTGATTACTTCATAAATTATGTTGACTTCATTCAAAAAATGTTTAAAAACTTTTCTTCCATTAATAGTTTCTTTGTTGTTTGTGATGCTTGTAAAAATCTCAAGAGACATTTCACTAACATTTTCCTTGTGAAGACGAATCATTTCTATGAACTGATTCTCAATTTGATTTTTTAAAAACTGTTCTTTTTGTTCTTTAAGCTGATTTTCAAAGTGAAGTCTATCTTGTTTTAATTGTCTATCAAAATTGGCAATCTGAATTTGGTTCGCTTTATATTGTAGATAGAATGCAAGAAAGGTCAAAATTATACCTGCAAGTCCAATGAAAGGGTTCATGATACCCCCAATAGTATCTCCAATTCCTCCAGTATCTGTAAAATCTATAATGGAGAATTTGTTATTGGTTAAAATCCATGGGGCAAGGAATGAAATTAAAATTAGGATAGCGGCAACAATTCCAAGTACCCATGATAATCTTTTAATTTGGCTTTGATAAGATTTTATTGAATCATCATTTGTATTTGAACTTGACACTTGCATTTGTGTTTAGCTGATTTAATATCCAACTGCGGTATCGTCGCCACGTTTGTCCGCTCCACCTTCGAGCTTTCCATCGGGTAAAACACGAATGGCATCCACTTTACCAATAATGGGCGTACGCTCTTCGTTAATAATGTATCCTTTGGATTTTAACTCGGTTTTAAGTTCTTCAGAAAAGCCTTCGGGTTCAAAAATCACCATATCGGGCAACCATTGGTGATGGAATCGTGGCGCATTGACTGCTTCTTGCATGCTCAAATTAAACTCATATACGTTTAAAATAGTCTGTGCCACCGCTGTAATAATGGTGGAACCTCCGGGAGTGCCAACCACCATGTACAATTTACCATCCTTCTCCACAATAGTAGGCGTCATACTACTCAACATACGTTTTTCTGGTTCAATGCTATTGGCTTCGGCGCCAATAAGTCCAAACATGTTGGGGACACCCGGCTTAGAACTAAAATCGTCCATTTCGTTGTTCAAAAAGAAACCGAGTTCATCGCAATATAGCTTGGAACCATACCCGCCGTTAAGTGTGGAGGTTACAGAAACGGCATTTCCCTCACTGTCCACTATGGAAAAATGGGTGGTTTGGGCACTTTCAATAATCTCTACTTCACCGTGGCTTACTTCTGATGATAGTGTGGCCTTATCAAAAGAGAAATTGGCCATTCTTTCTTGAAGATATTCATCATTCAGCAGCATATCATAAGGAATGTCCACAAAATCGGGGTCGCCCAAATAGTAATTCCTGTCCGCATACGCTCTTCGAGAAGCTTCGGTAAACAACTGAATGGTTTTGGTGGAGTTGTGTCCAAATTTTGAAACATCGTAGGGTTCCATCATTTTAAATATTTGGTTGATGGTAACCCCGCCGCTACTGGGCGGGCTCATGGAAATAATCTTGATGTCCTTGTAATCAAAAACTATGGGGTCTCTCCAAACAGCTTCATACTTTTCCAAATCTTCTTCGGTGATGTAACCGCCATTTTCCTGTACAAAAGCAGCCAGTTTTTGGGCAACCTCACCTCTGTAAAAACCATCCCTGCCTTCTTCCATAATTTTTTGAAGTGTTTTGGCGTAGGCGGGGTATTTTATAGTATCGCCCGTAACAAAAGGACCTGCAAATTTGGTGCTGTCCCCATTGGCTTCAATAAAATCCTCCCGATAGCCTTCCAATCGGTTAGCTTGCTTTTTGGTGACAACAACGCCTTTTTTTGCAAGTGCTATAATTGGCTCTATAATCTCTTTGAGTGGAAGCTTTCCGAATTTTCTATGCACTTCCAGTACCCCGGCGACCGTTCCTGGCACACCTACTGCGGTCCCGCCCGAGGTGCTCATTCCTAGAATTACATTGCCCAAGGAATCCAAATACATATCCTTGTGGGCTGCCAAAGGGGCTTTTTCTCTATAATCGATTCCTCCGACCTCGCCATTGCTCTTGCGGTAAACCATAAATCCGCCTCCGCCAACGCTACCCGCAAAAGGGTATGCGACTACCAAAGAAAGTTCTGTTGCGACCATGGCATCAAAAGCATTTCCACCTTTTTTCATAATGTCCGCCGCCAATTGTGAAGCTTCTTCGCGTGCGGATACCACCATCGCCTTTTCGGTGACCAGTCCGGTTGGTTTTGCAGGTTGTTGTTTACAATGGATAAATAAGATCAGGGGCAGGAGGAGTATTAGTCTTCGCATAGAGAAATAAATTTTTGGTTGGAAAAGGTAATCAATTCTTCAAAAAATGAGGTGAATTCATTTTCAAAATCAGTATAGTGCTCTTCAAGATCTAAAATGGCAAAATTCATCTTGGATTTATTTTTGGTGCGTCGGTTCATTCCGTTCAAAACACGGTCAATTCCAGCTAAATTGGCATAATTGAGCAACCAATTGTCCGCAATCATATAGGGCATCATGCGTTTGGTGGCCATGGGGAGGATGTCGTAGTTGTCTTCCAATAAATCATAGAAGTCCTCCACAAATTCATCCAAAGGCGTTTTGGAATAATCACTCCAGTTTTTGGCCAAAAAATGGTCGTAATAAATATCTACAATAACTCGGCTGTAATGGCTGTAATTTTTATGGAGGCGTTTGCTACTTTGCCTCACTATGGGGTGGGAATCGGTAAAGGTGTCAATTTCCCGATGAAGGAGAATCCCTTTCTGGATTTTATCCGGTAGATGTTTGTACTTGTTTCCACGGATATGATCGGCAAAGAAATTACCCAAAGTTATTTCCTTATCATCAAAAGATAGATAAATATGAGCCAAGAAGTTCATCGGGGCAAATTCTTTTTCTGTCGAAATTTACAAATTCAAAACATGGAATCGGATATGCCCGATTATATTTGCAAAAACTTTTTTAACAATTATGACACTGATCAAATCAATTTCTGGAATACGGGGAACCATTGGGGGCAACACTAACGATAACTTAACACCTGTGGATGCGGTTAAATTTGCTGCTGCTTATGGGACTTGGTTAAAGTCTTATTCCAACAAACAAAAATTGAAGGTTGTAATTGGACGGGATGCCCGTTTGTCGGGCGAGATGATCCAGAACTTGGTGGTTTCCACCTTGGTCGGGTTGGGGATCGATGTGATTGATTTGGGATTGTCCACCACGCCAACGGTAGAAATTGCTGTTCCTTTGGAAAAGGCTGATGGCGGAATCATTTTAACGGCCAGCCATAACCCCAAGCAATGGAATGCCCTTAAATTGTTGAACGAACGTGGTGAGTTTTTGGATGCTGAGCAAGGAGCAAAGATTTTGGCTTTGGCAGAGCAAGAGGATTTTGAATTTGCAGAAGTGGATGATTTGGGGGAAATCGTTAAAAATGATTCTTATATCGATATCCATATAGATGAAGTTTTGGAACTTTCCTTGGTTGATGCCGATGTAATTAGGGGCAAGGGATTCAAAGTTGTGGTCGATGGCGTAAACTCCACAGGAGGTATTGCCATTCCCAAACTGTTGGAAGAACTGGGCGTGGAAGTAGTGAAGCTTTATTGTGACCCAACGGGCCATTTTCCGCACAATCCAGAACCCTTAAAAGAGCATTTGGGAGACATCTGTAAAAAAGTGGTGGAGGAGAAAGCTGATTTTGGTATTGTGGTCGACCCCGATGTGGACCGTTTGGCATTTATCAGCAATGACGGACAGATGTTCGGGGAGGAATACACTTTGGTGGCCTGTGCCGATTATGTCTTGGGCAAGACCAAGGGGAATACCGTTTCCAATCTTTCATCCTCCAGGGCATTGCGCGATGTTACCGAAAAACACGGTGGCACATACGAAGCTGCTGCGGTCGGTGAGGTCAATGTAGTGACCAAAATGAAAGAAAACAACGCCATTATTGGTGGAGAGGGGAACGGAGGAATTATTTACCCAGAAAGCCATTATGGGCGTGATGCCTTGGTTGGGACAGCTTTGTTCTTGATGTTGATGGCTGAGCGAGGCGGAACCGTTGCCGAACTGCGTGCAAGCTACCCGAGCTATTTTATGAGCAAGAAGAAAATTCAATTGACCCCTGACTTGGATGTGGATGCCCTTTTGGAGGCCATGTACAACAAATATAAAGATGAAGAGGTGTCAACCATTGATGGAGTAAAGATTGATTTCCCCGAAAACTGGGTGCACTTAAGAAAATCCAATACGGAACCTATCATCCGAATTTACACCGAGGCAAAATCACAGGACGAAGCGGATGGCTTGGCCGACCGAATCATTGGTGAAATCAAGGAAGTAGCGGGAATTTAGGCTGTTTTTATTGGTTCTTTTTGGAACTCTTTCGGTACTTTGTCCTTGTGTTTCCAGCGTTTATGCGTCCAGAAGTAATATTCCGGAGCCTCACGAATGGATTTTTCTGTTTCTCTTAAGAAGGCATCCGTAATTCCGTAATCAGGAACTTCGGTAGGGTTTTCGGTAAGTATTTTAAATGTACCTTCATAATACCCTCTTTTCTTTTTTTGAACTTTCAGGTATACGGGTACAATATTGTTTGCTTTGCAGATTTCTTCGCCTCCTACGTGAGCTGGAACTACAATGCCCATAAAGTCGGTCCAGTACTTGGCTCTGCTCACCATGGGAGATTGGTCGCTGATTATCCCGACCATTAATAATTTCTTACTTTCTTTTGCCTCTTTCAGGATTTTTCTGCATTCTTTGGTTGAAATCAACTCGGTGTTGTATTTGCCTCGGATGTTTCTCACCAATTTATCAAAATATTTGTTCTCCACTTTTTGATAAATACCATAGCCTTTGGATATGATTTGAAGGTTCAAGGACAATACCCACTCCCAACTGGCATAATGGGGAAGCATAAGCATGGTATTGATGCCTTTTTTTTCCAACCCATTGAGCAGCTCAATATTGGTTACGGTGAACCGCTTTTGAATTTCTTTTTTGCTCATGCCCATGGTCTTCATCATTTCCAAGAAGATGTCGCACATGTGCCTGAAGAACTTTTTTTCGATCATCAATCGTTCTTCATCCGACTTTTCAGGGAAAGCAAGGACCAAGTTGTTGCGTACCACTTTTTTACGATACCCGATTACATGGTACAAGAGTACATAGACACCATCAGAAATAAAATAAATGATTTTAAAGGGAAGTCTGGAAATCAACCAGAGCAAAGGATAAACAAGGATATAAACTACCAGCTGCATAGACTATTCTTGTGTACAAATATAGCTATATTTGAACCCAAACCTTTATTTACATGCTTAATTTACATATTGCCACTATTGCTATTATGGCCGCCAATGTCTTGGTTTCCTTACGCGGATTCAACAACATGATTTTTTTTGATAGATACAAGTTCAATATCAGCGCCATACAGGCCGGGCAGCGTGAAAGAATGGTGACTTCGGGCTTCTTGCACGTAGATATTTCCCATTTGTTCCTGAACATGTTCACGCTCTACTTTTTTGCTCCCGTGGTAATCAGCTGGTTTGGTTCCATCAAGTTTCTGATTATTTACCTAGTTAGTTTGATTGCTGGCAGTCTTCTGGCTTTGTTTTTCCATAAAGATGAGCCTTATTATAGTGCCGTTGGCGCCAGTGGTGCAGTGATGGGGGTTCTGTATGCGGCCATATTGTTGAATCCTGATATGCAATTGGGCATTATGTTTATCCCGATTCCCTTACCTGCGTATGTGTTGGGAATTGCTTATTTGTTGTATTCCATATGGGGTATGAAGAGTAGAATGGGCAACATTGGACATACCGCTCACTTTGGTGGGGCCATTGGGGGCTATGCAACCACTTTGTTGTTTAAGCCAGAACTTTTTGTGACGGATACACTAATTGTGGTGTTACTGGCCATTCCCATAATCATCCTGTTTGTTTTGGGGAAAATGGGGAAGATTTAGGTTCAAGACTCAAGTTCAAGTGCAAGACTCAAGTTCAGAGTTAGGAGTTATTGGGTTATTCAGTTACTGCCGACTGCGTACTGCAAACTGTATTACTGCCTAGAGCATCAATCTCCTATAATCCCTACCCACGGCAGACACGAATTGCACAAATGACCATCAATTATTCCATTTTCATTACGAACCGACCAATGGGAGGGTGAGAAATCTACTTTATAATCTGTTCCCAGGTTTTTTTTAAAGATGGATTCCTGCCTTCGCAGTAATGACAAACTCAGGCATCAAGTTCAAGAGCAAAGAAAAGAGAACCAAGACTTCGTGCATCGTGCATCCGACTAGGTTATTGGGTTATTGAGTTACTGCTTACCGCCAACTGACTTCCGACTTCGTGCATAAAACTCAAACGTCAAGTTTAAGAGCCAAGAATCAAGACTCAAGAACCAAGACTCAAGTTCAGAGTTACTAAGTTATTGGCTTACTGCCTAACTGCTGACTGCAAATTCAAATATCAAGTTCCAAAACTCCCGACTTCGGACATCGGGCTTCCGACCTCTGGATCAAATTATTGGGTTATTGAGTTACTGCGGACTGCCAACTGCCACTGCTTACTGCAAACTGTATTACTGGACCGCATCAATCCCAAAGCTCGGTGACTTCTTTTTTTACAAAGGCCAAAGCGGCGTTGGAAGGAGATTCTTTTTCCATAGTCTGATTGAGAATATCTTCCCGAAGCTTATCCGGAGAATCGGTTTCGCTCATTCCAGCGGAACGGATGATTTGAATGGTTGCATTTTTAGCCGTTTTGATAATGTTCCAGCAAGAATCGGACATATATATCTGCTGTGATAGATTATGCTCAAATTCCGTTTCAATCTGTTTGATCAACAGGTTTTCGTAATCACTTTTCTTTTTACCTGTTGGCGCTACTCGAACCACAAGACTGTTCAGGGCAATACGCTCCAAAAAGAGCGCCATACGCTCGTATGCTTGTAAACGTATAGGCAAAGTTTCTTTTTGAGAATCTTTGTGCAGTAAAAAGCGTCTGCGACCATCTTCATTCCGGGTGTGCAATCTAAAAAAATAAAAAGCAACTGCTCCGGTAACAACAGCTGGTAATAAATAAGCAAATAACTGAAGGATTTGATCTCCACTCATAAGGTAGTCAGGTTTTTATTGATTTTACTCTACCAAGAACGCATCAAAACCTTAAAAAGTATTTTAAGCCAAAAGGTTATTAGTTACCTTTCGTACTTTCTTTGGCTTTGGCGTAAAATCCTTTATAGTCCGGCTGTAATTTGATGTTGATTCCCTCCTTAAAATTACCATCTTTAGCGGTAACATTGATGCTTTCGGCAGGAACTTCCAAACTTGTCACCAATGCTGAAGCAACAGCCGCCATTTGATTGTAGGTTGGACCATATTCCCCGGTAATGTTAAGTCCTTCAACTTCTGCTTTAAAATTAGGATTGGTTTTGATTACACTGGCTACGCCGGCCAACCATGTTTTGCCTTCCTCTGTCAATTCTGATGAAGTATCCGAGCCAAAAAGTGCGGTTAAACTATTGCTGATAACAACGATGCCTTCTTCAACACCCACCTTAGCATTTTCACCTAAAGTCTGTTTGATTCTGGTCAAGGAAACAATGGCCGTAGAGTCGTTGGCGGAAATCATATCGTTTATGCCACTTAGTTGTTTTTCCTTTCTGGCCAAAGCTTCCATGGCACGGTCTACGTTATCCGAATTTTGTTTGGAAAGTTCCGAGAAGTTGCTCATATTGCTTAAAAGCGTAGCATTGGCATCTCGAAGGGTAGCATTTTCAGATTTAAGTGCCTCTGCCTCGGCATTGGCTGATGATATTTCTCGTCTTGCCTTTGCTAATTCCTGCTCCACTTCGGAAATTCTGGTTTTCAAAGTATCTATTTCAGCAAAAAGTTCGCTTTTTCGTTGAGAGAAAGCACTTGAAGCTATCACTAAAAACAGGATTAGGGGTAAATTTCTTTTCATAAGTAGTAATATAGTTTATTTAATATCTGGGGCTAAATTATAATGTTTTTTGCAGTTCTGGTTTTCCGCCCAAGTGTTCACAATCCAAAAGATTTTGCATAGAATCAAATTTCACCTTTTCTTTTTGGTAACCATAAACGGATTTTAAATCGCTGCTAAGATAATCATCATCCACGTTTACTTGTACATCATCCATATTAAATTGACAAGGATGCTCGTAACCCGCAGCATGGGTGATTTCCAACAACTCTTTCCTGAATGTTTTAAAGTATTGCGCCAATCTATCGGATTTTAAAGGCACATTTATGCCGCTTTGACGCCACTTACTTTGGGTGGCGACACCAGCAGGACAACGGTTGGTATGACAAACCTGTGCTTGAATGCACCCAATGCTCATCATGGCTTCCCGGGCTACGTTAATGCAATCGGCTCCCATGGCAAATGCCATTGCCGCTTTTCCAGGGAAACCCAGCTTGCCGCTGCCAATAAATACAACTCTTTCCGTAAGTCCGTATTCCGTGAACAAACTGTATACTTTGGAAAATCCATACGTCCACGGTAGGGATACATGATCGGCAAAACTTGGAGGAGCCGCACCTGTTCCGCCTTCGCCACCATCAATGGTGATAAAATCCGGTCCTTTGCCCGTCTTTTTCATTAAATCGGCCAATTCTTCCCACTGCTCGACTTTTCCAATGGCACCTTTTATGCCGACAGGCAATCCAGTTTCCTCTGCAATGGATTCGATAAACTCCAAAAGTTCTGGGATTGTTGTGAATGCTTTGTGGGTGGGAGGGGAAATAACATCCTTGCCGACTTCAACACCACGTATCTCTGCAAGCTCTGGTGTAATTTTTGAGCCAGGAAGCACACCGCCTTTGCCGGGTTTTGCTCCTTGGGATAGTTTTATCTCAATGGCTTTGATGCATGGATTTTCATCCACCAGGACTTTTAACTTGTCCATGGAAAAACCACCATCACGAGACCTCACACCAAAATAACCTGTCCCAAAATGAAAAATAACATCACCCCCTTGTTTGTGATATGGGGAAAGTCCACCCTCACCAGTATTATGATAAGCACCACACTTTTCCACACCCCTGTTCAATGATTCAATGGCAGCAGCGGACAAAGACCCAAAGCTCATAGCCGAAACATTGATTATGGATGCAGGGCGATACGGTTTTTTACGTTTGTTGTAAGTGCCCATCACCTTAGCACAAGGCAAAAAATAGGGATGGTTTTTATTTGGATGGTTTTCGGGCACTTGAAACCCGATCATCGCATTTTTGATGAAAATATGTTGGTGTTTGTAGATATCCCTGTCCGTTCCAAAGCCTTCATAATTGTTCTCTTTTTTTGCAGATGCGTAAATCCAGCTTCGTTCTATACGGTTAAAGGGGAGTTCTTCCCGGTTATTGGCCACAAAATACTGCCGCATTTCCGGACCAATACTTTCCAACCAATACCGAAGATGACCTACAATGGGGTAATTATGACTGATGGTATGCGCTTTTTGGAAAAAGATATCACGAATGGCCACCATGAGGAGGAAAATCAAAACCCAGGCCCACCAAGGGATATCGGCCAAAAAATCAAGGAATGTTTCCATTTATATAGTTTGACGTAGTAGCTACAAATATCAAACCCCAATATTCAAATTCCAAATGCTGGAGGATATTGGGGCTAAAGTATTATTTTTAGTTAAAGGTTAAAAACCCTACAAACTTGCTTGACGGCAGTCAGGTTTTATTGCAGTTACTTTGGTTGCTATAATTTTTTTTGGATAATCCCCTCTCCGGTCTCCCCAAAGGGGAGAAGTTTCCCTCCTTGGAGGGATTAAGGGAGGACCTGATACCAGATGGCAAAGAATTTCATTCTTTTCTTTAAAACTATGGATTTCAAATCCACAGCGGTTTATTTGCTTCTGTCCAAATAATCCAATGCAATCTCGGTCATCGCTTTTACACCCAATTGCAGGCCGCTGTCATCAATTTTGAAATCTGGTGTGTGGTGCGGGAAATGCTCGTCGGGACCGGCATTGGGGTCTTTTCCTCCTAAAATGTAAAAGAAACCGGGTATCTTTTCTTGGTAGAACGAAAAATCCTCTGCTCCGGTAATGGCTTTGATCAAATGTACATTTTCTTCACCAGCCACTTCTTGAAGACTTGGAAGCGATGCTGCGGTCAAATCAGTATCATTATAGGTGATTGGTACTCCCTTGGCAATTTCCACAGTAGCTTCTGCACGGTATGCCTTGGCAATGGTTTCCGCCATTTCTATCATTCTATCGTTCACTTGTTTTTGCATGTCATAATCCAAGGTACGGATGGTTCCAATAAGTTCTGCGCTCTCTGGAATAATGTTGTTACGCACACCACCACTGATTTTTCCAACGGTGATTACGGCAGCCTCCTTGGTCAATTCCAATTCACGGCTGATGATGGACTGGTAGCCATCCACAATTTTGGAAGCCACAAAAATGGGGTCGATTCCTCCCCAAGGCTGTGAACCGTGGGATTGCTTTCCTTTGATTTTCACCACAAAGCGTTGCGCAGCGGCCAAAGCACCACCTGGTTTATAGGCAATATGCCCCACAGGTAGGTAGGAACCAATATGAAGCCCATAAATGGCATCCACTTTCGGGTTTTCAAGTACGCCTTCCTTTACCATAAGTGCGGCACCACCTTCTTCTCCCGGAGGTGCTCCTTCTTCGGCAGGTTGGAATATAAATTTGATGGTTCCGTGGATTTTGTCCTTATTTTTGGCCAAAACCTCTGCGGTTCCCATCATAATGGCAATGTGGGTATCGTGCCCGCAAGCATGCATCACACCAACTTCTTCACCTAAATACTCGGATGTTACTTCAGATTTAAAGGGAAGGTCATTTCTTTCGGTAACGGGCAGCGCATCAATATCTGCTCTAAGGGCAACCACTTTTCCGGGATGGTCTCCTTTTAAAAGCCCTACAACACCTGTGTGGGCAACCCCTGTTTGTACTTCAATACCCAAAGATTTTAAATGGGCGGCAATTTTTTCTGCCGTTTTAAACTCTCTGTTACTGAGTTCCGGGTTTTGGTGCATATCGCGGCGCCATTCGATTACTTTAGATTCGACAGCAGCGATGTCCTTTTCGAGCCCATGGTCTTGGGCATACATGGATAAACTTGCGAAACAAAGGGCAAGTGCTAAAATTTTCTTCATAATCAGGTTGAGTTAGTTTATAAATTGATTGGACGGTAGCCTTGGTTTTGCAATTGAATATTGGCCGTCATAGCGGAGAGCGCGATTTTTATGCCGGGAATCAAATCTTCTTTAGGAAGGTCCCTAGTTTTAGAGGATTGTCCGCACATAATTATTTCCACACCGGCCTCTAAAAGTTTTTCAACGAGTTCTCTATTTGGATTTTCCACCTTATATCGGGCTTTATGTGCATCGTCGGACAGTAAATTTCTTGCTGCGGTGCCATGCACGATAAGTGCAGCTTTTAATTGCGAAGCAGGGATGCCGCTTTGGGCGTGCATATTTAAAAAACGCGCTACTGTATTCAGGTTTTTATTGATTTCGGTGTCGGATTCTGGTCCATCTTTAACATCAAAAACCACTTTAAACTCTTGTGATTTGTCTGTTTTAAAGTCTGGGTTGTCTATTTCCCAAACGGCACCGTAGTTTTCTACAATGGGACCTGATTTAGTTTCTTGTGAAATTCCAGAAAATGCAACAATAATTAAAAGGAATAGGGGGGAATGGTGAAAATTCATCAGCTACTTTGGTTAAGACCTTAAATATATTTAAAATCAGAAGAAAATCGGTTACGGTGTTTATAAAAATTAAAAGGATGATTTTAGCAAGAGCTCAATAATGGCTAATTTCACGCCTACTTTAAAAGTTTCTAGTCCTTGAGCAGTTTTATAGATGAATTGAATGATGCACAGCGTGCCCCGGTATTGCACAAAGATGGTCCGTTGATGGTAATTGCAGGTGCAGGCTCTGGTAAAACCCGGGTGCTCACTTACAGAATAGCCCACTTGATGGAGCAGGGGGTGGACTCCTTTAATATTTTGGCCCTTACCTTTACCAACAAGGCAGCGCGTGAGATGAAGAAGCGTATCGCTGCCATTGTTGGAAATTCCGAGGCCAAAAACCTATGGATGGGGACATTCCACTCCGTTTTTGCCAAACTGCTTCGGTACGATGGCGATAAACTGGGCTATCCAAGCAACTTTACCATTTACGATACACAGGATTCCCAACGTTTGATTGCTTCCATCATCAAGGAAATGGGGCTGGACAAGGATATTTACAAATACAAGCAGGTACAAAACCGGATTTCATCTTACAAAAACAGCTTGATTACCGTCAAGGCCTATTTTCAGAACCCTGAATTAATGGAGGCCGATGCCATGGCCAAACGCCCAAGATTAGGGGAGATTTATCAGAATTATGTGGATAGATGCTTCAAGGCGGGTGCGATGGACTTTGATGACCTTTTGTTGCGGACCAATGAGTTGTTGACCCGTTTCCCAGAGGTATTGATGAAGTATCAGGACCGTTTCCGATACATTTTGGTGGATGAGTACCAAGATACCAACCATTCTCAGTACTTGATTGTAAAAGCACTGTCGGACCGATACCAAAACATTTGCGTGGTAGGGGACGATGCCCAGAGTATCTATTCGTTCCGTGGAGCGAACATCAGTAACATCTTAAATTTCCAAAGGGATTATGATAATGTTGCCGTTTATCGTTTGGAACAGAACTATCGTTCCACAAAAAATATTGTAAACGCAGCCAATTCTATCATCGCGAACAATAAAAACCAGTTGGAGAAGAATGTTTGGACCTCCAACGATGATGGCGGACTCATAAAAATACACCGGAGCGTTACCGATGCAGAAGAGGGACGGTATGTGGCAGGTTCCATTTTTGAGAACAAAATGCAGCAACAAATGCAAAACGGTGAGTTTGCTGTTTTGTATCGAACCAATTCACAATCCCGTGCCATTGAAGATGCCCTCCGAAAGCGGGATATTCCCTATCGTATTTATGGCGGATTGTCGTTCTACCAAAGAAAGGAGATTAAGGATGTATTGGCCTATTTGCGACTTATCATCAACCCTAAAGATGAGGAAGCGCTAAAGCGGGTCATCAACTTCCCCACACGTGGGATAGGGCAGACCACTGTGGATAAGCTGGTGGTGGCAGCTAACCATTACGGACGTTCCATTTATGAGGTAATGGAGCATCTGGACAAGCTCAATTTGAACATCAATGCCGGAACCAAGCGTAAGTTGACGGATTTCGTTACCATGATCAAGAGTTTCCAAATCATGAACGAGGGTTCCGATGCATTTACCCTGGCGGAACATGTGGCCAAAAAAACAGGGCTGTTGTTGGAGTTCAAAAAAGATGGTACGCCCGAAGGTATTGCCAAGATGGAGAACATCGAGGAACTATTGAACGGGATCAAAGATTTTGTAGAGGGTCAAAAAGAAATTGCCGATGCCACAGGTAGCTTGACCGAGTTTTTGGAAGATGTGGCCCTTGCCACCGATATGGACAAGGATATCGAGGATGATGATAGGGTAGCTCTAATGACTATCCACTTGGCCAAAGGGTTGGAGTTTCCTTACGTGTACATTGTTGGAATGGAAGAAGATTTGTTTCCCTCGGCCATGAGCATGAATACTCGAAGTGAGTTGGAAGAGGAGCGAAGGTTGTTCTACGTAGCACTAACACGGGCCGAAAAGCAAGCATTTCTTACCTATACCCAAAACAGATACAGATGGGGCAAACTCATTGATGCCGAACCGAGTCGGTTTTTGGAGGAAATAGAAGAGAAGTATGTGGAGAATCTAACTCCCGTGAACGATGGTTATCGGTATAAATCCACGATCGACAAGAATATTTTTGGAGAGGTGGACAAGAGCAAACTAAGACAGGTGAAACCGAAAAACGGGACGCCACCGAGTGTGCAAAAACCCAACGAAAACCAGTTGCGCAAATTAAGGAAACTCAAACCTGAAATTTCTGCCCCGACCAAACCCATGGATTTAGACCCAGGTCTCGTGGTCGGTGCACGGGTAAACCACACCCGTTTTGGAAGAGGGAAAATACTTAACATTGAAGGTGCGGGAAACGATAGGAAGGCTGAAATCCATTTTGACCAAGGCGGCATTAAAAAGTTACTGCTCCGTTTTGCCAAACTTGAGGTTTTGGATAATGCCTAACCTCAGTTTTTACCTTCTGTCAATAAAACCAATGTCGGTTTAGGGATTCTCCAAATAATTCTTTTGTGGCTGTTCGGGTGGGTAAAAATGCTTAAATTCAAAGCTATTATTTTTAATTAATAGACCAAACCAACCAACCTCTCTTTCATGAAAGATCTCTTTTTCAAACCTGTGTTTTTAGCGGTTACATTTCTTGTTATTACACTTTTCGGGGTGGCAGGCTATCATTATGCCATTGGATACCCGGCTTGGGTGACAATGCTGGTAGGAACTCTAATTGGCTTTGTATTGCTCATCATCTTAAAATTAGTGCTGACCTGGATTGCCCCTTTCGTCAAAAAAATCCCAATTACTCTTGTGACTACCGTTCTTGGCGGGTTTTTGGCACTTTATATTATGCGGATGTATACCTTCAGGTGGCCTTCTATTTTATTTTACGGATTGGCATTGTTTGGTTTTGTCTGTTTCATTCTGCTCACTTTGGGTGTTTGGCAAATCATCAAAAAAAAGAATGCTAAAAAAGGGGGCTTTCTTGTCATTCTGAGTGTTGCTCTGGGGGTTTTGGGCTTTTATGGGTTCAATGCTTTGGATGGTGATCCTTATGTGGAAACATCATCATCAGAAGAAACGATTGATGTTACCTTTTTGAGTGAAATGGGTATTGAAGACCCTTCCCAAAAAGGGGATTTTGAGGTAGAGGTTTTTACCTACGGAAGCGGAACGGATGAAAAACGACCTGAATATGCAGCAGGTATTAAGATAAAAACCCCAACGGTCGATGCTTCACGATTGCTTCCTGAGTGGAAAGGGAAAAAGAAAAAATGGCGTGAAAAATATTGGGGCTTTGGTGTGGACAGCTTTCCTTTGAATGCCCGTGTGTACATGCCCAAAGGAGAAGGTCCCTTCCCAATGGTAATGATGGTGCACGGCAACCATAGTATGCTCGATTATTCGGATGGAGGCTATGCCTATCTTGGAGAGCTTTTGGCCAGTAGGGGGATCATAGGCGTCTCTGTTGATGAAAATTTCATCAATGGGCATTGGTCCGGAGATTTTATGGGGAAAGAAATGCCCACCCGTGCTTGGTTGTTGCTAAAGCACTTGGAGCAATGGAATAAATGGAATGATGGGACTGACCCGGATATCAAAGGTAAGGTGGACATGGACAATATTGTGCTTGTGGGGCACTCCAGAGGTGGAGAAGCGGTATCCATCGCAGCAGCTTTTAATAAATTGGATAGGTTTCCCGATAATGGCAACGAGAAGTTCAATTTTAATTTTGGCATACAAGGAATCATCACTATTGCACCAACGGATTACCGCTATGATCGTGAAATCAGTCTTGAGGATATCAATTATTTGTCAATTCAAGGAGCTTACGACTCGGATGAGACCAGTTTTTGGGGAATGCGACCTTTTCATCGTTTGCAATTTTCAGAAGGTTTTGATGGCTTCAAAGCTGGTCTTTACATGAATCATGCAAACCATGGTCAGTTTAACTCCACTTGGGGACGGTCGGATTTTGGTGCGCCCATGAAATGGTTACTTAACCTTAAACCTTTGATTTCGGGTGAAGAACAGCGCCAAGCTGCCAAAGTTTATGTGAGCGCTTTTGCGGAGGCTGTTCTAAAAGGAAACAAGGATTATCAGCCTATGTTCCAAAATGTGGACTTGGTAAGCGATTGGTTGCCCAAGGAAGATTACAGGAGCCAATACAGTGACATTCATAAAAATGTACTGGTCAATTTTGAAGGCGACTTGGATGTAACCAGTGCTTCAAACGATATAAAATTGTCCGCCGAAAATTTTAAGGTGTGGCGTGAAACAGAATTGTTGGCCAGGGATGGCGGGAGCCAGCAGAACAACGCATTGGTGCTCGGTTGGAGCCATGGCTCGGATATTGAAACTGATTCCATACCCATTTATAGCATTCGATTGCCCGACACCTTGCAGCATTTTGGGACTGCTGATACCTTGGCACTTTCTATGGCCATGGCCGATATATCGGAACTTAAATTTGAAGATGAAGATGAAAAGCCTGAAACGCCAAAAGTGGGGTTCAATTTTAGTATTATGCTCCAGGATAGTCTAGGAAACTTTGCTTCGGTAGCGTTGGCGGATAACAACAAACTGCCGGGTACCATCAAGACCAAGTTCACTAAATTTAAGTTCTTGGATAAAGAAATGATTGGTGAAGCTTCCGAAATCCAGTTGAAAAGTTGTTATGTGCCCATTTCTTCTTTTCTAAAGCAGAACGATAGCTTAAACCTGTCCAAGTTACAAAGCATCAACTTGGTTTTTGATAGAGATACTTTGGGCGTTGTGGTTTTGGATGATATTGGGTTTTATAGAAAAAATAACTAAAAATAAAGTTTATCAACGGGAAATGTTATTGGGTTATTCAGTTATTGGGTTGCTGCCACTGCAAACTGACTTCCGACAAGTTCAAGTTCAAGAGCAAATAACAAGTGCCAAATTCCAAACTTTCGACAAGTTCAAGAACAAAGGGCAAAGAACAAAGAAGAAAGAAAAGAGAGCCAAGACACAAGTTCAGAGTTCGGAGTTACAAAGTTATTGGGTTGTTGAGTTACTGCGTACTGCAACTGCCAACTGGCATCGTGCTTCGTGCTTCGGACAAGTTCAAGTATCAAGTTCAAATACAGAAAGAAGATATACAAAAGCAAAGAACCTCCTTGCCTTGAACTCGCCTGTCTACCAGCAAAGGAGGTTTCGGGGTCTCCTCTTATGGGATTCCGAAACCAGTTCGGAATGACGATTGGCTAGGTTGATGAATTTTACGGATTTGCACGAACATATTTACACTTTTATGATGATAGGTTCAGGCATCGAGCAACCAGCATCGGGCATCAAACTTAAGTTCAAGCTCAAACACAAAGGCAAGGGTTGCTGTATACGCGGTACATTGCCGAATATGGAAGCGTATTATTGTTCAAACCCAGTTGCCGCATATCCTTCGTGGGGTTTTCCCGATAATGGAATTTTCGATTCAGCCAAGCTCCCATTGGTTATAGTGTAGGCTTTGGTAGTTGTATTAAAATGTCCTTTTTCCGAAGAAAATCTGCCATTGAGAAGGTATACGGTCTTACCGTTGCTCTGATTTGTGGATGTTACCCCATAATAGATCATGGGTTTTCCATAAAGGGAAGACGCTACAATCTTACTTTTGGATTTATAAAGGGCAATGTTTTTAATGTTGTGACCCATGCAATCCATTTTGGTCTCCCATGAAAAAACACCGAATTGTTGATCGTCCGAGATCACAAAGCCAATCTGGTGTTCATCTTCGTCATAAGCAGCTACCAAATCTTCAAATTTTCTGCTGGACCGTATGCTTTCAACTTTTTTCCGCATTTTTTCGTTTATGGTCACTATTTCATCCAAGTTTTTACAATCAGTAGTGTCCAACCCATTAAGCTGAATTAATAAATTATCCAATTGGGCAAGTGTGTTTTTTGCATCAAATTGTTCTTCTTCCATAAAATTGGAATTGTTACAGCTTGTGAAAGGTATCAAAAATCCAAAAGTGATGCATGCTATAATTAGTGTATTCAATTTCATAAGAATGCGATTTTTATTTAAAGGTGGGGTATAAATTTTAATATTTAGGGTCAAAATCAACCAATGGCCTATATGAATTGATGAATGGCCCATTTCCCTTTATAAAGATTCGATTCTGGTGATAGGTTGTGTGTATTATCAAACATTTAACATGCCTAACAGAACACCATATATTTGGTTGCATAAGTGTTATCTTTGTTGTTTATTCCTTAACAAAATGGCAGAGTTGATAAGACTTTACGAAGAAAACCCTAATCCCAAGCAAGTTGAAAAAGTTGTGAACGTGCTTAGGAAAGGAGGGCTTGTGATCTATCCCACGGATACTGTTTACGGTCTTGGTTGCGATATTACCAACTCAAAGGCCCTACAGCGCATAGCTAGGATAAAAGGGGTAAAGTTGGAAAAGGCCAATTGGTCCTTTATTTGTGCAGATTTAAGCAATCTGTCCGATTATGTTCGGCAGATAGATGGTCCAACATTTAAATTATTAAAGCGTACCCTTCCCGGGCCTTATACTTTTATACTTCCGGGGAACAACAATCTTCCGAAAGATTTTAAGAAGAAAAAGACGGTGGGTATCCGTGTGCCCGACAATGCAATTGCAAGGGCATTGGTGTCCGAATTGGGCCACCCAATTGTTTCTACATCCATCCGGGATGACGACGACATTCTGGAATACACCACAGATCCTGAACTTATTTATGAGAAATGGCAAAACCTAGTGGATATTGTAATTGACGGTGGTTATGGGGATAATGTTGCTTCCACGGTCATAGACCTCTCTGGCGATGAACCCGTAGTAATTCGGGAAGGCAAGGGCAGCCTTGAGATTTATTAAATAAAAAAAGCGGCCAATTGGCCGCTTTTTTATTATTGTAAGCTAAAACTTATTTCTTATTTGCCTGTACCGCCTATAGCTGGGTCTTTCATTCCTTCTTCGATCATGTTGTAGAACTGATCGATTTTTGGAAGTACAACAATTCTTGTTCTTCTGTTCTTAGCTCTATTGGCAGAAGTATCGTTATCAACAAGAGGTACATAGTAGCTACGTCCTGCAGCTGTCATTCTAGCAGGGTCTACACCAAAGTCGTTTTGAAGGATACGAACAACAGAGGTTGCTCTCTTCACACTCAAGTCCCAGTTATCTGCAAGTTCCGAAGTTCTAATTGGTACATTATCCGTGTGTCCTTCGACCATAAATTCAAAATCGGGCTTGTTGTTCACCACTTTGGCTACTTTGCCAAGTACTTCTTTTGCTGCATTTGTTACGTTGTAGCTTCCGCTTCTAAACAACAATTTATCGGAAATGGATACGAATACAACACCTTTTTCAACACTAATTTCGATGTCTTCGTCATCCAAGTTGCCCAATACGCCTTTTAGGCTCTGTACCAAAGCAAGGTTTACAGAGTCTCTACGTGTAACGGCATTTTGCAATTTTCTGATGGTAAGGTCTTTTTCCTGAAGACTTTCAAGTGACTTCTCAAGGTTTTCGGCACCTTTTGTAGTAAGCGTTGTCAAGTTGCCCATGTTGTTGATGAGCTCTTGGTTATTTGCTTTAAGGAATGCGTTTTGGTCTTCAAGTGTTTTCAACCTGGAATCTGCAGTTGCTTTTTCTTCCAAGCAATCGTTCAATTTAACGGTTGCAGAATTCAATAGGTCTTGGGTTTCTTTGTGTTTGGCTTCAAGATCGGCATATTTCTTTTGCGATACGCAAGAAGATAGAAGAACTGTCATCGCCAATGTTCCTAGAAAAAATTTTTTCATAGTTCAGAATATAATTTAAGGATTGTTAGATTTATCAAATGTCGAAAAACAATACCAAAATTAGATAAAAAGCAAGGTATCTATATTTAGGCATCGTTAATCTTTTACTAAAATGTTAAAATTATTTACTTGATGTACGAAATAGGACCATACTATGGATGTCGTAATATAGTACTTTAATAAAAAATTAGCTTTTTCGCGCTTTCTGTACATTTTTATAAAGTTAACATAAAAACTGAGATGAGCCTTTAAAATAGCAAAACAGTGGTCAAACTTTAATTGAAAAATGAATCGTACGGCAGCAATGCCATCCAGTAGTAAACGGACAAAAATTATGGGAAGCGCTTTTTTTCTTGGAAGGTTTTTTGTGATGGAGTAGAGGGAGTTCCTAAAATTCAGATACGTTTTTTTGGGATTCATGTTGGATAATGTACTGCCCCCCAAATGATACACATGGCTTTGGCCAACATAATACACTTTGTGCCCGGCATTTTTGGCCCGCCAACACAGGTCAATTTCTTCTTGATGGGCAAAGTAGTCCTCATCGAAGCCGCCTAGTTTTCGGAACACATCACTTTTGATAAACATACATGCACCTGTGGCCCAAAAAACTTCTTTTACATCGTCGTACTGACCTTCGTCCTTTTCTATGGTCTGAAAAATTCTTCCCCTGCAAAATGGATAACCGAACATGTCTATAAACCCTCCAGCTGCACCGGCATATTCAAAATGGTCCTTTTGGTTAAGATCCAATATTTTGGGTTGGATTATGGAAGCGTCGGGAAGGTTGTTAAAGGCTTCTTTTATGGGTTTTAGCCAGTTTGGAGTTACCTCAACATCAGAATTCAACAAGCAGAACACATCTGCCTCAATGTTTTTTAACCCATCGTTGTAACCTTTGGCAAAACCTCCGTTCCAAGCATTTTGAACAATCCCAATAGTAGGGTAGTGTTGCTTTAAAAAATCGACAGAACCATCGGTACTCGCATTGTCCACCACATAAATATCGGCCCCTTCGGAATATTCCATAACCGAAGGCAGGAACCTTTCGAGCAAGGCTTCCCCATTCCAATTAAGTATGACGACGGCAATTTTCAAAACGGAGGCAAATTAACGGCTAAAATCAGGAATTTCCTCTAAAAACCTGTATTTTTCATTTCCGTGGTCCATTTCACAATAATAATGTTCCAAACCATTGGTCACCATAAGGTGGTCCGCTTTTAGTTGATAGTTGTACCTCGCAATTTGGTCGAAGGTGGATTGGGTTATTTTAATTTCTGGAGCTTTGCACTCCACAAGCAGAAAAATGGAACCATCCGAATTAAAAACAACAACATCGTAGCGTTTCTTGAGTTTGTTGACCGTTAGTTGCTTTTCGGCATTCACCAGGCTTTTAGGGTAGTTTTTCGTATACACCAAAAAATGAAGTACATGCTGTCGTACCCATTCTTCAGGTTGGAGTACCACAAATTTTTTACGTATATCGTCAAAAATGTACTGTCTATTTTGGCTATTTTTGATTCGAAATGAATAAGACGGAAAGTTCAAAGCTTGCATGCTACAAAACTGGTGATATAAATTGAATGGACAAAGTAAAAGAGATTGTATCGGAAATCAATAAGGGAAACCCAAAACCTATTTATTTTTTAATGGGGGAGGAGCCTTACTATATTGACCGTATTTCCCAGTACATAGCCGAAAATGTTCTTACGGAAGATGAAAAGGGGTTTAACCAAATGGTGCTTTATGGCAAAGAGACCTCTGTTGATGAAATAGTAGCCAATGCCAAGCGATTTCCGATGATGGCTCAGCACCAAGTTGTTATAGTTAAAGAGGCACAGCACCTTTCCAGAACCATCGAAAACCTTGTTTCTTACGCCGAGAATCCGCAGCCGACAACGATTTTGGTGCTTTGTTACAAATATAAAAAATTGGATAAGCGTAAAAAGCTCTACAAGACCATAAAAAAGAGTGGGGAACTTTTTGAAAGTAAAAAGCTTTACGATAACCAAGTTGCTGATTGGATAAGGAGAACTTTGGCCAGCAAAAAATATAAGATATCACCAAAATCTTGCGTGATGCTCGTGGAGTTTTTGGGGACGGACTTGAGCAAAATCAGCAACGAGCTCGATAAATTGACCTTGGTGGTGCCCCCAACTACCGAAATCACACCTGATTTGATAGAGGAGCATATTGGTATCAGCAAGGATTTCAACAATTTTGAGCTGAAAAAGGCAATTGGTGAACGCAACGTAAAAAAAGTGTCCCAAATTATGGACTACTTTGCCCAAAATCCAAAGGACAACCCATTTGTGGTAACGGTTACACTGTTGAACACATTTTTTACGCAGTTGTTGCAGTATCATGGGCTTAAAGACCATTCTCCAGGTAATGTGGCCAAAGCCTTGGGAGTAAATCCATACTTTGTGAACGAATACGTAGTGGCCGCAAAAAACTACCCTATGAAAAGGGTGAGCGGTATTATCTCCAGTCTAAGGACATTGGATTTAAAAGGCAAAGGGGTAGGGGCCAGCAACATGACACAAGCTGACTTATTAAAAGAACTCCTTTCCGAAATAATTTAGGATTACCTTTTGTCCACACTGTATTTACCTGGACCCAATAGCATGATGACCACAAATATGGTTAGGTAAAGTAAAGCCATCTCCTTTTTTCCGAATGGATCAGCTCCGTGGATCATAAAACCTGCAACAAACATAGTTATTGCGGTAGGTATAGCGGCCCATCTGGTTTTAAAACCTATAATGATTAAAAGTGGACAGATAAATTCACCAACAACGGCCAAAAAAAGAGACGGAGCTTGACCAATGCCAAAAGGGTTGGCAAATTCCGTGTTACCGTTGATTAGATTCATAAGTTTAGGGTAACCGTGGGTTAGCATAAATGCAGAGGGAACAATTCTTAGCAAAGCAAGCCCTAGGTGTATCAAAGTATTGTTTTTCATTCTTGGGGAAAATTTTAATCCATGTGAATGTATAAATTATGTTTTAAAAAACGTAACAATAATTGACGAAAAGTGTTTTTGGGTTGACGTACGCCAAAACATTACCTAAGCGCTGGATAGGAGTTAGGGTCGGATTCGTGCATAATTTGGTAAACCTTCTCAAAGATATCCTCGGCGTTGGGTTTGGAAAAGTAATCCCCATCTGATGCGTAAGCTGGACGGTGCGCTTTTGCCGACAAAGTTTGCGGAGCACTGTCCAAATAACGGTAGCCTCCTTGTTTTTCAACCACTTCTTGCAATAAATAGGCAGAACATCCACCGGGAACATCTTCATCGATTACCAAGAACCTGTTGGTTTTTTGCAGACTTTTTACCACATCATGTTCCAAATCAAACGGAAGTAATGATTGGGCATCGATCACTTCAGCATCTATACCTACTTCCAAAAGGTCGTTGGCTACTTTTTCCACAATCCTAAGGGTAGATCCGTAGGATAGTAATGTAATGTCCGTTCCTTCTTTTAGCGTTTCCACTTTACCTATTGGCGTGCAGAACTCACCTAAATTGGAAGGTTTCTTTTCTTTTAAACGATACCCGTTCAGGCTTTCGATAACCAGGGCAGGTTCGTCACTTTTCATAAGTGTGTTGTAGAAACCTGCTGCTTGCGTCATGTTTCTGGGAGTAAGGATGTACATTCCCCTTAACAAATTGATCAATCCGCCCATGGGTGAACCGGAGTGCCAAATTCCCTCCAAACGGTGTCCTCTGGTACGTACAATAAGCGGTGCCTTTTGTTTTCCGACGGTTCGGTACATTAGCGTTGCCAAATCGTCGCTCAATGTTTGGATAGCGTAAAGGATGTAATCCAAATATTGTATTTCGGCAATGGGGCGCAACCCACGTAGTGCCATTCCAATTCCTTGGCCTATTATGGAAGTTTCACGTATTCCCGTATCGGCAACCCTTAATTTCCCATATTTCTTTTGAAGCCCTTCAAGCCCTTGGTTTACATCCCCGATATTTCCGGTATCCTCGCCAAATACCAAAGCTTCTGGGTATTTTGTGAAAAGGGCATCAAAATTATCCCTTAAAATGATTCTTCCATCAACTTCGTCCTCATTGGAATAGGAGGGGAGTACTTGTTCCACTTTGGTGGCTTTATTACTAAGTTCGTTATATAGATGTGAGCTAAATTGTGGCTCATTGGTTGCCAAAAAATCATCCACCCATTGTTGAAGCTGTTTTTTCTCTGGTGTGGATTCTCCCAAAAGGTAACGAAGCGCCTGTCTGGATTTGGACGCTAAATCTTTTTTCAGGGGTTCCTCGATGGCAATTAAGTCGTTTTTCAACTTGTTTATAAAAGCACGATTTGGACTTTGGTTAGCTGCCTTTTCCAGTAGGGGTACCAATTCTTTTTTAGCGGCCAATTGTGGTTTTAAAAACTCGGACCAAGCTTCTTTTTTGGCGGCCCGGACTTTATGTTTTATTTCGCGTTCCACTTTTTTAAGGTCCTCTTCGGTGCTTATGCCGTTCTCAAGAATCCACTCTCTAAAACGTTTGTTGCAATCATTTTCCCGCTCCCATTCCAAACGTTCGGAGGACTTGTATCTTTCGTGCGAGCCCGAAGTAGAGTGACCTTGGGGTTGGGTAAGCTCTGTTACATGGATAAGTACGGGCACATGACCTTCCCTGGCAATGTCCGAAGCATTTTCGAAAGCATGGATCAGGGCAGTGTAATCCCAGCCCTTTACTTTTAATATTTCAAAGCCTTTTTTATCGTCATCACGTTGCAATCCGCTAAGGGCTTCGGAGATGTCACCTTTGGTGGTGTGGTATTCCGATGGTACGGAAATACCGTATTCATCATCCCAAATACAGATAACCATGGGCACTTGCATTACCCCGGCGGCATTCATTGTTTCAAAAAAATGTCCCTCACTGGTACTGGCGTTACCGATGGTCCCCCAGGCTACTTCATCCCCATTCTTGGAGAAGTTGGTCTGATCAATGCCTTCAACGTTACGATATATTTTAGAGGCTTGGGCCAAACCGAGCAAACGGGGCATTTGGCCTGCTGTACAAGAAATATCTGCGCTACTGTTTTTTTGTTCCGTTAGGTTTTTCCAAGAACCATCTTCATTTAAACTATGGGTTACAAAATGGCCGCCCATTTGCCTTCCGGCACTCATGGGCTCTTTCTCCAGATCGGTTGTGGCATAGAGTCCGTGAAAAAAGGCTTTTGGACTTAAATAGCCCAATGCCATCATAAAGGTCTGGTCACGGTAATACCCGCTCCTAAAATCACCATCTTGAAATGCCCTTGCCATGGCCAACTGTGGAAGTTCCTTTCCATCTCCAAAAATACCAAACTTGGCTTTTCCAGAAAGTACTTCCCGCCTTCCCATTACACTACATTCCCTGCTGGTGACAGCTGTTTCATAATCTTGAAGAATCTGAGATTTGAAATCGTCAAAGGAAATATCGTTACTTGTACTTGGGTTAGGTTTCATGGATTGTTGAAGATTTCTGCGAAATTACTAAAAATCCTTCAAAATTGCAACGTGCAACTCCGTTAATAAAATATAAATAATTCAAAAATACACTTGGTATATTATGTATTTATCATTTTAACGATGCAAAAAAAGCTTTTGATTATCATATTGATAAAATAAATAATTTATTAAAACCAACTATCTCCAAGGCAAGCCATAAGAATATTTCGCTGATTTCATTTTAACGCCATGGTCAAAAACCGAAATTCTATTTTTGGATTCCCGTTTTTACGGGAATGACAGTTGTAATGAAAACCCCGATGCTTGTGCGGGAATTCTTTTTTATTAAAACCACTTTCTTGTAAACAACCCAATCAAGGTTCTAGGGCTTATGGTCACAACAAAACGAATACGTTCCTCATAATCGTTCTGGGCAATTTCCCAACCTTTGTTGGAATATACGGGGAAGTAGAGCTCAAAATAGTCCGTTACCAAATTTAGGCGAATACCGGAATCGTAAACAAAGCGGGGATCAAAACCTTTATTTTTAATAAAACCAAGGTCGCCGTAGGCTTCTACCCATCGCCAAATATTGGTGCTTGCGTTGGTCGTAGCAATCCAATCGTTTGCAAAAGGGTTTTCTAGCTTTGATTTGAACCCGCCCTCGGCAATAATAACTTGCTGACTGTATATTCCGGAATCCTCCGACCTACCCAAATAGGCAAGGTCGAACATGTAATCCGTTGGTCTGTCCAAGGCAAAACTAAAAAAGTCCGATTCCGTTTTGTTGCGTAAAAATTTACCCGCATAAAAGCGCAAGTTCAGTTGCCTGTTGCTCTGAAACAATTTTCTATATTCCAGTTCAAAGGCAATCTTGGTAAACTCGCTGGAATGTTGGGCATCTACAGACCAAGAGGAATAGTTAAGTATATTGTTGTCCACATCGGTATACCTAACGTTCATAACACTGTAATCTGGATCAGTGTCCAATTCGCCTACAAGATTATCGTCGATACTTCTAAAAACACTCCTGTACCTTAATAGCAAATATTGTCTTCTGTTGGAAAGCAAATCCTCGGGTCGCCACCCAAAACTCACGGCAGGCGTCAATGTGGAAAACCTAGAGTTTTCCTGAAAGTGCGAAGACGATGCCGAAAACGAATAATTGGTAACATAGAGCCCGGTTTTTTTATGATACTTACGGTACCTAAAACCAACTTTCCCCACAAAGGTGCGTTCCAAAAAGGAATAAGTGGGCGATATATCGTACTGGAATTGTCTTTCCAGAAAGGTTTTGTTGTAGAGCCTTAATCCGGGTGTTATGCCATCGTATAGGTTAAAGTTTGCAATGGGGACATAAAACACCTGATTGTAATAAGGGTCCTCGGTGTCTTTAAAAAATTGGAACTTTAATTTCTTATTGCTCGATAGCCAACCGTTCAAAGTCTTCCAATTATCACGCTGATTGAACTCGGGGATTTTTTGATCGTAGTTCAAAACCAAACGATCTTCACTCTTTCGGGGAATGGTAAAGCTTTCGGTGGTATCTATGTCCGAAAACCAATACTGGGATACCACGGAATCATTTTCGAGCCCAAAAACCGATATGGGCACTTTGGTTCCCCGTTTATTCTTAAGTACAAAGGTGATGGAATCTTCGGTTTTTTCAACCTTCTTGATCTTGAAATCAATCTTTTTGTCTGTGGACACATATTCTTCAAAAAACCAATCCACTTCCTTGTCCGCATATTTTTCGATGGTTTTTCTAAAATCAGCGGCCGATACAAACTGTTTTTGTTTGTAATTTTTGAAGAAATCCAGCACCGTACTGTCTATTTTCTTTTCACCCAAATAAGCAGACAGATAAGACATGCCAAGACCAGCTTTGTACCCGTTGGCAATTTTTTGGTTAAACTTGATCAGGGAATCGTTGGAAGTTGTTAGTGCTTGGTCTATGTTTTTACGAGCCGATAGCATACTGAACAGGGAATACTGCTCGTTAAAATCCATTTTTGCCAAATGGAAGTTTTTTAATCCCCAGATTTTGGAAAGTTTACCTATCAGTTTTTGATCGGGGTAATGCTCTTCCACATATTTGATCATTAAATAGTATCCAATCGCATCATTCACCCATCGTTCCTTTCGTGGGTCTAGGTATAAAGACTCCTTTAAATAATTGCGAATGGCCGTTTTCAAAAACTTCATTTCAAATTGAAACTGTTCTTCGTATGGCCTTATAAAAGAAGGAAGCTGGCTGATTCCGTAAAGCGGAGATCTATTATAGTCGAATTCACTCACCAAAAGATTGTCATGAGGGTAGCCTCCTAAGTTTTCATGAAGAAATTGAGCAATTTTTATAATGGATATTCCTTGGGATATTTCCTCGTACTTGTTCGATTCAATATCCGTAGTGATGGTGAGGTAATCCGTAACGTGCTTGGTGAACCTTTTATCAATGGTGAGAATAATTTCACAGTTTTTTCTCTTGTCGCCAATAAGCTGCACATGTTGCCCTCCCGGAAAACTAGCAATACTGGACATTCGGTAGTTTGATGCCAAAAACAATTGCTCTGGGAAGGTAAAATTGATTCGGGTCTCCGTAATATCCGTATAGAGGTCGTCAAGGTTTATGTTGTTGTACAATTTCCAGTCGCCATCAAAAACTGCTGGGGTCAAGTACCAATCCTGTAAGTTGTAGCCAAGGTTATCGGTGCGTCCGTAACCCGTAAACTTGGCACTGGGCAATTTAATGGTGTAGGTAAAAAACAACTGAATGGATTCACTGGGTTTTAGGACTTCGTTCAGCGTAACGGAAATGATATCCGAATTCCCCTCCCGTTTCCAATCCAAACCAGCGTATTTGTCATCCACAATAGTTTTAATGGTGGTCTTGCCACGTTCCCTGTCTTTTGCCAAATGAAGGCTTCGGTTGAATTCTTCCGCAAACCGTTTGGCCAGTGCTGTGTTTTTGTTGGAATAGGCATGGTTCCAATCGTTAAAATACAATGTGGACAGTCCCTTTTTCGATTGGTTGACATAGGTGAAATGTTGTCGAATCCGTATTTGGTGGGTGGGTCCATCGAGTGTGGCCACTATTTCATTTTTGTGCTGTCCCCAAAGTTTGGGACACACCATTATAACAAGCAGCGAAATGCTAAGTAATACCCGATGGTTGATCAATACAACAAGATTAAAAATTTGGACTAAGGGTTCTGCCCTTGTAAAAGGCATCAATAATTTCGACGACTTCATCCTCGGTGTCCACTAATTTGATTAAATCCAGGTCTTTTGCGCTAATATTACCAGCCTCGATCAGGGTATTCTTGATCCAATCCATAAGTCCTTTCCAGAACTCCGTACCAACAAGTATAATTGGGAATGTATGTATTTTGTGTGTTTGAATAAGTGTGAGAGCCTCAAAGAATTCATCCAACGTACCAAAACCTCCCGGCATTACCACAAAGCCTTGGGAATATTTTACAAACATTACTTTTCTAACAAAGAAATAATCAAAATCAAGGCTTTTGTCATCGTCAATGTAAGGATTGTCGTGCTGTTCAAAAGGCAGGTCTATGTTCAAGCCCACCGATGTCCCTCCAGCTAGGTTGGCCCCTTTGTTACCTGCTTCCATAATACCCGGTCCACCTCCGGTAATGACGCCATAACCGGCCTCGGAAATTTTTTTGGAGATTTTTACCGCCAAATCATAATAAGGATGACCTTCCCGAACCCTTGCGGACCCAAAAATGGATACACAAGGGCCTATTACGCTCATTTTTTCAAATCCATTGACAAACTCGCCCATAATTTTGAATATGGCCCATGAATCGTTTGTCTTGATCTCATTCCATCCTTTGGAATGTTTTTCTTTTCGCATCTGCATAGTTGTCTCGTATTTTAAACCGCGCGTTTAATTTTTTGTTTTGTGTTTTCTAATTCTTTCCTCAAGAATTTGGCTGTGTAGCTTTTCTTGTCTTTAGCCACCTCTTCCGGAGTTCCCGTTGCAACAACCGTTCCGCCGCCTCTTCCTCCTTCGTAACCAATGTCTATAATATGGTCCATCATTTTAATAACGTCCATATTGTGCTCAATTACTAAAATGGTGTTTCCCTTGTCAACCAAGCGGTCAAGCACTTCCATAAGCACTCGAATATCTTCAAAATGGAGGCCCGTGGTTGGCTCGTCGAGGATGTAAAAGGTATTTCCAGTATCTCTTTTGGAAAGCTCCGTGGCCAACTTTACCCTTTGGGCCTCACCGCCGGAAAGGGTAGTGGACTGCTGTCCCAATGATATATAACCCAGGCCTACATCTTTTATTGTCTTAAGTTTACGATGAATTTTTGGAATATTTTCAAAAAAATCCACCGCTTCGTTGATGGTCATCTCCAAAACATCTGCAATGGATTTTCCCTTGTAGCGTATTTCCAAAGTCTCCCGGTTGAATCTTTTACCATTGCAGGTCTCGCATTCCACATAAACATCGGGCAAAAAGTTCATTTCAATCACTTTGAGACCTCCTCCTTGGCAGGTTTCGCAACGCCCTCCGGTTACATTAAAACTAAAGCGACCGGGTTTGTACCCTCGAATGGTAGCTTCGGTAGTTTTGGAGAACAAGGAACGGATCTCGCTAAAAACACCCGTATATGTTGCTGGATTGGAACGTGGGGTTCGACCAATCGGGGATTGGTTGATGTCGATAACCTTGTCAATATGCTGCAAGCCCGTAATTTTTTTATACGGCATCGGTTTTTTTACCCCATTAAAATAATGTGCGTTCATAATAGGGTAGAGGGTTTCGTTGACCAAAGTGGATTTGCCGCTTCCTGAAACTCCTGTGACCCCGATAAGTTTTCCCAAAGGGAAATCTACCGTTACATTTTTAAGGTTATTCCCTGTACAGCCCGAAAGGGTGATTTTTTTTCCAGTTCCTTTGCGTCGTTTTTCGGGCACTGGAATTTCGAGCTCGCCCGTAATGTATTGTGCGGTTATCGTATGGTGATCGATCAATTCTTTTGGACTGCCTTCGGAAATGATTTCCCCGCCGTGTTTTCCCGCTTTTGGACCAATATCAATCACATGGTCGGCACTTTCGATCATATCCCGGTCGTGTTCCACCACAATAACGGAATTGCCTATATCGCGCAATGCCTCCAAGGATTGGATCAAACGTTCATTGTCGCGTTGGTGCAGACCAATGCTGGGTTCGTCCAAAATGTAGAGCACGCCCACCAATTGCGAACCTATTTGTGTGGCCAATCGAATACGCTGTGCCTCACCGCCGGACAAAGATTTGGAACCTCGGTTCAACGAGAGGTAATCCAGCCCAACATCCAACAAAAAACCAACACGGGACTTGATTTCCTTTATAATTTCCTCGGCAATCTTTTTTTGGTTGCCTTCCAGTGTATCTTCTAAATGTGTAAAGAAATTGGCAAGTTCGGCAATGTCCATTTCTGCCAATTCGGCAATGTTCTTACCATCAATTTTAAAATAGAGAGACTCCTTTCGCAAACGAGAACCATCACAAGTGGGACATTCCACTTTGTCCATATAATCTTTGGCCCATCGCTTTATCGAAGCGGAATTGGCTTCTTCGTATTGGGTTTTGATGAAATTGGAAATGCCTTCGTAATCAATTTTATACTGCCTTTTTACGCCAAGACTTTTGGAGTCTACCTCAAAACTTTCCTTGCCACCGTTCAAAATAACGTTCATGGCTTCTTCTGGAATCTTTTCTATGGCATCCGTTAGTTCAAAATTGTAGCGTTGCGCAATGGTTTCCAGTTGTTTAAAGGCCCACGATTTTTTGTATTCTCCCAAAGGTGCAAGGCCTCCTGATTTGATGGATATTTTTTTGTTCGGGATTATTTTATCCTCGTTCACTTGAAACACATGGCCCAGGCCACTGCACTCAGGGCACATTCCTTTTGGCGAGTTAAAGGAAAAAGTATTGGGCTCCGGAGTGGGATAGGAGATACCGGATGACGGACACATTAAATCCCTACTAAAGTAACGCGGCACTGTTTCGCCCTCTTCCAAAACCATGAGCACATTGTCTCCGCTGTACATGGCCGTATTGATGGTTTCGCTCAACCGTTTATGAAAATCCTCGCTATCGCTAACCTTCAAACGATCTATTACAATCTCAATGTCGTGGGTTTTGTAGCGATCCACCTTCATTCCCTTGGTTATGTCGGTAATTTCACCATCAACCCTGACTTTTACAAAGCCTTGCTTTGCAATCTGTTCAAAAAGTTCGCGGTAATGTCCTTTTCTGGACTTGATTACCGGTGCCAACACATTTATTTTTTTGCCGAGGTAGGTTTCAATGATCAGATCTTTGATCTGTTCATCGCTATAGCTTACCATTTTTTCGCCCGTGTTGTAACTGTAGGCGTCTCCTGCGCGGGCAAAGAGCAAGCGTAGGAAGTCGTACACCTCGGTAATGGTGCCCACCGTAGAGCGGGGAGATTTTGAAGTGGTTTTCTGTTCAATGGCGATTACGGGGGAGAGTCCATCAATTTTATCCACATCGGGCCGTTCCAATCCGCCCAAAAACTGTCTGGCGTAGGCCGAAAAGGTTTCAATGTACCTACGTTGCCCCTCGGCATAAATGGTATCGAAGGCTAGGGAGGATTTCCCGCTGCCCGAAAGTCCTGTGATTACAACAAGCTTTTCGCGGGGAATGGTGACATCTATATTTTTTAGGTTATGGACCCTTGCGCCCTTAACCTCAATATGTTCTTCGTAATTGATCATAAATCATAGCAAACCTCAAATGTAGCGATTTGGGATGTAAAAAGGAAGTGGCCTTTTGTTTTCGTTTTTTGTTGATCGATGGTTTATTTCTGAGTTTAGAAACTGTCATTTCTGTAATAACGATTTGGTTCCCGTCCCTGAGCTCTGGTCATTTAACCAAGCCGAAAATAAGCGATGTAACAAATGGCACTGGATTCCGTGTAAAGCACGGAATTACACTTGAGAGATTTCTCGTTGCTTCGCCCGCTCAAAATGAAGCAATGGGCAAAGGTGCCGTTATGTTTACGGTTCTTTTCAATTGACCATAAGGTTAAACTAAGTGGCGAAAGTACTTGGGAATGGGCATTTGTTCCATTTTCCAAGTACTTTTTTTATGATGCTCATCGGTGACCTCTATAAAAAAGTAACTTGCGCCTCCCTTCATTTTTGAAGTAATGTGTTCCACGGTAAAAACCCGTTCTTCAAATAAAAAAATGTATTCTGTGGTTTCCCCGTTCGGGGCTTGCTTCATTTTTCCATCCCGAAGGATCAAGTTGGGTTTGGCCAAGATACTGTTGCTTTTGTGCCAACACAAATAGCGTATTTCTCCGCTACGTAGCTTATCAATTTTAATGGTGTATTGCCCATCGCCAAAATAGGCCAAAATACGCTCAATATCGGGATGTCTCCAAAAAATGGCTAAGTAGGTTTACGTTGGTTTGGAATGGATTCAACGCCAATATGTGCTTGGCTATTGTATTACACCCTGTTTCTTTTTCCCCAATGGGCACCATGTAGCCATCCGGCTATGTAAATAATAAATCCCAAAGCTACCAAGCAGAATATCTGTAAGGCGTTTATAGTTTCAAGTGTAGTCATTGTCTTATTTTGATGACGAAACTACACGATACGCAATAATTCTGCACACCCAATTGACGAATGGCTCATTTGGATTGATGAATGGTGTTTTTGAAGCAACAAAGATTCAAAAATTGTACAAAAAAAGTTTGGGAAATTGACCAAGGGCATTGCCGTAGTATGATTTGGACGCTGCGATGGGGGATTGGTAAGAGGAGCAAGCCCTTTAGGGCTTTTTAACTAAGTTGATTAGCCTCGTCAATTAATCGATTATTAATCAACATTTTACTGTTGATAAGTGTAAATCCTTTCTTGTTTATTCTGAAGTAAAAGCATTTAACTTTGAAAATATTTTTTAAAAGTCTATGCTTGAACCCATTAGTGTAATAAATGCAATATCTGTTGATAGGGAAATCTACACTGATGGTCACAGTCCGCTTCTAACTATAGGTGAAGATTATGAAAAATATGTTGTTAAAAACTCTAGAGGTAGAATACCTGCATTTGATCTTATCAATGAATTTTTAGCAAATGGGCTTCTTCAATGTTGGAATATACCTACTCCTGAATGCACAATACTAAGAATTGATCCGTCGCTTTTAGTAGGTTATTCAAATAATCATCAAGCCAGATTTTATAACTATTCTTCTTTTGGGTCTAGAGTAATTCCGAAAAAATTAGATTTAAATGAATTTACTGTTGCCAAAAACAAGTCTGTTTTTAACAAACTTCACAATCCGATTGATATTTTAAGAATTGGTCTCTTCGATTTATGGGTGTCAAACGATGATAGAAAGCCTACAAATCAAAATTTAATTCTTTCAATTGATGATGGTGGGAAGTATACCATCACTGCAATTGATCACGCATTCATTTTTGAAACTCTTCCTTATCAGGACTTGAATCCAAAACACTTTTCTCCATCAGTTAATGACCATATAATACTATCGGATTTAGCCAAAATTGTAAAGCGCTATACGAACATTGATGAATCTTTCGTTAAATCAGAAAGAGAATATTTCTATTTTTGCCTCGATGAATCACAAAAAAACTTTGAAGAAATCATTAATAATATCCCAAATGATTTGGGTTTGAACGATGACTTGACTAACTTTCTAAGTCAATATTTATTCAATAAGAAACGGAACGAACAAATATTTGCTGAACATATTTATAGGCTTTCAAACCAATGAAGAAATTTTACAGCATTGTAAAAATAGTAACCGATATGACGGTGAATGACAGTATTTCTACTGGAATCATTGTTAATGATGGCAGCAGGCTTTTGTTTAAATTTTCCGATTTTAAAAAAAGTATAGCAAAAAGGCTTTTTCAATCTGCTTCTGATGATATTGATTTTGCTGTAAAGCAACTAGAGAAAAGAATTGAAGAAATTAATAACAGTATCAATTTAGATGGTGCAATAGGGTTATTTGATTTTACAGAGTATAATAGTCAGTCAAAATCAGATTATTTTAATTACCTTAATTCATATACTACAGGTTTAATTCAATTCAGTTCTCCAAAACTAATTCTGGATTCTCATTCAATTGACTTGGATAAGCTGTTCAAGCTCTATGTTGACCCTATTGAGCATATAAAAGTTAATAAAGGGGAGGAAGATCTTCAAATGATTAAGTCTCATGTTCAAAAAAGATTGATTTCTAAAGTAGAGGAAAGAATTCATACTAATATTAAAATTGATAGTAGTTTAATTTCTGATATAATTTTTCCTTACGAATTAGATTGTATTGGAATGAATGGATCTTTAGTGGGGGCTAAATCTTTGTCATTTGAACACTCTCATCAAACTGTTGACAAAAACGTTTCTCATTACATTGCCTTAATAACCTCCCTTAGTTATAGATATAGTAAAAGTCTCAAGGAGAATCGGTTCTATCTTATTGCTAATGAGCCAAAAGATATGAAGAATGAAACTTACAAGATTTGGGATAAAGTTTATAAAAATAAACTAATTGACATTTTACATCCTAATGAAGCTGATATTGTAGCTGAACGCGTTTTTGAAACAAATGCTTCTAAATTTTTTAAGTAAGAGAAAAATCCTAAATCCCCCCAATAACCTTCAAACTCAAGCCTGTGTGCTTTTTAATGTCAGCATCGGACATGCCGCTAGCTTTTAAGGACTTGGCAATACTGATCGCCTTTTCTTTTTCGGCCCGCTTTTTCTCGGTATCAATTTTAAATTGTTCCAGTTCCTGCCTTTCGGGGCCCATGATCTCAAACAGGCCGTTTTTTTTCATTTCGTCCATCACGCCTTGGTCGGCAAAACTGGTGTAATTAGTTTCCGTGATCACCAAATGGTCCAGCACCTCTACTTTGATCAGTTTGCCCGCTTTTAGCATGTGGTCGGTAAAGGTAATATCGGCATCGGTAACTTCGTGCGAGCCGCTGGGGTGGTTGTGCACCAAGATCAGCTTGCCCGCCAGTTTGTAGATCGCCATACGGAACACATCGGGCGGGTCGGCATTTACCCTATTGCTGGCGCCAAGGCCAATAAGCTCCACGAACAAAATCTTGTTGTTGTGGTTGAGGCCCACCACCCAAAAATGCTCTTGGTTGCGGCGTATCTTGTTCTCGCGCAGCAATACCTGCTGCATGATCGCATATATGTCCGCGGAGTTGAGCACTTTGATCTTTTGTTCTTGGGTAAGCCGTACGTTCATAATGAATGTGTTGCAATTTGGGTCTGGGAAAGGTAGTCCATGCTCGTGAGAAAAACAAGAATGCCATTCTGTGGCATAAAAAAACCGCCCCCCACGATAATTCGCAAGAGACGGTTTGGTTTTGTCAGAGAAATCCAGTTACTGCACTAGGCTGTTCAGTTGCTGTATTTGCGCATCAAAATGTTTAAGGGTGGTGGCCAACACCCCGATTTGTTCCTGTGCTTCTTTCCATTCCTGCTGTTCAATGGCCTCGCGCACGCCTGGAAGTGTTTTTACCCCATAGCCCGTGTAAAATCCGGGGGCATAGATCTGGTGCTTGAACCAATCCCTACGGGGCAGCCCCTTATCCTGCAACAATGCTTGCTCCATACCCATCAACTTTTGGTTCAGTTGCGCCTTTTTGGCACCGGACAGGGCAAGTACATCGGCCTTGGAAAAGGTGGCTATACTTTTCTTTAAGTCGGCAACCACATTTTGTATGGGAGAGAAGTCCAAATAGGGTACTTCATCCTTCAATTTTGCGGGTGCTACGGGTTTTTTGGGATCCATGGTCAATTGGTAGGCATCCTGTTGCACCAATTTGTTGTGTTTTTCCACTTCGGCACGCATATCTTCCAAAGTTTTCATCACCTCGCCCAAATAGGTTTCAATGGTGCTGTGCCATTGGGTGAGTTCAAACGGCAATACCTCGGCATTTGCCAAACGGAGCGAAATACGTCCTGCGGTGTTAGCCAAGGCCACACCATAGTCGAACCCGGGATCTTTAAAACGGGTGTAGTGGGTGTAGGTATCGTAAATGGTGTGGTATTCCCCACCGGAACCTTCGCCACCATAGCCCAAGTTCAAGGAGGCAATACCCGTATGCTGTATAAATGGGGTATAATCCGAACCAGAACCGAGGGCAGACAGTGTAAAGGAATTGTCGCCACCACGCATTACATTCGCCGCCTTGCGACGCTCCGCTACGGAAACCCCTTTTTGTGGGTCGGTCACCGTATGGGCCACTTGGCTCACCATGGCCTGTAGCGAGTGGGAACCTCCGACACCCAAATACCCACGGCTGTTGCCATCGGTGTTGATGTAGGCCACGGCCTTTTCTTTTAGTTCCGGAATATGGTCCTCTACCCATTCCGTAGAACCGATAAGTCCGGGTTCTTCGGCATCCCAAGCGCAATACACTAGGGTACGCTTGGGTTTTTTGCCCGATTTGGCCAATTCTCCGATCACACGGGCCTCTTCCATTAAGGCGACCATGCCGCTAATGGGGTCGCTGGCACCGTGTACCCATGCATCGTGGTGGTTGCCACGGATTACCCATTCATCGGGGAACTCGTCGCCCTCCAAAGTAGCAATCAGGTTATGGGCAGGTTTCAACTGCCAGTCAAACTCCAATTTTAAATGCACTTTGGCCGGTCCGGGCCCAATGTGATAGGTGAGGGGCAAAGCGCCTTTCCAAGAAGCTGGGGCCACAGGGCCTTTCAGGGCTTCCAACAAGGGTTGCGCATCCTCGTACGAAATGGGCAATACCGGAATCTTGGTGATGGTCGGTGCTTCTTCGCGCTTTAAACGCTTCGCATCCTTAGTGGCGGCATAGCCGGGCGTTAATACATCACCAGGATAGAGCGGCATATCCATTACGGAACCGCGTTGCACGCCCGTTTTGTTTTTATAGGCTCCTTCGGGGTACACATCACCTTGGTAATAGCCATCATCCTTTGGGTCGGAATAAATGATACAACCAATGGCACCCTTTTCGGCAGCCAGTTTGGGTTTAATGCCTCGCCAAGAACCGTAGTATTTCGCGATCACGATCTTGCCCTTCACATCGATGCCCAATTTTTCGAGTTCTTCGTAGTCGCTGGGTACGCCGTAGTTTACGAAAACCAGTTCGGCCTCCACATCGCCATCGGTGGAGAAGGCGTTGTAGCTGGGCAATAGTTTATCGCCCTGGGCGGTGTAGGGGTCGCCCTCGACCGCCACGGCTTCCAGTTTGGCGGTGTATTGGGTAGGGGCGGTGAGCTCCAGCACCCGCACCTTGGGGTAGGGGAAAAGCACGTGGTAGGTATCAATCTTGGTTTTGTAGCCCCAAGATTTAAACTGTTTTTCCATCCATTTTACGTTCTTTTCGCCGTATTCGGTGCCTACCCAATGGGGTTCGGCGGCCAATAGTTTCATCCATTGGTCCAAATTGTTGGCGGAAAGTTGTTTTTCGTAGTCAGCTTCGAGCTGTAGTTGCTCGTCCGAAGCTTTTTCACTGAACCCAATGATCTTGTCTTGGGCCGTTACACTGATTGTCCCTAATAATAGGAGTAGAGGTAGTAATTTGTTTTTCATTGTTTTGAATTAGCACTTAAATTTAAGTATTTCCTTGGTTAATTGGTTATTGGTTGTTGAGTTATTCGGTTATTGGGTTATTGGGTTACTGGTTATTAAATTATTGGAAGTCGGGTGTCGGAGGTCAGTTGGCAATAATTCGGATTCTTTCTTTTTGACACTAATTTCACGAATACCACAAATTTTTTCCGTCCTTGCTCTTGATGTTTGAACTTGTACTTGTACATGAACTTGAGTTGGCAGTGGGCAGTGGGCAATGACTAGGGTTATTACTTTTTGACACTAATTTCACGAATGCCACAAATTTTTGCGCCCTTGCTCTTGATACTTGAACTTGAACTTGAGTTTGCAGTGGGCAGTGGGCAGTTGGCAATAATTCGGATTCTTTCTTTTTGACACTAATTCCACGAATGCCACAAATTTTTCCGTCCTTGCTCTTGATACTTGAACTTGAACTTGAGTTGGCAGTGGGCAGTGGGCAATAATTAGGATTCTTTCTTTTTGACACTAATTTCACGAATACCACAAATTTTTTCCGCCCTTGCACTTGATGCTTGAACTTGTACTTGAACTTGTACTTGAACTTGAGTCTGATGCCTGGTTCTCGAATCTCTTGTTAAATACTAAAAATGATGAAGTACACCGAAAGGGTAATACTCTTCAAAAACAAAAGAAGTCTAAAAAGCAACAAATTTTGAATTTGTCAGGTTGTGTCCTTCGACTACTCAGGATAAACTAAAGTCGAAATCCAATGATCATCAACATTTAGGTTCTCGACTGCCTACCCTTTCGGCAGGCGGGCGCTCGAACTGACAGACAACAAACTTTTTAGACTTCTTAAAATTTTAAATCCTTAACCGTTGTGGTTTTTGATTGTTACATTTCCCAACCCTCACGATAGGTGCGGGTAACAAATTGGTTGGCATCATCAAAATTGGTGATGTTCATATTCTCCCCGTCCCACAATAGTTTTTTACGACCATAGAATTCCATGTTCCCCTCGGAGTTTTCTCTTCGTAACATATAACTACGGATAGCGAGATTACCCATCAACACAGTTTCGGTCATAGGCCCGGCATAATCAAAAGAAGAGGTAAGGTCTAAATGTTCCTGACTGCCAAAACCTGCCTTGCAGGCATCCACCCACTTGCGTTGGTGGCCATACTCGGGTTCGGGCATTTCCTCAACCTCGGGGCCAAACTCGGTAACACCATTGTTCATGTATAATTTGGGGGTTAAAGGCGAACTATCGTTAATGTTTGTGGAAATAACGCCATGTTCTCCATGGATAAGCACCCCATTTTGACTTCCTGGCCCTCCAATATCACTGTCGGCAGGAATAATCTCTGGATGGGATGGTCTAATTCCTCCATCGCTCCATGTCATGGTCAACGGAGCGGCAGTTTTGTTGGTAGCCTCATAATTTAAGGTAATGAACGAAGAAGGTGGACAACCTTCCGGGTGATAATCGGGATTCCACATTTGAGAGAATACTGTGCCTACGCTACATTCAGCTGCAGTGGGGTACCCCAATTTTAGGGTTCTGTAGGGGATGTCGATCAAGTGGCAGCCTACATCGCCCAGGGCTCCAGTACCATAATCCCACCAGCCTCTCCAGTTGAAAGGGTGCAGGTTTGGTGTGTATGGGCGCATTGGGGCGGGGCCTAACCATAGATCCCAAAATAGGTCGTCGGGTTTGCCGGAAGGATCGGGTTTGGGCATTTCGTTGCCTTGTGGCCATACGGGGCGGTTGGTCCATATTTCCACTTTGGTGATTCTTCCCAAAGCTCCGGAATCTACCCACTTTTGTACCAAGCCCAATAGCGGGTTGGACCCACCTTGGTTCCCCATTTGGGTTACCACTTGTTTGTCCCTTGCCATTTGGGTAAGCATTCTTGCTTCGCGGATGTTGTGGGTCATGGGTTTTTGCACATAAACGTGTTTGCCCCGCTGCATGGCGTAGGCCGCGGCAGGACCGTGCACATGGTCGGGTGTGCTTATGGTGACCGCATCTATATCTTTTACGGTATCGAGCATTTCGCGATAATCGTTGAACAGTTTAGCTTTGGGAAAACGCTCCACCGACCGTTTTGCCGATCCTGAAAAATCGACATCACAGAGGGCCACCACATTTTCGCGACCGTTAACGGAGGCATTGGCAATGTCGCTCGCGCCTTTACCGCCAGCGCCTATCGCGGCAATGTTCAAGCGGTCGCTGGGCGCTAAAAAGCCAGGGCCGCCCAAAACATGGCGCGGTACAATAAACACGCTGGATGCCAGCGCGGTGTTTTTTACAAACTTTCTTCTACTTTGGGAATTGGATTTTTTTTCCATTTTTTGTTTACGATGTTTTTAGAGCCTGTTTAGGAATTTGCCAATTGTTTTCGTATGCCCCTTTTTGCGCATTTTCTCGTTATAATTTTGAACCGTAACCACGGCTATGCTTAAAAATTATGCCTCAAACTGCATCAAAAATGATCTATACCAATTCCAATCTCAAATCCCTAAACAGGCTCTTAGTTTCTAATTGCAAAACAATATAGGAAAAAATGAGCTGAGCCTTTATTATGATTTTGTGATATGTGTAAAATATGGTGGTGGTGGGAGGGGAGGTTTCGTTATCGGTTTTGGCTATGCGCAGTATCCCGCAGGGTATTGCGTATAGGCTTTGTTACCTGCTGGCTTTTTTTTAAATGTGTTTTAACAATTCTTTTACTAACTCAAAAACAGTTGTAGTTGACTCTTCCATAGCAGGGTTGGAGTGGTTGTGCTGATTAAAGTTTCTTTCAGCTCTTTTTATTGCTAAATCGACTCTTTTTTCATTTGTTTTTTCGTCAAACCCATCTAAAAGTTCGAAAAAGTCCTCATCAATCAGTTTACTATTTTTTCCGTCATATGTTACTTTATACGGTTTTATTAGTTTATTAATTCTGTCATCATAATCATTCCTATGCATACCACCACCTTGATGGTCATTGAAATGAAGAATAAGCCAATATTCAAATGCCTGATTAGAGTATGCTATTCCAAAATTATTTGCTTTAGCCATTTGAATTGCATTATTGAAATCGTTTTCATCAAAATCATCTTTGTCAAAAACACACCAAACTTGATCGTATTGATTCTCTTGTGATAGTTGATGTGCTCGATTGACTAACGAAACTGTATTATATCCTTCACCAACTGGCTTAACAGTTGCAGATGTTAGTTTAAACTGATTGAAATATGATGGCTCTGTATTTTTACCCTCACAAACTATTAGTATTGTAGGCTTTTGATTTAAGCTAGGCAATGACCTTTCGAAGGTAGGCTCAGACATTCTTTTTTTCTTTAATTGCTCTTTGTGTCTTTTTTTAGCAGCAATTTGTTCCTCTCTTTTATTTTTCATTTTCATATTGAGAAAGGATTGTGTTTAAGTTTTCAAAAAATCCTAGAAAAGGAACAGCTCCGTATTTACCTCTAATATAGTTTTCTTCATAAGGTTCATTTTTCTTTACTTCGTCAGATTTAAAATCGGCTAAAGAATAAAGCTTTGCTTCTCCGAACTTGTTTTTGTCTGTAAACCAAATTTGGTCTCGTCTAAAGAGACCTGTGCTTAATAGGTTCGTGTCGTGTGTATTAAAAATAAGTTGTGCGTTTTTTGGATTAAGTTCTTTTGAATTAAAAAGAGAAACAATCCTACAAACTAAATTCGGATGAAGCTTAGAATCTAATTCATCAATAACCAGAGTATATCCATTTTCAATCACGTCAAGAATGGGGCCTGTCAATGCAAAGAATTTTCTCGTTCCAGAAGACTCGTCATCATCAAGGGAAAAGTTTACACTATCAATTGACTTACCATTGGCATCATATTTTTTATGAATGGTTAGAACATCAGAGACAAACTCAGCTTTTTCTTCGTTCACTTCACGAAGAATTTTATCCCTCACTTCTTTGGGTAAATCTTTTGGTAACTTATCAATATCTAATTTCTGCAGTTTAATGTCTTTGATACCTAGGTCGGCAGCTTTAAGTAAATCAAGAATTTTTGCTTTATGAATTGGATCTTCAGTTTTACCCATTGTGTAGCCTTGATAACCTGACTCATTAAGACCTGAAAGCGTTTTAAGTCTTTTGAACCAGTCTAAAACATTAATAGAAGTCTTATCATTAAATTGTGCTGCTACAGAAAGTAAAAGAGCATTGTCTCTTACTAAGCCTTCTTTGATAACAGTTTTACCCTTACTAAAATTTCTGGAGTGTGTATCATATTTATTATTCTCTCTATAAAACAGTTCAATCTCTTTCGTTTTTGGTTTGTAGTAGAGCCATTCTGAAATTACTTTATTTCTAGTTGCTTCAAACCCATATCGATAAAGGATATCCTTGTAGATAAAAATTATTTCAAATTCAGATGGCTCTTTTTCTGAGGTACTACTGAGTTTAAAGGGGTGAACGTCAATTTCATCACCTTTTTGACCTTCTTTTGAGCTGTTTAAAACATAATGCCTCATAAACGCAAAAGCATCAAGTAGTTTGCTTTTTCCACTCGCATTAGCGCCATAAATGACAGCATTCTTTAATAGTCTTAATCCAAATTTTTCATTTAATGCAATATTTTCATTTTCTCTAGTGTCTTTATCGTAATTGGATGCGATAAGACTCAAAACCGCCCTTTCTTTGAAAGTTCTATAGTTTTTAATTGAAAATTGTAGAATCATTGTCTTTTTGCTTATTTATTCCGCAAAAATACGATTTATTATTTATTAAAATGTAAAATAAAAATTGTTTTTATTTATTTATGAATGTAAATCGAGTTTATTATGCTTTTTAGCTTGCAGGTAACGTTAAAGATATAAATCGTTTCTAATGATTTATATCGACCGATACTGAATCAAGTTCAGCAGAGCTAACGAAGTTCACCGAAATTTCCTTCAAAATCAATAGGTTAAACCCAATGTTTCCACGAAGTTATCAACCGCTTATTGCCAAACTGCAATGCGTTTGTAGATAAAATGTATATTTGCCTTGCTACACTTATCGAAATTAAGGTGTCCTCTCCAACCTCATTTAAACAATTATAGGACAGGCAAACGGGTGAAAGTCCCCAGACCTTCAAGGCACCGCTTTGATGAGTGTAGCAGTGACCTGTCCTCATTTTTAACCATAAATTCTTTTGTTATGCTACACTCAAAAGGTCAAAACCAATGTCCCCATTGCAAGAAGGACTTTACCGAAGACAAAGCGCAAAGCGCACCCAAAATTTCCCGAATGCTTACCCCAGAACAAGTTGAACTCTTGGAGTTTGCCGATCATTTGGATGGCCCAGATTTGGTAAAATCCCTAAAACTGGTACACGATGTTGCCCTTTACCATTCCCATGGACCTATAAACGAGGCGGAAAAAGATGCACTCTTCAATTTAAAAGTCCTTTGGGAGTGTATTGAAGGGATTGTGGAGTAGAAATTGGGGGAACTCAGGTAGTATGCTGTAGCCCAATAACAGTACTTTGTCATTTCGAACCGACCGGCGGGAGCGTGAGAAATCTAACCCTAAAAAGAGATTTCTCGGTCGCTTCGCTCGCTCGAAATGACGAAGATTATCAAAAAACCGATAGTCTGTCATTCCTGCGAAAGCAGGAATCCATCCACTGCCGGATTATGAGGGAGTCATCAATATTAAACGAAGAAAAAATGTCATTTCGAACCGACCGGCGGGAGCGTGAGAAATCTAACCCTAAAAAGAGATTTCTCGGTCGCTTTGCTCGCTCGAAATGACGAAGATTGTCAAAAAAACCGATTGTTTGTCGTTCCTGCGAAAGCAGGAATCCATCCACTGCGGGATTATGAGGGAGTTATCAATATTAAACGAGGAAAAAATGTCATTTCGAACCGACCAACGGGAACGTGAGAAATCTAAAAGATAAGTAACTCCAACAATAAAAAAGTTAACCGTTATTAATGTGGATTTGTCCTCCAATATGTTCCAAAATGGACATCCAATGCATTCGTAAAATCAAGGCAGCCGTAGGAACATTATCTTCTTGGATGGCCTCGACCACGGAGCGGGTTTGCGTACTTAGTTTTTTGAAGAACAAAAAGTCTTGGATAAAATCATGCTCATAAAAATGAAGCCTTAACTTGAGGTCTTTTAAAATTTGTAACAAAATTTTATTGGTACAATGCCGTACCAATTGATTGTGGAAATTGTATCGAATTGCAAGTCCTTCGGCAGTACTCTCGGTATTCTCCATTTTGGTTTGGAGCGTGTTCAAAAGATCCATTTCGTCAAAATTAAACACGGAATTCTCCAAAGCCATAACTTCTAGCTGGGCTACGATTTCGATAAGGTTCTTAACTTCGGTTTTGGAAAGTTTTGCCACTACAAAACCGCGATTGGGTATGGCTTGCAATACCTGGGCCTGCTCTAACTGACTCAAGGCTTCGCGAATAGGGGTAACGCTGACCCCGGTATCTCTGGAAAGGGCGGCCAAGTTAATGGTTTTGCCCACTTTTAACGCTCCGTTTTGAATTTGAAGCAACAAATGCTCTTTTATTTTATCCCTCAAAATAGATTGTTTGGCCATGGCTTCAAGTCAAGTATCGGGTGTTTAATTATTCGCGCTGCAAAAAAATCACTACCGTTTCTCATAAACATAGCTCTCTACTCCCGGTAGTTCCTCATCTTCATTTTTTATAATTCTATTGCCATCCAATTGTAGGACATCCAAAGTAACGCTGCCTTGAAAAGCTATTTCGTTGCCATCGCTGGCCCAGGCCCCGGTTGACGAATTGGTACCAAAACAATCCACATAGTATTGATTATTGGTAATGGCCGTTATGTTAAAGTTGGATTGTTCGTATTGATAGGTGGTGTCGTCTTTAAGAATCAGGGTTCCCGAAATACAAGTTTCCTCATCCAAGAGATTGGAGGAGAGTTGTCCATCACCATCCAAGTCCACAGCAGCACTTAAATTGACTTCTACCAAATCCCAAGTGCCCACAAGGGCTGCGCTGGAAAATCCATTATCGCCGTTACCATCATCATCACTGCAAGATAAGATGGGGAACAGGGCTAAAAGCAATAGTGAAAGTGAATTGATTTTTTTCATAGAACCTTAATTTACGGGATAATCGAGATTTGACCTCCGAGGCTTGCCTAGAGTTTGCTTACTTCTTGTTGAAAATAACATAATTTCAAGAATATATTTTAATACCCGCTGTATTTCATCGATTTAACGATGCTATCTACACTAAATGGTAAATGGCAACGTTTTTTTGGTAAATACACAATCAAATGAAGAAACTTACCCTAAGATTTTTATCGATTGCTTTTGCCAGCTTTGCACTGATCGGTTTTCAATCCTGTAGTGATGATGCCAAGCCTGGCGAGGGAGAAGCAATTACCCAAGCGGAATTAAAGACCATTTTAACCACCGACGATATTGCTGGAGCGGCCGATACTACATTGGCAGGGCTTTTTGCTGGAAATACCGCCAAAACGTCCACAGCAAAGGAGGGGGAGTGCTATACGGCCGAATATACTGAAACTGGATTTGTGGCAACCTTTAACAATTGCGTGCTCAACGGAACGGACAACGTAAACGGAACCGTGATCGTTACTTACGAGGTAGGGGGGGAGACCGCCACCTTCACAGCTACTTATCAGGATTTCTACGTGGGCAACATTAAAATAAACGGTACTAGAACTTTTGAAATGTCAGCGAGCAGCGATCAAACTTCTATTACTTTTTCGGTAGTAAGCAACATGTCCGTTGAAATGGAAGATGGTTCTGTAATTTCTGAAAATGGGACAAAAACATTCGGCATCACCTTTGGTGATAGCTTGGAAAGTGCCATTTTTACCCTTTCGGGCAGTTGGACCGTTGAAGCGGATGGAAATACTTATGCCGTGGAAACTTTGGAAGACCTGCAAGGAAATGCTTCTTGTCAGTACATGACCACCGGAACTATGGTTGTTTCCAAAAATGGATTGGCCGTTACCGTGGATTTTGGTAATGGGGAATGTGATAATATGGTCACGATCATCTACCCGAACGGAGCCATAGAAGAGATGACGCTTTAAAGGTCTTTAAAATATATTTTAAAAGCACCGGCCTATACCGGTGCTTTTTATTTTAATGAAATTCCTAGTTAGATTGTTTATATTTAAGGAAACAATCTATTTATCGTGAAGCATTTGGTAGCGGCCCAGAATGAGTTTTTTGCCACTCAGAAAACAAAGGAAGTCTCATATAGAAAATACCACCTCAAAAAATTACGGCAAGAAATTCTTGATCAAGAAGATGCTATTTGCAATGCGCTTTATGCCGATTTTAAAAAACCGAAATTCGAAAGCCTCGCCACCGAAACCCAATTGGTTTTGGCCGAACTCAAGCACGCCATCAAGAATGTACGCTCATGGAGCGAACCCCAAAGCGTAGGAGCTTCATTGTCCAACTTTCCATCAAAGGACTGGATCCAGCCCGAACCCTACGGGAAAGTACTTATTATTTCGCCTTGGAACTACCCGTTTATGCTCGCCATTGCACCCTTGGTGGGAGCCTTGGCCGCTGGCAATACCGCTATCTTGAAACCATCGGAATTTAGTCCGCATACTTCCAAAATAATTGCGCAAATAATCCAAAAAGTATTTCCGCCGGAATATGTGACGGTTGTGGAAGGCGGGGTAGAGGTGTCTACCGAGCTTTTAAAGGAAAAATGGGAGTATATCTTTTTTACGGGAAGCACCCGAGTGGGCAAAATTGTCTACCAAAGTGCTGCGGAACACCTAACACCGGTTACCTTGGAGCTGAGCGGCAAAAATCCCTGTATTGTGGACAAAACGGCTTCCATAAAACTGGCCGCAAAACGCATAGCCTGGGGCAAATTTATAAACGCAGGGCAAACCTGTATTGCCCCGGACTATATTTTGGTGCACAAAAGCGTTAAGGATTCCTTGGTTGATCATCTTAAACAAAAGATCACCCAGTTTTATGGGAAAGAAATGGAAACCTCGGGGAATTTTGCCCGGATTGCCACAACCAAGCACTACCAAGAACTTAAAGCTATGCTTGCAGGACAAAAGGTCCTTTTTGGAGGCAATTTTATAGATGATGAGCAATACATTTCGCCCACTTTGGTGGATGAGCCCCAGTTGGACAGCCCAATTATGAACGGTGAGATTTTTGGCCCCATTCTTCCCATAATTTCCTATGAAGAAGAAAATGAATTGCACGAGTATATCTCCAAATACCCGAACCCTCTGGCGTTTTATGTATTCTCCAGCAATAAAAAGTTTCAAAAACGCTTGATGGGCCAATACTCCTTTGGCGGAGGTACCATTAACGATGTGGTAGTACACATCAGCAACAAGGATTTGCCCTTTGGCGGGGTAGGTCAATCGGGGATAGGGGGGTACCATGGCAAGTACACTTTCGACCTTTTTTCCCATCATAAATCCATAATAAAGCGTGGTACGTGGTTAGATGTGCCACTGCGATATGCACCTTACAATATTCCTTTGAAATGGGTAAAAAAAATAAAGCACTTGTTTTGATGGATCAAGGTTTTACCAAATTTTATAAGGTCATTTTAGCAATATCACATTTTTTATCTTAATCAAACGTTAAACCATTGAAAATTAAGGGTTTTGGTGCTATCTTAGGGTGAATCATCAAAACTACATCTATGGAAGGGAATCAAAAAAAATATCGCATCTCCGTTTTGCTGGACATGTCCAAGAATTCTTCGTTTGTATTGAACAGTGCCGTGGAATTGGCCAAAAGGGTAGAGGGCTCCATTGAGGTTTTCCACGTAAAACCTACCACAAACATTATTAAAGGGGATAGCCAACTCTCCGCCATACGAACATTGAACCAGGACGATCGATCTACACGAGCGGAGATCAATGAACTTATTTCCAAGATAAATGAAAAGGAAAACCTTTCCATTGGCTATAAATTGGAGTATGGCAACGTAAAAAACAGGGTGAGGGATTATTTGGCGCTCCAAAACCCGGATATTTTAGTTTTGGGCAAGCGCAGGCCAAGATTGGGAATATTTTCTGAAAGTATTACGGATTTTGTAATTAACCAGACGAACAACACCAATGTGCTGATTTTGGGCGAGGACGATAAATTCCATTCGTTTGAGGACATTAATTTAGGATTTTTTGGGGCAGAGCTTGCAGAAACCAATCTGGAAGTGATACAAGACCTAAAACGGGACAGTAAAAAACCTGTGCGACATTTTGATATTTCGAACGAGGAAACATCGCAAAACCGGAATTATCCTTGGCACAAAACAGTTTCGTACAAGTTTAGAAAAGGTGCCAATGCCTATGATGGTCTCGTAAATTATGTGTCACGCACCAATACACAACTTTTGTGCGTGTCCAAAAGCGGCAAAAATTTTATGTTTAAACCGAGCCCTATAAAATCGGTAATTAGAAAAGCAAAGGTGCCATTAATGGTTTTGGCCAAATAAGGGACTTAGGGGAGTATTGTTATGCTTCCTTATATATTCTATTTTACATAATGTAGATTATAGTACAAATGTCTTCATGTTATATTCTATCTGATTCAACCTTCCTTTGAGTACCTTAAATATTTTTAATTGGTTGAAACTTTAGATTTTTGATAGAAGATTTTTCCAACTCGATTAATATGAGATATTAACTCCTGATTTTTGATATTTTCAAAAATTGACAAATCCATTTTATATGGGAGCATTTCTCCATCAAGTTGGCTTTCTATTCTTAATAAATTATCGAAAGTTAAATTTCCTTTTAAGGTAATATCAATGTCCGAGCCCTCTCTATAATTTCCCATTGCCCTGGACCCAAAAATTACTGCTTCATGAATATTTGGGTTGCTCTTAAAAATCTTGGTGATTTTTTGTATTGTATTACTACTTAAACCGTATCTCATTCTTCTTTAAATATTTCATTTTGCTCTCCATCCCTCAATTCTACCATTTGACTATGAAATTCGTTGAATAATGTAGCATAATCATTGATGATATTTTCAGTTATTTCAGAAGCCGTATCCTCATCATAAGTATGACTCGTTTTATTTCGGCTTACAATCATATCCATCCAAACATCGCCATGACTAATTAAATTAAATTTAAAAGCCTCACGTGTAGCATCCCTACTACCTCTTATTTCTGTATTCCCTTGATAATAAAAATAGTCCTTCATTACATTCCATGCTAACTCATGCGTAAATTCAAAGGACTGGATTAAACCCTGTTGCTCAAGATTGGTTAACGCTCTCTGATTAGCTATTTTAACAGCTTCATTAAGCTGTAATAATGCCTTGCTATAATTACTCAATCGCTGATGCCACCTTATATCCTGTGAGTTCGAACTCATCTTTATTCTTTATATATTATAAATAACTTTATTAATTCCCCTATTGAAACAGATAACGCGTTCCAAATTTACACCGTAAATTAGGTAATCTAGATTACATTACTTGTGTTCCTTTCTTTTTTCTTGATACTTTGGTCGTGCTCAGCAGAACTAAAAAAGAAACAAAAAATCAAGAAGAAAATAGGCTTCCACGCGCCCTTTGTGTCTTATAGCTTCGCTATTAGGGCTTTTTGAACGCCCCAACTCAAAGCCCAGGGCAATGGCGCTGACGTGCAAGCCACAAACCTGTCTGCCGACAGGCAGGTTCACCCCAACGCTGGCCCGCATTTTCTTCTGGCCAATTTCAACTTCATTAATACTAACTAAAATGAGGCATTATTGATTCCAAAAGCCAAAACATAGATAAACCTGAAACAGCACCTATTAAAAAATAAATTCCTTTTTACTGGAATACTTTTCCCCAATACCTCATAGAAAATATAAACTTGAATGTAAAGAGAAAATAGTATTAAGCCGATTCCATAGATAACCAAAGCTGAAATCAATTCTTTGTCTAAGGAAATATATCTGAACACTCCCAATATAGCTGCTCATCCAAGGATTTCAAATAACTTTGGCACATATTTCAATATCCGCCTATCAATTTTCCTCAACGAATATTTGCCTTTTTTGACATCTAAGCTGTCTTTGTTAATGTATAACTTTCTAAACTGCCATTTTCTGACCAAAATATTTAAATCAAATTTTAGTCGGCACCAATAGCTCCCGAATATCGACATCAAGAATTTCGGCAATCTTCTTTAGGTCTTTTAAATGCGGCTGGGATTTATTGTTGCAAATTGAAGTAATTGTATTTGGATTTCGGTCTAGTTTAACCGCCAATTCCTTTTGGCTCACTCCCTTGATAACGAGCACTTCCTTTATTCTGTTTATTCGCTCAGACATTGTCTAAAGCTAGGAATAATCAAGGTTTAAGTCAATGTCAAATTTCAAGGAGCATTTATTTTAACAATATTAATATCGTTTTAAACAATATTAATACAATATAAAACAATGAATTTATTTTTGATTTTATAAATAAAAACTATATTTATATAGTTACTACCCATATTTATACTCAATAAACAAATAGAATTGTCCCAAAATGAGCTTAAAAACAAAAGACCTACATCCCCTACTCTCCTACTTCGAAGATTGCCACGAAGGCGATTTACTTTCCTTTACCCAATGGTTGGACAAGGCCATTTTTATGTTCCATTACCTCCCCGCGGATGCGTTTTCAGAACTGGAGCGCCAAAATGTTTGCCATGTGCTTATGGAGCTTAAAAAAACGGTCATAGCCATCCATTTGGGACAGCAAGCAAAGTGTTTTCCCGTGAACAGGACGTAGATCCAAAAAAAAAGCCCCATCGTTTTGACAGGGCACCTTTGTTCTCTATGTAGTTGTTACACTAAAGTATCTCGACCACTTCAAGGTCGAACACCAAATCTTGGCCCGCCAACGGGTGGTTGGCATCTATAATAATATCTTCCTCTTCTACTTTTGCAACGCGAAATTGTTGTTCTTGCCCTTGTGCATTGGAACCTACCAATCCCATCCCAACTTCTGGCTTAAGGTCTTCGGGCAATTGTGATTTTGAGATTTTTTGAAAAAGTGCTTCGTTGACCTCTCCATACGCATCTTCCTTATCAATGGTAATGGTTTTCTTTTCATTAACGGCCATATCAATAAGTCCTTTTTCAAATCCCGGTATAAGTTGACCCTGACCCAAGGCTACCTCCATAGGTTCGCGCTCCAACGAACTGTCAAAAACCTGTCCATTGGTCAATTTACCTGTGTAGTGCACCTTTACAGTGTCATTCTCTTTTACTGTACTCATAATTTTTGTTTATAGTTTTAAAATCAAAACGTTGCAAATATACAGGGTATAAAACGGTTAAACGAAGGAGTTGCCCATTGGTTTCACTAAAAACGGGTATTTGTACCTATTCTTTACTCCAAAAGTGCCAATTTGTTGGTTAAGAAGCTCTGTGTGCTGTCGGTCTCAATTTCCAACCATACGGGCAGGTGATCGCTTATCTGGTTCCGTTTCCAATACCTGTTGAAATACGTCCGGAATGCTTCATCGGAAGTCAATGTGGACGGGTCATCTTTATGGCTCAACATCAACTCGTGGTATGTTGAAATTGTGTCCGGGGTGTTTTTGTACACATAATCGAACAATTTAAAGACGCCTCCCCGCTCCTTCCCATCTTCATCCTTGCCAATTTTAAAATATTGGTCAACATGCAAAAAAATGCGGTCATAAATCTGGTTGAGGCTCGTGTTGGTGTATTTGCCCTTGAGGCCATCACTTTCAAAAAAACCTTTGTCGTTCATTAATTGGACAATATCCTCGTCCGCTTCATATAGATTCGTGTCGCCCAACACAATAAGGTTTCGTTCCTCTAAGGAAGAACGGTTCAGTTTCAGCTCCAAAAGCTGCATCAGGAGCCGTACCTCTTCCTTTCGGATTTCTTTGTCCGTGGGTTCGCCGGGGGCGTTGGCACCATCCCCGGGGTGCAAATGCAAACTCACGATGGAGAACTTTTTCCATCCACTTTCAAAACCAGTGAACGTAGGGGTGCGTTTCAGTTGTTTTATAATGGGGTTTGCCGAGATAAACTCATCCGGGATTACCAGTTCGCCGGACAAGCCCGAGTGGGTCACCCGCCGCGAATCGTAAATAAATCCAAAGCGCTCCTCGTTGCCCGCGTCACCTTCGGTCACATCGCTAATGGTATATTTCCAATCGCTTCCCAAGAGTTTCATTACCTTGTCAAAATGGTCTAAGTCACCGTTGATTTCTTGCAGTGCCACAATGTCGAACGCATTGATGATCTCCGCTATGTAAAAAAGTGATTCGGCCGTCCGGTCCTTTAATCTTCCAAAGTTTTTAATGTTCCAAGAGGCCAACAATAGGTTTTTGTCCACTCCCTTCGGCGGAATGTTGTTGATGAGGCCTTCTTTTAGTTTTAGCAATCCTTTTATGGTGCGTTCCTTGCCCTTGTTGTCCAACAACCTGGCGTAGTCGTTGTATTTGTCGAGCATTACCAGAAAGTAGCGGTTGGTACTGAGCTCTTCGTCCGGCCTAAGATCCGTGTACCACATGTTTTTGTTTTAAAGATGTTCTACAATGTATATGGGAAACCTTTTGAACCTAAAATATCGAGGGGGAACGGATACGAAATCAATCACCCGATCAATCTTAAAGATATTGATTTATTGGAAGACGCACTTGGTGAAACACCTTAAAAATTCAATGGTTTTTGTCGTTGTTTTTTAGAGGTTTTCCTCAATTTTTAAGGAGTAAATAAGCTTAATATTAATTCTCCTAAGGTTTACCAGAAAGCTTTTTAAATGGTATCCTTTTTTGTATTTGTAACTTCCCTCTCCCCATCCTAAACAAGGGCTGTCAAGTTGACGATTTTTATTAGCTTTTTATCATTTTGTGATAAGGTTTCAATAAAATTTTATTTTCTTTAACAAATCTGAAGTAATAATCTTACATAAATGACCAACCTCAAACCATTTCTTTGTTTCTGTTTATTTTTTTTTACTGCACTTTCTCATTCTCAATGGACACCTACACCGGGGCCTGAGGGTGGGGCTACTGGTGATATTATCAAAGTGAACAATACGTTACTGGTGATTTCTTCGTATACAATTCATTCTTCTACAAATAATGGGGAATCATGGACCCAAAGTATTTCTGGTCTACCGGAAGATGGCGGGGCAACTAGTTTAACTACTGATGGCAATACTATTTATGTTGCTTTGGTCGGAAACGGTATTTATAAATCAACAGATGAAGGAAATTCTTGGGTTCCCGCAAATAAAGATATTGAGGACCTTACATTTTACAAGGTATTTGCCAATGGTACCACAATTTATGGTGGTACGGATACAGGTGTAATATATCGATCTCTTGATTCAGGAGAAAATTGGACAGTTTGGAGTACTGGAGTTACAGGTTATCAAGTCAGCGATTTTGTAGTATTTAATTCCAAAGTATATGTAGGCACACTAGACGGGGTTTTCGAAAATGATGGTAATAGCGATATCTGGACACAAGTGGACATACCAGGACTTACCCATGGCGCATGGTCTTTAACAACTCAAAACGGAATATTGTATGTTGGAGGTATTGGTGAAGTATATGTTTCTAATGATAATTTGAGTACATGGGTAGCAATGAACACCGGGAACGCAAGTATTTCAGACCTAATTTCCATACAAAATACTGTATATGCTGTTGGTGGGTCACGTTCATATTTTTATTCAAACGATAATGGAGCCACTTGGAGTGAGGTCTCGGTTTTGTCCCCTGACAATTATAGCATTTTGAAGTCTTTATTAATATCAAATGGGAAAATAATGGTCAGCTCTACTTCTGGTAACTATGAATCATTGGATAATGGTATGTCTTGGACATGGAACAATACAGGCATAAAAACACAAAACATTACAACTTTTGCTTCAAATGATTACTACCTTTTTACAGGTACTGGAGGTAATGGGCTGTTCCGTTCTGCTGACAATGGTGTCTCCTGGACCGCTATTAATTCAGGGATTGAAGGGCAAAATGCATCATCAATCTATGAAACAATAAAAGTAGACAATACTCTTATTATTGCCACCGGTGGAGGTGTGTTCTTATCCAATGACAATGGTGATAATTGGGAAAAAAAGATAAATCCAGGTGTCAATATCGCTACCTCGGCATTGGATTACTCTAATGGTGTTTTAGCCTCTGGCGTACAGGGAGATGGCATCTATTTGTCCTACGATTTGGGCGAAACCTGGAATATTATCGTTCCCGAAGGCCTTGAACCAGATGAAACTTATGTAAGCATTGCTCTAGAAGGGTCTACCATGCTGCTAAATTCTGGGAATAATGAGGTTTATTTGTCAACCGATTTGGGACAAAGCTGGAGTCCAATTACCACATTGGAGAATTCTATTTTTATTGAAGATATCGAAATTGCCGATGGTATCCTTTTTGTTTCGGACAGTCAAGGTCTCCATAAATCATCTGATATGGGCCAAACTTGGACCACCTATCAAAATACGGACTATAGCATAGTAGAGAACATTACGGTTGAGGGAGATGTTCTGTATTTGGCGACACGAAAAGGTTTCAAGGCCACAACTATAGATCAAGATGTATGGTATTCGTTCACCGACGGTATGGGAAACCTTGGCACTACCAGTATTTTCCTTAATAATGGACAATTGTTCGCTGGCACTTATAGATTTAGTGTTTGGTCTAGACCTGTATCCGAAGTAGTGGTTCCTTTTCCTGATGATGACAATGACGGCGTTGCCAATGCGGATGATCTTTGCCCCAATACTTACCCAGACATAGCGGTTAATGAAGATGGTTGTGATTTTATAGCTATTGACGCGTTAAGCGTTGTTGGTAAATCACCGTCATGCCCTAATGTGGATAATGCCAGAATAGAAGTGGGCGCCACCCTATCCGGTTATGCTTTTGATATCAGTTTGGAAGGTGAAGGAATTAGTGAAAGCTTCGAAAATGTAAGTCTGGAAGTCAATTTTATATTGGATAATCTTGCTCCCGGCTCATACAAAGTCATAGTTTCGATACCTGAAATACGTTATGAACAGTTATTTGGCCTCATCATAAATGAGCTCAACAATATATCGGGTAAGAGAAACAACGTGGATAAAAACTCCAAAACGGCTAAGTACATTGTTTCTGGAAGCAAGGAGTATGTGGTAAATGTCAATGGGCTTCAAAAAACCTATGTATTTGATTCAGTCGATGAAAATGAAATTTTGATACGAAATTTACAAGATTCCAATACGGTTCATATATCAGGCAAGAGTGAATGTCAGGGAACCATAGAAGATAATCTTGCCTTGGAAACCGAAATGCAGGTCTACCCTACCATTACCTCGGGCATATTGTCCATCTCAGGAGAAACCACAATCAACCAAATAAACGTATACAACTCCATTGGCCAACTTGTATTAAGTAAAAAAATGAATTCCTTGAACAACAAAACCATTCATTTGGAAAACCAGTCTGCTGGATTTTATGTCGTTCACTTGGTTGCTGAAGATGAAATCAAAAGATTTAAAATAATTAAACAATGATAAAGTCCTTAATAAGTCAAGCTCTAGCTTTAATCATTTTATTGATGCTTGTAGGCGCATGCTCATCATCTTCATCAACTGAAGAGGTAGAAGTGATGCCCCCAGGTAAACCCAACGGGATTCTTCCAACAAATGGAGAAACTTGTTCTGATTTTATCGAAGTCCCCCAAGATGAAACCAAAGCCATTATTCTTTTTACATGGGGCAGTGTCTCAAATGCAACCGGTTATGTTTTAGAGGTTTTTGATGGAAACGTTATCCAGAATAGCATTAGTGCTTCCAGAACAGATGTAGAAGCTACTTTGGACAAAGGTAAATCCTATACATGGACCGTGACCGCGGAAAATAGTGCAGGTCAAACAAAAAGCGATACAATGTCCTTTACCACTCCAGGTGAATCTGTTGCCAATTATGCGCCCTATGCGGCAGAAATAAGTACCGAGTTTAAAAGTGAAACTTCCGAACTAATAGTTTCTTGGTCAGGTAGTGATCAAGATGGTGACGCCCTAACATACAATATACTTGTAAAAGATAGCAAGGGTATAGACGTAGTGAACCAAACTGGTATGGCCGAAACTACCTTGGATCCCATTGTAGTTAATCTAGGAGAAACGTATAGCATTAGTGTTAAAAGTATAGATGGTTTTGGCAATTTTTCAATATCTGTTAGCTCAATCACCATAAAAAACTAACTCCCCTGGCTATAAAGTTAATGTAGTATAATTAATTCAATTATGTACATTTCCTAATGTTGATGTAATTCCAAAAAGTGCATTATTACTTTTTGTTGACATTTACCAGCTTATCATCGTTCCACTCGCCACCAGCGACCACATCGCCCTCTGCATCGTAAAACTTACCGGTTCCGCTACGCTTGTCATCCTCCCACTCGCCTGTGTATTTTTCGCCATTGGGCCAATAGTAGCTACCAAAACCACTGCGTTTATCGTTTTTATAGTTGCCCACGTAATATTCGCCATCGGGCCAATAAAAAGTACCTTCGCCATGTCGCTGATTGTTTTGCCATTCGCCTTCGTACCTGCTCCCTGTATCCAACAAAGCAACGCCGAAGCCATGGGCTTTACCATCTTTAACTTGACCGATGTAGTGCATTTGACTTCCTTTTTTACTCTTAAATGTAAGGTACTCCCCAAACGATTTTTGTTGGAGCTGCTTTTTTAAACGGGCCAATTGCACCTTGGTCTTTTCCAAGGAAAAACTAAGGGAATCATATTTTCTAACGGCCAATTCCTCGTTCCAACCGGAAGCGGGGACCGTATCTTGCTCGTCTACTGTACTGTTTTGAATAGCATATACACCGGTATTGGTATTTCTCAGCTTTTCTGCCAATGCAATCCGCAACGGAATTACCCTATTGTTTTCCTCTTTGAAATTAATGGCGGCATTATAGGAATCAATGGCCGTGTTATAATCACCTTGAAGCAACAAGGAGTCTATCTCCGTTAATTGTTCATACGCGTTAAGCTTTTCCGAAATGATTTTATTTTCCTCCGCAGCTTGGGCAAATTCTTTTTGCAACTTGATGGATTTGCTTACGAAGAACAGCATTCCCGCCGTAACAAGGGCCAAAAGAACAAAGGGAAGGTATTTCTTTATTTTCATGCGTTAAATGCTTGGTTCACTATTTAATACGATTTAATCGGTCAAATGGATGTCTGGCAACTTATTTTTTACCCTCCTAAAGTCCGGTGAGTAGTACATGTGAAAGCGCAACGTCCACCCTTGTTGATAATATCCGCCATTGTACCGCTCTTGGCCTTGGGAATACAAAACACCCGCTGCAAAGGTTAAACGAGGTGTTACAATGTAGCCCACAGTGGTAGTTAAACGAAGGTCCTCCATGGGACTGGCCACCACTTCCTTGCCACTTTGCATAATTAATTCCGCCTCCGGTGCAACGTAAAAAGTCTTGGGGCTCAGTTTGGTGTTGTTCAATGGGATTTTTGCCCGGAACATATAGCGCCAACGATTCCTGAATATGTAGTCGCTATCCTCTGCAAAGCCTTGGGTCCAACGATGTTCTATTCGGATGCGGTGATACAGCATGGCCGAATAAAAGGGCATGGCAAATTGGTATTGGTGCCAAATACGCCATTCGGGAACTACATTTCTATCTTCCGATTCTTCATCTGTGTTAAAGTTAATGCGCACTACCCCACCCAATCGAAAATTGGTCTTTTTGTTAAAAATATACCCAATGGCATGTCGGTTATAAATTTGACCTATCTGTCCTATAAAAGGGGTGTTTTTGGTTTCTTGAAACCTAAAATGGGTCTGGGCATCCCAAAAGAACCGTTTTCCTATTCTAATGTTCCCATACGTATTGATCCAAACCTTGGTTTTGGGATCCTTGTACTGCGATGTTTCGGGCAAAACCTCTGGTTCCGACTCTTGTGCGTAAACAGTACCAACAAATCCGAAAATCATCAAAACAACCGCCAAAAAGCTACTTCTGAAACTCACCATGCCTATTGATTTTTAGAAGTTGATTGCTCCTTTAAGAGTTTCAGTATCTCTTTGGGGCGTTTTTCCTTTCGTAGCTTACGTTCCAATTTTCTGGTGTCCTTATCCCGTAAATCCAATATGCTTTGATTGGTATAGATAATTTCATTGTTAAGGCTGTCCGCATTGTCACATTGCAGTTCTTGGGTTATCGTTGTAAGGAAATAAGGAACCAAAATGTTCTCGTATGCATTTACGATTCGCTTTTTTACCTCTTCTTCCATAACATTTGCCATAAAAGGGTTCCAAACGGCATCGGTATATTTCTTTTGGATTTCTTCGCTACGCTGTGGAAGCTCCTTAATCGTAATGGCGAGTGCGTTGAGTTGCGAAAGACAATTTTTCGCCTCTTTTCCATATTCCAATTTTTTGTTCGGGTTTTTAATGGAGGCATATTCGGTCAATGCACTATCTGCTACATTTTGGAGTTGTTCCACTGCTTTTCGGAAATTTTGCGGAAACTTTTCGGGAAGTGAATCAACTTGTTTTTCCAAGCTGTTGTTCAATGCGATGAGCTCTTCCTCCAGCCCGTTCAAAATTTGCAACTGTTCATCATTGGTCAGCCTTGAGGCCAGCGATCCTTTTATGTATTCCAAGCTCATCTTGGCATAGGTGGCCATGGCGGCTGCGGACAGTAAATCATCACTTTCATAACCAAATTCCTCGGAGCTTGGTAGGCTAAAGGTTCGTTGCCCGCCTTTTTCATCGGCAACAACAATTTCCGTATTTGGTTTTCCTTTGGGCCACAATCCCTGCATCATGTCCGGAATTTTTAGGTGCTGTACAATTTCATGCTCTTTGTACCCTGCCAAAGTTCCCAAAGGCTCCAAAAAGTCGTTGTGTATTTTTTCGGCAACATTGTAATAGAAAAACGCTTCCGGGTCGGTACGCTTTACAATGTTCAAGTGGCTGTTATCTAAAATGGCATTACTTAAATCCGACGCTATTTTGTAATCCGATGCAATTTGCTCCAACATGTTATTTTGAAGGGAGTCCAACGGGTAGTATGGCACCTTTACTTTCATATTGGTTTCAAAATCCGGTGAACCCAAATGATCGAAGACCTCACTTATTTTTTTATAATAGCCATTGTTCTGTTCCAGCAATCGGGATATATGGCTTTTTTCTTTATCGTTGTCCAAAACCGCACCCAACAAAGCAATGTATTGGGCGTTTAGCTGAATGGTTTTATAGTTGGATGCATGGGTATCGAATAATGAAACCGCTTTGGATGTGCCGCCTAAAACTATTTGGATACGGCGGAGCAACCCATCCTCAAAAAACCAATTTTCGGTGTCCTCAACGTTTTCTGTGGCATAGAACGACCATTCGTCATGGGCCAGACCGTCTCTCAACAGCCTTCCGACCAGCACACTGCTATCGTTTTCTATTTGAAAACTTTGTTGCGGCACTCCTTCATCAAAAGAAATGCTGCTCTTAAAAAGTATTTTTTCAATTTCAGAATCCTTGATTTGATTAATGGTGTATGTCCATGTGCCATCCGGTTTGCCCTTAACAAGGCTGCCCTTCCCTATTTCTTGTACACCGCTTACCAAAACCCTGTATTGGTAGCCCACCACTTGGCTTTGGCTATTGGTTTGGTAGGCACCAAATTCAAATTGCCATGGTCCATGGGCGATGGCCTTATCAAAAGCTCCCGAAAAACGAAACGTATTGTCCGTATTTTGCACAAGAGTCTCAAGATTGGATCGCTCTAACTCAAAATCACCATCAAAAATGGTATCAAGGTCGGAAATAGTGTATTGGTAAACCGCTTTTCCCGAATAAGGCCCCACTCGAAGAGGTCCTTCGTACGTTTTGAGTTCTTGACCATATGTGTGGAGCGTTAACGCCAAAAAGAAAAATACCGGGAAAAGCCTTTTTTTAGAGGGCTGCATTATGTAGAAATTACAGGTTAGTTGATAGTCACAATAAGCTACGAAACCAATAAACCTTTTGGATGATAAATGCTTTAGCTTTTTTTGATTTCCCTGATTTTTTATTAAAAAATTGAGTGTTTGATAAATTTTTAAATATTTATGGTCCTTGCTTTTATATTCAATGGTTTCCTACACCTTTTTAATGAGACATGAAATGGTAAAATAATTAGTTATGCATTGTTTTTTTTTTCATAAGCATAGCTTTTAAGGATTTTTAGGAAACGGTATCCCGTAAACAGTCTTACTGATCCACGTCATAAATCATGAAGTTCCAATCTCTTAATTTTAAGTGCATTTTTCTCAAAATTATATACTTATGACAGCAACGGAAGGAAAAAAAGGCAGACTATTATATTGGATACTGATAGTGTTGGCCATTATTATCGGGATTATTTTTTACGGTGGTTTCACCAATGATTTCAGCATGAAATTTTTATTGTTCTTCTCTGGCGTGCCATTTTTATTGTTCGTGTCTGGAGCATTTGGGTTGTTGTGGCCTAAGCTAAAACCATCCGGAGAGGAAAGCTACATCATCCACTCCTTGGTGTTGGGCCTTATATTTTTTGTACTGTTCCTACTCCACGTTTGGGTGATTTTACCACTCATTTGTCCAGAGTTCAGGGATTGTTTGGATATATAGGCCTTGCCTTTATTTATCATGCAGCCCTAGTCCCTTGAAAATTCTTGGGGTATGTTTTTCAATTCTGGCCTCACGGGTCTTGGATTGTTTGGCACTGGAAAAGTATAGCAGATACCCTTTCTGTCTTCCAGGTGTTAAGGCGTTAAAAGCTGCTTTGAGTTCGGGGTCTCCATCCAAACGCTTTTGAAATTCCTTTGGAATCTCATATTCCGATGCTTTTTTAAAATCAACCTTCAGTCCTGCTTTCTCCACCTCAATGGCCTCGAACATATAGGTTTTTAAAACGGGCTCAAGGGCAGCAATCCGTTCAATATCGGTAAATCGGATTACCCTACCGGATTGGGTGTTCTTCCCTGGTTTCTCCAGAATTTTATGGTCATCCTTCAACAGGGCACCTTTAAAAAAACTTAACGTACAATTGTCTTTGAATGCAGCCACCATAAGAATATTGCTACCGTTGTGGGTGTAGCAGGGCACGCCCCATTTTCGCTCTTCGCTAAGCCCACAGTCCAGTACTGCCCTTCTCAAATATTTCAACTCTCCTTGCCAATTGTGCACCTTGCATTCCGGAGTGCCGCCCAAGGCACAGCGACCACAGCCTTCCTGTAAATAAGCGTCGATTTCGGGATTCATAAATGTGTCAATAGATTAATGGTGGCGCCGTTTGGGTCTTTTACAAAGAACCGTCTAACGCCCCAATCTTCATTTGTTGGCCCATAAACCACTTCGTGCCCCAACTTCTTTGCTCGTTCGTACATTTGGTCCACATCGGGTATTTCAATGGACAGAAAAATCGCTGTATTGTCCGGTTTTGTGGCTTCTTCATTCTTAAAAATATTGATTTGGGCCATTGGATTTTCTTTGGAGGCAAACGTTATGATCCACCCAAGGTCCATGGCTAACTCCATCCCCAAGAAATCCAGATAAAACGCCTTGCTCGCTTCCAGATCATCGGAATACATATTGGGAACAATTCTTCGCATGGTCTTTTTTGTTGATGGTTTACATTTCGTTATATCCTTTCCCTTCAAAAATTTTGGGGATGGACTTCTCTACTCTCGATACACGGGTTTTGGATTGTTTGGCTTGTGAAACATATAGCATGTACCCGCGTTGGCGTCCTGGGGTCAATGCTTCAAAAGCGGTCTTAAAATCTGCATCGGTATCCAGTTTGTTTTGAAGCTCTTCAGGCATATCAAATTCAGAAGTTTTCTTCATTTTGACTTCCAAACCAGTTTTTTCTACCTCAATGGCTTCATAAATGTAGGTTTTCAACACTTTTTCCATATTCAAAATCTCCTTCACATTGGTAAATCGAATCTGGCGGGCCGATTGCACATTTTTGGTCTGTTGAATCAAAATTCCTTCGGTATCCTTCAGCAAAACACCCTTATGAAACAACAGCGCACAATACTCCTTAAATCCATGGATCAAGACCATATTGCTCCCATGAAACGTGTAACAGGGCACACCCCACTTAAGTGTTTCGGTAAGGCCCGTATCGAGGACTATTTTACGCAATTGTCGATAGGCTTCCTGCCATTGGGTTGGTTTTTCAAAGAAGAAATCAACTTTTGGGTTCATGGAGTTATTGGTTTTGTGTTGTGATAACTTTTCTGCCAGCTGGTCTAAAATACCAAGAAATCAGGGTCAATGCCAATAACAAGGAAGGTCCAAAGAAATCGGCGGCCCCATCACCTACCGCCAAATGGGAAAAAATGGCCCCTGTCATTGTAAAAACAAAACCGGCATAGGCCCATTCCTTGAGTACGGGAAACTTGGGAATTAGAATGGCCACAACGCCCAAAAGTTTCCATACCCCGATAATATGAAGAAAGTACAACGGATAACCCAAATGTTCCATCATTTCAACCTCCTCTTCCATCCAATTAATTGAACAATGCCCGTGGAGGTCATTCCCAGGGCCAGCCAAACGGTGGCAACCCAATAGATAATTTTACTACGTTTTGCCATGATATGATTTTTTAGGCTTTTGTGTTTGCAAAACTTTTTCCTTTCATTTCGACTTCGCTCAATGTGACAGGAAAAAAGCTCTTATCGTTGGAGATTTGTTATTATAACTGTTCCATTACTTCCTGCAAGCGGTTATGTGCCATATTAACCCCTTGGGCAAAGGGTAGCTTCAACATACGGTCCCTATCCTCCACCGATTTATAGACCATGTGTATGGTGAGCTTGCTCATTGTATCGGTAAGGGCTTCAAATTCCAAAAACTCCAACTGGACCGGAAACTGTGCATTTTCCATCTCAAAAGTCCTGATGATTTTTAGATTCGGCACAAATTCGTGTATGGTTCCATTGAACCTATGCTTGTTTCCCTTCGGGTCGGTCGTCTCAAACTGATAACTACCGTGTTTCCGATTGTCAAGTTTTAGTACTTGGGTGCCCATCCATTGCTCTACGATTTCAGGTTTTTCATACGCTTTAAAAAGCGTTGCCACGGGCAGTTCAAATTCCCTGGTGATCCAAATTTCCTGTTTTCCGTCCTCAGCATGGACTTTGGTTTTTCGTTCCATATTACTTTTTGGGCAGTTGTTTTTTCATAATGGTTTCGAGCGTATTAAACCTATCGTCCCACATATCCCTGAAAGGTGCTATAAAATCGGCTATTTCCTTTAGTTTCTGTGGATTGAAATGATAGTAGATTTCCCTCCCCTGCTGTTCTTGGTTAAGTAGTTCACATTCGGTAAGTATTCGGATATGCTTGGAAATGGTCTGCCGGGATGAATCAAATTCCGCCGCAATGGCTCCCGGTGTCATGGCGTTGAGTGCCACCATGGCAATAATGGCCCTACGGGTCGGGTCGGCAATGGCCTGAAAAACATCTCTTCGTAATTCCATTTACGCAGCTATTTGACTGCAAATATATATGCAACCACTTAACTGCGCAAATTTATTTTGAATTTAACAATGTAAGATGCAAGGTCAAAAAAAAATCTATCGAACTTAAAAACCGCTAAACGCTTTCTATAACAAGGTAAACGAATCCACGATTACTATGTGGAGAATATCGACAAAATTTATTTAACAACTATTTTGGAAGAAGCGAAAATGGCATATAAAAAATAAATGGACTTGGGGTTTAGAAGAAAAATCCGGTAAACTACATTATCTTTACTTAAGCTGATTCAGTATCCATTTTGTTTCTAAACCTATGTATGCCCAAAAACATTGGTTGGTGATAATGAGAACTAAACCGCAACAATTATGACAAAGAAAGAATACACCAACGGAGAGGTTACCATATTATGGCAACCCGAAAAATGCATCCACTCTGGGATATGCGTAAAAACATTGCCCAAAGTGTATAACCCAAAAGAAAAGCCTTGGGTCAAACCTGAAAATGCCACTAGTCAGGAGTTAATAAATCAAGTAGCAAAATGTCCTTCGGGAGCATTGAGCATAAAAAAATAGCGTGTTTTGGTTAAAATAGAAAGAGAAGAAGATCAAAGAAAAGGTAGGTTTGTAATTTATGATGATGGTGAATTTGCAGGTGAGATGACCTACACTTGGGCCGGAACAACAAAATTTATCATAGACCATACGGGAATAGAAGAAGCGTTTGGGGGAAAAGGATATGGAAAAATGCTGGTAATGGAAGCTGTAGCGTTTGCTAGGGATAAAGGCGTGAAAATTTTACCGCTCTGCCCCTTTGCAAAAGCAGAATTTGATAAAAACAGTAGCATTGCGGATGTCAGGTTTTAGCCAAGTGTTATGAACAAGCTGGAAAACAAAAAAATAATCCTGTTCGATGGTGTGTGCAACCTTTGCAACAGCTCGGTTCAGTTTGTGATCAAACGGGACAAAAAAGATGTATTCCGCTATGCGGCCCTACAAAGTGATGTGGGGCAGCAATTGGTGAACCAACGCCTTATTGACACCAGTCAGGAAGATTCCATTATCCTTATAGAACCTGGCGTGGCTTACTATACTAAATCCGATGCTGCATTGGAAATTGCCCAAGACCTTGGTGGATTATGGAAATTGACCGCCGTTTTTACATGGGTCCCTACTTCCATTCGAAATGGAATCTATGATTTTATTGCCAAAAACCGCTATAAATGGTTTGGAAAACAGGATGCCTGCATGATTCCTACCCCTGAGTTAAAAGCAAAGTTTTTGGATTAACTATCTTTTCCTTTTACCTCATCCAAATGATCGTCCCATTCCTCTACATGCGGTTCACCAAGTTTGCCAACAGATTTGGCGACCAACATGGAAACTGTGGCATCACCGGTAACGTTTACTACGGTTCGGCACATATCCAATGGTCTATCAACGGCAAAAATCAAGGCCAGACCTATGGCCAATTTGTCGGCAGGAAAACCAATGGACTCCAATACAATTACCAACATTACCATTCCCGCACCTGGAACGGCCGCAGAACCAATAGAAGCCAACAAAGCTGTTAATACAATGGTTAACTGATTGCCAAAGGTTAAATCAAAACCAAGCGCTTGTGAAATAAATACGGCTGCAACACCTTGGTACAAACTAGTACCGTCCATGTTGATGGTGGCACCTACGGGCAACACAAAACTGGACACCTCTTTGTGCACCCCAATGTGTTCCTCTACCCTTTCCATTGTAACAGGTAAGGTAGCCGCACTGGAACTGGTGGAAAAAGCCAACAGTTGTGCAGGACTTATTTCTTTTAAAAACCAAAACGGGTTCTTTTTAGTGACAAGTGCAACCACGGTGGAGTAAAAAACAATCATAAGTGCAAGACCCAACAGAACAACTCCGGCATATTTAAGTAGCGCCAATAATAAATCAGGGTCACTGGAAGACACCACTACTCCTGCCAACAAAGCAAATACGGCATACGGAGCGGTCAACATGATCAAATCGACCATTTTGAGCACCACATCATTGAGAGAATCAAAGAAATTTTTTAGTGGTTTTGCTTTTTCCTCTCCAATCAACAGCATAGAGATACCAAGAAAAATAGTAAAAAAGATCACCTGAAGCATCAAAGCATTATCCGTCATGGCCGCCAAAGCATTGTCGGGCACCATATCTTCCAAGAATTGTAAGGGACCACTATCCTTTTGTCGAGAAGCCTCTTCCAGCTTGGAGGTAACCCCTGCATCGTTTCCATAAGTATCGGTGAGTTTGGTCACCGTTTCTTCCGAAATTCCACTGCCCGGGTTCATTACATTTACCAACAAAAGTCCGATCGTAATGGCGACAACCGTGGTAACTATATATATTCCAATTGTACGGAGGCCAATATTTCGAAACTTTGAAATGTCCTTAAGGTCCGAAATACCTTTGACCAAGGATGCCAAAATAAGCGGTATGGCAATTAACTTGAGAAGTTTTACAAAAATGGTCCCTAAAGGCTGAATCCAATCATTTACAAATTCCTTGCCCCAGCTAATTTGGGTCATTGCAAATCCAAAAAGAATACCAAGTAGCATCCCGATTAGGATTTGCCAGTGCAATTCCAATTTCTTCATAAAGTAAGATTATGGACGGAAAGATACTTTTTTGATTGGAAACGTCCTAACGCAGACCTAGATTTTGTTGGTACGGGCCAAAAGCGAGTAATCTGCCAAAACCAATGCGGCCATAGCTTCTACAATGGGAACCGCCCTTGGAAGAACACAGGGGTCGTGCCTGCCCTTGCCTTGAGTGGTCACTTTTTCACCCTCTTTGTTAATGGTTTCATAGGATTGTAGCACCGTAGCAACGGGTTTAAATGCCACGCTGAAGTAAATATCCATTCCGTTGCTTATTCCACCTTGAACCCCGCCACTACGATTGGTTTTTGTAGTGCCATCGGTATTGAAAGCATCGTTATGCTCGCTCCCCTTCATGGCAACACCGGCAAAACCGCTCCCGTATTCAAAACCTTTTACGGCATTGATGGACAACATGGCCTCTCCCAATCGGGCATGTAGTTTATCAAAAACAGGTTCTCCAAGACCAATGGGTACATTTTGTATGACACAGGTGATAACACCACCAATGGTATCTCCTTCTTTTTTAATGGATTTGATATACTCCTCCATTTTTTGCGCCATTTCGATATCGGGACAACGAACGGCATTGGATTCAATCTTGGAAAAATCCAATTCTTGATAAGATTTGTCCAATTTCATCTCGCCAACTTGGGAAACAAAGGCGTTTATTTTGACATCGTTCAAAAATTGCTTTGCAATGCTCCCTGCCACTACCCTGCTGGCCGTTTCGCGGGCAGAGCTTCTTCCGCCGCCACGGTAATCACGGAAACCGTACTTCTTGTCATACACATAATCGGCGTGAGATGGCCGGTACGAATCCTTGATGTGGGAGTAATCCTTGGATTTTTGGTTGGTATTGTGAATGGCAAAACCAATGGGTGTTCCCGTGGTCTTTCCCTCAAAAACTCCGGAATAAATTTCAACGGTATCCGGTTCTTTCCGTTGCGTTACAATGGCAGATTGCCCCGGTTTTCTTCGGTTGAGCTCCAACTGAATCTGTTCCAAGTCCAATGTTATCCCTGCAGGACAACCATCTATGATGCCCCCCAATGCTTTTCCATGGGATTCACCAAAGGTGGTGAGCCTAAAAAGTTGTCCAAACGAATTTCCTGCCATTCGGTATAAAAATTATGTTGCCTCAAAGGTAGATGTTACAAATCTAATTCAAAAACAAGGTTTTGGCTTAATGTTATTGTAACATAATTCATCTTGGGGTGATATTTTTTTAACAATATCCTCATGAATTAATGATTTCAATTTTATTTCTATTTTATTTCTACCATTTTATTTTGCAGTAAACTCTATACCGTTGAAAAAAAGGAAGATAGAATTGGCAGTTATCTCAGATGTTCATTTGGGAACTTATGGCTGTCATGCAGATGAACTCATCACATATCTTAATAGCATCCAACCCAAAAAGCTGATTTTAAATGGGGATATTATTGATATTTGGCAGTTTAGCAAAAGGTATTTCCCCCCTTCCCACCTAAAGGTCCTCAGAAAGGTCATAGGTATGGCCTCCAAGGGTACCGAAGTTTACTATATCACTGGAAATCACGATGAAATGCTCCGAAAGTTTAGCAATACTTCAATGGGGAACTTTAAGATCATGAACAAATTGGTACTCAACCTCGATGGTAAAAAAGCATGGATTTTTCATGGTGATGTGTTCGATGTTTCCATACAAAATGCCAAATGGTTGGCCAAGTTGGGCGGCTATGGTTACGATCTTCTTATTTTGATCAATAGTTTCCTGAACTGGTGCTTGGCCAAAATGGGCCGTGAAAAGTATTCGCTCTCCAAAAAAATCAAAAATAGCGTGAAGGGTGCTGTTAAATACATCAACAATTTTGAAAAGACCGCTGCGGAACTTGCCATAGAAAACGACTACGATTATGTGGTCTGCGGACATATCCATCAACCCAAAAAAGAAGTGTACGAAACCAAATATGGCAGTTGCACCTATTTAAATTCGGGAGATTGGGTAGAAAACCTGACCGCTTTGGAATATTCGTTCAAGCGTTGGAAAATATACCATTACAATCACGATAGACTATCCCCGTTCTTTGTGGATGAAGATTTAAAGGAAATGGACATGAACGACCTTATTGCTTCCATTACCGACAAAGAGGTGGACATTGAAGACATTACAGAGCAACACCTTAACGAAAGCGAAGAAAGTATAAACCGTGATTTCTTAGATGACCAAAGCCTTTCTCAAGATTGAGACCGGGTGTTGTGCCTCCCTTTTCGTCCCATCCTTGATTTGATGCCTACAACTTGTTCCGTTCGCCGCGATCAAGGTATCTTCCGAGCTTTTTCTCACAGCTGGGAACAGCTTGAGCTCCCCTACCTGCATACTGGTTTCGTAATGTTCCTTTTCGTAGCCAAAAGAGCCTGCCATTCCACAACAACCGGACGGTATAATGGTTACTTTGTAGTTTTTCGGTAGATTCAACACATCAAAAGTCACCTTTTGGTTGCTCAATGCCTTTTGATGACAATGCCCATGAATTTTAACGGTCCGTTCCGCTTCGGTGAAACTATCCGAAGAAATATGTCCTGCAGCAATCTCCGCGGCCAGAAACTCTTCAATCAAAAAAGAGTTGGAAGCCAATTTTTGCAATTGCTCCTTATCATCGTACAATCTTTGGTATTCATCCCTAAAAGATAAAATGGCCGAAGGCTCCAAACCAACAATGAGTGTCCCATCATCCAAGATGCCTTTTAACCTTTTCATGTTTTGGGCCACCAATTTTTTGGCTTGCTTTAAGAACCCTTTGGAAAGATAGGTCCGTCCACTTTCACCATAAAACAATTCCACATCATAACCCAATCTGCACAATAGCTCAATGGCATCCTTCCCGACCTGAATATCCAAATACCTTGCAAACTCATCAATATAGAGAACAACGGGTCGTTTGGAAATATCCGTACGCTTTACACGGTACTTTTTAAGATGATCTTTAAAATTGAAGCGTCCCACCTTCGGTAAATTCCGCTCCGGGGCAACGCCGACCGCTTTTTTTAATATGCCACCTATCGTTTTGGACTCGTACATCCAATTGGTGATGCCAGGAAATTTACTTCCCAATGCATTCAATCGGGTGTTGTGGGCAAATAGTTTGCTACGCAACGAATATCCGTTCGCTTCTTGATAGTTGTATAAAAACTCCGCTTTCAACACAGCAACATCCACATTACTTGGACATTCGCTAGCGCAGGCCTTGCAGCTCAAACATAGGTCAAAAACACTTTTAAGTTCTTCATGGTCGAACCGATTGTTTTTTTCTGAATTGGTCAAAAACTCCCTAAGCGCATTGGCCCTGCCACGCGTAGTATCTTTTTCATCTTTGGTGGCTTGGTAGCTTGGGCACATACCCCCGTTCATGTGGTGACTTTTTCTACAATCCCCGCTTCCGTTACATTTTTCCGCAGCTTTTAAAATGCCCTCACTATCGGAAAAATCCATCAAGGTTTCAACACCTGGTTCATTACGGTCAACTTCGTATCGAAGGGATTCATCCATAGGGTAGGCATCCACAATTTTACCAGGGTTGAGCACCAAATTTGGGTCGAAAAGTGCTTTTACTCTTTTTAAAAGTTCATAATTGGTTTCGCCTATCATGAGCGGGATAAACTCGGCACGAACAATGCCATCGCCATGCTCTCCACTAAAACTTCCTTGATACTTTTTTGTGAGTTTGGCCACATCGGTAGTGATGCTCCGGAACAAAACCACATCTTCGGACTTTTTTAGGTTGAGAATGGGTCTCAAATGCAATTCGCCAGCACCTGCGTGGGCATAATACACCGCATCTTGATTGTACCCTTTCATGATTTGGGAAAACTCCCCGATAAAATCTTTTAAATCCTCCAAAGCCACGGCCGTATCTTCAATACAGGCTACCGCTTTTCTGTCCCCCACCATATTGCCCAATAGACCTAGCCCTGCCTTTCGCAGCTCAATGGCTTTATTGATGTCGTCACCGTACAAAATGGGGTTGGCATAGCTCAAACCTGATTTTTCAATGGTTTTTAGCAACTCATCTAGCTGTTGGTCCAATTCTTCCTTGGAATCGGCCTTTACCTCCAACATCAAAATCCCAGCGGGATCCCCTTCCACAAAAAAACGGTTGGCCAATTGCGCCCTATTGTTTTTTGTACAGTCAAGAATCACTTTGTCCATCATCTCGCATAAATGCAGACTATGCTGCATCACAGGTGCCACATCGCTCAAACAATCCTCCAAAGTTTTGTAATGCGTGGCCACCATCGCCGCATATGGTGGTGGTAAATCATCCAACTGAAGCGTAACTTCGGTGGTAAAGGCAAGGGTGCCTTCACTCCCTGATAGCAGTCTGCACAAATTGAAATTGACATCTTCTTCTTCAAAAATATTGTTCTTGAGCAGTTCATCAACCGCATATCCAGTATTTCTTCTGTGGATGCTGGGTTTAGGGAACTCGGATTTGATATTGTTCCGTATTTCTGGATTGGAAAGCTCCTCAAAGAGTTTGCTGTAGATTTTTGCTTCCAGCGAGTCACCATCTTTCTTTTCTTCGAATTCTTTTATGGAAATACTGGAGAAAAAAGCATCACTTCCGTCGGACAATACACATTGCATGGCCAAAACCTTGTCGCGTGTAACGCCGTATTGAATGGAAGTGGTGCCCGATGAATTGTTCCCGACCATCCCTCCTATCATACAACGGTTAGAGGTGGAAGTGTTCGGCCCAAAGAAAAGACCAAATGGTTTTAAATATTGATTGAGCTCGTCACGAACCACACCAGGTTGTACGGTAACTTGCTTTTTAACTTTGTCCAAACTGATGATTTTGGTAAAATGGCGACTTACATCGACCACAATACCATCTCCCACGCACTGACCCGCCAAAGAGGTGCCCGCAGTACGGGGAATAAGTCCAACTTTATTTTTATTGGCAAATGCGAGCAAGGTTTTTAAATCTTCTGCGTCTTTGGGATAGGCTACCGCGGTAGGCAGCTTCCGATATACCGAGGCATCCGTCGCATAGATGGCCTTGCTCAATTCATCGAACAACAACTCGCCTTTCATTGCTTCAGAAAGGTCTTTTAACATTTTTTTATCCAATTTGGAATACTTTATGGGAACTAAAACGGTTTTTCAAACGTAAATCTAACACAAAACTATCTCTAATTTTTAACTTAAAAGAGAAACACATGAAGATTACCACATTATTTGCAGCACTTATGTTATTTGCAACAGCCAGCTTAAGTGCACAAAGTATATCCGAACACGCCCTAGGATTAAGGTTGGGCGACAGCGATGGCTTTGGGGCCGAAATTTCCTATCAAAAATCCATTGGACAAAATAACCGTGCCGAATTTGACCTTGGCTGGCGGGACAGTAGGCATTTTGATGCCTTTAAACTAACCGGGGTATACCAGTGGGTTCACCAATTGGATGGCAATTTTAACTGGTACTATGGTGTTGGCGGGGGATTGGGTAGCGTCGATTTTGATCATCCAGATCCTGATTTTGACGATGATTACGATGGCCTTTTTGTATTCGCCGCCGGGGATATTGGTATAGAATATGATTTTGATATTCCCTTGCTACTGTCCTTGGACTTTAGACCTGAAATAGGTTTGGTAGGTTACGACGGTTTTGACAACGATTTTGATTTTGACATAGCACTTGGTATCCGATACCAATTCTAATAGCATATACATTTAAGAAGAACCCTTGGCTTTACCAAAATGCCAAGGGTTTTTTTATGCCATAAGTATTGAATACCTTAGCAATCTAAACATTTTGAAATGAAAAGACTATTTGCAATATCCTTGGGAGTGCTGTTTTTAGCATCTTGTAATTCCGACCCAAAAGGATACACTTTAAAAGGCACCATAACCGGCGAACCTGAAAATGGCACCCAAATATTTTTAAAAACCACAGATTCCGTCAACCAATTGGTGGATGTTGATACCGCAGCGGTTGAAAATGGCTTGTTCAGCTTTAGCGGAAATCAGGTAGAGCCTAAAATGTACTATATTTTTGTAGATAAAGTTCGTGGGAATATGCCTGTGATCGTAGAAAACGGCACGATAGAGGTTGAGTTCCAAAAAGATAGTATAGCTCAGGCCAAACTTAAGGGGACAGAACAAAACGAGATATTTATGGGCTTTTTGGAAGAATCCCGTAAACTATCCGAACGTGCAAGATCTATGCAAGATGACATGCGTTTGGCTGCTCAGGAGAGAGATACTGCCACCGTTACAGCATTGCGCGAAGAGTTTATGGAGTTCCAAGAAGATGCGAAAAGTTTTAATATAAACTTTGCCAAGCAAAACCCAAATGCATATGTTTCTGTATTGATTATTGGAAACCTTTTGGCCACAAAAGCTGCTCCTGCTGATGAAATCAAGGCAATGTTCGAAGGGCTATCACCAGAAATGAAGGCTACAGAACCTGCTAAAAAGATTGCGGAACAGCTCGAAAATTTAAAATCCACCGAAGTCGGGGCCGTAGCACCGGACTTTTCTGCCCCTACCCCAACTGGCGATGTACTTGCACTCAGCGATGTTACCAGCAATGCTAAACTCACTTTGGTCGATTTTTGGGCAGCATGGTGCAGACCATGTCGTGCGGAAAACCCCAATATTGTATCGGTTTATAAAAAATATCACGAAAAAGGTTTTGACGTCCTTGGTGTTTCATTGGACAACAAGGAAGAGCATTGGAAAAAAGCCATTGAATCCGATGGTTTGGTGTGGAACCACATCTCAAACTTGCAACGTTTTCAAGATCCAATTGCCCGTTTGTACAACATCAATGCGATACCGGCCGCTTTTTTATTGGATGAAAACGGTGTTATCGTAGCAAGGGACTTAAGAGGCCCGGCCTTGGAAGAAAAAGTAGCTGAAATCCTCGGTAAAAGCTAATCAACTACATTATTGATAATCAAAGAAGGTCTTGATGCATTCAGGGCCTTTTTTTGTTGGAGTCGGTTTTACAGTTCGCAGTAATCAGTGTCAGTTGGCAGTCCGCAGTAACTCAATAACCCAACAACTTGACCCAGAGGTCGGAAGCCCGATGTCCGAAGCTGGGAGTTTTGGAACTTGATATTTGAATTTGCAGTAGGCAGTACGCAGTAACTCAACAACCCAATAACTTAGTAACTCTGAACTCTTAACTCTGAACTTGCGTTTGAACTTGAACTTGATGCTTAAACTTAAACTTCAACTTAATTCGAGCAATTGGTGAAATTCGTATCTGACGTGGGCAGGGATTATTGGAGATTGATGCTCTAGGCAGTCCGCAATAACTCAATAAACCAATAACTTGACCCAGAGGTCGGAAGCCCGATGTCCGAAGCTGGGAGTTTTGGAACTTGATATTTGAATTTGCAGTAGGCAGTCCGCAGTAACTGAACAACCCAATAACTTAGTCAGAAATCCATTTTTTCTTGATAAAACCAGGCTGAATAGCCCCGTATGCCGAAAAAGGGAAGGGATAACCCATCAACAGAGCAATACTACAACCGAGTAACCGAACAGCCTATTCTTGCTTTTCAGGTTCAATTGGGCTCGTTTGCTCGTTCTTGTTCTTCGCATACAAATAACCACGTTTCCACCATAAGGTCATTCGCTCCTTATTAAAGATCAATGAGTTTGTGGTAAGGACCGTTGGCGTGTAGTAAAAATTAATGATCGCCCCCTTCCGATTGGCCACTAATTTGCCAATTCTGATATTTTGGTTTTCGATACGGTCCAGCATAAAGCCAAAAATGGTAGTAATCAAATCAAACGGGTTTTTAGAGGACATCCGGTTTAAATGGTTCACCTCGGTATGGAGCACCACCACATCCACCTCTGTTGCCCCACGGTTCAATGCTTCTTCAATGGGAACTAAAGTTCCCAAGCCCCCATCGGCATACTCACAACCATTTTTCTTGACCAAACTCATAAATGGTGTGTAGTTGGACGAAATCCATATCCAATCACAGAACTCATCATACGTGCAATCGTTTATGGACTTATACTCTACTTGGTTCAACGAAAGATTGGAAACCGTTACGACCACATCCATCTTACTTTGCTTCAATTCGTCGAATTCATCCACTGTAATGGATTTGCGAATCAGTTTTCTGAGATTCTCACTTTCTCCGAAGGTTTTTTTACCCTTGATAAAGTTTTTGATCACATTCCAATGGTTTATGGCAATGATTTCGACCCCATACTTTTTTTTAATGATGAATGGACAATTACTGAAAATACTGTCTTGATTAACGTTTGAATAGATATTCTTGATTTTGTCCAACTTGTTTAGGGCCAAGTGGGAAATCAATAGGCTCCCTGTGGATGTCCCGACAAATAAATTGTAATCGTGTTTGGCTTCTTGAATTAAAAATTGGGCAACACCGCCTGCAAAGGCTCCCTTGCTACCTCCTCCCGAAATGACCAATGCCCTCATTCCCCTAAAGTTTTCTCCAAATATTGTTTTTCTTGTTGACTTAACAAAGGGTAAAGACTCTTAATGCGAGCTGTATTACCTTCAGATTGCAAAAAGTCGTTCAGTATCTCCCTTGCCGATTTTTTAAAGTGCCACACATGATGATTGCAGGACTCCACCAAGTTTTTGAGCGTAGTATCTGTAAAGCCACCTATATTGTTCAAGTATTGGAATGCAAGTAGGCGTGTCTCAAAATGATGTTCAGAACCCGTATAACCACTTAATTCATCAAAATACAATGGTTTTGCTCCTGGATTGTATTCGGGTGATACCAAAGCTAGAGTTAACCATAACAATCGAATGTTTTTGTTGGGAAACCCTGTAATCCCATCCGTTTCATTGAGATATTTGCTTCTGTTTTGGGGAAAATCGGTCCACAATCGGTACAAAGCAGCCTCTAAGGTCGTGTAGCTCTCATCCTTTAAAAGTCCTTCGATATACGTTTGAAGTTCACCCGAAATTTTATTCTGCGAAAGGATAATAGCCTGCCGTACTTTTAAACCTTCAGATTTGATGATGTCTCCCAAAAAGTCTACGGACAGCTTATCTCCATAATCCAAAACCAAGTTTTCCTTTAATTGGTTGGATTTTATCTTGGCCCAAGCCCGTTTTAAAATCTTTTCAATATTCTCGGGCTTTTCTGTCATCCTATTTTTAAGCTCAAAATATGTTTTGATGGACGAGTTCTTTTCTTTCAAGAACGAAAGCACATGCTCATAAGGAAAATCAGGATTCTCCAACCACAACTTCTCAAAATCATCAAGGTTGGTATTGGAAACCATTTCCAGTTCCTCTATCAAATTGGGAATCGTCACATTTTTGAAAGCATATTTGTTGAGATAGTTCTGTATACCTTTTTTAAAAGCCTCCTCACCCACTTTATTTTGGAGCATCACCAAGGCCCAAGCGCCTTTTTCATAAAAAGTAAGGCTACCTGCGTTCGGATTGCGAAGCGCCTCGCCACCGTCATCTCCAGAAAAACGTTGTAAGGCATTGGCCGTTTCCAACAATTGCCAATAGTAATAGTCCTCCCCAAAAATATCCTTTTCCGCCAAATACGCATAAAAAGTGGCAAAACCTTCGTGCAGCCAATGGTGTTCACTGCTGGTTTCGGTCACTAGATTCCCAAACCATTGATGCGCAAGCTCGTGTGCATTCACATTGACGTAGTTTTTATCCACAAAAGCCGTCGAATCAATCACATACTGGTTGGAAAAAATGGTACAAGTGGTGTTTTCCATACCCGCGTACAGAAAATCCTGCACGGGAACCTGTTTGTAGTTCTGCCAAGGATAAGCCACGCCTATTTCGTTCTCCAAAAAATCGAAAATTTGCTTTGTGTATCTGTAGGTTGGCTCCACTTTTAGGCTATCCTTGGGCTCGTAATACAGTTCAATGGGTACTCCAGAGGTAGAACGAATAGTCTCCTTTTCAAAATTGCCTATAACAAAGCCTAATAAATAACTACTCATAGGTTTTCTCATATCAAATATCCATGTGAAATTATCATTCCAATTTTCCCCGCCATTTATTAATTTCCCATTTGCTATTACCGCTAAATCTTTTCTAGTTGTAATTCTCAAATCAAATTCCACCTTTTCGGTCATATCATCAAAACTGGGCAACCAATAACTAGTGTATTTCCCCTGTCCTTGTGTCCAAACCTGTTCATTATACCTGACATTATCCTTCCACCCTAAAAAATATACCGTTTGTTTTGGTTTGGCCACATAATCTAACTTCAGCCTGTGGTTGTCGCCCTTTTTCAGCTTTTTTTTGATGGTTAGTTTTTTACCATTGTAATCGTAGTCTATTTTTGCTTCATCCAAAGAAACTGATGAAAATTCAAGATCTACCGCATCAAGGTAAATGGAACCCACATCTTCAATTACATCAAATTGATAGGTCACGCTACCGTTTATGCGGTTTTCGGAAGGTGTGGGCTCTATCAAAACTTCAGCACGGACAAAGTCCACCTTATCCTGAATTTGGGCGGACAACAACTGCACAAATAAGAAAAAAACAAGAATGGGGCTCAGCTTCATACCATCATCTTATCAAAAGTCCTTCCAAATTACATATTTTAGTTCGATGAATCCCAATTTTCTGCAAACTCCCATAGCATATCTCAAAGGAGTTGGCCCAAACAGGGCCGATGTCCTAAAGGCCGAATTGGGCATTGAGACCTTTAAAGACCTGCTGCACCTCTTCCCTAATCGCTATTTGGACCGGACGAGTTACTATAAAATCAATCAGCTGCAACCCAGTGGCGCCGATGTACAGGTAGTTGGGAAGATTGTTCATATAAAAACGGTGGAGCAAAAACGGGGCAAGCGTTTAGTGGCCACTTTTGTGGATGAAACGGGACAAATGGACCTCGTTTGGTTCCGAGGTCACAAATGGATCAAGGAAAATTTAAAACTCAACGAACCCTACGTGGTTTTTGGCAAGGTGAACAAATACGGAAGTACATTTTCCATGCCCCACCCTGATATGGAACCCTTGCAAAAACATCAACAAGGGTTAAAAATGGCCATGCAACCCATTTATCCTTCCACAGAGAAACTGAGCAATAAGGGCATCACCAATCGGGTCATCAGCAAAATGATGCAACAATTATTTTTGGAGTGCAAGGGCAAGTTTCCAGAATCGTTATCACCCAGTATTTTGGAAGAACTAAAATTGATATCCAAAAGTTCCGCTCTTTTCAACATTCATTTTCCGAAGAATCAAGAATTGTTGGCAAAAGCGCAGTTTCGGTTAAAATTTGAGGAGCTGTTTTTTGTGCAGTTGCGATTGATATCCCAAAATTTACAACGGAAACAAAAAATAAAAGGAATGCCCTTTGAGGCCGTGGGCGAAAAGTTTACCGAATTTTTTGAAAACCACTTACCCTTTGAACTGACCAAAGCACAAAAACGGGTAATTAAAGAAATTCGGAACGATTTGGGAAGCAATGCCCAGATGAACCGACTTTTACAGGGCGATGTGGGGTCCGGAAAGACCATTGTGGCATTAATGTGCATGCTTTTGGCCATTGACAACGGTTTCCAAGCCTGTTTGATGGCTCCAACGGAAATTTTGGCCACCCAACATTACAATGGGCTCAAGGAACTTTTGGAAAACATGGACGTTAAGATTGCCCTATTGACGGGTTCCACGAAAAAGTCCGAACGCACTTTGCTGCACAATCAGTTGGAAAACGGCAATTTGAACATTCTGGTGGGCACACATGCCGTTTTAGAGGACAAAGTACAATTCAAAAACCTTGGTTTGGCCATTGTGGACGAGCAGCACCGATTTGGTGTGGCACAACGATCAAAGCTTTGGCAAAAAGGAAGCCCACCCCAACTCCCTCCCAAAGGGAGGGTGGAAGAAATTCGATACAAATACCAAACTGCCAAACCTTCAACTTATAAAATTTTAAAAGAGTTTCAGCAGCAAGGCAAAAAGAACAGTACGGAAGCTGAGCGTATTCTTTGGGAGCAATTAAGAACCAAACAACTTGGCATAAAATTTAGAAGACAGCACGTAATAGACGAGTTTATTGTTGATTTTGTCTGCTTATCCAAAAAACTGATTGTTGAAGTTGATGGCGGATACCACAATGACCCTTCACAAAAAGAAGTCGATGCAATGCGTACGGCAATCTTGAATGAGTTTGGATATAAAGTGATTCGTTTTAAAAATGAAGAGGTTATTGGAGCGGTTGATTCCGTGGTAAAAAGAATTGAAAAAGTAGTTAATGGCATCCCCCCTCTGGGGGGAACGAGGGGGGCGCCCCCCCATATTCTGGTAATGACAGCAACTCCCATTCCCAGAACCTTGGCCATGAGCCTGTATGGCGATTTGGATGTTTCTGTGATTGATGAGTTGCCTCCTGGAAGAAAACCCATCAAAACAGTGCACCGATACGACAGCAACCGACTAAAGGTGTTTGGTTTCATCAAAGATGAAATTAAAAAGGGGAGACAAATCTATATTGTGTATCCGCTGATTCAAGAATCCGAAGCCTTGGATTACAAGGATTTGATGGATGGGTACGAGAGCATTGCCCGTGATTTTCCGCAACCCGAATACCAAATTTCCATTGTACACGGAAAAATGAAGCCGGCTGACAAAGATTATGAAATGGAGCGTTTTGTTAAGGGCGAAACCCAAATTATGATTGCCACTACGGTAATAGAGGTGGGCGTGAACGTTCCCAACGCCTCCGTAATGATCATTGAAAGCGCCGAACGCTTCGGACTGTCGCAATTGCATCAGCTTCGAGGTCGCGTAGGCCGGGGTGCTGAACAAAGTTTTTGTATTTTGATGACAGGCCACAAACTTTCCGAAGATGCCAAAACCCGTTTACAAACCATGGTAGGCACCAATGATGGTTTTGAAATCGCGGAGGTTGACCTTAAGCTTCGCGGTCCTGGGGATTTGATGGGCACCCAACAAAGTGGCTTGCTGACTTTAAAGATTGCAGACATTGTGAAGGACAATCAAATCCTAAAAACAGCCCGCTACCATGCCATTCAGTTGTTGAAACAAGACCCACGGTTGGAAAAAGCAGAAAATGCGCCCATTCTAAATGCCTATTCCAAAATGATGGCCAACAAAACCATTTGGAATTATATTAGTTGATTCCGATTAGGTTTGTAATTGGTATATGGTACAATTCTTCACACTTCATTGTTATAAATTGAAAATCAACCCTTACCATTTGTTAACTTTAAATACAATCGCTTGAAATTGCGGTTGAACATCGTAATTTTACCACTAACCGAAAATTGGTTTCACATACAAATTTTAACTTTGTAGGCTTACAAATTATTGAAGACACAATGAGCAAGACACTATTTGATAAAGTTTGGGATTCCCACGTGGTAAAGCATATTGAGAATGGCCCGGATGTACTCTTTATTGACAGGCATTTGGTCCACGAAGTAACGAGTCCCGTAGCTTTTTTAGGATTAAAGAACAGAGGCATTAAAGTATTGTACCCAGAGCGCACCTTTGCGACCGCAGACCACAATACCCCTACGAGAAACCAGCACTTGCCCGTTAAGGACCCTTTGTCCGCCAATCAATTAAAGGCTTTGGAGGAAAATGCCAACGCCCATAACATACCGTATTGGGGACTTGGACATAGGAAAAACGGCATTGTGCACGTAATTGGCCCGGAAAACGGAATTACCGTGCCCGGAGCCACTATTGTTTGTGGAGATTCGCACACATCAACCCACGGAGCCTTTGGTGCCATTGCCTTCGGTATTGGAACAAGTGAAGTGGAAATGGTGTTGTCCACCCAATGCATTATGCAGCCCAAGCCCAAAAGTATGCGCATCAATGTTACTGGAGAATTGAGCGAGGCCGTGACACCAAAAGATGTGGCGCTTTTCATCATTTCCAAACTGTCCACCTCCGGTGCTACAGGATATTTTGTGGAATATGCGGGTGATGTTTTCAAAAATATGTCGATGGAAGGCCGTATGACGGTTTGTAACCTCAGTATTGAAATGGGGGCCCGTGGCGGCATGATTGCTCCGGACGAGAAGACATTCGACTACATCAAGGGAAGAGAATATACCCCAAAAGGCAAGGATTGGGATGCGGCAATGGAATATTGGAGCACGCTTTATTCTGATGGGGATGCTGAATTTGACAAAGAGGTCACTTTTGATGCGAGCGAAATCGAACCTATGATCACTTTCGGTACCAACCCGGGTATGGGCATTGGAATCAGTAATACCATTCCTTTAGCCGAAACGATTGATGGTGCCGTTGCGACCTACAAAAAATCCTTGGAGTATATGGACTACAAAGAAGGAGAGCCTATGGTTGGCAAGCCTATCGATTTTGTGTTCCTGGGAAGTTGTACCAATGGCAGGATTGAAGACTTTAGAGCTTTTGCCTCCATCATAAAAGGTAGAAAAAAAGCTGATAACGTAACCGCATGGTTGGTTCCCGGTTCCCACAAAGTGGAAGAGGCCATCAAAGAAGAGGGCATCTTGGATATTTTGACAGAAGCTGGTTTTGAATTGAGAGAGCCCGGCTGTTCGGCTTGCTTGGCAATGAACGATGATAAGATTCCAGCAGGTAAATATGCCGTAAGTACTTCCAACAGAAACTTTGAAGGACGACAAGGCCCAGGTGCCCGTACGCTGCTCGCTAGTCCGTTAGTGGCCGCTGCAGCTGCCGTTACTGGAAAAGTAACCGACCCAAGGGAATTAATGCACGAAGAAGTTTTAGCATAACAACTGAAAATTGAAAAATAATGGCTTACGATAAATTCAACATACTAACAAGTTCAGCGGTACCATTACCTATCGAGAATGTGGATACCGACCAGATAATCCCCGCGAGATTCCTAAAAGCTACCGAGCGTAAAGGATTTGGCGACAATCTTTTCCGTGATTGGAGATACAATTCCGACGGAACTCCAAAGGAGCAATTCGTTTTGAACAATCCTATCTATTCCGGAAAAATTTTGGTAGGTGGTAAAAACTTTGGTTCCGGTTCATCTAGGGAACACGCGGCTTGGGCCGTTTATGATTACGGTTTCCGTTGTGTGGTATCCAGCTTTTTTGCAGATATTTTTAGAGGCAACTGTTTGAACATCGGTGTACTTCCTGTTCAAGTGACTCCTGAATTTTTGGACAAAATTTTCAAGGCGATCGAGGCTGACCCAAAAACCGAGTTGGAAATCAACCTACCAGAACAAAAGATTACCATTTTGGCCACGGGTGAAAGCGAAAGTTTTGACATCAACGATTACAAAAAGGACAATATGCTCAATGGCTTTGATGATATCGACTATTTGTTGAACATCCAAGACGATATTGAGAAGTATGCCGAAAACACACCTCTGTAACCTATTGCTTGGAACACGACGGCATAAAAAATGAAAGCACGCACCATAGAAATTATGGACACCACCCTACGGGATGGTGAACAAACCTCTGGGGTTTCCTTTTCCGCATCGGAAAAGCTCACCTTGGCCAAATTATTATTGGAAGAACTCAAGGTAGACCGTATCGAAGTGGCTTCTGCCCGTGTTTCGGAAGGAGAACTACAGGCCGTAAAAAATATAACGGATTGGGCTAAAACGGAAGGTTATCTTTCCAAAGTGGAAGTATTGACCTTTGTGGACAATGGCGTATCCCTTAAATGGATGCAAGAAGCAGGTGCCAAAGTGCAGAATCTGCTTACCAAGGGTTCATTAAATCATTTAACCCACCAACTCAAAAAAACTCCAGAACAGCATTTTGCAGAAATAGAAAATGTAATTTCCGAAGGACAAAAACTAGAAATTGACACCAACGTTTACTTGGAAGATTGGAGTAATGGGATGCGAAACTCCAAAGAGTATGTGTTTCAGTTTTTAGATTTTTTGACAAAGCAGCCCATCAAGCGGGTATTACTTCCGGACACCCTTGGCGTGCTTACACACACCGAAACAGGAGCTTTTTTTAAAGAAATTGTTGAAAAGTATCCGAACACCCATTTCGATTTTCACGGGCACAATGATTACGATTTAAGTGTAGCCAATGTTATGGAGGCAGTAAAAGCGGGCTGTCACGGTTTACACCTTACCGTTAATGGCATGGGTGAACGCGCAGGCAATGCACCACTTGCCAGTGTTGTTGCCGTGATCAACGACTTTTTACCCGAAATCAAGATTGGTGTAAAGGAATCATCCCTTTACAAAGTAAGTAAATTGGTATCTGCCTTTACAGGCTTCAGCATACCTGACAATAAACCTATTGTTGGAGACAATGTATTTACACAAACTGCTGGAATACACGCAGATGGAGACAGTAAAAAGAATCTTTACTTCAACGATTTGCTTCCAGAGCGATTTGGCAGAAAACGCAAATATGCCTTAGGAAAAACATCAGGAAAAGCGAACATCCAAAAGAATCTTCAAGAGCTTGGTTTAACTTTGAATGACGACGAATTGAAAAAGGTTACCGAGCGTATCATTGAGCTTGGCGATAAAAAAGAACGTGTCACCAAAGATGATTTGCCTTACATCATTTCTGATGTATTGGACAGCAATCTGCATCAGCAAAAGGTATTTGTAAAGTCTTATGTGCTCACCCATTCCAAAGGATTGAAGCCATCCACCACCCTTTCCATAGAAATTGAAGGAAAAACTTATGAAGAAAGTTCTCAAGGGGATGGACAGTTTGATGCTTTCATCAACGCTTTGAAGAAAGTATACAAAAAAGAAGGCAGGGAATTGCCGAAATTAGTGGATTATGCCGTTCGCATCCCTCCAGGTAGTAATTCCGATGCCTTGTGCGAAACCATAATCACCTGGCAAACCAAGGAAAAGGATTTTACGACACGAGGTTTGGATTCGGACCAAACGGTATCAGCCATAAAAGCCACGGAAAAAATGCTAAACCTTGTTTAATGCAGATATCGGAAGTCAGAACGGGTAGTTACACAAATCAGCAATCAACAAATTACACAACAACCCAGTAATTGAATAACATAATAACTGAATAACCTAAGATACATGAAACTAAACATAGCGCTCTTGGCCGGAGATGGAATTGGCCCCGAAGTAATTGACCAAGCTGTAAAAGTATCTGATGCCGTTGCTGCAAAGTTCGGGCACGAAATTAGCTGGACCCCTGCCCTTACAGGAGCCGCAGCGATTGATGCCGTAGGCGAACCTTACCCGGACGAAACCCACGAAGCCTGTGTTGCTGCCGATGCCGTTCTTTTTGGCGCCATTGGTCACCCACGTTTTGATAACGACCCATCGGCCAAGGTACGTCCCGAGCAAGGATTATTGAAGATGCGCCAGAAACTGGGCTTGTTTGCCAATGTTCGTCCAACCTTCACTTTTCCCTCGTTAATTGATAAATCTCCATTGAAAAAAGAAAGAATTGAAGGCACCGACCTTGTATTCCTCCGTGAACTGACAGGCGGAATTTATTTTGGAAAGAGAGGTCGTGAAGACAACGACAATACCGCTTACGACACTTGCACTTATACTCGCGCCGAGGTAGAGCGTTTGGCCAAAAAAGGCTTTGAAATGGCGATGCAGCGTTCAAAAAAGCTTTGCTGTGTGGACAAGGCCAACGTTTTGGAAACTTCTCGTTTGTGGAGAGAAACCGTTCAGAAACTGGAAAAAGACTATCCCGAAGTAGAAGTGTCCTATGAATTTGTGGATGCCGTAGCGATGCGATTGGTGCAATGGCCAAGTGCTTATGATGTGTTGATCACCGAAAACCTGTTCGGAGACATTTTAACCGATGAAGCTTCCGTGATTTCTGGATCTATGGGATTGATGCCCTCAGCATCCTTGGGCGAAAAAACTTCCCTATTCGAACCTATCCACGGTTCATACCCACAAGCAGCTGGAAAAGATATTGCCAACCCTTTGGCAACGGTTTTATCCGCGGCCATGATGTTCGAAACTGCTTTTGGGCTGAAAAATGAAGCCGAAGCTATTCGAGAAGTGGTGAACAAATCGTTGGCCGAAGGTGTGGTTACCGAAGATTTGGCCGATGGCGGAAAAGCCTACAAAACCAGCGAAGTTGGGAACTGGTTGGCTGAAAATATTTAATCAATCCACATAAAAACCAATAAGAAAGCCCCGAAATTCGGGGCTTTTACTTTATTGCAACAGATATACTATCGAATGCTTCTTCCCTGTTTCTAAAATTACGATGCGTCATTCTGAATTTATTTCAGAATCTCATCATTTTAGTGGTCCAATCTTAATGAGAACCTGAAACAAGTTCAGGTTGACTAGAATTCTATTTTCTATAAGCTTGCTCCTTTGGAAAAAACTCGAAATGACATACAAGCATTTTCAGTCATTTCGAACGCAAGTGAGAAATCTGTTACTACAAAATATAATCCGTACTCAAGAAGTTACTCACTTTGGCCTCCATTAGTTGTTCCACGGTTTGATTGTTCAGCTCATTGTCTTTAAAAGCAACAAATGTTCTGATGGAGAAAGACCTCAAGGCATCATGCACGCTCAAAGTGGATTGCGCAGAGTCCTTTCTTCCCGTAAACGGGTAAACATCTGGTCCACGTTGGCAAGAACTGTTCAGGTTTACACGGCATACCAAGTTGGCCAAAGTATCAATCAATGGAGACAAGGTATACACATCCTTGCCGAACAAACTCACTTGTTGCCCATAGTTGGATTCCGCCATATCGTCCAACGGCTCTTCGATATCCTGAAACGAAAGCACAGGGATAATGGGGCCAAACTGCTCCTCTTGATACACCCGCATATCCTTGGTTACAGGATAAAGCACTGCTGGCCAGATATAATTATCAAAATGCTTCCCTCCTTTTTTATTGATGATTTTAGCCCCTTTTGCCAAAGCATCATCCAACAACTCCTGAATATAAGCAGGCTTATCAGGTTCGGGAAGTGGCGTCAAATTCACGCCGTCGTCCCAAGGGTTTCCAAATTTCAATCCATCAACCTTCTCTGCGAAACGCTTCAAAAATTGATCTTTTACTTCATCATGAACATACACCACCTTTAAAGCGGTACAGCGCTGCCCATTAAAGGACAAAGTTCCTGAAATACACTCGTTGATGGTCAAGTCCAACTCGGCATCAGGAAGTACAATGGCCGGATTCTTGGCCTCCAAGCCCAAAACCAAACGCAATCGGTTACTTTTTGGGTGCTGATCCTGCAAAGCATTGGCCGATTTACTGTTTCCTATCAAAGCCAACACATCCACCTTGCCCGTTTGCATTATCGGAGCCGCTACGGCCCTTCCTCGACCAAAAAGTATATTCACCACTCCTTTCGGAAAACTGCTCTGAAATGCTTCCAAAAGCGGTGTGATCAGTAGAACCCCGTGCTTTGCCGGTTTAAAAATGGTAGTGTTTCCCATAATGATGGCCGGAATCAACAAAGCAAAGGTCTCGTTCAATGGGTAGTTGTATGGACCAAGACACAAAACAACACCCAACGGGCCTCTTCGAATATGGGCATATACACCATCATGCTTCTGAAATTTAGCACTATCGCGGTCCAATTGTTTGTAATCCTCTATGGTATCATAAATATACTCAACGGTACGGTCAAACTCCTTATAGGAATCCGGTTTGGATTTACCTATCTCCCACATCAGCAGCTTTACGACTTCTTCGCGCTTCTGCTCCATCTTCTTGACAAAAGATTCCATGCATTCAATACGGTCCTTCACTTTCATGGTCGGCCAAAGGCCTTGCCCCTTATCGTATGCTGCCAAGGCGGCATCTAAAGCATCCAAGGCTTCTGCTTCACCCATATCCGGAACGCTCCCCAAAGTGGTGGGAGCATATTCTTCAGTTGATGAAATCGTAGAAACCACCGGGGTTGTTTCGCCTTCCCATTTACGTAATTCCCCATTGACCAAATATGTTTTTTGATGAATCTCTTCGGTAATCTGAAAAGCTTCTGGTATTGCTGTTGTAGTTGTTGCCATCAGTTGTTGTTTTAAGCGATTAGTGTTGATTAATGGTCGTCAATCCATACAAAACTAACACAAAATCCATTGAAAATGCTGTTGGTTCCACGCCAAATGCCTTCATATGGATTGAAAACCAAATTTAATAATAATGATACCTGAAAATGTTGGTGGCATCACACCAAATATTGGAACAAATCAGGTTTGTTGTTGAGATAATCCCCAAAGAAGTTGTTGTCTTTCATCCGTTGAATCAAAGGCTCTAGATCATCGGGCGATTTTAATTCCACCCCAACGATGGCAGGTGCGTTCTCCCTGCTCGACTTCTTTGAATATTCAAAATGGGTAATGTCGTCATTGGGACCCAAGATATCCACTACAAATTCCTTTAACGCGCCTGGACGCTGTGGAAACCTGACTATAAAATAATGCTTCAATTGCGCATAGAGCAAAGCTCTTTCCTTGATTTCAGCGGTACGGGTAATGTCGTTGTTGCTTCCGCTTACCACGCATACCACATTCTTACCTTTGATTTCTTCCTTAAAATAGTCCAAAGCCGCAATGGTTAAAGCACCTGCGGGCTCTACCACAATAGCATCCCTGTTGTAGAGGTCTAAAATCGTCTGACACACTTTCCCTTCGGGAACGGTAACCATTTTGTACAGATATTCTTTGCAAATAGGATAGGTCAAGGACCCAACTTTTTGGACTGCTGCCCCATCGATAAACTTATCAATGTTCTCCAGCTCCACTAATTCCCCTTGCTCAATGGATTTGAGCATAGAAGGTGCCCCTTCGGGCTCTATTCCTATTATTTTTGTGTTGGGCGATAATGCCTGAAACGTACCACATAGCCCCGATGCCAATCCTCCGCCGCCAACGGCCACAAAAACATAATCGATGGGCTCGTTGGATTGCTGCAGAATCTCCAAACCAACGGTTGCTTGGCCCTCGATGGTTTTTTCATCATCAAACGGATGGACAAAGGTTTTGTCTTTTTGGGCACAGAACAGTTCAGCTGCTTTTTTGGAATCGTCGAAAGTGTCTCCTTCCAGAACCACATCAACCCATTCCCCACCAAACATCTTGGTCTGGTCTATTTTCTGCTTTGGGGTCACCACGGGCATATAAATGGTTCCTTTGACCCGCAAACGACTACAGGCAAAGGCAACCCCTTGTGCGTGGTTTCCAGCACTGGCGCAAACCACGCCGCTGTCCAATTGTTTTTGGCTCAACGAACTTATTTTGTTGTACGCACCACGGATTTTGTAGCTGCGTACCCTGTGAAGATCTTCTCTTTTGAGAAGAATATTGGCCCCATGCGATTTGGAATAGCGGATACTTTGCTGCAAGGGTGTTTCCTCTGCCACTTGGGCAATGATCTTTGCTGCTTGATAAATATCCGCTATTTGCGGAAAATAGGTTTCCACAGTTTCACTCATAGGACCAATGGTTTTGTATTATCCGATTGGCTTCATTGCCGTCATGGATGCACGCAATCTGGCACCAACCACTTCTACATCATGCTCACGAATTGCTTTGTTCACCGCAATCAATCGCACGTTGTCCACGCCCGTATCCTTACCTTCTCCAAAATGCTTTCCAATGATATCGGTATCAACCTTCTTCATAAAATCGGTCAACAATGGCTTACATGCATGATCGAACAAGTAACAGCCGTACTCAGCAGTATCGGAGATAACGCGGTTCATTTCGAACAATTTCTTTCTCGCAATGGTATTTGCAATCAATGGTGTCTCGTGCAATGACTCATAATAGGCTGATTCGCCAATGATTCCAGACTCGGTCATGGTCTCATAGGCCAATTCCACTCCTGATTTTACAAAAGCGACCATCAAAACGCCATTGTCGTAGTATTCCTGCTCAGAGATATCCATATCTCCCGCTGGAGTTTTTTCGAATGCAGTTTCTCCAGTGGCAGCTCTCCAGTCCAATAGGTTTTTGTCGCCATTGCTCCAGTCTTCCATCATTGTTTTGGAAAAATGTCCGCTCATGATGTCGTCCATGTGCTTTTGGAACAATGGACGCATAATTTCTTTCAACTCTTCAGCCAAATCGAAGGCTTTGATTTTAGCTGGATTGGACAAACGGTCCATCATATTGGTGATACCCCCTTGCTTCAAACCTTCGGTGATGGTCTCCCAACCGTATTGAATCAATTTCGAGGCGTATGCTTCGTCCACTCCTTTTTCCACCATTTTGTTGAAGGAAAGAATAGATCCTGTTTGCAACAAACCACAAAGAATGGTCTGCTCTCCCATCAAATCTGACTTTACTTCCGCCACAAATGATGATTCCAGAACTCCCGCTTTATCTCCACCTGTTCCGGCAGCATAGGCCTTGGCTTGTTCCAAACCTTTTCCTTCGGGGTCGTTTTCTGGGTGTACGGCAATCAGAGTTGGCACGCCAAAACCTCTTTTGTACTCTTCGCGCACCTCGGAACCAGGACTTTTTGGGGCCACCATGATCACGGTAAGGTCTTCACGCACCTGCATACCTTCTTCCACAATGTTGAAACCATGGGAATAGGACAATGTTGCTCCTTGCTTCATCAAAGGCATTACTGTGCTTACCACATTGGTGTGCTGCTTGTCCGGGGTAAGGTTGATGACCAAATCAGCATCTGGAATCAATTCCTCGTAAGTTCCTACCACAAAGTTGTTCTCCTTTGCGTTTTTGTAGGATTGACGTTGTTCCTTGATCGCAGCTGGACGCAGGGCATACGAAATGTCCAATCCAGAATCACGCATATTCAGTCCTTGGTTCAACCCTTGGGCACCACACCCAACAATTACAATTTTCTTTCCTTTTAGTGCGGTAACACCATCAGCAAACTCGCTGGAATCCATAAATCTACATTTCCCCAACTGTGTCAGTTGTTCGCGAAGTGATAGTGTGTTAAAGTAATTTGCCATTTTTAATATTTGATTTTACGCTATTTAGTTTTCTTGAAATTCCTGTAATATTTCGCTGATCGGCATTGCCGCCTTGGTCACCGCGATTCTGCCCGAACGCACAAACTGCATGATGCCGTAGGGCAAAAGTGCATCGTGCATTTCGTCTATTTCGTGCCTGCGACCTGTTTTGGCCAAGGCAAAAAACTCACGGTTCACGGTTACGATCTGCGCATTGCTTTCTTTGATGATATTTTGAATCTGTCTTTCATCGAACAGCAAATGCGAAGCAATCTTGAACAATGCGGATTCTTGATAAATGGTTTCATCATCGGTGTGATAGTATGCCTTGATGACTTCAATCTGTTTTTCAATTTGACCTACTATCTTGCGTGTCCAATCCTCGGTGGTAAAGACCACAATCGTAAATTTAGAAACGCCTTCAATCTCTGATTTTGAAACATTTAAACTCTCAATATTAATGTGTCTCTTTAAGAATATCCCTGATATCCTATTGAGCAATCCCACATGATTTTCGGAATACACCGAGATGGTATACCATTGTTTTTCCATGTTCTCTTTTATTTTTTTACTGCAACTATAAGTCCTGTGGACCAGTCCATCTTTGTTATTGTAATGTCTTTTCTTTTTTCAATTGATTTGATCAATTGGTTTGCCTTTTGTTCATGTCCTTCCGGCCAATTGGGCTGTTTTTTCATATCGTCGATTACATAGTAACCGCCCTTTTTCAACAATCCCAAGGTTCTGTCCAAATGACTGTACTTTCCCGGCCACGCATCTGCAAATATCAAATCGAAGGATTCGCCTTGATACTCCTTCAGCCATTTTCCGCCATCGGTACAAATTAGCTTCAATCTATCTTCGTCTTCAAAAAACAGTTGGGCCACTTCAATAAGCTCCGAATCATTGTCAACGCTTAATATTGTTGAATCCTCGTCCATTCCCTGAATCAACCAGGACAATGATAGTCCGATGCCAGTACCCAATTCCAAAAACTTACCTGCTGGTTTCGATGCCACCAGTGTTTTCAACAAAGTACCAATATAAATATCGGAAGGCATGGTGAACCCCATCTCTTTGCTCTTCTCAAGCAAATCTTGATATTGCTTGGGCTTTTCTGTGATAGTGGATTGATCCATTTACTTCAACCTGATATCTGAAACGGATGCTCCTGATGGAATCATCGGGAATACGTTATCCTCTTTTTCCACCTTCACTTCCAAAAAATATGGGTCTTTGGATGCCATCATTTCCTGTACTGCCTCTTGAAGATCAGCTCTTTCGGAGACCCTTCTTGATTTGATATGATATCCTTCGGCAATCTTTACAAAATCAGGATTTGTCATTACGGTTGATGCATATCTCCTGTCAAAGAAAAGTTCTTGCCATTGGCGCACCATTCCCAAGTGGTCGTTGTTCAGCACCACAATTTTCACGGGGACATTGTGCTGGAAAATAACACCGAGCTCCTGAATGGTCATCTGGTACCCTCCATCACCAATAATGGCGACTACTTCACGGTCCATGGCGCCCATTTTGGCGCCGATGGCGGCAGGAAGACCAAATCCCATGGTTCCCAAGCCTCCAGAGGTTATATTGCTCTTGGATTGCTTGAACTTAGCGTAACGACAGGCAATCATTTGGTGCTGGCCCACGTCGGAAACCATTACCGCCTTGTGACCTGAAGCCATATTGATTTGCTCAATGACTTCACCCATGGTCAAGCCTTCCTTGGTCGGGTGAATATCTTTATTGATTAGCGTATCATATTCAATTTGGTACATCTTATCAAACTCAGCTTTCCAATCTTTATGCTCATTTTCATGTACTAAAGGCAATATCTCACTCAAAGTTTCTTTGGAATTGCCCAAAACGGCAACATCTACCTTCACATTTTTATTTACCTCGGCAGGATCTATCTCAAAATGAACAATTTTGGCCTGCTTTGCATAGGTGTTCAAATCACCTGTTACACGGTCATCAAAGCGCATTCCAATCGCTATGAGCACATCGCACTCGTTGGTCAACATATTAGGCCCATAGTTCCCGTGCATTCCCACCATTCCAACATTCAGCGGATGGTCCGTATCCATTGCGGATAGTCCAAGAATGGTCCATGCTGCTGGAATTCCTGTTTTTTCTACAAAGGCTTTGAGTTCTGCTTCAGCTTCTCCCAAAATCACACCCTGACCAAACACGATAAATGGTTTTTTGGCGCTATTGATCAACTCCGCAGCCTTTTCGACACTGTTTGGTTCTGCCTTTGGAACAGGTTTGTAGCTCCTGACCTTAGTACATTTTTCATACACAAAATCCAATTCGTCGAACTGAGCATTTTTAGTTATATCTATCAAAACCGGCCCAGGCCTTCCTGATTTGGCAATATAAAATGCCTTGGCCATTATTTCCGGAATCTCTTCCACCCTGGTAATCTGGTAGTTCCACTTAGTAACAGGTGTAGAAATACCTACGATATCCGTTTCTTGGAAGGCGTCGGAACCCAAAAGGCTACGGGTCACCTGCCCCGTAATACATACCATTGGGGTAGAATCTATCTGGGCATCGGCAATTCCTGTTACCAAATTGGTCGCTCCCGGCCCAGAAGTTGCCATGGCAACCCCCACTCTACCCGTAACCCTTGCGTAGCCTTGAGCTGCATGTGTGGCACCTTGCTCGTGGCGCGTTAGAATATGGGTCAATCTGTCTTGAAATTTATATAATTCATCGTAGACGGGCATAATGGCGCCTCCGGGGTAACCGTAAATCAAATCCACTCCCTCGGCAAGCAAACAATGGATAATGGCCTCTGCGCCAGTAATCCTTATTGCCTTTTGGTTTTTACTATCTTTTTTTTGTGCTTTTAATGTCTCCATAAGCCTATATTTAGGGAGATACCCCTACAATTATTGTTAAAACAAGTCGGTAACACAACCTTTGGAGGCGGATGATACCGTTTTGGCATATTTATATAAGCTTCCTGATTTGATTTTTAACTCAGGTTGCTTCCATTCTTTTCTTCGTTGTTCGAACTCTTCGTCCGATATATTGATGTTGATGGTGTTGTTTACGGCATCAATGGTGATTTCATCTCCATCTTTCACCAGAGCGATTCCGCCTCCCACTTGTGCTTCGGGGGAAACGTGGCCCACCACAAATCCGTGGGAACCACCTGAAAATCTTCCGTCGGTTATCAGTGCAACATCTTTTCCGAGTCCGGCACCCATAATAGCAGATGTAGGTTTTAACATTTCGGGCATTCCCGGAGCTCCTTTTGGACCTTCGTAACGAATGACTACCACATCGCCTTTTTGCACTTTTCCGTTATGGATTCCATGATTCACCGCAGTTTCGCTATCAAAAACACGAGCTGTTCCGGTAAACTCCAACCCTTCTTTGCCTGTGATTTTAGCCACGGCACCTTCGGAAGCGAGGTTTCCATATAAAATACGAATATGGCCGGTTTCTTTAATGGGTTGTTCCTTCTTTCTGATGATATCCTGACCTTCGGCCAAATCAGGGGCATCCAATAGGTTTTCCGCCAATGTTTTTCCTGTAACGGTCATACAATCGCCATGAAGCATGCCTTCCTTCAGCATATATTTCAACACTGCAGGAACGCCACCTACTTTATGGAGGTCTTCCATCAAGTATTTTCCACTTGGCTTTAAATCGGCCAATAAGGGAGTGGATTCACTAATTCTTGTAATGTCTTCCAAGGTGAAATCGACCTCAGCAGCGTGTGCAATGGCCATAAAGTGAAGCACGGCATTGGTAGAGCCACCAAGCACGGTGACCAACCTAAATGCGTTTTCCAATGATTTTTTAGTAACAATGTCCCTTGGTTTGATGTCTTCCTTCAACAAATGCAACAAAGCGGCACCTGATGCTTCACAGTCCGCCTGCTTTTTATCGTTTACCGCCGGAATGGACGAGTTGAACGGCATGGACATTCCCATGGCCTCAATGGCAGATGCCATAGTATTTGCGGTGTACATCCCTCCACAAGCTCCAGCTCCTGGGCATGCTTTATGGATGACTTCCTTGTATTCCGTTTCATCTATGGCTCCCGCCACTTTTTGTCCGTAAGCCTCAAAAGCGGAGATAATGTCGAGTTTTTTATTGTTGTGGCACCCTGGGGCTATGGTTCCACCATACACCAAAATGGATGGGCGGTTGAGTCGCAATTGCGCCATAAGGGCACCGGGCATGTTTTTATCGCACCCGACCACGGTGACCAATCCGTCGTAGCTCATGGCATGGATTACGGTTTCAATGGAATCTGCAATGATGTCCCTAGATGGCAAGGAGTATCGCATTCCCGGAGTTCCGTTGGAAATTCCATCACTCACCCCAATGGTATTGAAAATAAGCCCTACCAAATTGGATGACTCCACCCCTTTCTTTACATCGAGGGCCAGATTATTCAAGTGCATATTGCAGGGGTTACCCTCATAGCCTGTACTTGCTATTCCGATTAAAGGTTTTTGTAAATCTTCGTCTGTGAGCCCAATCGCATGCAGCATAGCTTGAGCTGCTGGCAGTGTTGGGTCTTGTGTAACTTTTTTGCTAAACTTGTTCAATTCCATTGTCAAATTTCATTCAAATACAGTATTCTTCTGAATTTATACCGCAATTCAAAGATAAATGTTTAAAAAGCCCTAGATTTTTAACAGTTGTTGGCTGTTTAAATCCACTGGAAACATAATAAACATAATTTACTGTTTTTCAGTTTTTTAGATTGATTAAAATTCCAATATTCAATTAATTTTATTGTAATAAAAAAGGCCTGTATCGTATGGGATACAGGCCTTTTTTAGTCAATAGCAAGTCTGTATCACTCCATTTCTGAAATAATAATGACCTCTACAATGACTTGATTATTTATTTTCATACTTCAATGGTACGAAAAAATAAGGTTTGGTTTATAAATAAAATGAAAATTGTTTCTAAACAAGTTTAAAATTCAGCTCATCCCCATACTTTTTCTGCGCCAAAATGGAGATAGACTCTTCCGAAAGTTGAAGTATTCTGGGGTAGCCCCCTGTGGTTTGTCCGTCCTTCATTAAAATGATCATACGTCCTGCGGGTGTCAATTGTATGGTGCCTGGCAAGGTCCCAGAGGTCAACATGGAATGTGAATGTCCCGTAATTAATTCCGAAAGTTGGTAGGCCATTCGGTTGTTTTCTTTGGATATGGTAAATGGTTTGGCAAAAATCTCGGTGAGTTGGGCATCGGATAACAATGAAAACTCTGGGCCTTTGTATACCTTTAGTTTATTTATTTCGAAATGTTCCTCAATCTTTACTTCTGATATTTTTGGTTCGTAATCCTTTGTTTCCGTGTATGGTATCTCATCGCCATCTTTTACCCTGGCCGTTTTGGTAACAGGAAAGAATTGTGAACGGCTGTTGAGTACCTTTTTTGATTGAAAACCGCCTTTAACCGCCAAATAGCCTCTAAAGCCTTTCTCCAGCCTGCCATACGATAAAATATCGCCCTTTTCCACCTTGATCACCGTGTAATTATCAATAGGTTCATTGTTCAGGGTGGCAACAATATGTGCTCCGGACAAACTAATATACGTATCGGTATCAAACTGTAGTGTAGGCCCCGTCATGGTAATTTCCAAAACGGCATCATTCTCATCATTCTCCAGTAAAAGATTGGCCTTTTTTACAGATTCCACATCCATTGCTCCAGAAATTGGAACACCAATATCCCGGTACCCATACCTGCCTAGGTCCTGGATGGTTAAATAAAGGCCCGGTTTCAATACTTTAAGCATTCAAAACAACTTTTTCGGGTTCGTAAATGCCTACTTCGCCTTCAATTTTATGGAGCTTGTACTCTGCTTTTGATATGCTCTCGAACTGTATCTTGTCCCCTACTTTTACAAAACAAGGTTCCTTTTTACTTGGGTCGAACAAGTTTACGGGACAATTCCCTATAATGTTCCAGCCCCCTGGTGAATCTTGCGGATAAATACCGGTTTGCTTGCCGGCCAATCCCACCGAACCCTTTTGAACCTTTAATCTAGGTTCTGCTCTACGGGGAATCTCCAAAGATGTTGGAAGTCCGCCCAAGTACATAAAACCTGGCAAAAAACCGATTCCATACACCACGTATTGATGCGAGGTATGCTGCTTTATAAGTTCTTCTATTGAAAGATTGAGGGTTTTGGCCGTTTCTTCCATATCCACTCCAAACTCAAGTTCGTAGCATACAGGAAGGGTCCATAAATGCTGTACTCTTTCTGTTTTTGATTTGGACTGTTTTTCTTGGCAGCCAAGAATCATGTTTTTGGTTTCCTGAAAATCTATGTGGTCTTGGTTATAGACCATGGTCAACGAATTATAGGCAACGGACATTTCCCAGCCAGAAATTTTCAGCGCTTTAAAAGCGTCCATAAAATCGAGGATATCTGCCAAAATGGATTCACTTACCTCTTCGGGCCATTCCACTAAAACAGCTCGTTCTCCGAAAGGCTTGATGCTAATGGGGTAACTTTTCATTTTTGTATCTGCACCTGGTTCTTGGCTAATGCTGTTGAAAGATACATTAATATTTTTAAGGCAGAAACCGTATCGCCATGAATACAAAGGGTATTGGCTTGGATTTCCTTGGATTCACCATCAACCGATAAAACTCTACCTTTTTTAATAATGGGCAAAATATGATGCAACACCGCTTCGGGCTCTTCAATTAGTGCATTTTCTTGTTTTCTGGGGACGAGCGACAGATCGGAATTGTAGTTTCTGTCCGCAAACGCTTCAAACCAAACCTTAAAACCCTTTTCCATTGCCATTTTTGCCATTACTGAACCAAAGGGAACGTAAAGAATGGCCTTTTCCCTATAATCAATAATGGCCTCCAAATATATCTTTGCCAAATTCTTGTCCTTTGCCGTTTGATTGTATAATGCGCCATGTGCCTTAATGTGGTGCAATGTGATTTGTTCCTGTTCCAACACCTCATCAAAAGCTGCCAATTGCTTTCTAATACTTTGTATTAGGTCTTGGTTTGAAATGTCCATCACTTCCCTGCCAAAATTGGCCTTGTCCGGGTATGATGGATGCGAACCCACTTTAAGATGGTGTTCTTTGGCCAGTGAAGCAACCTTCAGCATGGTTTCTTGATTCCCTGCGTGACCTCCGCAAGCAATGTTGCAGGAACTTATGTAAGGAAAAATATCGGCTTCGTTCCCAACTCCTTCGCCTACATCACAGTTAATGTCTATTTGCCATGTTTTCATTGGGTTGTTGAGTTATTGGGTTATTGGGTTATTTTGTTATTGCGCTAAAAGTCTAAAATCTGATGTCCGAAGCGGGTGTTCTGTTTTGGAATTTGGTACTTGGAATTTGGTGCTCACCACTGGTGTCCAAAGTGTAACGTTGAACGCCCGACCGCCTGTAGACACAAATTTCACGAACTACCACAAATACTTTTGCGCTTGAACTTGACACTTGAACTTGAGTTTTTTGACTGCACACTGCTTACTGAATTAAAAAAAACCTATCACTTTAAATATACTTTTTGCTCCAAGAAATATAGCGAATACCACAATGGTAATTCCCAGTACATTTTGTACCAGTGAGTTCTTGTTTTCTCCCATCACGGATTTTTTGTTCACCACCCATAACAGCAACAAGGCCATCACGGGAAGTAATATTCCGTTGGCGACCTGGGCAAATTGAATCACCTCGATTGGTTTTATATCAAAAGAAAGGAAAACCACACCGCATAAAAGCACAATGGTCCACACCATTTTGAATTTTCTATTCTGCATACCTCCTTGCCAACCAAAACAACTACTGGCTACGTAAGCTGCAGCCAAAGGCGCTGTAATGGCAGAGGTAATCCCTGCTGCCAATAACCCTGTTGCCATAAAGTAAACCGCCATTTTTCCGAATAGGGGTTCCAAGGACTTGGCCATGTCCAATGCATGGTTGATATCCGAAATTGGTGCCGCAGAAGCCGTAATAAGTATGGCTATGGAGACCATTCCGCCCAAACCAATGGAGATGATGGTGTCCCAATTAACAGCCTTTAAATCGTTTTTGGAATTCCATTTTTCCTTTACCAATGATGCATGCAAAAAGAGATTGTAGGGTACTACCGTGGTTCCCACCAAAGCAATAACCGTTAGCAAACTTCCTTCGGGCAATTGTGGCACAAACATTCCTTTGAGGATTTCTGAAATTGATGGCTGGGTGATGATGGCTGAAATCACAAAACTCAATCCCATAATGCCGACCAACCCAACAAATATCTTTTCTAAAATCTTATAGCTACTAAACCAGAGCAACAGAAATATAACAGTACCAATTATTGCTGGCAAAAAAGGTTTTATTTGTTGTTGTGGCAAAAGCTGTTCAAGTCCAAGAGTGGCACCGCCAATATTACCAGCTTCGTAAGCCGCATTTCCCACTAAAATAGCACCCAAAACTATTGCAATTACAAAATTTCGGATCCATGGTGTTTTAAGTTCGGTTCTAACCACATCCACGAGAGCGTTTTGGGTCACCAAGCCGATTCTACCGGCCATGCCCTGCAATACAATGGTTGCGATAATGGATACCAATAATGCCCAAATTAAAGCGTAGCCAAAGCGTGCTCCGGCCAAGGTGCACATGGTTATGGTTCCCGGGCCCACAAAAGCGGCTGCGACCAACACACCCGGCCCTATTTTTTTAAACATTGGTTCTTTGGTTTAGGAGCGATTAAATTAACAGGATATCTGGACAAAATATGCATTTCATCCAAAAAAGTGTATTTCATCTAAAAGTGGATTGCCGTACATCGAATTTTTATACTATTTCAAGAATCTCAAAGTTATAATATCACCAAATCATACTTAGACTTAAACTTGACAAAAACTTATGACATGTAAGGATTGCGGCAAAGACATTAACCCCCAACAGTTTAAGGATTCGAAAGAGTCTTTAGGTGTAGCGCTTTGCGAACGACATACAAAACTGATCAAAAAAGTAATACTCGACAATGACACCCCAATTGACGCCATACATTTGTTTTACGCCTTAAAAGACGCCGGAGTTCACCCTATGCTGGAGTGGTGGGATGGAAAAAGATCAGTTGATATTGCGATTTCCCGTGTTAAACTCAACATTGAGATTGACAAGAATTACAATATGATAACCCATGAACAGGCAATAAACGATCTGGAAGATGCCATGCATTCTTTTAAGAATGGGTTTACCACCATAAGAATTCCACATTTGGCCATTAAATACTACTTAGATGAAACCGTAGAAAACATTTTGGGCATTATTGCAGGCTTAAAGGCTAATATTAAGGCAATTTAATTGCAGAACTGTATACTGTCCTCCCTTTTGGTTTGCTTGTATTCCAAAATATTGATGACCATGGTATGCTCTCCGATATTCTCCAAGTCGTTGATGTAGTCTTTGCCCCTATTTTCAAAGAAATCGGTATCGCCGGGGTTTAATTTGATCATATCTATTTTTCCGTTGCCGTAACGGGTGATCACCAAACCTCCGGTGGTACATACCCAACCATAATTGGTATTGTGTCTTCTAAAAGAAAGTCGATTCCCAGGAGCCAAGTGCAAATCCCATAATTTTATGCTCTCGTCTTCAAAAACCAATCTATTGCTCAACGATTCCTTAATTTCTTGATGTAGCAACTCATCAATCCTTTCTTGCTCCCAAGGGTCAAAGTTCCCTACTGGGTTCAATTCCACACATTGCATATTCTCTGAATTTTATAAAATCGTGCAAAAATAAGGCATAAGACATTTAATAACAGACGTTTAATCAACATTTAACTATTTCCTTGAGTATCTTTCCAATTAAGGTTGTGCTATTGCGAATTTGTTGAAGAACAGCTCTTTAAACTATATTTTATCCAATACGATTTTCTTTTGATGTGGTTTGTTCCAATCAACCCAACCAACCTTCCCTGTCCAAACTACGGTATTGGATAGCCTCAGAAATATGATTTTCCACTACATCTTCGGACTGTTCCAAATCAGCTATGGTGCGGGATACCTTCAAAATGCGGTCGTAAGCCCTAGCAGAAAGGTTTAAACGCTGCATGGCATCTTTTAAAAGGTTTTTGGAAGACTCATTCAACTTACAGAACTTTCTAATGTGTTTCGTGCCCATTTGAGCGTTGTAATGGATGCCTTCAACTTCTTGAAATCTTTGGGTTTGGATCTCGCGTGCGGCTTCCACCCTTTTTCTTATTACAACACTACTCTCCCCTTTTCGCTCTTCGGACAATTTGTCAAAAGGAACAGGGGTTACTTCAATATGGATGTCTATTCTATCCAACAACGGACCCGATATTTTTCCCAAATACCGTTGCATTTCCGCAGGACTGGAAGTCACTGGAGCATCGGGGTCGTTAAAATAGCCTCCAGGACTCGGATTCATACTGGCTACCAACATAAAGCTACTGGGATAGGTTACCGTAAACTGCGCCCGTGCAATGGTCACTTCCCTGTCTTCCATGGGCTGTCGCATCACCTCCAAAACCCGACGTTCAAACTCTGGAAGTTCATCCAAAAACAGCACGCCATTGTGCGACAACGATATTTCCCCGGGTTGGGGATAGCTTCCCCCTCCTACTAAAGCTGCGCTACTAATCGTATGATGGGGATTGCGAAATGGGCGTTGGCTCATCAACCCCTTATTTTTAACTTTCCCCACAACACTATGTATTTTAGTGGTTTCCAAGGCTTCGTGAAGCGTCATCGGAGGCAAAATGGAGGGTAATCGCTTCGCCTACATGGTTTTTCCTGCCCCGGGTGGACCGATCAAAATAATATTGTGCCCACCTGCAGCGGCAATTTCCATACATCGCTTTATGCTTTCTTGCCCCTTTACATCGGCAAAATCAAACTCAGGAAGATGAAGATGCTCGTAAAACTCCCGTCTTGTATCTATCTTGGTCTGTTGCAGTGGCACATCTGCATCAAAAAAGTCGATAACCTCCTTTATGTTTTCCACACCGTACACTTTCAGCCCATCCACTACAGCAGCTTCGTTCGCATTTTCTTTGGGTAAAATAAATGCTTCAAACCCCTCTTCCTTGGCTTTTATGGCAATGGGCAAAGCACCTTTTATGGGTTGTAGGCTTCCGTCCAAAGAAAGCTCTCCCATGATCAAATATTTATTAATGTCTTCTGAACGGATCTGGCCAGATGCCGCCAAAATACCAATGGCCAAAGTAAGATCGTAGGCCGACCCTTCTTTTCTTAAATCGGCCGGAGCCATGTTGATGGTGATTTTTTTGCCGGGAATTCGGTAACCATTGTTTTGAAGAGCCGCCGCAATCCGGTAGTTACTTTCCTTTATGGCATTATCGGGCAATCCTACCAAGTGATACCCAATGCCTTTATCTATGTTGACCTCTACGACAATGGTGGTTGCCTCAATGCCAAATACGGCACTACCGTAAACTTTTATGAGCATGATGGAATTTCTCTAGTTGAAAAAAGACTGAAAAATAGCCAATCCCACTTCAAAAAGAACTCCCTTTTGACGAATACCCCGATTTGAATTGACGAATGCCCGTTTTGAATTAACGGAAGATCAAAATGGATGCAGCGGTTTCTTGGATTTCTTGCTTGTTCATCATCATTTTACGGAACTTTCCATTGACATACATTTCGGCTTGATCATCGTAGTGTTTGCTAAAAGGGTTTCCGGATTGCCCCGTTGGTAATATGCTGATACTGTTCTCCACATCCGAAAAATCAATGACACGTCTTGTGGACGGACCAGAACTTACTTTGTAAAATCCTGTGCTGTCATAAGGGAACGATAGGTTGTTGATGACCTCACGAGTTCCTGTAACCGGGAACGGGCCCACATTAAAATATTTACGGAGCGACGCTACTTGCCCAAACGGGTGTTGGTGCTCCAGAGTGTGTACTTTATCCCAAGTCCACTGGCTAGGGTCGGGGCCAAAGTCCTTAACTAGGGAACTCCAAGCATCGGCAAAGGATTTAATGATTATGTCCTGTCTTGTTTCAGTAATCTCCTTAGTGTTTATGTTGTCCCACCATTTCCCATTTTCCATTTTGGCTCCCCAAGCAATCTGTCTTTTGAACAAATGAGTTTTCAAAAACTGTTTGAACATTTCTGGCCCAAGCTCGTCCTCCATGGTATTCTTTATCATAAAATAGAGTGCTCTATGGTAAAGTGTTGGACTAGTACTCGTTAAAGCGTATTTTCCGTTCCAATTCTTTAAAGAATCTACCATAACCAACTGTTCGGTGGTTAAATGGGTTACATCCAACAGTTTTATCAATTCTGTAACCAATTCCGTGTTTACCGGCGAAGTAACATCCAGCACCATTTTTGAAATGGACTCCTTGTCCCAATCGTCTTTTGCGTCGAGTAGTTGAACTATTCGCTTGGCACGGTTCTCGGGCAAATAATAGCCAGGATACAACATTCCTGCAATAGAATCTGGTTGATTGTTGGCAGAATACACATAATTCCAAGGTGGGTTTTCGGCCCTGGGATTTTCTGAAAAGTCCAAATAACGTAGCGGCTCCTCTTTCCCTGTGGTTCCATCCAAAATAAACTTGGTGGATAGGCCATCGGGCATTTCGTAAAGTTTTGCTGTAGCCCACCAGGCCACATTGCCCTCGGCATCGCCATACATTACATTAAGTCCAGGTGCATGGATGTTGGGCAAGGCGCTTTTAAACTCCTCCATATCGGCGGCATGGCTCATACTGTAAAGAGCGTGCATCACCCTATTTTTGGGTTTGGTGTATATCCAAGACATGGCCACGGGCCGTTCTTTGGAAATTTGGTCGGCAATGTTATTTAGAACAGGGCCGTGATGCGTTTTCTTATAATTGAAAACCACATCATCCCCATCCTTTACTTTGATGGTTTTATGGATAAATTCATAATCCTTCCAGCCCTCTAAGGTTTTGTATTTAGTACTGTCGGATGGATGGGTTTCTTCGTAATAAAAATCAATATCGTCATTCTCGAACATGGTGAGGCCGTAGGCCAGCTTTCTATCATGGCCTAACAATGGAAAAGGAACTCCAGCTAAATGATACCCATATTTTTCATAGGCCGGGGTACTTACATGGGCCTCGTACCATACAGAGGGTTGGGCGAAACCTATATGTGGGTCGTTGGCCAAAATCACTTTACCGTTTTTGGTCTTCTGTGGAGCTACCACCCAGCTATTGCTCCCTTCAAACTGCGGAATGGGAAGTTTATCCAAAGCTGCCGTTACACTTGCGGTAATATTTGTTCCCAAAGTATCTATTTCGACTCCCTTAAAGTTTTTAATCCAAACCGTGGAAGTATCCGAATGTACGGCCAAGTCATCAATATACTCCTCACCTAGTTTATTGCGCATACTTGTCAATAAGGGGTCCGTTTTGTGCGCCATGGCAAAACTAAACGCCATATATCCAACGGCATTGTAGACATCTTCAATGGTGAATGGCTTTTTTTCAATCCCTGTCAAATAAAACTCAATAGGTGTTGGCCCGTTTTTTATAAACTCATTAATGCCATCCAAATAAGCTTGAGACAGCTTTATGGCCTCACTCTGCATGTCCAATGCTGCTATTGTTTCTTTGGTATGGTCGGCAATACCCAAAGACAGGAAAAACTTGTCGGTTTTGATCATGTCCGCACCAAAAACTTCGGAAAGTTGTCCTTTGGCCACCCTTCGCAACAATTCCATTTGCCATAATCTATCTTGGGCATGTACATAGCCCAATGCTCTTATGGCATCTGTTTCATTATCTGCATAAATATGGGGAATCCCGTAGGGGTCAAAATAAGTGGTTACCTCATTGGAGAGACCCGACAAGGTTTTTTCTCCACCATAATCTGGTTTAAGACTGTTAATAAATATAGCAATGCCAATAATTACAAGTAGAAGCAATCCTGCAAGAACAAGAAGAATCTTTTTGTAGTTTTTCACGAAGATGGGTTAAGTCTATTAATCCATCCTAAGGTATAATTATTTTTTTAGATGGTTGAAAAAAAATATTGACAAATATCAATTATTTGTTCATGGAAAGATGGTGTTTTTCCAAGCCAGATTTCAACCATTTCTCATAAGTTTCAGCATCTACATACTGTACCGCTTCGTTTAAAATTTCCAAGTTTGGAGAAAGTAGCACATAATATGGCTGCGATGCCGCATTGAAATTGATCGTCTGGAATGTTCCCCATTTTTGACCAATGGTCTCTATGGCTTTTACCCTTCCAGAATCGTATTTAAAATCGAATTGGTGCTCCTCTGGAAGTTCTTTTCTATCATCTACATAAAGGGAAATCAACACGTAATCCTCTTTAATAATGGGGTAAATATCGGGGTCGCTCCAGACGTTTTCTTCCATTTTTCTACAATTTACACAGGCCCACCCCGTAAAATCGAGCAAAATGGGTTTGTTCACCTCTTGCGCATGAGTCAGGCCTTCCTCAAAATCCTTAAAGCAATCCAATCCTAACGGACAATCGCTTTCTGTTTCCACAACGCTGTAAAAACTTGGCGGAGGAAAACCACTCAGCAATTTTAATTGGGTGATGTTGAAAAGACCAAGAATCAAGTAAACGCTAAAAGCAAAGCTTAACAAGCCTACTATCTTTCTGGCTGGTGACAAATTTTTCTTGGGCCCATCGTGCGGAAATCTGAAGATTCCAAAGAGGTATAATGTCATCAAAACAAAGAGCACTACCCATATCCCCACAAATATTTCCCGTTTAAAAATGCCCCAGTTCCCCACTAAATCGGCATTTGACAGAAATTTGAAGGCCAAGGCCAGCTCCAAAAAGCCGAGCACTACTTTAACGGTGGTCATCCAACCGCCGGATTTTGGCAAGGAATTCAACCAAGCCGGGAACATGGCGAACAAAGCAAATGGCAAGGCCAAAGCCAAGCCGAAACCGACCATTCCCGATGTTAAGTTTGTGGCCACATTGCCTTCGGCAAGGGTTGTACTGCCCAAAAGTCCGCCCAAAATGGGTCCTGTACACGAAAAAGATACGATTGCCAAGGTCAATGCCATAAAAAAGATACCCAGCCCCCCTCCTACTTTGGATGATGCAGAATCCATTTTATTGGCCCATGAGCTGGGCAAGGTGAGTTCGTAATACCCAAAAAATGAAAAGGCAAAAAACACAAAAATGACAAAGAAGAATACGTTGAGCCAAATATTGGTGGCTATGGTATTCAAAATTTGTGAGTCCACCGAATTGAACAAGTGGAACGGCAAACTCAACAAAAAATAAATTAAAACGATAAAGAATCCGTACAGTAAGGCATTGCCTATTCCCTTGGATTTGTTCTGGGTTTGTTTGGTGAAAAAGGAAACCGTTAATGGAATCATGGGGAACACACAGGGTGTCAACAATGCAATAAGTCCTCCGATGAATCCCAATCCAAAAATCACCCATAAGTTGGACTTTCCTTCGGAATCGGATACTCCATTTTGATTCAAGAGGTTTTTGTTCTTTAAATCCAATTTGAGGGACTCGCCCAAAGCTACACTTCGTTCATCCAAGGACGCTTCTTCGACCACAAAGCCACTCCCATCCAACGAAATTTGAAAAAGATAATCTACAGGTAGACAGACTTCCTTACAAATCTGATAAAACAGGTTTACCGAAATTTGATTGACCTCTGGATCAAGCAACTTTATCTTTTGGGTGAAGACGGCCTCTTTTTTGAAAAAGGTCTCTTCTACCTCAAAAATATCGCTATACTCCTTTATGGTCTCACTTTCTTCGGTTTTACCAATAAGTTCGTAGTCCTCGCCTGCTTTTTCAAAAGAAAATTCGCTGGGCAAGGAACCTCCTTCGGCCGTGTATTGCGAATATACGTGCCAGCCATCCATAATTTTGCCCTTGAACACCAACTCGTATTCGGTATCGGACAATTTATGTACTTCGTGGGTCCAAACTGCTGGATTCTCATCCGTTTGGGCGAATGTGGTTAAATTGATGAAGAATAATCCTAAAAAGAGTACAAGTAATCTCATGTAAGTTGGGTAATCTTTATTATTTCTCGGGTTGAATCCTCAACCTTGAATCGTTCGTCTGCACGTTTGCCCACAACCCAAACAATATCATTATTTGAGCAGAGCAACCATTGCTTTTCTTTGGAAATCACATCCAGTTTTTCATCCTTAAAAAATTTGGACAGTTTTTTCTTGCCTTGCATCCCGAAGGGATAAAAATAGTCGCCTTTTTCCCAATTTCTTAACACTAACGGAAAGTTTAACTTTTCCTTATCCAAAAATACGACATTTCGCCCCTGTTTTTCTAAGGTCTCAACATTTTCCAGCTTTAGTTTGATGGGCAACTCGGATGGAGTTCCATCTATATGGACAAGGTATGTTCCGTTTACCGTGTTCTTTATTTCAGAAAGAATCAGAAAATCCCTGTCCTTGAGCAATCGGTGTGTTTTGGAAACTACTTGCTTGCCGCTCATGGCTTTCAACAGATCTTTTACATCGTTCCATTCTGTAAACCCATAATCTTTGAACAGTCCATACAAGTAAGCATCCAACGGTTGTAGTTGTTCCAGTGCTGCAATGCTAATTTTAATATCACCATCTCGCTGCTCAAACAACTTGGACTTTAATTCATTTATATGATTAAGGACCAAATCGCTTGATTGTTGCAAATGATTTTGGGTAGTCAGGAAATTTTGTAAAAAAGTGGGATGCAATTCTTTTAAAACGGGCACAATTTGATGACGAATCTTGTTCCGAAGGTATTTGGTACTGGCATTGCTGCTGTCCTCTCGCCAAACAATCTTTTCCGACTTGGCATAGGTCAAAATCTCGCTTCGGGAAAAGGGTAGCAACGGCCGAACCACATGTTCGTTCACTTCAGGAATACCGGAAAGACCTTCAATTCCCGTACCACGGGATAGATTGATCAAAAAGGTCTCCAAACTATCATCCGCATGGTGGGCCGTTAAAATATAATCGAAACCTTTGGTTTTTATCAAATCCGAAAACCATTGGTAACGCAACTCCCTTGCTGCCATCTGTACGGACAAACGCTGGGTTTCGGCATATTTCTCGGTCTCAAATAACATCACAAAGACTTCAATACCAAAATCGGATGCCAGTTGACGCACAAACGCTTCGTCACCATCACTTTCTTCGTCCCGTAGGTTAAAGTTACAATGGACCAAGGCAATATCCATATCGGCAGCAATACACAAATGGGCTAGCACAACACTGTCCACCCCGCCACTACAGGCCACTAGGAGCCTTTTCCCCTTCAGAAAGGGCATCTCGCTGTTTATGTGCTGTTTGAATTTTGGGAACATAGCGCGAATTTACGAATAAACCTTAGCCTTGCGGCTGTGTTATTACGTTACTAAGTTATTTTGTTGTTGCATTATTGGAATTTGATTTGGCAGTTGGCAGTAAGCAGTTGACAGTAAGCAGTAGGCAATCCGCTGTAACCAATAACTCCTAACTTCAGAAGTCTTGGTTCTTATGTCCAAAGCGCAGCGGTATTCGAGCAATAAGTGAAATTCGTGTCAATAAACAATGAGTAACCATTCAACTTTTACCCTTCGCCCTTTCACCTTTTTGACACCAATTCCACGAATCATCACGAATTTTCTGTCCTTGAACTTGACGCTTGATTTTGAACTTGACACTTGAACTCACTATCAACCCCATCCCCTTTCCTCCAAAACGGTCCGCATAGCTTTAGCTTTAAGCAAGCATTCTTCGTATTCCTTTTCTGGGTCGGATTTTGCAGTAATGGCACTTCCAACAGAAAAGGATATATACTTTTTTGTTGCATTGTACAGAATACTCCGAATCACTACGTTAAAATCAAAATCTCCGAGTGGGTCAAAATAACCTACGGCCCCGCTGTACAAACCTCGTTTGGTTTCCTCCAAATCTTCAATAATTTTCATTGCTGAAATCTTTGGAGCACCCGTCATACTACCCATGGGGAAAGTTTCTTTAATCAGTTCTATGGAATTCTTATCCTTTGGAACCTTTGAAACTACGGTGGAAATCAACTGATGTACTTGCTTAAAAGTGTATGGTTTACAGAGCTCTTCGACTTGCACAGAACCTTTTAAAGCGCTTTTGGACAGATCGTTGCGGACTAAATCCGTAATCATGATGTTCTCTGAGCGCTCTTTTTCATCTCGGGACAATTCTTTTTTGATTTTTTGATCATCCTCTTCATCTTTTCCACGTGGCGCAGTTCCTTTTATGGGTTGTGAAATCACTTTTTGCCCCATTTTTTTAATGTACCGTTCGGGCGAAGCACACATCAAATACATATCCCTTAACCTCGCAAATACGGCAAACGGTGGTTCGGAAATGCTGTTTAGTTTGTGATGGGTATGCCAAGGGTCAATGGAAATATCTTCTGCGTAAAATTCCTGACAAAAATTAGCTTCATAAATATCGCCACGGTGGATATGCTCCAAAAAACGGTTGGCTTTTTCAAAATAGGCGTCCTTATGAATCCGCATTTTAATTTTAATGGGGTCGCTTGGCTGTTTATTTGAGAAATCCATCTGCCGAAAATTGGTGATTTCGGCATAATCGGCTTCAATTTGGTGGGCAAAAGCGTTCAAATACTTAAAATGAAGCTGTCCATCATCAACCATTATAATTTTGTTGGGTTGATAAAATTGCAGCATTGGAAATCCAAGAACATCTAAATTTTCGGAAATCAAATCTTCCAATTCATTTTTAAAATCATAGGAAAAATACCCAAAAACCCAATCCTTTTGCCGGTCCACAAAAGTTTGAAGCTCATCAATACCCATCAATACTTGGGATGCGCCAACGGCCAAGCAGGCTTCGAAACTGGAATATGTATCTCGGTGCGAGTTACTGTCCAACCATATTACGCTCTGGTAAGCCCTGGACCATTGCAACAATGCCTTTTTACTTTGTAAAAGGGAATCTGTCTTAAAGGAACGGTGTGTTCGCAATACCTATTGTTTTAACGAATCCAAAAAGGTGTTCAATGCATTTTGGTGTTCCTCTTTTAAGGCTTCGTCCAAAATGCCTTCTTCACTAAAATTATCATAAAAAGATGGCAAGGAAAAAGTCGCTGCGATTTCCGCGCCAAACCTCGGCAGCATATTTTCAACCACCGTCAAGGAACCTTTTCCCCCTCTCTTACCTCCGGAAGTGGACATTAACAGCACCTTTGTGCCCTCCAAAAACTTGCGGTCCATGCGGGAAAGCCAATCCAATACATTTTTAAAGTAGGCCGAAGGGTTTCCGTTATGTTCGTTAACGGACAAAATCAGGCCACCTGCATTATTGATCTGTTCTTTCAATTCCTTCAACGAAGCGGAATACCCCTCTTCTTTTTCAAGGTCTTCACTGAACATGTGAAAAGGATGTTCTGCCATGTCTAGCGTCTGGATATCATGGTTTTGCACTAATGCAGTCGTGAGTTTTACTAATTTAAAATTGATAGAAGTGGAAGAATTGCTCCCGGCAAATGCCAAAATTGCAGCCATAGTATAAAATCATTGATTGTTTCGCTAAAATAGCCCGATTGAAGCAGACATGCGACTATTTTGCATATTTTTGGCGCAAAGAACATCCAAACTACCTGCTAAACAAGTATATAGGTTGAATGTGAACCAAATGACAGCCAAGAATAACAGGTTATTTTTTATAGACGCCATGCGCGCATGGGCCATTTTGATGATGTTGCAAGGGCACTTCATCGATGGTTTGTTGGATCCTGTTTTTAGGGACTCAAGCAATTCTGTTTACAATGTTTGGCTATATTTTAGAGGAATTACCGCTCCTGTTTTCTTTACCGTTTCTGGCTTTATATTTACTTATTTATTGATTCGGGTTCCACAAAACGGAATGGAAAACCCAAGGGTTTCCAAAGGTATTAGTCGTGGACTACAGCTATTGGCCATTGGTTACTTACTACGCTTGAATCTTGGAGGTCTCTTTAAAGGTGAAATTTACGATTCGTTTTATTTGGTAGATGTATTGCATTGTATTGGTCTATCAATTTTAGGTTTGATCGGTGTTTATGTGCTTACGGCCAATAGAAAAAAATATATGTTCCCTGTTGTTCTGGTCAGCATTACTTTGTTGCTTTTTCTGTTCGAACGGGTTTACAAGGATTGGACTTTTGCTTTTTTACCCGATTTTATCGCCAATTATTTCACCAAGGCCAATGGTTCTGTGTTTACCATCATCCCTTGGTTTGGATATACTACTTTGGGTGCCTTTATCTCGGTACTTTTTACGCGATTTAAAAACTATAAATATTTATACCCTGCGGCGATTTCCATAGCGTTGGTGGTTGGCTATTTTTTAATATACCAATCTTCCAATGTTTTTAAAGGACTTTATGGATGGACCGGGTTGGAATTGTTCAACTTAATACTATCCAACAACTATTTATTTATCCGTTTGGGTAATGTGTTTGTTGTTTTTGCCGTATTTATGATTCTTCGCCAGTTTATGACGAACAAAACAGTTCTGAAAATTGGTGCAAGTACACTTTCCATCTACGTGATTCATTTTGTTGTACTTTATGGAAGTTTCACTGGATTGGGGCTGTACCGTTTCTTTAAACATTCTCTTTCGCCTGAAATTGTGGTTGCAGGCGCTCTCGCTTTTATGATGGTTTGTACATTTTTATCGTTACAGTACAACCGATACGAAGCGAATATCAAATCACAGCTTGCTTTGGGCATTTCTTATGCCAAAATCCAGATTACTGATTTGAAAGAGGCCTCTACACCTGTGCTACGGGAGCTTTTTATTAGAGTTAGACTATTCCTCAGAAGAGTTTTACGTACGGTCAGAAGCTAAAAAAAGCATCCAATCCTAAGACTGAATGCTTTGAGGTTATCAATGATTGAAATATGTCATTCTGAATTCCTGCTTACCCGCGGACGGGCAAATTCAGGTTGACGAAAACCAACTTTTCAAGCAGCATTTTTTACTTAAGCATGCAAAGCCCTATCGTCAGTTGCGGCCAATGCAGCTTCCTTAACGGCTTCGGCAAAGGTTGGGTGGGCATGGCTCATTCGAGAAATATCCTCGGCCGACGCCCTGAATTCCATTGCGGTAACACCTTCGGCAATCAAATCGGCACAACGTGCCCCGATCATGTGAACGCCCAGTACTTCGTCGGTGTTTTTATCGGCAAGGATCTTCACAAAACCATCAATATCCATGCTGGCACGGGCCCTTCCCAAGGCACGCATCGGAAACTGACCTGATTTATATGCTACGCCTTCTTCTTTTAATTGCTCCTCTGTTTTGCCCACAGCGGCAACTTCTGGCCAAGTATAAACAACACCTGGTATAAGGTTATAATCTATATGAGGTTTTTGGCCTGCCAGTAATTCAGCGACCATGGTACCTTCTTCTTCAGCCTTATGGGCCAACATGGCACCTTTTACCACGTCTCCAATTGCATAAATGTTGGAGACATTGGTCTGCAAATGTTCATTCACCTCTACTCTGCCCTTATCATCCAATTTTACGCCCGCAGCTTCGGCATTCAATCCATCGGTATACGGTTTACGGCCAACGCACACCAGGCAATAATCACCGGAAATGGTAACTTCTTTGCCCTTTTTGTCATCGGCTTTTACAATTACCTCGTCACCTTTGCGCTCCACTGATTTCACTTTGTGGGACAGATTAAATTTCACCTTTTGCTTTTTCATCACTTTGGTGAGTTCTTTGGACAAAGCGCCATCCATGCCGGGGATAATGCGATCCATAAATTCCACTACGGTAACATCTGCACCCAAGCGCTTGTATACCTGACCCAATTCCAAACCGATTACCCCTCCGCCTATCACGATCAAGTGTTTTGGAACCTCCTTAAGTTTTAGGGCTTCGGTTGAGGTAATCACTCTTTCTTTATCAATTTCAATGAAAGGCAGGGAAGAAGGTTTGGAACCCGTGGCTATAATGGTATTCTTAGCCTCGATGGTCTCTTCACCGTCTTTTTTGGCAATATTTATGTGTGTGGCATCCTTAAAACTTCCTACGCCATGGTAAACATCAATCTTGTTTTTGCTCATCAAAAACTCGACTCCCTTGGTGGTTTGGTCCACAACAGCTTGTTTACGGGCAATCATTTGCTTCAAGTTCACTTTTACCTCCCCTGGAATATCGATACCGTGTTCCTCGAAGTGCTTAACTGCATCTTCATAATGGTGCGATGAGTCCAAAAGCGCTTTGGAAGGAATACATCCTACGTTTAAGCATGTACCGCCAAGCACAGCGTACTTTTCTATTATTGCGGTTTTCATTCCCAATTGGGCACATCGAATGGCCGCTACATAGCCTCCAGGTCCAGAGCCGATGATAGCTACATCATATTGATTCATATTGTATTATTTGTAAGGATGATTCTTAAAAAATCTGTTCTTTAAAAACAACTGTAAAAATACAAATGTTTTTCGGGACAGTCCTAAACTATTCTGTGGGAAAAGAAACAAGTGTCAAGTTCAAGTGTCAGGTTCAAGTGTCAAGTTCAAGTGCCAAGTTCAAGTGCCAAGTTCAAGAACAAAGAGAAAAGAGCCAAGAACCAAGACACAGGTTCAGAGTTACTACGTACTGCGTACTTCCGACTTTCGGACGTTTCGACTGCGCTCAACATGACATTTCGGACCAAGTTATTGGGTTACTGCCCACTGCAAACTGCTACTGCTTACTGCAAACCGACTTCTGACTTTTAAAAAACAAAACCACCGAAAAACCAGTAGGCACTTCGGCGGCATGCTTCAAAACCTATTTTAAAAATCAATTACATGTTTCCTCAAAAACTTGATCTCCAGTAAAATTCCAATTGTAGTCATTCTCTAGCTTAAGTCCTGCCTCAAGGGCTTCAGTACCACAAAGAGTAAGTCCGTTGGCTCCAAAAGTTATATTATAAGGTCCGTTGTTCTGCTCCACAAAATTGCTCCAGCCCATCAACAGGGCATTGAAGTTTTCTTTGGACAATCCCGAATTATCCAACATACCATCCATTAATTCTACCTTACCAATATTCCAATTGCTTAAGTCCCCGTCAAAGGAAGTGGCTCCTGAAAACATATTTTCCATGGTATTCACATTATTAACATCCCAACTACTGACATCACCATTAAAAGAGGTGGCTCCATTAAACATTCCAGTCATACTCGTCACATTACCTAATTTTGTGCTCCAAGCACTTAAATCTCCGTTAAAGGAAGTAGCCCCATTGAACATATTTTCCATGGTATTCACATTATTAACATCCCAGCCGCTAAGATCCCCGTTAAAGGAAGTGGCCCCATAGAACATTGCCCTCATATTGGTCACATGGCTCACGTCCCAGTCACTAAGATCCCCGTTAAAAGAATTGGCCCCATAGAACATACCGGTCATTTTGGTTACCTTGGATAAATCCGGTACGTCTGTGGCATTATAAACCATGTTTTCACAATTGCCAAAAATATAGTTTAAATATTCCCACTGTATAATGCCCCATTGTTCCAAGCTTTCAAGTTTCGAAGAATATTCTGGGTTGTTAAAAAGAACAGTTGGAAATTCACCATATATGGCCACGGTATAGGTGCCAGCAGCGGCATAGATATGGGAAGGATGTCCATCAGCCTCAGTAAGCTCCTCTATTGTTCCATCGCCCCAATCTATGGTATAGTTGTAAGTGTAATAGTTATTTATTATTTGAAACATAATTTCGTCCCCATCGGTCTCGGTCTTCCAAGTGGTGACAAAAGACTTAGGATCTTCGGCCAAGGTATCTCCATCATTTATAACTATAATTTTCACCGCTACTTCCACGGTCGCATTATCATCTTCAACACTTACGGTAATGTGGTGTTCTTTGCTTGTTTCATAATCGAGCTGTTGTCCTGCTGCCAAGCTTAGTTCACCTGCTTCGTTGATAGCAAACAGGCCATTGTCGTTGGTGGGAATGTTAAAAACAAGATCTGCTATATCCGTGTCGGCATCTTCGACCTCAAAGGTGTGGATCAATTCTTCTGTTGATATGTCTTCGCTTACCTCAAACTCATAGTCTTCCTGTGCAAAAACGGGCACACAATCGCAAATGGTGATTTGGCCTGTATCCTCCCTTTCTCCATCGCTTACTGCAACGGTAATCTTGTGAGATTGAGGAGCTTCAAGATCAAGTTCCTTGCCCGCTTTTAAGCTTAGCAAACCTGTTGTCTCGTTAATCTGGAACATATCATTACTGTTGGCAGAAATACTATAGGTAAGTTTGGTGCCCATATTGGAATCGTATGCCTTTACTTCGGCTACCGTTTGGCCATCGGTTATGGCTTCGGGCACATGAAAGGACTGATCGTATATAACAGGGGGCTGATTGGCAAATGACTTTGGACCGTCATCTTTTTCGCAGGACCAGAGCAGTACCAAGGCCATTATTGTTATTCCAAATTTGTTCAATGTGTTTTTCATGACTAAAGTTTTATAGGGTAATTGCAGCAAGATGCAGAGTTTAAGCGAACTTTTTAGGCATGATCTTACGAACACCTTGTTTGGATTGATAAACCCTAGTTTTGGGTTGATGAGGTTGGTGGACGTTGGGTAAAAACAAAGGGGCAAAGTGTGAAGAGGTTGATATGAATGACGTAAAAAGTTCAAGCACCAAGTTCCATGCCTACGGCAGACAGGCAAATGTCAAATTCAATAAACCGAATAACTTAATAACAGAGTAACACAATAACAGAATAAATCACCCACCAATATGTACCGATGGCGTATTTTTCACCTCATTGATAACGAATGAACTCTGTGTATTGCCAATATTGGCTATGGCAGTCAATTTAGTGACCATAAACTCCCGATAACTTTTCATGTCCTTTACATAAATCTTTAAAATATAGTCATAATCGCCCCCCACATGAAAGCACTCGGAAACCTCTTTGAGCTGCAATACCTCGCGCTCAAACTTTAGAACATTCTCCTTGGTATGCTGTACCAAACGTATTTGGCAGAGTACCATAAAGTCTCTACCTACTTTTTGTTTGTCCACCAAAGCAGCGTATTGGGTAATGACTCCATTGCGCTCCAATCGACGAATTCGCTCATAAACGGCTGTTTTGGACAAATGCAAAACATCTGCATATTGTTTTGTTGTCTTTTTACAGTCCTCTTGGAGCAGTCTTACCAATTCAATATCCATTTTATCCAGTTTCATTCCGACGATTTTTCTATTGGGAACAGCTAAATTCCAATTTTACAGAATAATATCCTAATATTTATATATTTATTGACTATTCATCACCATTTGAACACATCCATTGATTTTAAGTCTAATGATTCATATTTTTATCCAAAACAACGCATCATGGACTACAAAGCATCAGATCACATACAAAATCTTCAATATTTTGGTGAATTCGGAGGTGTAAACCCTTCTATATCAGATTCATCAACCTATACTTTTCTCTCAGCAAAGACTATGTTCGACACTTTTGAGGGGAATACCGAAGGTTGCTACCTTTACAGTAGGCACTCTTCCCCTTCCAACTTATACTTGGGCGAGGCCATGGCACAACTGGAAGGTACCGAATCTGCAAATGTGTATGCAAGCGGAATGGGAGCCATAACAGCTGTAATTCTTCAATTGTGCAATTCGGGTGACCATATTGTTTGTAGCAGGACCATTTACGGCGGCACCTACGCTTTCCTAAAGAACTTTGTGAAAAAATTCAATATCTCCGTCTCTTTTATGGACATTACCAATTTGGAAACGGTCGCGAGGTCCATCACTCCAAAAACCAAGATGATCTATTGCGAAGCCATTAGCAACCCGCTTTTGGAAGTAGCTGATATTACTTCACTTGCCAAAATTGCCAAAAAGAACGAGATGCCATTGGTGGTCGACAACACCTTTTCTCCTTTGACGATAAACGCAGCACAATTGGGAGCAGATATTGTTGTACACAGCCTTACCAAGTTTATCAATGGTAGTAGTGATTGCGTTGCTGGAGCCGTTTGCGGAACAACTGATTTTTGTCTCAGTCTAAAAGATGTGAACAACGGGGCAGGAATGCTTTTGGGCAGTACGTTGGACAGTTTGCGTGCCGCTTCCATCTTGAAGAATATGCGAACACTTCATATAAGAATCAAAAAGCATAGCGAAAATGCCCATTATTTGGCCAAACAATTTGAAAAGGATGGATTAAAGGTGGTGTATCCCGGTTTGGAAAGTCATTCAGGGCACAGTTTAATGAAATCCCAAATGAATACAGAATACGGATTTGGCGGAATGCTTACCCTAGATGTTGGCTCCGTGGAACGTGCCAATGCCCTGATGGAATTGATGCAAAAAGAAAAACTGGGTTATTTAGCGGTAAGCCTTGGTTTCTACAAGACATTATTTAGTGCTTCCGGAACCTCCACCTCTTCCGAAATACCAGAAGAAGAGCAAAAAGAACTTGGTCTCTCCCAAGGACTTATCCGTTTTTCCATTGGATTGGACAACGACATACACAAAACATACATTACAATGCGCAACTGTATGGAAAAGTTGGATATTTTGTCTCCCGATGCCAGTTTGGCTTAATTCGGAGGGATGCGGGGTTTGCACAACATAGTGCAAAATCGTAATATTACCTCCTAACAAACTCAGACCAAATGCCGAATAAAGAGGAAAAACCAACGTTTAGGGAAGATGAACACATTGTAGAAAATAAAGATTTGACCATTGCTGAAGCATTGATACCCGTTTTAGCTTTGGTGATTATGTTGGCCTACAATGTGTATGTTTTTGGGGATGATGCCCTAAGCGGTTCCAACCAATTTATTCTGTTGATGGGAGGTGCGGTTGCCGCAATAGTCGGTATTTTCAATAAGGTTTCCTATAAACGGATGATTGCCGAAGTGGCCGAAAATGTTAAATCGACCACGGGTGCCTTGTTGATTCTTTTGATGGTCGGAGCACTTTCAGGTACATGGTTGGTCAGCGGTATTATTCCCGCTATGATCTATTACGGGCTTCAAATTCTCAATCCGACTATATTTTTGGCAGCTAGCGTTGTTATTTGCGCCATAATTTCCATTGCAACCGGAAGTAGTTGGACAACGGCCGCGACCGTAGGCATAGCATTGATTGGCATTGGTGATGCCTTGGGCATATCGTTGGGAATGACGGCAGGCGCTGTGCTTTCCGGCGCTTATTTTGGAGATAAAATGTCTCCTTTGAGCGACACCACCAATTTAGCCCCGGCCATGGCGGGAGGAGATTTGTTCTCGCACATTCGCTACATGACGTACACCACTGTACCAACAATCGTGGTGACCTTGATTGTTTTCATTGTTCTTGGGCTTACCATTGATACCTCAGGAGTTGCGGACACCAGTTCACTTCTCAACAATATTGGCTCAACCTTCAATATAAACGGATGGTTGTTTATAGTGCCATTGGTCGTTATTGGTTTGATTGTAAAAAAAGCACCTCCATTAATGGCGCTACTTGTAGGAACATTGCTTGGTGGAGTTTTCGCTCTTATTTTTCAGCCGGACATTGTGGCCAACATTGGCGGAAGCACAGCTTTAAATTTTGAATCGGGCTACAAAGGCATCTTAAACGCCATCACTGTTGATACATCTATTGCCACGGAAGACCCTGCCCTAAATGATTTGTTCTCCTCGGGAGGAATGTCGGGAATGCTCGGCACCATTTGGCTGATTGTTTGTGCTATGGTTTTTGGTGGTATCATGGACGGTATCGGGGCTTTGGAGCGCATCACGGAATCCCTTTTAAAATTGGCAAAGACCACTTTTGGACTGTTCGCAAGCACCGTAGGAAGCTGTTTGGCCTTGAACGTAACCGCTTCCGACCAGTATTTGGCCATTGTAGTGCCCGGAAAAATGTTCTCGAAAGCCTATAAGGAACGTGGTCTTGCCCCCGAAAACCTGAGCCGGTCATTGGAAGATTCAGGTACGGTGACCTCTGTTCTAGTGCCTTGGAACACTTGTGGAGCCTACCACAGCAGTGTTTTGGGTGTTGGTGTCGGTGAGTACTTCCTGTATGCCATTTTCAATTGGTTAAGCCCTATAATGACGTTGCTTTTTGCCGCTTTCCGGATCAAAATCAAGCAACTTACCACCACGGCTGCTGAATAAATGCTATTTCAGCTTTTTCAATACCGCGACTTCATTGAGAAGTCGTTAAAAATTGATGTGCAATTTTGCCACAACCTCAATTTTGATGGTGCTTTTTTACGACATAGTCATGACTTATCCGACCATAAGAAATACTGATTTTTAAGCTGGTAAAAGCGATAAAAACCATCTTATTTTTGCTATTCGAAAATTTAAAAAACATCAATAAATGACTCTAGTAGGAAGAAAATTTCCAAACATTGAAGTAAACGCCATCGACGAATTGGGCGACACATTCAAAATCAACATTTTAGAGAAAGCCAAAGCAGAAAACAAGAAAGTATTGTTGTTCTGGTACCCTAAAGACTTCACTTTTGTGTGTCCGACCGAGCTTTTTGCCTTTCAACAAAACCTAAGTGAGTTTGAAAAAAGGAATACCATTGTTATCGGAGCTTCTTGTGATACTGCCGAAGTGCATTTTGCATGGCTGAACACTGAAAAGGACAACGGAGGAATAGAAGGTGTAACCTACCCTATCGTTTCTGACAGCAATAGAAACTTGGCTTCTGCCTTGGGAATCTTGGACATCATGAAAGAAGACTATAACGAGGAGACCAATTCTGTTGTAGTGGAAGGTGACAACGTTACCTATAGAGCCACTTATTTAATTGATGAAGAAGGGACTGTATTCCACGAGAGCATCAATCACATGCCATTGGGTAGAAACGTGAAGGAATTTTTGCGTTTGGTAGATGCCTACACTCACGTTCAGGAAAAAGGAGAGGTTTGCCCAGCCAACTGGGAAGAAGGAAAACAAGCCATGAACGCGGACAGAGCCGGTGTTTCCGATTACTTGGCCAATCACGTAAACTAAGCACTATGGTTGTAGAATTGGACAAAGACAATTTAAGCGAGGTCATTGCCAACAATGACAACGTAGTGGTGCAGTACAGCGCATCTTGGTGTGGCAACTGCAGGATCATGAAGCCAAAGTTCAAAAAGGAAGCCTCTTTGAACGAAGATATAAAGTTTGTAATGGTCGATGCCGAAAAATTCCCAGAATCCAGAAAGCTGGCCAACGTGGACAATTTGCCCACTTTTGCCGCTTTTTCAAAAGGGGCATTAAAGAATCAGGTACAGACCAATAAGTATGATGTTTTAAAAGACTTGATCAATGAAGTTGCCCATAATTAAGCAGTTGGTCAATTTTGCCGAGGAGCACGACGAGGATTACCTTCAGGAAACTGCGGATACCCTCGAAAGTGTTTGCGAAGTTTCCAGTTTAAAAGATGACGAACTGGATATGATCGGGGAATTGATCTCCAATATTTATGGCGCTTTGGAAGTATCCAACGAAATCAAGAACGGAACTCCTAAAAAAGAAGCGCTTAACGGTTTTATGTCCAGAGTGCTCGGCTCCATAGATAAGTAACATACATTATATAAAACAGCAAATAAGAACCTTCCCGTAACAGACTTCGGGAAGGTTTTTTTAGTATTTTTGACACCGAGCCGCATTAAACTTTCGGCTAGAAGGTTAATGTCAAAAAAATATTTGAAGCATTCTAAATGCCCCAAGAATCTTTTCTTCAGAATAGGATAAAAAGCGTAGGATATGCCCTAAAGGGCATGTTTCTGTTATTGCGCACAGAGCCCAGCATTAAAATTCAGTTCGTTATAACATTGGTGGTCACAGCTTTTGGGTTTTATTTTCAAATATCGAACACCGAATGGATTCTCCAACTGTTGGCCATTGGTTTGGTAATGGGTGTGGAAGGAGTAAACACTGCCATTGAAAAAATATGTGACTATATCCAGCCCGATTTGGACCCTAAGATTGGTTTGATAAAAGATATTTCCGCAGGAGCCGTTATGATAGTATCGGTCTTGGCAAGCATTGTTGGCCTTATCATCTATGTGCCTAAAATTTTTTAGCAAAATCCAACACCCCGAGTAGCAACGTAAATTTGTAACTTAGCCCCGCTTAAAAACAATTGATGGCCAAAAAACGAACAAAATCCAAATCAAAAAAAACTACTTCTACTGCCAAGAAGAAGGTAACCTTTAAGCCTTCCAAGCAGAACAAGATTATTTTTGGCAGCCTTTTGATCGTTCTCAGCATTGCGCTTTTTTTCTCTTTCATGTCGTTTTATTTCACATGGCAAGAGGATCAAAGCATGCTGTCCCAATTTGCGGACCGTAATGCCCAAGCAAGCAACCTGCTCAATAAATTTGGGGCCGGTGTAAGCCACTTTTTTATGTACAAAGGCTTTGGTTTGGCCTCTTTTGTGTTTCCGTTCTTATTGGCCGTCACCGGGCTCTATCTCTTTTTGGGATTGAATGGAAAACGATTGATCTCCAAATGGATTTGGGGGCTGGTCGGAGTCATCTGGGGATCCATTGCACTTGGTTTTTTTGCTGCGGATTTTCCATTGTTGGGTGGCCTTATCGGTTATGAAATGAATGACTTCCTTCAGGATTACACGGGAAAAATCGGTGTATTCTTGATTCTGATATTTGTTTTGATGGTAATCTTGGTGCGATTGTTCAATTTCACCCCCGAAGGGTTTGCCAACTTCTTCCGCAGACAGAAACAAAAAATCAAATCTGATTTTAATGAAGAACCTTCAATCCACAACACCCAAACCATTAATGAAGATGGGGAGGGCAGTATTGAGTTGAGTACAGATGATAAGGTTCCTGAAAAAATAGACACTTATACCCATAAAGAAAATATTCCTCCGTTAAACGAGGAAGCGGGACTCGATGTAAATCTTCCGCAAGAGGAAGAATCCGATATTGATCTAAAAGTTGAAGAAACACCCGTTGAAGAGGAAGAAACCGATGTAACAGCTGCCAGATTGGTAAAGGATTTTGGGGAATTCGACCCAAAACTGGAATTGGGCAACTACAAATTCCCCACATTGGACCTTTTGGAAGCCCATGGTGCTTCAGGTGGAATCACCATCAACCAAGAAGAGCTTGAGGAAAACAAAAATAGAATTGTTAGCACCCTCAAAAATTATAAAATAGGAATCGCCCAGATCAAAGCGACCATTGGTCCTACCGTAACCCTTTATGAAATTGTTCCTGAAGCGGGAATACGAATCTCCAAAATCAAAAATCTAGAAGACGACATTGCTCTTTCATTAGCGGCATTGGGCATCCGAATCATTGCTCCTATTCCCGGCAAAGGCACCGTGGGTATCGAGGTGCCCAACAAAAACGCCACCATTGTTTCCATGCGTTCGGTAATCGCTTCCAATAAATTCCAGAAAGCGGAAATGGAATTGCCCATTGCCTTTGGAAAAACCATTAGCAACGAAACTTTTGTGGTTGACCTTGCCAAAATGCCCCACATGCTTATGGCTGGTGCTACGGGTCAAGGTAAATCAGTTGGATTGAACGCCGTCATCACCTCACTCCTTTATAAAAAGCATCCCGCAGAGGTTAAATTTATTTTGGTAGACCCCAAAAAGGTGGAATTGACCCTTTACAACAAAATTGAACGTCACTTTTTGGCAAAACTGCCCGATTCCGAAGAAGCCATCATTACAGATAACACCAAGGTAATCAATACCTTGAACTCCCTTTGTATTGAAATGGACAATCGCTACGAGTTGCTCAAATCTGCTATGGTGAGAAACGTTAAGGAATATAATGTCAAGTTCAAGGCCAGAAAATTGAATCCGAACGATGGACATAAATTCTTGCCATACATTGTTTTGGTGATAGATGAGTTTGCAGACTTGATCATGACAGCGGGCAAGGAAGTGGAAACACCAATTGCCAGATTGGCACAATTGGCACGTGCCATAGGCATTCACTTGATTATTGCCACACAAAGACCATCGGTAAACGTAATTACCGGTATCATCAAGGCCAACTTCCCTGCTAGGATAGCGTTTAGGGTAACCTCAAAAATTGACTCCAGAACCATTTTGGACGCGCAAGGTGCCGACCAGCTTATCGGTAGAGGAGATATGCTCTACACTCAAGGAAATGACGTTACAAGGTTGCAATGTGCTTTTGTGGACACACCAGAAGTGGCAAAAATTACCGAATACATTGGTTCGCAACGTGCATACCCCGAAGCGCACTTACTGCCAGAGTATGTAGGCGAGGAATCTGGCACAAGTCTTGATAATGATATCGCGGACAGGGATGCTATGTTCAAAGAAGCTGCCGAAGTTATTGTAACGGCCCAGCAAGGTTCCGCTTCCCTTATCCAACGTAAATTAAAACTTGGGTATAACAGGGCCGGTAGAATTATAGACCAATTGGAAGCAGCCGGGATCGTAGGGCCATTTGAAGGTAGTAAGGCCCGACAAGTTTTGGTGCCCGACATGTATTCTTTGGAACAACTATTAGAAAATGAAGCAAAATAAGACCATGATCAAGAAAAGTATTCTTTTTATAACATTGTTTACCGTAGGATTAGCTTCTTACGGACAGAACTCCGATAAGGCCAAAGCACTTTTGGACGAAGTTTACAACAAAGTGCAGAGCTACGATAATATTTATATTGATTTCCAATCTACCTTGGAAAACACCGAGGCCGACCTAAAACAGGAAACCAACGGAAACGTAACCTTAAAGGGCGAAAAATACGTACTCAACTATTTCGGGGCCAAACAAATGTACGATGGCAACAAAGTTTACACCGTGGTTCCAGAAAACGAAGAAGTAACCATTGAAGACGTTAACGAGGACAACGACAATGTGAGCCCCTCCAAAATGTTGACATTCTATAAAACGGGACATAACTACCAATGGGATATCCTTCAAAATGTAGGGGGCAGAAAAATCCAATATGTAAAATTAATCCCCATCGACTCCAATACGGAAATCAAATCCGTGCTGTTGGGTGTGGATACGCAGACCAAACACATCTATAAACTGATTCAAACGGGAAACAATGGTACCAAAACCACCATTACCGTTAATTCTTTCAAAACCAATCAGCCCATATCAAGTACTCTGTTTACCTTTGACGAGAAAAAATACGAGGACAAAGGATATTATATTATAAGAAACTAGGCATTGAAAATACTTGATCAGTATATACTAAGAAGATTTCTTTACAACTTCTTCAGTTCTTTTTTCATTCTCATCGTCATATTCATTTTTCAGGGAATATGGCTGTTCATTGATGATTTGGCGGGAAAAGGACTGGGCATGGTAATTATTGGCAAGTTTATTTTCTACTTTATCCCAACTTTGGTGGACAAAGTGTTGCCGCTTACGGTACTCCTCTCCTCCATCCTTACCTTTGGTACATTTGCGGAAAATTATGAATTTGCCGCCATGAAAGCTTCGGGTATATCGTTGCAACGTGGTATGCGAAGCCTTATCGTGTTTGTTCTGTTCTTAGGTGTAGTCACTTTCTTTTTTGCCAATGATGTGATTCCAATATCAGAACAAAAAATGTTCAACCTAAGGCGAAACATTGCCAAAGTAAAACCAGCAGCCGCCATTACCGAAGGTGTTTTTAGTGATTTTGAAGGAACCGGCGAAGGCATGAACATTAAAGTGGACAAAAAACATGGGGAGCAAGATCGCTTTTTGGATAATGTCATCATCCATAAAAAAACAGATCAGAATATCAACAATACTGTCATTAAGGCAAAATCCGGTGAGTTGATCAGTAGCGAGGAATCGGACATCATCCAATTGGTATTGAAAGATGGGAACTACTACGAAGAGGTTATGCCCAAAGATGCCAAAGAACGACGAAAGCAACCGTTCGCCAAATCAAATTTTGAGACCTATACCATCAATATTGATATTTCGGAACTCAATGATCAGGATTTGGAAGAAGATCAGAACATCACCACAAACAAGATGAAAAATGTGGGACGGCTCATTAAGGATATTGATTCCCTTCGCGAAAACAACCTTGAAAAAGTAGTTGCATTTTCCAAAAACGTGGTTAATCGCATGGGGGCATTTCCGCCCAAAGTGCCAAAAGATACTACCATGCAAAATTTAGAGCTTATTCAACCCCCAAAAAAGGTAGAGAAGACCGAACAGGATTCCATTAGAACCATCGATCAATTTATAGAAAGTCTGGAACAATGGGAGCAAATTCAAGTAATGAAAAAAGCCCAGAACGAGGTTTCCAGTATATTGAACACGGTGACTTCCAAAAAGAACGAGCTGCAAAGCAGGTACAAGTTCTATAACAGCCACATTCTATCGCTGCATCAAAAATATGCACTGGCACTTTCGTGCATCATCTTGTTTTTTGTAGGCGCACCTTTAGGGGCTATAATTCGCAAAGGAGGATTGGGATTGCCCATGGTGGTCGCTATCATTTTATTTTTAACCTATTATTTTATCGGTGTATTTGCCGGCAACTATGCCAAGGAAGGAAACATTCACCCCGCCATTGGGGCTTGGCTCCCAACAATGATCATGCTGCCCTTGGGCATATCGCTCACCAGACGTGCAACTGCGGATAAGGGGTTAGTAGGATTTGGTCACTTTATAGACCGTATCAAATCAATATTTAAAAAGAAAGATAAAGAAGCTGAAGATCAATGATCGCCAAGAACAAAAAAATACAACTAAACGCCATTGAAGAAGCCATTGCCGACGTTAGGGACGGTAAGGTAATTATTGTGGTAGATGACGAGAACAGGGAAAACGAAGGTGATTTTATTGCTGCTGCCGAAAAAGTTACCCCCGAAATGATCAATTTTATGGCCATGCACGGCCGTGGTCTTATCTGTGCCCCCTTAACCGAGGATAGATGCGAGGAACTGGAGCTGAACATGATGGTACAAAACAATACGGTATTGCACCAGACCCAGTTTACCGTTTCCGTGGATTTATTGGGGTATGGATGCACAACGGGCATCTCGGTTCATGACAGGGCCAAAACCATTAGTGCCCTTGTAAACAAAGACACCAAACCCCACGAACTGGGAAAGCCTGGACATATTTTCCCGCTCAGGGCAAAAAATGGAGGTGTATTAAGGCGTACCGGACACACAGAGGCTGCAATAGACTTTGCAAGATTGGCCGGCCTGGAACCTGCAGGTATTTTGGTGGAAATTTTGAACGAGGATGGAACCATGGCACGATTGCCACAATTGATGAAGGTTGCCAAAAAATTTGACCTTAAAATTGTTTCCATTGAGGATTTGATCGCGTACCGCATGGAACACGATAGCCTTATAGAACTTAAAGAGGCATTTACCATGAACACCAGATTCGGAGAATTTAGACTGCGTGCGTACAAACAGACGACGAACGATCAAGTCCACATTGCGTTGCTAAAAGGAAATTGGAAAAGTGGAGAACCTGTACTTACCCGTATTAATTCCACGCTAGTGAACAATGATATGCTGGGTACTTTGACCAATAATCCGGATAAAGGTTTGCAGCGTATGTTCAATGCATTGAACGCCGAAGAAAAAAGTGCCATTATTTTTATAAATCAAGAAAACCAATCCATGAACCTATTGAGCAGATTGTCCGAATTCAAAAAGCTTCAGGAAGAGGGAATCAACAAGGCTCCAAAGATTGAAATGGACAACAAGGACTTTGGCATTGGTGCGCAAATACTTCACGATATCAATATTTCCAAGATTCGATTATTGACGAATTCCGGACAAACCAAGCGTGTGGGCATGGTTGGTTATGGTCTTGAGATAGTGGAATATGTGAATTACTAATAGACAAATACAAGTTCAAGAATCAAGTTCAAGTTTGTCATTCTGAAAGTGTAAAACATTTGGAGAATCTTTCAACCAAAAAGCATTACTCTCATTACTGTAAAGGTTAACTGTCGTGGCCATTTGTGTAATTCATGTCTGTTGTTAGGCAGAGGTTATTGTAGTTTGATGCTCGATGCATAAAGTGTTATGTTGAGCCCTTCGGATACGCTCAGGATAAACTAAGGTTGAAATGTCGAAAGTCAGTGGTCAGGCGTGCCTTATCTTTTTACTAAAAAAGAGATTCTTCGTTTCACTCAGAATGACCATATTAATCAAAAGGATAACCTGAACTTGCCAGCCCAGTAGACGAACAAGTTCAGGTTCAAAAAAACTGATATTACAGATGGACTTTATTAAAGGTTCAGGTTGAGACCCAACCTAAAGTTTCGTCCTCGTGTCGTGAAACCAAGCAGTTCCCTGTAATCCTCGTTCAACAAATTGTCCGCATTTACGAACACATTTAGCTTGTTTTTGATCAGTTCATGTCTGATGGAAAAGTTCAATAATGAAAACGGTTCCAAAGCAATATCCGAATACGTAGCAAAATCCGTATCAAACCGCTCACCTGTATAAGCATAGCTTAACGATGCACTCGTACTCTCACAAAACTGGTACCACAAGGATACATTGGCCTTATGTTTTGGAATACGGATGGCATTGTCCCCTTTCCGTTCCGTGAAGGTGTAATTAGCATTAACGCTAAAAGTGCTCCAAGGCAACCACGTAGCTTCCACCTCTACCCCATTGGCATCAATTTCATCCGCAATGTTAATACTCATAAAATTGGCATCGTACCCAATGGCATTGGTTTCATTTCTATCAAAATAAACAGTGCTAATTCTCAACTTTTCATTGAATTTGAATTCAACACCCCCCTCAATGGTCGAATTTTCTTCAGGTTCCAACTCCGGATTCCCGCCAAAGGCACCGAACAACTGCGTTAAATTTGGTGTGATGTACGATGTGGCATAAGACCCCATCAGTTTCACATATCCGTTTTCAGTTTCAAAAACATAAGAAGGATTCACATTGTACACAAAATGGTTTCCATATTCAGAGTGATTGTTCAGTCTGGCGCCCGCATTCAAGTTTAACCCAAAATCTGAAACATACACCACATTCGCATAAGGATCCACAATGGTAAAATCAACATCTTCAGTAAAAACAGCTTCATCTTTGATGTAATTCACTCCTAAAATGGTATGGAATTGCTCACCAAAAACATATTTGTTGTACACATCCAACACCCAATTGCTTCCCTCGGTGGTGCTTTCACCAAAGGTATCATTGGCCACGGATTCATAATCGGTAAACGCTGTATTTAGGTGGACCGAACCTTTGCCATAGCCATATTCGGATGACAACCCGACTCTTTGCTGCTCATTCTCACCCAAATTAGGTGCTTCTGCCTGTGTGGCATCGTACTCATTTTTAAACCTGGTCTGGTTTCCATAAACCTGAACCCCAAAAGCATCAGAGAATTGATACCCAAGCCTTAAATTGGCACTGTAATGTGAAAAAATATCCTCCTCATTCTCCGGCGTTACTGCAGCTGACAGGCCGCTTTTATATCTATTGGAAAAATCCACCCCGTAGGTAAACTTACCCAAAGTTCCGTTCATATTAGCCGAATTTTGAATACTCCCTAAATTATAATTTTGGTCATCGGCAGTTTGATTGGTGCCCACACTTGTTTCAAAATTTCCTGCAATCTTTTGTTTTGAAGCCCTTTTTGTAGTGATGTTGATCACGGCCGTAACCGCGTTGGTACCATAAAGTGTACTGGCAGCTCCTTTAATGATCTCGATGGACTCGATGGTGTTTGGAGAAAGCAACCGAAGATCGTACTCCGCCGAAAAAGTGGAGGGGTCCGACACCCGAACACCATCAATGATCACCAAAACCTGACGACCACGGCCACCACGGGCATAAACCCCAAGCACATCGCCATCCCTACCACGGCTACCGGCTATTTCGATACCACTTTTGGTGTTGATAATTTCCGCAACCGTTCTGCCCTGGTTGCGCTGCATTTCTTCGGCCGTAATCTTGATGACCGTCTTTCCTGAGTTTTCTCTTTTCAACTCAAATTTTGAATCGCTCACAACAACCTCGTCCAGTCGCTGCACCTTAAGTGAATCTTGCTGTACGTTTTGCGCAAAAATTCCCTTACCCGCCAAAAGGGCGGTAATTAACCATAAATGATTTTTTTTCATTTCGTTTAATTGAATAAACGGGAGAATAGTATGATATTCATACGTAAACTTTTATCCCGAAAGTTTAACATTGTTTGTTTGAATGTGGCAGGTCTCCTGGCTTGTTCAATGTTACTCGCCCTTCCCATTCAAAAAAAGTGAACAGTGGGTATGTAGAAAGTAACACCCTCATAATTGAGGTGCCAAATCTAGTTTGGCATAAACTCACAGTTGCGGGAACAGCTCCGGTTTTGCACCGGATTCCCTTTTAATCCCACGGAAAAAATCCGTGCGAACCAAAATTCGGGGTCAAAGCTAATCAATCTGTTTAATCTTTTCTCGCAAAACTTAAATAATCTTACTTTTGACTTATGACAAAAAAACAGACGTCAATTCTTTTCTTTGGATACCTTTTGGTGGTGTTGATAGGTTGCAAGCAAGCAAAAAAATCGCAACCTGTTCAAAAACAGGAATCAACATCCTCCATAACCTATGCAACAGGCTTTACGGTAAAAAAAGAAGCCAATTTTACCGTGATAGAGGTCACCGCGGCTTGGCCTGGAGCAGATAATTTTAAATATGCCTTGGCACCAAAAGAAAAATTACCATCAATTACTTTCCTGCAAGGTGAATATGATGCCATCGTGGGTACCCCGGTCGAAAAAATAGTGCTTACTTCAACCACTCACATAGAGCCTTTAAAGCAACTCGGAGAACTCAAAACTATAGTCGGATTTCCCAACACCGACTACATTTCTTCACCAGAGGCAAGAAAGCTTGTGGAAAACGGTCAAATTCAAAACTTGGGCATGAACGATGTCCTCAACACGGAAATGGTGCTGATGCTAAACCCCGAGCTCATCATCGGGTTCAGTATTAACGAAGAAAACAAGGCGTACGACATTCTAAAAAAGGCTGGGATACCAGTGGTGTACAATGGCGATTGGGTGGAACAGACCCCATTGGGCAAAGCAGAATGGGTGAAGTTTTTTGCGCCCTTCTTTCAAAAAGAAAAATTGGGAGATAGCATTTTTACCGAAATTGAAGCATCCTATAAACAGGCCGCTGCATTGGCAAAAAAAGCAAAATCCAGACCAACCGTGCTAACTGGCGGATTATACAAAGACGTTTGGTACGTGGCAGGAGGCAACAGTTGGATGGCCCAGTTCCTGAAAGATGCCAATGCCGATTATCTATGGTCCAACACCGAAGAAACGGGAAGCATTGGTCTTAGTTTGGAGTCCGTTTTGGAGCAGGCACAAGATGCCGAATTTTGGTTTAATCCTTCTTCCCAAACTTCTTATAAGGAATTGAGCAATGCCAACACCCATCACCAACAATTTTCCGCCTTCGCCAATAAAAAAGTATACTCCAACGCCATTGAAAAAGGTGAGACAGGCGGGCTTATTTTTTACGAATTGGCACCGCACCGCCCAGATATTGTTTTGAGGGATTTCATCAAAATAGTACACCCGGAATTATTGCCAGAGCATCAATTGCAATTCATTAAACCAATAAAATAAATGCAAGGAGCAAAAACATACCGGTTTTCCTTTCTGCTGTTGATGCTGGCATTGATCCTATCCTGTCTTCTCAACATTAGTTCGGGTTCCGTTTCCATTCCTTTTGCAGATATGCTATCCACGCTTTTGGGAAAAACTTCGCAAGTTGCATCTTGGGAATACATTATCTGGGATTATCGGGTTCCCAAGGCGTTTACCTCCATTTTGGTGGGCGGAGGACTTTCCTTGAGTGGGCTTTTAATGCAAACCCTGTTCAGAAATCCATTGGCAGGCCCTTTTGTACTGGGGATTAGTTCTGGAGCCAGTTTGGGTGCCGCTTTACTTTTGATGGGCGCTTCGTTGTTGGCAGGCTACACTTCCTTCTCTTTTTTGGGTGATGTTTCCCTGGCCATTGCCGCAAGTATTGGTAGTTTTTTGGTGCTTTTAATCGTAATGATTGTTGCCCAACGCGTGAAAGATACCATGGCCTTGTTGATCATTGGACTGATGTTCGGCAGCATCACCTCCGCCATTGTAAGCGTGTTGGCCTATTTTTCGAGTGCCGAGAACCTGCAACGCTTCATCTTTTGGTCCTTTGGAAGTGTGGGCAACCTTTCAACAGGGCAGTTACTTTTATTGCTTGTAATCGTTGCCTTGGGAGTTTTGCTCAGCATACTTTCCATAAAATCGTTGAACGCCTTGCTTCTAGGGGAACACTACGCACAAAGTTTGGGAGTTTCCTTAAAAAAATCCAGGTTGACCATAATTATCGCTACGGGACTGTTAGCAGGGGGTATAACCGCATTTGCAGGGCCCATTGCTTTTGTTGGGCTGGCCGTACCGCACCTAACCCGCCAGATTTTTGATACCATGGAACACAAAGTACTGATTCCTGCCGTGATGCTGTACGGTGCTATTTTAATGTTGCTGTGCGATACTTTGGCGCAATTGCCCAATTCCGCCAGCGTGCTGCCGATTAATGCTATCACATCCTTGGTTGGAGCCCCTGTAGTGATATGGCTCTTGGTGCGTAAACGAAAAATGATGTTCTAATGGCCAATAACAACAAAAACATACTGTCCGTTAAAAATTTGGCCATTGGGTACGAATCAAAAAATGTTGCGGAGCATATCAATTTTGATTTAGATACCGGAATGTTGTGCGGGGTTGTCGGCATTAATGGTATTGGGAAATCGACCTTGTTGCGCACTTTGGGAGGATTTCAACCCAAATTATCTGGAAGCATCCTGTTGAAAGGCAAAAATTTGGAAAAATATACCTCATCCACCCTATCCAAGGAGCTTAGTGTGGTTTTGACCGAGCAGCCTGCCTCCAAAAACTTGACTGTACAAGAGTTAATCGCCTTGGGCAGGCAACCCTACACCAATTGGTTGGGCACATTGACCGAAGACGACAAACATCAGATTAAAGACAGTTTGGATGCTTTTTTATTGAAAGAACTCCAACACCGCAAATGCCACGAACTTAGTGATGGACAATTACAACGGGTTCTGGTGGCACGAGCCATGGTACAGGACACTTCCTTGATTTTGTTGGATGAGCCAACCACCCATTTGGATCTATACCACAAAGTGCAAATCCTGAAAATGCTTCAAGAATTGGCGCACAACAAACAAAAAACCATCCTATTTACCACACACGAAATCGAATTGGCCATTCAATTATGTGACCGCATATTGATTTTGGATGGAAAAGACCATCCGTTTGGCGACCCGTGTCAACTTATTGAACAAAAACACTTTGACCGTTTATTTCCTTCGGAAATGGTACAGTTTGATGCCAAAACAGGTTCGTTTAAGGTGACTAAGTAATTTTTGAACCGACAGAAATCCCGTTAGCTCAAGTTTAAGTTCAAGAACAAGCTTCAAGTTCAAGAACAAGTTCAGAGTTCAGAGTTATGAGTTACAAAGTTATTCGGTTATTGAGTACTGCAAACTGCAACTGCCGACTGCCGACTGACTTCGTGCATCAAGCATCAAGTTCAAGTGTCAAGTTCAGAGTTATGAGTTCGGAAGTTATTGGGTTATTCGGTTATTGAGTTATTGAGTTACTGCCTACTGCAAGTTCAAATTCAAGTTTCAAGTTCAAGTGCAAAGAAAAGAGAGCCAAGAGCCAAGACCGCTGCGCTGTTAGACACAAGAACCAAAACTTCTGAAGTTCGGAGTTTGGAGTTATGAGTTACAAAGTTATTCGGTTATTGAGTACTGCAAACTGCAACTGCCGACTGCCGACTGACTTCGTGCATCGTGCTTCCAACACCGAGCATCAAACAACCCAACAACCAAAAACAAAACCGCCGAAAAACCCGTAGGCACTCCGGCGGCAAATAATTTTTACTGTAAAATTAAGGAGCTATCTTAAATTTATTGACAATTCACACCTTCATAGGTGTAGTTTCCCGTAAAATCCCAAGCATGAATGTTACTCAGGGTGTTAGCGGCATCACCTGCCTCTTGTCCACAAAAGGTAAGATTGTCCATCCCCAAGGTTATACCATCTGGACCATTATTCTGTTCTACAAAGTTGCTCCACCCTATCAATGTGGCATTAAAGTTTTCCTTGGACATCCCTGAATTGTCCAGCATACTGTTCATGGATTCCACACTGCCAATGTCCCAACTACCGAAATCTTGATCAAAGGAAGTGGCTCCATAGAACATATTGCTCATATTGGTCACATTGCTTACGTCCCAAGTGCTGATATCCCCGTTAAAGGAAGAGGCATTCCGGAACATAGCAACCATAGTGGTCACATTGCTTACGTCCCAAGTGCTGATATCCCCGTTAAAGGAAAAAGCATCTCTGAACATACCGCTCATATTGGTCACATTGCTTACGTCCCAAGTACTTAAATCCCCGTTAAAGGAAGTAGCACCACTGAACATAGAACCCATATCCGTCACATTGCTTACGTCCCAACCGCTAAGGTCTCCGTTAAAGGAAGGGGCATTATGGAACATAGAACTCATATTGGTCACATTGCTTACGTCCCAAGTACTGATATCTCCATTAAAAACATCCGCGTATTGGAACATACTACCCATACTGGTCACGCTACTTACATCCCAACCGCTAAGGTCCCCATTAAAGGAAGAGGCACCATAGAACATACCGTCCATAATGGTCACTTGGGAAAGGTCGGGGACATCCGTGGCATTGTACACCATGTTGGAACAACCACCTCCAAAAGCTCCATTAAAACTTTTCCACTGTATGTTGCCCCATTGCTCCAAGCTCATGAGTTTATCTGTAGTTCCTCCATCGAACATTAGAATAGCTGGGAACTCCCCCTGTATGGCCACGGTATAGGTACCCGCCGTGGCGTAAACATGGGATGGTTTTCCGTCAGCATTGGTAAGCTCTTCCACTGTGCCATCTCCCCAGTCCACTGCATAGTTGTAGGTGTAGCTAAATTCTAAACCAATGGTGATCTTCTCCCCATCGGTCTCGGTCTTCCAAGTGGTAATAAAGGAGTCGGGGTCCTCGGCCATGCCCTCTATCACGTTCTCCACGGTTATCGTTATTGTGGCCTCGGCGGTCTCCTCACCATCGCTAACGCTTACGGTAATGCTGTGCTCCGTGGCGGTCTCGTAGTCCAAGGTCTTGCCCTCGGCCAAGGTAAGTTCCCCTGCCGCGGTCAGCATAAAAAGGTCGTTGTCGTTCTCTGTCAGCTCAAAGGTAAGCTCGTCCTCGTCGGCATCGGTGGCGGTCACCGTACCTATTACATCAGTATCGGCTATGTCCTCCTTTGCGGTAAACTCCTGTGCTTCGATCACTGGGGCCGAGTTGGCGGCGCCCTGGGTCACTTTTATGGTGATCTCTGCATTGGCCGTGGTGTTGCCATCGCTCACCCTTACCGTTATACTGTGCTCGGTGGCGGTCCCAAAGTCCAAGGTCTTGCCCTCGGCCAAGGTCAGCACCCCTGCCGTGGTCAGTAGAAAGAGGTCGTTGTCGTTCGCGATCAGCTCAAAGGTAAGGTCGTCGTCCTCTGGGTCGGTGGCCTCTACCTGTCCGATCTCATCGGAATCGGTGATCGCTTCGGACACTGTAAATTCCTGTGCCTCGATCACCGGGGACTGATTATCTGGGTCGACCGCTGTCACTTTTATGGTCACCGTGGCATCTACTTTGGCCGTGCCATCGGTAACGCTCACGGTTATGCTGTGCTTGTCGCTGCTCGCTGCATCCAGTGCCTTGCCCGCGGCCAGGCTCAGTGTGCCCTCCTTGGTGAGCTCAAAAAGGTTGCCGTCGTTGGTCTTGATGTTAAAGGCAAGGGCATCACCGTCCTTATCGGTGGCGGTCACCGTACCTATGGTCTCGGTGTCCGCAATGGTCTCCGCTACCGTAAAGGTGTGCGCCTTGATCACCGGTGCGGTGTTCTTGGGCGGCTCGGGGCCGTCGTCCTTCCCGCAGCTCCAAATCATGATGGTGGCCATGAGTGCAACACCTAATTTCTTTGCAATGTGTTTCATAACATATTAAGTTTTTGATTATAAATTGGGACAAGATGCGATGTTCACGGGAGAATTTTGGGCACGATCTTACCGATGCCCCGTTTGGATTGATGGATGCATGGGTTGGGTTGATGGGGAAGTTTGCAGTATGCAGTGGGCAGTCAAAACAGTTCAGACTTGAGTGTCAAGTTTCAGGTTTCAGGTTCAAGTTCAAGTTCAAGCATCAAGTTCAAGAGCAAGTTCAGAGTTAGGAGTTATGAGTTATTGGGTTATTGAGTTACTGCAGACTGCGTACTGCATACTTCCGATTTCGGACGTTTCGACTTTAGTTTATCCTGAGCATAGCCGAAGGGCTCAACGTGACATTTCGGACTAAGTTATTAGGTCATTGAGTTACTGCCAACTGCCAACTGCTTACTGCCAACTGCAAACTGCCAACTGCATACTGCTTACTGCAAACCGACTTCTGACTACGAACTCATTTTGTGGATTTCTGCTTTGGAAGAAATGACATTTTATCTTTGTAATCCGTTATCTTTATCCTTCAGAAATTTTTTAATGAGCACAGAACTTACCTTTATCATAATTGGCATTATCACATTGGTCGTTGGGCTTTTTGTGGGCATGTACATCCAAAAACTAAAGATCAAATCCACCGAAAGCGTTTGGGGCGAGCGGGAACAACAACTGAACACCACCATCAAATCCTTGAACGATAAATTATTGCTAAGCGACGAGGAACAAAAACAACTTCAGCGCGAAAAAGAACAACAAAGCAACCAAATTGTGCGGTACCAAGCCGATTTGGAGAATCTTCAGCTCAAAAACAAAGAGCAAAAGGAAGAGGTTGAAAAGCTACAGGAAAAGTTCACGAAGGAATTTGAAAACTTGGCCAACAAAATTTTGGATGAAAAAAGCGAAAAATTCACCAAAAGCAACAAGGAGAACATCGAAAATATCCTGACGCCCCTCAACAAAAAAATTAAGGAGTTTGAAGAAAAGGTAGAGAAATCACAAAAGGAAAACATTAGTATTCACGCTGCTTTAAAAGAGCAATTGCTCAATTTACAGACCCAAAACCTGAAAATAACCCAAGAGGCCGAAAACCTGACCAAAGCCCTGAAAGGGGACAGTAAAATGCAGGGGAATTGGGGGGAACTGGTTTTGGAACGTGTTTTGGAAAAATCTGGTTTAGAGAAAGATAGAGAGTACAGTGTACAACAAAGCTTTAAGCGTGCAGATGGCACAAGAGTGTTGCCCGATGTTATTATTCACTTGCCCGACGGCAAAAAAATGGTGGTGGATTCCAAGGTGTCGTTAACGGATTATGAACGTTACACCAATGCCGAAGAAGAGGATAGACCCAAATTCCTAAAAGATCACATCAACTCCTTACGCAGGCACGTGGAACAGCTTTCCTCCAAAAAATATGAGGACCTCTACGAAATGGAGAGTCCAGATTTTGTACTGATGTTCGTGCCCATTGAGCCTGCATTTGCCGTAGCCATAAATGAAGATGTATCACTGTACAACAAAGCTTTTGAGCAAAACATCGTTATTGTTACCCCATCTACGCTTTTGGCCACGTTACGCACCATTGACAGTATGTGGAGCAACGAAAAACAGCAACGAAATGCCATTGAAATTGCCCGCCAGGCTGGAGCGCTTTACGATAAATTCGAAGGCTTTGTCTCCGACCTTACCAAAGTGGGCAAAAAAATGGATGAAGCGAAAAGCGAGTATCGCGGTGCCATGAACAAGTTGGTCGAAGGACGGGGAAACATTGTCACCTCAATCGAAAAATTGAAGAAAATGGGGGCCAAAGCAAAAAAATCCTTGCCCGAACCTATTTTAAAACGTGCCCATGAGGACGATTTTGAAGAAATGAACTAAAACACGAACCATGAAAAAATTCTTGACCATTTTCATCATCGCCATTATAGTTGGTGTTGTGGGCTATTTTGCTTTTATCTATTATGTGCCCTACAGTGAGGGTTATCGTTCGGGGGAACTCATCAAATTCAGTAGAAAAGGCGTGATGGTCAAAACTTGGGAAGGACAGATCAGTCAAGGTTTGTCAGGCACAAATGTATTTTCGTTTTCTGTAGAGGACAAGGAAGAGGAAATCATTGAAAAGATGAAAAAGTTCCAAGGGCAGTACATCAAGGTCACCTACAAGGAGCGCTACGCCACCTTTTTCTGGCTGGGCGACACCAAGTATTTTATCACGGAAGTAAACTCCGAGAAATCGCCGATTTTTAGAAATTAAACCACAGACCCCTAACCTCTCTTTTTAAAGGGGAAATGAACTCGTCTTGAAATGAACTCGTCTTGAGTTCAATAACTTCCCTCCTAAGAAAGAGGGATTGAGGGAGGTGTATTCCCCTTCGCTTCAAACTGAAAAATATAATCCGTGCATTTGATTCCGCTTTAGTTTCTGCCACAGAGCAACTTCGGCTTTTGTAGCATTATTTCGTAATTGCCTGGCCAACTCTTTTAGCTTTGGATTATATTTGATAATCATTTTACATTGCTGTTATTTACTTTTTTAAAAAATTGTATATCCGCAATTGTACCAATGGTATTGATAGTTTTTGTCAATATTTTTGTCTTTGTCTTCTTGAGCGCAGTCGAAAGGCTGACAAAGACATCTCGACTGCGCTCGATGTGACATTTGGATTGACCACTGGTACAGTCGTGTATAATCGAATTAAAAAAAGGATTCGATTAAAACCCCAACAAAATATGAAGAAATTCAAATCATCCAGAGAAAGTAGAGTTTCCATCACCGAACTTATGCTCCCTTCCCATTCCAATTTTGGCGGCAAGGTACATGGGGGGCATATCCTCAACCTTATGGACCAAATTGCTTTTGCCTGCGCATCCAAACATTCACAAAGTTATTGCGTCACCGCTTCGGTGAATCGAGTGGATTTCCTAAATCCAATTGAAGTTGGGGAACTGGCCACGTTAAAAGCTTCCATCAACTACACAGGAAAAACTTCCATGGTGGTCGGGGTACGGGTAGAATCGGAAAATGTGACCACGGGAGAAGTAAAACATTGCAATTCGTCCTATTTTACCATGGTGGCCAAGGGCAAGGATGGTAAAAATAAGTTAGTTCCCGGTCTTATTTTAAAAACCAAGCAAGATATTCGTCGATTTGCACGCAGCAAGGAACGTAAACAATCTGCTTTTAAACGAGATAGCAAATACGAATCCAACAACTTTAAAGTGAACGAATATTTGGAGTTTTTAGATGGCGAAAACGTTAAGATGGATTTTGATTGAGCCGTGCAGCAGCAGCCTCATCCAAAAACCACAACAAATTCCCCAAAGCTGGATTAACCAAGGATGCCGGGTAAGCCTCGGAACCTTCCGTTTTTTCTACCACGGCCTTCACCTTTTCGGCTTTGGATGCACCGGTGACCAAAAAAGCTACTTCTTTGGCGGTATTGATAACCTTCCCGTTTATGGAAACCCGTTTCTGGCCTGAATCTGGATGCGTAGCTACCACACAATGATCTTCCGAATCCCACAATTCAATTTCATGTGGAAAAATAGATGCGGTGTGACCGTCATCGCCCATACCCAAAATTACCAAATCGAACTGAGGCACCTCCTCTACCCTATCCAAATCCATTTCCAACAAATTGGCATAGCGCAAAGCTTCACCTTCAGGGTCCTTTTCGCCCAATATTCGATTGATGTTTTCTTTGGGCACTTCAATTTTGGAAAAAAGATGCTCTACCGTCATTTTATAATTGCTTTCATCATCGGTTGGGAGTACACAGCGTTCATCTCCCCAATAAAAATGCACCTTGCTCCAATCTACTTTGTCTGAAAACTTTTCTGCCAATACATCAAAAACAATTTTAGGGGTACTACCCCCGGACAATGCTACATAAAAAGCATCCTTATCTTTTAGTTTATCCGTAAAATAGCTGGAAAACTGTTCCGCAACCTGCTGTTTATCTTTATATATTTTTAAATCCATTGTAAATTTTATTTTCTGTTCTCAACTCTCGACATCCGACATCCGACAAATTAACAAATCACACAATACCCTGGATCGTCCGCCAAGTTTTCTGTTGGGTTACGCCAGTAGCCCTCATCATCAATCAAGTCATCTGCATTTTCCGGTCCCCAAGCACCAGCCGCATAACCATACATGCGAACATCTTTACCACTTTTCCAGTAATTCAAAATAGGATCCACGAATTCCCAAGCCGCTTCAACCTCATCGGCACGGGCATATAGTGTGGCATCTCCTTGCATCGCGTCCAACAACAAGCGCTCGTAGGCCTCCATTACATAGGTTTCGGCCAAATTGGCGTAATAAAAATCCAAATTGGCACGCTCCACTTTAAATCCTTGACCTGGAACCTTTACTCCAAACTTGATCAAGATTCCTTCATCGGGTTGTATGCGGATAATCAACTTGTTATCCATTTCTTGCATTTCGGAACCCTTAAAAATTTGGTGGTGCGGCTTTTTAAAGTGAATCACAATTTCGGTCACTTTGGTGGGCATTCGCTTAGCGGTCCTCACATAAAAAGGAACCCCGTGCCAACGCCAGTTGTCCACATAAAATTTGATGGCGGCATAGGTCTCCGTAGTGGAATTCGGGTCTACCCCATCTTCTTCCCGGTACCCTTTTACGTCTTTCCCATCTACTCTGGAAGCCACATATTGGGCCCTAATGGTGTTTTCAAACAGTTCCTTTTCGTCCGTCATTATACGCAACGACTTTAACGCCTTTACTTTCTCATTTCGGATTTCCTCTGCATCTGCACCGATCGGTGGCTCCATCACTACCAACGAAACAATTTGCAACAAGTGGTTCTGGAACATATCCCGAAGGGCTCCCGACTTATCGTAATATCCTCCACGCTTTTCAACACCTACACTTTCCGCGTTGGTAATTTCCACATGCTGAATGTAATTACGGTTCCAAAGGGGTTCAAAAATGCTGTTGGAGAAACGGGTCACCAAAAGATTTTGAACGGTTTCCTTGCCCAAATAATGGTCGATTCGGTATATCTGATGCTCTTTAAAGTACTTGTGAAGCCCTTTGTTCAACTCTTTTGCCGTCTCCAGACTGTAACCAAAAGGTTTTTCCACAATCAAGCGTTTCCAGCCGTTGTTTTGGGTGTTCATGCCCGCGTTGGACAGGTTTTGCGATATTGTTTCGTAAAGTGTGGGCGGTGTGGATAGGTAATAAATAATGTTTCCAGAAGTGTTGTACTCTTCTTTTAGGGCTTCCACCCGCTTACGCAGGCCGCCATAATCGGTATCGTAGCTATCGCCCAAGTCCTCGTAATAAAGCTTGTTAGCAAAGCTTTTTACCTTGCCTGCTTTCAGGTCCTTCGTTTTTTCTTTTAAATAATCACTTTCATACACTACACGGTCCCGAAATGCCTCATCGGTCAGATTGCTGCGGCTCACCCCTAGCACCACAAAATTTTCGGGTAACTGGTCGGCCAAATAAAGGTTGAACAAGGATGGCATTAATTTTCTTGCTGTCAAATCACCCGATGCTCCAAAAATCACGAGCATCTGATTATCTGTCTTTTTCATAGTATTTTCGGTTTCTGGCAGATTGTGCTCTTCTTGACACCATTCATTTTTAATAAGGAGTCATTATCTTTGAGCATCACGAATATAAGGTTTATTTTAGGTTCGTAATTCAAGAAATCGCAACCTCAAGGTTGTATCAACACCAAAGAAGAAGAAAAATATATAATGACAGATACGTATGATTTTGGCCTTGTGGGCCTTGGAGTAATGGGACGTAATTTTATTTTAAATGTAGCTGATAATGGTTTTACTGCATTTGGAAATGATTTGGACAAAGAAAAAGTGGATGCTTTGATCAATGAAGGTGGTGATACCGCAAAAGTGAATGCCTCCACCGATGTAAAAACCTTTGTACAGTCGCTGACCACTCCTCGAAAAATTATGTTATTGGTACCTGCCGGAAAAATAGTGGACAGCGTGATCGATGGTTTGCTGCCCCATTTGGATAAAGGTGATATTATTATTGATGGAGGAAACTCCTTTTATACCGATACCGACCGTCGCGAGGCTTATTTAAAAGAAAAAGGCATCAACTTTTTTGGCGCTGGGGTTTCCGGTGGTGCCGAGGGTGCCCGAAAAGGACCAAGCATTATGCCCGGTGGTTCCAAAGAAGCCTACCAACACGTAAAACCTATTTTTGAAGCCGTTTCGGCCAAATACAAAGGAGAACCTTGCGTTGCGTATCTGGGTCCGAAATCCGCAGGAAACTATGTAAAAATGGTACACAACGGTATCGAATATGGTTTGATGCAGTTGACTTCCGAGATTTACGATCTGCTCAAAAAAGCGGGTGGACTTACCAACGATGAGCTTCACCGAACCTACGCTCGTTGGAATGATGGTCGTTTGCAGTCCTTTTTGGTGGAAATCACTTCGGAAATCTTTGAACAAAAAGATGATTTGACGGATAATGACCTTGTGGATATGATTTTGGACAAGGCTAAACAAAAAGGAACTGGAAAATGGACCTCCCAGAATGCCATGGATTTGGGAATCCCCGTGCCTACCATTGATATTGCAGTGAGCATGCGTGAAATATCCGCTTTAAAAGCGGAACGCATTAAAGCGGACAAATTATATGGCCGTCCTACGCCAAAAGCGGTGGACAAAGATGACTTTACCACAAAAGCGGAGCAGGCCCTATATTTTGCTTTCATTATTACCTATACGCAGGGTATGCACCAATTGGCAGATGCCTCCAAAGAATACGGTTACGAACTTGAACTGGGCGAAATTGCCAAAATTTGGCGTGCTGGTTGTATAATCCGTGCTGCCTTATTGGCCGATATAACCGAAGCCTACCAAGCGGATAAGGATTTACAAAACCTCTTGCTCTCCCCTTCTTTCGTGGAAAAAGTACAAAGCACAGTAGATGCAGCACGCGAATTGGTGAGCTATGGAGCCATAAATGGCATTCCATTACCGGGCCTTTCCAATGCACTCACCTATTTTGATGCTTACACCAGTAGCCGTTTGCCATTGAACCTGATTCAGGCCCAACGGGACTATTTTGGTTCGCACACCTACGAGCGCTTGGACCGCGAAGGTATTTTCCATACGGAGTGGGAGGATTGAATCTAATCAAATGAAAAATCTTCCCCTCCTTCTAACCCTCACCCTACTCATAACCTTTGGTTATGGGCAGAAGAAACCCTACGTTATCTACAATGCCAAGGGCAAAAAGGTCTCCTACAAAAAAATGCTCAAGACCTTGGAGAAAAAAGATATGGTCTTGTTCGGGGAGCTGCACAACAACCCTATTGCACATTGGCTGCAATACGAGCTTACCGCTGACCTTCATTCCAAAAGACAGCTCATTCTTGGTGCGGAAATGATCGAATCCGATAATCAAGACGAGCTCAACGATTATTTATCGGGGAAAATAGACGACAAAACATTGGATTCCACCGCACGACTGTGGAACAACCATAAAACCGATTATGCGCCGTTGGTGGATTTTGCGAAGGACAACGATTTGGTTTTTGTCGCATCCAACGTGCCTAGACGTTATGCCAGTATGGTGTACAAGGGCGGTTTTGAAGCCTTGGACTCACTCCCTGCCCAAGAAAAAGAATGGATTGCCCCCTTGCCCATTGCTTACGACCCCAAGTTGCCGGGGTATCAAAACATCCTAAAAATGATGGGCGACCACGGTAGTCCTACTCTAGTTATGGCTCAAGCCATCAAAGATGCGACCATGGCCCATTTTATTCTTCAAAATTACAAGGAGGGTACTTTGTTTTTGCATTACAACGGTGCCTACCACTCCAACAACTACGAGGGCATCCTGTGGTATTTGCAATTGGAGTGGCCTGATTTGGATTACGGTACCCTATCCACCGTAACACAAGAAAATGTGCATAAACTGGAGGAAGAAAACAAGAATTTGGCTGATTTCATTATCTGTGTAGATCAAAACATGACCACTACATATTAATCCATCCAACACCACTTTTATACGCTTGTACCAAAAAATAAGGAGATAAATTCCCTATTTTTAAGAATCGAAACTAACTAAACGCTTCCTCATGAAAAAATTACTAGTTGCCCTGTTACTTTTTGTGGCCATCATTCCTTTAGGTTTTAGCCAAGTACAATCCAATTTGGAGCTATTGGACATCTTCAATATGGAATATGTTTCCGATCCTCAAATTTCCCCGGATGGATCTAAAATCATTTATGTTCGGAATTTTAAGGATGTGATGACGGACCGCAATCTTTCCAATCTTTGGATCATCAATTTTGATGGCTCCAACAATCGTCCGTTAACCTCAGGAAACCATAACGATTTTGCCCCCAAATGGTCGCACGATGGAACAAAAATTGTTTTCAAGTCAAATATGGCGGATGACAAAATGAAACTCTACCTCATGTGGCTGGATACCAAGGAAACTATGGCCCTTACCAATACACCACAATCACCGGGGACAGTTTCATGGTCTTATGATGACAAACACTTGGCGTTTAATATGTTCGTGCCCGAAGCCAACAAATCCATTATTAAAATGCCAGAAAAGCCCGAGGGCGCCAAATGGAACGAACCGCCGAAATACATTGATAAAATGAATTACCGTGGCGATGGTGCAGGGTATTACAAAGGTGGCAATTCACAATTGTTTACCTTGCCCATTAGCGGGGGAACGCCAAAACAACTTACATTTTCGGAATTTGACCATGGCAGTCCTATCTGGAGTAAGGACGGCAAAAACCTATTTTTTAGCGCCAATTTCCATAAAGATGAAGAGTTTGAACCTGCAGACAGCGAAATTTATAGTATTAATGTAAATAATGGAGAAATCAATCCATTAACCGACCGCTACGGTCCTGACGGTAATCCGGTATTGTCGCCAGATGGTTCTAAAATTGCTTATTTGGGGTACGATGACCGTTTGCAGGGATATCAGCTTACCCAATTGTACGTAATGAACACCGATGGGACAGACTCCCAATTAATTTCTGGTGATTTTGATCGTGATGTGGAAGATATGGCATGGAACAGCAAGGGCAATGGTCTGTATTTTAGCTACACCGATCAAGGAATGGGCAAATTGGCTTCCATGAGCCTATCGGGCAAGGTGGATACTATTACGGACGGATTGGGCGGTCTTTCGTTGGGCAGACCTTATAACGCGGCCAGTTTTTCTGCTTCCACCAACAACAAATTTGCTTACACCCTGGGCGATACATCCCACCCTTCGGATTTGGGCGTAGCTGATACCCGAAACACAAAGCGTTTGACCCAAGTTAATGATGACCTGTTTTCCTTTAAAAAATTAGGTAATGTGGAAGAAATCTGGTGGGAGTCCTCCTATGATCAACGCAAAATTCAAGGTTGGGTCGTAACCCCTCCCGATTTTGACCCCTCCAAAAAATATCCAATGATCTTGGAAATACACGGGGGTCCTTTTACCAGTTACGGCGAAGTATATTCTGCCGAAATTCAGGCCTACGCCGCTGAAGGTTATGTGGTTCTCTATACCAACCCACGTGGAAGTACAAGCTATGGCGAAGAATTTGGAAACCTGATACACCACGATTATCCCAACCATGATTATGAGGATTTAATGTCGGGCGTGGATGCCGTTTTGGAAAAAGGCTACGTGGACGAAGAAAATCTGTTTGTGACCGGTGGTTCTGGTGGTGGTGTACTTACTGCTTGGATTGTGGGCAAAACTGACCGTTTTAAGGCTGCCGTTGTGGCAAAACCCGTGATTAACTGGACAAGTTTTGTGCTCTATGCAGATGGTGTACAGTTTTTCTCCAAATATTGGTTCGGAAAAAAACCTTGGGAAGATCCAGAAAACTATAGGAGACGCTCTCCCCTTACCTATGTGGGCAATGTAACCACACCCACAATGCTGTTAACGGGCGAAGAAGATTACCGTACCCCTATTGCAGAATCGGAGCAGTTTTATGCCGCTCTAAAATTGGAGAACGTTGAAACAGCAATGGTACGTATTCCTGGGGCCGGACATGGTATTGCCAACAAACCGAGTAATTTGGTTGCAAAAATAGCTGCTGTTCTTGCTTGGTTTGAGAAGTACAAAGATGAATAACAATTGCTTGGCTTTGTAAACTTTATTTACTGTGAAAACAAAAAGAGGGCGTCCAAACAATCCGGAAGCATCAAAAAAATAGGATGTATCTAATTGATAATCAATATATTTAATATTTATCTTCATTAATTGTAGTGGGTACAGCGAATACAGCCCTATATCTTCCAACAACTTAGTGTTGATAACACATTTGTACAATTATTGTTTGTAAAAGAAAAATCAACGAAATTGCCTGGATTGTTAAAACTTTTCTGAATAAAAAAACCGTAGTCATTTGAAAACAACCTATTTCCTTCTTTCTTTTTTGTTGATGTTATGTATTATTAGTTGTCAAACTGAAAAGAAAGAAGCAACCGCAGTCAATCAAACCCAGACTAAAAATTTCACCTCTAACGATTATCAAGATTTAGTTACCTTATTTAAAGCATGGAGAACCTTCGAAAAACCACCGTTACTTGACGGGGCACCTGATTATACGGTAGAAACTTTTGAAAAACGTTGGCCAAGGTTCAAAGAATTACAGTCAAAACTGCAATCTATCGACACAACAAATTGGCCCGTAGAAAACCAAGTGGATTGGATGATTGTTTGGGCCGAAATGAACGGTTACGACTTTAATCATCGCATTTTAAAGCCTTGGAGCCGAGATCCTGCTTTTTATAAAACGGTTTGGGCCAATAGAAGCGATGTTCCTGCTCACGAGGGGCCAACCAATCATGGTACAACAGAATTATGGACCTACACATTCCCCCTATCATCAGAAGAAAGGTCTAAACTCTTGTCCGACCTAAAGATAATTGCACCATTCAATACACAGGCCAAGAAGAATTTGACAGGAAACGCAAGGGATTTATGGGTTACCGGGATTAGGGATATTCAAAATCAGAGTAGCTTGCTAACCGAATTAAAAAAGAGAACTTCCGTTAAAGATGACTCGGAATTGGTTTCCGTTATCGACGATGCCATAGCTTCTACCAATGACCTTGTTTCTTGGTTGCAGGCTGAATCCGAATCAAAAACCGGGCCTTCGGGCATTGGCAAAGACAATTATACCTGGTATTTGCAGAATGTACACTTGGTACCACTAACTTGGGAGGATGAGGTGATGATCCTAAAACGTGAACTTGCCCGTGCTTGGACTTCGTTAAAGCTAGAAGAACACCGAAATAGAAATCTGCCAGCATTGGTTGAGGCGGACTCCCCCGAAGCCTACAATAAAATGGCCGACGAAGCCGCAAACAGTTTGATCAATTTTTTGGACGAACAGGACATTGTTACCGTAAAACCCTATTTTGAACCCGCCCTACGCGAACATTTGGGCGAATTTATACCCAAGGAGACCCGCAACTTTTTTGCGATTGGCGAGCATTACGACCCAAGGCCACTATATTCCCATTTTTACCATTGGTTTGAACTAGCGCGCATGGATACCGAACCCCATACAAGTGAAATACGCAAAGGCCCTTTGTTATATAACATTTGGGATTCAAGAAATGAGGGGACGGCCACCGCGGTCGAAGAAATGTTTATGCAAGCTGGTTTGTATGATGATAGCCCAAGAACCAAAGAGATTGTATATATCATGATTGCACAGCGCGCTGCACGGGGTTTAGGGTCGTTGTACGCCCACGCCAATGAAATGACCATGGAGGAAGCTGGAGGGGTTCACAGTGAGTACACGCCCCGCGGATGGATGAAAACGGAAAAAGATCTGCTTATTTTTGAACAACACCTGTATTTACGCCAACCGGGCTATGGAACCAGTTATATTACCGGTAAATATTTATTGGAAAACGCATTGGCCGATTATGCTAAACTTAAAGAATCACAAGGCAAGCCATTTGTGGTAAAAGATTTTTTTGATACCCTGAACAGTATCGGAAATATCCCTATTTCACTGGCGCATTGGCAGATGACGGGCTCCAATGATGATTTGGAAATGATCAAGGAGTAAAATTATAAGTGACAATGTCAGCCTGAGCGGAGTCGAAGGGCTATTTAACATATAACCCTTTATCCTACAACACTTTAGTGTTGATAACGCTTAATAAGTCTTTTTGCCAGTAACTTAAAATTCTGCGAACTTCGGTTCTTATACTAAGCTTGGTTCAGTATCTGTCGTTAAAAAATATTGAAACGATGTTTAGCTTAACCGTGTGTACAACTAAAACTCAAAATTGAAAAAGTCATTTGAAAAAGAATTTGATTGGAAACAATACTTCATTGTTTCGGAAAACTTTGTCCGACAAAAAGAGCATTCGGAAATAGAGTTTAAGGAAAGTTTTCACAGTCCAAAACACAAAGACAAAAAATTACTAAAATGGATTGCAAGTTTTTCAAATGCTAATGGGGGCCTGATTTTATATGGAGTAAAAAATAATGGAGAATTAGTTGGATTAAAAAATGATAAATTAGAACAGTTCGACAATAAAGATTTATCTCAAGAGCTATTGTCTTATTTTGCGCCTGAAATACATTTTGAGCTATTCATTAAAGAAATTGACGGTTTAAAAATAGGATTTTTATATATCTACAAATCACAAAATAAACCTATTGTCGCGATTAAAACCGCAAATAATAACATTCAAGAAAGTGACATATTTTATAGATATCCTGGACAAAGTAGACGAATTTCTTATGGCGATTTAAGAAACATGATCGAGGAAAGAGAGAAGAAGCTAAATGATAATTGGCTTAACTTAATGAACAATGTAGCTACTATTGGAGTTGAAAATATCGGATTGCTAAATGTAATGAATGGTGAGCTTATCGGTTCAAAAAATAAACTTTTGATTCCCGAAGAACTATTAAAAAAAGTGTCATTCATTAATGAGGGGAAATTCGTGGAAAAAGATGGAGCACCAACACTGAAATTAATTGGAGATGTTCAGCCGATAGATAGTAATAAAATTGTACAACTTGTAGAAAACAAGTATCACATCATTACACATTTTGAATTATTCAATTCATTTTTCGAGCAAAAATTAGACTCTGATAGCGCAAGTGAATTCTTTCGTAAAGTAGTACACGAAAACACCGTTTATTACCCAATCTATTTTTATATAGAACAATCAAAATTAAGCAAGAAACAAGTTCTTGATCTTTTAAAGAATTCGAAAGGTAACAAAGTCAATGATATAAAGAAAAGATTTAAAATTGAAAAGAACAATTTAACAAAATTCAAAATTGGTAATATTTCTACAGGCACAGAGGCTGCAAAAAAAATAACCAATGCAATCAGGGAACTAAAATCTGATAAAAAAATTGACTTTAAAACAGTCGATACAAGAGAATTGAGATACTATATTCAAGCCATTACTCATTTGAAAAAAGAAGAAATTAACAAGGATTACATAATGAGTGTTTTAAAAGATATTTATGATAACCATTTTAATCAATCCGCAACGACAAAATCTTTCATTAGAAAAGCAATATGTCACATCGACTTAATCTTCTATGGCGAAAATTATTTTGGACAATAATAACTGTATACAATACCTATGGCAACTGATTGGCTTAAAAAGTGGAACACCAAATTTGGGCAAACCAAATATGCATACGGCACCCGACCCAATGCCTATTTAAAAGAAAAACTGGCTACCCTACCAACAGGCTCTATTCTTTTTGGTGCCGAGGGCGAGGGGCGCAATGCCGTACATGCCGCTCGATTGGGCTGGGAAGTCTCCGCTTTCGACATCAGCGAAGTAGGACAACAAAAAGCATTGAAACTGGCTGAGAAAAACAAGGTTTCCATTGACTATCAGGTTGGAGAACTCCCCAAATTGGGCTACCGCGAAGAACAGTTCGATGCCATCGCCTTAATCTATGCCCACTTCCCTCCCAACATCCGTTCGGGCTACCATAAATTGCTGCACAGTTACTTAAAAAAAGGCGGGACCATCATTTTTGAAGCATTCAGCAAGGCGCATTTGGCATATAAAAAGAAAAATCCAAGCGTAGGTGGCCCTAGTAATCTGGATGCCTTATTTTCCATCGAAGAACTGCAAGCCGATTTTCCCAACTACGAAATCTTGGAACTCAAACAAACCACCGTAGAGCTCAACGAAGGCGATGGCCATGTGGGAACAGGTTCCGTAATCCGATTTTTGGGCAGGAAGAAATAGTTGATGCTTTTCTATATGGTTGACCCTAACTTGGATCTATTTAAAGGTTTTGGCCCCTATAATCCTTAGTTTTATCGCAAAACAGATGGTTTTACCGGTGTTGACATAAAGGTGACATACAAATGTCGTGGTACTGTCGTGCCTCCGCAGATACCTTTGTTCCAGAATTTAAAACCAAAAATTATGAAGAATTCATCAATTGGGGAACGACTCAAGTATCAACGAAAAATTAAGGGGTATTCACAAGAAGAATTGGCCCACAGAACCAATGTTACGGTACGCACCATTCAACGCATCGAAAAAGAAGAGGTCTCCCCACACCTAAATACCGTTAAACTCTTGGCAGTAGCCTTGGAGATAGAAGTAGATGAGCTCGTTCCATTGGAAAATCCAAAAGAGGAAACGATTAAAAAGAAATGGTTGCTCCTAATACACGCTACTCCCCTGGCCGGATTGTTTCTTCCCTTACTCAATGTGCTTATCCCACTTTTTCTGTGGATTCATAAACGGGAAGACAACCCAATGTATAACGAGCATGGTATTAAGGTTATCAATTTTCAAATCACCGTACTGATTTTGGCCATCTTGTCGTTTGTTGGCTTACTGACCATCGAGAAATGGGGTTTTATCATTTTTATTTCCGTGATTCCCATTTGCATCGGCATTATCATCTTCAACATCATTTACGTGGTACAAAAAAACAAATGCTACTATCCCTTTTCCATTCCTTTTTTAAGGTTGAAAAAGAATACGACGCTTGGTCTGTTGCTCATAATAGGTTTATCCATTTTAAATAGTTGTTCAAATCCAAAACAGGTAACCATTGAACGATTGGACGGTTCGTTGATCACTAAAGATTCCATTACCAAAAAGATTGACCAGTTGATGGCAGATGCCCAAATATACGGCATGGCCATATCCATTTTTGATGACAACCAACCCGTGTATCAAAAGGTTTTTGGCTATAAGGATTATCCCAATAAAATAGTGTTGACAGATTCAACCAACATTTACGGAGCCTCGTTCAGTAAAGCCGTATTTGGGGTTTTGACAATGAAAATGGTCGAGGATGGTGTTATTGATCTGGACACACCCTTGGAGTCGTACCTGCCCAAGAAAATATACGAGTACGAACCACAGACCCGTTGGCACGATGACTTTTCCAGTTTGAAGGAAGATTCACTTTACCATAAAATTACGGCAAGGATGTGCCTAGACCATACTACTGGGTTCAAAAATTACAGATGGTTTGAGGAAGACAACAAATTAAGGGTGCACCATACTCCCGGAACAAAATACGGATACAGTGGGGAGGGCTTTATCTATTTACAAGTAGTTTTGGAAAAATTGACAGGCAAAGGATTGGAAGAGCTTGCCCAAGAAAACATTTTTGAACCCTTGGGCATGGAAAACTCTGCCTACGAATGGAAAACGAGATTTGACAAGGATTTTGCACTTGGGCACAACGAAAAGGGGGAATCCCTCAAAAAAGATAAGGACAACGAGCCCAGAGGTGGCGGAACTTTGGAAACCACGGCAAAGGACTATACCAAATTCTTGACCGCGGTGCTCAATCAAAAATTGATCAGCAAGGAATCTTACGATGAGATTTTTAGTCCGCACATCAGAATTCGCTCTGAAAAACAATTTGGAGATAAGGCCAATACCATTACGGATAAATATGATTCAATACGTTTGGGGTATGGCCTGGGCTGGGGCTATTTTGAAACACCGCATGGCAAAGCTTTTTTTAAAGAAGGGCACGGAAGCGGATTTGTACACCATTCCGTACTTTTTCCAGAATCAGGAAAAGGAATTATGATCATGACCAATTTTGAACGTGGCAACAGCATTTTTAAGGAGTTGCTCGAAGTCACCTTGAAAGACGTGTACACACCATGGGAGTGGGAGAATTATATTCCGTATGGTAAATAAACCACTATGGGTTTGAAAACCATAGTTTAAAGAAAAGAATAAAATTCTTTGTCATCCAGTATCAAACTCTCCCTTAATCTCCCGAAACAGATTCGGGACAGGCTCTCCAAGGAGGGAAACTTCTCCCCTTTGGGGAGACTGGAGAGGGGACCATCCAAAAAAATTATAGAAACTAAAGTAACTGCAATGAAACCTGACTGCCATCAGGCATGTTTGCATGCCTGCTTTGATACTTCGGAGGTTTTAAAATGATTTAATCCAATCAATCGGTTGGGGCTTGGATTTGAAGAAAGGTGAGGCAAAATTTTCATGCTTTGGTAATTTGATAGTGCACAAAAAATCACCTAACTTGTTTTGCCATAACCAAATAACCAGACTATGAAACCAATTTCTTTTCTCATCTCCCTGTTCGCCCTGATTATTCTAGCCAGTTGTTCCCAACCCAAAAACTTTGATGTCCTTATTAAAAACGGACAAATCGTGGATGGCTCTGGGGGTCCTTCGTACATAGGGGATTTGGGAATCAATGCCGATACCATTGCAGCTATCGGAAATATTGGAAAAGCCTCAGGAACTATGGAGATAGATGCCACTGGATTGGCAGTTTCTCCTGGATTTATAAATATGCTCAGTTGGGCCACGGAATCCTTGATCGAGGACGGTAGGTCTATGGCCGATATAAAACAAGGCGTGACTTTGGAGGTGTTTGGCGAAGGTTGGTCCATGGGGCCGCTTAACGAATCCATGAAAAAAGAGGAACAGGAAAGTCAAGGGGACATAAAGTATGGTATTGAGTGGAACAGCTTGAACGAATATTTGGAATATCTCACAACCAAGGGGGTTTCTCCGAACGTGGCCTCTTTTGTGGGAGCCACCACCTTGCGGATAAACACTGTAGGTTATGAAAACCGTGCCCCTACTCCACAGGAATTGGATTCCATGAAATTGATGGTAAAACAAGCCATGGAAGAAGGTGCCCTCGGCGTGGGTTCCTCTTTGATCTATGCGCCTGCATTTTATTCCAGCACCGAAGAATTGATTGAACTCTGCAAAGTCGCCGCCGAGTATGATGGCATGTACATCAGCCACATGCGTAGCGAAGGTTCTCGTTTATTGGAGAGTTTGGATGAGTTGATTCAGATTGCGGATGAAGCTGGTATTAGAGCCGAGATTTATCACCTAAAACAAAGCGGCAAGGAAAATTGGCACAAGTTTGATGATGTAGTGGCCAAAGTGGACTCTGCCAATGCCGCTGGACTCCATATTACGGCCAATATGTACAATTATGTGGCTGGTGCCACTGGTTTGGATGCCTCAATGCCGCCATGGGTGCAAGAAGGTGGATATGATAAATGGGCAGAACGTTTGCAGGACCCCGCCATTCGTAAAAAAGTGAAAGAAGAAATGACCACACCTACGGACGAATGGGAAAGTTTGATGCAAGCTGCAGGCGACCCCAGTAAAATCCTGTTGGTAGGTTTTAAGGCGGATTCTTTAAAATATCTTACGGGAAAAACATTAAAAGAGGTGGCGGAAATGCGTGGCACTTCGCCCGAAGAAACTGCCATGGACTTGGTAGTACAAGATGGAAGTCGTGTAGGAACCATTTATTTTTTAATGTCCGAAGGCAATGTGAAAAAGCAAATAGCACTGCCTTGGATGAGTTTTGGTTCCGATGCAGGCTCTCCTGCCACAGAAGGTGTCTTCCTAAAATCGAGCACTCACCCCAGAGCTTACGGAAACGTGGCTCGTTTGTTGGGCAAATATGTGCGGGATGAAAAGGTGATTTCCTTGGAAGAAGCTGTACATAAATTGTCTCAATTGCCCGCAACCCATCTTAAAATACAAAAACGGGGCAGCCTTACCGAAGGTAATTATGCCGATGTGGTTTTGTTTGACCCCGCTACCATTATCGACAAAGCCACTTTTGAAGACCCCCACCAATATTCCGAAGGGGTAAAACATGTGTTTGTGAACGGCACCCAAGTACTAAAGGATGGTGAGCATACGGGAGAAATGCCAGGGCGTGTTGTTCGTGGGCCTGGATATAAAAAAGAGTGACCGGATGTTTCTTGTAGATAACCGAGGTGATTTTCAGTGAAGCTTCATTAGCTGTGCCGAACTTTAGTTCAGAATCAGTCGCTTAAACATCATTAAAACGATGTTTAGCTTAATCGTTGGGAGTAAATAAAGGTTTGCCACATTCAAGAATAAGTATCGTCTTTGTTGAAATCAATGTTCAATACAATGAAGACATTCAAAATCTTATTTATCCTACTATTATTTCTTTCTACATCTTGTACCAACCAAAAGAAGAAAACTACTTCTACTGAATTAAAAACCGAAATCGACAATTACCTTTCTAAAACAATGCGATTGCACAACATTCCCGGATTGGCTTTAGCGGTTGTTGAGGGCGATAGCATAGTTTATGAAAATTACTTTGGCAAAGCCTCTTTGGAAAACAATGTTCAAGTTGATAAAAATACATTGTTCAGAATTTTTTCGGCAACAAAACTTATCACATCAACAGGAGTATTTCAGCTTATCCAAGACGGAAAACTAACTTTGGATGATGCAATTTCAAAGTATCTGGATGATTTGCCACCACAATGGCAAGAAATTAAAATTAAAAATCTTTTAAGTCATTCTTCCGGCTTACCGGACATCATAAAATACGAAAGCACTTTATCTGATAAATCGTTAATGGAAAAGCTCGCAAAAGATAAAATGGACTTTGTAACCGGAAATCAATTCAGGTACAACCAAACGAACTATTGGTTGCTTGCTCAAATTATTGAGAAAATAACAGGGTTGCCGTTTGATGAATATGTGCTTGACAATCAATTTGAAAATCCGAAAAATGGGGTTTTATTTTCTTCCAACTCGCAAGAAAGCATCCCAAATCGTGCTACTAGATATTTTTATAATGATGAAACAAAAGCATTTGAAAAAGACACGAATAACAATGGTATAAGAGGACATTCCGGAAATGGACTTAACATCACACTTGAAAGATTCATTGAATGGAACAAAAGATTGGATAAAAATTTACTTCTGGATAAACAAACCAAATCTAAAATGTGGACACCGTTCAATTTTGTAAATCAAAAGGACAATTTTTTATATGGTTGGGGCAATTACCCAGTGAACGGATTAAAATCTTATGGATTTTCAGGTGGAAATTTAGCTGCTTTCAGAAAATTTGCGGACAATAAAACAACAATTATTTTATTATCGAATGGATATGAAATTCCTGCCTATGACATTATTGTAAATGATGTTGCAAGAATTGTAATTCCACAAATAAAAGGTTCAACCTTAGAAGAAGATGTTATGGGCCTTACCTTAAAAGGTGAATTTGGCAAGGCTGCAGAATCATTCAAAAAACTTAAGGAAGAAAACCCGCATTCCAATTTTGATAACTTAAAATGGAATATTAACAGCATAGGGAATTCGTACCTGTTCAGCGAAAATTATAATGAAAAAGCACTTGAAGTATTCAAATTTAATGCGGAAGCCAACCCAAAATGGTGGGTGGCTTTGGCTGGGTTAGCGGAGGTCTATGAAAACCGAAAAGATACTTTAAACGCACTTGCAAACTATCAAAAAGCAATTTTGTTGAATAAAAACAATGAATGGAATTATAACGAACAGATGGAAAATAAAATTAACGAACTGAAAAATAATTGACCTAAAAATTACCGGATTCGGGCGGAGGAATCAGGGCTATTTCATCATAAGAATTTATTCTCTCATTGTCCGAAGCGTAATTCTGGTTTACTGCAACGGTCACTTTGGAAATGGATTTAAGTTCTGGATATGTATTTTCAAGAAATTTTTTGAGTTCCCCTACGGTATTTGGAATTTTTCTGCCGCTTAAACTTGCCGTTGGAACAGATAGTGTGGGCGTTCCAATAATATCTTTGGTGGCACCGAACAAAAGTATAGTCATAATATCAACCTATTAGCGTTATTGTTTGTTGTTGGTTAGATAGGTTGGTAGGTTTTATTGGCGTGAAAATATTAAAAATAGCTTGTATCCCTATTATTTTAACAAGCCCATGTTTCTTTTAACTTTTCTTTAATTTTATTCTTGAGGTTATAAATACTTTTCGGTCAATTTCAACGTTGTGCATGCAGAACCTTAACTTTTATGAAAATGAAAAACATACTTCAGTTTACATTCCCAATATTGTTTAGCCTTATTTTATTTTCTTGCGGAAATGCAGATGATGATGTCAGTTTTGATATTAACGACAAGGAACTGGGACTTGGTGAAGAACCGGATGATTGCCTCGGTTTTGGGGAAAACGAACTTTTGTTGTCCATACAAGATGAATTCACCACTTTGCCCGGAAAAGTTTCCGTGCTCTTCAGAGTTTCAGATTTGATGGGGAATCCTATCTCAGGATTATCGGCCGAACAGTTCTCCATATACGAACAAGGACGAAACGATGATTGTTTTGAACCCATATCCCCTTCGGAATCCTTTGCCCGAATTTCCCCAAACTCACAAGTATTTAACAACAACACCCTTTTAGTGCTGGATTTGAGCAATAGCGTATTGGAAAGTAGTTTGGACGAATTAAAGGCGGCAACCACCAGTTTCATCAACAATGTAATGCCAACCCCAACTACGGAGTCCTTTAAAATGGCCATTTATTGGTTTGATGGAGAAGACGAACTTCATTTATTAAACCCCTTGACATCTTCCGCTGCCGAATTGACAGCGGCCGTAGATGGCATCACAATGGATATCAGCAACGACCCATCTACTGATTTGTACGGCGCCGTGATCAAATCAACAGACATTGCCGAGGGCTTGCTTGATGAAAACTCAGAAGTAATCAACGCGGCATCCGTGGTATTGTTCACCGATGGAACCGATCAAGCTTCGAGATACAAAGAATCCGATGCTTTACGTGCAGTTGAGGAAGCCGATAGCAATATTTCCTACTTCACCATTGGACTAGGAGCCGAAATAGATACCGAAGTTTTGGAGCAAATCGGGAAAACAGCCAGTGTTTTTGCCAGTAATTCAGAAGAATTGGAGAATACCTTCAACGATATCTCACAACGTGTAGAGGAACAAGCGGGAAGCTACTACCTTTTTGAATACTGCACCCCAAAACGTGATGGAAGTGGCGAAAGTAACCTAGTGATCCAGTTAACGCACAACAGCCTAAAAGGAGCTGTTCAGACCAAGTTTAGCGCCAATGGTTTTACCGGTGGTTGCGAATAGGTTCTAGTACTATAACGGCTAGTTAATTTTTGGATTAATCGTATCTTGTTCAGCAAACAAACTAAACATTCATATGATAACCCAAAGAAAAACGATTTACACTTTTATTTGCACCTTCCTTTTAGGTTTTACAAGCAGTATTTATGCCCAGCACATCAGTCCGTTAGAGGGAAGATGGGACCTGGAAATGGATTTTATGGGGAAGACCTCCCCTTCTTGGCTGGAAATTAAACATTCGGGAACTGCGACACTTTTGGGCCGTTTTGTCTTCGCTTTTGGTAGCGCAAGACCCATTGCCGAAATAGAAACTTATGGGGACAACAAATTTACCTTTAGTATTCCCAACCAATGGGAGCCCAAGGGAAGCGACATGATCTTTCATGGTGAATTGCAGGGAGAAACATTAAAAGGCACATTAATTTATACAGATGGTTCCATAATTGATTGGACTGGCGTAAAAGCACCGGAATTGGAATACACCGAGAATCCAAAATGGGGAAAAACCATTGATGTGTTCAACGGAAAAGACCTTTCGGGTTGGCATGTAGATGGCGAAAAGAACCAATGGGTGGTTAAGGACGGTATTTTGACCAGTCCAGAATCCGGCTCCAACCTGATTACGGATGAAAAATTCCAAGACTTTAAACTACACGTGGAATTTCGTTACCCAAAAGGAAGTAACAGCGGAATCTACTTGCGCGGGCGCTACGAAGTTCAGATTGTGGATAGCGAAGGTTTGGAACCATCGGACATTTATTTAGGCGGTGTGTACGGCTTTTTGGAACCCAATGAAAATGCTTCCAAACCTGCTGGCGAATGGCAAACTTATGATATTACTTTGATTGGACGAAGGGTTACCATAACGCTAAACGGAAAAACAGTGATTTCCGATGCCACGATTCCAGGAATTACTGGAGGTGCTTTGGACAGTAAAGAAGGAGAACCCGGTCCATTTATGATCCAAGGAGACCACGGCCCTATTGAGTATAGAGCTTTTGAAGTGACCCCATTAAAGAATTAAGAATTCAACATTCATATAAAAAAAGCCCGATTATAGCAATCGGGCTTTTCTTTTTTCTTAATCCAAAGGAACAAGTTCAATGTTTCGCCATTTGACGCGAATACCACCGCCATCATGTATTTGCAGGGCAATGGCTCCTTCGCCTTCACCTATTTTTTCATCTTCCAGATGTACCATTTGCACACCATTCAGCCATGATGTGACCTTGGGACCCTCCACACGGATTTTCATAGTGTTCCACTCCCCCATTTTCAGGGCTTTGTCCTTTTCCGGGTCGGGCTTGATCAACCAACCACGACCATAGGATTCGTAGATTCCACCCGTATCTTTTCCTGGAGGGGCTACTTCTACTTGCCATCCTGTTACTTTAGTGCCTTCAAAAGTAGAGCGGATAAAAACACCACTGTTGCCATCGGCCTCTTGTTTAAATTCCAAGGTCAATTCAAAATCCTTGTAGAATTTTTCTGTGGACAAATATCCGTATTCGCCTTTGGGGCCACTCTCACAGATTAGCAAACCATCTTCCACAAACCATTTTTCTTCTCCATGATTGATCCAACCGTCCAGATTTTCTCCATTAAAAAGATTGATGGGTTCTTGTGCGAATGTAAATTGCGCTGCCAATAGGCATAATCCTACTAAAATTTGTTTTTTCATTGTTATAAATTAAAGGGTTATTTACTCAATAATCGAGATTTAAATGCTCCGAGGCTTACCTCGAAATCAAAATATGTTTTCCTACCAATGCCTCGAGGGCTTGTCCCGAGGTAGTTTGCTATTTATGATAATTTATTTGCCATTGATTAGTCCATTGCCCGTGTTCTGCTGATCCAAAGGTTTGGAGAGGTCTATAAAAAAACCATTGATCACGGCGTGCGTAAGCTTGCCCTCTTTCTCCAAAAAGAAGGTAGGGTTAATACCTGGTTGCAGTCTAAAGTTTTTCAACTTAAAAGCATCATTTACCAAGATCAAAGGAAAGTGCACAAATGCACTTTTTTCCGGTTTTTCTGTTTTAACGTAGGCCACACCGTCTTTTAATAAATCCATCGGGTCCTCAATACGGGTAACTTGTGCCACCTTTGGTGGAACAAGTTTATAACCATTGGCATCAAAAGTTTTATATCCGTAAAAGGTAGATAAATCACCTTGGTCGGCGACTGAACTTTTGTAATAAAATTGGTTGTGCCCTTCCAAATCTACCTCGTGATTAAAAATGCCCAAATCAAGAATGTAATCATCTCCCATAAGCTCGTAGGTCACGTTCTCTATCTTTAGATCGAACAACATACGGTCGTTGCGGGGTATCTTTTCGTAATCTCCGATTGGAATATTTTTAAAAGATTCGTTGGCAATGGTATACAATGCCGAAAGAATGGAAACATAGTTTAATTTTCGGATTTCCTGCTTCTCTGGATCATCAGGGTACCCTCCTGATTCAATCAAAATTAAGCTGGTGCCCCATTTGGCAATATTGTCCCCAAAAGCGCGGGGTTCAAAATCATCGCTGTAACGCCCTACTTGTCCTGGGGCATAGTTTTGAATGATCTTGTTCATGTAAACAATTACCTTCATTGCATTGGCACGTACTTCATTGATATCCTTCTCGTAGTTGTACGCAGTGGCCAAATAGGAAATGGTCGCAGGCTTTTCGGTCCGTTCTGCATTATAGTACTTGCTCTGATCATGAAGGTTAAAGCCAAAATCTGCATCTAAACTATCTCTAAGCCTTTTTAATGTTTGACTTTCTGGGGATTGTAATCGTAAAGCATCTCTATTAATATCCACACCCAAGGCATTACGTCTTGTGAACACTTCTGCCCCATCCGGATTGAGCATGGGCAAAAAATGGAGCTTTAATTTGGATAGGATAGCTTCTTTCTCCTCATTAAACTCGGGGGCGTCCAAAAAATTCAGAATATCAAAAATGGCTTGCGTAGCCGTTGGTTCATCCCCGTGCATTTGCGACCACAGAAAAATATTACTGTCACCAGAACCAATGCTGATCAAATGCAGATCCCGACCTTGAATGGACTCCCCTACTTTTTGTACTTCAAATTTTGGGTTGGCCTTAAATTTTTGAATCAAGGGCTGAATATCTGCATGTTTTATTCTTCGTTTTCCTATGCTCGATTCTTTATAGTCCTCATAGGTTTCGTATAATTGGGGTGTAAGCTCATCTTGTGCCTGCATACTGGATGCCAACAATACCAAGATTGCAAAAGACATTAGTTTCTTTATCATTTTCTATTGTTTTGTTGGAACAGGCTTAAAGTTAAATTTTTTAGTGGCATTTCTTACCTTTTCCACAAAATCCATCCCCGGGTCTGTTTTTTTGGTTCGATAGCCATCGTCCACTTCCAACCAAAGTGGATGCCCTTCGAACAAGGTATATTCTTGGTGGCCGATTACATAATCAATATCATATTTTGATGCCAAATAGTTGACCAAATAAATATTGGATTTGAGTTGCTGCTTGGTCAAGGGAAATCCCTCTGTGCCACCAACATTTTCTATTCCGATTGCGCAATGGTTTAAACCAATTGTATGGCGTGCCATGGTGGTTTCGGGCATTAAACGATAAATGGTTCCATCTTGGTCTACCAAAAAATGTGCAGAAACATTAAGACCACTTACGTTTTCTATGTCCGGACGCCAGTTGGGCAAGGTAGACCTATTAAAGGCTTCAAATGATTTTTTAAGAGATGGAATGGCTGTCCAATGCAAAACCACCATTTTTGGGGTTATTATGGGAGTGTCCTGCCCTATTTCATATCTGTTTAATAAATATTCCTTGGTCAGTTCAACCCGTTGTTCATCAAAAATAATGGGAATGTCCACAATTTTCTTTTGAGTGGAGCATGCCACCATGGCCAAGGCCCATAGAATTAAACTAGTTTTCTTCATTTGTGGTATTTATGGAATCAATGGAAACGGCGTAGCAGATAATCAATTTTTTTCTACCCCATTCGCGTGCTTTTTTAACGTCTTTTCCCATGTAAATGTCTATTCGGTTGCGCCAGCGATAATGCATTTTGTCCTTTACATAAAATGTGTCGGGAAAGGTATCTATTTTTACCATGGTGTTATGAGTGAGTCCCATTTTAATTAGATCTCGTGAAACCGCTATGCTTTTCATCCCCGGTTTTAAGGTGTCTCCCCACGCCGCCACGGAAGGATTAATGCTATCCGTTTGCCAAAAAACGGAATTGTATGCTGATGCGGTGACTTCATGGCCGTACCATTTATATTTTGCAGGGGGTTCTACGGGTTCTTTTTTTTGGGCACACCCCATCAAAATTAGAAATGCTATAAAGGGCCATCTTTTCAATACAATACATTTTCCAATACCATAATATCCACATTATCGTTCTTCCAACGTTCGGTCAAAACTTTAGGAACTGGAGTAAAGCCTAAAGTTAAGGAGCTCAAAACAATATCCTCGTCGCCATCGTTATCAATATCCGAGGCATCCATTAAAAACCAGCGTGCCATAGAAGGGTCTTGCAAAATGTTTGTGGTAAATTCAAAACTGTCGGAATCCTTGTTTTCCAAATAGACAAAAGTAAGCTCGGGAAACTCTTGATAGTTGGGAAATGTACTGATCAGGGCAAAATCAAGGTCTCCATCTTGATCAAAATCACGAGATAGTATCCGTGTTGCGCCGTGCAGGGGATAAAAGAAGGCTTCGGAATAGGTACTATTACCATTATTGAGATAGATTCGCATACCGTGATAGGGTTTGTGCACATAGGAAATGTCTGCATTATCGCCTTGTACTGTAATAATATCTTCCAGACCATCGCCATTGTAATCCACAAACTCAAACCAACTGGTTCCAAAAACAGGACTAAACCCCAGAATGTTTTCTGCTTCAAAATCTAGGTTTTCTGTTTGATAAAAAACGGTAATACTCTCCCTGCTTTGGGTCATTAATGCCACAATGTCTTTTTTGCCATCTTGGTTCATGTCCTTGATCACGGTTTTAATGGCTCCCGGAAGATTGAGCAATGTTTTTTTGTCGTACCCTCCTGATTTATTTTTGACCATCAAGGACAGTTGCCCTGTCTCATTACCAAATTCACTGACTATAAGTTCATGTACACCATCATTATTAAGGTCTTCCAAAAGTGTATGGACCGGTCTATGAAAATCGTGGTTCATTGAAAGGGTATCTTCACCTACTTTTCCAATCATTTTTCCTTTGACCAATTCAGAAGGACGGATAATGCCCACTTCACTGATAATTTCTAGGGAATCCTTTTTGCTATACCATGTTACAGGACTCTTTCCTTGGTAAATAGCGGTTGATTTTTCTTCACTAAAATTAAAAACACCCAAATTTCCTGAAAGGTCACCGTAATATACTTCGTTATCCTTGTCCAAAAACTCCAGATAGGTCACCATAGCCCCATTTTCATCATCCAAGGAATAAGTTTTGGTCTTAAATTGTACGAGAGTGTCGGTTTGTGGCATGGGTATAGCTTCCAAATATTCTGGGGCATTAGATACGATATAGGTTTCCAGTTGTGCCCACTCTTTGAGTGTTATTTTGGGTCGAAAACCATATTCTGCCACATTGTTGTCTTGGTACAAGCCTTCCACTTCCATACGTTCCATCATGGCGGGGAGCACATATTCTTTCCAAACATTCTTGGGCAATGCATCAATCTTGGGCGGTAGGTGACAACTGGCACAGTATTTAGAATAGAGTTGAGCTTCTTTTGATTTTGGCTTTTCCTTGTTGCAAGAACCCATTAAAAGTATGAGCACAAAGGCAGTCAAGGAATAAAAATATAAAGGTCTGTTTGGCATTGGCTGGTCAGGGTGTCGGGGATTGAGGGTTTTAGTTGGGCAATGGAACATAGGTATCATCGTTTTCCATCATTGGAAAAGTTTTATCTCTCCATGCTTTTTTGGCCTGTTCCAGTTTTTCTTTGCTAGAGGAGACAAAATTCCAATAAATATAACGTTCCTCGGGAAAAGGTTCGCCCCCAAACAGCAATAAATGTGTATTTGGTTTTAGTTTAATGTTGCAGGTGTCCTCCACTTTGGATACCAAAATATTCCCTTCTCCTACCGTTTCGCCACAAGCTTCAATGCTTCCTTCCACAATGCAGATCCCAATTTCACCTTTTAAATTTCCATTGACATTGAGGTTGTAGTATTCCTTGGCCTTTACCTCGACCATAAACAGATTGGAATGTACCGGCACGGGGGATTCTTTGTCATAACCCTCACCTGCGACCAATTTATATTCGGTACTGCCATCGGTCCATTTGGGAATGTCTTTTTCATCAATATGGTGGAATTGGGGGGCCATATCCTCCAGTTCCTTTGGCAAGGCTACCCAAATCTGATAGCCATGGGCTGTAAAGGTGTTACCATTGCGCAGGTCTTGTGGGGTTCTTTCAGTGTGGGTTACTCCCTTTCCTGCGGTCATCCAGTTTACGGAACCGGGTCTTATCCGTTGGTGGGTGCCAAGACTGTCCTCGTGGATAATTTCCCCCTCCAACATAAATGTCAAAGTGGATAAACCCATATGCGGATGCTGATTCACATCCATATACTTTTCAGGCCCTAACTGTGTGGGACCCATATGGTCTATAAAAATAAAGGGGCCGATCATGCGCTTTTTACGGAAAGGAATCAGTCTTCCCACTAAAAAGTCGCCAATATCCCTACTACGTTCCTCAATGATCAATCCGATGTTGGACATGTATAATTGTTTATATTTAGATGCAGAAAGTTACAAATACATACTATACCATGAAACTACTTAAGCGTGTTTTACTGCTTCTCCTTGTTGTTATCGGAGTAGTTGTTTACCTGAATTACCCCAAATTGAATATTATTTCCGGTTATGCCGCCAAAAATGTGGCTTCTGGTGTGTTTGTGGCCAATCGCTCCGCGGCTAGCATGAACCAATATGACAATAGTGCTCCTTTGATCGAGATTGCTTCGACAGAGGTAAATAAAAATGAGGAATCCGCCTCTTCAACCGTTTATGGTCTGATGAAGCGTACAGCGGTACATCGCGATGGATTGGGTGCGGTTTTGATCAATGATGATTATGACCCAAGCGCATTGACCATCAAACCACAAAGAAACCAAACTCCAGATACTATTCCCTATCCCTACGGGCAAGCAGCTCCAGTGGACACCGTATTGCCGGAAGTGGATATGGATCAAATCAACAAAGCGATGGCGATGGCATTTTCTGAGCCCGAAACACAAAAAACACGGACTATGCTCATTTTGTACAAGGGGCATTTGATTGCCGAAAAATATATTGATGGGTTTGATAAGGATACCCCCATTTTGGGCTGGTCCATGACCAAGAGCGTGTTGGCCACTTGCTACGGTATTTTGGAACATCAAGGCAAGTTGGAAATGGATTGGCCCGCTCCTATTCCTGAATGGAAAGATGATGAAAGAAAAAACATTACTTTGAACCATTTGTTGCGTATGCAAAGTGGTTTAAAATGGGATGAAGATTATACGGGCATTTCGGATGTTACCCGTATGTTGTTTTTGGACAGTGATATGACACAGGCGCAGCGTAATAAAAAAGCAGTTGCTGAACCAACCGAGATTTGGAACTATTCCTCGGGCACCACCAATCTATTATCTGGAATTCTACGGCAACAGTTTAGAAGCCATCAAGAATATTTGAACTTTCCCTACTCCGCCTTGATCGATAAGATTGGAATGTACTCTATGATTTTGGAGGCTGACATTGTAGGAAACTATGTTGGGTCTTCCTACGCATGGGCCAGTACACGCGATTGGGCCCGTTTTGGACAGTTATATTTGGATAAAGGCAATTGGAACGGAGAACAATTGTTTGATTCTACTTGGGTGGACTACATCACCAAGCCCACCATAAACTCTGATGGCACTTATGGGGCACATTTTTGGCTTAACGCCGAAGGTAAGTACCCCGATGTACCCAGGGATATGTTTTCTTGCAACGGTTTTGAAGGCCAACATGTATTTATTATTCCTTCCAAAGACTTGGTCGTTATACGAACCGGTTTGGCCGAGGAACCTTATTTTGATGTAAACGGGGTGCTGTCAAACATCGTAAAAGCAGTACCTTAAATCGATGAGACATACTAAAATTCCCAAAAAACCACATAATCAAGGTACTTCACAACAATAATTTCGTTTACGGGAATGCTCGTGGTAGTTTTACCATGTAATAAAAAACGAAAGTAATTTTTTCATTTTCATATAGTGTTCTCGTAGAAGAGTCTTGACCATAACGGCAGGGCTCTTTTCTATTTGGGGCTATCCGTAACTTTTAGTCTGACACAAATTCCACGAATTACTCTAATTCAGTTCTGTGTCATCTGAGCTTTGCGAAGATTCTCAATTTTGATTTAAGAATCAAAAAAAAGGATTGCCACATTCATTTCTAAGCGTCAGCCTGAACTGGTTTCAGGGTCTCACCATATGGATTCCGTGTTGTACTTCGCTCAGCAATCGCACAGAATGACAACTGCTTGGCTAGGAGAATCTTCTTAAATTGTTCTTTATTGGCTGACACGAATTTCACGAATCACACCAATTCTATTACAGGTCATTTCGAGCTGTCACCCTGAGCGCAGTCGAATGGGGATAGCGAGAAACTCAGATTCTTCAGTCGTTACACTCCTTCAGAATAAACAGTTCTCATGCAAAAAGCAGCTAAATAATTACAACAAAACATCATATCACAACAAGTAAACGTGACTTCACAACAATAATTTCACTATTGTGGAGTTGCGGGGTACATTTACATTGTAATTAATCAGAAAGTAATTTTTTCATTTTCATATAGTGTTCTCGTAAAAGAGTCTTGACCATAACGGCAAGGCTCTTTTCTATTTGGGGTTGTTCTTCGCCTTGAATTTGTTTCAGGATTTCATTACAAATGGATTCCAACGTAATAAAACTTTTCATTGTTCCATATCGCCTGATAAAGACGACAACGGTCATACCAATATCCTAGCAAGTAACCCTATGTTTATATAGAAGATTTTATGGCCGTCACCATTTTTTTGGCACGTTCGGCCACTTCTTTTTCCGACCATCCCAATTTGATCAAGCAGGAGATATTTCTGGACATCCATTTATCGGATTCAGAAAAATCAGCCTTTTCGTAATCGGGTAATGACTCAATGACATCCTTTGGTAATTTGCCCAAGGATTTCATCTGGATCAAATGGTCCCATTTTTTGTAATAATGCCAGTTATTGTCATACCAATAAAAACATCCATCTACTCCGGTTTCAATCAATTCTTGATGAGCCACCTGAGCCAATTCCTCCGTGGGCATAAAGAAGTTCAGAAAAGAATAGTTCTCCTCTCCCCCATCCGGGACAGTCCTAAAAACAACTTCTGGAATGCTTGACAATGCTTCTCGTATAATCGTGTAATTTCTCTTTTGAATGGCAATAAACTCATCCAAACGGGCAAGCTGAGCTACTCCTACAGCAGCATTCATCTCGGAAATTCGAAAATTATATCCTAAAAAAGGGTGCTCCTCGGCTCCCCGATTATTTCCAACATGATCGTGACCGTGATCTGAATATTTATGGGCGTTTTCGTAATAATTTTCATTATTGGTGATAACGGCGCCACCCTCACCACAGGTAATGGTCTTTACATAATCAAAAGAAAAACAGCCTAAATCGCCTATGCTTCCCAAAGGTTTCCCGTTGTAGGTGCCTCCAATAGCTTGACATGCATCTTCCAGTAATAAAAGTCCATGTTTGTCACAAATGGCTTTCAAGGCATCTAAATTGGCCATGGAACCGCACATATGTACAGGCATTACCACTTTGGTTCTCGGGGTGATGGCCTTTTCCACCGCTTCTGGTTTCAAAGTAAGGGTATCATCAATGTCAACTAAAACGGGGACGGCACCCAAAGCCAGAATGGATTCAAAACTGGCCACAAAAGTAAAAGTGGGCATAATCACCTCATCTCCCGCTCCAACGCCTGCACTGGCCAAAGCAACTGTTAGTGCGGCAGTACCGCTACTTACGGCATGTGCATGTTTGGACTGCATTCTTTCTGCCAAACCAATTTCTAACTCCTTTGTTTTCCAATGTCCGTTTCGTATGGCATCGAATCCGTAGCGCATTAGCACTCCGGAGTCCATAACGTCCTGTACTTCTTTTCTTTCCTTGTCTCCAAAAAGTTCAAATCCTGGCATACTTGTATTTTATTTTAAAAAAACCATAGTTTGATGGCCATCAAAACTACGGCTATCACTAAAAATGTTTTTATGAATCCGTCCCCCTTTTTTACGGAGAACCTACTGGCAAACCATGCCCCTGAACCATTTCCTATGGCCAGCACAAATCCCAGTTTCCAATCTACTTTATCGTTAAATGCAAAAACAGCCAAGGCTGCGAGCATATAAATAAACACCACGGCTACCTTTGTGGCATTGGACCTCACGAGGTTCATTTGATTAAAATAATGCAAAAATAGCAGCATTAAAAAACCAAGTCCGGCATTGATAAAACCACCGTAGATCCCAAAAAAGAAAAATACGATCATACTCACCCATAAATATTTACCTGTGAGACGTTCCTGCATTTCTCCTATTCTCATCTTTGGCTTAAAAATGATAATGAGCACCACGGCCAACATTACAATGGCCAAAATCCTATTAAAGGTTTCCCCATCTATGTCCACAGCAATGTATGCCCCGATAATGGAACCCAAAAAGGCAGCGATGCCCAAATACAGGTTAAAGGGAAAGGTGGTAACGCCCTTGCTTCTAAAGCCGGCCGTTCCCAGCGCGGTCTGTACCACTATGGCCACTCTGTTGGTTCCATTGGCAACAGCTGGTGGCAATCCCAAAAAAATGAGAGTCGGCAAAGAAAGTAACGAGCCACCTCCTGCCACGGTATTTATAAATCCTACTGCAAAACCTACAGCCACCAAGAGCAAATAGTGGTACCATTCTAGCATAATACAAAGGTATAACCATTGTTTTGAACGGCATACTGATTTTGACAAACTTTAAATGGGGGATGTACAAAATGTTTTATCCCTCCGATTTAAACAATAATGCAAAAAGGTCTTTTGGGATAACAAAAAGCTTTATATATTTGCACCCGCTTAGGAGGAATGGCAGAGTGGTCGAATGCGGCAGTCTTGAAAACTGTTGAGGGTCACACCTCCGGGGGTTCGAATCCCTCTTCCTCCGCTGAGAGACATCATCTCAAAACAAGAAACCCTGTAAATTATTGATTTACAGGGTTTTTATTTTTTTTGATATCAAATGATATCATTTAATATCATCCTAATAGGTGCCCAATTCGGTGTCACCTGCAATCTCACCAAAAAGGGACACCTAATATCATTTAAAATATTATTAATCAACATATTACAGGGATTATTTTTTAATATTTTTTTACTAATTTCAAGGCAAATAATGTTAAAATAGGTGTCCCTTTTATGTTATCTCTCTTATTCTACATCAAAAAGCACAAAACCGACAAAGTAGGCCGGGCAATGATATACATCAGAATCACGGTAAATGGAAAGCGTTCCGAATTCAGCACGGGCCGCAAAATTTATCCCAACACTTGGGATGCCACCAATGGGAAGGTGTTAGGGTTCTCGCAAGAAGTACGTCAACTGAATTCGCAATTAATGAAAATACGGACCGACCTATTTCGGCATGCGGATAAATTGAAAGACAAGGGCCGACCATTGACTGCTGTGTCACTTAAAAATTCTTACCTAGGTGCGGATAAGCCCTCAAAAATGTTATTGGAAATCTTTCAAGAGCACAATGACAGGGTTGAAAAATTAGTTGGAAAAGATTTTGCTCCTGGTACAGCAGAACGTTACAAAACAGCAAAAAGTCATCTGGCCGAATATTTACAGATCGAACTTCGAAAGAAAGATATTCCTGTCGTAGATGTAGATCATTCATTTATTTCAGGTTTTGAATATTATCTAAAGACAAAAAGAAAGTGCAGCCATAACACGGCCATCAAATATGTGGTGAACTTTAAAAAAATCATAAGGATCGCTTATGCAAATGGCTGGATCAAAACAGACCCCTTTGCCAATTGGAAAGCCCGATTAAAAACTGTAGAACGAGAATTCCTGACTGATGAAGAGCTTCAACGACTAATGAATCATCCTTTTACAAATGAACGGTTAGAGCATGTAAGGGATTGTTTTGTTTTCTGTTGCTTTACCGGATTGGCCTATGCGGATGTGAAAAAATTGACACATGACGATTTTGTGATAGGGATTGACGGGGATTTATGGATCAACACCAAACGTACCAAGACAAAAACAAAAAGTAACATTCCCGTTCTTCCAACAGCATTGATGATTCTTGAAAAATACGAGCATAGCCCCTTACTTGTAGATAAAAAGGTGCTACCCGTATTGACCAATCAAAAAATGAATGCCTATTTAAAGGAAATAGCGGATCTAAGCGGAATCAATAAACACCTGACCACCCATTTGGCCAGACATACTTTTGCGACTACCGTGACACTTTCCAATGGCGTCTCCATTGAGTCTGTAAGCAAGATGCTGGGGCACAAATCACTCCGAACCACGCAGCATTATGCAAAAATATTGAACCGAAAGGTCAGTGAAGATATGCAATTGTTAAAAAAGAAATTGAGCTTTCAAGAAAAGATCAAGTCAAAAAACGCTTAAACCTTTTGCCCCTTGATATTGGCCCTTGTAGAAACATATCAGGAAGAAGAGCATTTAGAAATATCGTTAGAGCACCAAAAATTACTCAATTAGCGTTTGGCCGACCACATAGCTGACCCAGAAGCCGGAAAAGATTGGAAAATCCTAAAATCTGGGCTACACAAGAAATATGGCCTTAACAAAGGGAGTTCCGGAAAAACCCTGATGCAATATGTAAATTTCCTTATTTTACAGGGGTTAACAAGGTATGACGTACAAATGGGAAACAAAAAATTAGTGCTGTTTTTTTGAGCCGGTAATATCTTTTTCATTTTTTGACTGATAGGACATATTCAAATAGAAATTAATAAAATCACCATTAAAGTTACTTAATCTGTTTTCCCTTTTCCGTTAACCTATATCGTTGCTTACTGCTTTTCGGTTTATCCGGGATTGTCATTTCAATCAATTTTGCATCAAGTGCCGGCTGTAAATAATTATATAAAAATGTTGGACGATGCCTCATGTCTAACTTTGTCATTAATTCTGCCGTTGTAGTTTCATCCCTACCTATTACAGAAAGTAATTTTGAAACTTGTTCGGTAACTTGTTCGGTAACTTGTTCGGTAACTTGTTCGGTAACTTGTTCGGTGATTTTTTCAGAAGAAGGAAAAGTCATTCTGGTAAAGTTATCCATAAACCGGAAACATTCCTTTCCGTAACTCTTTAAAATCCGTGGAACGCCAGAGCCCAGTTGCTCTACCAAATCCAAATCCCTGTATATACGCATTAGCTCCTTATTCCTCGGCATAGAAACGCCTTCAAAAAAATCTTCTTTGCTAAGTCCGTCCGGTAAGGAACCGGCAGATGTTATTTCAATCCTGTCGTCAAATATTTCAAACTTAGGTGGTACTTCTCGGGTGTAGTCATTATGTACTATGGCATTATATATAGCTTCACGCAAGGCTACAGGATTCCATAACTTTCGCTCAATACGTTCTTTTGATGTAATGGTCGCAAAAGTTGTATTTTCTACTGCAATTTTATCCAGTACACTTTTTGTGGCCTTAATGAGCGAGCAATATCCATATTCATTATTTTCAAGAAGGTCTACCCGATCTAGGCCTTTATATTTAGCAACTTTAATAGATACATTGTTTACATCTGCTAAAAGGTAGGCTGCATAGTTAAGGAAACCGTCTTCGGTAAGTAGTTCTAAATTCTTTTTAAACTGTTTGTTAAGAGGTTTACCATTCTCCTGATAATAGATATGTAGCTGCTCAAAACTTAAGTCCTGGCGATGCGATTTTATTTTTCCTATTGAATTACGTGTACGGCTGGCGAAAAGTTTATCAATCATAGCTTGCGGCATGGGTTCGGCCGCTGTGCCTACACGAATAAAACAGCCTTTTTCGGTCATGCCGTATTTCTTTTTGAAATAGGGCTTTTCACTTCCACCGGCAACAATAATCTTGATAATGTCTTTACCGTCACGTTCTTCAGCCACTACATCAAATAAACCCATGGCCGAAGGAGCAATATTGTTTTTGATACGGTCTTTGATTTTAAGCATATCACTGTCAATATCATCTACACCAAGTACTTTCCCTTGCTTATCAATGCCTAAGTAAATTAACCCGCCTTCCAAATAATTGAGGAAAGCAATCACTTCCTTTTCCAAATCCAGGTCTCTGGTTAATTTTTCTTTGTATTCTATTCTGTTTGTTTCAGACATTATCAGTGATTTGATGTAAAAATAATCTTTTATATACACCTACTAGGGCATCTATTTTAATTAATAGAATTCCCCAAGGCTCTGCCTCGGGTGTAGTAAAGGAAATGTTTAAAAAACGGATGGTTTTTTAAAAAATGATAACATATTGTTCCGTTGAATACCTCGTGGGCTTGCTCCGAGGATTTTTTATTACCAAACAACAGCCATCCCCCGGAGGTATTCACAAAATTGGATTTCAGTTCTAAGTCTGATTAAAGTAGTTATTAAGGGGGACTAAGGTTTATGGGGAGACCACTTGTCCCCAAATCCCTTACCCCAACTTCAGCGCTCGGATCCTATCCTATTTTTGTAGCAGTTCGGAAAGAAAAGCGTATAACAAAAATAGGATAGGGCGCTGTCCTACTTTTTGCCTTCTACCTCCAGCCATTTTTGATAGAGTTCCTTTGCCTCTGGGCTTTCTTTAAAGAATGTCCCATAGTGTTCAATGGCATCATCCTGACCTTTTATATATGCTGTCTCTTCCTTCTTGGCTATCCTTGACACCTGATAGATTGAAAATCCAAAGACCAACAAGACCGTGACCAACAACCCCCAAGTAAGTTTTATGGCCCAACCGGGCAAGAGAATGGACCGCTCTACTTTATGAAGAATCCTTTCCATCAGTCTTTGTTGTTCCTTAATGTTGTTTTTTTGGTTGTTGCCATACTCCTTTAGAAGATTATTTAACTCAGTGGTATCTGGCCTCAATGGGAGATTTTGCAAATTTTCATGCACCTTTTCCAAACGGTCTATACTCTTCTCAAACCCGTTGACCTCCTCTGTCAACAGTTCCGCTATTTCATCCAGTTTTGCCATAATGTTCTGTTTAGATTCCTATTCCAGTGTCCCTGACCACTTTTATGGCCAGTTTGATGGTCTTCTTTATGATGGTCTGGGTCAGGCTTGTTGGGATATTCACAGTCCGGCCCAAAAGCTGCATGCTCCTGTCCTTGGCTATCCGCTGTGCCATGTTCTTTTCAAAGTTCATTTGACGGGCGATCCTGCCCATGGACATGGACCGGTGCACCTCGCTTCCTTTTAGGTTGGTTCCCTTGTACTCAAAACGAAAGCCCTGCAATTGGTTCTGCCTATTGATGCTGGGAATGACCTTTACATTGTTCTGCTCCATCGACTTGATGTACTGATCAAAGTCCCTTGGCCGTTCCCTGGCCATGACCTTTTCATGGATCTTCTGTATTTCCGATCGGACATGTTGCATCCGGTACAGTTTTTCCTGTTGTACCTCCTTTACCGTGGTCAGGTCCATTTGTTTGGCCACCCGTTCCGCCACTTGTTGGCTCCGCTTTCCGATGAAACTGTCATTGTAGGCTTTTCCCTGAAAGTTTATCCGGTTGGCATACAGATGGACATGTACATGTTCCTTGTCCCTATGGATAAAGGCAACGGCCTGGTGCTGCTTGAGGTTCATCTCCTTGAGGAACCTTTCGGTCATTTCCTTGAGCCGTTCGCTTTCCAGTTTCCTCCCGTCCTCTATGGTGGGACTGAGCACAAAGCTCAGTGTGTTCTTCCGGCACAGCTCGTTCTGTTCTTGGATGACCTTGAACTCCTCGGTGATCTCCCTTGGGGTCTCCCCGGCCAGATATTGGCTATGGATGATCTCCGATCCTTTCTCCTGGTTCATCCCGTAGCTCATCGAGGCTGCAGTATGCGATATGGACTTTCCCATTCCTATCATTTTTTAAAGTTTAAAAGATGTTGTCTTATCTCTTTGGCCAGCTGGGCCGTTTCCTCGGCCAATCTGGTGTTCCGCTTCCGGAACATGTTGGTGATCAGCCTAAAATTCCGTTGGTATTTGACCAATAGCTTGTAGGCCTCTATCTGTTCGTCCGTCATCCGCTCCACGATTCGGTCATCGAATGCGGCACGTCGACAGTACTCGCTGAGGGAAAGACCGCTCTTCAGGGCCTTTACCTTCAGCAGTTTCTTCTCGTAGACCGAGCAGCGGAACTGGACGAACTCTTTCTTCATTTTCCCATCAACTTTTGCGACCTTCGGGAGCAAAAGCAAGATTTGTCATGACAATGACACATCTTGAATTCGTTTCCGAACTTCATCCTTTGCGTTTTTTACCTTCCATACGTTTATATCTTTAAAACCTTCATAGAGGAAGGACATATCCCTACTGTTCGGGCACTTTTCCAATAAAAGTTCCGTCATCCCCAGTCCCGTTTTGTCTCTGTCAAGAAACAGCTCCACATTTTCATATTCCCCTATCTCTGTGACCATCCGTTTTACGAAGGCCGTGGTGTTCAATACCAGAAGGTCATGGCTGTTTACGATATCCGGCATCAGCTCCATTAGGGTGAGCATATCGAACATGCCTTCGGTAATGGCCAATTTCTTTGATCTGTTCCCCATCATCGAAACATCCTTGGGCGATGTGGATCCTTTCCAATAGCTGTTCCGCAGTTCCCAGCCTCCAGACCTGTTCTGTAATCCTATGCCAAAGTATGTCCGTTCTCCTATCTTATAATGGACCTCCTTGCACAGTTTTCTTGCGGTCTTGGTCGAAACCTTTCTGGAGCTCAGATAGTTTTGCAGGGCCCTGTGCTCGATCTCCTTTTCCTGGATGATTTCAATCGGGTCGGCCCTATGTTCCTTCTTGGTTGGATTCGGCCGCCGGTGAAAAGAAAAATGGCCCATGTTCCCGGACAATCGTTCCAATGCCTCCTTTACGGAACAGTTTTCCATTTTCATGATCAGGTCTATGGTACTGCCACCTTCAAAGGTCCCAAAATCTATCCAGTAGTTTTCCTTCAATGATACCTTGAAAGAGGCTTGGGTCTCGCTCCGGAACGGGCTGAGGAACCAAGCTTCTTTTTCCGTTTTCCGGACTGGAAAGTGCCCCGACTTGGCCAGCGTGGAAACGATGTCAATGTTGCGGGCTTTTTCGCAGTCCATTCTTTTTTCTCTCATGGTTCTGTTTTTAATCGATTTTTGATGATTTGATGACAAACCTCTGGGGGACCCTATAAATACTGGTTGTTCCCCCGTCATCATTTTGTCATCGTTTCATCACTTTTGTTTTTTTCTTCATTGTCCCTGTCATCATTTTTTATTTTGATGACAGAATGATGACAAAGTGATGACAGCCTAAACCCTTATAAACACTGGGCTTATATCAATCTGTCATCAAATCATCAAAATTTTGGACCAAAAAATTCTTTTTTATGGTAAAGTACCTTCCCTTGGCGTCCTCGGTGTTGATCTCGCCGTTGTTCCAAATGGTGATTTTTTGGTACTTGTTTGAATTTGGCTGGTTGTCCAGTTTCCAATCCTTTTTCAGCAACCGCCTCAATTGGGTCAGGTCGGTCTTGACCCGTGTGCGGTTGAGCATGTGCAGGGCATCGATGGGACAAAGGTCCACCGAGTCCATCTCGAACTTTTCCATGGCACTCAGCAATAGACTGGCCAGTTCCTTCTCCACCCTATTTCGGTTATTGTTCACCAGCTTCTTAAGGGCAGGGGTATAAACCTGTTTAGCTGTGAACCACATTCGGGTTCTTTGTTTTGTGCTGTATTCCCTTTTTGAAAGGAAATCCAAAAAAGCGGGCACTTCCTTGGACAACTGGTCCAGGAAATCGGTGTCCTCCCTTTTAAGTGAAGGAATCTTTCTAACCCAGAACCTGGTCTCATGGGCATCGATCTTGATGAAACTGTCCTCGTTATTACTGCAGAGGATAAATTTTCCAAAGAATTCCACTTCCCTTTTGTCCTTGCCCTTGGCCTCCAGCTTGTTCCTGTTGGTGGTACTCAGATATTTGATGCGCTCGGTGAGCTCCTCCTTGTTGAACAGCACCTCGTCCACGCATATCAACAGCTTGTTGGCCCAGTCCGCATTGAACTGGCTTGCAAAGCTGTCATTGGTCAGATAGGTAAGGTTGTTGCCAAAGATCTCCTTGAGCCATTTGAGGAAGGTGCTTTTCCCGGTGTTCCTTTCGGTGGAGACCAGACAGAGGATGGGGAGCACCTGCACCGGTCTTTGGTACAGGAGTTTCAGATAGTCCAGCCCAAGTTCCAGCTGGTTGCCGAAGATATGCCCTAAAAAGGCCCGTGTTCTTTTGATGGTTCCCTCTTTGGGTTCATGTGCCAAAAGGGAATAGGTATTGTAGAAACCATGGTGTTCCTTTTTGAAGTCCACATGACAGGGAATACAGGCGAACCCATCATATTTGGGCACCTTGCCCAAATAGTCCTTGCCATGGTCCTGCTTGATGATATGCTCGTTCCAAGGGACCAGCTGCTCGTTGAAATGTCCAGAAATGGTCGGAATCCTTACCAACTTGTAAAAGGTGGTCCCGACCCTTATGTATGGTACTGTTTCCATATTGGTGCTTTTGAAATTTTGTGATTACTTCCATTTTTGGTGAATCCACAAATAATTTAAAGATGAATCCGTGGCTAAGGATTTGAATCCACAATCGTTTCGCTTTCCGGCAATGGCTTACGTTGGTTCTGTAGCAACCAACTGACTATCTTTTCCCTTTCAAAGAATATAAGTTTTCCATTGGGCTTGGAGTGCGGGATTTGCCCCGCAGCGGTAAGCTTGTACAGATAACTTCTTGATATGCCGGTGTAATCACAGGTCTCATCAAAGGTCAGTACTTCTTTATTGGCTATCATAAGTCGTTCCAAACGGTCAAGCCGTTCGAGTATCAAAAAATTGTCCATTTTGTTCCTTTTAACGATTACAAATGAACAAAAGCGCTTTTGTTTTCCTTTGAAGAATTCTTTGGATAAAGATAATAGAGGGCGGAGGGAAAGTAAGGTTTATGGATTGAATTTTATCCACAAAAAATTGATGTGCAAACACTTACATCATATCAGTTCATATCAAACCAAATGAAAAATGGCAAATAAAATTTTGTTCTAAATCAAATCAAATGACATCAATCGAATTTTCTTAGAATACAAGGATATTGAGTTATCAACAATTGAAATAAACAGATATAAAATTTTGGGCACCAATAAACGATTGATTATTGGATGAAAACATTCAGGTAGCTCTGGAATACTGTCTCGAAAAGGGTTAGCTTTTTAAACCTGTTCACTTTACTTCAAAAAAAAGCACCCCGTTTATGAGGTGCTTTTATGTATTTACAAGTAGGAGAATTGACTAGTTTCCTTCACTCAAAGAAAAGCTGCCATCACCACTAAAAGATTCTACTGTAATCGTTACGGTCCATATTCCGGAAGTGCCTGCGTCGGTTACTCCAGAGAAAGAATCGGGCTCAACCGCACCGTTCAATGATCTATTCAACACGATATTTGCATCTGCATCTGTTACCACCATATTGAAGGTACCTTCCGTAGTCGCAGTGATATCGGCATTATAATCCGCTGTACTGAGGTTGTTGTTCCAGCTGAATATACGGGTGGTAGAACCACCGTTGCCGGTAAAACTTGCATCGATGTCACCATTGAAATCCGACCGGTCACCAACGGTAAAGTCGGAAGGGCTTGTTCTTAATGTTGTTCCATTGACCGTTACACTCGCAAAAGGGTCATCATCTTTGCTACAGGCAATGACGGTAAGGACCATTACTCCGGCTATTAAGTATTTAAATAGATTTGAGGTTTTCATACTTTACTATTGATTAATTAAGAATTGTTGTTTTATAGTTTCCATAGGTTAAACAATCATACTAACGAATTCCCTACCCTGATGATATAAAATCATCTTTTTTTGTTGTGAATCGTGCCCTAATAGTTGTGAAATCATTTTTTTTAGAATTCGGCTATCTGTACAATAACGGTAAGGATTGGTTGGCAAAAGTTACTATGGCCGGGAATCTGGTTGATAAAAGGAAAAGAAGGTCAAAGATATCCAATGGGTATATAACTTTTTCAAATTACTCAGAAATAAGTGAAAAAACATCGAAATAGTCCAATTTGCAACAAATAATCAAAAACAAATTTGACCTAAGTTTGCGTGCAAATTGCGTGCAAATTGCGTGCAAATAAAAAAAGCTCCAAAAGTTAAAAACTCTTGAAGCCTTACTGTTACTGTGGAGAATACCGGATTCGAACCGGTGACCTCTTGCCTGCCAGGAAAGTTAGGTTTCTTTGATAGAGATTTCATTAAGTGACCTATTGAAAGTTTTTAACATCCTGGTTAAATAGACTTTCTATTTTAAATTTTGATTTCGTTATCTGGTATTACCCAATTTTAAATTCTGTCATTTTGAAGCTCTTTAATTTATTTTAAATCTCATTGTATCCATTTGGCATTTAAAAAGCCCATAATTGTTAAATTACTATTAAAAAGGTGTCCCTTTCGGTGTCAGTATCAATTCCCCACCCTTTACAACCCCTAAAAACAGTGGTTTTTTCAATTTAAAGAAGACCCTCTTCCTCCGCAATAAAAACCCGCAACGAAAGTTGTGGGTTTTGTTTTTTCTGGAGTAATAGAAACTTGTTTCAAGGGACATCAGAAAACACAAAATTCAGCAAGCATGGCTTGGTTCGGATTTTATGATTGCCCAGGATTTCTATTTGGATATACAATCCCTCTTCATGTTTGTCAGGAAGATCTCCAGGTTAAACATCGGTATTCTTTAAAATGTACAATAGGTATTAAAACATTTTATTTTATCAATTTATGAAAGCGCTCTATGCTGTTTTGATTCCCCTGTACATAGATCAGGTCGCCTTGCTTTAATTTTTCAGTGGGTTGAACACTTTCCAACATTTCATCCTTTCTTTTGATGCCCAAGACATTTATTCCGAATTCAGCTCTTAAATTCAATTCACGTAACGACTTTCCTAGAAACTTATTACTATCAGTGTTCATTCGCAAACAAGTAATATTGAAATCTGCCAGCTCACTAGCTCGAAAAGTTTTGGGACGCTTTAGTTCTCCTTTAAACAATTGGTAATTGTCTGATCTAATCTTTTGAACAAATAGGTCTATATCATCTTCCGGCACAAGAAAGTTCTGAAGCACGTTGGTGAAGATCTGAACCGAAGTTTCAAATTCTTCAGGAATGACATCGTCAGCTCCCAAGGCGATTATTTCAGATGTTTCCTTAACATATCGTGTTCTCACAACCAGGTAAAGGGAATCAGAATAGGAACGAATATTTTTTATGACCCTTTGGGTGGCCAACGTATCTGAAATTGCAATTACTGCAACCCTGGCATTTGAAAGGTTTACTGTTTCAAGAATATGGTTTTGGGTGGCATCTCCAAAAATAATGGGCACACCTTTTGCCTTCTCCTTTTTTACTATTTCCGCATTCATCTCTATCACAACATAGGGAATGTTACTTACAGAAGCTGCTTTGGCCAAATTACTGCCATTTACACCATACCCTATAATGATTAAATGATTTTCTAATTTGGCGGTTGAAGTTTCCTCTTTGCCATTTTTGGGAATTAATTCACCCTTTAGGCCTATCTTTTTGGATACTCCCATCAATCTATCCGCAATTAATTCTGAATAAATAATCACAAAGGGTGTCAATATCATGGATAAGATGGAAATCGACAAGAAATACTGGTTGGTTTCAGCAGTCAATAAGTTGTACTCTAGCCCTACCTTGGAAAGAATAAAGGCAAATTCCCCAACTTGAAATAGGGCCAGTCCTGTCATCAAAACCGTTCGGGTCGGATACTTGAGAACCGTAACTGCAATTGCTGCAATGGTCGCTTTCACAAAAAGAACAATAATCACAAAAAGCATTATGAGCAGCACATGATTTATAAAAAACTGTAAATCCAGTAACATCCCGACCGAAACGAAAAAGAAACTTGTAAAAAGTTCCCTGAAAGGAAGTATGATACTAGTGGCTTGATGGCTGTATTCGGATTCAGAGACAATTAAGCCTGCCATAAAAGCGCCCAATGCCAAAGAAAGACCCGCTTCAGATGTTAGCCATGCCACGGCAAAACAAAGTGTTATGGTTACCAATAAAAAAAGCTCTTTGCTATTCGTTTTTGCTACTGCATGCATTAATCGAGGGACAATATATCGTGCACTGACAATGGTTATTGCAAGTACGATTATGGACTTTATTAACAGTGACAGAATACTCAGCCCGAGATTTTCCGATTCACCGGCCATCATGGGGACGACCAGCATCATGGGAACCACGATCAAATCCTGAAAAATTAAAATTGCCAAAACATTTCTGGCGTGCGGTGCCGTAATCTGTTGTTTGTCCTGCAATGTTTTTAGCACTATGGCCGTACTGGACAGTGAAAAAAGAAAGCCAATAAAAACCGACTCATTCCAAGAATTGCCCATAAAATAATACACAACTGAGGCTACTGCTATTGTTATGCCCACCTGTAAGGATCCACCAATAAACACTGTTTTTTTAATGGACATCAATTGCTTTATGGACAATTCCATTCCAATTACAAAGAGTAAAAGGATCACCCCTATTTCAGAAAGAATTTCTACTTGCTCTACAGCATTTACAAGGCTAAAACCATAAGGTCCAATGACTACACCGGTTATCAAAAAACCAATTATGGAAGGAAGCTTAAGCTTTTGAAGGATAAAAACAATAGCGACTGAAAACCCCAATAAGATGAGAATGTCATGTAGTAAAGGTAGATGCATAAGGGTTGTTCTTTTGATTCAATAAATGAAAATAGTTATTAAAACTATAACCTGGATTGGATAATTTAAATTTACACCCATAAAGGCATTATCTCAATAAATGTGTTATGTCCCCAATCTTACTTCAATTTGACAAAATCAAATTTTTGTTGCTTGTTAACTTGGAATTCAGTCTCTTGATTTTACTACAGTCACATAAAACACTTCAAATGTATCATTACCAGAGGATGGGATAAACCCACCTCTCCAATTTTAAAACATCAACAACAAAAATCCGCGGAATTGACTATCTTTTGTCCCAAATAAATGATTTGCTTAAACAAACTAATATGCCATTCAAAATCAACCAACCAAAAACCACAACAAAAAGAATCTTAACAATCACAAATCTTTTTTTTTGTCTAACCTTACTCATCGGGTGCAAATCCGAGGTCAAAGAAGAAGAATCAAAGCGACCCAACATAGTTTTCATTATGTCGGATGACCATGCGTATCAAGCCATTTCTGCCTATGACAACAGTTTGATAGAAACCCCCAATATTGATAGAATTGCCGACATGGGCATGTTGTTCACCAATGCCAGTGTTACCAACTCTATTTGTGCCCCATCCAGAGCAACAATTCTAACGGGAAAACACTCTCATGTGAATGGCAAAGTGGATAATGTTTCTCCTTTCGACACCACCAACGTTACCTTTCCGCAACTGTTACAGAAAGCAGGGTATCAAACGGCCATGTTCGGTAAGCTCCACTTTGGCAACAACCCCAAAGGGTTTGACCAGTTTAAAATACTACCAGGACAAGGTGCTTACTACAACCCCGATTTTATAACCAAAAATGAAGGGGAAATCAATGTTAAAGGTTATGTAACCGACATAGTTACGGACATGACCCTCGATTGGCTGGACAACGAACGCCAAGCGGATAAACCCTTTATGCTGATGTACCTCCATAAAGCCCCGCACCGCTCTTGGTTTATGGCGGAAAGACACATGCAAGAGTACACTCAAAAAACCTTTAAAGAACCCGCAACCTTGTTTGATGACCATGAAGGGATGCCAGCCGCCAAGGTAGCCCAAATGAAAATTGATGGCAATATGGGCTGGGCCAACGATAGCAAACTATACCCCGAAGTTATGGATCAATTAGGTTTGGAAGAAGTAATTGGTTTTGACAAACTCAGGTTCGAAAATGCTTTAGGAAGAATGGATTCCACCCAAAGAGCCAATTTTGATGCAGCCTACGAAAAAGTAGCCAAAGAATTTGTAGAAGAATACCCTAGCATGTCGGACGAAGACCTTGCCAAATGGCGTTACCAACGCTATATGCAAGATTATCTGGGCACCATAAAATCAGTTGATGAGAATGTTGGCCGTGTTCTGGATTATTTGGAAGCCAATGACATGATGGAAAACACCATTATTGTGTACACCTCGGACCAAGGATTTTATTTAGGGGAGCATGGTTGGTTCGATAAAAGATTTGTTTACGACGAAAGTTTAAAAACACCCCTATTGGTTTCATGGCCAGATAGGATTAAACCAGGGAGTGTATCCGATGAACTTGTTCAAAACTTGGATTTTGCACAAACATTTCTCGATGTAGCAGGTGCCCCTCAGCCCAGCGATATGCAAGGAAAAAGTTTAGTTCCCGTACTAACCGGCGATTTGGACAATTGGGAAAGGGACGCTGTATATTATCATTATTACGAGCATCCATCGGAACATAATGTGAATAGGCACTATGCCGCCATTACCAAGGATTATAAATTGATACACTACTATTTTGACCTTGATTATTGGGAGTTGATCGACAGAAAAAAAGACCCTCTGGAACAACACAATTATTACGGTGATCCAGCCTATGCCGAAATTCAAAAGGACTTGCACCAAAAGCTTGATGCATTACGCGAACAATACGGTGATTCCACAGCACTGAGCCAACAATACATAGATGAATTTATGCCGCTTGCAAAAGAAGGCAAAGTATATGGGGTTGAAGATGATATTTTGGAACCCATTATTGAGAAATGGGAAAGTTCAAAGGAGAAAAACTAATGCCAATACAAAACGTTGGAGAATTTATTTTCATACCTTTTCAACCTTAACTGAATCAAACCTTAAAAAATCATGCACATAAAACCGTTAGGAACAATCTTCCTTCTTGGATTGCTCTTTGTCGTTTCCTGTCAAAAAAAATCATCAAAACCAACCGAAACCCCTATTACCATTGAGTTGGATTCATCTTACCTCAATCAAAAAGTTGCCGACTCCAAAAATATGGGGTCGGTACAATTGGCCGAAGGCCTTCAACTTAACCTATGGGCTCCCGATACCCTTGCCCCCGACCCTATTGCTATGGATATCGATGCTCAAGGCCGTATCTTTTTTACCCGTACCAACCGTCAAAAAAACTCAGAATTTGATATTCGGGGATATCGCCATTGGATGACCGCCTCCAACAGTTTTGAAACCGTAGCCGACCGAAAGGCATTTTTGCACGAAACCTTTGCTCCCGAAAAAAGTGAAGAAAATTCATGGCTGGCCGACCTCAACAACGATGGCAGTCACGATTGGAGGGACTTAGCTGTAGAAGAGGAAGAAGTATGGCGCTTGGAAGATACCAACAATGATGGGCTTGCCGAGAAAGCAACTCGGGTAGTACACGATTTCCACACCGAAGTAACCGATGTGGCCAACGCTTTGGCCGTAGATGGTGAAAACTTGTTCGTAGGGGTCGCCCCAGATATGTGGCGTATGGAAGATACCAACGGCGACGAAGTATTTGACACCAAAACCTCCCTAGCTACTGGGTTTGGGGTTCATATAGGATTTGGTGGCCATGGTATGTCCGGTGCAATAATGGGCCCCGATGGCAAACTCTATTGGGGCATAGGCGACATTGGAGCCAACATTACCGACAAAGAGGGGAATCGGTATCCCTATTCCAATCAAGGCGTTATTGTACGTAGCAATCCAGATGGGTCCGATTTTGAGGTTTTTGCCCATGGTCTTCGTAACACCCATGAGTTTGTTTTTGACAAGTATGGCAATATTATTTCTTCTGATAATGATGGAGATCACCAAGGTGAAAGTGAACGTTTGGTTCATATTGTTGAAGGTTCCGATGCGGGATGGCGCTCCAACTGGCAATATGGCAAATACACCGACCCAAAAAACAACGACTATAAGGTTTGGATGGACGAAAAACTATACTTGCCCAGATGGGAAGGGCAGGCTGCCCATATTATCCCTCCTATCATGAATTATCACAACGGTCCTACGGGAATGCTCTTTAATCCAGGTACCGCTTTGGGTTCGGATTGGGTGGATAAATTCTTTTTGGTCGAGTTTGTGGGCGACCCATCCCTATCGCATATTTGGTCTTTTGACCTTAAACCAAAAGGAGCCTCGTTCGAGCTCGATTCCGAAGTGGACATGTTGAGCGGCATTTTGCCTACCGCCATAAAATTTGGCCCCGATGGAGCCCTTTATCTTGCCGATTGGATCAACGGTTGGAACACAAAAAATTCAGGCCGGGTTTGGAAACTGGATGTAACCGATTCGGAAAACGATTTGGCTGAAGAACGGGCTGAAACCCAAAAATGGATGACCGCGGACTTTGCTGGGCTGGACAATGATGAACTCGTGGAATTGCTACGCTATCCAGATATGCGCATCCGTCAAAAAGCACAATTTGAATTGGCTAAAAGCACCTTTTGGGGCCATCGCAAATTAAAGCAGGTAGCGCAAGAAGACGATAATCAATTGGCCAGAATTCATGCTATTTGGGGAATAGGTCAACAAGCTGGAAAAGATACCGATAAAGCTGACCTTTTAGTGGAACTTTTAAATGATGAAGATCCAGAAATCGTAGCACAAAGTTTAAAGGTTTTAGGAGATGTTCGTCATTCCGAAGGAAGTGATAAAATGATAGCGCTACTCGATACAGAAAACCCTCGGGTACAATTTTTTGCCGCTCAGGCATTGGGGCGAATCAAAGCTGAAAATGCTGTGCAACCCCTATTGGATATGTTGGAAGAAAATGCCGATAAGGACATCTATCTACGCCATGCTGGTGTTTTGGCCTTATCCAGAATCGGAAAATACCAACCTTTGGTCGAGTTGGCCAATAGCGAAAACCGTTCCTTGAAAATTGCAGCGGTTTTGGCTTTGCGAAGAATGAAAAGACCAGAAGTGGCTGTCTTTTTGAAAGACTCCGATGAATTTATTGTTACCGAAGCAGCTCGTGCCATAAACGATGATAAGGGAATTCAAGAAGCGCTTGCAGATTTGGCCGCACTGTTGGAAAACCCAAAATACAGTTCCGAACCGCTTATGCGCCGTGTCATCAATGCCGCGCTTCGAGTGGGTGGCGAAAAGCAACTGGATAATTTGATCGATTATGCCAAAAACGAAAATGCCCCTTCGGAATTACGCGGTGAGGCCTTGGCCGCGCTGAGTACATGGTCCTCTCCATCGGTAATGGATCGTGTGGACGGGTATCATTTGGGAGCAAAAGAAAGACCTTTGGAGCCCATTCAAAATAAAGTAACGGGAAGTATGTCAGATTTTTTGTCTGATGAAAACCCAGAGGTATTGGTAGGAGCACTAAAACTATTGTCCGCCTTGCATTTAAAAGGGCATGAAGACCGGTTGGTTCAGCTCCTACGCACCCATGCTTCGCCTGAAGCTAGGGCTGAAGCGTTAACCGCATTGGGCAATACAGCTTATGAACAGTTGGCACGAGCAATGCGCATGGGCATGAGTGATGAAAACGCACAGGTAAGACGAACCGCTGTGACTTTGATAGGTGAACTTTCGTTGACAAAAGAGGAATTGCCAAGCATTGTAAACCCTATCTTCAGCAAAGGTGGTGTTGGTGAGCAACAAGCACTTTTGGAAGTCTTGGCAGAGATGCCCGTGGAAAAAAGCGAAGTAGTGCTTTCCGACTTGTTGAATCAGGCTGCTCGTGGTGGTATTGATGAAGCCGTTATGCTCGATTTGATAGAAGCTGCCTCCGACAACACCTCCGAGATGCTTAAAAACGAACTTGCCTCATTAAAAAGTCAAGGCTATGGTACCGATGCCTACGTAGAAACCTTATATGGTGGCAATTGGTGGGCCGGTCGAAATGTTTTTATAAGTAACCCAACGGCCCAATGTGTTCGCTGTCATGCAGTGAAAGGCTCAGGCGGCCAAGTAGGTCCTCCCATGGACGATATTGGCAACAGATTGACCCGTGAGCAGATCCTGGAATCTTTGATCGAGCCTTCCAAGCGAATTGCTCCAGGTTACGGAAGCGTAGTGTTGACCTTGACCAACGGACAAGAGGTTACAGGACTATTGGTAGAAGAGAACGAGGAGGGACTGGTTCTCCGCACTTCGGATGCTGAACCTTTAGAAGTGGCCCACTCTCGAATTCAAAAGAGAAGAAATTTGCCGTCGGGCATGCCTGCCATGGGCAAAATGATCAGTAAACGTGAATTGCGCGATTTAATAGAATATTTGAGCAATCTGAAAACTGAGGGGTAATCCAACCCTAAAAACAATAAAAAAGGTCTAATATGAAGAAAATCGACATGTTAGACCTTTTTTGTTTAGATTGGTGAACTCAACTATTTATTACCATGCTTTTTTTAAAAAACATTGCCCAATGCATTGCTCATTTTTGCCCAGCCAGAAGCGTTTTTGCGCAGTTTTGGCTTAGCTTGTTCAATATGAATAAACCTCCCAGTTGTATTGCTAGCTGAAGTGCTGCATGGGTCAGGGGAACTATTGATAAATCTCCCTTGCGTATTGGTAAAGCCCCTTAATCGAGTCCAATCCGTATCAATATGGGCAATTTTAAAAGTCAAGGTTTTATCTTCATCCAAAAGAGCATCCCTGATCAAGGAAGCATAATCTGTGTCTGGGGTTTCCGTAGTTCCATTGCTCATTATAACATCGGGGTCTCCATCATCCTTGCCAAAACCATGTAATTGTACAAATACCGTATTCGGTAAAGTTGTAGCTATAACCTCTGTCGTTTCTTGAAAAGCGGAATTGGTATTATGTGCCATGTCAGAAATACGGTAGGCCCCATTTGACCCACAAGCGGAAGTTGTTCCGGAACATTCCGACCTATCGATGCTATTGCACCTGTGCGTACCGCTTAACAGAAGTGCTTTGGCCACATTGTTCCTAAAGGAATATACGGCCTCAAAACCCGTATTGGTATCGTACTTAATGTGGGGAGCCATCAATACCAAATCTTCCTTGTTAGGTGTTTTGCTGAAAACATAGATGCCCCAATAATTGGATTGCGAACTGTGTTCGGCCAATACATAGAACACTTGGTTGGGTGATAAAGTGGTATCTGTAAATTCCGTAATCTGATAATTGAAATCAACAGCTTTGGAAACAGCATCTGAAATATTGTCGCTCAACAGATCGTCAATGACCTGGTTCCACAAATCCAAATCATTATCAGTGGGTATTTCATAACTGTTTTCGCCACTGCCCGGTACATTATTTATCAAATTTTGCAGGTACGTATCAATATTTCCCGATGCATATTGTAGTTCGGCCTCAATTGCACTGACTGTTGTTACCTTCAAAGCTTCACTTAATGAGGATTTGTTTCCGGCTGCATCGTTTGCCAGTACCTGATACTCGTACATCTTGCCTGGCTCTAAATTGTTCAACACGTAAGATGTTTGACCGGAACTTGCCAAATAACTACCATTTTGGTAAAGAGAATAATTTTTAACCCCTACATTATCAGAAGCAGCATCCCAGTTCAATTCCACCGAGGTTTGTGTTATATTATCGCCCGTTAAGCCTGTAGGGGCCGATGGGGCTTGTACATCCGTTTCTACTGAGGTTTCGTCGTTGCTACCCTCACTTGAAGAGCAAGCTACAAACAACATTAAAACCATGATGATGATTTCCTTTCCGAAGGAAAAACCTGTTATAAAATTTATAGTTTTCATTTTTGTTTCTTTTTGGAAGTACCCATTGATTTTTCACCAATGAATTTTTCATTTCCTTGGCTATTTTTTCAACATTCTTCCGTTTAGTTTTTCTGTGAATTCACCTTCCTCTATGGATAGTTTTCCATTTATGATGCTATATATCAACCCTTCAGAAAGCTGAAACGCATCCAAATAGTTTGCTTTATCCGTAAAGGCATTTGGATCAAAAATTATAATATCGGCGTAGTTGCCTTCTTGAAGAGTTCCCCGTTTTGGAAGTTTTAGGATTTTGGCTGTTTTTGAGCTACTTTGATTAATAAAAGAAGCTAAATCCAATACATTGTCCTCTTTAACAAACTTGCGGTATTTATAAGGAAAAGTCCCATATTTTCTAGGATGCCCCGAACCTCCATCCGAACCTGTTACCACCCATGGTTGGACCATAAAGTTTTCAATATCGTACGGGTTCATGTTGAACGAGGCTATTTTAATGTAACCCAGTTTTAAAATATCGAAAACAGCTTCTTCGGGCTTCTTTTTCAAATCTTGGGCTATCTCCAACAGGTTTTTTCCCTGCAGCAAGGTGTCCGGTGCTTGTATAATCAGTAATTTTTCCGGCCCTCCCCTTCTTGCTATATTGGTTTGGGTCTGTTTCAGAATCTGTTTTCTCAGCTCAGCATCTTGAAAACGTATGAACAAGGAGTCCGTTCCCCCACTTTCTGCCCATCTTGGAACCACGGCAGCCTTTAAACTTGTGGCGGATGCATCATACGGGTATTGATTGGCTGTAACATGAATTCCTTTGTCCTGTGCTTCTTCAACAATTTTGATGATTGAATCGCTTTGTTTCCAAACATCTACACCCAAACATTTGATATGGGAAATGTGTACGGGAATATTTGCCCTTTCCCCTATTTCGATGGTTTCCTGCACTGCTGGTATCAATCCAATGGAATAGGTGCTTTCATCTCTCATGTGGGTGTCATAAATGCCATTGTTCTTGGCCACGACCCCTGCCAATGCCACAACTTCGTTGGTTGTTGCATAGCTTCCCGGTGCATAGAACAATCCGGTTGACATGCCAAATGCTCCCGCATCCAATTCTTGCTGCATAAGTTGCTGCATTTGGGCTAGTTCTTCTTTAGAGGCTTTGCGATCGCTCTCTCCCATTATTTGTTTTCTGATGGTTCCATGGCCTACCAGGGCGACTACATTGGTGCCTACACCAATTTCTTGGCACTTATCCCGGTATTCTGCCAAAGGATAGGGGCTACTTCCGTCGTTGCCCACGGTTACCGTGGTTACTCCTTGAAAAAGAAAGGGTTTGTTATGTGATTGCTCCACGTCGTCCAAATCATTTGTGGCGTGCGTGTGTGGATCAATAAAACCGGGGGACACAATAAGTCCTTTCGCATCTATTGTTTTGGTGGCGACCACCTCTTTATCATTTTGATCACCTACCCAAACAATTGTATCGCCTTTTATGGCTATGGAAAGTGATTGGGGCATTGTTTCTACCCCGTCGTAGACTTCGCCGTTTACAATCAAAATATCCGCTTCTATTTTGCTTTTGCCGTTACATGCCGCCAAAAGGGCAACAAGTACAAAGAGACCTATGATTTTTCTTTCCATAATGATGTTTTTCTTTATTGAATGTCAACCCCAAAAAATGGGGTTGACATTTTTAATGCACATGAGAACAAAGTTATTCCCAAAGATCAATCAAAAAATGGCATTAATCTTCAGATTCGTATATAATCACGTTGTCAATATCAAAAGACTCCGGGGTTGCTCCAGATTGTATTTGAATCACCAACTGATACGAACGGACTCCTTTTAGATAGCCACTATTGATTTCATACCACTGACCAGCTACAGCTTCAACATCATCACTAAAGATGCTAGCCAATTCAAGAACTTCTGTACCCGAATCTGTGACAATATTGGCATAGGCATGTAAGCCGTCCAATTCTTCCCAGCTGGAATCTCCAAAAAACACCTGAAAAGAAACCCCTGAGTTCTCTTGCCCTTCCGGAACCTCAACGGTATCAAAAGTGATACGGATGGCCCCATCCGCATCTTCTGAGTGGAATCCTTGGGTTCCATCTGGGTATGCTTCGTAGTCTTCCAACAGCGAGAAAACCCCGATACGCTCTGCCGAAAAGCCCAAACTGCTGCTACTTATATCGGTAATGGCAATGTATTCCGAATCAAAACCAAGTTCATTGTCCACGCCGTTGCCCGCCGCAATAAAATCTACATAAGGAGGTGCTTCTCCATTGATCAGATCCAAGGTTTCATCGTTACTGCCATTTCTATTGTAAGTAGCATCTTCTGCTCCAACCGGAACTTCTTCAAAAGAGGTACCTCTAATTTTTTTTCCGGCTGGCTGAAAAAAGGATATGGAAAATTCCATTGCCTGGTTCGGAAAATATAGCTTGGACCTATCCGTGGTGTCGCCCCCTTCGTTCTCATTGTTATCATTTAAGTCTGGAGAGGCACCACTATATGTTCCGTTGGGGCTTGTAACGGTTCCAACAAAAGACATTGTTGAACCCAACGCTATATCTTCCTCGGTAAGCCCCAAAGCTTCAATAACTTGGCTAATGGGCAGTTCCAAATTATAAGGAAATTGCGTAACGGTTACAATATTCTCTGCTGTAACATCTCCATAGGTGACCGAGAGAGAATAACTTATTGCATTCCCATTGGAGTCTACCAGTTGGGCGGATATCACATCGGAATCCAAGCTCAACACACTATAGCTGAGTTCCGGAGTTTCGTCGAACGATACAAACCCCCCTCTATCGGTAATATCTTCGAGCGTATTGTTCTCTTTGGAGCAACCTATCATCAATAACAGCCCCAATAAAAATGTTATGCTTTTACTTCTTTTCATAATAGAAATCTTTTGCTAATTATTTAATGAAACCATCAGGATTGGTATCCCAGAATACTTTATCGTAATTGTTCTTCTGCGTAAGGGACAAGTTCCTTTCTACCTCTAATCTTGAATACGGGAAGCTTCGAGGAAATACAGGGTCATCATCATCTATGGGTACTTGAATATTTGATGGATATCCGGTTCGCCTGTAAAAATTATAGGATTCCACAGAGTTTCCAAAAGCTGCCAAATAATACTCGGTCATAATAATGTCCAACCTTTCTTCGTCTGTGGCTGCATTGGAGTAGTTAAGCAACACCTCATCTACATAAGCATCCACATCTGCACTTGTGGCAGCATAACTGGAATTTACGTCACCAAAGGCCAATACTTTGTCCATAGAGGCCCTGATCCCTGTTTCCAACAGTTTCGCTGGATTTCCATCTGTACCCAGCGTAATGGCTGCTTCGGCCCTTAAGAAACTAACATAAGATGAGGTAAGCAACGGCAAAATACCTGCTCCTCCTAAGTTATTGGTTGTGCTGGGAGCATCTACAAATTGATCTTCATCAAAAGTTCCACCTCCTGGATAAATACCATATACGGTTCTTAGAAGATTATCTCCTCTGCCTACACGGCTTTCCCCGTGGTCGTACCCCCAATATTGGTCACCTACGTAACAATAATCTACATCTGAATCACCTTGACAGGGCAAGTAAGGGGGGCCACTAAAAGGGTCTTCGTTGGATTGCCTGTATAGATAATAACGTATGCGGGGATCAGGATTACTCTTAGATTCCTTGAGCATATTCATAAAGTAGTTACCTATGTACTGGTCAAAACCACTTACGTAAGCTCTTTGAAAATATTGGTGCCTACTTTCGGGCTCTTGTACTGTGCTGTAGGTATATTGAAAGTCCTCGTCTTGGGTATCGATTAGGTTTTGGGACAACAGCGCATTGATCTCGCCCTGAATATCCGATACTCCTATATCTGCACTTGCCAATCTTGCCTGTACGAGGATTCTCAATTTAAAGGAATTTGCAAAGGCAATCCATTTGTCCTTATCACTGCCATAAAACAGGTCTGTGGAAAAATCGAAATTGGCTTCGTTGATTTCGGCAATGGCCTCATCAATATCGCTCAACACCATTTGATATAGTGCTGCACCTCCATCCAGCTCGGGATTGGGGTACTCTGCATTGTTCACGGCCTGGGAATAGGGAATAGCCCCTAGATAGTCGACCATGGTAACGGTTAGGTATCCCATTAAAAGTTTGGCAATACCACTATGGAAGAGCAAGGTTTCATCCTCTTCTGCCAGTGTTACAATGGTTCTTACGTTGTTCAATGCTTCGTAGTAGGTATCCCATTCTTTACTTGTACCCCCATCCATTACACTTGTGGGGACAACATCTCCATACGTGTCCGTCATGGCTTCATAGCGCATAATATCATCGGTGTTGATGATCATCCACGTCATATAGTGTTGAAAAAGGTATTGTACCTCGTTGAGCATATATTCAGGATTTGCACTATCGGGTGTTAGATAGTTGGGGTTTTCCTGTAGGTCAAAATCTGAGACTTCACAACCCAAAAAGAGTAGTAAAGCCAGCGTGCTTATACTAAAGTATTTTACTATTTTTTGCATTTTGTTTCTTTTTAGGTAGGATTAAAATGTTGCCGATATTCCTAAAGCGATCCTTCTTGTAGAGGGAACTGTACTATCCCCTTCGAGACCATCACTTTCGGGGTCGTAATTGGTATACTTGGGAAAATTTGGTGCTTTGTACCATAGGTTTCTTCCCGAAAGGGTAAAATCAATTCTTTGAAAGGGTAGGGCCTGCCCTTTTTTCTTTGTTAAGGTATATCCCAAGGAAACCTCCCTTATACGAAAAATAGAGGTATCCCACATGGCCAGATCGTTGGCATTGTAGTAATTGGAGTAAGAGATTCTACCCGGGTTCATTTGAAATGTATTGGGTATTTGGTCTCCGTTGGAATCCAATAGCGGCTCTCCCGTAGCATCATCTGCCAAATATCCGGGTATTACAAAAGCACCATCCCTATCCTCGGTATCTTTTGTTACCCCACGCTGTAACATATTGCTTACGGCTGTTGAATATATTTCGCCTCCATGTCTGTACTCAATTTGGGCGGACAGCCTAAAGCCTTTGTAGCTAAAGGAATTTATATTGGTGAGTCGCCAATCGGCATTGGGATCTCCGATGACCTTATTGTCCAAACCAACATCGGTGCTAGTGATCACCTCGCCTACCCTGGTACTGGAGCCGTTTCCGCTTATAAGCAGGTTCCCATTGTCATCTCTAAGGGCATAATCTCCCATAATAACTCCAAAGGGCTGACCCTCCACAGCATATCTGTCTTCTATAAGGTTGATATTTGCTCCCGTATCTGTTGTTTTAACTACCAATGACTCATCTGCCGTGAATATGTTTCGGAAGTTCCATTGGAAGTTTTCGTTCTTTATCAGGTCAATCCCCAAGTCCACTTCAATTCCTTTGTTATCAACCCTACCCAGGTTAATGAACTGTGTATCAAACCCTGATGAACCTGCCAAAGGAGAGGCTACAATTTGGTCTTCGGAGATTCTCTTATAAATAGAGGTCTCCAATGTTAATCTATTGTTGAACATGTTGGTCTCCAAGCCTATCTCAAATTCCTTATGAAGCTCCGGGGCCAAATCTGGATTGGCATATCTGGTACTATACCTGTTGGTTACAGGATAGGAACCATCTGCCGCCGCAAACCTGAGGTTATCAATAATTAATGTGCTTCTGGTCCTATATGGGTTGGGATAACCGGAAGATGTTGCGTAGGCTCCTCTAATTTTAAGATAGTTGACTACATTTCCTCCAAAATCAAAAGCAGAAGTAGGAACAAAGGATACCGAAGCACCTGGATAAAACAAAGATTGATTATCCCTTTCTACGGTACTTCCCCAATCGTTTCTTCCAGAAAGTGTTGCATACAGATAGCGTTTGTACGCAAACTGAAACTGTCCGAACACACCGGCAATGTTTTCATCTTCACTAGTATAGTCCGACTCGGTAATCGTATAGTTACTTGGCCTTAAAAAGCCATAAACAACCTGTCCATCGGAATCCGATGATCTACTTTGGTATCGAGTAAATCTGGAGTTTGCCCCAATCTGAGCCTCCAAATTCAGGTCTTCGGTAATGTTTTTGTTGAAACCAAGAATCATGGTCTGGTTAACGTCCACGTCCCTGTTGCTATCCAAACGCAAGTATCCAATTTTAAAGGTATTGTCATCATACCCTCCCTTATTGGAATATTCAAAACCACTGAAATGCCCACTATCATAACCGGCCCTATAGATCAGGTTAAAATCATCGTTCAATTTGTAATTGGCATTGACTGTGCCGTAAACGTGTTCGACAATATCGTTGGTCCCGGTATTGTGTAACATCCACAACGGATTTGTATCATTTCTGTAATACACGGATTCACCGGTCAATGGGTTTTGATAGGGAAGTTCGGTCAAATCAATCCATCTAGGTTGATAATAAACTACGTTGAAGATACTTTCACCATAAACCCTATTTACTTTTCGTGAAGAATAGTTAAGCGTGGCGGACAGATCTAACCTATCGGAAACCTGTGCCCGACCTCCAACGCTTATATTGAATCTTTTTAGGTCGTTGTGCTCAATAATACCTTTTTCATCCGTATACCCTGCCGAGATGTTAAATCCAACCTTTTCTTGGGAAGTGGCAACTGTAAGCGAATGGGTTGTACCAATTCCTGTTCTAAAAATGTTCCGCACGTTGTTTGGTTTCCCTGCAATGTTCAAGGTTGCACCTTCATATTCTGGAAAAATATCGCTCAAAGGGGCATACGGGTGGTCCACTTCGCCTATATCCGAAAAGGCCGGTCCCCAATTGGATAAGAAGGTTGGCTGAAATTCCCCTTCCCCACCATTGGAGTAAGTATTTTGAAATTTAGGCAACTGGGATACGGTATTGGTATACACCGTGGTCGAATATGTGGCCGTGGTTTCGGCTTGCCCCACTTTGGCAGAGCCACTTTTGGTCTGGATCAAGATAACCCCGTTCCTACCCTCACTACCATAAAGTACCGAAGCATTAAATCCTTTTAAGATGCTCATACTTTCAATATCATTTGGGTTGATATCCCGTAGCAATCCATTGAAAGGAACATCGTTTACCACAATCAAGGGATTATTGGAACCGGTAATCGATACATTCCCGCGTATTCTGATCGGTGAGTCCGAACCGGTCTGCCCATCGGCGGGAGTAATTACAACACCGGCAATTTTTCCCTGTAAGGTTCGGGCCAAATCCGCCTCTGGGCGTTGCTCTACCTCTTCGGACTTTACCTGGGAAATTGCGTAACCCAAGGCTTTTTTTGATTTTTTTATACCCTGAGCGGTAATCACAACCTCTTGTAGTGCCTGTGCCGTTTCTTTCAGCACAACATTTATGGTTGTTTGGTCGCCCACCTTAACATCCTTGGATTCAAAACCCATGTGGGTAAATTGAAGCACATTTTCCGGATAAGGTACGGTTATGCTGTACTTACCGTCAAAGTCGGTCGTGGTTCCTTTATTGGTGCCCTTTATCAATATTACCGCGTTCACCAATGGAAAACCCGACTCATCGCTCACCGTGCCGGAAACCTCAATCTGGGTTTGGCGGTTTCTAGGAGAACTTTTTTTGACCATTATGGTGTTGTCCGTGGTCAGAACAACATTCAAGTTCCCGGGCTCCAGACTTTTTTTGAGCAGTCTGTTGGTGCTTATCCTTCCCTTTTTTACAGGAATGGTCGGGTAGTCATCAAACATGCCCACCTCGTAAATAAAGCTGTAATCGGTCTGACTCATTATAAGATCAAAGACTTCATCCACCGTCATGGACTTATCAAACTCTATTTTAATACTAGAGTTCTGCGAAGCGAGGTCGTTTGGGGTGAAGCTAAAAACAGTTAGACAACATAAAAAAATGAATGTTCTCATAAGTAGTAGTAGAAGCTGGCTCCTGATCAGAAATCCAACTTTCGTTAGTTTAGTTTTCATAAATTTGATTGTTATTAGTTAGTTTCTAAACAATTAATTAATAATGGTACAAAGGGGATGGTGTCATTTAACTTTGGCGAGTATGGCCCATCCCCACTTTTTAGTTTTTTCTATTCATTGGCATGCTTTGATTTTTAGGTTGTTTTTTTGAGTTATCATCTACATTTTATTTTAATATGACGGTTTTGTTTTTTATTTCATAGCTATCCAAAGAGCTGGACATGATTACGGACAGCACATCTTCAATACTTTGATTTTTTCTTAACACCCCTTTGAACCTTTTGTTTTCCAAGGATTTATTTTCAAAAACCACTTCCATATCATACCATCTGGAAAGTGTTTTCATAATATCCTTCAATGGTTTTTTCTTGAAGCTAAAAACACCCCTTTTCCAAGATGTCTCGGAAAAAACATCTACATCCGATACGGCAATGGCTCCAGTTTTTGTATTGAGCCTTGATTGCTCTCCGGGCACAATTTCCAAGGTTTGCTCTTCATGTTTTACCGCTACTTTCCCTTCCACCAAAGTGGTAAGCACGTCCGGCTCGTCCTTATAAGCCTTTATATTGAATTGTGTCCCCAAAACTTGAATTTCCTGTTTCTCATGGTACACTTTAAAGTCCGCTCCTTGGTGCTCGGTACTCGATGAAACATCAAAATAGGCCTCTCCATAAACCAAATGAACTACTCTACTCTTTCCTTTTATAAAATGCACGGGGTACTTTAATTTGGATTCTGAGTTTAACCAAACAACAGTCCCGTCCGAGAGTGTAAGCGAAAATTGCCCTCCTCTTGGAACAGTTAGATAATTGTATTGAACTGCTTTTGTGCTGTTTTCTTTGGGGGAGTAGACTATTTGGTCTTCTTTCGCGCTTAAATTCTGTGTTTTGTAGTTGGCGTCCTTGCCAAGGGTTACATTCTCGCCATCCTCTAGAGTTAGAATTGCTGTGTTTTGCCCAGGTTCTATTTCATTGTTTACAATTATAGGCGTGGTCGGCTCTTCTGGGATAAACACTTTATCCTTGAAAATATATGCTGCCACTACCAAACCAGCAATCACAGCAGCATATTTTAAAATTGTCCGATACTTGTGCCTATTTCCTGTTTTTTTGATTTGATCAAACAATTCATCATTATGCGCAAAGGTCTTTTTAGCATTTACATAATGGTTGATCTCAACAAAATCATTGAAATATTTGAGGTTTTCCTCAGATTTTAGCCAATCCAACAATTCTTCGGACTCTTCCTCCGAAATTCTATTTTCAATTAATTTTAGAAGTAATTTATCAACCTTAGTTTGATTCATATTTAATAATTATTTAATCTTATGACGCGGGAAGCTTTTGATACCCCCCTTCAAAAACCAAAAAGTTTTATTTTTTTATCACTTTTTTAAAAAACACCCTCTTTTTGAAGCATAAAAATGAAATATTCATAATAAATTCCTTAAAAAGCGGAGATAAAAAAATCTTTGAACGCCTCTATTCGGATTACTACCAGAAATTATGTGCCTTTCTGCTCAACTATTGTCAAAATCGGGCAATTATTGAAGATGTAGTGCAAGATGTGTTCTTAAATCTTTGGATGAAACGCAAGGACATTCACATAAAAACATCCTTAAATGCATTTTTGTACAGGGCGGCATATAATAGATTAATGGACAAGTACAGGCACTTGAGGCTCAAGAACGACATGCTGTCCTCTTACTACCATACTGCCGTGATTCTCGCTGCAGATGTCGACTCTGAAACATCCAAAAAAAAGATGAAGCTGTTGGAAAATTGTATGGAAGAACTGCCAGAAAGATGCAAAGAAGTTTTTTATGCAAGTAAAATTCAAGGCTTGAACTACAAAGAACTTTCAGAGCGGTTCCAAATCTCCCTAAAAACGGTGGAAGGGCACATTTCGAGGGCATATAGAATTTTAAAGGAATGTATGCAATTGTAGAAATTTAAATAAGCGCACACTCCCTAAACCTTCTTTGATTTTTATAATAATTTAATATAAACACTTCTCCTTTTCCCAAGAACCATCAGTATCTTTAAGATTGTTTAGTTGTTAACCTTAAAATACTTGAAATATGAAAAAAATTCTTTTCCTAACAGGCGATTTTGCTGAAGACTATGAAACTATGGTCCCTTTTCAAATGCTCTTGATGGTGGGCTACGAAGTACATGCCGTATGCCCCGACAAGAAAAAGGGCGATACCATTAAAACCGCCATTCACGATTTTGAAGGCGACCAGACCTATACCGAAAAACCTGGTCATAATTTCGCGCTCAACTACAGTTTTTCTGATGTTGACCCATCGGATTATGCCGGATTGGTCATTGCAGGCGGACGTGCTCCAGAGTATCTTCGTTTGAATCAGAAAGTATTGGACATAACAAAGCACTTTTTTGATGAAAACAAACCTGTAGCCGCTGTTTGCCATGGCATACAAATACTTACCGCAGCAGGAGTGGTAAAAGGTCGAAAACTTACCGCTTATCCAGCAGTTGGACCAGAAGTAACCATTGCAGGCGGCGAATACCAAGATATTCCTGTGGATGGCGCTTATGTAGATGGCAACTTGGTAACATCCCCTGCATGGCCTGCGCACCCGGCCTTTATCCGCGAATTCTTAAAAGTGATGGGAGCCAAAATATCCATCTAATTCAATCCAAAAAATGATTTTAAACAGGATAGTATTGCCACATTTTAATGTTTTAGCAGTACTATCCTTTCTTTTTTTACCCATGGTATTAATCGAACGTTCTATTGAACGGTTTCTCTATTTTTTTATTGAACTTGGCCTATATGAAAAGGAACAAATGACATCGGTTTAAAATTTAACCTAAAATTATGTTCCATTGTTTGACGTTTCACTCCATTTTGCCCGTAATTCACTCCAAAATGGCATAAAGACCATCATTTTTACCAGTTCCGTGTTTTCTTTGCCTACAAATTAATCGAATTATCCTAAAATAGATTTAATATCATTAGTCATCAATCAACTATGAAAAACAAATTGCTAACCTACTTACTCCTGTTGCTAGGTTTTACGGTTATGGCACAGGAAAAATATACCCTCCGCGGCACTGTAAAAGACAACGAGAATGGAGAAACCCTTATTGGAGCCTCCGTTTATTTGCAGGGTACGGAATACGGGGCCATAACCAACGAATATGGATTTTATTCACTTACCGCTCCAGCAGGCACCTACACCTTGTCCATTACTTATATTGGCTATGGGGCAACCGTTCAGGAAATCAACCTAAATACCGATCAAACCATAGATTTGGAACTCTCCCCAAATGCAACCGCCTTGGATGAGATTGTTGTGTCGGCTGACGATACCGAAAAAATAAACCTAAAAACACCCCAAATGGGCGTGGCCCAACTAAAAACCCAGACCATTAAGGAAATACCTGCCGTTTTGGGCGAGGTGGATGTAATCAAATCCATTCAGATGCTGCCAGGCGTATCTAACAACGGCGAAGGTAGTACAGGTTTCCATGTTCGGGGTGGGGCTGCCGATCAAAATTTGGTGTTGTTGGATGAGGCCATCATCTACAATACCTCCCACTTTTTTGGTTTTTTCTCGGTATTCAATGCAGATGCCATCAAAGATGTAAAGTTGTACAAAGGAGACATGCCTGCCGAATTTGGCGGAAGGGTATCTTCTGTGTTGGATGTTCGTCAAAAAGACGGGAACAGTAAAAACTTTGCCCTTAGCGGTGGTATCGGCATAGTTTCGAGCAGGTTAACGGCAGAAACGCCGATCTTTAACAACAAAGGTTCCGTTCTAGTTGCAGGAAGAACATCTTACGCCCATTTGTTCATGAAGTTCATTGATGATCTGAAGGATGATAAACTTGCCTTTTACGATCTTAACCTTAAAGCCAATTACGAGATCAATCAAAACAACAGAATCTATCTTTCGGGATACTTTGGAAGGGATGAATTTATTTTGGCCAACTTAATAACGAACAACTACGGGAACGCAACAGGAAACCTTAGATGGAATCATATTTTCAATGATCGACTCTTTACCAACCTCTCCCTGATCTATAGCCAATATGATTATAGAATAGTTTTGGATTTTATTGGTCTGGATTGGGTCGCCGATATCGAAAATTACAACCTAAAATACGGACTCAACTACTATGTAAACGACAAATTCAAGCTCAACTTTGGAATAAGCAGTATTCTGTACGATCTAAATCCTGGCGAGGTAACACCCTCCAACGAGACTTCGTCCATCAACTATTTAAAGTTAGATCAAAAAAGGGCATTGGAGTCTGCCGCGTACATTGGTGCCGAAAACGAAGTTACCGATAAACTTACCGTGCAATACGGACTGCGTCTCAGTCATTTTTCAAGGCTGGGCGGTCAAAGCATCAATCAATACGCAAACGACCTGCCCGTGGTCTACAACGAGGAACTCGGTATTTACGAAGCTGGCGAAGTGGTCGGGGAAACATCTTACGGTAAAAACGAGAGCATTAAAACCTATGCACAGCTCGAACCACGTTTGGCACTCTCCTATCAATTAAACGACATTTCATCCGTAAAAGCTGGTTATACCCGATCCGCGCAATACCTTCACCTATTGTCCAATACAACCGCGGTAACTCCTTTGGATGTCTGGACACCTAGCGGCTCTTTCATCAAACCACAACTGTCCAACCAATACTCCATGGGCTATTACAGGACTTTTAACGACCAAAAGTACAGTATGGAAGTAGAAACGTATTACAAAAACATTGACAATCGCATTGACTATATTGATGGCTCCAACCTCATTGGAAACAATACCATTGAAACAGAAATCCTTAACGGTGAAGCCCGTTCCTACGGAATGGAACTGTTGTTACGAAAAAACACGGGCAAATTAACAGGTTGGTTGAGCTATACCCTATCCAAATCTGAACAACGCACGCTGGGCGGCCGTGCAGGAGGGTTGGGCATCAACAACGGGAATTGGTACAACGCTCCTTATGACCGCACCCACGATATTTCCTTGACCGCGACCTACAAATTGAATGAAAAGTGGAAGTTCAGTTCCAATTTTGTGTTCCAAACAGGTCGCCCCGTTACCTACCCCAACGGACAGTATGAATACGAAGACCTGTCCATAGCTAGCTATTCCAACAGAAATGCAGATAGATTGCCCGCCTATCACCGATTGGATGTATCGGCCATTTACACACCCAACAGGAAGCCCGATAAAAAATGGAAAGGCGAATGGGTTTTTGGTATTTACAACGCCTACAACCGCAGAAATGCCGCATCAATCACGTTTGGACAAAATTGGCAAACAGGTCAAAATGAAGCAACCCGTACCGCCATTTTCGGTATAATGCCAGCGATTTCTTATAACTTCAAATTTTAATACAATGAAAAATCATACATCCCTCATAATCACAACATTGTTAGTGCTTACTTCTTGCAGCGATGTCGTGGAAGTTGATGTTCCAACAGCAGATACACGATTGGTGGTCGAAGCCTCCTTGGATTGGGAAAAAGGCACCGATGGAAACATTCAATCCATTGAATTGCGTACCTCCACCCCCTATTTTGATTTGGATTCCGATACTGCAGTGGATGGGGCCGAGGTAAGCGTGACCGATTTGGATTCTGGAAATGAATTTCTGTTTGAAGGACAAGGAAATGGCCTGTACACGACCTCTAATTTTATTCCAGTTTTGTATCATCAGTACCAACTAAAAATCATTTATAACAATGAAACCTATTTGGCCACGGAAACTTTATACCCCGTTAGTGACATTAAAACCCTAAACCAATCTACCGACGGTGGTTTTGATGATGAATTTTTGGAACTGAACCTCTATTTTGATGATCCCGAGGAAGAAGAAAACTTTTATCTGATCAGATACCAAGAAGAAGGCGATCCGTTTCCTGATCTAGAAGACCAATCTGATGAATTTACCAACGGCAACGAACAGCACGACTTTTACGAAAAGGACGATGATGAGGACAACAATGAACAACCTTTTGAGCCCGGCGATACGGTTTTTGTGGATCTATATGGAATTTCGGAACAATATTACAACTACATACGCTTGCTGATAGAACAATATTATAGCGCAGGTGATCCATTTGGCGCCGTGCCCGCACCTATTAAAGGGAATTGTATCAACCAAGACAATCCAGATAATTTTGCCTACGGATATTTTAGGGTAACACAGGTTTCAAGAAGCTCCTACACATTTCAATAAAGCCCAAAACAATGCAGTATTATTTAGTAGTTTTACGTAAAACGCCCATTTTTTGAGGCAAGAACCACTAATTTTAAGAGATGGGAACATCAAAAGATCTCAAAATACGATGCTGGATAGATATTGACGGGAAAAAGTTTTTTGGCCCTGGGCGAGCGCAACTTTTAATGATGATCGACAAGAATGGTTCCCTATCCAAAGCGGCCAAAGAAATGGGTATGTCCTACCGAAAAGCATGGTCCATGGTAGAGGATATGAATTTAAGAGGGCAACAACCTTATGTAGAACTCCATAAAGGCGGCACAAAAGGTGGCGGAGCTGAATTAACGGAAACGGGCAAAAAAGTCCTTTCCACCTTCCTTAAAATGAATGATAAAATTACAGCTACTGTTCAACAGCATACCGAAGAAATGTTGGGGTTGATTTAAATTTTTATCCCAAAACCGTGCAATAAAATCAACCGGAATCCTACATAAAGCACCAAAATACTGGTGAGCACTCCCAAAAATTTGAGATTAAACTTTTTATTGGACAAATAAGAACCGATACTTCCTCCAATCACAACAGCGACGATAAGTTGTAGCATCAATTCATTGTTCAACTTAAAGGTTCCTGCCACATTGAGGCCAATCAAACCCGAAATGGAATTGACCAAGATAAAAACGGAGGCCAAAGAGGCCACAACCCTTGGGTTTTCCCACTTTAAAAGATTTAATACTGGAGATAAGAAGATACCTCCACCTATCCCAGAAATTCCCGAAAGCAAACCGATTCCACCACCAAGCACCAATTTTTTTGGATTGGAAAATTTTCTAGAGTCCAGCTTTTTCTTCGCAAAGCGAAGCAGCATAAAAACACCCGCCATTATCAAGGCTCCGCCCAGCACCAAAAAAAACACCGTTTGTGATAATCGAATTTGTGCTCCCAGATAGGCAAACGGAACACTCATCACCAAAAAGGGCCAAAATAACTTCATATCAAAAACCCGATTCCGGATAAAAACTAGGGTTCCGATGGTAACCACGCAAATATTCAAAATGAGCGCAGTAGAGCGGATTTCGTAAAAATCCGTCAAGAAAAGGCTTAAAATGGCCAAATAACTCGACCCACCCCCAAAACCGACCGAACTATAAAACAGTGCAATCAAAAAAAAGACAATGGGCAAATAGTCAACACTCATCCATCAAGAAATTAGCTTGCATTTGATCAAATCCCCTTCTTTCAAAACCTCGCCATCATCTATAAAAGCGAGGGCATTACCCTTGGCCATGGATTGAATCATAGAAGACCCCTGTCCATCGAGAATCTCTACTTTTCCATCAATAACGGCTGCTTTTAAAAAGGAAGGACGTCCAAAACGGTTTTCGTAAGCATGTTTTATTGGAAACTGAAAGGTGGGCAGACCTGTGGTTTCGTAACCTGAGAATTTTTGGAGCAATGGAAGTACATACACATAAAAACAGGTCAATGAGGATGCGGGATTACCGGGCAAGGCAAATACAAATTGATTTTCCTTTCTTCCAAAATAAAGCGGTTTTCCTGGTTTTTGAAACACCTTGTAAAACAATTCATTAACTCCATTTTCTTCGAGGGATTGTTTTACAAAATCGTAATCGCCGACCGAAATTCCGCCAGAGATAATTAGCACATCACAAGACTCCAATGCCGTTTTAATGCCTGCTTTGGTGGCCTCAAAATCATCTTGTATTTGTGTTTTTTGATGGTGTTCAAAGCCAAATTGTTGAAGTGCACCCGAAATCGCGTAGCTGTTGGATTCGTAAATCTGTGCCTCGGTTTTGGATTCCCCAGGTTTCACCAACTCATTCCCCGTAGTGATGATATTGATTTGTGGTTTGGAAAAGACTTTCAATTGCGACAAACCCAAACTGCCCATTAAAGCCAAGGAAGGCGGGTTTAATACGTGGCCCTTTTCAAACACTGGTTGTCCTTTGGTCAACTGACCTCCCTTTTTTCGAATGTTTTGTCCAATTTTGGGCATTTCATCAAGAAACAGCATGCTTTCTTTTACGGAGGTTTTTTCCTGCATCATCACCGCCGTGGTATTCTTTGGCACCTTCGCACCTGTAAAAATCCGAACGGCCTCGCCATCTTGCAACGCAATATCCGTGGAATCGCCAGCAGCCACCTCCCCTACCAGTTTATATTCTTGATACAATCCGCAAAGGGCATAACCGTCCATAGCGGAATTATCAAACTCTGGGACATCAAAAGGAGAAGCGATATTTTTTGAAAGTGCAAAACCAAGTGCATCTTCTAAAGATTTTGACTCACTTTTTAAAGAAATCTTTTGGTCTTCAATAATGCGAAGTGCTTCTTCAATCGTAACCATTAGCCTCCTATTGAAATCATGGAACGGTTTTGTTCGTAGTGTTCGGCATCCATCTTTACATCCATACCATCTCGGGAATGTTTCTTGGATTTGATGGCTTCCAAAATGGTCTTATCTATCTTTTCCCCATTCCGCATCGGTGTCAACAAATCTGTTTCTGATGTGGCAAACAGACAATTCTTCATTTTACCATCGGCCGTTAAACGAATACGGTTGCACTCGTCGCAAAACGGATTGGTGATCGTGCTCACAATGCCAAAACTGCCTTTGTGGCCCTTCACCCTAAAATTGGTGGAGGTACTGTGCTTTGGATTGTCAAGGGTCTCGATTTCCCCGAATTTGTCGCCAACAGTCTTTAAGATTTCTTCCTTGGAGACTCCCTTGCTCCAGTCCCATTTATTGCCCTTAAAAGGCATGAACTCAATGAACTTGGGCGTAATCTTCTTATCCTTGGTCAGGGCAATAAAGTCATTGATTTCATTGTCGTTTACCCCTTTAATCAGAACAATATTGATTTTGAGGTCCATATCCATATCCAAAGCCATATTCAAGTTGCGCATAATGCGCTCGTAATAATCACGCTTGGTAATGAAAATGGATTTGGCCTTGTCCAGCGTATCCAGACTAAAGTTGATTTTGCGAAGTCCGATTTTATCGAACAGGTCCAAGTATTTGTCCAAGACAATGCCGTTGGTGGTCAATTTTAAGGTAACGCCCAGTTTGGCAAGCTCTTCGACCAAATAGCCGAAATTCTTCCGAACCAAAGGTTCGCCGCCCGTCAATCGTACCGTGTTCACGCCCAAATCCCTAAAAGTTCTCGTCATTTCAATGATTTCCTCCAAGGTCATAATGCTGGGCTTTTCCATCAACTCAATGCCTTCTTCGGGCATACAGTAAAAGCATCGAAGATTGCATCTATCCGTCAACGAAATGCGGAGGTAGGTATGTGGCCTACCGAAATTGTCGATTATTTGTGGTTTCTTTTCAATCATGTCTTTTTCCTTCTATCACTTTAAATGCATGCAGTACGTGGGGGAAAATCGCATCCATGGATTCTGCTGCTCCTTTGGTGGAACCCGGCAGTGCCAGAATGAGTTTACCATCCTTGATGCCCGCGATGGAACGCGAGAACATCGCATAAGGCATTCGATTTTGCCCGTAGCTTCGCATTTGTTCTTCTACTCCTTTTAGTTTGATGTCCAACAAGGGTTCCAAGGTCTGTGGGGTGACATCTCGCGGCCCCACGCCCGTTCCTCCCGTGAAGATCAACAAGTCTGCGGAAGTGTTCTCCACTTTTTTGATGATTTCCCCAGCGTCATCGGGTATTATGCTTTTTTGCGATGCCACCCCCAATGCTTTCAGTTTTTCCACAATGGCCTCGCCTGCCCTGTCCTCGCCTTTTCCTTTGGAAATGGTATCGGAACAAACGACTACATCCGCAGTCAGTCCTTCTGAATTTATTTTATATGAGGATTTCCCTCCTTTTTTTGATTTGAGGCGAATAGTACCGATTTCAACGCTTTTATCAATCGGTTTGAGCATATCGTACATCGTCAGGGCCACAACACTGGCTCCGTGCATCGCCTCTACCTCTACCCCAGTTTTGTAAATGGTCTTCACCTTCATCGAAATGATGATGTCCAAACCATCGATTTCATAATCGATTCCAGTGAATTCGATGGGCAATGGATGGCAATCGGGCAACAAGTCCGGCGTTTTTTTGACGCCCAACAACCCGGCTGCCTTGGCCATTTCAAACACATTCCCTTTGGGAACTTCGTTGTTTTGTATCGCATCTATCGTAGCCTGACTGCTCGTTTTTACGATAGCCTCTGCGGTGGCTTCCCGCAAAGTGGTTATTTTATGTATGATGTCTACCATTTACTTGTTTACTTTCCATTGATGGGTTTCGTCCTCAAAAATCTCTTTGCCGAATACGGGCACTTTCGCCTTGATTTCTTCCACAAAAAAGTTGGTGGCGGCTATCGCAATTTTTCGGTGAGCCGATGAGGTGAACACAAACAGGCATAACTCTCCTACCTTCACTTTGCCCAAACTGTGATAAATATGGGCACAAGTAATATCAAATTTGGCAAAAGCTGCTTCACGTATTTCGTGAAAGACTTTCTCCGCCATTTCTTCATAGGCGGTATAATCGATAGCAGCGACTGTTTTTCCATCCACTTCGTCAGCTCTGATTTGTCCCAAGAAAATGCTCTGGGCACCAATATTGGTCTTACTTTGGTGGTTGGCCACCGAATTGGCTATTTTTTCGGGAGGAATCGCTCCTTGTACAAATACTTTTTTTGGTTTCTTCTTATCCATCAATTATGGTTTCTATGCCGCCTTCCACATTTTTAAGGTTGTGAAAGCCAAATTCATTTTTAAGGATTTCTATGGCGTTTTTGCTTCGCTTTCCAGACTGACAGAACACAAAAACCTCTTGGTTTTCAGGTATTTCTCGATATCGTGATGTAAGGTCATTCATTGGAATACTCAGCACTTTTTTACCTTTTGGTTTGGGCTGTTCGAACACTTCGCGTACATCGAGATACCACTGCTCTTTATTTTTTAAATCGCAATCAATGTAAACAGGGGATATCCCGTTCTTGCAAATTTTTTCCACTTCTTCGGGGCGCTTGTTTATTTTGATGGTCTGCTCGCTGCCCTGCATCATATTGATCAACTTTAGCTTACATGACAGTACCTCACCTACCCCAAGAATCATTTTAAGAACCTCGGCTGCCTGAAGCGTTCCCAAAATACCAGGCAACACGCCCAATACCCCTGTGGCCTCACAGCTGATGTTCTGTCTCGTACTTTTCGGGAATACACAGCGATACGTAGGCCCATTCTGGTAATTGAAGACCGATAATTGCCCTTCATTTTTGTAAATGGAGGCAAAAACCCAAGGTTTATCGGCCAATATACAGGCATCATTAAGCAAATACTTGGTTTCAAAATTGTCGGTTCCGTCCAAAATAACATCGTATTGCTTGATGATGTCCTCGGCATTGTCAACGGTCAAGGGGGCTTCAAAAACCTCAAATTGCACCTCGCTGTTCTGTTTTTCCAAACGTTCTTTGGCAACAACTGCTTTTGACTTTCCTACATCCGACTCATGGAACAACACTTGCCTGTGTAAATTGGACATATCGACCTTGTCGTGATCCATCAGACCAATTTTGCCTACTCCTGCTCCTGTTAAATACATCGCAGCGGGACAGCCTAAACCTCCAACACCAACGATCAAGACCTTGGCATTGCGAAGCTTTTCCTGACCTTCTAGGCCAACTTCCTTGAGTTTTATTTGTCTATCATATCTGCTCATCCTCCTGCGAACGGTGGCAATAAGGCCACTTCATCCCCATCTTTTAGGGTTATTTTATCATCCAAATTTTGATTTACCGCGATTTGAACCGAATCTTTATCCGCAATCGAAAGTCCATTCAGGCACTGTGCTTTTAGATCCGAAGCGGTAAGTTGTCCTTTGAGTTCCATCACTTCTTCGGACTTATCGGCGGCTTCAGCCACCAAACCGAAATATTTAACGGTCACTTTCATACATCCATTTGTTTTAGTTGCTGTACATCTTCTTCGGTGTCCACATCAAATCCTCCATTTTTGAAAGTTTCCGTGCAGAAATTAAAATTTTCCAAGTGCATTAGCTTCTTGGCTCCTTCGTCTCCTTCCAATTTCAACAACAGCGGAAATGCTGCTTTACCAAAAATGGCTGGAACGCCAATATTATCACCATACTTTGAATACGTCGCTTTAGGATTCTTGGTCAATTGGGTGTGCACCAACTTGATTAAGTTGGCGCGTTCCAAAAAGGGTTGGTCCGAAACCAAAAAAAGTATGTGGTCCAATCCATTTTCTTCTGCCAATGCAGTTTTTAGCCCAATCTTTATACTAGAGGCCATTCCTTGCCCCCAATCGGGATTAATCACCACTTTAAAACCATCCGAGCTTATCTTTTGCTGAATTTTGTCTTGATTGGCACCCAACACCAAAATCTTGGTCTGAAACCCCAACATATCCACTTTATCCATCGTGTGCTCCAAGAGGGTCTTTCCTTTGAATTCCACCAACTGTTTGGGTCGGCCCAATCTTGATGAGCCTCCTGCCGCCAAAACCACAACCGCTATGTTTTCTTCTGCGCTCAAAGGGTTATTTTTTGAAATTGGTTTGCTGTTGTATCGTGAATGGGTTCTGTTTTCTGCTTCAAGGGTCGGGCATTTTTATGCTTCAATACACTTTGAATTTCTGCCAGAATGGACAATCCAATCTCTGCAGGTGTCTCTGCTCCTATTTCCAGCCCTACGGGTGCGTGGATTTTGTTCAAATCCTCTTTAGATACTTCAATACCTTCATCCGCCAACTCGTTGAGCATACGCTCGTATTTTTTTAAAGGCCCAAGAATACCGATGTAAGGTATCTCGGTTTTGCCCAGCAATAGCTTCAGGACAGCCAAATCATAGTTATAATTGTGGCTCATCAACACAAAGCAAGTGCGCTGGTCTATTTTGATGCTTGCCAGTGTTTCTTCGGGCTTGGCAACAATGACTTGGCACGAGCCCACAAACCTTTCTTTGTTGGCATGGGTGGGGCGTCCGTCGGTTACGGTTACCTTCCAGCCCAAAAGTTCGGCCTGTTGGGCAAGGATTTGAGCATCATTGCCCGCTCCAACCAAAACCAAGTTGACAGGGGGGCGATGTAATTCCATAAAAACATGATGTTCTCCTTCAGGGGCATTCATCTTGCCAAAGCACGATTTATCTTTCTTCAATACTTTTTTACTTTGTAAAAGCAATGCTTCTTCCAAATCGGCATTTAAAATTTTACTGCTCAAATGGCCTTCTTCATTGGTAATCATTGCTGTTCCGAGTTGTTTATTACACTGTTCCAAATCAAAAACAACCGAAATTGCCACGGGAACTTCCTTTTCAATGACTTTGCGTAAAAGTTCACAGGGATTGTGCTGATCGGAATAATCAATGGGCTCAAAAAGCACCTGAATGATCCCGTTGCAACCTAATTGTGCCCCGATTACCGCATCATCTTCGTCGCTGGTATCGTAGGTTACCAATTTGTTTTCTTGTCTATCCAAGGCGTAAAGTGCCTTTCTGAGTGCATCGCCCTCCAAACAGCCGCCGCTGATGGCCCCGGTGATATTCCCATATTCGTCTACCAACATTCGTGCGCCCGGTCTACGGTACGATGAACCATCAACATGAACCACAGTGGCCAATACGCAGCGAATGTGCTGTGCTTTCAACTCCGAATAACGCGATATGATGACGTCCAACTCTCTCATAGACTAACGGTTTTTAGTTGGTTGATGGCTTTTTTGATTTCGGATACGACCTGTTCAATATCTTCAGAAGTTGTGTTGCGACCTGTACTGATACGTAAGCTCGCCAAAGCAGTTGCATCATCGTACCCCATAGCTTTTAGCACGTGCGATGGTTTCACAAGGTTTGCATTACAGGCAGAACCGCGAGATACAGCCAACTTATTGAGATACCGCAGCAATTTAGAACCATCCATATTTGAAAAAGAAACGTTGGTTGTATTGGGCAACCGTTCCCCTACATTGCAATTAATTGTTGCTCCCTCGATAGTCAAAAGCTCTTGCTCCAATTGGTTTCGCAAGTTTAATTGCTTTTGGTGATTTTCTTCAAGGCTTTGTTGGGCAAAGGCGCAAGCTTTTCCAAAACCGACTATTCCAGGCACGTTCAAAGTTCCTGGTCGAACTCCTTTTTCGTGATTTCCCCCAAAAAGATGTTTCGCAATTGATATATTGTTGTTTTTGTTCAAATAAAGTGCTCCGACCCCTTTAGGGCCATATAGCTTGTGAGACGAAAAAATGGCCAAATCAATTCCCAAATCCTGAAGATCAACGGGAATTTTACCAACGGCTTGTGTAATATCGGACATCACAGCCACTCCTTTGGAGTGCGCTAATTCGGTTATACTTTTTATGGGATGAATCAAGCCTGTTTCGTTGTTGGCCAGCATCAGACAAGCCAAAATTGTGGTCTTCTTTATGGATTCTTCCAACTCGTTCAAATCAATATTTCCATTGTTGTCCACATCTAGGTAGGTGACCTCAAATCTATCGGCTTCCAACGCTTCCATACATTCGAGTACGGCTTTGTGCTCTGTTTTACATGTAATAATATGATTGCCTCTACCCCTGTTCCGCTTGCAAAACCCAAACAAGGTCAAGTTCGCGGCTTCCGTTGCGCCCGAAGTAAAAGTTATCTCTGTAGGTCTACAGCTCACAAGTTTTGCCACTTGGTTGCGCGCAGTCTCTACCGCATCATCGGCACACCACCCAAAGGAATGGTCGCTACTTGCATTACCAAAATCCTCGGTGAAATAAGGTAGCATGGCCTCCACTACCTCCGTGGCCGTGGGAGTAGTTGCATTATAATCCAGATATATTTTTTTGTTTAGAGACAAATTATCATCGTTATGTACATGTATGCATAACGCAATTTAATAAGAATAACAGTGAATTCATTACATTTTTCAAACCATTATGAAATAAATTTCAATTTTTTTTGGCTCTTCAGTTATTAATCGTAATATTGCAATGAATAAATATTAAAAATGGGATTGACCAAGACTGAAATATTCACCGATAAGCAGAACCAAATTGCACTGTACGCCAAAGCTTTTGGTCACCCTGCACGTGTCGCCATATTACAGTACTTGTTTAAACTGAACGCCTGTGTTTGTGGGGATTTGGTGGATGAAATCGGTTTGGCCCAGCCTACCATTTCGCAACATTTAAAAGAACTGAAACATTTGGGGTTGATCAAAGGCAATGTTGAAGGTACCAGCGTTTGTTATTGTATTGACGCTGAAAATTGGAAAAAAATGAAATCGGTGATATCCGATTTCTTGGACCAAGACCTCGCCTCAAAAGCGTGTTGTTAAAAAAATTTGAATCTATTAATCGTAATATTACAATAAATATATATAATCATGAAGTTAGAAGAAGTAAAATCAGCCTTGCAACAATTGGACACCATCGCCTTTCAATTACCTAACGGCGAATTGGTCCCCAATCATTTTCATGTTACCGAAGTGGGTAAAATAACAAAACATTTTATTGATTGTGGTGGTACTGTCCGTAATGAAGAAGTAGTGAATTTTCAACTTTGGAATGCCAACGATTACGACCATAGACTTCATCCTGAAAAATTGGCGCACATTATTGACCTATCCCAAAAAACCTTGGATATTGACAATTTAGAAGTTGAAGTGGAGTACCAAGGGCGGACGATTGAGAAGTTTTCTCTTGATTTTGACGGAACCAACTTTTTATTGACCACCAAACAAACGGATTGCTTGGCCAAGGACAAATGTGGTGTGCCGGACGAAAAGCCCAAAGCAAAATTGTCCGAATTACAAAGTTCTGAATGCTGCACCCCAGGTAGCGGATGCTGCTAATCCTACTAAAACACTCTGGACTTGAGGTCCATAGGTTTAAAGAAAGAAAAATCTTTGTCGCATCCTGTATCAAGTCCTCCCTTAATCCCTCCAAAGGAGGGAAACTTCTCCCCTTGGGGAGATTGGAGAGGGGAGCTTCTATAAATTTATAGCAACCAAAACAATATGGCACTTTTTAAAGCATTGACCGATTTTGTCTCCAATTTGGATACGCAATCCATAACGGCGGAGCGAAAACAAACCTTGTCACAGCTTGTTGATTATATTCAGGCCAAGGTAAATGATGGCGAATCCATTCACATCAACTTTATCTGCACACACAATTCCCGAAGAAGCCATTTATCTCAAATCTGGGCGCAAACTATGGCACATCATTTTAACGTGAAAAACGTGAATTGCTATTCTGGCGGAACAGAAGCTACGGCCCTATTTCCGATGGTGGCGGAAACCTTAACAAATACAGGGTTTGAGGTGAAAACACTTTCCGGAGGAAATAATCCAGTATACAGTATTAAATTTTCAGAGAACGAACATGCAGTAATAGGTTTTTCCAAAAGAATGGATGATGATTTCAACCCAAAATCAGACTTTGCAGCCATTATGACCTGCTCTCAGGCTGACGAAGGGTGTCCGTTTGTGCCCGGAGCCGAAAAACGGATTCCAATCACTTACGAAGACCCCAAAGCGTTTGACGGCACATCCCAACAAGCTGAAAAGTACAGCGAGCGAAGCAAACAAATCGCTACCGAAATGTTTTATGTCTTTTCCCAAATAAAAAAGTAATGGCAACCAAAAAATTGAGCTTTTTAGATAGAAACTTGACCCTTTGGATTTTTGTGGCGATGATATTTGGGGTTGGAATCGGTTACTTTTTTCCAAGTTTTCCCGATTTTGTCAACTCCTTCAGCAGTGGAACAACCAATATTCCCATTGCCATTGGATTAATTTTAATGATGTACCCGCCTTTGGCGAAGGTGAAATACTCCCTGTTGCCAAAAGTGTTCAAAAACACCAAAATTCTCTCCATTTCTCTCTTTTTGAATTGGATTGTAGGTCCGATTTTAATGTTTGCGCTGGCCATCATCTTTTTACGGGATTATCCTGAATATATGGTTGGGCTTATTTTAATCGGTCTGGCTCGATGCATCGCTATGGTTTTGGTTTGGAACGATTTGGCCGAAGGCAGCAGTGAATATGGTGCAGGATTGGTGGCGTTGAACAGTGTTTTTCAAGTATTTGCCTATAGCTTTTACGCTTGGATTTTCATCACCGTACTCCCACCCTATTTTGGATTTGAAGGAGCCATAGTCGATATTTCCATCGCCACCATTGCCGAGAGCGTAGCTATTTATCTTGGAATTCCATTTTTAATGGGAATTTTGAGTCGACAAATTCTGGTGAAGCTAAAAGGTGAGGCTTGGTATACGGAAAAGTTTATCCCTGCCATTTCTCCTATTACATTGATTGCCCTATTGTTTACGATTGTTGTAATGTTTTCGTTAAAAGGCGAATTGATCGTTGAGATCCCCATGGACGTTTTGATCATAGCCGTGCCGTTATTGATTTATTTTGCCTTGATGTTCATTATCGGATTTTTCACCACCAAAGCCATGGGTGCCGAATACGACAAAACGGCTTCAGTGGCGTTCACCGCTGCGGGAAACAATTTTGAATTGGCCATTGCGGTTGCCATTGCCGTATTTGGTTTAAATTCAGGACAGGCCTTTGCAGGGGTAATCGGTCCATTGGTAGAGGTACCTGCGCTCATTTTATTGGTAAAGGTTTCATTCTGGTTAAAAAAGAAATACTACGGTAGCGCTAGAGCATAAGGTCAAACATTATTTTAAAAATTCTAAGAGTTTAGTAAATTCAACCCTGTAAAAACTTCAAACAAACTAATTTCATCATGGGTAAAGGAGTTACTATTCTCGGAATTCTAGTGTTACTGCTGTCCTGTAATTCAAAAAAGGACACTTCCCCACAAGAATTGGGGCTGGTTTACAATGTTTTAAGGGATGTTGATATTGATAATTACGAGGTTTACTCGATGAATCTTGATGGTTCCAACAAAAAAAACATCACAGACCTTTATAATGTAGAGTGGACCTATTATTCTTACGAGGACACTTTGTATTTTATTTCTGATAGAGGCGCCTGCAAGCGTTGCTACTTTTTGTACAAAAGCAATTTTAAAGGAGAAAATCCAAAGAAAGTCAGTGATTTGGAATTGGCCGATAGCTGGATGAGCTCTAGAAAAGATGGAGATGAACTCATTGTAAAGCCAAAACTGATTACCGAATCCACATTTTATATTCTTGACAGAAATGGGAAAATCATCAATCGGTTGGATACCGGTTTACCTTTTGCCGCAGACCCTTTGTTCGTTAATGATGGAAAGCAAATAGTGTTTAGGGGCGGCAAAGCTGTGGAAAAACATATTGATGGTTTTGATGAGGAACTATATATTATAGATGAAGACGGCCAAAACCTTAAACAATTGACCCATTACCCCCAAAAGGACACCACTGCAGGAAAGTTTGATTACAGAGCGGGAGCCCCAAAATTACACCCTACAGAAAACTTCATTTCTTATCAAAGCAAGCAAAACGGAAAGTACAGTTTATATGCCGTGAGCTTAGATGGCAATAAAACATGGAAATTGACAGAAAATAGCGAGAACGAAGGATGGCATGATTGGAGCCCAGATGGTAAATGGCTGGCCATGGAACTTTTTGATGATGAACAACAGTTTCATATTGGTTTGATGAATTGGGAAACAAAGGAAATGGAAATTTTGACCGATACCACCTTTCAATATCAACAAGCTCCCAACTTTATCTACAAAAATTAATGTTGCAGAATAAAGCATTTCTCATAAGGTTTTTAAGTGCCTTTTATCGATAAAAAATTTTTTTTCATTAAAAAGTAGGGTTTTTTAACCTTTGGTTGTTTTATACATATAAAATCAGAACAGGGATAGTTATGCCCTGAAAAATTTAAAAACCCCATACTATGAGAACAAAGTTAATTTTTAGTTTACTAATGACGCTGGCCCTGATTATAATGGGCTGCTCAGATGGTGAAGGTCAAGGATCAGGAAATGCTGAAAGTACCGGTACATTATCGGTACAATTAACAGATGCTCCTTTTCCCTACGAACTAATGGCCGAGGCCAATGTAACCGTTTATAAAGTTGAAGCTCGCCTAGTGGACGGCGATGACGACGATTCCGATGATATGAACGATGATTCTGAAGATGATTCAGACAATAGTTCCGACGATAACTCAGATGACAACTCTGATGATGATGACAACTCTGATGATGATGATGATGATGCCGATGACGACGATGGTTCTCCTTTCATTACACTAATGGAAGAAGAAATTGAAGTAAACCTTTTGGAACTTACCAATGGATTAACAGAAAAATTGGCGGAGATAAATGTTCCCACAGGGTCCTACGACCTAATTCGTATTTATGTAAAGGGAGTAAATGTGGTTTTGACCGATGGAACCGTTTACGATTTAAAAGTTCCTAGTGGTGACGCCTCTGGAATAAAGGTTTTTGTTGACCCAGCTATCACGGTTGCCGGTGGCCTTTCTTCCGATTTGTTGTTGGATTTTGATGTAAGTCAATCCTTTGTTGCCAAAGGTGACATTAGCACGCCAGCAGGAATCAACGGATTCAATTTTACCCCAGTGATCAAAGCAAGTAACCTATCTACTTCGGGTACACTTTCTGGTAATGTAAGTACCGTTGAAGAAGAAGCGTCAGTTGCCTTGGAAGGCGCCCAAATCTCTGTAATTGCTGCAGATACCTTGAATACAACCTCCTTTACCGATGTAGATGGCAACTATGCCATCCTTGGACTTAAGGCCGGTATGTACAAAGTAGTAGCTGAGCTTGATGGTTATTTGGCAAGCGACACATTGGATGTACAGGTTGATGCTGCCAACATTACCACTCAAGATTTTGTATTGGAAGTGGATCCTGAAGCTACCGAAGGTGAAAATACTGATGATGGTTCTACCGATGGTGGCAACTAATAAATTCTAGATTTAATTACAGAAGAGCCCCGATAATTATCGGGGTTTTTTATTTTAAAAAAAGTCAATCTAAAAGATTGATAGTTTAATTCTTCTCCATATAATCGTCCACAAAATCAATCAAATCCTTCCCATGAAGGTTTTTTGCCAGTACCCTGCCCTCTTCATCCAGTAGAAAATTAGCCGGAATCGTTTTTAAACGCAATGCATCCATAAAAGGATTTTGATCGCCCTCCAAATGAGAAGCATGCAACCATCGGTGGGCTCCGTCCTTCTCAATGGCATTTTCCCATGCTTTTTTGCTGCTTTCCAAAGCATAAGCAACAATCTGAAGATTTTGGGAGTTATATCTTTCCCAAAGGGGCACCAAAATATCTCGGTTCTCCACCCTGCATGGAGCACACCAAGATGCCCAAACATCCAACAGAATTAATTTCTTACCATTGATCAGTTCTTGCAATGAAACATTTTCCCCATTATGCATAGGGAATTGTAAATCAGTAATTGTGTCTCCGATCAAAATGGGAAGCTCTCCTTTATCGGTCACGGAAACAAGTTCCCTTACCCAATCATGTTCAGGGAATATGACATTCCATTTTTGGGCCTGTGCATAAACAGATTCAGCAATGCGTTCATAATCCCCTTCGGGACTTGCCCACCGCAAGGCCATCAAAGCTGGTAATAATTCTTCAGTGGAATCCGAAAAATGGATTAACTCTTCTTGATAAGAACGGAGATTTTTTTCGCGCTCCAATAAATTGTCATCAATGTTATGTTTGCTTGCTTTCCCTTTTAAATACTTTTTAAAAGCGGCCATTCGCTTGTCCCTTAATTGCAGCATGGCTTTATTTGCCTGGGACGGCTGCTCCAAGGAAAAAGAACTTTGAAAACTAGCCATAGCTGCATCTATTTTAATTTTAGCATTGGGTTCGTAAACCAATGGAAAATAATTATCTGTTTCAGGGTTTTGGTTGATCAACCTATTGGGAAACTTTTCGTTTTTTCTTTGGACCACGACTTTCAGCAATACTGGTTCTTGAAATCCAGGCGAATTCACAAATTGAAATTGGCCTTTGCCATTTACTTTGGCCGAATCCAAGATTTTGGCTGTAAAACTTTGGGCGAGTTCATTAAATTTTTCAGGTTGAACCAAATACACCATCGGCTTCCAATCGGTTCCATCGGTCATGTTTAAAGTGCCTGTCAACCATGCTTCCTGCGAGCAGGACATCAAAAAAAATACGAGCAATATTAAGGCTCTGAGCAAATATTTCATACCGATAAAATTAACTTTTTAAAAGAAAGTATTTCTAATTCCTGCCTTTAAAAGTTGCCCCTCACTTCCCCATACTTCTTAGATAAAGGTTATTTAAACGATAAAACAACGACCAATTCATCAAATAAACCAATCAATAATATTATGACAATTAAGTCCATAGCAACTACAATTTTGAGAATTATCCCTGCAGTTATCTTATTACAGACCTTATTTTATAAGTTTTCCGCAGCCCCCGAATCCGTTTATATTTTTAAAACATTGGGACTAGAGCCTTGGGGACGAATAGGCTTGGGCATATTGGAACTTGTAGTGGCCATTCTTATTCTTGTTCCTAAAACCACATGGCTGGGCGCGTTGTTGGGTATTGGTATTATGGGCGGTGCCATTTTTTCGCATTTTACAAAATTAGGGGTGGTTGTCCAAAACGATGGAGGCACATTGTTCCTTCTCGCATGGATTACTTTTGTTTGCTGTGTGATTTTGGTTTGGCTGCACCGTTCGCATATTCCTCTCAATAAAAATTATACTGATTTGTAGTACTCTTGACCCTGTCGTTTTTACTTTTGGGATAAAATTATTTGAAAGTGGACAAGAAAACACCCTACAATCTATCTTGGAGTGACTTTACAAAAGTAGAGATGCGAATAGGAACCATTATTGAAGCTGAAATTTTTCAGGAAGCGAGAAATCCTGCCTATAAAATGATCATCGATTTTGGCGACATCGGCAAAAGAAAAACCTCTGCGCAGGTCACAAAGCTATACACCCCTGACGAACTTATAGGAAAACAAGTAGTGGCCGTGGTCAACTTTCCCCCTAAACAAATTGCCAACATAATGAGTGAATGTCTTGTTTTAGGAGGTGTTGGCGAAAATGGGGAGGTAACGCTGATCCAACCGGAAAGGAAAGCGAAAAATGGAACAAAAATCGGGTAAGTTTATACAGCTCACTTTACGCAGAGTACATTCTCAGAACGAATCATAAGGCGGCCATCGGGAGAGGGCCGCCTGCATATACGGCAAATGCCAAAATCCGTTTTGTTGACCTTGCCCAGTACCAATTTCAGCTTTCTTTAGCGACGTTCGGCCTCCCTAAGAGCTGCATCGTTCACACTCTTATTGTTTATAACATCCACCCACGGGTTATTCCAAGACATTGACATTGATCATCTTGTCTGCTTTGATCAAGAGCTTATGGCTCGCGCTCGATAGATTGGTAATATATACCTTTTTGTCCACCTTGTGGTACCGTTCGGTAAGCTTGTTCACCGCCTCGATTGCGGACATATCCACAATACGGCTTTCCCTAAAGTCGATGATGATTTCCTTGGGGTCGTTGAGCACGTCGAACTTTTCATTGAACATTTTTATGGAACCAAAGAACAGGGGTCCATAAATTTCGTAATGCTTGATGCCCTTTTCGTCGATTCGCTTTCTGGCACGGATGCGCTTGGCGTTGCCCCAGGCATAGACCAAAGCAGATATCACGACCCCGATTAAAACGGCAAGTGCCAAGTTGTGCAAAAATACCGTTACAAGTATCACGATGACCATGACGATGATATCCGATTTGGGGTATTTATCGAGCACTTTAAAGCTTACCCACTCAAACGTTCCGATGGCCACCATTATCATTAGCCCGGTCAAGGCGGCCATGGGCAATTTTTCTATCAAGGGTGCGCCGAACATGATAAAGATAAGCAGTGCTACTGAAGCAACAATTCCGGATAGTCGAGCACGCGCACCGTTGGATATGTTGATCAAACTTTGTCCCAACATGGCACATCCGCCCATTCCAGAGAACAGTCCAGAGGCGATATTCGCCACCCCTTGTGCAGCAGCTTCTTTGTTGGTACGTCCCCTGGTCTCGGTAATCTCGTCGATGAGTTCCAAGGTCAGCAAACTTTCTATCAAACCAACACCGGCCACAATGGCCGCATAGGGAAAAATAAGCGTCAAGGTTTCCAATGTGAAGGGAATTTCAGGGATATGGAACGGGGGGAATCCACCTTTTATGGATGCAATGTCCCCAACCGTCTTGGTATCTATCCCAAAAGCGACCACAATACCAAAAACCACCAAAATAGCGGCCAAGGATGCCGGGAATGCCTTCGTGATCTTGGGCAGCCCCCAGATGATTAGCATGGTCAAAACCACAAGTCCCAAAATAATGTACAGTGCATTGCCTGTGAGCCAATTACCTGAGGGATCCTTGAACTGATCCAATTGTGACATGAAGATGATGATGGCCAGACCATTTACAAAACCATATACCACAGGTAATGGCACCAATCGCATTAACGTACCCAGCCTCAAAGTCCCGGCAAGGACTTGAAGGATACCCGCCAGTACCACTGTGGCAAACACATATTCTACTCCGTGACTACTTGCCAAAGCAACAATGACTACTGCAACGGCACCTGTTGCCCCAGAGATCATCCCTGGCCTACCACCAAAAATAGAGGTCACCAATCCCATGACAAAAGCGGCGTACAGCCCGACCAAGGGTGACAAGCCTGCAATTAAGGCAAAGGCTACAGCTTCGGGAACCAAGGCTATGGCAACGGTAAGCCCTGAAAGCACCTCGGTCTTATAGTTTACTTTCTGTGAAAAATCAAATAGTTTTAAATATTGTTTCATAATGATTGTGGATGATGGTCAAGACCAAACGGTCAAAACCGTATGAGGTAAAAAATATTATACTGAAATGCTTTGGACGATAATGTCCAATAAGGGAGATGCTTTAGGGCGGAGTCGCCACTGGCAATACAAAATGATATGTAACTGAGGTCTTGCCCATTTTTTGAAGCTGCAAATTTAATACAATTAATAGATCTTCAAAATAAAAACTATAAATGCTATGCAGTGCAAAGAAAAAAAAATCAATCCTCGATGCCATCCAAAGCTTCAGATTTGGACAATGAGAGTGATGCGTAAACTTTCTCCAAGATCTCTGGTTTGTCCGTAAGTACCACCAATTTATCGTTTGCCTTTATCTCTGTTAACCCATTTGGGGTAATGTAATTGCCATCACGCACTATCATGGCAATAATCGCTTTTTTGGGAAAGTTCAGGTTTACGATTTTTTCCCCCGTGGCCGGGCACGATTCCCCAATCGTAATTTCCTTCATGATCGCTTTGGGATGTTCGGACAACAGTTCGTCTGTTGGTGAAAGGGGCTTGGCACTTTCGGGCAGCCCAACATGCAACCATTTTGCCACAATGGACAACGTGCTCCCTTGAATCAGTACCGAGGTCAAAGAGACAAAAAACACAATATTGAATATAATGTTGGCCTTTTCTATCCCCGCCAAAAGCGGATAGGTGGCAAACACAATGGGTACTGCTCCACGCAAACCTACCCAGGAAATGTAGAACCTTCGCCTCAGCTTCATCCTAAATGGCATAAGGGAGATAAAAACCGCCAACGGACGGGCGACAAAAATCAGAACTAAAGATATTAACAAACCTATTCCCATATAAGGAACAATTTGAGTGGGAAATACCAACAATCCCAATGTTAGGAAAAGTACAATTTGCATTAACCAAGCCAAGCCATCAAACATTCGCATAATGGTTTTCTTGTGAATCAAATTTTGATTGCCCAAGTAAACCGAACATATATAAATGGCCAAGAAACCATTGCCTCCTATAAAATCCGTTGCGGAAAAGGTAATGAACATTAGGGCTATGGTAAGCACGGGGTAAAGTCCCTCAAAATCCAGCTTGATTCTATTGATCATGACCTTACTCAGCTTTCCGAAAAGAAAACCGGCACCCCCGCCAATGGCCATTTGCATAAAAAACATGGGCAAAACGGACAAAATGTTTTTTTCGGGGAACTGCACAAGCGTCAAAAAAGCAATGGTAAGTACATAGGCCATGGGGTCGTTACTTCCACTCTCAAGTTCCAGGGTGGGCCTTAAGTTCTTTTTTAAAGCCAGATTCTTACCCCTTAAAATAGAAAAAACCGCAGCAGCATCTGTAGATGATACAATGGCACCTAACAACAAACTTTCATAAAGGCCAAAGTCGGTAACCAAATAAACAAAGTACCCCAGACCCACCGCCGTAAGCAGTACACCTAGGGTTGAAAGTGCAATTCCTTCTCGAAGTACGGGTTTTACCGATTGCCAGTTTGTGTCCAGCCCTCCTGAGAAAAGAATGAAGTTTAGGGAGACCACGCCGATAAACTGTGCGATTCTTGGGTTGTCAAAATAAATACCACCTATACCGTCCGACCCCGCAAGCATCCCTATGGTCAAAAACAACAAAAGGGTGGGTACACCAAAACGATAACTCGTTTTACCAGCCAAAATACTGATCAGTAAGAGTACAGAACCGATTAAGATGATATTTTCAATGGTAATATTCAATGGAGGGACTATCTAGGTTTGGGGTTACTTTAAAAAGTTTATGAAAATAGCTTCCAAATAATAGAAGGTATTTATCAAAAAAAGCGAAGTTAATTCAATTTGTATGATTTAAAATGCAAAAAATATCGTGGATACCATCAAAATACATATACAAAACCTTTATGCTGACAAAATTGACCTTTATTTCAATAATTAAATCAGCCCGTTAAAACACACAAAAGAACGTTCAAACGCATTTTAAATGATTTAGATGTGTTAAACGTCGAAAAAATATTCGTTGAAATACACTTTTTCGTCGTTAAAAGTAAAAACCTGTGAAAAATTGATAAGTATTCGCTCCAATTGTTTTTGACCTTTGTAATGTATTAACCCCCAAATCTATACATCATGACACGATCTATTATTTACAGTCTACTTGTTTCAGGAACAATACTAGCCAGTCAACCTACTTTTGCACAGGCTAATGAAAAAATAATCAACGACACTATGAATGGTAGTGTTTCCTCTATTGATGGATACGAACCAAACATGTCCATTACCGAAGACGGAAAAACGGCATACTTTAGTAAGGGTGTTTACGAAAAGCCCCTTTATGGTGTGTTCTCCAAAAAAGAATTGGTGTACCATGTTTACCGTGCCGAGAAAGTAAATGGCGAATGGACCAATATTACGAAATTGGATGTATGTCCAAAATATTATTCGGCCAAACACCCAACAGTTACTGCCGATGGATCTCGCTTGTTCTTTGCATCCAACATGAAGGGAACTTTTGGAAAATACGACATTTATGTAGCCGATATCGCTGCAGATGGGAGCCTTGGTGTATCTAAAAATCTTGGACCAAAGGTAAACACCAAAGAAGACGAGCTTTACCCTAGCATATACAACGAAACCCTATTGTTCTTTGCCTCCGAAGGAAGAGGTGGATATGGCGGATTGGACCTTTATGCTTCTCAAGTGGTCCAGAACACGCTTACCACATCTGTTAACCTTGGTGCACACATCAACAGCAATAGCGATGAGTACGCCATTCAATTGAGTCCAGAGAAAAAAATGGGCTTCGTGGTATCCAACAGAGGATTCAACAACACCATATCACAATATACTGTTGCTTATGGACGTTCAAAGAAGCAGGATCAGTATAACGATGTTGCCAAGAACGATGCAGAACTCCAAACCGTTATGAATGAAGCTACTTACGAATATGTGGATACTTCTTTTCAAGACGAAGAATAATAACTGATTACCAACTATTTATTGAATCGGTCAAAAAAACCTGAAAAGTGTCTTATGATGTTGTTTCATAGCCGAACTTAGAAACACTCATGGCAATGATAAGAAAGACAGGGGGAAACTGACAGACTATCATAGAAAGCGGGTTGTATTATTTCAATCTGACCGATTTACACCAAGAATAGGATGCTGATGGGACGGCATCCTATTTTTTTATGCAAAAAGCTGAAATACAATTATTTAGAATTTAAAAGGCAGCTCCTACCCTTCTCAATTTCAAGCAAATCGAATTTTCAGGAAGTGCATTTGAACGAAAATAACTACAAAAATTACTCTCGATTGTTAAAAAATTCTAATTTAACTCTTGAAATAATACAATCCCAAATCTATTATGTCATGAACAAGAACTACAACACTCGAAAAAAAGGCGTCCCAAAACCTCTTTTTACCTTACTTTTTTGATGAGGCAACACCTCAACTAAACACAAATTATAGCACTCAATCCCTTTAGGGATTACACCCGTTTTTGAAGTAAACTTGAATGGATCTGTGATTGTTTTTGCTCCAAGGCGCAAAGCAATGGTTTTCCATTTGTTTATCCCAACTTCAATAATGTGGAGCAGGACATTGTGTCCTAAAACTTAACCTACTATACATTATGTAACAGTATTAATCCCCCTAATCTTTCTTATCATGGAAAAAAAACCATTAAAAATTGCCATTATCGACAATGATGATGCTATCGGCGGCATTTACAAGCAGTATTTTGAGGAAAACGAAATTTACGAACTTCTCGGCACTTTCAGTTCGGTTCAAGGCTTGTTGTCCAATTTTGGACGTTCCCATCCGGATATTATCATCTGCGAGGCCATGCTCAATGGAATTTCGGGCATTGACGGTCTTGAGTACTTTTATCGTAAAAACAAAGACCTAAAGGTATTGGTTATGAGCCAAAAAAACGACTTCAAACTCATTAAAGAAGCCTTTAAAAAAGGAGCTAGCGGCTACCTGATTAAACCAATGACCAAAGACAGATTGTTCAATGCTTTGGACACGCTTAACCAACACGGCATTGCTTTGGAACTGGATGTAGCCAAAAAAATCATCGGTTCTTTCCAAACAAAGTCTTTTGAGGTGTTCTCGAAAAAGGAAAACGAAATCATTGAACTCCTTACCCAAGGGTTTACCTATAAAATGATTGCTGACAAGCTTTTTGTGACTCCCAGCGCAGTCAACTTCCACATTCAGAACATTTATGTAAAGCTGAACGTGAATTCAAAATCCGAAGCTTTGCGCAAGCTCAAAGAGATGGAGATGCAGCAATTGAATGCGGCTTAAACCGGAAACTTCGACAAACAAAAAACCCTGACGAAATCGTCAGGGTTTTTCTATTTATATAAATTATGTAAGCTTATTTCACTTCTTCGAAGTCTATCCTTCGACTTCGCTCTGGACGAGCTACTTGACTTCTTCGAAGTCTACGTCTTCCACGTTGTCTCCTTCAGAGGCTCCCTTTCCAGCGCTATCGCCACCGGTTGCGTCTCCTCCAGCAGCTCCTGCTCCTGCAGCGCCGCCTTGTGCTTCAGCTTGTGCTTTGTACATTTCTTCGGAAGCTACTTTCCAAGCTTCGTTGATTTTTTCCAAAGCAGGCTCAATAACCGCTAGGTCTTTGCCTTCAAAAGCCTTCTTCAACTCTTCCAAAGCATCTTCAATCGGCTTTTTCTTGTCGTCGGACAATTTATCGCCGAACTCGCTCAATTGCTTTTCAGTTTGGAAGATCATGGCGTCGGCCTCGTTCAACTTATCAGCAGTTTCCTTGGCTTTCTTATCCGCCTCGGCATTGGCCTCAGCTTCCGCTTTCATCTTTTCGATTTCTTCTTCCGTCAATCCAGAAGATGCCTCGATTCGGATGTCTTGCGATTTGCCAGTGGCTTTATCAGTCGCAGAAACCTTGATGATACCGTTGGCATCAATATCGAAGGTTACTTCAATTTGAGGCGTACCTCTTGGTGCTGGTGGAATACCGTCTAAGTGGAACCTACCAATGGTCTTGTTATCCGCTGCCATAGGTCTTTCCCCTTGCAACACATGAATTTCAACCGATGGTTGATTGTCAGCCGCAGTGGAGAACACCTGTGATTTCTTGGTTGGGATGGTGGTGTTCGCCTCAATCAATTTAGTGAACACGCTTCCCATAGTTTCGATACCCAAAGAAAGTGGGGTAACATCCAACAAGAGCACGTCTTTTACATCTCCAGTCAATACACCACCCTGAATAGCGGCACCAATGGCCACAACCTCATCTGGGTTTACTCCTTTGGATGGTTTTTTGCCGAAGAATTTCTCAACGGCTTCCTGTACCGCAGGGATACGGGTAGAACCACCTACCAAGATAATCTCGTCGATATCGCTTTTGGAAAGTCCTGCAGACTTCAATGCCTTTTCACAAGGCTCGATTGTTCTTTTTACCAAATCGGCAATCAATTGCTCAAATTTGGAGCGTGACAATGTCCTTACCAAGTGTTTTGGTCCTGAAGACGTTGCTGTTACGTAAGGCAAATTGATTTCTGTCTGTCCAGAAGAAGACAACTCGATTTTGGCCTTTTCTGCAGCTTCCCTTAAACGCTGGAGCGCCATTGGGTCTTCACGAAGGTCCATATCTTCATCTTTCTTGAACTCTTCGGCCAACCAATCAATAATTTTTTGGTCAACATCGTCACCACCTAAATGGGTATCACCATCTGTGGCCAATACTTCAAACACACCGTCACCCAATTCAAGAATGGAAACATCGTGTGTACCGCCACCAAAGTCAAACACCACTATTTTTTGCTCGGTATCTTTTTTATCGAGTCCATATGCCAAAGATGCGGCTGTTGGCTCGTTAATGATACGTTCCACGGTTAGACCTGCAATTTCACCAGCTTCTTTGGTGGCCTGTCTTTGTGAATCGTTAAAATATGCTGGAACTGTAATTACCGCTCTGGTTACATCTTGTCCCAAATAATCCTCAGCAGTCTTCTTCATTTTCTGAAGAATCATCGCTGAAAGTTCTTGGGGTGTGTACATACGTCCGTCAACATCCACTCTAGGAGTGTCGTTGTCTCCCTTTACCACTTTGTAAGGAACCCTTTTGGCTTCCTTGCTGGATTCCGAGTACTTGTTACCCATAAATCGCTTAATGGAATAAATTGTTTTGTGAGGGTTGGTCACGGCTTGTCTTTTTGCAGGGTCGCCGACCTTGATTTCCCCACCTTCAACAAATGCAATCATCGATGGAGTGGTACGTTTACCCTCGGCATTTGGAATTACCACAGGTTCGTTACCTTCCATTACAGAGACGCAGGAGTTGGTCGTACCTAAGTCTATACCTATAATCTTGCTCATCGTATCTAAAGTTATATCTGTTTAAAAATTCGTTTTCGTTTCGCTCTTAAAATGTCAATGATTATGCCACGACCAAGAATATGACAAGCTGTCATACAATCATCAAAACCTTTCAAAATCTCAGTAAAAATTGCAGGTATTCTAATCAATTTTGAAAAAACTATTTGGATATATAAATATTCGCATTATATCCCGTTTAGCTTCCTATATTTGAGACTGTAAATTGAGTTTATGGAGTGCATAAGTTTGTTTGATATGCTTAAGATCGGTGTTGGGCCTTCCAGCTCCCACACCTTGGGCCCTTGGCGTGCCGCCGAACGTTGGATAGCTGAGCTTGAGGAACAAGCGGTTTTTGATGATGTCCAATCCATTAAGGCGTATTTGTACGGGTCGCTTTGCCTCACGGGAAAAGGACACGCCACCGATATTGCAGTGGTAATGGGATTGTTGGGCACTGACCCTGAAACTGTTGACATTGACAGTATTTCAGGAAGAATAGACGGCGTCAAGGTCGAAAACAAACTCAATTTTGGTGGAAAGCGAGAGATTCCGTTCAGTTTTATGAATGACATTGTGTTCAAGAAAGAGTTCCTTCCTTTTCATGCCAACGGTATGCGGTTTGAAGCCGAACTGACCAACGGAGAAACAATCTCCGAAACCTACTACTCCATTGGTGGTGGATTTGTGGTTAAAGAAGAACTCGTTCATGCCAAAGAAAACAAAGAGACCTTTAAAACATTTCCACACCCTGTAAGAACTGGAAATGAACTACTTCAACACTGTAATGCCCAAAACAAGTCCATCTCTCAAATTGTGATGGAAAACGAGCTGTCGCTGCGAACCGAAGCTCAAATTGATGAAGGTATTGCCCGCATTTGGAAGACCATGCTGGAATGCATGTACGTTGGCTGCCACACCGAAGGTAAACTACCGGGCGGTTTAAACGTAAAGCGGCGGGCTTTTGAAATGCATCAAAAACTTAAAGGGGACGTCCCCTACTCCAATCCGCAGGAATGGTTGGAGAGCATCCGGGATACTGAAGTTAAATTCCGACAAATCATTAAATGGGTAAGCTGTTTTGCACTCAGCGTTAATGAAGTGAATGCTTCCTTGGGTCGAGTGGTTACTGCTCCAACCAACGGTAGCGCAGGGGTTATCCCCGCAGTTTTAATGTATTATATGGTCATTGAAAACCACGATGCCAATTTTGATGATGTAAAACAATTTTTGTTGGTTGCCAGCGAAGTGGGAAGCATCTTTAAAAAAGGAGCTACCATTTCCGCGGCCATGGGTGGCTGCCAAGCGGAAATCGGTGTGTCATCGGCCATGGCCGCTGCGGGGCTCACCGAACTTATGGGTGGTTCTCCCGAACAAGTATTGATTGCTGCCGAAATTGCCATGGAGCATCACTTAGGTTTGACTTGTGACCCTATCGGTGGTTTGGTTCAAGTACCCTGCATAGAACGTAACGCCATGGGGGCCATTAAAGCCATAAACGCGGCAGAACTGGCATTGGATACCGACCCAAGTGAAGTAAAGGTACCGTTGGACAAAGTGGTAAACACCATGTGGGAAACCGCAAAGGACATGAGCTCCAAATACAAAGAAACCTCTGAAGGAGGACTTGCCGTAGGCGTATTTTTGAGTGATTGTTAATCCATACAACCTTCCTTGCCCCTGGTATCGATCAGGTAGATGATTTTCCATTCTCCATCAAAATTGATGAGCTGAAAGGAATTAATGCCACAGTGACTGAACTCCCCGTTCAACCAAAATTCGTATCCTACCCAGGCATTGGCCATAGTTCTGTCCACCTGAATGGAGAAAGAAGTAAGTTTTTCCTCAAACTTGGTGGTTTCAGGTATGCCAACAATTGATTTTAAAAATTTTGAAAACTCTTCCGTCTTAAAAAGTGTCTTGCCTTCGGGGTTTCTTCCCGTGGTTTGAAGCACGATTTCGTTGGCCACGGTACTTTTTATGATGGTTGAATCTTGCTTGTGGAAACCTTCAAAAAAAGTTTCGACCACCTGTTTAACTTGTTCTTTGGCTTCTTCATTTGAAGGATTTGGGCCTTGAGCATATCCAAACACACCCAAAGCAAAAAATACTACGCAACTTAACAGTTTTCTCATGGTATTAGTTTTTTGATTGAAGCCTAAATTAAACAAATCTGCTTACTTTTAGCCATCAAATAAAATTACGATGTCTACAGCTAAAAAAGAATATAAAAGGGTAACGGTAAAATCGTTGGTGGAAATGAAAAAGACCGGTGAGAAAATCAGTATGCTCACCTCTTACGATTATTCCATGGCCAAAATTGTGGATGGTGCCAATGTGGATGCCATTTTGGTGGGAGATTCCGCCAGTAACGTAATGGCAGGACACGAAACCACTTTGCCCATCACCCTAGATCAAATGATTTACCACGCCACCTCCGTAGTCAGGGCCGCAAAAAGGGCTTTAGTTGTGGTGGACATTCCCTTTGGGAGCTACCAAGGTGACTCTAAGGAAGCTTTGCGCTCCGCCATCCGAATTATGAAAGAAAGTGGCGCACATGCTGTAAAAGTTGAAGGTGGGGAGGAAATTAAAATATCCATCAGCCGAATTTTGGAGGCGGGAATTCCTGTGATGGGCCACTTGGGGCTTACCCCGCAATCCATCTATAAATTTGGCACCTATACGGTTCGTGCAAAAGAAGAAGAAGAGGCCGAAAAACTAAAGTCTGATGCCAAATTATTGGAAGAATTGGGCTGTTTTGCCATTGTTTTGGAAAAAATTCCAGCAAAATTGGCCAAAGAGGTAGCAGAAAGCGTTTCCATTCCCATTATTGGAATCGGTGCAGGAAACCATGTGGACGGACAGGTGCTGGTGGTCCACGATATGTTGGGGATGACCCACGAGTTCCACCCCAGGTTCTTGAGAAGATATTTGAATCTGTACGATGAAATGAGCAAAGCCGTTTCCCAATATGTGGATGATGTGAAAAGTCAAGATTTCCCCAATGACGAAGAATCGTATTAATTAACAATAATCAATTGTCAATTACCAATTCCCTACATTCAAATCCATCGAATCTTCAAGTACTCTATGAGGACAACCACTTAATTGTGGTCAATAAACGCGTAGGCGATATTGTTCAAGGAGATAAAACAGGCGACGATCCCCTCAGCGAAGTGGTAAAACAATATCTTAAAGAGAAATACAACAAGCCTGGAAATGTGTATTTGGGTGTAGTGCATCGATTGGACCGTCCTACATCAGGAATTGTGCTTTTCGCCAAAACATCCAAAGCCCTGCCCCGACTCAACAAAATGTTTGCCCAAGGGGAAACCAAAAAAATGTATTGGGCGGTCGTTAAAAATGCACCTCCACAGGAAAGCGGAACTTTAGTTCATTGGTTGGTGCGCAACCCAAAGCAAAACAAGTCCTATGCACACAACAAAGAGGTTCCGAATAGCAAAAAGGCCGAGCTGGACTACAAAATCATAAAAAAACTGGATAATTATTTCTTGCTGGAAATTGATTTGAAAACGGGCAGGCACCATCAAATTAGGGCGCAATTGGCAGCCATAGGTTGTACCATTAAAGGGGATTTAAAATACGGTGCCGACCGCAGTAACAAGGATGGCGGCATCCACCTACATGCTAGAAGTTTGGAAATTGTACACCCCGTGCAAAAAGAACCCATGTCATTTTTGGCGCCTCCACCTGAAGACCCCGTCTGGAGCGCCTGTGCTAGCGAGTAATTGTCAAGGCTTTTTCCCTGATTATCTGTCCTACGGGCTTGTTCTGCAAGTGGCTTTCCAACCACGAAAGAATATCCAAATACAAGAATGCCCTTTTCTCGTAAGGATGGTTCTCGTATTTCTTTAACTCATTGTACAACTTTTGGAACTCCCCTTTTAAATCGGTAGGGTAAATGTTTCCAAGGTTTCTTAGAAACTTAATCATTTCTTTCTGAACCTCGTGCAAATCGTTCATTTTCAGCAAGAACTTGTACGTGCTCTTAAGCTGTACTTCCAAATGATAATCCATTCCCGCTTCATAATGTGCCACAAGGCTCAACACCCTTGCAAAACACATTAAATCCTCGCGCATCTTTAATTTTTTGTTGGAAATAATTTTTTTGAGGTAAGCGATACAATTTTTGTTGTCACCGTTACCAAAATATAGACAAGCAATTTTATAATAGAGCAACATTACATGATGTTCATCTATTTGTTGTCGGTGTTTTTTAATGCCGTACTCGATAATATTCACCAAATAAATGCCCTTGTCAAAAGTTCCCTCCAAAAAGTGAAGGTTCAATTTGTTTGTGTTGATATACAGAAAGGCCAATGAGCTTATGTTGTCATTTTTGGGAAACTTAGGGTCTTGCACCTGATCCTCCAATCGCTCCAAGGTTTCCCTAAACTGCGATGCGTATTTTACAAAGAAAAGCGACTCCAACAAGTAATGATTGCCCTTTAAAAAGAACACAGGGTTCAGCGGAATCATATGTTTGTTTTCGTAGAAAAGGTCCACCCATTTACTGGCGTATTTATAGGCTGACAAAAAGTCCTGAATCAACAGACTGTACCATAGATGTGCTTTGTACAGCCATAATTTTTCACGGAAACCCAACTTTTCAATATCATATTTGGGCAAATGCTCGTCAAAATAACTCTTTACTTTTTGAAGATCCTCATCACTTCTCACATATCCCACTTTCAACATCATTCCATACAGCTGCAACGAAAGATTGGAAAGCTTGCTTGTCATTACGTTTAGTGCAGAAAGTTCTTTGGCTTCAACCGCAAGTTCATCCGCCCTATCCGGAATACTTCGGGTAATGTATTGGGTTTCAATCACCTTTTCCAGTTCCACGATTTCATACGCCACATTCTTTTCTTCATTCTCAATGGCGAAGCTTTTCGCCTTCTCCAAAATCTTCAAGCTTTGTTTGTAAAGTCCCTTTTGATAAAGGATGGTGGCAAAATCCAGTTGTTCCCTAATTTGAATCCGGACATTTTGGTTCACGGGATTCAAGCGTAAACTCACCAAAACTTGCTTGTATAAATGTGCCTTTAGATTGGAAAGCTGTGATTTTTTGACAATGCCACTGTCCAAAATTTGACGCTCATCGTACTTCCGCATCTTATCCAATAAATTAAACAGCGCCAAAAATTTAGCGTCCGTATTGACCCCCAATCGGCCAACATAGAGTTTAAATTGCCGCTTTTCTGATTTGGAAAGCGATTTTATCAGTACAAACAAAGCGTCCTTGTGGGCATTTGTCATCGTAAAAAATATTGTTTAAACTATTGTTTTTCAGTTATTTAAACCACACCAAAAGCAGTTTAACGTTGTAACATGCTCCCAGCTGTTTTTCGTCTTCAGCCTTCCTTTACTACTTTCGTTAGCCATAGTAAAAAACAGGTTGAGATAATGGGTAAAGATAAGGTAGAAATTTTTGACACAACACTAAGGGATGGGGAACAGGTACCAGGTTGCAAACTGGATACCAAGCAAAAATTAATCATTGCCGAACGATTGGATGAACTCGGAGTTGATGTGATCGAAGCAGGGTTTCCCATATCCAGTCCCGGTGATTTCAAATCGGTGAACGAAATTGCCAAATTGGTCAAAAATGCAACGGTCTGCGGATTGACCCGTGCCGTAAAAAAAGACATCGAAGTAGCCTCCGAAGCCATCAAAGATGCCAAAAGACCTAGAATACACACGGGAATCGGAACTTCCGAGTCGCATATCAAATATAAATTCAACTCAACCCAAGATAAAATTATTGAGCGTGCCGTTGATGCCGTGGCTTATGCCAAAACCTTTGTAGAGGATGTTGAGTTCTATGCAGAGGATGCCGGCCGTACCGACAATGAGTTTTTAGCGAGAATCTGCGAAGCGGTAATTAAAGCCGGAGCAACCGTACTTAACATTCCCGATACTACAGGATATTGCCTTCCAGAAGAGTATGGTGCCAAAATGAAATACTTGAAAGAAAACGTAACAGGCATTGATAAAGCCATTCTTTCCTGTCACTGCCATAACGATCTTGGTTTGGCCACAGCAAATTCAATTGCAGGCGTAATCAACGGAGCACGACAAATTGAATGTACTATCAATGGTATAGGCGAAAGAGCTGGGAACACTTCTTTGGAGGAGGTTGTAATGATAATGAGACAACATCCGCACTTGAATTTGGATACCAACATCAACAGCAAACTACTTTGGGACACCAGTACCATGGTTTCTCAAAAAATGGGCATGCCCGTACAGCCCAACAAAGCAATTGTGGGCTCCAATGCATTTGCACACAGTTCCGGTATTCACCAAGATGGGGTGATCAAACGCCGGGAAACCTACGAGATCATTGATCCTAAAGATGTTGGGGTCAGCGAATCTTCCATTGTATTGACTGCAAGAAGTGGACGCGCAGCATTGGCTTACCGTGCCAAAAATGTAGGTTACGAACTCACAAAACTTCAATTGGATACGGTATACCAAAACTTTTTGAAGTACGCCGACGTTAAAAAAGAAATTTTGGATGAGGACATCCACGAGATTGTTGAAACCAGCAATATCGGAATGAAGAGCTTGGCTTAAATCATGGTAACTGTCATATGATATTGAAAATCGCATTGCTAGCTGGAGATGGTGTTGGACCCGAAGTGTTGGCCCAGTCGGTAAAATGCCTAAATGCCGTTGAAGAGACCTTTAATCACCATTTTATTTTTAAAGAAGCTCCTATTGGTGCCATTGCTATAGACAAAAATGGGACTCCACTGCCCGATACTACCTTAAAATTATGTCAAGAGTCGGATGCCGTGCTTTTTGGCGCTATTGGTGACCCAAAATACGATAACGACCCCGATGCAAAAGTTAGGCCCGAACAAGGTTTACTTCAATTGCGCAAAGCACTTGGGCTGTTTGCCAACATTAGACCTATACTTTCGCATCCAACTTTGTTGGATAAATCCCCTCTAAAAAAGAAAGTGATCAATGGAACTGATTTTGTAATCTACCGTGAACTCACCGGAGGAATCTATTTTGGGGAGAAAAAATTGAATGAAGAAGGCACAAAAGCCTCTGACCTTTGTGAATACTCCGAAGAAGAAATAAGCCGTATTGCCCATTTGGCTTTTAAGGCCGCAAAGGGTCGTAAAAAGAAGCTTACTTTGGTAGATAAGGCCAATGTTTTGGAATCTTCAAGGCTTTGGCGCAAAGTTGTTACACGAATCGGTGAAAGTTATCCGGAAGTGGCGTTGGATTTTTTGTTCGTGGACAATGCTGCCATGCAGATCATACTCAACCCCAAACAGTTTGATGTTATTTTAACGGAGAATATGTTCGGGGACATTATTTCTGATGAAGGTAGCGTTATTGGTGGTTCTATCGGATTGTTGGCTTCAGCTTCTGTTGGTGAGGAAAATGCGTTGTTCGAACCTATTCACGGTTCTTATCCACAGGCCAAAGGTAAAGATATTGCCAACCCGATTGCCTCTATACTTTCCGCGGCTATGCTGTTGGAGCATTTTGGACTGAACGAAGAGGCTTGGGCGGTAAAAAAGGCGGTGGATAAGTCTTTGAAGAAAGGAATCGTTACTCCCGATTTAAGGGAAAACAGTCAATACGGAACCAATCAAGTTGGGGACTTTATTGCCCATAATATTGTGGATATTGAAGATGATACCCTTATGAATGATGAGAACATCGATTTGGGCAAGTCCACGATTATTTAATGTCCTTATCAAGCGCAAGCTCAAGTGTCAAGTTCAAGAGCAAACGCAAATAACAAGTGCCCAATTCCAAATTCCAAATTCCAAACACCAAACAACAAACAACAAAACTCCAGACTCCCGACTTCGTGCTTCCGACTTCTGACTTTCTCAAGTGCAAGCTCAAGCTCAAAACTTCCGACAACAAAATAATAGGCGTAGCGGTAACCGAATAACTCATTAACTGAAGCTCTAACTCTAAAGGCCTAGCATCTTCTGTAACCTCTGACACTAATTTCACTGATTTTCGCGAATAAGCTTTGTGTCATTTCGAACTGTCATCCTGAGCGCAATCGAAGGGGATAGTGAAAAATCTCTAGTTTGATAGAAAAATGAATGGTAAAGGGTTGGATTCAAATTGCACAAAAAAGTTCAAACCCAAGTATCAAGTTCAAGAGTCAAGACATCGTGCTTCGGACATCAAGCTTCCGACCTCCGGCTTCTTACAACAAAATAACCGAATAACGCAGTGGCAGTCCACACTATTTGACTAGCTCTCAGTTTCAGGCGCTTCAGAGGTCAACACTTTGATTACTTTATTGAACTCCTTTTTAAATTCGACAAACTTATCACCCGTTGCCGGCCCATTAAAGCCCGTGTGTATTTTGCGGACTTCCCCGGTTTTATCAATATAAATTGTAGTAGGATAAGAAAGGATATGGTTCAGCATCGGCAGTTTTTCGTTGGCCTTTTGCTTGTTAGATGTTCCGTATTGTGCCAAAAGGATTGGATAAGGCACCTCCTCTCTTTCCTTGAGTCTTTTTATGCCCTCAAAGGCTTTCTCCTGGGTTTTTGCGTATTCGAACGCCAATCCCACAAATTGCAAATCCAAATCCGGATTGTTTTTGATAAAATCCACATAAAACCGTGTTTCGTCCAAACAATTGGTGCACCAGGTTCCCATAATTTGGACCAGCACAACCTTGTCATCGAACATAGGGTCGTCCAAATTCACAATCTCTCCGTCTGAATTTGGAAAGGAAAAATCGAACTTCTCATACCCTTCACGCAAATAAGTGAGGTCGTCGGAATCTGGAAGTTCAAAAGCTTCATTTCTAGCTCCCATAAATTCTTGGACAGCATGTTTGCCCGAATAAAATTTACCATCCAAAGTACTATCGGTCACTTGGGCCAAAAATAAAAACACGTGCGAACCATCAAAAGCGGATAATTTCATACTGTCCCCGGTAACAACGCCGTCCAAATAGCGGTAATCCCCTGTTTTGGTCCTAAAAGTTCCTTTAACCTTGTTTCCGTTCTGCATAAAAATACCTTTTGCAGGATACTCATCTTCAGTATTTACCTTAAAATAAGTTTCCCAAATGCCCGAAATATTAACCGCTGCATCCTTTTCTGCCTCAAAACGATCCTGAGTACCATAAGTGGCCCTAAAAGGGACCTTTCGCCCTTTACTCTCTTCAATAAACTCACCGGTTATCTCATTTGCAGAATAAGTACCCGAAATATGCCCCTCAAAAATAGGCATACGGATATCGATGGAATCCCCGTTAAAGGTAAACTCATCAATAGTGATAACTTCTTCCGCATTGAATACTTTCATCTCATATCCGCCATCTACATTTTGTGAAAGTGTAAATTCAAAAGGCAACTGTTGCGACTCTGAAACTTCAATTTTTCCCAGCCAATCGCCCACATTCAATTTATTTTTTTCAGCATTTACGCATGAGGTCAATATAACTACAAGGCCTACTATCGCCAACCCTATCTTATTCATAAAGTGAAAGATTTTACCTAAATGTAGGAAATACATTTTAAAACAAATCATTGCTTGCGGCTTAAGGTCATTATTATCGTTGAATCTGTTCCCCTATTGTTATATATTTGTGCCCTCTAAAAATGGGGTATGAAGATTTCTTACAACTGGTTGAAGCAATTTTTGCAAATTGATTGGGATGCTCAAAAAACAGGCGAACTTTTAACGGATTTAGGCCTAGAGGTTGAGGGCATATCACAATTTGAATCAGTTAAGGGTGGTTTAAAGGGCATTGTCGTAGGACATGTGCTCACATGTGAAAAACACCCAAATGCGGACAGATTAAAATTAACTACTGTTGATGTTGGCCAAGAAGCCCCGCTACAAATTGTTTGTGGAGCACCCAATGTTACGGCGGGACAAAAAGTGCCCGTAGCTACCGTTGGCACTACGCTCTACACCAAAGAGGGAGAGGCTTGGGTAATAAAAAAAGGGAAAATTCGTGGCGAGGTGAGCCAAGGCATGATCTGTGCCGAAGACGAAATAGGCCTTGGAGAAAGCCATGATGGAATTATGGTACTAAACGAAGAGCTGGTTCCCGGTACGCCTTGCTCCAAAGTTTTTGAAATTGAAAACGATGAAGTTTTTGAGATAGGACTCACCCCCAACAGGTCCGATGCCATGAGCCATTTTGGTGTGGCTCGCGACCTTAAGGCAGGATTGGAGCAAAAAGAGATTCAAAAGGAGTTGGTAACACCTTCGGTTAGTAATTTTTCTATTGACAATCGATCGTTAAAAGTCGATGTAGAGGTTCTGGAAAGTGACCTTGCCCCAAGATATTGCGGGGTTACGATCAGTAATCTTGTAGTTCAAGACTCTCCAGATTGGTTAAAAAACAGATTGAAGGCGATTGGATTGGCCCCGATCAACAATGTTGTGGATGTTACCAACTACGTACTTCACGAATTGGGTCAACCTTTGCACGCTTTTGATGCATCCAAAATAAAAGGAAGCAAAGTTGAGGTCAAAACTTTGCCGGCCGGAACCAAGTTTACCACCTTGGACGAAGTGGAGCGCGAACTGCACGAAGATGACCTGATGATCTGCGACTCAGGCAGCCCTATGTGTATTGCCGGTGTTTTTGGGGGGCTTCACTCCGGAGTTACCGAGCACACTACTTCTATCTTTTTGGAAAGTGCCTATTTTGACCCAGTTTCCATAAGAAAAACAGCAAAAAGACATGGATTGAATACTGATGCTTCCTTTAGGTTCGAAAGGGGTATCGACATCAACATGACCAAATATGCCCTAAAAAGGGCTGCTCTTTTGATTAGGGAAATCGCAGGCGGATATATTACTTCCGAAATTGCCGATTTATTTCCCAAAAAGCCACAGGAGAGACAGGTATTCTTGACCTTCAACAAAATCAACTCTTTGATTGGACAGGAAATTCCGCAGGATACCATAAAATCCATACTTTCCGCATTGGAAATACGAATCAACAACGTTACGGAGTCCGGACTGGGCCTTACCATACCAACATACAGGGTAGATGTTACCAGAGAGGTTGATGTGATCGAGGAGATTTTAAGGGTTTATGGTTACAACAATATTGATTTTAAGGAAAAACTGAACGCCTCCATTGCCAAATCATCACGTTTTGAAAACTACAGGATTCAAGATGTGATCGGAGATACATTGGCCGCGAAAGGGTTCTTTGAGATTATGACCAATAGCCTGGTCTCGTCCGATATTGCTTCAGAAGATGAAAGCGCCGTACAGATGTTGAATCCGCTGAGCTCCGATTTATCGGTTTTAAGAACTTCCATGCTACATTCCGGCCTACAAACGGTTAGCTACAACCACAATAGACAAAAAACAGACCTTAAACTGTTCGAGTTTGGTAAAACCTACCACAAAGTGGACGGTAACCATCAAGAAAAGCAGCACTTGGCCATTTTCATTTCTGGGGAACGCACACAAAGTAGTTGGGCCGTTGCCTCAAAAAGATCTGATTTTTTCTATTTAAAAGGTATTGTAGAGAATGTTTTTGAGCGTTTGGGCATAAGGGACATTGACACAAAACCACTTACGGATTCGGATTTTGCAGAGGGAGTTTCCTATGTGAAAAACGACAAGGTTTTGGTGTCTTTAGGACTGGTCGGAAAGGCAGCTCTAAAGCGATTCGACATTAAGCAAGAAGTATTTTATGCCGATTTGGACTGGGATGCCATCCTGGAATGTATCAGCACCCAAAATATAGCTTTCAAGGAAATCCCTAAGTTCCCAGAGGTAACAAGGGACTTTGCTTTGTTATTGGACGATTCCGTTTCTTTCCAAAAGGTATACGATATTGCTTGGAACACAGAAAAAAAACTGCTTAAAAAAGTAAACCTGTTCGATGTGTACACCGGCAAAAATCTTCCTGAAGGGAAAAAATCCTATGCGGTGAGCTTTACCCTAATGGATGAGAAAAAGACTTTGACAGACAAGCAGATCGAAAAGATAATGGGTAAACTATTGTCGCAATACCAAAAGGAATTGGGGGCGGAACTTCGCTAATTACATCTGTGCAGGTAGGATAACACTGTCTATTTCGTGAACCACACCTTCATTTTCCAGATTAAGGTCGGCCGCCGTAATTCTTGCGGTATTGCCAATGGGGTCGGTAAGCACAATATCGTATCCATCCAAGTGTGCCGTTAATTTTTTGCCCTGAACGGTTGTAAAACTGGCCATTCCATTACCTCTTCCAATGGCTCGCAACATACGGGAAGCGGTAAGTTGCCCGGCAACAATATGGTAAGACAACAAAGATTTCAAGGCTTTTTTATCTTCCGATTTGATCAATTCAGCTATTTTATTGTTCGAAAATTTCTCAAAGGCGGCATCAGAAGGAGCAAAAATGGTAAAAGGCCCTGATTTTTGAAGTAAAGCACCCAATTCCGTTGCATTTACCGCACTCAATAGAATTTTATGATTGTCCAGCTTACTCGCGTATGATAATGCGTTGGATGTATTTTGGGCAGTAGTCGTATAAATAGAAAAAGCAAAGCAAAGGCCAAGCAAAAATTTGGTTACGGGGGTATTCATAAAGTTGTTCGAATTTTAGGCTTGTTTTCTTAGTATGATTATACGATTAACTACCAAAAACTTCGATAAGATACATCTTTTTTAATGATATTATCCACATTTTTCACCCCTAAAATCCATTTAACACAAACTTAACATTGTGTTTTTCTGACAAATGTCAGGATCGAAAATTCAATTCCTTAAATTTGAGTGTATTACTAAAAAAACTGCACGATTTTGAAAGGAATAAACATAGAGCACAAACTTCAAAACAGGAGAGATAAGAAATGGGATAGCGGACATATTCTGGCCGAAGTCCAGCAAATTTTGAGCGAAGATTCCAAGAAAGAAGAGCAAATTGCTCATCAATTGGGCTCAAAAAGCAATGTTAGCGCCAATGATTTTGATTTTGACCAATTGGAAACTGAAAAAATCTTTCATATTGATCAAATCAAAGAAATTTGCATTGATTACCGACTACGCTTTTTGAACAGTTCTTATTTTAAAGGTGAGATTCCACAAGAAGCCATTTCCAAAATCAAACAACTGGAGGCTGCCCATAATACCAAGCTCGAAGGCTTCAGAATTATGGCCCCTTCCAAATTGTTCAAGCTGGAAGATAAAGACGATCCGCTTCTCTTCGCCCCTATCGGAAATGACTATTACTATTTGGTCCACAAATGGGGCAACGACCTACATCCGCTTCGAAAGTTATTCGCATGGCCCTTTAAAAATATTGCCAATCTGGTCGTTGTGGTTCTTTTGATCAGTTACTTGGTTACACTTATGGTTCCCGAAGGATTGTTCTCCAAAAAAAATACCACGGCAGAGTTTTGGATCATTTACTTTTTTATGTTCAAATGCATAGCATCCATAGTTATTTTCTACGGATTTGCCTTGGGCAAAAATTTTAACCCAGCTATTTGGAAAAGCAAATACTTTAACGCTTAAGCAGTTACAGCGTACATTTTTTCGCGCTGTTCTTTTATGGACTTGTCAGACATATAATCGTCAAACGTCAAGTAACGGTCAATGGCTCCATTTGGTGTCAACTCAATGATCCTGTTTGCCACTGTATTTACAAACTCGTGGTCATGGGTCGTGAGCAAGATGGTGCCCTTAAAGTTTTTTAATGAATTGTTGAAAGCGGTAATACTTTCCAAATCCAAGTGGTTTGTGGGTTCGTCCAACATAAGAACGTTGGCACGGAGCATCATCATTCGGCTGAGCATACAACGTACTTTTTCCCCACCGGAAAGCACAGTACATTTTTTCAGGGCTTCTTCTCCGCTAAAAAGCATCTTGCCCAAAAATCCTCTAATGTAAACCTCTTCCCTTTCCTCTTCGGTCTTGGCCCACTGGCGCAGCCAATCTACAAGGTTGATATCTTCTTGGAAATAGGATGAGTTGTCCGCGGGCAAATAGGATTGCGTAGTGGTCACCCCCCATTGGAATTTGCCGCTATCGGGCTTGATCTTATCGGCAATAATATCGTAAAAAGCTGTGGTGGCTCGCGAATCTTTGGAAAGGATGGCTACTTTATCACCTTTGGCCAAGTTGATGTTCACATCTTTGAACAGCAAATCTCCATCCTCAGAAGTGGCAGATAGTTTTTCTACATTCAATATTTGATCACCAGCTTCGCGCTCACGATCAAAAATGATGGCGGGATATCTTCTACTCGATGGTTTTATATCCTCTACCTTAAGCTTGTCCAGCATTTTTTTACGGGATGTAGCCTGTTTACTTTTGGCCACGTTGGCACTAAAACGCTGAATAAACTCATTGAGTTCCTTGGCTTTTTCCTCTGCCTTTTTGTTCTGTTGCGCACGTTGACGGGCAGCCAATTGGCTACTCTCGTACCAGAATGTATAGTTTCCTGAAAATAGGTTGATTTTTCCAAAGTCGATGTCGGCAATGGTAGTACAAACTGCATCCAAAAAGTGCCTGTCGTGGGAGACCACGATCACCGTGTTGTCGTAGTTGGCCAAAAAGTTTTCCAACCAGTTGATGGTATCGTAATCCAAATCGTTGGTAGGCTCATCCATGATCAGCACATCCGGGCTTCCGAACAGGGCTTGGGCCAAAAGTACCCGTACCTTAAGTTTGGAATCCAAATCGCCCATGTTGGTATAGTGGAGGTCTTCCGTGATTCCTAGATTGGAAAGCATGGCAGCGGCATCACTATCGGCGTTCCAACCGTTCATTTCCTCGAACTTTACCTGTAACTCGCCAATTTTTTCTGCATTCTCGTCGGTATAATCGGCATACAGGGCATCAATTTCCTTTTTTATCTCGAACAAAGGCTTGTTTCCCATCACCACGGTTTCCAAAACAGGGTATTCATCATAAGCATTGTGATTTTGCTCCAAGATGGACATCCGTTTTCCTGGCTCTAAATGCACATGGCCCGAAGTGGGATCTATCTGCCCGGATAAAATTTTAAGAAATGTGGATTTACCGGCGCCATTGGCGCCAATGATACCGTAACAATTCCCTTGGGCAAAGGTTACGTTAACTTCATCGAACAAAACTCTTTTGCCAAACTGTACGGATAAATTCGATACTGATAACATGCAACTATCTTTATTTTTTTGCAAAAGTAGCTAAATGTGATTCGTAATTCTAATTTTAAAACGCATATTTAAACGATGTAAAATAACCGTTCAGCAACATTTAACTACCCCTTAACAAGTTTAGCTTCATGGGTTGCTTACTTTTGGTTGTCTAATGAATCGTTCCCTGTTTATGGTAAGATTTTTACTCGGCCTCACCTTCATGTCAACTTTTGTATCGTGCTCTGATTCTTCAGAAAGCGGTTCCTCAGTTTTTTTTGGTGGTGAAATTGTAAATCCGACTAGCGATTACGTGGTGCTTTACCACAACGATTCTTATGTGGATTCCGTAAAGCTCGACGATAAAAACCACTTTTCTTTCAACCTGAATAACATTGAGGATGGGCTTTATCATTTTGACCATGCACCAGAACTTCAATATGTATATTTGAGCCAAGGGGATAGCCTTTTGGCGCGCTTGAACACTGTAGAGTTTGATGAATCTTTGGTATTCTCGGGAACAGGTAGCGAAATCAATAATTTTTTAATCGAGATTTTCTTGGCCACCGAAAAAGAAGAACCGATCATAAAAAGCTATTACGGTTTAGATCCTGAAGATTTTAGTAAAAAGATAGATTCCTTACATGCCCTAAAAGTCAAACAGCTCGAAGAGTTATCAAAAGACAATGTGCTCTCGACCAAAGTTTTGGCCATGGCAGAGGCTTCCATAGATTACAACACCTATATCAATAAAGAAAAGTATCCGTTCTATCACAAAAAGGAAACTGGTGAAGAAACCATTCATGAACTTGGGGATGATTTTTATGGTTACCGAAAAAGAATAGACTTTAACAATAAGGACCTTACCTATTTTAGGCCCTATTTTGATTTTATGAAGTGGCATTTTGGCAATATGTCCTACATGACTTGTTTGGAAGGTTGCTCCACAGATAAAAAACCTGTAAGCGACCGCCTGCATTTTAACAAACATAAACTTGCCCTTGTGGATAGTTTGGTTAATCAAACAGAGCTTAGGGACATTCTTTTTAGGAACGTTGTCGTGGACTATCTACTACGGGAACACAACCCTAGCAAAGAAGCCGTTGTTTTTATTGATAAGTTCAAATCTCTCTCCACCAATGAGGAACACAGGGAAGAAATTGAACTGCTGTACAATGGTATCAAAAACCTACAGCCGAACACGACACTCCCGGACATCACGGTCAAAAATTTTAATGACGAAGATATCTCTCTAAAAGATTTGGCCAACAAAAGAAAGAGCACCGTATTCTATTTTTGGACTGCTGGTCAAAAGAGACATTTTATCAACGTTAACAAACACATTATCTCTCTCGAAGAAAAATATCCGCATTACAACTTTGTAGGCATTAATATAAGAACCAGTCACTCTCAATGGAAACAACTTATGGACGAGTATAAACTGGACAAGAACAAGCAGTTTTACGGGGAAAACTTCAAAGAGCTGCAAATGGCCATGATCATTGACGGGCTCAATAAGTGCGTTATTGCAAAGGACACCGTGGTGGTTGATGGCTTTGCCAACCTTTTTACTTCTTTATAGAGACTAAAGTAACTGCAATTAAACCTGACTGCCGTCGGGCAAGTTTGCAGGCCTGCCCCGATACTTCGAAGGTTTTATCCTTTAATTAATAGAAAATAAACCACTATAGATTTGAAACCCATAGTTTTAAAGAAAAATGAAATTCTTTGTCATCTGGCATCAAGTCCTCCCTTAATCCCTCCAAAGGAGGGAAACTTCTCCCCTTGGGGAGACCGGAGAGGGGACTATCCATAAAATTTATAAAAACTAAAGTAACTGCAATTAAACCTGACTGCCGTCGGGCAAGTTTGTAGGCCTGCTCAGATACTTCGGATGTTTTAACTTTTAACTAATAGAAAATAAAATGCCCCGAATTTACATTCAGGGCCCATTTTAAATTCTATACAAATTCCTTTTTTAGGAATTTCCTTTTTTGTAGTCTTCCAAGAACTTGGCAAGACCAATATCCGTCAATGGGTGCTTCAACAATCCATCAATAGAAGATAACGGTCCTGTCATAACATCGGCACCCAATTTGGCACAATCGATTACGTGCATGGTATGGCGGATGGATGCAGCCAATATTTCTGTTTCAAATCCGTAGTTATCATAGATCAAACGGATTTCCGCTATTAGGTTAAGGCCATCTGTGGAAATATCGTCCAATCTTCCCAAGAAAGGGGAAACATAATTGGCACCAGCTTTGGCCGCCAAAAGTGCCTGACCTGGCGAAAACACCAAAGTACAATTGGTACGGATACCTTTATCTGAAAAATATTTCAATGCTTTTACGCCATCTCTGATCATGGGAACCTTCACTACAATTTGATCATGTAGTTCCGCTAGCTCCTCACCTTCTTTAACCATGGCATCAAACTCCGTGGCCACTACTTCGGCAGAAACATCTCCATCAACAATATTGCAGATGTCCACGTAGTGCTTTAAAATATTATCTTTTCCGGTAATACCCTCTTTCGCCATAAGGGAAGGATTGGTGGTCACACCATCCAACACACCCAGTTCTTGGGCTTCCTTAATTTGATCAAGGTTGGCAGTATCAATAAAAAACTTCATTTCTAAGTATTTATAAATTGTTCACTAATACGTGTAAAATTACAACTTATAATGGTTGAGGAGTAACTTTTCGTAGACTTTGTCGGGTAAAATCTTCTTTAACCTAAGGGAAAACTTTTGCAAAAATGCTCCGACGGGGTTATGCACCTTCGGTTTTTTCTGGTTGATGATTTTGTAAACAGCTTCGGCCACTTGTATCGGGTCTCCTCCGCCATCCACGTCCTCGTCAATCCCTTTTAGGGTTTGACTGTACTTTTCTTCATAGGCAGAACCCGTTATCACAGGAGAATGGTACCTGCCCGATGCAATATTGGTGGCAAAATCTCCCGGAGCTACATTGGTTATCTTTATACCAAAATCCTTGGTTTCCATTCGCAATGCTTCGGTAATGAGTCCCAAAGCACCTTTGGTGGCGGAATAAAATCCGCGATAGGGCAACCCCATATAACCAGCAATGGATGTTATATTGATGATGGCTCCACTACCCTGCTTGCGCATTTGTGGCAAAACGGCCTTCATCACATGTACGGGGCCATGGAAGTTGGTGTCAAAAACATGAAGGATTTCCTCGTGGGGCGTTTCTTCAATAGGGCCTGTAATGCCGACACCTGCATTGTTGATCAACACATCCAACCTGTTTTCTTTGGAAATTACATAGGAAACTGCCTTTTGAATGCTCTCCACATCCTTTACATCCAACTGAACAAGTTCAAAAGTTTTAAAGTCTGGATAGTTTTTTGGATTGCGTGTAGTACCATAAACGGTAAATCCTTTTTGGGCCAAGTATGTTCCGATGGATTTGCCAATACCTGAAGAACCGCCGGTGATCAGTACAACTTTTTTATCCATGATCATCTGATTTTTGGGTACAAAAAAAGGCAAGCTACCTACATCGCACCGCTACGACCACATACCCTTGCTGCGTTCCCGCCCTGGGGGATTCTGCAGGAGCTGGTCGTGTAGGACTTGCCCAGCTGCAAATATACGACCTTTTATATTTGTGGCAATCCTAATTCCTTCTTAATTTCGGTGTTTTGGATTAACGATTTATGACACAAGCAATAAGAACAATGGGCAAACTTTTTTCTATAACCGGGGCACTGCTCTTCTTTTTGGGCTGTGGCGGAAGTGCCGATCCCGCCAAGCACTTTTCCATTCAGTTGGAAAACAAAAACATACAGCAAAACCAGCAAGTGGGTGTGACACTGAAGAACAAAAAGGACATTGAAATTTCCGACCTTCGTTATTATATGGACGGGAAAGAATTGCCCGTTGAAAACGGAAAATTGACCTTAGGCCTACCAACTTTGGGAAACAAAACCTTGGTGGCCAAATTTAAAATTGAGGAACAGACCGTAGCGGTTGAAAAAAAACTAAGACTACTGGCTGCCGCTGCCCCAGAAGTTTACACCTACGAGATCGTGAACAGTTATCCGCACGATACGGGTGCTTACACACAGGGACTTGAGTTTTACAAGGGAACACTTTATGAAAGCACTGGTAAACGAGGTGCTTCAACGGTAAGGAAAGTAAATTTTGAAACGGGCGAAGTCCTTCAGCAAATAAATATGGACGATTCCGTATTTGGAGAGGGAATTACTATAATGAACGACAAATTGTACCAACTTACTTGGCAAAGTGGTATGGGGTATGTGTATGATGTCTCCAACTTGGAAAAGATAAAAAACTTTACCTATGGTAAAAGTCGTGAAGGTTGGGGGCTCTGTAACGATGGTAAAAAAATATTTAAAAGCGATGGTACTGAAAAAATATGGTTCCTGGATCCAGAGACCTTGGAAGAACAAGGCCATATTGAAATCGTGACCAACAAATCTATATTTAACAGCGCCAACGAACTGGAATATGTAAATGGTAAAATCTATGCCAATGTGTACCAAAAAGAAAGTATGATGATCATTGATGCCACTTCCGGTGCCATTGAAGGCGTCATTAACTTTGGTGGTCTTAAAAACAAGGTGAACAAGGGGCCGGAATGGGACGAAGGAAATTCCGTGCTAAACGGTGTAGCTTACCACCCAGAAAGAGAAACTTTTTTTGTTACCGGAAAAAACTGGAACAAACTCTTTGAGGTGAAAATCCGTAAAAAGGAATAAGAGCATGTTTAAAAACAATTCAATTGGCTAAAAAAAACCCCTTTTTGCCCCTTATTCGTCTTTTTATCACCCCATGGCTACGGCTATGTGATTCAAAAAAGCCTTCATATAAAACAAAAATTATCATTTTTCGCTTCAATCAATCTTTTTTAAACATGCTCTAATGAAAAACTACTCCGAAGTTTTTGATGTGGTTCCCGATGACCTGGACGACCTTGACCATGTAAACAATATAAGGTATGTGGAGTGGATTCAGGATATTTCCAAAAAGCACTGGACGCAGGTCGCTCCCAAAGACATTCAACAATCCATGATTTGGGTGGTCCGCAACCACAACATTACCTACCACAAATCTGCCGTTTTGGGCAACACCATTAAAATAAGCACTTATATTAAAAGTAACAGAGGACCTATTTCTACCCGTGTGGTAGAAGTTAAGAACAATAACACTGATGAGCTATTGGTCAAATCAGTTACCGAGTGGTGCTTGTTGGATGCAAAGACTTTCCGCCCCAAAAGAGTTCCCGAGGAAATACAATCGCTTTTTGTGTAAAGGAACACCTGCTTTGCATTATGCTTAAAATTCGTTATTTCGAGTGATTTTTTGATGGTTGGGCGAAGTCGAAACCAAAGAAAAACCACTCAAACAGGCACTCTTTACTATTGAAATCTCCAAAACACCCAACAGACTAAAAAAAACTACCGGCGTAATCCTAAAGGTTAAACAAAATCAAAGTTTTGAAAAGCTGTTTTCGCATTTTTAATAAAAAACCTGTGCATTTCATCGAATTTTAAGCGAATCTTTAAAAAAGCACCAACCAAAATTTTGATGCCCACGCAACAAATTGTAATATAGTACATAGCCAAAACACAAACTAAACCTATTTGTTGAACCAATTAAACCCAAAACATCCCCTTTTTACATTTTATATTTCCCTTGATTTGACTCTTTAAAAAACAGTTCCCTTTTCGCGATTGAATATGATGTGGAACAAGCACACTAAACTTTCAAATTTGGTGCTGTCATCCTTGTTTTAACGATTTTTTATAAAAAATTGTAGGAAAAAAGCCCGTTTTAGGGAGAAACCCATAGTTTTTTTAAGGGAAAACTGCAATGAGTTTTTTTTCTACGTTAGTAACTTGCAATCAGCATTTTGCACATGGAATACACCTATAACATAATCGACTCGGATGCCTCCTCAAAGCTTCAGTTGCAGCTTTATTTGGAAGAGTATGATGACTTGGTTTGTGCCGGGGTGGAAACCAATGCTTCGGCAGGACTCAATTCCATTTTAAAATACAATCCGGACCTTGTACTTGTAAATCTTGGGGAAGGTGGCATGGATTACTTTCAAATGGTTACCGAACTCAACCAGTATATGCAAAGCCTTCCTATAATAATAGGATATGCAAAATCCAAAAAATACGCCTATAATGCCATTAAAAGCGGTTTTTTTGATTATTGGATCTTGCCGCACAACGAGTTCGATATACGCAAAACAATGCTGCGCTTAAAAAAATTGCACCCAAAACAGGAGACTCCATCCACGATTTGCTTAAAATCTTACAAGGATTATCGGTACTTGGACACCAAAAACATCCTTTACCTTAAATCTGATAATAACACCACGGATTTCTTTATGAAAGATGGCAGTGTGATAAGTGCCTTTAAAACCTTGAAATCTTTCGAAAACAAACTCCCCAAAGACTTTATCCGCGTACACCAGAGTTACATTCTCAACAGCCGTTATGTATCGCGGATCAATTATGGAAAATCCATTTGCAGTTTAAATTATGGGCGAGAGGAAGAGCTTCCTTTCTCCAAAACCTATAAAGATAAGATAGACAGCTTAAAGCAAATGCTCTCCAAAACGGCAGCAAAGGCCCTTAATTAGCAAAATTCTTGCAGATTATACAAGAATACTAGCAGATTATACAAGAATACTATCCCCTTCCCAAAAATACCCGGGCCACTAAAAATGCCACATACTTTAGCGGTACAAACTTAACATTCATACCTAAAACCTAACATTATGAAAAAAGTATTTAGCATCTTGGCCATGACATTATTAACAGTTGGTTTCTACTCTTGTGAAACCGAAACCGACGTACAAGAAACCGAAGCCATGTTCGAACAAATAACCGTGGATCAAAATGCTTCGGATGATGAGATTTCAGAAGTTGATGGACGTGGCGATGATGAATAAATAAATGTTCTTTACCTCAATAACCAACTTTCCAAGAAATATTGTTTCGATTTCTTTATTAACAATTGTGCTTTTTTGTCAAAGAGATGAAGCAAAATATCAGGATGATACCACATTAAATAAAGTAGATTTTTTGGAACATTTCCAAAGAGAATCTTTAAAGAGTAATATTCATTTTGGCTTTTCCAAATATAAATTGCTCAGATTACAACAAAGTACCAACGATTATCGTCAACTTTAGTTGGTGTTCAAAATAGAACCCTACCCCCAATCCTTGAAGGATTTGGGGGTTTTTTGTTACCTTGGATTTATAATTGAACCAAATCAGCTTGAAAAACGGAGCCTTCATACTAATGCTAATACTTTTTTGGGGATGCGACATGCAAAAACCTAAAGAGGAAGTGACTGCCAGTCCACAGATAGACTCTATTCAAAAACTGTTGACTATCGCCAAAACAGCCAAAGAACTATCATTGGAAGATCGCATAGCGTATGTAAAAGAAGCCGAATCCAAGGCCATGGAACTATCTAAGGATAGTATTCAACTGGAACAACTGTCCAAGATTTCTTTGGCATATTTGAAATTAAAAGACTCCCTTGGTTTTAGAAAATCCAACGCTGAACTTTTAAAATTGTCCGAAAAAGCTGACGCAAATAAAATATTGGGGTACTCCTATTGGGATCTTGCTACTTTCTTGGAAGGGAAAGGGGTTATGGACAGTGCTTTCTATAACTACAGAAGGGCACTGAACAGTTTCAGTCAGTTACCCGTGGATTCTACTTCACAATCGCTAAAGGGAAGAATGCTTTATGGAATGGCACGGGTTCAAGATTCCTATAAAGATTATTTGGGAGGAGAAATCAGTGCCACTGCTGCTATTAAAATATTTGACGAATTAGAAGATGATTACAGGCTATACAATGCTTACAATGTGCTTGGGATTTTGGCCAACGGAATGGGTGACAGTGAAAAATCCATAGCGTCCTATAATAAAGCTAAGGAATACTTGACCAAATCCAATAGATCCGATAAGCCTGAACTTATATGGAAAATCCAAAATAATATTGCAAGTGTTTATCTAAATAACAAGGATTTTGTTAAAGCAAAACAGGCCTATGAGCAACTACTTTCTACCATAGATATAAAAGAAAGCCTTCCTTCCATATACGAAAAAGCCCTGGGCAGTTTGGCCTATTCTATCCTAAATGCGGACAAAGATGTAATGCTTGCAGAGAAACTTCTAAATGAAGCCTTTGCAGTTAACGTGGCAACGGGCGACCTATACGACAAGGCTCGACTCAACTACTTTTACGCCGAGGTTTTGGCAGCCAAAGGCGACACAACAAGGGCTATTTCGCAAGCTAAGGAATCCTATACCATCGCAAAGGAAACCTATAACAACGACCGTTCGTTGGATGCTTTGCGGTTGTTGACCAAGTTGGACACGGCCAATGCCAACGCCTACGCGGAAGAATATTACCAACTCAACGAAGCCATTAAAGTTGAGGAACGCACCAAAAGAGATAAATTTGCACGAATCCGAATGGAAACGGACGACATTATAGAGGAAAACCAAATCCTTACCAAAGAAAAACAAATTTGGGTGGGGGCTTCCCTACTGCTCGTTTTGTTTGGGACAACCGCTATGATCATTGTTTCGCTCTATGTAAGCAACAACCAGCTAAAATTTAAACAAAAACAGCAAGAAAGTAACCAGGAAATCTACAACTTAATGCTTTCGCAACAAGGAAAACTGGAAGAAGGAAAACAATTGGAGCAAAAACGTATTTCCGAAGAACTGCACGATGGTATTTTGGGTGAAATGCTCGGTATCCGGTTAATATTGAGCGGCCTTAACGAACGCGAAGATCAAGCTTCCATTGAGCAACGGGCAGCCCTTATCGAGAAACTACGAGAATTGGAAGAAGAAATACGGACCATTTCCCACGAGCTGAACCACGCTTCGTATGAAAAATTTCATAATTTTATCGTGTCGCTGGAAGATATGATCCAGGGCATAGAAAAATCTTCTGGCATTTCGTGTTCCTTTACCTATAGCGACAAGGTTCCTTGGGACAATTTGTTGGGAGACATCAAGATCAATGCTTACAGGATCATACAAGAATCGCTCAAAAACTGTGTTAAGCACGCAAAATGTCAACATGTGTCCATTTCGTTTCAAGCCATGGACAATCAATTAAAACTCGTTATTACAGATGACGGCGTTGGGTTTGACATCAACAGAAAAAAGAAAGGAATTGGCCTTAGAAACATTATTTCGAGAACAAAAAAGATAAAAGGAGTCTTGGATATTGACAGTGAATCCGGAAAAGGCACAACAATTAAGGTAACCATCCCTGTTAAATACGTGGAATTGCAAATTCCCGAGAAAACAAACGCATTAAACGCTTAAATCCCCCAAATAAAGCAATAAACCTACCATGAAAACACTGAGAATATTAGCTATTGATGATCATGAAATGACCATGCTCGGGTATAAGTTTATACTCGAAGGCATAGAGTTTGAAGGTCATAATATTATTGTGGATACTGCAACATCTTACCAAACAGGCAAAAAACTTATTGAGGACTCTGTAAATACGTTCCGGTACGATATTTTATTCTTGGATGTGCAGTTGTTTGCACCAAACGAGGAACAACCCTACACGGGTGAGGACTTGGGCATATTGGCCCGGAAAATCGTTCCTGAAAGCAAGATTGTATTCATGTCTTCTTTCAGTGATAATTTTAGGATCAACAGTATTCTAAAATCCGTTGACCCCGACGGTTATCTGGTAAAAACGGATATAGATCCCAAAACCCTTGAAGATGCGGTGAAGACCATTATGCTAGACCCTCCCTATTATTCATCCAAAGCTCTTGGTGCCATTAGAAAGAAAATGGCCAACGACCTCGAAATTGATGAAAAAGACAAACAGATACTTTACCACCTTTCCAAAGGAACCAAGAACAAAGACCTGGAGAAATTTATCAGGCTTTCCCCCTCCTCCATTGAAAATAGAAAACGACATTTAAAAACATTGTTCGGCACTGAGAACGAAAATGATATGGCCCTAATATTGGCTGCCAAAAACAGAGGCTTTATTTAAAAAAATTGACAATTGTCATGTAGCGAACAGTGCATTTGTGGCTTGATTAAACCTAATAAATCATAAAAATCTTACAAACAGAGGGAAACCCCCAGAATTTTTAAGGATTATCTATAATACTATAAAAAAGATTCATCCTAATTTTATGTTGAAAGAAAATTAGAATTCTATCAGCATGGCTTTCCCCAATAAAAACAATGGTAAAAACAACCATCTAGGCCCAAAAGTTTTTCAGGCCACAGAAGGTTTAGACGATTTTATAAAGGATCTGGAAAGATACTTTTTTGCAACTGCGAAGCTTAAATGCAAGCAAGATGTATTGAACAACCGTCTGGATTTGGTGGTGGAACTACATTTTAATTTTAGTATTTCTGATTGTCTTCGCCATTTTAACAACGGTGACTGGAGCGGTTACACCATTACCGACGAAAGTAAATCCGATGTGTGCATGACAATGGCTAATGCATTGAAAAATTTAAACGAAAAAAGCACCTACCCCGCCGATATTATGGAAACATCCCTTCATTTTACGGATACTTCCATTGTTATATCCAGACTCTATCCAAATAGCATTCCGGAACATTTGGGAAAAATAATATCAATGATCAATCAACACTTTATATATTTTACCAAAGGATTGACAGAGATGCCCTGTGAAATTTTTGTTCCGATTTTTGAAGATACTTCCATACTTTCCAAACAACCAAGCACAAGCTATAAATGTGGATATTATAACTATTGGGGGCTATACTTTTTTGATAAAGGACAAGAACACGAAGCTTTAATATACTCCCTTAGAAAAAAGAAATTTTACGAAGAGAATATTTTCCTCTTTGAGTAGAATCCACTAGCAAATACTAAACACTGAACAAAGGTCGCGATTTCATTAAATCGTTGACCTTTTGTTTTATACCTGCTATTTTTTTCTCGTTCCCGGCATCAGTGATAATTTCATCGATAAATCCAACAATGGTCTCCATATCTTCCTCCTTGAGGCCTCTAGTAGTGATAGCGGATGTGCCAAAACGCACTCCAGATGTGATAAAAGGCGATTTATCATCAAACGGAACCATGTTTTTGTTGGCCGTTATATCTGCCTTAACCAACACTTGTTCTGCCTCCTTGCCCGAAATATCCTTGTTTCTAAGGTCAATCAACATCATGTGATTGTCCGTCCCACCGGAAATTACCTTGTAATCCTTGTCCATAAAGGCTTTGGCCATAGCAGCGGCATTTTTCTTTACTTGGACCATATAGTGTAAATATTCATCGGTAAGTGCCTCTCCGAAGGCTATTGCTTTAGCGGCGATAATATGTTCCAAAGGTCCGCCTTGGTTCCCAGGGAACACCGCCAAATCCAACAAACCGGACATTTTTCTTAGGTTTCCGTTCTTTAGTTTGATACCAAACGGATTTTCGAAGTTCTCGCCCATTAAAATTAGGCCTCCACGGGGGCCACGCAAGGTTTTGTGCGTAGTGGTGGTAACAATATGGCAATGGGGAATGGGGTCGTTCAAGATTCCCTTGGCAATCAATCCGGCAGGGTGTGAAATATCGGCCAAGAGCAAAGCCCCAACACTATCTGCAATTTCTCTGAATCGTTTAAAATCCATATCCCTGGAATAAGCGGATGCCCCTGCAATGATCAATTTGGGCTTTTCCTTATCGGCAATCTCTTGGATTTTATCATAGTTCAACAAGCCTGTTTCCTCGTCCACCCCATAAAAAACAGGGTTGTATAATTTTCCAGAGAAATTAACAGGAGAGCCATGGGTAAGGTGACCTCCGTGTGACAAATCGAAACCTAATATGGTATCTCCTGGGTTAAGGCAGGCATGATACACCGAGGCATTGGCCTGTGAACCCGAGTGCGGTTGAACATTGGCATAAACAGCCCCGAACAATTCCTTGGCGCGGTCAATGGCCAACTGCTCCACTTGGTCCACTACTTCGCAACCACCATAATAGCGCTTTCCTGGGTATCCTTCGGCATATTTGTTCGTAAGCACGGAGCCAGCAGCTTCCATTACCTGTGGACTTACAAAGTTTTCGGAAGCTATCAGTTCAATGCCTTCCAACTGTCTGTCCTTCTCTTGCGCTATTAGTTCAAAAATCTTGTGATCTCGTTGCATGTTGCCCATTGTTTAATTAAGGGCGTAAAATTACGAATTGAAAGGGGATTTTCATTAATAAAAAAACAATTGGAACTTAATTTTATTAAACGACAATTAACAATTTTTAAAACAATCCATTCCCTTACTAGTATTGGTTTTTCAAGCTTTTTAACCAAAATATACTACCGTTCACGCTTTTACGTTTAAAGATTAAGGTTTTTTGGCACAGCTATTGAATTCCCAAAAATACCAATCCATAAAGTTGACCAGTATGAAAAGATTTATACTCTTAACCGCAATCATAGTTTTTAGTGCCTGTAGCGGCGTAAAAAAAACCCAAGAGGCCTTGAATACGGGGAATTATTCCACCGCCATGAACAAGGCCATTAAGAATTTGGCCGAGAACAAGACCAAAAAAGGGCATCAGGAATATATTATTTTGCTGGAAGAAGCATTTGCCAAGAATACGGCCAGAGAACAACAGGAAATTACATTTCTTCAGAATGATGGAAACCCGGCCAACTTGGAGACCATATACAACAAATATTTGCAGTTGAAGCAGATTCAACAGCGCATTAGGCCATTATTGCCGTTGTACATTAATGATGAAGGCAGGAATGCCAAGTTTAATTTTGTGAATTACGACAATAAAATCCTCAACACCAAGGACGATCTTTCCGAACATTTGTACCAAAATGCTTCCAATCTGTTGGCATCGGCCAAGTACAAAGCGGATTATAGAGCAGCCTACGAAGATTTAAAATATTTGCAGGAAATAAATCCTGGGTATAAAGAAACCGTGTCCAAAATGGACGAAGCCTATAACAAAGGGGTGGAATTCGTAAGGGTGGAAATTGCAAACCAAACCCAACAGATCATTCCCGAACGTTTGGAATCGGAACTTTTGGATTTTAATGCTTTTGGAATCGACAACTTCTGGTTGCAGTACCATACCAATCCACTTTCCAATGTCCAATATGATTACGCCATGAACTTGGATTTTATGGAAATCAATGTGTCCCCAGAGCGAATCAACGAAACCCAGGTAATCAAGGAAAAACAAATTAAAGATGGCTGGGAATATCTTTTGGATCGTGATGGCAATGTGGTAAAAGATAGTTTGGGTAACAAGATAAAAGTGGACAAGATGCGGACCGTTACTTGTAAATTGTTCCAATTTACCCAAACCAAGAGCGCACAAATTGGGGCCAAAGTAAGTTTCACAGACTTGAGGAGCGGGCAGGAAATCAATTCCTATCCCCTATCCAGCGAATTTATATTTGAGCACATTTTCGCCAATTACCAAGGTGATAAAAGAGCGTTGGAAAGCGATTTATTGTTGTACCTAAACGCTAGGGAAGTCCCATTCCCCTCCAACGAACAAATGGTTTACGATGCCGGGGAAGACCTGAAACTACGTCTCAAGAACATCGTCTCCAAATATCAGTTCAACTAAAAACAATGTCAAATCGAGCGCAGTCGAGATGTCTTAAGTTCTCGACTGCGCTCGAACTGACACACACTTCTTCTTATTTATAAATACTTCGTAAAGTCCGTATCCGAAATAGCACCATGCGAAGTATGAAAAACAGCCTCACCGCTTTTTATCACCAATAATTGGGGAGATTCGTGTCGAACACCAAACTTATCTTGGATTGCATTGGATACATCCCTATGGTGCTGAATCGTCAAAAAATAAAGGTCAATATCCAAGTCCGTGTCATATCCCTCCGAAAACATATTCAACACCATTCTGCTAATGCCACAAGTGCTGGAGTGCTTGTAAATCACTTGTGCTTTACTTTTTGAGTTTTCCACAATTGTTTCCAACTGGGCCGTGGACTCCAATTGAATCCAAGGCAATTCTTTCTTTTCCTTAACGGTTTTATCCTTCTTCCCGAAAACGCTGTCAAATATTCCCATGTTGCAAATTTATAAGATAAGTCGTGAGCGAACAAAAAGCTTACAACTGACTAAATGTCCTGTATTTGTTGAATTTACAAGACATTTTGACGGTGTGGATGCATTGGTAGGGTTGTTGACATATTAGAGGAAAACGATGACTATGAACTTTAATAATTTTACAATAAAATCACAGGAAGCCATTCAAAGGGCCCAGCAATTGGCCCAAGAATTTGGACACCAACAAATCGAAAACGAACACTTGTTCAAGGCCATTGCCGAGGTCGATGAAAACGTGTTGCCTTTCATTTTGAAAAAATTGAACGTTAACACCAACCTCATCAACCAAATATTGGACAAGGAACTTCAAAGCTTTTCAAAAGTTTCGGGAGGGGAAATAATGCTTTCCAGAGAAGCTGGAAAAACCGTCAACGAAGCGAGCATTGTTGCCAAAAACATGGGCGATGAATACGTTTCCGTTGAGCACTTGTTATTGGCCATTTTCAAGTCCAAAAGCAAAATTGCGCAAATCCTAAAAGATCAAGGCGTAACCGAAAAAGATTTGAAAGCTGCCATTCAAGAACTGCGCAAGGGCGGTAAGGTCACCTCGCAAAGTGCCGAGGAAACCTATAACTCACTGGACAAATACGCAAACAACCTCAACCAAATGGCCGACAGTGGTAAATTGGACCCTGTAATCGGAAGAGATGAAGAAATCCGTAGGGTATTGCAAATTTTATCCAGACGCACCAAGAACAACCCTATGCTCGTAGGTGAGCCCGGAGTGGGTAAAACTGCCATTGCCGAAGGACTGGCACACCGAATTATTCAAGGCGACGTACCCGAAAATCTAAAAGACAAGGTAATTTACTCTTTGGACATGGGTGCGCTTATCGCTGGTGCCAAATATAAAGGCGAATTTGAGGAACGCTTAAAAGCCGTTATTAAAGAAGTAACCTCATCAGATGGGAACATTGTCCTATTTATTGATGAAATCCACACCTTGGTAGGTGCCGGTGGCGGTCAAGGGGCAATGGATGCCGCAAACATACTGAAACCTGCCTTGGCCCGTGGTGAATTGAGAGCCATTGGTGCAACCACATTGGACGAGTACCAAAAATATTTTGAAAAGGACAAAGCCTTGGAGCGTAGGTTCCAAAAGGTTGTGGTGGACGAACCCGATACCGAGAGTGCCATTTCCATTCTAAGGGGTATCAAGGAAAAATATGAAGCACACCACAAGGTCCGTATTAAAGATGATGCTGTAATCGGCGCCGTGGAGCTATCGCAACGTTACATTACCAACAGGTTTTTGCCCGATAAGGCCATTGACCTTATGGACGAGGCCGCTTCCAAACTTCGAATGGAAATCAATTCCAAACCAGAGGAATTGGATGTGCTGGACCGTAAAATAATGCAGTTGGAGATTGAGATAGAAGCCATTAAAAGGGAAAACGACACCTCTAAATTGAAAACCCTGAATTTGGACTTGGCCAACCTTAAAGAAGAGCGCAACGAAATATTTGCCAAGTGGGAAAGCGAAAAAACCGTGGTCGACAATATCCAAAAAACAAAAGAGGCTATTGAAAACTATAAGGTTGAAGCAGAACGTGCCGAGCGAAATGGAGATTACGGAAAAGTGGCCGAACTGCGCTACGGTAAAATCAAGGAATCCCAAGAAAAGCTGGAAAAGTTGCAGGATGAATTGGCAGAGCAGCAAACCGCAGGTACTTTGATCAAAGAAGAAGTAACTTATGAAGATATTGCCGAAGTAGTGGCCAAATGGACCGGTATTCCAGTGAACAAGATGATGCAGAGCGAGCGCGAAAAACTGTTGCAACTCGAAGATGTACTGCACAAAAGAGTGGTAGGTCAGGATGAGGCCATTATCGCTGTTTCCGATGCTATTCGAAGGAGTAGAGCGGGCTTACAGGATGCCAAGAAACCCATCGGTTCATTCCTGTTTTTGGGTACAACCGGGGTAGGTAAGACCGAGTTGGCCAAAACCTTGGCAGCCTATCTGTTCGATGATGAAAATGCCATCACACGAATAGATATGAGCGAATACCAAGAGCGTCACTCCGTGAGCCGATTGGTTGGTGCACCTCCAGGATATGTGGGTTATGATGAAGGCGGACAGTTGACAGAAGCGGTGCGCAGGAAACCCTATTCTGTAATATTATTGGATGAAATTGAAAAAGCACACCCCGATACCTTCAACATACTATTGCAGGTGTTGGATGAAGGTAGGTTGACCGACAATAAAGGCCGGGTGGCAGATTTTAAGAATTCCATCATTATTATGACCAGTAATATGGGTAGCCACATTATTCAAGAGAAGTTTGAAGATGCCATAGACTTGGAAAGTGCTTCGGAGTCTGCACGAGTGGAAGTGTTGGGATTGCTTCGCAAGACCATCCGACCCGAATTCTTGAACCGCATTGATGACATCATTATGTTTACTCCATTGAGCAAATCTGATATTAAGGATATTGTAGGGCTTCAATTGGACAACTTAAAGAAAATGCTGACCAAGCAAAATATCACCTTGGATGCCACCGAAGAGGCAATAGACTATTTGGCCGCAAAAGGTTTTGACCCTCAATATGGTGCACGACCCGTAAAACGATTGATTCAAAAAGAAGTGTTGAACAACCTATCCAAAGAGTTGCTCTCAGGAAAAATAACTACTGATAGCATTGTACTCCTAGACTCTTTTGATGATCAATTGGTATTTAGAAATCAAGATGAACTTGTAGAGTAAGTTCTCAAAATACATTTCAGTCAGTAAAAACCTCTCCCATAACTTTTTGGGGGAGGTTTTTTAATTCTTTCACAATCTCAAACCATATCCTTAGAAATTCGCAATAATGAATGCCTATTATATTTAAATCCTTATTTTAGCTTCAAAACCAAACCCTAAATATGCCACTAATTATTGCCGTTCTAGGTATTTTATTGCTCTTCTTGCTTATTGCCAAATTCAAACTCAATGCCTTCCTATCCTTCATTATCGTATGCCTCTTTGTAGGCATTTTTCAAGGGATGGAACTGCAAAGTCTGGTACAATCCATTCAACGAGGTATTGGTAACACCTTAGGTTTTCTGGTTTTAATACTTGGGCTTGGTGCCATGTTGGGGAAATTGGTCGCCGATAGTGGGGCTGCACAACAAATCACCACACAACTCGTGGCCAAATTTGGGGTAAAGCACGTCCAATGGGCCATGGTGGTCACTGGATTTATCGTGGGAATACCTATGTTCTACTCCGTTGGCTTTGTTATTTTGATCCCCTTGGTATTTACCATAGCATTTTCCACGGGACTGCCCTTGCTTTATGTAGGATTGCCAATGCTCACCTCTTTATCGGTTACGCATGGGTATCTCCCGCCCCACCCTGCTCCTACGGCCATCGCAGCCATGTTTAATGCGGATATTGGAAAAACATTGTTGTACGGACTCATCGTAGCTGTTCCCGCCATTATCGTGGCTGGTCCGTTGTTTGCACGTACCATCAAAAAAATTGAGGCCAAACCCTTAAAGGAATTTTACAACGCAGAACCCATTCCTGAAGATGAACTGCCATCGACAGCAGTTAGTATTTTAAGCGCGCTCTCCCCTATTATCTTTATTGGAATAGGTATTGGAGCCGAACAATTCTTGGAAGAAGGACTGCTACGGAACATACTAAGCTTTATCGGCAATCCAGTGATTGCTTTGCTGCTTTCTGTCCTAATCGCCATCTACTCCTTAGGGCTGGCCAAGGGTAAAGAAATGAGTACCCTTATGAATTCGCTCTCTGCTTCGGTTTCCAGTATTACGATGATCCTATTGATCATTGCAGGGGCTGGGGCTTTAAAAGAAGTTTTGATAGATAGTCAAGTAAGCGATTATATCGCAGATAGCCTTAAGGGTTCAAGCATATCACCTCTGGTACTGGCATGGCTTATTGCCACCGCCATACGCGTAAGTGTGGGTTCGGCCACCGTAGCAGGACTTACGGCAGCGGGGATTGTACTCCCATTGGCTTCCGGTACGGGCACCAGTCCAGAATTAATGGTATTGGCCATTGGTTCAGGAAGTTTGATGCTCTCCCACGTCAACGATACGGGCTTCTGGATGTTCAAGGAATATTTCAACCTGTCCGTCAAGGAAACACTTTCCACATGGACCGTCATGGAAACCTTGGTAGGTGTTATGGGACTCTTGGGCGTTTTGGCCATCAACAGTATAATCTAACAATATAATTTATGGAAAAATCACCATCGCAACGTATGGAAGCGTTAAACCTTCAATTGCCTCCTGCCCCGTCTCCTGCAGGAGTTTACCGACCCGTTTTAGTGGTCGATAACTTTTTGTACGTATCGGGCCAAGGCCCTGTTAATCTTGATGGCTCCTTAATGACGGGCAGAGCCGGCGATGACCTCGATGCAGAACAGGCAAAATTGGCAGCCAGACAAGTCGGTTTGACCATGTTATCTACTATTACTACGCATTTTGGGAGTTTAGACAAAATCAAAAGAATGGTGAAAGTATTGGGAATGGTAAATTGTACGCAAGATTTTGGCCAGCATCCTTATGTAATCAATGGTTTTAGTGAATTGATGGCGGATGTCTTTGGAAAAGAAAACGGTATCGGGGCACGGAGTGCCGTAGGTATGATGCTCCCAGGAAATATTGCCGTAGAAATTGAAGCCATTTTTGAACTTCACCCTTAAAAAAGTATATGTTCATATTTGATGCGCATTTAGACTTGGCCATGAATGCCTTGGAATGGAACCGCGACCTTACCCTTCCCGTTTCGGAAATTAGGGAACGTGAGGAAGGAATGAGCGACAAACCAGATCGAGCTAAGAACACCGTGTCCCTTCCGGCAATGCGAGAAGGCAATATTGGACTGTGCATGGCCACCCAAATTGCTCGTTTTGTAAAAAAAGACAGTCCAATACCCGGTTGGAATTCCCAGCATCAAGCTTGGGCACAGACCCAAGGTCAACTCGCGTGGTACAAAACTATGGAAGAGGCTGGGGAGATGGCCCAAATTAAAGATGTCGAAAGTTTGGAAAAACATCTCAAACTTTGGAGCAGGGATGAACCCAAAAAGCCAATCGGATACATTTTAAGTTTGGAAGGTGCCGATTCCATTGTGGATTTAAGCTATTTGGAAAAATCGTATGAGTCGGGGCTAAGGGCGATTGGTCCTGCACATTATGGGCCTGGGGTTTACGCCCATGGAACTGACTCCGTAGGCGGCATTGGGAAAAAGGGCCGTGAGTTGCTCAAAAAAGTGGAGGAACTCAACCTAATTTTGGATGCCACCCACCTATGCGACAAAAGCTTTTGGGAAACCATGAAGGTGTACAACGGTCCCGTTTGGGCCAGCCACAACAATTGCAGGGCATTAGTGGACCACAACCGCCAATTTTCCGATGAACAAATCAAGGAACTCATTAGTAGGGATGCTGTAATCGGCGTTGCTTTGGATGCTTGGATGATGGTACCCAATTGGGTCCGTGGCAAATCAACCCCAAAAGAAATGGATGTGACCTTGGAAATTGCCGTTGACAATATTGATCATGTATGCCAATTGGCAGGCAACACCGATCACATTGGCATTGGAACCGACTTGGACGGAGCTTTTGGGAAAGAACAGAGTCCATGGGATTTGGAAACTATTGCCGACCTTCAAAAAATTCCAAATCTTTTGAGAAAAAGAGGTTACAGTGGGTTGGATATTGAAAAAATCATGAGTCAAAACTTTATCAACTTCTTGAGAAAAGTTTGGAGGTAAAAAAGATGGTCGGTAGTTGATTTGTTCGCTTTAGATTGATAAAGTCGACCCAATTACTCCAAAATTCAGTCAAAAAACAACAAGAAACCTGTTAAAATACAGGCTTTTGCCTTTTTTAATACCAAAGGGTATTTGATTTTTTATATCTTAGATTCGACCAACAGCAACCCACAAAATGACCAAGAAAGCAGAAAGAACCACAGCTTACATCATTGAGACCGTAGCTCCTATTTTCAACAAGCATGGTTACATCGGCACAAGTATGAGCGACCTTACGGAAGCCACCGGCCTTACCAAGGGTGCCATTTACGGGAATTTTGAAAACAAAGAAGCCTTGGCGCTTTCCGCCTTTGAGCACAATAGGAGCTTATTGCTTCAAGAAATTGACAACAAACTGGAAATCGGTGTTGGAGCGTTCGATAAATTATTTTCCCTATTGAGTTTTTACAAACAGTATGATGTTTTCACGCTTCCCCTTGGTGGATGCCCCATATTGAATGTTGGAGTGGATGCCCAAGGCAACAATAAACTCCTGGCTGCTGCGGTAAAGGAAACTATTAAAGAAATTGAAGGTAAGATTGCCCTTGTTTTGGAGAACGGCGCAAAAAAGAATGAAATCCGTCTTCCCGTACCTCCTTTGCAATTTGCAAAGCAATTGTTTACCATGATTCAAGGTGCAGTTGCCATGAGTACCATGACCCAGGACCGAAAATATTTAGTCAACACCATCACCTATTTGGAGCATTTGGTGAAGCAGGAACTTAAAAAGTAAATCAATCCCCTTTCACACGGAAAATCCAAGTTTTGTCCTCGTATTTTCCAAAAAACTTGCTATCACGGGCTTTTCTAGCCTCATCCATGGTATTATAGCGCTCCAAATACACATAATTATATTTGTTGAAGCTCCTGTAGAAAGATTTTGGTTCCAAACCTTGCTCCCTAAGGGTCTTCATAAAATTATCGAAATACTTTTTGGTACCGTAAACGTTTGCAATCAAATAGAAGCCAGGCTCTAGACCGTCCTCATTTTCCACCTCCTCATACCTTTCGTTGGGTCGCACCACTACTTTTTGGTTCTGTCGGCGAGCAATGCTGTCTTTTTCGCGCTGTAATTCCAGTTCTTTCTTAATTCGTTGTACTTCGGCCAACGAATCTTTTTCGCGTTGCACCTGTCTTCTTGCTTCCAGTTCCCTTTTCTCCTGCTCCCTACGCTGTTGCTCGATTTCTTCCTCCCTTCGCTTTGCTTCTTCCTCTTCTTCAGGTTCGGGCAAAATCTCTTCAGGTTCCTCGGGTGGCACTTTATCTTTAGATTTTGTTTTTCCAAATTGATAGGAGACAACAATCTCTATTGTGGGGTCTTCTTCACTCAATAAATCATCCGTACCAAATTCCATCAGCCCACCAACAGAGAATACATTGGATATGGTAACACCCAATCCGCCAGAAGGTCCGTAAAAACTATTATATCCGCCCTGAACCCAAAATTTTGATGTGGAGAACAATCCGTTCAACCCAAATTGGGTATCGCCATTGGGAACTGATTTAAGGTAAAGCACAGGTCGTACATAGCTATTCCCCAAACTTTCGGATAGCATCACAGGAAAATCGTTGCTAAGGGTTCCCGTAATGCTTTGAAAGCTCTCCATACTTTCGCTATTATTACCAGAAACGTTAAAACCAATGGCATTCTCAAAAGCCAATCCTGCGCTAAATTGGTTGACCAGCAAACGTAATCCAGGTGAAAATTGAACTTTAAAGCCCTCGAAATCTTCCAAAGCTATGGGGTCTACCACATCTCCTTGAACAAATTGTTCATCCGCTACGGTCTGTTGAAAAGCAAATATATTCAGCCCCGCCATTAAGCTCACTCCTTTATCCAGTTCAAAAGTTTGCGCAAATGTCAAATTTGCACCTGTATAGAGGAATACCCCTGTATTGTGTTGCAAAAAGCCGGCCGAGGCAACCGAAGCTGAGTTTAATTGATGTGTGTAATTGGCAAAAATGGATGTTGGGTCACCGTCTATACTTTGCCATTGCCAACGGGTCCAAACGGAAAGGGAATTCGGGGTGTTCCAATCCAAAGCGTACGTTGGATTGAACAAACTGGCATTGAATTGCGTAAGTGAGTGTTGTCTAAAATCGGATGGCAAAACAACTTCTTGACCCCAACTTGTGTTGTAAATCACCAATAAAATCAGACAAACCAAAAACTTAGGCATACAAGAAAATGAAAATTAAACGTTACTTTTAAAACCGAATAACAAAAATATACGGGAACTTTGAATAGAACTATGCGAACCATCAAACCTCTAATTGCCCTTGCAATTATACTCGTTGGAAGTATTGGCTGCAAAAAAGATACAAAAATTGTAGAAGACCCTGTTATTTCCACTTTCTATTTTATTAGGCATGCCGAAAAAGACAGAACCGACCCAGAAAATCCGGACCCAGAACTAAACCAAAATGGACTGGACAGGGCCATTCGATGGGCCGAGGTATTCGACCCCATTCCTTTGGATATGGTTTATTCAACGAATTATGAGCGTACTTCAATGACGGCCGCTCCAACATCGATAAAAAAAGATATTGACATTAAGTACTACGACCCAAATGCTTTGGATATGGAAGAGTTTAAGCTTGCAAACGAGGGCAAAAATGTGTTAGTGGTAGGTCATAGCAACACCACCCCCATGCTCGTGAACAAAATAATAGGCTTGGAAAAATACGACCAAATGGACGATACGGACAACAGCAGTCTCTTTATTGTTCGGATTATTGATGGGGTACCAACGGATATCCGTTTAAAAATGGACTAGATTTTTACTACAGATAGTACGATTCTAAAACCGCGTCAATTCGGATCGGAATTTTTAAAAAAATTTATACCGAGAATACCTTTTTTGATGCAAAAATTCTATTCTCGATACTCATTTTCTCCGCTTTGTTATGAAAATGAACTCGAACTGACGAATTTTCATTCACCTGTTACAGCAATGTTTTTGAGTTCTATTTTTGATAATAGTTCCAACCCGCCCTCATTGTATTGTTGACCGATCTCCAAAATTCCTGAGGAGTCATTTTTAGGTTTATAGTTTTCATAATCCACAAAACGGATACCATTTACATAACGCTCATTATAGGCTTTCCTGAAACGTTGCCCACCCCCATCAGTATGGAAGTCATAAGCCAGGTAATTGGGTTTAAAAGATTCTAAATCAAACCAATACAAGTACGTATCCTCAAAGTCTTCGCCCCCGCCCTGTTGGTCAAAAGTTACTTTTACTTTGTAATATTCCTTGTCCTTGATGGTTTCTTTGCCCAAAAGCTCCTTATTTACCGCAGCATCGTTTAAACCATAGGGCAACCGCACAAAATAATGGACCGAATTTACCGAGTTGGCATATTTTATGGCCATGGTATCGTGCACCATAACAAGGGAATCGTTCACATATCTTTCAAAATCATTTCCACGCTTCACATCGGTGATGGTTGTTGTGGAATCCGCTTCAAAAATTCGTTTGAACACTCTTTGCCCATCAATATTTTCAGAAATGTATTTTCTATCTCTAAAGTCGAAAGATACTTTATGGCTATTGAACAGTTTTCCACCACTATCGGCAATGGAGTTGTCAATAATTTCTTGGGCCGTCAATGCTTTCTTGGGTTCTTGTTTGCATCCAATGGCAAAAACAAGCAATAGGGGGATTAAAATTCGTTTCATAAGGTTGCTTTGATAGTTATTCGTAAAATCTACCATAACATTACAATTTTCTTGGCAAAGAGTTTATATTTTTGTCCACGATGCAGAAAAATATCAACATAAAAAATAGAAGGGCCCGATTTGATTACGAAATTTTGGACACCTATACGGCAGGGATAGTATTGGGTGGCACCGAAATAAAATCGCTCCGATTGGGCAAAGCTTCCATTTCACAAAGCTTTTGTGAATTCAATGACAAAGGCGAACTTTTTGTGGTCAATATGCAGATTGATGAATACAGCCACGCAAGTCATTTTAATCACGCCCCCAAGGCTGTACGTAAATTGTTGCTCAACAAACGGGAGCTAAAAAAGCTTCAAAAGGAGGTTGCCACTACGGGGCTCACCATTGTTCCGCTCAAGGTTTTTATCAATGATAGAGGTTTGGCCAAAATGAACATTGGCCTGGCCAAGGGTAAAAAACTCTACGACAAACGGGAAACTATCAAAAGTCGGGACAGCAAACGAAACTTGGACCGAATCAAAAAGAGTTTCAATAACTAAAATTGTTGAGGTGTTAGAAGTTGGAAGTCAGTATACAGTGCGCAGTCAGCAGTAATTCCTGCCTTTAATGTTTACCTGCAGTTCGATGTTTCAAGTTTCAGGTTACTGCCCACTGCGTTATTCGATTGTTTTGTTATTGGGTTATTTGTATTTGAGCTTAAACTTGATACTTGAGCTTGCACTTGATGATTGCCTACTGTCACTGCCTACTCTGTTATTTTGGTTATTTTGTTGTTGGGAGTCAGAAGTCGGAGGTCGGAAGCACGAAGAAAAAAATTCAAGAGTACAATCTATTCGTGGTCATTTGTGAAATCCGTGTCAATTATAACCAATCGTTATTCCAAACTCCTGCCTGCCGGTAGTCCAGTTCAGGGTAGTGAGATTTCCCACGTTCCCGTCGGTCGGTTCGAAAATGACAAGATTGTTCAATCACTGAGTTACTGTAACTGCTTACTGCACATACATGGTCAATCAAATAGTTAGCTATCAATTCTTGTCCTCCAACAAAGGCACAAAACGGAACGAACCGAATTCTTTCTTTTCAAACTCTTTTTCCGATTTTCGCACATACAAAGTCATGATTTGCTCATTAACTCCAACAGGAATTACCAACCTGCCCCCTACTTTCAACTGCGACAACAACGGTCTGGGGACTTCTGGCGCACCAGCGGTTACAATAATACCATCAAAAGGAGCCTCTTCGGGCAAACCTTTGTAGCCATCACCAAAAATCATCTTCTTGGGGCGGTAATGCATTTTATTGAAGAACAAGCGAGTTGTCTTGAACAATTCCAACTGACGCTCAATCGTGTAAACCTTCGCTCTTAAATGCAGTAAAACCGCTGTTTGGTAACCACTTCCCGTACCAATTTCCAAAATTTTGGCGTTGGGTTTTACTTCCAACAACTCAGTCTGAAAAGCAACCGTATAGGGCTGTGAAATCGTCTGGTCGGCACCAATGGGAAACGCCTTATCTTGATAGGCATGGTCTTCAAAACTACTATCCAAAAACAAATGTCTGGGAATGGTTTTGATCGCTTCGAGCACTTTTTTGTCCGTAACTCCTTTGGCGGCAACAATCTCGGCCAAGTTCTTGCGCATTCCCCTATGTTTGAGCGTATCCTTCATCGTCTGTGGTCTGGTGGCACGAATTTATAAAGTTCCCCAAAATATCCCCTTAGTTCCGATCAAAAATTTATGGAAACTGGCTTCATATCCGTATTTTTGACAAAAACAGGTAATATGCTAAAAGTTGGTGTCCTGGGAGCAGGACATTTAGGAAAAATACACCTAAGGCTCTTAAACCAATCGGACAACTATGAACTTGTAGGGTTTTACGATCCGGACGAGATCAATGCTAAAAAAGTAGCTGCCGAATTTGGTTATTCCCATTACGAAAACATCAACAATTTGATAGATGCTGTGGATGTTGTTGACATTGTAACACCAACATTGTCCCATTTTGATTGTGCAAAAAAAGCCATTGAAAAAGGGAGGCACGTCTTTATAGAAAAGCCCATTACCAACACGCTGGAAGAAGCCGAGGAGCTACTGCAACTATCCAAAAAACATGGCGTAAAAGGTCAGGTAGGACACGTGGAGCGCTTCAACCCCGCATTTTTGGCCGTGAAGGACAAAATCGAGAACCCCATGTTCATCGAAACGCATCGCTTGGCGGAGTTCAACCCCAGAGGTACGGATGTCCCCGTAGTTTTGGATTTGATGATCCACGACATTGATGCGATTTTGAGCGTGGTTCCTTCCGAAGTGGAAAAAATCAATGCAAGTGGCGTTTCCGTAATCAGTCAATCGCCCGATATCGCCAATGCGCGCATTCAGTTTAAAAATGGCTGTGTGGCCAACCTTACCTCTAGCCGTATTTCTTTGAAGAATATGCGTAAGTCTCGTTTTTTTCAGCGGGACGCTTACATTTCTGTTGACTTTTTAGAGAAAAAAGTGGAAGTGGTAAAAATGAAGGACGCTCCCGAAAACCCAGGGGATTTTGATATGATCCTTCAAAATGCCGAAGGAGAAAAGAAACAAATCTATTTTGAAAACCCCGAGATAGACGTCAACAATGCCATTTTGGACGAGTTGGAAACCTTTGCCGATGCCATAAACAACGATACTGATCCCATTGTAAGTTTGGAACAAGGCACCAAAGCACTCCGCGTGGCCCTTCAGATAATTGAATCTTTCGATAATTAATATATTGTCGTTCTCGACCATACTCGAATTGACAATACTTTAAACAATATACTATGGAAAAAATAGCGGTAATCGGTGCTGGAACCATGGGAAATGGAATCGCCCATGTTTTCGCACAAAACGGATATAAGGTCAATTTGGTGGATATTGCACAGGCTTCCTTGGACAAAGGTTTGGCCACCATTACCAAAAATTTGGATAGAATGATTGCCAAAGAGGTAATTGATGAAGCCAAAAAAGAGGCTACTCTTGGCAATATTTCCACTTATACCAATTTAGAAGAAGGCGTCTCCGATACGGATTTGGTGGTTGAAGCTGCTACGGAGAATTTAGACATTAAACTAAAGATTTTTAAGGAATTGGACAACATCTGCAAAGCAGAAACCATTTTGGCCACCAACACATCTTCCATTTCAATAACTCAGATTGGTGCTGCCACCAATCGCCCTGAAAAAGTAATCGGAATGCACTTTATGAATCCTGTTCCGATTATGAAGTTAGTGGAAATCATTCGTGGATACAGCACATCGAACGAGGTAACGGAGACCATTATGGATCTATCGAAAAAATTGGGTAAAACCCCAACCGAGGTAAACGATTACCCTGGATTTGTGGCCAATCGTATTTTAATGCCCATGATCAATGAGTCCATCGAGACACTTTACAATGGCGTAGCTGGGGTTGAGGAAATTGACACCGTAATGAAATTGGGCATGGCACACCCCATGGGCCCGCTTCAATTGGCCGATTTTATTGGGTTGGATGTTTGCCTTTCCATTTTGAACGTGATGTACGATGGATTCAAAAACCCAAAATACGCTCCTTGTCCCCTACTCGTTAATATGGTGATGGCGGGCAAGCTCGGTGTAAAATCAGGTGAAGGTTTTTACGATTATTCCGAATCCAGAAAAGCAGAAAAGGTTTCCGCTCAATTCAAATAAGAATTCATGGCCATTGTAAAGCCTTTTAAGGCCATACGCCCTACAAGGGACAAAGCTTTTTTTGTTGCATCGCGCTCCTACGAAGAGTATTCCAAAGAGGAGTTAAAGGCGATACTTCAGTACAATCCTTTCTCTTTTCTGCACATCATCAACCCGGGATTCAAGTTTGAAAAGAACATCAAAGGCAAAGAACGATTTGGTCTCGTGCACAATCGGTATTTGGAGTTTTTGGAGGAAAACATCTTTCAAAAAGATGAGGAACCAAGTTTTTATCTATATCAAATTGAAAAAGATGATTTTAAGAGCTTGGGGTTCTTTTGTGCTTGCAGCGTTGATGATTACCGAAACAATGTCATCAAAAAGCACGAAGACACCATTCAAGATCGTGAAGAGTTGTTTGCCGACTACTTGCATACCGTAGGCTTTAACGCAGAGCCGGTTTTAATGACCTATGAGGACAATGAATTAGTGGATGAAATCTTTCAGCGTAAAATAGAACGGAAACCCGAGTACGATTTTACCACCACCGATAGAGTCAACCATAAACTTTGGAAAATCTCGTATCCCGAAGGGATTGAAAAATTGGAAAGGGCCTTTGGCGACCTCGATGCGCTTTATATTGCCGATGGACATCACCGCAGTGCCTCATCGAACTTGTTGGCAAACCTAAAAAAATCACAGAACGAGAATCACACGGGTGAGGAAGCCTACAACTATTTTATGGCCTACCTGATTCCGGAATCACAAATGCGAATTTCTGAGTTTAATCGTATGGTGAAAGATTTGAACGGATTCTCCAAAAAAGAGTTTTTAATAAAACTTGATCAACATTTTAGAATCGAAAAAAGGGATGATGGGCTTTGCAAACCTTCTAAAAAACATGAGTTTAGCATGTATTTGGAAGGTGAGTTCTACACGCTCCATTTTAGAAAAACAAACCACGAGTTTACCGATGCCCTGAGTAAATTGGATACTCAAATTCTGTACAAGACCGTTTTAGAGCCCATTTTGGGCATTACCGATTTGAGGAACGACAAACGGATTTGCTACGGGTATGGCAAAAACAACCTTATCCAGATGAAAGATTTGGTGGACTCCGGCAGCTACGCCGTTGGTTTTAGCCTAGTCCCCACCACTATTGAAGAAATTAAGGCAATTGCCGATGCAGGTTTGGTAATGCCCCCAAAAAGCACGTATATTGAGCCTAAGCTCCGTAGTGGGCTGGCTATTTATGAATTGTAAATTTTAACCCATAGTGTATTTTGATAATATTATGGTCAAAAACCGTCAGTTCGAGTTTTTTCAGAAGGAAAAAGTACCTGCCTGCCTGCCGGCAGGTCGAGAACAAGGTTTATGCTTAAGAAAATTCTTTTCTCGATACATTTTTTTGACCTTCGGTTCAAAAAACCACTCGAAATGACGAATTTTTCATCAAAATGCACTACGAGTAATTTTATTGTCATTCCTGCGCCCCGTTCTTCAACGGGATAAAAAAGCAGGAATCCATTAACCAAAAAAGATTCCGCATCAAGTGCGGAATGACATTAAGAACATTATGCCTATAAAAGATAATCTTAATAAAATAAAATCTGAACTTCCCGAGGGAGTTACCTTGGTCGCTGTTTCCAAAACCAAGCCTAAAGAGGACATTTTGGAGGCTTACGAAGCCGGACAACGCATATTTGGTGAAAACAAAGTGCAGGAGATGGTTCAAAAATGGGAAGATTTGCCCAAGGACATCGAATGGCACATGATTGGCCATGTACAGCGCAATAAGGTCAAATACATGGCCGAGTTTGTTTCCTTGATCCACGGGGTGGACAGCCCAAGGTTGTTGAAGGAAATCAACAAACAAGCTAAAAAGCATGATCGCGTGATTCCCTGCTTGCTCCAAATCCATATTGCGGAAGAAGACACCAAATTTGGTCTGGACGAAAAGGAATTGTACGAGCTTATCAGCTCTGATGACTTCAAGGCGATGGAAAACATCAAAATTGTAGGTTTGATGGGTATGGCGACTTTTACAGATGACAAAAACCAAGTGCGCAAGGAGTTTGCACAACTTAAATCCATGTTCGATGACCTCAAATCAAAATTGGACGATATTACCATACTTTCCATGGGCATGAGCGGCGATTACAAAATTGCCATTGAGGAAGGCAGCAATATGGTACGGATCGGAAGCAGTATATTTGGGGCTAGAAACTATTCATAAACCATTCATTTTCCATGTACTCTATACTCGACATTGAAAGCACGGGAGGAAAATACAATGAGGAAGGCATTACCGAGATTGCCATCCATAGGTTTGATGGGCACCAGATAGTTGACAAATTCATCTGTTTGGTCAATCCTGAAAGGGAAATACAACCTTTTGTAGCAAAGTTGACAGGTATCAACAACAAAATGCTACGTTCCGCACCCAAGTTTCACGAAGTGGCCAAACGCATTGTGGAAATAACGGAAGGAACTATTTTGGTGGCACACAATGCGCAGTTTGATTACCGTATCCTCCGAACTGAGTTCAGAAGACTTGGTTACGATTATCAACGAAAAACGCTTTGTACTGTCGACCTATCCAAACAACTGATTCCAGAAGCAGAATCGCACAGTTTGGGAAAGTTGGCCCGTTCACTCGGTATTCCCATGAGCGATAGGCACCGTGCCAACGGTGATGCACTGGCTACTTTGAAACTCTTTAAGTTGTTGTTGAACAAAGATTCGGACAAAAGAATTATTACCGAGGTCATCCGCGAGGAGACCCATGGGGAGCTTTCTCCCAACCAGTTGGATATGGTTTTTAGTCTGCCATCGGAAACGGGTGTGTACTATATGCACGACAAAGACGGAGAAATCATCTTTTTGGGAAAAACAAAGGATATCAAGAAGCGGGTAAACCAACATTTTACCAATGTGGGCAAACTGGCACGGAAACTTCAAAAAGAAACAAAAAGAGTAACATACGAAACCACGGGAAGTGAGCTTATAGCCATATTGAAGGCTTATTTGGAGCAAAAAAAGAACAAACCAAGATACAACCACGTTTCCAATAAAAAACTTTTTACCCACACCATAGATTTTAGTCAAAATGGAACCGAACATATTGTTTTGGAGGTAGAAAAAAACAAGTCGCTCGAACCTAAAAAAATGGCATTTAACGGAACTCAAGCGGCAAAGAGCTTTTTAAACAAAATATCGGACGAATTTGAGCTTTGCCCTTCCTCTTTGGGGACAGATGTGCCAAATTCCCATCAAGAGTCAGTAGGCATCAACGCATTAGACTGTAACGAAAAAGTGCTTTCCGCTTTTGATCGGTACAGCATCCAAAATAAAAATATGGCGTTGATAGACCGCGGCAGGGAAACCGGGGAGCGCAGTTTTATATTAATCAAGAATGGTGAACTTCAAGGATTTGGTTATGTGGAACTCAACCATCAAATCAATAATATTCATATCTTGGAGTCTATTATGACCCCAATGCGGAGTGATGAAAACACCACTTTTATCGTGGAAACCTATCTGAGAAAAAACAACCGACTTAAGACCATACCACTAACCCCTTGATCGTTGAAAGAATATAAGCCACAATCTAAATGGAAAAACAAACTTCATGAGGTTATTTATGAGGCGGACACTCCATCGGGTAAGCTTTTTGACATTGTTCTTTTTATCCTGATCATTATCAGTGTTATTTTGGTGATGTTGGAGAGTGTTGATGAATTTGACCAACACTACCATAAAACCTTGTTAACCCTTGAATGGGTGGTAACGATTTTCTTCACCTTGGAATATATTGCACGCTTGATCAGTATTAAAAAACCATGGAAGTACGTTTTTAGTTTTTATGGGATCATCGATTTCTTATCAACTATACCCCTTTACCTCTCCTATATATTGGCGGGCTCACAAGTCTTGTTGGCGGTAAGGGCGTTCCGCTTGCTACGGATTTTCAGAATACTGAAACTCGTTAAATTTATGGGCGAAGCTTCCCAGTTACAGTCAGCCTTAAAAGCCAGTCGGGCCAAAATTGTTGTTTTTATCTACGTGGTTTTGATTTTATCGGTAATCATGGGCACTTTAATGTATCTTATTGAAGGGGACGAGGCAGGGTTTACCAGTATTCCACGGAGCATTTATTGGACTATAGTTACGCTCACTACCGTTGGGTATGGAGATATTGCTCCACAGACCAATTTGGGCCAACTCCTTGCTACTGTGATCATGATTTTGGGTTACGGAATCATCGCCGTACCTACTGGAATCGTGACTGCGGAATTTACCCGAAACAAAAAAGGCAACGAGGCAAGTAACAAGGGTACAGTTCATTTAAACACGCAAGCCTGTCCCAGTTGTTCGGCAGAAGGCCATCGAGATGATGCTACGCATTGCTATAATTGTGGACACCCGTTATGAGTACAAAAATTTTATTAGCTGTGGTAGGGCCTACCGCTATTGGGAAAACCTCACTTGGAATCCAATTGGCAAAGCACTTTGGTGCTGAAATAATCTCCGCCGACTCCAGACAGTTTTTTAAGGAAATGGAAATAGGGACGGCTGTTCCGTCCAAAGAGGAATTGAACGAGGTACCCCATCATTTTATACAGCACAAAAGCATTTTTGAACCCTATTCCGTTGGTGATTTTGAGAAGGAAGCCATTAAGCTATTGGATAGTTTATTTCAAAAAAAAGATATTGCCGTAATGGTTGGCGGTAGTGGGCTTTATGTTGATGCGGTTGTATCCGGATTGGACAAATTCCCGGAGGTTGACCCGAAAATAAGGGAATTGTTGAATAAAAAACTACAGGAGGAAGGATTGGAAAGTCTTCAAAAAGAATTGAAGCAAAGAGATCCCGACTATTACAAAATTGTTGATCGGGGCAACCCACATAGGCTGATTAGAGCTTTGGAGGTGTGCGTAGCCGCCAACAAACCTTACTCTTTTTTCTTGGGCCAACCCAAAGCCAAAAGGGGGTTCAAAACGCTTTATATTGGCATTGAAGCACCAAGAGAAGTTATTTATGAACGGATAAATGCCAGAGTAGATCTTATGATGAAGACAGGATTGCTGGAGGAAGCAAAAAAACTATATCCGTACAGAAAACTGAATGCCTTGCAAACAGTTGGTTACAAAGAACTTTTTGAATATATTGGTGGGCATTGCGGTTTAGACTTTGCTGTTTCAGAAATTAAAAAAAACACAAGACGATTTGCAAAGCGGCAACTTACATGGTTGCGCAAAAATGAAGCTATTTTGTGGGTGCCTTATGATGGTGAGCCAAACCAGGTACTACAAATGGTTACAGACCAACTAAAAACCAACCTTTATGCCTAACGGTAAAACAGTGATAGTAGTTATGGGAGTGAGTGGCTCCGGAAAAACAGAAATCGGAAAACTGCTTTCACAAAAACTCTCCCGCCCATTTTACGATGGTGACGACTTTCATCCCGAAGCGAACATAAAAAAAATGAGCTCTGGGAACCCTCTAAATGATGACGACCGTAAAGAATGGTTGATACAGCTCAATAAATTGGCCGTAAAACATCGGGACAAGGGTGCCATAATTGCTTGTTCCGCACTAAAAAAGAACTACAGGAGCATTTTACGTGCAGGTATGGGGGATAATATGGCCTTTGTTTATTTGAACGGGTCTTTTAAATTAATACAATCTAGATTGAACAAAAGAAAAGGGCATTTTATGAGTGCTCAACTTTTGCAATCACAATTTGATACACTGGAACCCCCATCCAAAGCAATTACCGTTTCCATAGAGCACCCACCAAAAAAGATTGTTGAGGAGATCATGAAAAAGCTTTAAATTCTGATTTGGTTAGTACGATTACAGCCGATAATCTTAAACATATTGATAATCAATGGGTTTTGACTTTAGTTTATCCTAGCGTAGCCGAATGGAATATGGAAAATCTCGTCACCCTGAACGAACTGGCTTCAGGGTCTCACTCGTATGGGATTCCGAATCAAAGTTCGGTCTTTTGCCCTATAAAACTCCAAAGCTCATCAACTTCGTAAATGCAACCGTGCTTTGCTATGCATGGCGACTTTATACACTTACTTATTTTTATTGTTCTGGTGAGTACTGTTTTGGGAGAAATCCCCAAGATTCTTGAAATGCCCCGCACCCCACAACCTTCTTTTAACAACGCTTTAATAAGTGGATCCACTTGGGGCTCATAGGCTTTAAAATGGTATTGTAGTTGAAACGATTTTTGGCATAGTTTGCACTTGTAGCGCTGATTGCCTTTTTGTTTTCCATTCTTTATGGCATATCTATTACAGTTGGGGCAGCGTTTTTTTCCATCCACTAATCCACTACACGATGGTAAGAAGAAACCTTATATCATAAGGTTTAATGAATGTTCTTGTTACAAAGAACCCCATACAACGACAAAAACCAGTATCCGAAAAGCATCCAAAATACTGGTTTTTAATTATTTAAATTCAATAATTGAAAAAACAACTATTTTACTACATTACCAAAATGAGTTGCTGTTGATTATTGGATATTGTGTTAAAATTAATGTTTTACTAAATGATCGAATTTTACTTGAAAACTTACTTCTTAAAACTACTAGCTAGTTATTACCATGATTTCCATTCTTCTTTCTATAAATGAGGATTCAAATTTCTCTCTAGATATTCCATTTGAAAATAATTTTGACAGGGTGTTTTCCCCAAAAATCTTGGAATATTCTATTTCGCCTTCTTCAGTAATTAACCTAAAACTATCATTATAAAAATGTACCTCAAATGAATTAACCGTATCCATCCTTTGATTTTTCAAAAAATGTAGTTTTCCTCCAGAAAAAGAATAGTCGATTGGTATCCTAAAATCTAATACTTCAGAGACAAAGAAATGTACTTCTTTTCCATCAAAGAATACTTCTTGATATGAAAATTGATGGTCAATCGTATTTTTAGAAATATACCAATCACCTCTCAGTGAACCACCTTCTTGAAATTTATCAGTAGCTACACAATTGCTCATAATCCCAACTACAATTACGTATTTTAAAAGGTTGTTGCTTAAATGCATTGTCATTTGTTTATAATATATCTTCCATTTCGAAACATAATTCTGTTTTGTTTTTGACTAACTAGCTCTACAAATTAACGAAAAAAAAAAGGTGTTGTAGGTTTCCTAAATCTAAGCTGTTAAAATTACTTGGATTAAGTTTGGACGCAAAATAGGCATCCAAATAACCAGCCTTTTTTTTGTTTAGCGGCTCAGGTCTTGTAAACCTCAGAATGATCGCATTTAATCTATTTTGATCACTATGAGTAAAAAGTTATTAGTAGACTGAATAGGCTTTGTCTTGAACATTAATGATGATAATTTATCAGTAGCAAGTACTTTACCCCACACAACATCATCAATTTCTGGAGAATCAGCAAAGCTATTTCCAAATACCAATGAATTCAAATAAGTTAACTTTGCTGTGCCCCCATATAGAGCGACTGTAATTAGACTACTCCCCTCGCTGGTGCAAGCATCATGCTTGTGCCTACGCTGTCTTTTTCACTTAATTATGGCACGAGCCATGAGGCTCGCGCCAACAAGAGGTGAAATTTGTTCTATTGCTCGTTTTCAGCTTTTACAACAAGCCTAAAACCTTCTCCATGAATGTTAAGGATTTCTACCAAGTCGTCTTTTTTGAGATATTTTCTCAACTTGGCGATGTACACATCCATACTTCTGGAAGTGAAATAGTTGTCATCTCGCCAGATTTTGGTCAACGCCAACTCCCTTGGCATCAAATCGTTTTCGTGAAGTGCCAACAAACGTAACAGCTCGTTCTCTTTTGGAGATAGTTTGATGGGCTCTTCTTCCTTATATTTTAAAAAACGAAGTTTGGAGTTTAAATGGAAATTTCCGATTTCGAATTCAAATTGCTTGCTATCGGCCAAAGAACTTGAAGCTTTTCTTTGAAGGATAGCCTTCAATTTCATAAGTAAAACCTCAGAATCGAAAGGTTTGTTCAGGTAATCGTCCGCTCCCGCTTTGTACCCTTTTAGAACATCCTCTTTCATGGTCTTGGCAGTAAGAAAGATAATCGGAACGTTTTCGTTCTTTTCACGGATTTCCTTTGCCAAGGTAAATCCATCCTTATAAGGCATCATTACGTCCAAAATACAGACATCGTAGTTGTCTTTTTTGAACTTCTCAAAACCCTCCATTCCATTTTTGGCCAGAACAACATCAAAATCGTTCATGTTCAAATAATCTTTCAGGACAATTCCAAAATTTGGATCGTCCTCTACCAATAGTATCTTCTTTTTCTCTGTTTCCATAGTTTGCTTTTAAATTAAAGGTAGTTTAATAAAGAAGGTGCTTCCTTTTCCTTTTTCACTTTCTGCATAAACTTCACCTTGATGATCATCTATAATTCGTTTTACGTAGGCCAACCCTAATCCGTGGCCTTTAACGTTGTGTATGTCGCCGGTATGTTCCCGGTAAAATTTTTCAAATACTTTTTTGAGCACAGCCTTGCTCATACCTGCTCCTTGGTCCTGCACTTTTATAATGATGCTGTTTTTCACCACTTCGGTGTATACATCAATTTTAGGTGTTTCTGGAGAATACTTTACCGCATTGTCCAGAATGTTCACCATCACATTGGTCATGTGCATATCGTTCGCCAATACTTCCGAGCGTTCGGCATCAAGGTGGGCTTTTGCATATCCTCCCCTATCCTGCACAATCAGTTCAATATGAGCGATGGCGTCAGTAATAATATCGTGCATATTGACCCTGTCCTTACTAATGTCCAACTGGTTTTTTTCCAATTTGGATATTCTCAGAACATTTTCCACCTGTGCATGCATACGTTTATTCTCATCTCGAATCATGCCCAAATAGCGCAACACTTTTTCCTTGTCCTCAATGGATTTTGGATTTCGAATTGCCTCTACCGCCAAATTTATGGTCGCAATGGGTGTTTTGAACTCATGCGTCATGTTATTGATAAAGTCTGACTTGATCTCAGAGATGCGCTTTTGCTTGATCAATTGGTAAATGGCGCTAGAGTATGCCAGCATAATCACCAATGTAAAAACCAGTGAGAGTAATGCCATTCCCATTACAGAACCAAATATGTAGCGCTTCATACTGGGGAATGTTAGCAATAGTGAAAAATTGGACATGCCTTCACTATCCTTAAAAATGGGAGCCTTGTACATTTTAGAGCCCGAAAATTTAAATTTCCTAGACCGTACTTTGGTGGGGTAACCTTGGCTGTACACTCCATATTCATAGTCTATATATATGTTCCTATTGCTAAGTTCTTGGCTAAGGAGCAGTTCCAGTTCTTGCTTGGAGACCCGTTTATGGATAGGTTGAATTTTGGCGTATTCCATAAAAACATCCTCCCATTGGGCCTTTTCAATACTGCTTAGCTTACCAATATTGGTTACTTTTTCTATGGGGGTTAGGTTATAACTTTTTCCATCAAGACCGAACTCCTCTTTAAAAACACTTTTGGTTCTTCGGCTTGTAATGTTTTTAAGAGTAGTGGTATCCTTGCCACCCAATGTATTATCAAAGAACGCTGAGGTTATATTGTAATCTTCTTCAAGAATTCCATGGGAGTAAAAAAGAATTTCATCGGAATTGAGATCCCGTTCTACAAACATGAAATTTTTGTATTGTGCACTTTTAGGTTCACCAACGCTATCCGCCAGAGAAGCCAAACGGTCGGAGTATTCCTTCATCTCCCGCTTCTCCACCCTACTTGCCACTTTGTCCAATATATCTGTGACTGTTCTTGAGAATTGTTCCTCTTTATCGTTTATGGACGTCTGTATCCAATAAACTTGCACGAAAATTATCCCTAAAAGGGATAAACTCATAAGAACAACCAGAAGAACGAATAGCTTCTTGTTCATTGGTGTAAAATTAAAAATTTAACATTTAGTAATTTTAGCGTTTAACCAAAACTTAACATAAATGTTAAAATTTAGATGCTAAAGCTAAAAGTTTGAGGTGTAGTTCTTTAACCTTTCTTTTGGTTTTGCCCAATTCAAGGTTTTCTATTGAAAAATCGGTTAAATCGAGCTTTTGTTTATCTTTCAATTGGTTGTTTATCCGATCAACAACAGCTTGCTTTTCAACTTTATCCCTGTCCATTACTCTTTTAATCCGAGTTTCTACAGGTGCTGTTACTAAGATAGTACAATCATATTTGTCCTGGGCATCATTTTCAAAAATCAATGCAGTTTCTTGTATTACATAGGGCGATTTTTGACGGTTGGCCCACTCCAAAAAATGCTTTCGAACCGCCGGATGTACAATCCCATTGAGTTTTTCGAGCAACTCAGGGTCCTTAAACACTTTATCCGCTATGTACGGCCTGTTCAAACCATCTTTACCATAAGCCTCCCTACCCAACAAATCCATGATGGTTGCTTTAACTTCTGTTGATGTCTCCATTAACTTTTTGGCCTCCATATCAGAATCATACACAGGAATACCAAGTTCCTTGAACATTTTGGCCACGGTACTTTTTCCACTTCCTATCCCTCCTGTGAGTCCAACTATCATCATTGCTGTTCCAAAACAAAATTTACAGTGTTTTCTTCAAGCCTTATATCGTATACTTTTTGTGGGCTTTGTGTAATCTCCAAGAACAAAGTACTGCTTTCAGCCCCATTTAATTGTCCATAATCTGCAACAATTTCAAAGTCGGAGGCCGAAATTTCCTTCAAACGCTCAATAGTCGCCTTGCACAACACGGTTACTGAATTGGGAAAGGTCCTTACTTGATACCCTTCTGGAATATTCAGCACTTGCACAGGTACCTCAAAAATCTTTTCTGAAAACCTTGAGATCTTACCAAAAACCTTTGCCCTACCTACCGAAAAAATACTGTTGTCCAATCCTTTTGGGAAGATCAGGGTAACTTCGTTGGAAAAATCGGCATTGACGTTGGTTAGTTGTATGGATGATGTTTTTATTGATTTAATGGTATCAATTTCATTTTTTGGTCCTTTCACCTCAACCGAATCCGGTGAAACCTTAATTTTCCCATCCAGAATATAGTTTTGCTGAAGCTGTAAATCCACTCTCGCCTGTATGGGTATCTTCTTGGAATCCACTTGGTACAAGTCTATTTCCAGTTGGTTCCTGTCCAAATCCAAAAGCGATATGTTCTGTGATAATTGCTGATCCATTTGTCTCCTCAACACCTCCTTGCTCAACACATAATCCCCATTTTGGAATTCTACTTCAGAGACATCAACATCAATACGGCGCTTAAAAATTTTATAGTATAAAAATTGAAAACCGCTGGTTCTGAGTTTGACTTCAATTTCATCATTTGAATTCTTCCCCAACAACAACGAATCCGGAAGATTACGATAGTTTAGCGTAAAGTAGGTACGAGACTCATACGTTTCGGACAGGTTGCTAATAAACCACGCCAAAAAAGAGCATAACAGAAACAGCGAAAACACTTTCGCTTTCTTTTGATTGAGGCCGTTCAATACCTTTTTAAACACTTTAATTTTTCTTGAAAAATAGTTTGGGAAACAATTCCTCTGGATTCTTATTACTAAAGTTAAGCAACATTGTGGACTTGAAAAAACCAATTCCATATCCCGTAAATTGGGTCAAAGCCGCATAAATGGCTAAAATGGCCACCTTTATGTCTTTGTTCCGTATTAAAGCATCCAAAAACAATATTGAAAAATAAAACACATACAGCATTAAAGGCAACCAAAGCCTTGCAATAGCCAAGATTATGGCAACGCACAATCCCAACATAAACAAAGTTGGAAACCAGTAAGTCGGTTTTGCCGTTCCGGGATGCCACTTGTTGAGTATGGGGCGAACCATCCCAAATTTATTCACCTGAATATAGAATTTATTCCAGTTTATACGCCTTTTATGGTACACAAAAGCTTTTGGGAACAATCGGGTTTCAAACCCTGCTTTCCAAACCCGGAAAGTAAGGTCCGGGTCTTCGCCCGGATGAATTCTGCCAAAACCTCCCGTTTTTTCAAAAGCATTTTTGGAAATGCCCATGTTAAAGCTACGGGGTTGAAACTTTCCTACAGCCTTTTCCCCTCCCCTTATGCCTCCAGTGGTAAAAAAAGAGGTCATTACATAGTTTATGGCCTTTTGTACAGTGGTGAACGAAGCATCTGCGGAATCGGGGCCACCAAAACAGTGTACAAACTCCCTTGTTAGTTCCTTGTCCACTTCGGACAAATATTGCTTTGGCAGGATACAGTCCGAATCCAGAATGATGAAATAATTTCCTTTGGCATGTTGCATTCCAAAATTTCTGGAGTCCCCGGGTCCCGAATTTTTCTTGAAGTAGTAGGAAATGTTCAACTTGCCCTGAAACCTATCCACTACTTCCTCCGAACTTTGTGAAGACCCATCCTCAACAACAACCACCTCAAAATCTTTCTGGAAGTCTTGTTTTTGAAGGCTTTCCAAGAGTTCCCGAACTTCTTCGGGTCTATTGTAAACCGGGACCACTATGGAAAAAAAAGTGTTCATCTCAAACAGAAAAGCCACCCTAAAAAGAGTGGCTTCCCATATATTTTTTAAAGTTTATTTCGAAAACTCATCGATTACTTCTTGACTTACCCCTGTATTGGAGAACCCACCATCATGGAACAAGTTCTGCATGGTCACTTTTTTGGTCAAATCCGAGAAAAGTGATACCGTATAGTTGGCACAATCATCTGCGGTGGCGTTGCCCAATGGCGACATTTTTTCCGCGTAGTTGATGAATCCATCAAACCCTTTTACACCCTGTCCGGCTGTGGTCGGGGTCGGAGATTGGGAAATTGTGTTCACTCTCACCTTGTGTTCTTTTCCAAAGAAATAACCAAAGCTTCTTGCCACGGACTCCAAATAGGCCTTGTTGTCCGCCATATCGTTATAATCTGGGAATGTTCTCTGCGCAGCCATGTAGGTCAAAGCAACTATACTTCCCCATTGGTTCATCGCTTCAGCTTTATAAAGCGACTGCATAACTTTATGGAAAGATAATGCCGATACGTCCCAGCCTTTTTCCGTAAAGCTATAGTTTTCATCTGTGTAATGTCTTCCTTTTCTAACGTTTACGGACATACCGATGGAATGGAGCACAAAATCCAGTTTTCCTCCCAAAATCTCCATGGATTTCTCCACCAAGTTTTTCAAGTCCTCCTCGTTAGTGGCATCGGCGGGAATAATTTCTGAATTGGTTTTTTCCGCAAGTTCATTTATTTGCCCCATTCGCATGGCGATGGGTGCGTTGGTAAGCACAAACTCACCCCCTTCTTCATGAACACGTTCTGCAGTTTTCCAAGCAATGGAGTTTGCATCCAGAGCACCAAAAATGATTCCTTTTTTACCTTTTAAAAGATTGTATGCCATAATTTCTTGCAATTGTTGATTGTGTGACAAAGATATTTAAACTATTTTGATTGTTAACATCCTTAAGAATATAGATTTCTGTCATCCTGAACTTGATTCAGGGTGACGAGTTTTTCATCAAAATACTTTATTGCAATAGCTCCTTGGCGTGGGCCAAAGCGGATTCGGATAAGGACTTACCACCTAACATTTCGGCCAGTTCACGTACACGCTCATCCGTGCTTAATTGTTTGATGTGTGTGCTTGTTCCTTCCGCACCTTCTTCTTTATAGACCTTGAATTGGTATTTTCCTTTTGATGCGACCTGCGGCAAGTGGGTAATGGAAAAGACTTGCATGGTACTGCTCATTTGCTGCATAATCTCCCCCATTCGGTTTGATATTTCTCCCGAAACCCCTGTGTCGATTTCATCGAACATCATGGTGGGCAGATTTTCATACTCGGCCAAAATAGATTTTATAGTCAGCATAATACGGGAAAGTTCCCCGCCTGATGCTACTTTTTTCAGTTCGCCATAATTGGAACCCTTGTTCGCAGAAAACAAGAATACCAGATCATCTTTTCCATTGGTTTTGAACGATTTGGACGGATTTACCTTAATATTAAAAGTAGCTGATGGCATACCTAAAGATGCCAAGTTTGCCTGAAGCCTTTCGTTCAACTTTGGAATGACGGCTTTTCTACCATCGCTTATTTTTTGGGCCCATGCTTCCACTTTTTTGGTAATCTCAGAAACCTCTTCTCTTTTTGCTTTGATTTTGGACTCAATATTGGCCACGGCATCCACTTTTTGAGTCAAATCTTCGCGAATGGCAATCAATTCGGATACTGAATCGGTATGGTGTTTTTTCTGTAAATCATAGAGTTGCTGCAATTTCCCATTGACTACTTCCAAACGTTCTGGGTCAGCTTCCACACTTTCCTGTAATTGCTCCAGTTCAGAAGCAATATCGTCAGTTTCAATCAATACGGATTGAATTCTATCGCTCAACGATTTATAGTCAGCCCCAAAATCCGTTAAACCTTGAAATGCCCGTTTTAAATCGGTAAGGCGGCCCACAATGCCCAATTGTTCATCGTTCAACAATTGATGGCCTGCGGACAATTGCTCCATAATCTGCTCCACATTGTTCAATTGCTCATATTCGGCCTCTAACTCTTCCTGCATGCCTTCTTTGAGCTTTGCAGCCTCTAATTCTTCAAGCAAAAAACTGTTGTAGTCGTGTTCCTTATCTGCTTCAGTCTGAAAATCTTCCAATTTTTGAAGTTCTTTGGATGCCGTTCGTAATCTTTCAAGCTCTTCGGCGTATGTTGACAAGTTTTCTGAGTTGTCGGCCAGAGCATCCAATACCTTCATCTGGAAATCATTTTCGGTAAGTCGCATGGTCTGGTGCTGGGAGTGCACATCCACCAATTGGTCGCCCAATGTCCGCATCACATCCAAAGTAACGGGGGAATCGTTCACAAATGCCCTGGATTTTCCGCTGGGCAGTATTTCCCGACGAAGAATGGTTTTGTCATCATAATCCAAATCATTGTCCTCAAAAAAAGACTGGAGTTGGTATTTGGACACATCGAACTCTGCCTCTATCACGCATTTTTGTGCCGTATTTTTTAACGATGATAGGTCGGCGCGTTTTCCCAATACCATGGAAAGACCTCCCAAAAGAATTGATTTCCCTGCGCCCGTTTCACCCGTTATTGTAGTGAATCCGTTGGAAAACGAAACACTTACATCATCAATGAGTGCATAATTTTGGATGGATAGATTTACTAGCAATATCGAAGATTTTACCCGTAAAGATAAACCTCTTTATAGAACTGCACTAACCCATTGTGCATTTTGAAAAAATTCGTCATTTCGAGTGGATTTCACGATAGCATGAGTGAAATTTGTATCGAGAAAAAGAATTTTTGTCTAAAAAAGTTCTCGATACATTTCGGCACCGCTCAATGCAACGCGATTTTTCGTTCCTCAAAATCACTCGAACTGACGCCTAGAACTGAGCTGTATGTTCAAAATGCACAACAGATTGAACTAGTAATTTATTTCATTCCATGTGCTGGAATAAAATGGAGCCACTTTGTTTAGGGTTTCCTTGAGTTTTACAATGTCCACTTTGGGACCATCGGAAAAGATGTTCTGGATTTCCTCGGACTTGGCATCAAAAAAAGTCTGAATCAAAAAGGCATTGGGCCTTCGGCTTATAAGGGTTTCAAATAAACGTAGGCTTCCTGCAATGATTTGTTTGCCCGTACTGTTATTGTCCGCCAAGATATCGAGCCCTTTTCTGTGGTAGTTGTACATGGCGATGCGATATTCCCTAAAAGAGTTGCTCAATAGGTTGTCGACCAATTCAAAACGGCTACGATCACCTGTATCCTGACTCCATCCGCTGTAACTGGAACTTTGTGCCTGTGTTACAATATTTTGGGCCTGGCGGTAGAAATCGTTTCCGCCTTCCAAGGAAAAGGTATCGGCATCCAACCCTAAAATAATATACATGTAGTACGAAATAACACCTACTAAATTGGAATCGAAATTGTTTGGATTATACACCAAAGGTTGAAATTCCTGATACTGAAAATTGAAGGAATTGTCCTTGTAATTGAACACGGGACTTTCATAAGTGGTATTGAATACGGGTCGTGTAGACTGAATTTGGATATTGGCCTCAAAATGGTCCGATTCGTATTGAGTTACCGTAATAAACATACGTGCATTTACCCGCTCATTTTCACGATAAGTCCTGTTCGTCCACTTTGTTTTGTTCACAAAATCGTTGAGGGAACGTTCCAAAGTCCTAAAAATCTGCTGGTTGGTCTGTCCCACTTGGTCAGAGTTCACGGTTACCTCACAATTCAGTTCTTGCGCTGGGAGAGCAAGGGTAACAAGCAATAGAAAAATGGAAAACAGTATGTTACGCATGGATTCTGGAGATAATTTCTTGCCAAATATCGGAAGCCACTTCGGGCTTCGTCTTCAAATCAAACGTTTTTATGTTCGAATTCTTATCTATAAAGGTGATTTTATTCGTGTTGCCTCCAAATCCCGCACCATCATCTTTTAATGAGTTAAGGATAATGCCGTCCAAATGTTTTCTTTTGAGCTTGCCTTTGGCATTTTCCAGTTCGTTCTGGGTCTCCAAGGCAAAACCTACCAAAAATTGATTCTTTTTGTTTTCGCCGAGCGACATGAGAATATCCGGAGTACGTTCCAACTCTATGAACATTTCACCCTCCTTTTTCTTTACTTTTTCCGCTGCGATAGATTTAGGTCGATAATCAGCCACTGCAGCAGCACAAATGGCAACATCCATGTCTGCATAATAATTATGGCATGCTTCGTACATTTCCTGTGCAGAAGTTACCCGAATCAGTTGAATGGAATTGTGGTTGATGTTCAAATGCGTTGGACCTGAAACCAAAATAACCTTTGCTCCCAAATCGCCTGCTTTTTTGGCCAGTTCAAATCCCATGGTTCCGGTGGAGCGATTTCCCAAAAAACGAACGGGATCAATAGCCTCCTGTGTTGGGCCTGCCGTAATCAGTACTTTTTTTCCTGATAGCGGGAGTCCTTTGGCTAAATCTTCCTGAATGAATGTTACAATGTTCTCAGGTTCTGCCATACGACCTTCTCCGTGCAAGCCGCTAGCCAATTCGCCAGATTCCGCTGGAATCATGGTGTTGCCAAAAGATTCAAGTTTATCCAGAGAGTTCTTGGTGGAAGGATGCTTGTACATATCCAAATCCATGGCAGGAGCAAAGTAAACAGGGCATTTGGCCGATAAATAGGTTGCCAAAAGCAAATTGTCGCAGGTTCCATTGGCCATTTTCGATAACGTGTTGGCCGTGGCTGGCGCAATCAACATTATATCTGCCCAAAGACCGAGTTTCACGTGGTTGTTCCAGGACAGGCTTCCATCCTCTTCGTTCACAAAATCCATCAAAACTGGGTTCTTGGAAAGTGTGGAAAGCGTAAGTGGAGAAACAAAAGAGCTGGCGCTCTGGGTCATTACAATTTTGACCTGGGCACCAGCTTTAATCAGTAAACGAACAAGAAATGTGGTCTTGTACGCGGCAATTCCCCCGGAAATTCCTAAAAGGATATTTTTACCGCCAAGCATTTCTTAAGCGTCTTTCGCTGTATTCCTGTAGTAAATTTTATCCTCCAACCACTCTTGTACTGCCAAAGCGTGTGGTTTTGGCAACTTTTCGTAAAACTTGGAAACTTCGATTTGTTCTTTGTTTTCGAACACTTCTTCCAAGCTGTCGCTGTATGTGGCGAATTCTTCAAGCTTTTCCAATAACTCCTTTTTTATTTCTGAATTGATTTGGATCGCTCTTTTGGCCGTGATGGAAATGGCTTCGTAAATGTTTTCGGTTTTTTCGTCAAACTCGTTTCTATTGAGTGTTACTGTGGAAACCGGGGCCTTGGTGTTTTTCAAATCTTGCATGTGCAGTGGTTTAAAAACTAATTTTTATTTGGATAAGGAAGTTGAATATACGCTCAATTCCTGTTGAATCGTTTCAGCAAGTTGGTCTGCTTCTTTTTTGAATTTCGATTCCGGAAAATAGCGTATTAAATTATTATAGGAGTCAAGAGCGTCTTCCAATCGCTCTTTCTTCTTGTCCATTGTACTGTTCAAAGCCAGCTCTGTAGCGGCTTCAATTCGGTAATAAAGGGCTTCTTCCCTATATACCGAACCTGGATTATCAGTTATAAAATTATCGAACGCAGTTATAGCTGAAATTAAAACAGGTAGGTTAAATTTTCCTAATTTGTTGAATTGTTTCGCTATTTCTATCTGTTTCTTCTCTTTCTTGGTGGTCAACTCCTTGGCCATGGCGTTGGCTTCCTCAAAATATTCCGATTCGGAATAATTGTTGATAAAGGTTTGGAGTTTCAACAAGGCTTTGTCTGTTTCCGTTTGATCCAAAGAATATCTTGGAGACAGCATGTAGTAACTTTTTGCTCCCAAAAAGCTCGCTTCTTGGATTTTATCACTTCGTGGATACGATTTTATAAAGCGTTCGAACTGATAGCCTGACAAATAATAGTCACCGTTTTTGAAATAACTGTCGGCAAAAAAGAACATTACCCGCTCTCCTTGGGGCTTACCAACGTATTTGGGCGCAATTTGCTCGAACAAACGAACTGCCCTTTTATAATCACCCTCGTTGTACAGCTTTTCGGCCATATCGTATTTGGCCTTCACATCGGTTTCCTTCAGTACCTTTTGGTACTCGCTACAGGATACAAGGAGTGCCATTGCACAACAAAAAAGGAGTATTGACCTCATATTCAAAAACATTTTGCAAAATTAGTGATATTGAATGGATATAAAAAATGAATTTTCACCACTCAAATGTAAAGGGTACAATGGCCAATCCCCAATAATTTGGGCAACATTTAACGAATTTTAAACATGTGCCCTGTCCAGTGACTTTAGCGAAGCACTTATTTTTTCTTTTAATACAGGGGTCGCTTCAACCAGTGGCAGCCTAACTGTTGCTTTTGAAACACCCTTGCTTTCAAAAATACTTTTGATCCCTGCCGGATTACCTTCCTCAAAAATAAGCGACATTAACGCCGACAGTTTATGGTGTATTCCATAAGCTTCTTTTGCATTGCCCTCCAAACCTAGTTTGATCATATCCGAAAAAAGCGTAGGCAATCCCTGGCCCAAAACCGAGATAACTCCGGCCCCACCGGCCAAAACGGTTGGCAAGGCTGTGGCATCGTCACCGGAAATCACCAAAAAGCTTTCCGGTTTGTTTTTGATGATTTCACCAATCTGCACCAAATCCCCGCATGCTTCTTTAATTCCCACGATATTGGAAAATTCATGGGCCAGCCTTAGGGTCGTTTCGGGCAACATATTGCTTCCTGTCCTAGAAGGCACATTATATAGTACAATTGGTATGGGCGATGCTTCGGCAATCACTTTAAAATGTTGGTATATGCCTTCTTGCGTAGGTTTGTTGTAATATGGCGATACGGAGAGAATGGCATCAATCTCGGACAGATCCAATGTTTTTAATTCGTTGGCCACGGCCATTGTGTTGTTTCCTCCCACACCAAGTATTAATGGAAGCCTGCCAGCATTGGTGCGCACTACAATATCGACCACCAATTGCTTTTCTGCTTGGGAAAGGGTTGCGGATTCGGCTGTTGTTCCCAATACCACCAAATAATCCACACCTCCTTGAATATTGTGTTCAACTATCCTTTCCAAGGCAGCTACATCTACCGATAAATCTTCTCTGAACGGGGTTACCAATGCTACTCCTGTTCCGATCAACTGTTCCATTTGTTCAAATTTCGTTTAAGATCTTTAAATACTTTTTCAACTCACTCTTGAACAATTTAAAATCATTCAAGGGTATGTTTAAGATCAAATCGTTGAGCTTGGGGTCTTGGGCACCTAATCCAACCTTGAGCCGAGCGGGGGTTTTTACGGACAACAGCTTCATCATTAAATTGTCCTCCTCGTAATAATTGACCAACATATCGTATTCCCTGCCCAAAAACTCAAGAACGTAGCTGTTCTCTATTTGGCCCTTCCAACCTAAGTCCTTATCAGAGAACATTTGTATGGTATACGGTGAATTTTTGTCGTACTCCCGCTTATAGCCAATAATTTTTATAGCGTTGGGCCTTAATCCGAACTCATCAATAAGCTCATAAAAGGTCTCCGCCTTCTGGAAATTATCAACATCCACTATGCAGCCAACGCTGGTTATTCCCTTCTCCCTGGTCACGGACTTCGAGGGCTTTTCCATTTCTCCCTGTAAATATTTAAGCCCGGATTTAACCTTAAATTTGTCTTGGAGTCCTTTCAAAAACATATTTTTGATGATTTTTACAAAGGTAAATAATCTACCAAGACGACTTAACAAAGATACGCACGTGGATAATCTAAAATTTAAACAATTTGTTATATTTATAACTTTTTGTTTTTTGCTCTCCTGTAAAAATGATACGGGGAAACTTACGGAAATCAAAGGCAAGCAAATTCCCATCGACTCTACCATTGCCCAAACCGATTCCATAGCCAGCTTTGTGGAACCCTACAAAAACAGAATCAACGAAGTACTGGACAGCACCTTGGCCTACGCTCCAAAACCGCTGTTACTGAACGATGGAGAACGCACCTCATCCATGGGCAACTTAATGGCGGACATTGTTTTTGAACAGGCTTCCCCTATTTTCAATTCCAGAACAGGAAAAAAATTGGATTTTGTGGTGTTGAATGCTGGCGGGGTACGTTCTATAATTTCCGAAGGCGATGTAAGTGCCCGCAATGCTTATGAAGTAATGCCCTTTGAAAACTATATTGAAGTGGTTGAACTAAGCGGTTCTGCTACACGACAGTTGATCAATTTTGTGGCAAAATCTTCCCGCAGGCACCCTGTATCGGGTATTCAAATTATTACGGACAAGAACCGTTCCCTGGAAAACGTGAATATACAGGGACAACCTTTTGACGAAAACCGGAATTACTACGTGGCTACATCCGATTATTTGGTAAATGGCGGTCCCAGTGTTGGTTTTTTTGATGAAATTATTTCAACGACCGAGACCGATTATCTTTTACGAAATGCCATAATCGATTACTTTAAAAAAGTAGACACCTTAAAAGCTGTGGTAGATAATCGTTTTATACAATTGGATTAAGCTAAACTGAGCAACAAAATTTAAAACTACTATTGATTGAAAATCCATAGGTTTTGAAAAACAATGAAACTGTAAACCTTTATTAAGTTATTTGGACGGTACACTTTAATAACTCAATAATCTATAGCTCAATAACTCTTATGATGATATGTACAGAACCCCAAAGCCTTGCACTAAAGTGCAATATAAACTAACAAGTGACCAATGAAAAGAAGGGACTTTATTACCAACACCACTGCTGCCTCCACCTTAATTGGTTTGGGAGGCCTTAGTTTAAGTTCGTGTTCCAATTTAGGGAAAAAGCACATCACAATTTTGCATACCAACGATGTGCACAGCCATATTGATACCTTCCCCGCTTCCCACTCCAAATTTCCAAACTTGGGAGGAATTGCGCGCAGGGCCACTTTGGTGGAACAGATCCGCAACGAAAATCCCAATACGCTGCTTTTTGATGCCGGGGATATTTTCCAGGGTACGCCCTACTTCAACTTTTATGGGGGCGAATTGGAATTTAAACTAATGAGCAAGCTCAAGTACGACGCATCCACCATTGGGAACCACGATTTTGACAATGGCATAGATGGACTGTTGGCACAGATGCCCCATGCCACTTTTGAAATGATTTCCGCCAACTACGACTTTTCCAATACCGTGATGGATGGTTATGTAAAGCCTTATAGAATCTACATGGTCGATGGTGTAAAAATCGGAGTATACGGACTTGGTATTGAATTGGATGGATTGGTGACCCAAAAACTGTACAAAGAAACCCAATACTTGAACCCTTACGAAATTGCCCTTGATATGGAGAAGCAACTGAAAGAGGAAGAACAATGCGATTTGATAGTCTGCCTTTCGCACTTGGGCTACGATTACAAAAATACCGATAGACCGTGCGATACCCGATTGGCACAACAAACCTACCATACTGATTTGATTATTGGCGGACACACACATACCTTTTTGGACAAACCCGATGTACGCACTAACCAAAACGGAAATTCCGTGTTAGTGAATCAAGTGGGGTGCTTCGGCATTAATCTGGGCCGCATCGATTTCTATTTTGATACGGACAAAAATGCTTCTGCAAATGGTGTAAGTATTGCTGTTTGATGTTTGATGTTTGATGTTTGATGTTTGATGTTTGTAAGAAACAAAAAATAACTTTTCGAGCGCCCGCCTGCTGGCAAAGGCAGACAAGAAGTGATAGGTTTGAAGTCCTCCCATAATCCTTCTTCTCTCCTTTGGGGGAGACCAGAGAGGGGACGAGTGCAGCAAAGTAAATTTCCTGCCTACGGCAGACACGGATTCCACGAATGGCCACGAATTGCTTTATGTCATTTCGAACCGACCAACGGGAGCGTGAGAAATCTATTTTTATGATGTGTTCCCAGCTTTCTTTAAAAAATGGATTCCTGCCTTCGCAGGAATGACAAACTCAGGCATCAAGTTCGGAGTTACAAAGTTATTGGGTTATTCGGTTATTGCGCTTTGACACTAATTTCTCGAATTTGCACGAACAGATTTGCTTTTGAACTTCGGGCTTCGGGCATCGGGCTTCCAACATCGAGCAGCAAATAACCGAATAACGCAGTGGGCGGTCAACAGTGTCATTTTGAGCGAAAGCGAAAAATCTCCACCTCCTCAATGTCTGGGAGATTCTTCAATCGCTCTGCTCTTTCAGAATGACAGACATCAAGTGTCAAGTGCATGTTCCAACTTCCAACACCGAGCATCAGCCATCAAACAACCAATAACTCAGCAACTTGAAACCTAAAACCAGAAACGAACACCCGACTTCTAACACCGAGCATCGAGCAGCAAACAACCAAAAACAAAACCACCGAGAAGCATCTAGGCCTCTCAGTGGTATGTCTCAAAATCTATTTTGAAAAATCAATTACATTCCTCAAATGTATATTGACCTGTATAATCCCACGAATGGTTGTCGTACAGGTTTTGGAAAGCACTGTAACCTTCACTACCTAAACAAATGGCTAGATTGTCCAATCCCAAAGTAATTCCTTGGGGGCCATTGTTCTGTTCCACAAAGTTGTTCCATCCTATAAATGTACTGCCCAAATTGGCCTTGGACATCCCAGAGTTATCAAACATATTACTCATGCCTGTTACACTGCCAATACCCCAACTGCCAAGATTTCTATTAAAAGAGGTAGCCCCTTTGAACATTTTGCCCATATAGATTACATTGCTTACATCCCAAGTACTGATATCCCCGTTAAAGGAAGAGGCATCACGGAACATACCACTCATCGTGGTCACATTGCTTACGTCCCAACTGCTGATGTCCCCGTTAAAGGAAGTGGCATTATAGAACATATAACTCATACTGGTCACATTGCTTACGTCCCAATTGCTGATGTCCCCGTTAAAGGAAGTGGCATCATAGAACATTTGATACATCGTGGTCACACTGCTTACATCCCAACTGCTGATATCCCCGTTAAAGGAAGTGGCTCCATCGAACATATTACTCATATCGGTCACATTGGAAAGGTCGGGGACATCCGTGGCATTGTACACCATATTTTCACAATTGTAAAAAGCCCGATTAAAAGACTTCCATTGTATGTTGCCCCATTGTTCCAAGCTTATAAGGTTTTCATAACTAGCAGGAAAAGACATATCAATAGCTGAAAACTCACCCTGTATGGCCACGGTATAGGTGCCCGCTGTGGCATAGATATGGGTATGGGTTTCTTGGATATTATTAGCTTGGGTAAGCTCTTCCACCGTACCATCGCCCCAGTCAATGGTAAAGTCATAGTTGTAATCGTTGTTTATTCCCATATGAATGGTTTCTCCATCGGTCTCGGTCTTCCAAGTGGTAATAAAGGAGTCTGGGTCCTCGGCCATGCCCTCTATCACGTTCTCCACGCTTATCGTTATTGTGGCCTCGGCGGTCTCCTCGCCATCGGTTACGCTTACGGTAATGCTGTGCTCCGTAGCGGTCTCGTAGTCCAAGGTCTTGCCCTCGGCGAGGGTAAGTTCCCCTGCCGCGGTCAGCATAAAGAGGTCGTTGTCGTTCTCGGTCAGTTCAAAGGTAAGCTCGTCCTCGTCGGCATCGGTGGCGGTCACCGTACCTATTACATCAGTATCGGCTATGTCCTCCTTTGCGGTAAACTCCTGTGCCTCGATCTCCGGGGCCGAGTTGGTGGCGCCCTGGGTCACTTTTATGGTGATCTCCGCATTGGCCGTGGTGTTGCCATCGCTCACCCTTACCGTTATACTGTGCTCCGTGGCGGTCCCAAAGTCCAATGTCTTGCCCTCGGCCAAGGTCAGCATCCCTGCCGTGGTCAGTAGAAAGAGGTCGTTGTCGTTCGCGATCAGCTCAAAGGTAAGGTCGTCATCCTCTGGGTCGGTGGCCGCTACCTGTCCGATCTCATCGGAATCGGTGATCGCTTCGGACACTGTAAATTCCTGTGCCTCGATCACCGGGGACTGATTATCTGGGTCGACCGCTGTCACTTTTATGGTCACCGTGGCATCTACTTTGGCCGTGCCATCGGTAACGCTCACGGTTATGCTGTGCTCGGTGCTGCTCGCTGCATCCAGTGCCTTGCCCGTGGCCAAGCTCAGTTTGCCTTCCTTGGTGATCTCAAAAAGGTTGCCGTCGTTCGTTTTAATGCTAAAGGTAAGGGCATCGCCCTCCGCATCGGTGGCGGTTACCGTGCCTATGGTCTCGGTGTCCGCAATGGTCTCCGCTACCGTAAAGGTGTGGGCCTTGACCACAGGGGCGGTGTTCTTGGGCGGCTCGGGGCCGTCGTCCTTCCCGCAGGACCAAATCATGATGGTGGCCATGAGTGCAACACCTAATTTCTTTGCAATGTGTTTCATAACATATTAAGTTTTTGATTATAAATTGGGACAAGATGCGATGTTCACGGGAAATTTTTGGGCATGATCTTACCAATGCCCTGTTTGGGTTGATGGATGCATGGGTTGGGTTGATGGGGAAGTTTGCAGTATGCAGTGGGCAGTCAAAACAGTTCAGACTTGAGTGTCAAGTTTCAGGTTTCAGGTTCAAGAGTAAGTTCAAGTTCAAGAACAAGTTCAGAGTTAGGAGTTATGAGTTATTGGGTTATTGGGTTATTGGGTTATTGAGTTATTGAGTTACTGCAAACTGCGTACTGCATACTTCCGACTTCGGACGTTTCGACTTTAGTTTATCCTGAGCATAGCCGAAGGGCTCAACGTGACATTTCGGACTAAGTTATTAGGTTATTGAGTTACTGCAAACTGCCATTGTCGACTGACTTCGGACTTCTGACAAGTTCAAGTTCAAGTGTCAAGTTCAAGTTCAAACTCAAATATCAAGTTCAAGAGCATAGAAAAGAGAATCAAGACTCAAGTTCAGAGTTAGGAGTTGCGAGATTATTGGGTTATTCGGTTACTGTAGACTGCCAACTGCATGTTCAAGTATCAAAAACAGAAAATTCGTGATAATTCGTGGAATTGGTGTCAAAAAGGCAAAGAACCAAGACCGCTGCGCTGTTAGACACAAGAATGGGCTTCTGAAGTTTGGGGTTATTGGGTTGTTCAGTTGTCAGTTATTCAGTTACCGCCAACTGCTAACTGTCTGCTGCCACTGCAAACTGTAAACAATCAAAGGTTGGCCTCGACCAATACTTTTAACTCTTCCTCCAAGCTATACTCGGGGAAAGGTTTGCCCGCTTGGCGGTACCAATAACCCGCATTCCACTTGTCTCCTTCCTTTCGGTGCAGGTAGGCGTGGATCCAACTACCCATTGTAGAGTGAATTTCTTGAGCAATATCATGCGAGGACTCCCAATCGTCTTTTGCATCAAACCAAAGGGATTTTAAGGGTTCAGACCATTCCTTCGGAGGTATGTTTTCTTCCAATGTAGATTCAAATTCTTCGAACGTTTTGGGTTTCATGCTTCCAGTTTTTGCAAAAATTCCTGTTCCGATATGATGGGCACTCCCAGGCTTTCCGCTTTTGTTTTTTTACTTGGCCCCATTTTGTCCCCTGCCACCAAAAAACTTGTTTTTGAAGATATGGACGAAGACACCTTGCCCCCATTGTCCTCGATTATCTTCTTTAAATCGTTTCTGCTGATAGATTCAAACACACCGGAAACCACAAAGGTCTGTCCCTTGAATTTATCCGTTTGGTTTTCCAATTGCTCCTCAGACAATGAGAATTGCAATCCGTAGGATTTTAACCGATCAACAATCTCCATATTGGCAGGCTCCGAGAAAAAACTGACCACACTTTCCGCAATCCGCTCACCAATTTCATCCACTGCAATCAATTGTTCTTGAGAGGCAATCATCAAAGCATCAATGTTTTTGAAGGCCTTTGCCAGTTTTTTGGCAACCGTTTCACCTACATATCTAATCCCCAAAGCAAAAAGCACCCGCTCAAACGGAATTTCCTTGGATGCCTGTACGCCATTCACCAAGTTCTCGGCCGATTTTTCGGCCATACGTTCCAATGGCAAAATTTGTTCCTTGGTCAAGGTATAGAGGTCTGCATAATTGTCTATCAAACCCTCTTTAAAGAGCAATTCCACCGTTTCGCCGCCCAAACCTTCAATATCCATGGCCTTTCGGGAAATAAAGTGTTGGATGCGACCGGTTATCTGAGGAGGGCAACCCATATCGTTTGGACAAAAGTGCTGGGCCTCGCCTTCTTTACGAATCAATTCCGTGCCACATTCGGGACAGTGGGTAATATACTCGGTAGGTTTGGAGTCAGGATTCCGTTTGGTAAAATCGACCTTAATAATTTTAGGTATGATTTCACCTCCTTTTTCCACAAAAACAGTATCTCCTTCGCGCACATCAAGCTTTGCAATTTGATCGGCATTGTGCAAAGTAGCACGTTTTACCGTGGTTCCTGCCAACAACACGGGTTCCAAGTTCGCTACAGGCGTAATGGCACCAGTACGCCCAACTTGATAAGTAATTTTATTTAAAATGGTGGTGGCCTGTTCCGCCTTGAACTTGTAGGCCATGGCCCAGCGTGGTGATTTGGCCGTATAGCCAAGCTCTTCTTGGTGCTGGATGCTGTTTATCTTTACCACTACCCCGTCTGTTTCGTAGGGCAGATTGTGACGGTTCACTTCCCAATAATCGGCAAACTGCATCACTTCTGCTGTGGATTTGCAAAGTTTGGCCACCGTCGGTACTTTAAAGCCCCATGATCTTGCTTTTTCCAAAACTTCAAACTGTGAGGTTACCCCAAGATTATCACCTGCGATGCTGTACAAAAGACATTCCAAAGGGCGTTGGGCCACCAAGGCACTATCCTGAAGCTTCAAACTACCGGATGCGGTATTTCTAGGGTTCATGTACGGGTCCTCACCTGCCTCAACACGCGCTGCGTTCATTTTTGCGAAGCCTTCGAGGGTTAGGATGATTTCTCCACGAATATCAAATTTTGGCGGATAGTCTCCTTTTAATTGCAAAGGAACCGATTTTATGGTTTTGATGTTGTTGGTCACGTCATCACCTTGAAAACCATCGCCCCGAGTGACGGCTTTTACCAATTTTCCGTCCTCATACGTTAGACTGATGGAAGCTCCATCATATTTCAACTCACAGGTAAATTCCACCTCTGCATCCCCGAGAATACGCAGAACCCGTTTCTCCCAATCCTCCAGGTCTTCCTTGGAATACGAATTGTCCAGGGAATACATGCGGTGTTCGTGCACCACGGTTTCAAAGTTTTTGGTGACCATTCCCCCTACCCGTATGGTGGGCGAAGTGGGATCATAAAATTCAGGGTGCTCCGCTTCCAATTTCTGAAGCTCTTCGAGTTTCATGTCAAACTCATAATCGGAAATGGAAGGCTCATCGAGCACGTAGTATTTATAATTGTGTTCCCTTAGCTCATTGCGTAGGGAGGTTATTTTATCTTGGATGTTCATTTCTTAATTGCTTTTAGCATTCTATCGTTGCCAAAGATGTCTTTTCGCAGTTCAATTTCCGAAAAATTATGGGCTTTGAAAAGTGCTTCGGTTTCCTTGCCCAAATATTGGTTGATTTCGAAGTACAACCTTCCATTCTCCTTTAGATGCTTTTTCGAAAAGTCCATGATGGCTTTGTAAAAAAGCAATGGGTCTTCGTCGGATACAAAAAGGGCTGTGGCTGGTTCAAAATCCTTTACGTTTCTTTTGATTTTCTCCTTTTCCAACTCCCTGACATAGGGTGGATTGGATACGATGATGTCGAAATCAAGTTCAAGTACAAGTTCAGGGTCAAGGATGTCATGTTTTAAAAAAGTAATATCAACTTTGTTGGATTCCGCATTTTTTTTAGCAACAGTCAATGCGCCTTGCGAAACATCCAAGGCATATACTTTGGCATTGGGAAGATGTTTTGCCAAGGCAATGGCGATGCAACCGCTTCCTGTTCCGATGTCCAAAATTTGCAACGAACGGTCATTGAGCGGAGTCGAAATGACGCTTCGGCTCCGCTCAGCGTCCGATTTAAACTGTTCTTCCTTCTGACAATCCTCCAAAATCCATTGTACCAATTCTTCGGTCTCCGGACGTGGAATCAACACATTTTCATCCACCTGAAGCTCTAAATCCATAAAATGGGCCGTTCCTAAAATATATTGAAGGGGTTTTTCCTGTTTCAACTCGGACAATGCTTCAAAAAGGGGCTGTTCTTCTTCCTTGGTCAAAGTAATTCCAGGCTGAATGGCCAGAATAAACCGTACCAATTTTAGGTAATGTTCAATGCAAGCGTAAAAAAAAGAATCAACTTCTTCTTTGGGATAAATCGCGCCCAATTCCTTATGGAAAATATCTTTGATTTCTTTGAGGAGCATTATAATTTTTTAAGCATCCAAACTGGGCAGGAATAATGTCCTGTGTTCCCCATTGGGGCATCTATGTATTCAAAACCGTGCTTTTTGTACAATTTTTGGGCAGCTTCCATATAAGGCATGGTCTCCAAATAGCATTGCTCAAAACCAAACTCCTTGGCTTTTTCCAAACAGGCCGCAATCATTTTGGCGCCAAGTCCTTTGCCCCTGGCTTCTTCCAAAAAGTACATTTTTTGAAGCTCGCAGACATTGCCATCATAGTTGTCCAATTGTGCAACACCGGCACAACCTATAATTCGTCCTTGGTGCTCCACCACAAAGTAAACAGCTTTTGGCACATTGTAATTGGAATACATATCGTCCAAAGCTTTATCAGCATAAGCGGTTCCCACTTTGGGCACACCCATATCCTCGAAAACTTTCCGTATTACTTGGGCTACCTGTGCGTTGTCTTCGGGGGTTATTTCACGAATCACCGTATCTCCCATATTCTGTTTTTATTGTTCTATTTTTGCGGGGTGAATATACATCAAAAATACATCCTTCGCTGTATAGAACTTGGCAAAAAAGGGCTGGGAACCACGGCTCCCAATCCAATGGTGGGCTGTGTGATTGTTCACAACAAAAAAATTATCGGTGAAGGATTTACCGCCCCCTACGGAGGTCCCCATGCCGAAGTGAATGCCATCAACTCGGTCAAGGACAAGGGTTTACTCAAGGAATCATCATTATATGTTACTTTGGAGCCTTGTTCCCATTACGGAAAAACCCCTCCCTGTGCGGATTTGATAGCCAAACATAAACTTAAGGAAGTATTTATTGGTTTACAGGACCCCCATAATAAAGTGGCGGGCAAAGGCATCAAAAAATTGGAAGATGCGGGTTGCCAGGTCACGATAGGTGTTCTTGAGGATGAATGCAGGGAACATCACAAACGATTTTTGACCTTTCAAGAGAAAAAGAGACCCTATATTATTTTAAAGTGGGCGGAGTCCGATGATGGTTTTTTGGCGCCCGATGCATCTTTGCGAAGCGACAATCCCGAACCGTTTTGGATTACCAACCCATATTCGAAACAATTGGTGCATCAATGGCGAAACCAAGAACAAGCCATTTTGGTGGGCACCCGAACCGTTTTGGAAGACAATCCCAAATTGACCACCCGCAACTGGGCCGGAAAAAACCCTATTCGTGTGGTTTTGGACAAGGATTTGAAGATTGATGCAAGCTATCACGTTTTGGACACATCCGTGCAGACCATTGTTTTGACAACAATCGAAGATGCATCAAAATATATTGAGGGTGTTGTGTATGTTGTGATTGATTTTTCAAAACCATTGGCCATGCAAATCTGTGATGTGCTCCACCAACACAACATTACCAGCGTAATTGTTGAGGGTGGGGCAAAAATGCTTCAAACCTTTGTTGATGAAAAACTTTGGGACGAAGCTCGTATTTTTAAAGGTTCCATTTGTTTTGAAAATGGTTTGCCAGCTCCAAAATTACAGGGAACTTTACATCATCAAAAAAAGATATTGACCGATACCTTATCCTTTTATACCAATGATTAAAAATATTATTCTCGATTTTGGCGATGTGCTCATCAACCTGGATAAACCTGCCACGGCAAAAGCTATGGTACAGCACGGCTTTACCGAGTTGACACCAAATTTGGAAACTTTATTTCAAGATTATGAGAAAGGGCTTGTTGCTTCTTCTGATTTTTTAGACGAGGTATCCGCACATTTCCCAAAGGCCAGCAGGGAATATTTAATACAGGCTTGGAACTCCATTTTACTGGATTTCCCCGAACACCGATTACAGTTTATTGAACAGCTCGCAGCGGAAAATCAATATAAAATGATTTTGTTGAGCAATACCAACGACCTACATATTGAATGTGTAAAGGAGCAAATGGGCATGGAGCGGTTCAACCGATTCAAAAATGTATTCGACGTTTTCTATTTGAGTTATGAGATAGGGATGCGGAAACCGGATGCGGAAATTTTTGAGTTTGTGCTGCAGGAGAACAAGCTTGTGCCCAACGAAACTTTTTTTGTGGATGATGTAAAGGAAAATGCCAATGCTGCAGCGGAATTGGGGATTCAAGTCTGGAACCTTCGCGTGGGAGAAGAGGACATAACCCAACTAAAATCAAAATTGTAAATGGTATATCTGATTCTGAGCGTTCTGAGCTCGACCTTGATTTTTGTGGTATTCAAATTGTACGATGTTTTTAAGGTCCAAACCTTGTATGCCATCATTACCAATTATGTGGTTGCTTGTGCGGTTGGGTTCTTCTTATATGATGGTCCCGTTGGTGTGAGCGACTTCACCAATAAACCATGGCTCATAGGCCCTATATTATTGGGCGTACTTTTTATTGTGATTTTCAATTTGATGGCCAAAACAGCACAGGTATCCGGAGTTTCGGTAGCATCGGTAGCCACTAAAATGTCGTTGGCCATTCCTGTGATAATGGGTGTTTTGCTGTATGGAGAGCATTTAAGTTTACTGCAAATTATTGGAATTGTATTGGCATTAGTGGCTGTTTATTTGGCATCTATAAAAGAGGAAAGTATTAGGATAAACAGAAAGGCCTTGATACTTCCGCTGTTGGTGTTTTTGGGTTCTGGTATTATTGACACCAGCATCCAATATTTTGAGGAAATTCATTTGACGGATCAAGAAATCCCGGTTTTTTCTTCCATGATTTTTGGATTTGCTGCTTTGACCGGATTCATTTTTGTTGGAATCAAAGCAGTCAAAACTCCATTAAAAGTCAACTTTAAAAATATTTTGGGGGGCATCGCTCTTGGCGTACCCAATTATTTTTCTATTTATTTTTTGCTTCGTGCCCTGCGTGAGGGTATTTTGAGCAGTGCCGCCATCTTTACCTTAAACAATGTTGCGATTGTAATGGTCTCCACGCTTGTCGGAATATTATTGTTTAAAGAGAAGCTCAGTCTTAAAAATTGGAGCGGGGTTGCCTTGGCCGTTTTGAGCATAATATTGGTAGCTTTGTTCTAATGGAGAAAAAAGAAGATGTTTACAAGACCGTTAACAAACCTTCGCCCGAGATTTTGTACAAAGACCGAAAAAGTAAATTCTATGCTGCGGTCCACCCCATTGCTTCGGAGGATGATGTAAAACCGATTGTAGAGGAACTTCGCAAAAAATACCATACGGCCAACCATGTTTGCTACGCATGGCAGCTCGGAACTGAAAAACCAACATATAGGGCCAATGATGATGGCGAACCCAACAATTCGGCGGGTATGCCCATTTACGGACAAATACAATCTTTTGGTGTGACCAATGTGCTGGTTACCGTTACCAGGATTTTTGGCGGCACCAAACTTGGGGTCGGTGGTTTGATTCAGGCATACAAAACTGCTGCACAGATGGCCTTGGAAAGTGCCAAGATCGTCACAAAGACCATTAAAGCTCAATTAAGGTTACAATTTGAATATCCGGTTATGGATATTGTAATGCGAACCATCAAACAGAAAGATTTGGACATTGTTTCCCAAAAAATGGAGTTGGATTGTGAGCTTGTTATTTCGGTTCGATTAAGTGAATCAGAAGAAATATTTCAACTTTTCGACGAAATGCATGGTGTGGATGTGGCAATGAGGGAATAATTGAATTTAGACTGCTTCAAAGTTAGATACAAGACCGCTGCGCTGTTAGACATAAGGACACTTGCCTCTTGAACTTGACACTTGAGTTTGAGCTTGTCGGAAGTCGGATGTCTGATGCACGAAGTCAGTTCGCAGTAAACAGTAGGCAATCTGCAGTAACCAATAACCGAATAACTCCAAACTTCAGAAGTCTTACCTCTTTTCTATGCTCTTGAACTTGATATTTGAGCTTGAACTTGGACTTGAACTTGTCTCTAGCCTCTAGCCTCTAGCCTCTAGCCTCTAGCCTCTAGCCTCTAGCCTCGTAAAAATTCAATTATCCAGTTTTTCCAAAATATAATCAGGGCATTTTATGGGCCTACCCGTTTTTTTATCCATAAACGCCAAAACGGTATTTGCGGTGGCCAACAACTCACCTGACTCGTTGATCAAGGTATAATCGAACTCGATTTTTACCATTGGTTTGGATTTGAGTTGCGTCTTTACAGTTAACAAATCATCGTACAGCGCAGACTTTTTGTAGTTGATGTGTAAGGAAATTACGGGTAGCATTATGCCATTATCCTCCATACTCTTGTAGGTAATCCCCATGGCTCTCAACCACTCTACCCGACCCAATTCAAAATACTGTGTATAGTTTCCGTGGTAAACAACCCCCATTTGGTCGGTTTCTGCATATCGAACCCGAAAAGAATATGAATTTAGACCCATTTTTAACTGAAAAATTATATATTTAGAGGCTTGCTTATTTTGAGGGTAACATGCGAAAAAAAAACAAAACTTTCAATGCCGATTTCATTTTTTTTTTAAAAGATTTGTTCACATATTTGTCGCATCCAATAAGCATCCTATAACCCTTTAGATGCTTGCTCTTAAATATTAAAGCTAACCATTAAACAAGGAAAAACTTCTATGAGTGTTACTGCTAATTCCGTATGGAACAATTGTTTGGTTTTTATCCAAGATAATATCCAACCGCAGGCATTCAAAACGTGGTTTGAGCCCATCAAACCTATTAAGTTAACCGATAAGGCACTTAGCATTCAAGTACCCAGTAAGTTTTTCTACGAATGGCTCGAAGAACATTATGTAAAGCTTTTAAAAGTTGCCTTGACGCGTGAGTTGGGGAGCAACGCAAAGCTCATCTATGTTATAAAAATGGAGAACAAGTACGGCAACAAGGAACCTTTTACGGAACAAATACCAAGTTCCAACCGTACTGCCGTGGGACCACAGGAATTGGATGTGCCGATTACCTCTAAAAGCCCCGAATTAAAAAATCCGTTTGTGATACCTGGTATTCGAAATATAAAAATTGAATCCCAGTTAAATCCCAATTACAATTTTGACAATTTCCTGGAAGGAGACTCCAACCGTTTGGCAAGATCGGCCGGTATGGCCGTGGCCAACAAACCCGGGGGAACATCATTTAACCCATTATTGGTTTTTGGTGGCGTTGGTTTGGGAAAAACCCACTTGGCACATGCCATTGGGGTGGAAATAAAAGATAAGTATCCTGAAAAGACCGTTCTCTATATTTCTGCTGAAAAATTTACCCAGCAATATATAGAGTCCGTAAAAAAGAATACCCGAAACGATTTCATCCACTTCTACCAATTGATAGATGTTCTTATTATTGATGATGTACAATTTCTATCCGGTAAATCTGGAACACAAGATGTGTTCTTCCATATATTCAATCACTTGCACCAAAATGGCAAGCAGGTAATTTTAACATCGGACAAAGCTCCTGTGGATATGCAGGACATTGAACAGCGTTTGTTGTCCCGTTTCAAATGGGGACTGTCAGCAGAATTGCAAAGTCCCGATTACGAAACGCGTGTTTCCATCTTAAAAAACAAATTGTACCGAGACGGGGTCGAGATGCCGGAGGATATCATCGACCACGTAGCAAAGAACATCAAAACCAATATCCGTGAACTGGAAGGTGCCATTATTTCATTGATTGCACAGTCTTCCTTCAACAAACGTGAGGTTACCTTGGAACTTGCGCAACAGGTAGTGGAGAAGTTCGTGAAAAATACCAAGCGCGAAGTGTCTATCGACTACATTCAAAAAGTGGTGTCCGATTACTTTGAAATGGATGTGGCCACACTTCAATCCAAAACAAGAAAGCGCCATATTGTACAAGCGAGGCAATTGGCCATGTTCTTTGCAAAAAAATTCACCAAGGCATCTTTGGCAAGCATTGGGTCTCAGATTGGAAAACGGGACCACGCTACCGTGCTCCATGCATGCAAAACAGTGGACAACCTTGCGGAAACCGATAAACAATTCAGAAAATACATTGAGGATTTGAGCAAGAAGTTCTCTTAACAACTTCACAGCAACATTTATGAAAACCAAAGTTTTGATGGTCTGCTTGGGAAACATTTGCAGATCACCATTGGCCGAAGGCATTTTGCAATCTAAAGTTGACCCGGCTTCTGTTTTTGTTGATTCCGCTGGCACGGCCGGATACCATGTTGGCAACCCTCCAGATGAACGCTCCATAGCAGTCGCCCATAAATATGGACTTAACATTGAGCATCAGAAGTGCAGAAAGTTCTCAAAAGAGGATTTTTCGGAGTTTGACCATATCTACGTTATGGACCGAAGCAATTTTTCCGATGTGGCCAGCTTGGCAAAAAACAAAGAGGAGGCGAGCAAGGTAAAATTATTATTGAGCGAGATAGAATTGGGCACCCAAGAGGTGCCCGACCCTTATTATGGTGGCAACGATGGCTTTGAAAATGTGTACCAAATGATAGATAAGGCTTGTGAGGTAATTGCGAAAAAACTAAATTAATCCCATGGAAGAGGAAAAACCTGGATTGGTCGTGGGCAAAGTTTACTTGATTCCCACAACTTTGGGAGATAATGCACCTTTGGAAGTGTTGCCTATTTCGGTAAAGGGAACCATTGAACGAATTGACCACTACATTGTTGAAAATGAAAAGACGGCCAGGCGATTCATAAAACGAGTAAGCCCCAGCAAATCGCAACCTGACCTCCACCTACAATTGTTGAACAAATACACCGATCCAGAAGAAATTCCCTCATTTTTGGATCCATGCATCCATGGTTTTGATATAGGTGTGTTATCCGAAGCTGGATGCCCAGGTATTGCCGATCCTGGAGCAGATGTGGTTCGTGTGGCGCACGAAAAAAGAATCCAAGTGGTTCCGTTAGTGGGCCCCTCCTCCATTTTAATGGCCATGATGAGCAGCGGCATGAACGGCCAGAACTTTGCTTTTAATGGTTATTTGCCCATTGACAATGCCGAACGCAAAAAAATGGTGAAAGGTTTAGAGCGATTATCCCGAGACAAAGGGCAATCCCAAATTTTCATGGAAACGCCTTATCGGAACAACAAACTGGTAAAGGAACTTTTAAAAACGCTGCAAAAGTCGACCCGGTTGTGCATTGCCTGCGACATTACATTGCCAACGGAATTTATTTCAACGAAAAGCGTTCATGAATGGAGCGAAATTGAGTTGGATTTGGACAAAAGACCAACGATATATATTATTCAAGCATAAAAAAAGCCTTGACTGAAATTCAGCTTTTTTATTCCTTTTCTTCCGGATTATCACTTCCCCAAGAAATAATCAGGAAAGCCAAAACCACTGTAATTAAAAATCCTGCTATGGTATAGTTTGAAAAGGCACCTTCCTTAAAAAAGTAAATCCCTATCACCAACGACATCACAGCAAGCGCTATCTTGGATTTTCTTCTTTTTAAATGTCTGAAAATATCTTTCATCAAAATATTTTAAGAATAAGCAGTTATTAGTCTTAACCCAACAAAAATATTGATTATTGAATGAAAAACAACCGTAATAGTAGAAGTGCGATATCTATTGGAAATAAAGGAAAAACTAAACGCAATAAAAATAATTTTTATGGGATTGTAGGCAATTATATGAGAGATTGACCAAAGTACTGCGTTAATAATCCATGCATTTTTTCCATATCTCGCAACCTGTCTTTTAATCCAGTAACCTCTCCAAAAAAGTTCTTCAAAAACACCGCCAAATACGAGCCCCACAACAATTAGAGCCTTTATGGTATTGTTTGGTCTATATACTCCCACCAGCATTTGAACTGGTGGAAAAATTTTTCCATTCAAAATGTGAACAAAAAGCATATTGACAAGCATGGTCAATACAATAGCTGATAAAAAAATACCAGTACTGATTAAAAAATTTTTGAATGTTATCTTTTTCAGATTAAGAAAATCACAGATTTGAGCAAGGCCATAGCTCTCGATGCTCTTGTGCAAACCATAAAAAACCAAAACGAAGAATAAAATACTTATACAGAATATTGGCAATACAAAAGTTGAATACTGTACGTCCCCAAAAAGTTTATATCCTAAGTGTGGAGTAATCCAACAACACAAATTACAAAAGAAAGCACCATACAGTACAATGTAAATTGTACAGAACTCATGTTAAATAGAAAACTTGGAAATATACTTCTTTACAGTAAGAATTAATATCCCTAAACCAGTGATAACAAGAAGCCAATAACCCAACCCAAAATTCAAATCCTCTAATATTTTGAAATAAACATCCCTATTTGCGCCTTGAAATCCAATTGCAATCAAATTAATGAATATGTGAGTCATTATTGGAATTAAAAGATTTTTGGATTTGAAATAAACTATTGACAACAGAACACCTAGGCAAAAAGTGAATAAAAAGAGGTTTAAAGAATAAATGTGAAATGACGCAAAAAGTAAGGATGATAATAAAATAGAAAAGACTTTTTTCTTAGAGTACTGGAAAAATTTGGTCAAGACAATTTGTCTACATAGAATTTCCTCAGAAATCGGCACTATAAAAACAGCCAATAACGGTCTTAAGGCAAAGAAACTCTCGTTACTAGGATTTAATTGGTTTATACTCAGATAACCAAAAATTAAATCAAAGTTGAACACAGGGTCTAATGACAATTTTGAGGAAATGGCCAGTAGGATAGAAATTAATATTAAACCATTCCGATATTTAAATTCTACAAGGTAATTTTTTGTTTTTCTTTTCTCAAAAAAGTAAAAGTAGATTATTGTTAAAATATTAAATACAAATATTATTAAAAATAAATCTTTAGGATTCCATTTTAAGAGATTGAACAGAAAGTTTGGCAAAAAGTACAGTAAGATAAATAGTGAGATTGCAAGAAATATCGACTTAAGCATTTTTTAAATTAATATTTTATTCAACAAAAAAACAGTCCTCTCAATTAGAAATTGAGAGGACTGCATTAAATGGAATTTTATTCAGGACAATTTCCTGCGCCATAGGCGGTAGCCCAAATATCTTGTGGTGTTGCACCTTGCTTAGGATATCTTCCGCCACGAGGTGAATTACCATATATATAATTGTGCCATTGGTCAGCTACCTCTCCATAATAAGAACCTGTAGCAGCCGCTCCTCTATATGAATTTCCAAAACCTAAGGCACCGCCTATTGTATCCATAAAGGCACCCCATGCTTCGGAGAAACTAGAATGGGCAGCGCCATTACACCTTCTTGAGTCACATTTTGGACAGTTATCAATTATACCCCCACCAGGGCCATCATCATTAGGCATGTGCATAATTTCAGCCCCTCCTTTAACTTCCAATAGTTCGTGTACGGGAACCGCTTCAAAATCGTTTAAACTTAATTTTTTGATACTCATAATGGTTAATGTTTTTTTGTTAATATTGTCAAACCTACTTACAAATGGCATAAATCCAAATGATTTTTGAAGAAAATTCAAAAAATATACTTGATTCTACATTGCATACGATATTACATTACCAACGGAATTTATTTCAACGAAAAGCGTTCATGAATGGAGCGAAATTGAGTTAGATTTGGACAAAAGACCGACGATATATATTATTCAAGCATAAAAAAAGCCCCGAAATTCGGAGCTTTTTTATTTTAGTTCATCTGTACCAATTATACTTTGGCATTTTTCTGCTGTTTGATGTTGGAAATATCGTAACCCGCAAATTTTTTCATATAATACGAGATACTACTTCCGTAAGCATCGGTTACATCGTTTTGTCCATACGATCGTAGGTACTTCTTCACGTTTCCTGCTCCGGCCAAATGTGCCGCGGCCAAAATACCGGATTCCGTTACTTTGACACCTCCAATAGTTTTTCCGTTAAAGCGCTTGATGTCTCTTCTCAAAATCCATTTATTACGGGCAATGTTGGCTTCAAAAGCCTTTTCCTGAAGTTCTGGGTTACCCAAAAATTCATCCATATCGTAAACCCCCATCAAATTTAGGGTACTGCTACCAAACTGGTATTTGCCCAAATAACCCAATGTGTTTACGCTATGATATTTACCCTGGGATTCTTTAAAAGCGAGTGCTTCCTTAAAGCCATTAAAGGCTTTGCCCAGAAAAGGAGGTGGTGTAACCTCGTCCTCGTCAAGAAGTGCAATGGAATCTTTCGGTGCAAAGATTTCCAAATTGGTCGTTACCTTTAGTGAATCAGGGATTTCAATATCCCTTTTATTCATTACGGTGTAAGAACCAAAACTTGTCAAAACTACGATCATGGCAAGATGCAGTATAAAACCTATCCATCTTTTCATAATGTTCATATTTGTGATCTCAATACTATATACGTATCAAAAATCAAATTGGCCGGCAAATATAGGGGGAGTTAACTTAACGGATACCCTAAAGCTCATAAAGATTTCTTAAATCAGCCTTAAAATCCGTTAAAGTGATGAAAATCAACGATAAAGAACTTTATCTCATTACTTTTTGTTGATTCAACCATCGGGTGTATTGTACTTTATTTCGGTTATGTTGCGCCAATGTCTTGGCAAACATGTGATATCCAAAGTTGGAAACATCGGCTACAAAATAGAGATAATCATGTTTTTCAGGGTTCAAAACAGCGTCTATTGAAGTGATGTCCGGCATGGTGATCGGACCTGGAGGAACCCCTGCATATTTATAGGTGTTGTAGGGTGAATCCATTTCCAAGTCACGGAAAAGCACTCTTTTTATAATGGTATCGTAGTTACCTGTTTCCTTTTTAATGGCATAAATAACCGTGGGGTCGGCCTGTAGTAACATGCCCCTTCTTATTCGATTCAAATAAACACCGGCCACCCGTGGACGTTCATCCACCTTGGCGGTTTCCTTTTGAACTATGGCAGCCAGAGCAGTAACCTCATTGGGAGTAAGACCTAGATTTTCAGCTTTTTGCTGGCGTTCATCGTTCCAAAAACGGTTATATTCAGTTCGCATTCTGTCCCTAAAACTCGTGGCGTCGGTATTCCAGAAAAATTCGTAGGTATTTGGAATGTACATGGCCAGTTTGGTGTCTTCGTCAAACTTGGTCTCTTCCAAAAAAACAGAATCGTTAAATGTTTGAAGCAAAGAAAGACTATCAGCTTCAATTTGTTCGGAAATCCTGCCCGCCAACAGGGCCAAGGATTCTTGATTGTTAAAAGACACTTGCACAGGGATATTGGCACTGCGCAGGGTATTGATGATCTCGTTGTTGTTCATCCCTTTTTTCAAAGCATATTTTCCAGCCTTAATATTGGCAATATATCCTTTGCGCTTGGCGACAGCTTCAAAAGTGGATAGCTCCTTCAACAAAGGTTCCAATGAGGTTTTTACATCGGAAAAAGATGCATCCGTTTCAATGTAAACAAATGCTTCATCATTATTGAACTGTGTATTGGGGCTAAAAATGGCACTATAAATTTGATAAGCCACAAAACCGCAAATCAACAACCCCAAAATGGCTGTTGCCCAAAGTACTTTTTTAAGATTCATTTGAGTTGATCTTTTGATACATTATTTCGTTCTTGAACCCTTTACTGGTTCTGATCCATTCTTTTTTAATACCAACTTCTTCAAAACCCATTTTTTGGAACAAATGGATACTTGCTTCGTTATCTTCCAAAATATTGGCGTACAATTGATGCATGTCTAAAGCGGAAAAGGCATAATCACACAAAAGTGACAGTGCTTCTGCGCCTGCCCCCTTGTTTCTGTCCCCAGGTTCAACAATCACAATCCCAACACCTGCTCTGCGATGTTTGGGGTCAAAATCGAACAAATCAATCAAACCTATGCAATCATCTTGATGATTACTGATGCAAAGTCGCAATTGCTTTACCTCATAAATATCCCTGTGGGCATTATCCAAATATAACTGAAGTACCTTTTTGGAATAAGGTTTTAGCGTACCGCTCACCTCCCAGACAGATGTATCGTTTTCCAATTTGTACAGAAAATCGAGGTCGGTGGACTCCAAGGCCCTCAAATAGACTTGTTTTCCTTTTAGATTGAGCATTCGATAGTTCCTTTAAACACTTGTACGGCTGGACCTTTTAAATAGATATTGCTGTATTTTCCATCTTTTTTCTCGAAAGAAATGGTCAAATCCCCTCCAATGGTATGGATATGGACTTCGTTTGCGGCTGTTTTACCGGATTCGTGCATGGCCAAGGCCACGGCAGTCACCCCCGTACCACATGAAAAAGTTTCGCCTTCCACTCCCCTTTCGTAGGTTCGCACATCAAAGGCATTATCACTGGTCTGTTCCACAAAATTGATATTGCTCCCAGACTCGCCATAAATACCGTAGCGGAGTTTTTTACCTTCTTTTTGCACATCAAATTTCTCTAAATTCTTCACTAGCTGTACATGATGCGGGGAGCCAGTATCCAAAAAACTATGGTTTTGTTTCTCGTGTATCTTATCCACATCAATCATCTTTAAATTGACGATGTCGCCTTCCACGGTAGCTTCATGAAGCCCATCCACTGCATTAAAAGTGGTCTTTCTTTCTATAACTCCCAAATAATGGGCAAACGCTACCAAGCAGCGGCCGCCATTACCGCACATAGTGCTTTCGGCTCCATCTGCGTTATAGTAAACCATCTTAAAATCCGACAAATTGTCATTTTCAAGAAGTATCAACCCATCTGCTCCTATGCCAAATCTTCGGTCGCAAAGCTCCGCAACGAGCTTGGTATTGTTTTTGGGAAATACATCCTGACGATTGTCAATAATTACAAAATCGTTTCCCGTTCCTTGATATTTAAAAAATTGAAGTTCCATACGCATCTACAAAGGAACAAATATATGGGATTCTTTAAGTTTTTTTTTGGAGTTAAAACAGCGTTAAACCGACCTGATCAAAAATTGAAAACTTTTAATTTTGAAACAGCTAAACGTTAAATAATTATAGAATTATGAAGAAGATAGCGAATTTATTGCTGGTATCTGTATTTGCAGGCGCAATTACACTGGGAGCATACAAATTATTTTTTGAGGAAGAAAACTACAAGTTTGTTACTTCGGAACAAGAAACGCCATTTGTTACCACCAGTAATATGGGTACTTCCGCCAAAGGTGCTGGAATCAACGAAGCTGATTTTACCTTGGCAGCCGAAAAAACGGTCAACTCGGTGGTACACGTAAAAAATCTCACCATTAGTAAAGGACCATCCAGCATAGCAGATTTCTTTTACGGTTTTGAACGCCAACAAACCCCACAAGTGGGAACTGGTTCAGGAGTTATTATCTCTCCTGACGGATATATCGTTACCAACAACCATGTAATCGCCAATTCCAGCCAATTGGAGGTAACCTTGAACAATAATAAATCTTACGAAGCTGAAGTTATTGGTACGGATGCCGATTCTGACATTGCCCTTTTAAAGATTGATGTCGAAGAAGAACTGCCATATTTGGCATTTGGGGATTCCGACAATACTAAAATTGGTGAATGGGTATTGGCCGTTGGCAATCCGTTTAACCTAACATCTACAGTAACCGCTGGTATTGTGAGTGCCAAAGCTAGGTCCTTATCGCCGCGAAGAGCACAATCCTTTATACAAACCGATGCTGCCGTTAACCCTGGAAACAGTGGTGGTGCCCTGGTGAATACTAACGGCGACCTTATCGGCATCAACACGGCCATCACATCACAGACCGGTTCTTATGTAGGTTATGCCTTTGCCGTGCCCAGCAATATTGCCAAAAAAGTGGTGGAGGACATTATGGAGTTTGGCAATGTTCAAAAAGGGCTTTTGGGCATTAGGGGTGGAGACCTTAATCCAGAGGCAGCTACCGAAATGGGAATAGATGATTTGGAAGGCGTTTATATTGCAAGTGTGGAAGAGGAATCTGGGGCCGAGGAAGCTGGTTTGAAGGAAGGCGATATCATAAAGCAGGTAGACGATATCCAGGTAAGCAAGTTTTCTCAACTTACGGGGTACCTTTCCTCCAAAAGACCTGGTGACAAAGTAGAGGTTACATTGAACAGGGATGGAAAAAGCCTTGTGAAAAATGTGGTCCTAAAAAAACAACTCAGTGTTGTTTTGCCCGCTACAGGATTTACGGTTAAGAACTTGTCCAAAAAAGACAGGAAAACTTTTGGGGTCTCAAAAGGTGTTAAAATCACCAATGTCCCTGAATCTTATTCCAGATATGGTTTAATCAACAAGGTAATCATTGAATTGGATGGAGAACCCATAAACAATATTGATGATGCCAAGGAGCGTTTTGGCCAATTATCCAGATACGGCAGAACCAGCTTCACCATGATCAATGAAAATGGTGAAAAGGAACACATGATACTTCAGTAAAAGTGCTGAAAAAACACTTGAAAGCGTCTTTAAACAAGGCGCTTTTTTTATACCCAATATGTTTTACGAAAACGTTTGAAATATATAATTTAGCCGAAATTAATAAACTTCACAACCGCAACCATTTTCCATGAGCAACATTTCATCTTACGAAAAAGAACTTGCCTTTCAGGCAGATAGACGAAAAGCAACCACCGAATTCATAAAAATAATCAGCGACCTTTGGTACGATAAGGCCATTGAGGTGGTTTTGTTCAAAAATCAGATCATAGACAAAAATGTAAGCGACATCATTAACCTGCACGAATATGCGGGCGAATTTGTGCAAAAACCCATGTCCATTTTTGACTCTGTTGAAATACTGAGGGCCATAAACGACATCAACCTCCCTCCTGCCAAACTGGACATAGGAAAACTGACCTACGAGTATCATTCCAACCAAAGTGCCCATCTTAACGTAAAGGCCTTTGTTATCGACAAACTAAAGGATGCACAATCTTCCAAGGCCATTAAACCCAAAGATGTAGTGCTTTATGGTTTTGGGCGCATTGGCCGTTTGGTGGCGCGAGAGCTTATGGCAAAAACCGGTCGTGGTAGCCAGCTAAGGTTGCGCGCCGTTGTTATTCGAGGTGAACTGAACAAAGAAGTCCTTGAGAAAAGAGCAGCGCTTCTTAAAACTGACTCAGTACACGGCCCTTTTACCGGTACTGTGGATGTTGACGAAGAAAAACAGGCACTCGTTATCAATGGAACCACGGTGAATTTCATAAGCGCAAATCGGCCCGAGGATATTGACTACACCAAATATGGAATCTACAATGCCCTGATTATAGACAATACAGGAGCTTTTAGGGACAACAAGGAACTATCCAGACACCTAAAATCCAAAGGAGCCAGCAAAGTATTGCTTACCGCGCCCGGTAAAGAAGTGCCCAACATTGTGCACGGGGTCAACCACACCGACTTTGACCCCGATAAAACCAAGATCTATTCAGCTGCATCCTGCACCACCAATGCCATTACCCCAATTTTAAAAGTGGTCGAGGATTCCTTGGGCATCAAAAAAGGGCATTTGGAAACTATCCACGCTTATACAAACGACCAAAATTTGGTGGACAACATGCACAAAAAGTACCGCCGCGGTCGTGCAGCAGCCCTCAACATGGTGATTACCGAAACAGGGGCCGGCTCGGCCGTTGCCAAGGCACTCCCATCATTAAAGGGAAAATTGACCTCAAACGCAATCAGGGTTCCGGTTCCCAATGGTTCATTGGCCATTCTTAATTTGGAGGTAAAGAACAAAACATCTAAAGAAGGTATTGATACCATCATAAAAAAATATGCGCTGGAAGGTGATTTGGTGGAACAAATCAAGTATGCTTTGAGCAATGAATTGGTTTCTTCGGATATTGTAGGAACCACAGCGCCATCAATTTATGACAGTAAAGCCACCATAGTTTCGCCCGGAGGTAAAAATGTTGTGCTCTATATTTGGTACGATAATGAGTATGGATATTCCCATCAAGTGGTTCGATTGGCAAAATATATAGCAAAAGTTAGGCGTTATACGTATTATTAGTAGGGTACGAATTTGTTCAAAGAAGCAGTTTTCTTTTTTGAAATTTGCTATATTGATGTAATTTCGTCCCACCCTTAATCTAATATTTAATACGAGAACATTATTGAACATGAAGTATTTACGCATTTTATTTGCCTTAGCCTTACTTATCCCGTCCATCGCTATCCACGCCCAGGAAGAAGAATCCGCAGAAGAAACGGACAATACCCTAAGAGGTCAGCTGGAGGAACTGGAAAGGAAATCGGGAAACTATCGGGCCAATGGTATCCGTTATGAAGTCGTTAAGTTGTCAGATCTCTACGAAACCAAGAAGAACATTTTTGATTCCATAGAAACGGCCAACAAAACCATCAAAGATCTATCGGCAACCATTACAGCCAACGATGCCGAAATAGAGGACCTTAACGGCAAATTGCAGGAAACCACCAATAAACTGAACGCCGTTACCGAAGAAAAGGACAGTATTTCATTTTTTGGTGCCTTGATCAGCAAAGGGACCTATAATTTTATCCTGTGGTCCATCATTTTTGGACTGTTGTTGCTTTTGCTGTTCTTTATCTACCGATTTAGAAACAGTAATTTCTTGACGCAACAAGCCAAATCCGCACTTGCCGATCTAGAGGAAGAATACCAAAACCATAGGCGACGAGCTTTGGAGCGAGAGCAAAAAATAAGCCGCCAGCTTCAGGACGAGTTGAATAAGCAGAAAAAATAAGAGTTAGAGGCTGAATTCTAAGTTAAAAAGCAACAAACTTTTGGTTTTGTCAGGTTGAGCGGAGTCGAAACCTATTGCCTATCAGTAACACTTTAGGTTCTCGACTGCGCTCGAACTGACAGTTAACTAACTTTTAGAATTTAGTCCCTTTCTTTTTATATCAGAGTTATTGCCAGCATTCACTACTTTTGGGGCGAATTAATACTCAGCAGCCATGTCCATGCGGATAGACATTATAACGGTACTTCCCGAACTTTTAAAAAGCCCTTTTGAAGCCTCCATTTTAAAAAGAGCGATAGAAAAAGGGTTGGTAGAGGTGCATCTTCACAATTTGAGGGATTACGCCTCTGGAAACTACAAACAGATAGATGATTATCAGTTTGGAGGCGGTGCAGGCATGGTGATGATGATAGAACCCATCGATAAATGCATTTCCCAACTCAAATCCGAAAGGGAGTACGACGAAGTCATTTACATGACGCCAGATGGCAACACGCTCAACCAGGGAATGGCCAATGAGATTTCCATGAAAAAGAACATTATTGTGCTTTGTGGTCATTACAAAGGTGTGGACCAACGGGTAAGGGATATGTTTGTTACCCGTGAAATTTCCATTGGCGATTATGTGTTGTCAGGAGGTGAACTTGCGGCCGCCATATTGTGCGATGCCGTAATTCGATTGTTGCCCGGTGTATTGAACGATGAAACCTCTGCCCTTACCGATACGTTTCAGGATAATCTATTGGCTCCGCCCGTATACACACGCCCGGCGGACTACAAAGGTAAAGAGGTGCCTAAAATTTTATTGAGCGGCAACTTCCCCGAGATTGAAAAATGGCGGGAACAACAAGCTTTGGAGCGCACCCAGCAAAGAAGACCCGACCTTTTGGAGAAATAAAGCGATCAGGAGTCCAAAAACAAAAAAACCACTTGTTATTTATAAATATTGCATTACTTTTGCAATCTCAAAATCAACCTCTGACGAAATCCGTGAAAGTTGGTCTTGTAAAAAACGCTAAAAAAAACAAAAATGGAATCCTTAGTAAAATTTGTTGAAGACGAATTTGTTCCAAAAAAAGAATTTCCAAAATTTTCAGCTGGTGATACCATCACTGTTTATTACGAAATCAAAGAAGGTGAAAAAACACGTACCCAGTTCTTTAAAGGTGTAGTTATACAGCGTAGAGGAAGCGGTGCAACAGAAACTTTTACCATTCGCAAAATGTCGGGCACTGTAGGTGTGGAAAGAATTTTCCCAGTAAACATGCCAGCTTTGCAAAGAGTTGAAGTAAACAAAAAAGGTAAAGTACGTAGATCTAGAATCTTCTACTTTAGAGGTCTTACCGGTAAAAAGGCCCGTATTAAAGAAGTTAAGGGATAACCAACATCCCATACGACAAGAAAGAGCACCCAAAACGGGTGCTTTTTTTATGAACAATTGTTAATAACTTTGGTTTATACCGTGTTGATTATTAATGCTTTGAAAAGTTGCTAAATTTAATTTTACGCTCTACTTTAGTCAAAGATATGATGGTGATACCATCACGGTCATATCAAATTTTAAAGTTGACGTTCTTTAAAACTGTGGATTCCCTTTTAATTGGTAACACTACTGATCACAAAAGGAATTTCGATTTGGGAAGTGCTTTGGCAGAACCCAATGAGAAATAATAAATTTTATGTGCGAATGGAAGAGCAATTTTCCGTTTTGATAAAATTTAGGAATACAACAGCACGCTTTGCAAAATGTAGTTTAGTTGAAAAATTAAGAACATAGCAGCGTATAAACGTCGAAAGGGCGAAAGATGTAATCCAATGGATTGCAGTTTTGGTACCACCAAACAAATCTTGAGTCCTATCTGAAAGCCATATCTTTTGTAAAAAAAATGATATGGCTTTTGTTTTTTTCACAAATTCTTATCAAAAGCACACACTTTTAGCCACTTCCATTCGTGCTTCACGGCCCATAAATCGTATATTTGCAACCGCTCAAACAAATACATATAAATGGCTAAACTTTATTATACCAAAACAGACGAGGCTCCTGCCTTAGCAACATTATCATTCTTACCCATTGTAAAATCTTTTACCGAAACCGCCAATATTGCCGTAGAAACCAAGGATATTTCTTTGGCCGGTAGAATTGCCGCCGTATTTCCGGAATTGTTGAACGAGGAACAACAAGTCCCGGATGATTTGTCCATTTTGGGAGAATTGGCCAAAACTCCAGAGGCCAACATCATAAAATTGCCCAACATCAGTGCTTCCATCCCCCAGTTGAAAGAAGCCATTGAGGAATTACAAAAAAAAGGGTACAAGCTACCTGATTACCCCGATGAGCCCAAAACGGACGAAGAAAAAACCATTAAGGCCAAATACGACAAAGTAAAAGGTAGCGCGGTAAACCCGGTGCTTCGTGAGGGCAACTCGGACAGACGCGCCCCAAAGGCCGTTAAAAACTACGCCAAAGCTCACCCACATACCATGGGCGAATGGTCTTCGGATTCCAAAACCCACGTAGCTACCATGTCTCATGGTGACTTTAAGGCCAACGAAAAATCGTTGACCATGGCCCATGCCGAGGATATCCGAATTGAATTAGTGGACACAGCGGGCAATACAACCGTGCTTAAAGATAAACTTTCCCTGTTGCAAGGTGAGGTTATCGATGCCACGGTGATGAGCAAAAAAGCATTGGTAGATTTCTTGACCAAAGAAATCGCCGATGCCAGAGAAAAAAACATCTTGCTTTCCTTGCACTTTAAGGCTACTATGATGAAGGTTTCCGACCCCATTATTTTTGGACATGCTTTGAAAGTATATTTTTCTGAATTGTTCAAAACCTACGGAGATACTTTTGAAAAATTGGGAATCAACCCAAACAATGGCCTAGAGACTTTGTTGGACAAAATCGGGGAACTGCCCGAAGAGCAGCACAAAGAAATTGAAGAGGCCATCAAATCCAGCATAGAAAACGGACCCGATTTGGCTATGGTAAATTCCGACAAGGGGATTACCAACCTTCATGTACCTAGCGATATAATTATTGATGCCTCCATGCCTGCCATGATCAGAAACTCAGGTAAAATGTGGGACAAAAGCGGAGAGCTTCAAGATACCAAGGCCATTATTCCAGACAGTAGTTATGCTGGAGTATATCAGGCCACTATAGATTTTTGTAAGGCACACGGTGCTTTTGACCCCAAAACCATGGGAACTGTTCCCAACGTAGGTTTGATGGCGCAAAAAGCAGAGGAATACGGTTCACACGACAAAACTTTCGAAATTGAAACACCCGGAACCGTAAAAGTAGTCAACACAGCTGGCGAAACATTGATTGAACACGCTGTGGAGGAAGGCGATATTTGGAGAATGTGCCAAGTAAAGGATGCTCCTGTTCAGGATTGGGTAAAACTGGCCGTATCCCGTGCCAGGGCCACCAATACTCCAGCCGTTTTTTGGTTGGATGAAAACAGGGCACACGATGCCGAATTGATCAAAAAAGTAAACCTTTACCTAAAGGACCACGATACAAATGGATTGGACATCAGAATCCTTTCCCCCATCGAAGCTACCAAGTTCACCTTGAAGCGCATGAAGGAAGGAAAAGATACCATTTCTGTATCGGGCAACGTATTAAGAGACTACTTGACCGACCTCTTCCCTATTTTGGAAGTTGGTACCAGTGCCAAAATGTTATCCATTGTACCGTTGATGAACGGCGGTGGGTTGTTCGAGACCGGTGCCGGTGGTTCCGCTCCAAAACACGTAGAACAATTCTTGGAAGAAGGTCACCTTAGATGGGATTCCCTTGGGGAGTTCTTGGCACTAGCTGTTTCTTTGGAATTCTTTGGAGAAAAGAACAACAATACAAAAGCCCAAGTTTTAGCTGATGCCTTGGACAAGGCAACAGAAGAGTTCTTGAACCAGGACAGGTCTCCATCCAGAAAAGTAAACGAACTGGATACTCGGGGAAGTCACTTTTATTTGGCACTCTATTGGGCCGGGGAATTGGCCAAACAAGATAAGGATACGGAGCTAAAAGCTGTATTCAGCAAAGTGTACGATGCAATGTCCACCAACGAGGAGAAAATCACACAAGAATTGATAGATGCGCAAGGTTCCCCTGTGGATATTGGAGGGTATTACCTGCCAAACCCCGATATGGCATCAAAAGCTATGCGACCCAGTGAAACCTTGAACAAGATTCTAAGTACAATAGGATAAACAATAGCTTTATGCTCAAGGAGGCATAAAAAGCCTGTTGTCCGTCAGATCGAGTGCAGTCGAGAACCTAAAATGTTTTGATGATCAATAGGTTTCGACTGCGCTCAACCTGACAAAATTGAAATTTACTTGCTTTTGGACCTTTGGGCACGGCTTTTTTGCATCAAACAAAAAAGTACAGTAACAGTATCATTAAAATACCTACAGCCCCCTGAACCAATGTGCCTAGGGTATGTCCTCGTAGTGCCGTTTTTACCTTCATATTGGAAAATTGCGAAACTACCCAAAAATAACTGTCGTTGATATGGGAAACGGTCATGGCCCCTGCTCCAATAGCCAAAACGGCCAAAGCCTTGTCTGTAATAGAAACCAGCCCAAAAGTCTCCAGTAATGGCGCTATGATGGCCGAAGTGGTGATTATGGCAACTGTGGATGACCCTTGAGCCGTTTTAAGCACGGCTGCAATCACAAAAGCAATCAAAAGCCCACCAACCCCCGTGCTGGATTCCAAATTAATGATAGAAGCAATGTCCATGGTACGAAGAATGGCCCCAAAAGCTCCTCCTGCACCGGTTATGAGCACAATGGCGCCTGCCTGCTTAAAAGCTTCAGGCACCCATCCTTTTTTGTCTTCGGACGGCACATTCCTACCTAGGGCGAACGCAAAGAAAACACCGATGAGCAATGCAATTACAGGACTGCCCAAAAAGTTGAAAATATTGAAAACCCAACCTTCACCCAAAGGGTGTGTTGGATAATCTACAATGGATTTCATCGCAATCAAAATTATGGGAACGAGCAAGGGGAGAAAAGCTTGAAATGGTTTTACTGTAGATTGAATCTCCTCTTTTTCTTTCTGTAGATGGGCAGTTTCATCTTCCTTTAAAGATTTACCTATGAACCGTGCCCAAAAATAGCCTGAAACGGAAACGGGTATCGCAACCAACAGCCCAAAGATGAGCACCATGCCCAAATCGGCATCTAAAATGGCTGCCGCTGCCAGCGGTCCGGGTGTAGGTGGTACAAAAACATGGGCAGAATACAAACCTGTGGCCAATGCAATGGCAAAAACCAAGGCTGGGATGCCCGTTTTTTTGCTAATGGCTTTATTTAATGAAGAAAGAATAATGTAGCCCGAATCGCAATACACCGGAATGGAAATTACAAATCCAGCCAAATTCATCGCCAATGGGGAACGTTTTAAGCCAATCACTTTTAAGATGCTGTTGGCAAGAACTTGTGTGCTCCCAGTTTTTTCGAGATAAACTCCGATTACCGTTCCAAAAGCGATGATCAACCCAATGCCCGATAGTGTATTTCCAAAACCCTCGGCCATGGTGGACATGATGTTTTTGGGTGTTATCCCCAACAAAAAACCAGAAGCCACAGCAGCAATGGTCAGTGAGAAAATGGGGTGCATCTTAAATTTTACGGTAGCAATGATAATGAAGAGGACGACAACTCCAAGAACTAGTATTTCCATGGTCAATTTTTGGCGCTATTTGCTCTAAATATAAGCTAATATTCCTACTTTGGTCCCATGAGGCGAACTAACAAGGAACTTCTGGTAAAAGGAATAAAATCGTTTGGCTACACCGTGCTTGCCATGTTTATGGGGCCATTTTTAATCTACGAAGCCTTTAAAAATGAAGGGCACCCCTTTTATTGGCCTGTGTTGATATTAGGGTTTATTTGTGCTGCTTTGGCAATTTATTTAGGTTTTCGTTCAGTAAGCATTGTAATGGAGGCCATTTTCGGTAAAAAACCCAAAAACTAGTTGCCCGTGCTGGGCGGCCTGCTTTTCCATTTATTGGTGAGTTGGGCATAATCATAATCCAAGACCGATTCTTGCCGTTCCAACCTGCTTGCAGCAAAAGCACGTTGTAAAATGTCCTCTATTAAATAATCCTCATGGATTTCTTCGGGCCTAAACTCTTCCTTTAAACTGATCTTGAACAAGCTTGCCGTGGTGTTGTACCAAAATGCCCTCCACCCACTACGGAGTTCCTTTACCAAATCAAAAGCGGTTGTTCCTGTTTGACGATGAATCAGTTTTACCAAAATCTGTCCTTCGGTACGGGTCAATTTTTTTAGTTCTTCGGAAAACTCCCCTTCAATATACTTTTGCACTTTTCGGGTGTATCTACGCTGGTGCCGTCGTTTTTTGATGAGTTGCAGGCTATCATTCAGTTCCACCAATCGCTCTGCGGCCAACTTGGCATAAGGGTATACCTTCAAGGTTTTTCGTCGTAGAATGTAATAGCGAAGCTTATCATTACGGTTCGTGAACTCCAGTTTTCCAAAAATGTAGACTTCGTCAAGTTCAATGGAACTCATCAAAATGGAGTCTCCCTCAAACCGGACATAATAATCGGCAATGGAATCGTTGGCAATGGAATCCTTGGGGTTCATCAACGAATCCTTTTGCGGTTCCTGAGCTAACCCAAGGGCGTTAATTGCCAGAAAAACAACAAGAAAACAGTTACGCAGCATAACATTTCTTTCGCAATAGTCTTGCCAAAAGTAAGTATAAAGGTGTGATTTGGCTATTAAATAAAAGTGAATATTCTTATGTTTGTGTACTAAATCAGATACATGGCAAAAGAGAAGATCATCAACAAAAAATCCCTTGAATTTTTAGAAAAATACTTGAACAATCCATCCCCGACAGGTTACGAATGGGAAGGGCAGAAAATTTGGATGGATTACGTAAAACCTTATGTGGACGAATTTATTACGGACACCTACGGAACTGCGGTAGCCGTTATAAATCCAGATGCCAAATACAGGGTTGTTATCGAGGGGCATTCCGATGAAATTTCTTGGTACGTTAACTATATCACCGATGAAGGTCTCCTTTACGTTATCCGAAATGGAGGGAGCGACCATCAAATTGCCCCATCTAAATGGGTAAACATCCATACCAAAAATGGTATTGTAAAAGGTGTTTTCGGATGGCCCGCCATCCACACAAGGGACAAGGCCAAGGAAGAACCGCCGAAATTGGACAACATATTTATTGATATAGGCGCCAAGGACAAGAAAGAAGTGGAAAAAATGGGCGTGCACGTAGGTTGTGTGATAACCTACCCCGACCAATTCCAGATATTGAACAAGGACAAGTTTGTTTGTAGAGCTTTGGACAACCGCATGGGTGGTTTTATGATTGCCGAAGTGGCCCGTTTGCTCAAAACGAACAAAAAAGAGCTTCCTTTTGGACTTTACATCACCAATTCGGTGCAGGAAGAGATTGGGCTTCGTGGTGCTGAAATGATCACACAGACCATAAAACCGAACGTAGCCATTGTAACAGATGTTTGCCACGATACCACTACTCCCATGATCAATAAAAAAACGGAGGGTGAGACCAAGATTGGTGACGGCCCCGTTATCTCGTACGCACCTGCGGTACAGAACAAATTACGGGAGCTTATTATTGAAACTGCGGAATCCAAAAAGATTCCGTTCCAGCGTAATGCATCATCAAGGTACACGGGAACGGATACCGATGCCTTTGCGTACAGTAACGGAGGTGTGGCGTCCGCATTGATTTCACTGCCTTTACGTTATATGCATACTACGGTAGAAACAGTACATAAAGATGATGTAGAAAATGTTATCCGTTTGATTTACGAAACTTTATTGAACATTAAAGAAGGGGAAACTTTCAGTTATTTTGATTAATTGATTTTTTTCCATAATCCCGATATTAAAATTTGTCGCCTCGAAACTTCTTCGGGGCGACTTTTTTTTATCTTTATGTAATATGGATGAGCAAGTTGACATATTGGACGAGCACGGTAAACCAACAGGGAAATCCTGTTTAAAATCGGAAGCGCACCGAAAGGGATTGCTCCATCCTACCGTTCACGTTTGGCTCTACACATCCGATGGTCGAGTTTTGATTCAGCAAAGGGGCAGAAATAAGTCCACCCACCCTTTACTTTGGGATGTCTCCGTCGCTGGCCACGTTGCTGCAGGGGAAGAAATTGTAACCGCTGCCATACGTGAAGTTGAAGAGGAAATTGGCCTTACCATATCAGAACCCGATTTGGAACCTTTGGGCACTTATAAAGCCGTTCACAAAATTGCTGAAGATTTTATTGATGCCGAACTGCATCATATCTTTTTATGCAAGTTGAACGTTCCGTTGAATCAACTTACCAAACAGGAAAGCGAGGTCGAGGACTTGGCATTGGCACCCCTTTTTAAATTTGCCGAAGAAACTTGGGGTTTGGCCAGTGTGGGGAAATATGTGCCCCACGGCCCTACCTACTACAAAACCATCCTTAAAGCGATTAAAAGTCGGACTTAACTTTTTCCGCAAATTCTTCGAGCGAATCTAAAGCGTAATCGTTTTGGTCACCTGTCTTCATGTTCTTGACCACAAATTTACCATCGGTCAATTCTTGGTCCCCCAAAAGTATCACGTAGGGAACACCCCTTTTATCAGCATACTTAAATTGCTTCTGCACTTTGGTATCCATTGGGTATAAATCCGCCCTAAGTCCTTGTTTGCGCAGTCCAGACACCAATTTTAAGGCTGCCATCCCCTCTTTTTTTCCAAAATTGAGGCAAAGTACGTCCAACGAAGTATCCAGGCTGTCAGGGAACAGATTTAATTCTTCCAGAACCAAGTAAATACGGTCCAGTCCAAAGGAAATCCCCACACCGCTCACATCTTTGAGCCCAAAGATACCAGTAAGGTCATCATAACGGCCTCCACCGCCAATGGAACCCATTTTTACGCCTTCGGGCGCTGCCACCTCAAAAATGGCACCAGTGTAATAATTGAGCCCGCGGGCCAGCGTAACATCCAGCTGCAAACTGGCCGACTGCAACCCAACCATTTCCACGGTTGAAATAATCTCTTCCAATTCTGAAACACCCAGCATTCCAACTTCGGAATCTGCTAAGATGGCTTTTAGTTTTTCCAATTGTTCGGAAGCGGTTCCCTTCATATCAAACAAAGGCTGTGCTTTGGCTATGGCAGATTCGGAAATGCCTTTTTCCATCATCTCCGCTTTCACCTTCTCCTCTCCTATTTTATCCAACTTGTCCAAGGCCACAGTAAAATCTACCAATAAATGTTTGGCTCCGATGACTTCCGCAATCCCAGAAAGTATTTTTCGGTTGTTGATTTTGATGGTGGTACCTTTCAGTCCCAAATCGGTGAAAACAGCATCATACATCTGTACAAATTCCACTTCTTGAAGCAAGGAATTGGCGCCAACCACATCGGCATCACATTGGTAAAACTCACGGAAACGCCCTTTTTGCGGGCGGTCTGCACGCCACACAGGTTGTATTTGATACCGCTTGAACGGAAAATCAATTTCATTCTGGTGCATCACCACATAGCGGGCAAAAGGAACGGTAAGGTCGTAACGAAGGGCTTTTTCTGAAATTTTCGGCGTCAACGAGGCTGAATTCTTAGAACTATATGTTACATCATCCACTTTGGAAATAAAGTCTCCCGAATTCAATATTTTAAATATCAAACGATCGCCTTCATCCCCATATTTACCCATCAGGGTTTCCGAATTTTCGAAAGATGGAGTTTCAATCGGTTGAAAACCATAGGTTTCAAAATGTTTTTTTATGGTCTGGATGATATAGTTACGCTTGGACACCTCTGCAGGTGAAAAATCGCGGGTTCCTTTAGGTATGGATGGTTTCTTTGCCATGTGGTGTTAAATTCTCGTGCAAATATACGTTTTAGGTTGAAGATGCAGTACGCAGTAATCAGTTAACAGTTGGCAGTGGGTAGTCAAAGGTTTCGGATTACGGATTACGGGTTTCAAGCACCAAATCCCAAATTCCCTGCTTGCCGCAGGCAGGCAATAACCTAGTAACAAAATAACCCCGTAGGCAGTATGCGGTTGGCACTAATCATGTGCGTCTATTTTCTATGCGCTATTTTCATGTATCCTGTACTTGACACGAATGGCACGAATGACCACAAAACCTTTGGGCTTGATTCTTGAACTCGGTCTTAAAAAAGGAGATTCTTCAGTCGCTACGCTCACTCAGTATTACAAGTAGTCTTGACTCTTGGTTCCTGATTCTTGGACCCTTAATCAGTACTCCATGATCTGTTCAAACCATTGGTACAACTCCCCTTTGGTGATTACGGCTCCTTGTTTTATAATTTCAAATTTATCCACATTCTTATCTTCTCCGTAAGCCTTGGAAGCTGTAAGGTATTCCACAAAATCGGATTGATAGTTGCGCTTGAACCAACCAAAGCCGACCTCCGTTCTTAAATCAATCTCCGGATTCATGATCTTAACGGAAAGGAGCTTCATTTCTTTATCCGTTAGGTGAAACAAATGCATGTGCCGTTCGGAAATATTCTCCAAATATTCCACTTTGCTCAATACCCCTTCCCAAATCAAATCGCTAAAAACGTCTATTTCCTCCTCGGCAACCTCTGGTTTTTCCTTTTTTAAGTTATCCCACTCATCTGCGGTGATGGATTGGGTCGCCAGAAAGTTAATAAATTCGGGATGTAGCTCTTCAAGTTGCTCCTTGGTCAATCGTCTATACTTCATGCTGCAAAAATATAAAAGGCTTGGGAAAACCACCGTGTTTTTGACTCAAGAAAACCGTCGAATCCTTGAATTCATTACAATTTCTTTAAGTTTTGATTAACACCGATACAGCCTAGGTTTTTTGGTAAGCCTCTTTATTTATTGTAGTTTCGGAAAATAACATTTTTAATAAAAACACGTATAGAATGAGATTTTTGAAATCATTTAAAACTTTAGTGGTTTGTGTTGCAACCATAGGTGCATGTGCTTTCTCGAATGTGAACGCGCAAGAACAGGTGGAGGTCACCGATGCTGAATTGAGTAAAATTGCTTCGGCCTTCCAAGGCATTCAAAAAGTGAATATGGAAGCGCAACAAAAAGTAATGAAAACCGTTGAGGAAAGCGGTTTTGAGGCCAATAGGTTCAATGAACTTTATCAAGCTTCTGCGTCTCCAGAAAAAACGGTCGATGCCAGTGATGACGAAAAAGAACGCTTTGGAAAGCTAATGAACGAAATACAGCAGATGCAAGTCGGTTTTACCGAACAAATCGAAGAGATTATAAGTAATGAAGGCATGAGCATAGAACGTTACCAGAAAATAGCAATGGCGTTACAAAGTGATGCTGAATTACAAGGTCGTTTGAGAACAAAGTTAGCGGAACAACCGCAATAGAATTTAATTGAAGAAAAACAAAAAAGCCCTCCGAAAAAATCGGAGGGCTTTTTTAAATTAAAGGGTTTGAAGTTTACTTTGCTTCCGCAACCACTTCAAATGGGAATTCTACAATAACTTCCCTGTGTAGTCTGATAATTGCTTCGTATGGACCAACTCTTTTGATAGCTCCACCTTTAATATTGATGAATTTTCTATCAATTTGGTGTCCTTCTTTGTCCAAGGCAGCAGCAAGGTCGATGTTTGTTACAGATCCGAACAATTTATCTCCGGCACCGGCTTTTGCAGCAATCTTAATTTCCAATTGCTTCAAAGCATCAGCAACCTTAGTAGCCTCGTCGATTACTTTTTTCTCCTTGTGAGCTCTTTGCTTAAGGTTCTCCGCCAAAACTTTTTTGGCAGAAGGCGTAGCCAAATCGGCCAAACCTTGTGGGATAAGAAAGTTTCTGCCGTAACCGTTCTTTACGGTAACGATATCATCCTTAAATCCCAAATCCTGTACATCTTCTTTTAGAATAAGTTCCATTCTCTGGTGTTTTTTATTTCAACATATCGCCAACATACGGCATTAACGCTAGGTGACGGGCACGTTTTACGGCCTGCGCCACTTTTCTTTGGTATTTCAAGGAAGTACCGGTTAGTCTTCTTGGAAGCAATTTACCTTGCTCGTTCACCAACTTCATCAAAAAATCAGGGTCTTTATAATCAATGTACTTGATACCGGATTTTTTGAACCTACAATACTTCTTTTGCTTGCTGGTCTCAATGTTAAGCGGGGTCAAATATCTGATTTCCCCGTCTTTTTTTGATTTTGCTTGTTGCTCAATAGATGCCATACCCTTATGCCTTTGCTTTTAGTTTGTTTCTTCTCTTTTCCGCCCAAGCAATTGCGTGCTTGTCCAATTTAACGGTCAAAAAACGCATAACGCGCTCGTCTCTTCTAAACTCTAGCTCGTAAGGGCCTATGGCCTCACCTGGAGCTTGAAATTCGAACAAGTGGTAAAATCCACTTTTCTTGTGCTGAATGGGATAGGCCAATTTTTTTAGTCCCCAATCTTCTTTGGAGACCATTTTGGCACCATTCTTAATCAAGAAATCCTCAAATTTCTTGACTGTTTCCTCTATCTGTGTTTCAGACAGAACGGGATTCAAAATGAAAACAGTTTCGTAATGGTTCATTATAATATATTTTTAAAGGAGCGCAAAATTAACAATATTTCTTTCCCCCTGCAAGAAAAGTAGAAAAACTTCGTTTAAGTACAAGAGTTATCAACATTAAAAAACCTAATAAACCTAAATAACATATATGGCAATTTACACAACAAAATACACCATGTTTACATCTTTTGTTGTAGGTGAGCAGCTTTTTTATGTAATTTGCCGATGATTTAAAACCCTACAAATCACCCCATTCTATGAAATTAAAAAGTATAATTGTAGACGATTCCTCGATGCAGCGCATGGCCGTTGCAAAGTTGGTCAACAATCATCCACACCTTGCTTTGGTTGCTGAGTACAGCAATGCCATTGAAGCCAAAAATGGCCTTAAAAACCACGAAATCGACCTTATCTTTTTAGATGTTGAAATGCCGATCATTAATGGTTTTGACCTTTTGGAGGCCCTAGAGAACCCACCACAGGTTATTCTGATTACGGGAAAACCTGATTATGCACTTAAAGCTTTTGACTACGACGTAACCGATTACCTTCACAAACCCATTACCTTGGCACGTTTTGAAGCCTCAGTAAAAAGAGCTGTTGCCAAATACGAGCAAATGAACCGGGTTGATGAGGATGAAGAGCACATCTTTGTAAAGAGCAACCTTAAAAAACGCAAGGTAATCCTAAATGACATTAAATGGATAGAAGCATTGGGCGATTACATTAAATTGGTAACAGATGAAGCCAATATCGTAATCCTTTCCACCATGAAATCTTTTGAAAAGCAATTGCCCGCCGAAAAATTTCTACGTATCCATAAATCTTATATCGTGAATCTGGAGAAGATTGAAAAATTCAACAGCAAAAATGTTGAAGTAGGGGGCAGACAGATTCCATTGAGCAGAAACAAGAAAACAGAACTAGCCGAAGCGCTGGCCAATGTATAATTATATGTGGTCCACGTTGTAGACCAACCGTACACTTTTATACTTGGAAATAGCATTAAAGGATTTTTCAATTCTTTTAATGCTATTTTTTGTTTGTGCCAAGGACTGTTTTCGCGGAATCTTTATCATGATGTTTTTTAGATAATCCCTTCGGATTCTTGCAACGGGGGGATATTCTGGTCCAAGAATTTGTGTACCAAGTACATTGCGCAACGAACCCGCCATCCAATCCGAAGCTTCATTCAATTTATTGAAATCCTTATCCTTAAGAGTTATTTTGATAAGCCGCACCAAAGGTGGATACTTAAATTGTTCCCTTTCGTAAAACTGCTCCTTGAACATTCCATCATAATTGTTCGTGGTTACCTGCTGTAAAATTTGATGGTATGGATTATAGGTCTGAATAAGTACCTTCCCTCTTTTTTGGGTACGCCCTGCCCTACCTGCTACCTGTGTTAGCATTTGAAAACTCCGTTCATGGGCACGGAAATCGGGAAAATTGAGCATGGAATCCGCATTCATAATGCCTACTAGGCTCACATTCCTAAAATCGAGCCCCTTGGTCACCATTTGGGTTCCCACCAAAATATCCATCTCCTGGTTTTCAAAAGATGAAATGATTTTTTCATAAGCATATTTACCACGTGTGGTATCCAAATCCATTCGGCCAACGGAAACATCAGGGAACAGTTGTCCCAATTCCTGCTGAATCTGTTCCGTGCCAAAACCCTTATTATCCAAAGTTGGACTACCGCAGGCCAAACAAGCCTGTTGCAACGCCATGTGATAACCACAATAGTGGCATCGAAGCTGATTTCTGTGCTGATGGTACGTTAAGCTCACATCGCAATTGGGGCATTGGGCCACGTGCCCACAAGTGGTACATTCCACCACAGGGGCAAACCCTCTCCTATTTTGAAAAAGAATGATTTGTTCCCCTTCTTCAAGTGCCTCCGTAATGGCCTTGATGAGAACTTCGGAAAAATGCCCTTTCATTCTACGCTTTCGGGTAGCTTCTTTTATGTCCACCAGATTAATATCGGGCATCAACACATCACCAAATCTGTGTACAATGGAAGCATAACCGTATTTTTTGGTTCTGGCATTATACATACTTTCAATACTTGGAGTGGCAGAACCTAGAACAATCTTTGCTTTGTGAAGTGCTGCCAAAACCACAGCCGCGTCGCGTGCATGGTAACGTGGAGCAGGGTCAAACTGCTTAAAGGAACTTTCGTGCTCCTCGTCCACTACCACCAATCCCAAATTGGTAAAAGGCAGAAATAGCGATGACCGTGCACCAAGTACAATTTGAGCTTTTTCTGTATTTTTTAAAACGTTGTTCCAAACCTCTACCCTTTCGTGAATGCTATATTTAGAGTGGTATACGGATACTTGATGTCCAAAATAATGCCTCAGCCTATTGATCAATTGGGACGTTAATGCAATCTCTGGCAATAGATAAAGGGCCTGTTGACCGTTTTCCAGACATTTTTGAATCAGTTTTACGTAAACTTCGGTCTTTCCAGATGATGTAACTCCATGCAACAATACTGGTTTTCCTCCATCAAAACCTTTGTTGATGTCCTCCAGAGCCTTTTCTTGGTATTCATTCAAGGCAATATGCTTGGATTCTTCGGAACGCTCATCAAACTCCACCCTGTCTTTTCTAATATGGTATTCTTTCAGAATATTTTTATCGATGAGTGCTTTGATCACCGTTCGGGAAGCCCCGCTCTCCTTTTCCAGTTCGGCAATGGGTATGGGTTTGGTGCTTTTGGCTTTCAACTGGAATAAGGACAGCACTACTTGACTCTGTTTGGGTGCTCGTGTAAGCTCGTTCAATAGTTCGGCCAGTTGTTTTTCATCCTCATACTGTTCCGAAAGTTTAACGTAGCGTACCAATTTGGGCTTGTACTGCTCGTACAATTCTTCTTTCTGAAGTATAACGCCTTTGTGAACCAAGGTGTTTATCAGCTTCATCACATTTTTTTTATCCACAATATCGCTGACCTCGGAAATTTTTAAAGCGGTTTGATGCTGAAGTGCTTCGAATACCAAAAATTCATCATCCGTTAATTCCTTTTCGTCTACATCAGATTTTTTGTTGGGCAAAATAAGTGTTTCACTTTCTAACATAAATGCACTGGGCAGCGCACTTCTGATAACTTCTCCCAAGGTACACATGTAATATTTGGCCACCCATTCCCAATGCTTTAATTGTATTTGGGTCACTACGGGGTATTCGTCAAGAATTTGATAAATTTCTTTGGGTTGGTAGGCTTCAGGCGCATTTTGATGCACGTGATAGGCCAGGGCGGTATAGATCTTGGATTTACCAAAAGGAACGGCTACTCGCATTCCTTCCTGTATAAAATCCGCTTCTGCTTGCGAAATTTTATAGGTAAAGAGTTTTTCCAGAGGAATGGGAAGAACAACATCCAAAAAATAATCCATACGCTAATTCTCTAGTACCCTGTGCCATGTTTGGGTCCTGTACAAAAATGCCAAATAGCCTCTTACTTTTAGTCGATTTTTGTTATCATCATCCAACCAGACCCTTCCTTTAAAGGTCATTGCCTGTTCAGGATCAAACAGCTTATCGCCCTTATAAATACCTTTGTTGTTTTTCTCAAAACCTTCCATGATTTTCATTCCAAGGATGGGTTTGTTTTTTCGGTCTCCTTCGCATTTGGTACACAAAGCACCTTTTTTCCCTTCTTCCAAAATTTCAACAACCTTGGCATGCATTAACCCGTCTTCTTTATATATCTCAATAATGGCCTTGGTGATTCCATTGCGGTCATCAATGGTTTTCCACTTTCCAAAAACGGTTTGGGACCAAGTTATCTGACAAAACAGAAAACATATCAGATACATCCATTTATTGCTCGTTTTGCTGCTTTTCATGTCTCTTTTTTAAGGAATTAAGTGTGGCGTTCAATTCAAAACCTAATAATAATATATTGGAATTTAACCATATAAACACCATTAAAATCAATAATCCTCCCAGCGCTCCATAAAGTTCGTTGTAACGAGCGAACTTCTCAACATAAATTCCGAAAAGATATGAGGTCAATAAAAACAAAAGGGTCGTAAGCAATGCCCCCGCTGAAAAAAAACGGGCTTGCCTTCCTTCTGCGGTACCAAAATAGTAAAGTATTGCCGTTGCCAGGTACGAGATGCACAAAAAGAACAGCAGTTTTGCTATTTGGATGCCCACTGCATCTCCTTTTTCAATATCGGTTCCCAATGTCCTACCAAAAAATTCACTTGCGTTCTCCACAATGTAAAACTCAAAGTACACAAAGGCAACCGCTCCCAATATCAATAAGATGGAGAGAATGACTCCCACCATGAGCGCATAGGCATATTGGCGAAAGAAATTACGGGTGAGCTCTACGTGGTACGAGTATTCAAACCCTCCAAAAATGGCATTTACGCCATTGGCGACCAAAAATATGGACAGCAAAAAGGCCGAAGAGAGCAATCCTCCTTGTTTTTGGTCTTTTATCTGCTGGTAAATCTCACTAAAATATTCACTGGTGGCAGAAGGCAAAAAGGATTCCAAAAAGTTTAAAAACTGGGTGTCAAAATTGGCATTGCCCACACTTACGTAGGGAATGATAAAGGGTATAAGGGTCACCAAAAAGATTAGCAGGGGAAACAGTGCCAAAAAAATACTGAAAGCAATGGAGCTTGCCCTTGTGGAAAGTGCGCCTTTCACGATTCCCACCAAATACATTTCAATCAAATCATAAAGAGAGAGCCCTTCAAAAGCTTTTAGCTTTATTTTTTTCAATAAGCGCACCAGCCAATTGATCACGGGTATTTTCTCCAATTTCTCCTCTATGGCTTTGGACATTTAAACGGCTTTTAAACTTAAATCCATATTGTAAACAGAATGGGTAAGCGCTCCTGACGATATGTAATCCACACCACATTCGGCATATTTACGGATGGTGTCCTCGGTGATGCCGCCTGAAGATTCGGTGAGGCACTTCTCCCCTATTCGTTGCACAGCTTCTCGGGTTTGTTCGTAATCAAAATTATCCAAAAGGATGCGGTACACACCATCGGATTTCAATATCTCGTCCACCTCTTCCAAATTTCTGGCTTCAACAATAATCTTCAAATTTTTCCCCTTTTCCTTTAAATAATCCTGTGTTTTTTGAATGGCTTTGGTAATTCCGCCTGCAAAATCGATATGGTTGTCCTTGAGCATGATCATATCGTAGAGGGCAAACCTATGGTTTTCACCTCCACCTATTTTTACAGCCCATTTTTCAAGAGCTCTTATGCCCGGTGTTGTTTTTCTGGTATCTAAAATTTTGGTGTTGGTTCCATCCAAAAGTGAAACAAAACTCTTGGTTTTGGTGGCAATGGCACTCATACGCTGCATAGCATTAAGTACAAGCCGTTCTGCTTTTAAAATACTTTGGGAACTGCCCTCCACATAAAAAACAATATCCCCGAATTTTACCGGTGCGCCATCTTTAACCAAAACCTCCATCTTGAGTTTGGGGTCAACATAGCTAAAAACTTGTTTGGCAAATGCTACGCCAGCGATAACCCCTTCGTCTTTTACCAAAAGTTTTGCCTTGCCTTGGGCAGATTCTGGAATGCAGGCCAAGGAACTGTGGTCGCCATCACCTACATCTTCCCTAACGGCGTTGGCAATGATCAAATCCAGTTCGTTTTGAAATTGTTCTTCGGAAATCATCCAATTGTGGTTTTAACGAAAATAGTAAAAACATTGCTGTTGTTAAGTAATTTAGTTACTGAGTTATTGAGGTATTTGAACATGACACTCGTGGTTAGAAGCTAACTGGCTCAAGCCCAAGTTCAAACTCAAACTCAAACTTGCGTATAGGAATTTGGTGTAATTCGTGTCAATTAATATTGGTAATGAGAGAAAAGATTAGATAGTTTCAGCCATTCAATTACTTCGTCATTTGTTCTTGAACTTGATTTTTGTACTTGATTTTTATCGACTTACTTCTGACTTCCCTTTTTCACTATAATAATCTATTTTTGGGCATGCAGATTACTTTGATCGCCATTGGCAAAACCGATAAGTCTGAACTTGAAGAACTTATATCCGTTTACGAAAAACGGTTGAAACATTATATCAAGTTTCAGTTGGAGATAATTCCAGATATAAAAAACAGAAAAAATCTTTCCGAAGCCCAACAAAAGGAAAAAGAGGGCGAACTGATTTTGGCTCAACTACAACCTACGGACACCTTGATTTTACTCGACGAAAAAGGAAAACAATACAGTTCGATGGATTTTGCACAGTTCTTGCAAAAAAAGATGAACAGTGGAATCAAAAACCTAGTTTTGACAATAGGTGGGCCTTATGGCTTTAGTGATGCTATTTACGCCAAAAGTTCAGGTAAGATAAGTTTGTCCAAAATGACATTTTCTCACCAAATGGTACGGTTATTTATTGTGGAGCAAATTTATAGGGGTTTCACCATTCTTAGGAACGAACCTTATCATCATCAATGATTGCATATTTAAACCGCTTCACTCAAAGAGTCAAGAGATACGGATAAGCTATGGAACTGGTCAATACCATTAAAAAACAGATGACTAAATTGATAATTTTGTACCTTTGGTAAAAAGCTGAATGCAATGAATTTAGAAGCTCGAAAAATAGAATTTGTACAAGAATTTTTAACGCTTCAAAGTGAAGAAGCTGTTTCTCGTTTGGAACAACTATTGAAAAAGGAGAGAAATGCTACTGACGAGCGAATATTTGAGCCTATGACCCAAGAAGAGCTAGACAAACGAATTGACCAATCGGAATCTGATTTCCAAAACAATCGATTTAAAAACAGTTCTGAACTTTTAGCCAAATACAAATAATGCCGTTGAAAATAATTTGGTCTGAATTTGCCGAAACTAAACTTGACGAAATTTATGAGTATTACGAAAGGAAAACCAGCCCCAGTATCGCTAAAAAACTTCTGAAAGGAATTATCAATGAACCAAATAAATTGATAAGTGCACCGCAAATCGGACAAGAAGAAGAATTGTTAAAGCACAGAGAAACTGAATATCGATATTTGGTTTTCAAAAACTACAAACTGATTTATTCTTTGGATCATCAAAACGGATTTATAAAAATTGCTGACGTTTTTGACACTAGACAAAATCCAACAAAGCTAAAACAAACAAAATAAAGTCAGTTGCCAACACATGTATGTGCAATAACAGCTGAATCTCTATCAATAAAGCACCCTAAATTTAATGGTGTTCTCAATTTTCTTGAGAGCCTTGATCACATCCTTATCGTACTCCTTGTCCAAATCGGTAATCACATACCCTACATCGCTATCCGTGGATAGGTATTGACCAGAAATATTGAGACCGTATTGCGCCAATATTTCGTTGATCTTGGCCATAATGCCTGGAACATTGCGGTGAATGTGCAAAAATCGGTGTGCCTTGTTTTGTTTGGGCAATCTAATATTCGGAAAATTAACAGCGTCCACTGTATTTCCTGAATTGATGTAATCCATGATCTTGTTCGGTACAAAATCAGCAATGTCTCTTTGCGCTTCCTCGGTGCTTCCCCCAATATGTGGCGTAAGAATAACGTTGGACAAGCCTTGCAAAGGTGTTTCAAACGCTCCGTTGCTGCGTGGTTCGGATGGGTACACATCTATAGCTGCGCCACCTAGTTTTCCGCTTTTCAAGGCGCTTGCCAGTGCATCAATATCCACTACAAACCCTCTGGAAAGATTAATGAGCTTGGCACCATCTTTCATTTGGTTGATTTCTCGTTCGCCGATAAAGTTCCTATTGGCCTTGTTATCATCCACATGAAGTGTAACTACATCAGAAACGGACAACAAATCCTCCAAAGTGTCACATTTTACAGCGTTACCGAGCGCCAATTGGTCGTTAACATCGTAATAATACACCTTCATGCCCATGGCTTCGGCCAAAACGGACATTTGTTTCCCTATGTTACCATAACCTACAATACCAAGGTTCTTACCTCGTACTTCTTGTGATCCAATGGCTGTTTTGTTCCACTCGCCGTTGTGAATTTCGGTACTACGTGGAAAAATGCTACGCATTAACATAATGGTCTGCCCAATGGCAAGTTCCACCACGGAACGGGTATTACTGTATGGGGCATTGAACACAACCACACCCTTCCTTTTACTGTAATCCAAATCTATCTGCGTGGTACCGATGCAAAATGCACCGACCACCAACAATTTATCGGCCGCATCCAGTACTTTTTGGGTTACTTGGGTCTTGGACCTAATACCCAAAACATGCACCCCCTTAATACGTTCGATAAGGTCTTCCTCGGAAAGGCTGGTTTTGATCAGCTCTACCGAAAAACCTTCTTCGGAAAGGTTTTCAAAAGCTGCGGGGTGTACATTTTCCAGTAATAGGATCTTAATTCTGTTCTTGGGGTATGATAAGTTTCTTGGCAAATCGTTCACAAATAAAAATTCATCTAGGTTAGGTGCTACGTGATCAGCATTATTCGTTGCTTTTTCACGATGTACATTTTCGGTATAGGCGAAAAATTTATGGGCAATACCGGCCTCGCGCATTACATAATCGCTGTAGCCATCGCCAATAACCTGGACTTCGCCTTCCAAGTCCAAGTTTTTTAAACATTCTATTTTTCCGTTATGGGCGGCCAAAACATTGGTTTCATCAAAGCCGATGATATTCCCTTCATCGTCAAATGTAAAGGTGTTAGCATACACCCGGTCGGATGGAATGTTGTACTCTTCAACAATAGGGTCTATAAATTCCTTGAAGCCACAGGAAATTACATAGATGTGGTCGGAAAACTCGTGAAAGAATTCCTTGTTCGATGCGATTGATTTCGAAATTTTTTGACGCAGCTCCACCACCAAGTCATCCAAATCACTTTTGTTGGCATTCAACAACCGGATTCTTTGTTCCAAGGATTCTGTAAAGGAAATGTCCCCATCGATTCCCAAATTGGTTATTCGCTGTATCTCCGCGACAATCTCATCCCTTTTGGGATTGTTTTGCAACGTCATTTCCGCCAAAACATCCAAAGCCTCAACCCGTGTGAGCGTGCTATCAAAATCGAACACATATTTACGTGCTGTTTCCACCATGAGTCCTTCCAAAAAATTAAGCCACAAAATTAAACATAAATTTCATCCTTATAATCGGAACCCATCAAAAACCTTACAGATTTTCGGATAAATCAAAAATCCATTACGATTTGTTTTAAATAGCACCTATTTTTTTGCAATCACGTATGGATTGACTTTAAATTCAAGTATCAAACTCAAGTTCAAGTCTAAATTCCAATAAGCAGTACGCAGTTGGCAGTTGGCAGTTTTCAGTTTGTAGTCAAGAACGTATAGATTGTCCAGTCCGTTGTCTTGTCTCCTGTCTCTTGCCTCTTGTCTTGTCTCTTTTGTCTATCCTCAAACACTAATAAACCAAGCTACATCCCAACTATCAAAACCAACGCCTTGTCAACTTGCAGTAGATATTATATTCCTTTCCGAACATTTTAGCGAGAACTTCCTCTTCGGGTTTAATCTGAAACCGATTCATATAGGACACAAAACCCGCCGCAATAATTGTGTTGAAGGCATTGCCCAACTTTAGCCCAAAGGCCAACAGAAAAAGGAGCATTCCCAAATACATGGGATTACGGGTGAATTTATAGATGCCATTGGTTATCAATTTGGATGCTTTATTTGGGTTCAATGGATCCGTCGTAGTCTTTTTTACCAAAAATTGGATTACGGAAATCAAGATTACCAAGCTCCCAAAACCGAACAAGGACCATATTAACAGCTTTTTCCCGAAAAAATCGAACTCACCTACTGGCAAAAATCTATCCAGAACATACATTATTCCTCCAAAAACCAACATTACCAAAGCTGGCGGCACTTTTATTTTCATAAAAATCGCTTAAAACTCGAAATTACTACTTTTGAAACTCAAAATAGAATCCTTTTTGATTTGAAACTAGTTTTTGCCACCCATAACGACCATAAGCTGAAAGAAGTCCAGCAATTACTTCCTGAAAACATAGAGCTGTTATCCCTAAAGGATATTGAGTGCTTTGATGAAATTCCCGAAACAGGCGATACCTTGGAGGAAAACGCAAAAATAAAAGCAGACTTTGTGACCCAAACCCATGGTTTAAACTGTTTTTCGGACGATACCGGTTTGCTGGTCGATGCTTTGGACGGTGCACCCGGGGTCTATTCCGCCAGATATGCGGGGGAACAAAAAAGCGCCAAGGACAATATGGCAAAATTGTTATCTGAGCTAAAAGGGGCGAACGACCGTGCGGCACATTTTAAAACCGTGATCCATTTGAATCTACAAGGTAATAGTTACTCGTTTGAAGGTATCGTTGAAGGCGTCATCACAGAAGCGGAATGTGGTTCCGGCGGATTTGGTTACGACCCTATTTTTAAACCCAATGGGTTCGACAAAACCTTTGGCGAACTGCCATCCGAGACCAAAAACGCTATAAGCCACAGAGGTAGGGCCATTCAAAAATTGGTTGATTTTTTAAAAAAAGATGCCTCTTAGCTTCCACGGAATAAAATTAACGTATCTTTGCCGCTTTATTAACGCCGCCGGTATGGGCAAGGTGTTGTGATGGGCTTAAATGGGTTATACAAAAATCGCTCTATACAACACAAACATATTTGCGATTTAAGGTATACACCGCTATGACAAAATTTGAAGCCTTGGGGTTGGACAAACCCCTATTGGATGCTATTTCCGACCTCGGATTTGAATCCCCATCAGAAGTACAAGAAAAATCAATCCCAGTTTTATTGGAAAAGGAAACCGATTTGGTGGCCTTGGCGCAAACAGGAACAGGTAAAACTGCTGCGTTCGGATTTCCGATGATTCAAAAAATCCAAGAGGAAAGTAGAACCACTCAAGGATTGATCCTCTCCCCTACGCGAGAGCTATGTTTACAGATTACAAACGAGTTAAAACTCTATTCCAAGTATATAAAGGGACTTAATGTGGTAGCCATTTATGGTGGTGCCAGCATTACCGAACAAGCACGACAAATTAAAAAAGGGGCGCAGATTGTTGTGGCCACTCCTGGTCGTATGAAAGATATGATCGGCCGAAGAATGGTCGATATTTCCAAAATTGACTACTGCGTATTGGATGAGGCCGATGAAATGTTGAATATGGGCTTCTTTGAGGACATTAAAGACATTCTATCCAACACGCCAAAAGAAAAGTTGACGTGGCTTTTTTCCGCAACTATGCCCAAAGAAGTGGCTACGATTGCCAAAAAGTTTATGCACAACCCTGTTGAGATCACTGTTGGATCTAAAAATGCAGGTGCATCCACCGTACAGCATGAGTATTATGTGGTAGGTGGTCGTGATCGTTATGCAGCGCTTAAGCGTTTGGCCGATGCCAACCCTGGAATTTTCTCCGTGGTGTTCTGCAGAACCAAGAGGGATACGCAGCGTGTTGCTGAAAAATTGATCGAGGATGGGTACAATGCCGGAGCTTTGCATGGCGATTTAAGCCAGAACCAAAGGGATTTGGTAATGAACTCGTTCCGAAAAAAACAGGTGCAAATGTTGGTAGCTACCGATGTTGCTGCCCGTGGTATTGATGTAGACGATATTACACACGTAATCAACTACCAATTGCCCGATGAAATTGAAACCTACACCCACCGTAGTGGGCGTACAGGGCGTGCCGGCAAATCCGGTATTTCCATGGTCATCATCACCCGCTCCGAACTTCGCAAGATCAAAGCCATCGAGAAAAAAATTCAGCAGGAATTCATAGCCAAACAAATTCCTGATGGCATTGAAATCTGCGAGATTCAGTTGTATCATCTGGCCAACAAGATCAAGGAAACCAAAATCAATAAAGAGATTGAGAGTTACCTACCTGCCATTAACGATGTTTTGGAAGGTATTGACCGTGACGAACTCATCAAAAAAATTGTTTCCGTAGAATTTACCCAGTTTTACAACTACTACAGCAAATCCAAAGACCTTAACAGTCAGGATTCCGGTAAGGACAGAGGAACTTCCAAAGGGGATATTCCATCGGAGGGCTCAGTACGTTATTTTATCAACGTTGGGGAACGCGACGGTTACGACTGGATGTCTTTGAAAGATTTCCTTCGTGATACGCTAAAACTGGAAAAAGAGGACATTTACAATGTCGACACAAAAGACACCTTCTCGTTCTTTAATTCCGATGCACAACTGACCGAATTCATTCTTCAAACCTTTACCGAATTTAAGGTAGATGGTCGTTTTATTAATGTTGAAGTATCCAAAAACCCCGGTGGTAGCGGTGGTGGCGGAAAAGGAGGCAAAAAACGTCGCGGAAAAAAAGGCGGAGGATACCGCGGTGGGAATAAATCCTACAAAGGCGGAAAAAAAGGAAGTTACGGGAAAAAGGGAGGCAAGAAAAAGCAGGGATTTTATTAGTTAATTCTATATTAAATGGTAAGTATCTCCTATTTATTTTTCTTTGTTTAGTACTTTTATAGCTACAAAGGTTGCATGAGAAGATTACTACTTATACTATTGTCCCTAATCCCACTGCTAGGTTTTTCCCAAGTTGAAGATGGTCAAAACCAAGAGGTAAAGGAGTTTACCGCCACAGTGATCAATGCCCAAACGGAATTTCCTTTGGAAAGTGTGCACGTGGTGAACCTGAACCAAGTAAAAGGCACCATTACAAACCAGAATGGTAAGTTTACCATACCTGCGGCGGTCAACGATACGCTTTACTTTTCGTATTTAGGATTTAAAACCCAAAAAGTACGGGTAACCAACGATATGTTCCGGTTTGGAAATACCGAAATTGCATTGACAGAATTGGCCTATGCACTTGAAGAAGTGGTTGTAAGACCATACCAGCTTACGGGCTATCTGGAAATTGATGTCAAGAACCTTCCTGTGAACAATAATGCGTACCAGTACAGTATTTCTGGTCTCAATACCAGCTACGAAGCAGGGAATAAAAGTCCGAGTGCGGTAACCAAGGTTTTGGGGGCCATTCTTAATCCAGCAGACCTCTTGCGAAATCTTTTTGGAAAAAAACCACGGCAAATGCGCAAGTTGCGGCAAATTAAAGAGGACGACAATATTAGGGATCTTTTGGCATCAAAGTTTGATAGGGAAACCCTTACCGAACTGCTGCAATTGGAAAAAGTGGATATTGAGGACATCCTCAACAACTGCAACTATTCCAAATCATTCATCAAAACAGCGAACGACCTTCAAATTTTGGATGCAATTTCCAGCTGCTACGAAGAGTACAAAGTGCTAAACAGAAACCAATAACGACCAACTTAACCCTGCTCTTGGGATAGTATTGCCCCGCTATAAATAAATTTCATATTTACGTGTGCATTTTATAGCTTTAAACAAAATCCCGATCCATGAAAAAACTACTTGTTGTATTGTCAGTTCTACCTTTGTTTATTGGCTGCAAGCAAGTTGAAAAAAAGCAGCAAGAAACCCATGTAGTTGAAAAAGTGGCGCCCAAAAAGGAGGTGCCCTTTGTTTGGGAAGGTGCCAATATTTATTTTCTGTTGACGGATCGTTTTAATAACGGAAACCCTGAAAACGATGTGAATTTAGACAGAACCGAGGAAACTGGGGTCTTAAGAGGTTTTGAAGGAGGCGACATTGAGGGAATCACACAAAAAATTGAAGAAGGCTATTTTACCGACTTGGGGATCAATGCCATTTGGTTTACGCCCGTGGTGGAACAAATTCACGGAGCAACCGACGAAGGAACTGGTAAAACGTATGGCTATCACGGTTACTGGGCTAAGGATTGGACTTCCATTGACCCTAACTTCGGAACACGGAAAGACTTGGAAAAACTGGTAAAAACAGCGCACGGGAAAGGAATTCGTGTTCTTTTGGATGTAGTTTTGAACCATACCGGACCTGTTACGGAAAAAGATCCTGTTTGGCCCGATGATTGGGTGAGAACCAATCCAAAATGTGAGTTTACCACCTATGAAAACACCACAGCTTGCACCTTGGTGGAGAATTTACCGGATATCCTTACCGAAACCGATGAAGCTGTGGAACTGCCCGATGCCCTTTTGGCCAAATGGAAAGATGAGGGACGTTTGAGCAAGGAACTGGACGAACTCCAACTCTTTTTTGAACGCACTGGGTACCCAAGAACTCCAAAATACTACATCATCAAATGGCTTACGGATTATATTAATGATCTAGGGGTTGATGGTTTCCGTGTAGACACTGTGAAGCACGTGAATGAAAACGCTTGGGCAGACCTTTACAAAGAGGCGAACTACGCATTTGAATCATGGAAGAAAAAGCATCAGCATAAAATATTGGACGATAATCCATTTTATATGGTCGGCGAAGTCTATAACTATGGTATTTCGGGTGGTCGAGAATTTGATTTTGGGGACAAAAAAGTGGATTTTTTTGACTATGGATTTAAAAGTCTCATCAATTTTGAGCTCAAAAACGATGCGGACAAGAGTTACGAGGCCATCTTTAAAAAATATAGCAAACTGCTTCAAACCAAACTAAAGGACAGGAGCGTTCTCAACTATTTAACCTCACACGATGATGGTGCCCCCTACGACAAGGAAAGAACAAAACCCTATCGCACGGCCAATGTGCTATTACTTACACCTGGCGCATCGCAGGTGTATTATGGCGATGAGACCGCTAGAAATTTAATTATTGATGGCACCGAGGGAGACGCCACCTTACGCTCGTTTATGAACTGGGAAGATTTGGACAGCCTGCCCGAAACACAAAAAATTCACAAACACTGGCAAAAATTGGGTCAGTTCCGAGCAAACCACCCTGCCATTGGAGCAGGTAAACACAAACGATTGGCCAAATCGCCCTATGTATTTTCAAGGACGTATGTCAATGGGAAATATCGAGACAAAGTAGTTGTGGGGTTGGATTTGCCTAAAGGAAAAAAGTCGCTTTGGGTAAAAGGATTCTTTGGTGACGGTACCATCTTGTACGACACCTATTCCGAGACCGAAGTTACCGTGGCCAACGGAAAAGTGCTATTGGATAATGATTATGACATTGCCCTGCTGGAACTTGTGGAATAATCCCTATTGCCTAGAGTGCAGTGCGATTCGGTTCCCCTCTGAATCTAAAAAAACCGCCATGTACCCTATTTCGGGACTTATCTGTGTCTTGGGTTGAACAATTTTACCTCCGTTCGGTTCAATACGGTCGAGTTCGTTTTGAACGTCTAAACTATTGAAGTAAATCAACGCCCCTTTGCTTTTACTGGGTTTGTACCAATCCTTGTTATGAATCAGTGAGCCTGAAGCGCCTGGTTTTCCATGATCTGCAGGAAACCATCCCATTTTGGTGCCTCCAAAGTCCTGTAACTTTATATCAACTTGAAAAACCGCATCATAAAACGATTTTGCTCGTTCCATATCCTTAACGGGAATCTCGAACCAGCCTACCATATTAAAATCCATAGCCTATTTATTTTCCAATATTTTCTTTAAACTCGCCAGACCTTCTTCAAAATCTTTTCCCACCGCCTTGTCCATGTTCATGAACAGCATCATAATGCTCATCGGGAATTTGTTCTTTCCAGAAAAGCCCCAAACTACTTTAGTCCTATCCTTCTCCACCTCTTTGGTAACGATATAAGCATCCGAAGTGGATTTAAATGGTTTTAAGAATCGAAGCTCGGACTCAATTCGCTCACCTTCCACAATTTTGGTGATTTCCTGCTCCCCCTTCCCTACTTCTTTGTTGCCTTCCCAATAGTTAATGGCTCCTACCTCACCATCCGTTCCCGTAAACTTTTTTTTCATATCGAGATCACGTTTACCCCATGGAGACCATTCATCCTGTCGTTTTAAGGATTTGAGATACTCAAAAACAACGCTTTTAGGTTTGTAAATTTCTATAGAGCGGGAGACATTGTAGTTTTTTGGGGCGATAGCTGCCAAAATAATGATCAACAACACTATACCTAAGACAATATATAGCACTATCATAGCTGTAATTTATTGGTTATCAACTAAAAATACGAAATTTATTTACTTGGAAAGGTATCTTTTTATAATCCCCTCAACATCTTTTATGGATTTTTTGGTCCAATCCAATCGTTTTTCAAACACCTCTATATCGGTTAATTGCCAATTTAGGTCGGAATCGCGCACTTTTTGTGCCAATTGTTGGATGATGATGGCCGCAGAAACGGAAACATTCAGGCTCTCGGAAAACCCGACCATTGGAATTTTAAGGAATCCGTCGGCCTGCTGCATTACTTCTTCTGACAACCCTTCTTTTTCGGTTCCAAAGAAAATTGCCGATTTCATGGTTGGAAAAAAATCAGGCAGGATAGTGGAATCGTTGTGCGGTGTAGTGGCGATTATTTGATAACCATCCTCCTTTAATTTGGAGATACAATCGGTCGTGGTTTGGTAGCGATGCACATCTACCCACTGTTCGGCTCCCATGGCTATATTTTTGTCCAAACGTTTGCCAAAACGATCCTCTATCACATGTACATCCTGTACCCCAAAAACATCACAACTGCGAATTATGGCACTTGTATTGTGCAATTGATATACATCTTCCACCGCTACGGTAATATGTTTGGTCCGTTGTTGAAGCACATCCAAAAAACGCTGTTTTCGCTCTTCGGTAAGGTAGGTTTCCAAGTATGTCAACAAATCATGGTCAAACATAAAACCAAGATAGGAAAAATTGGAATTTTGGTTTCTTGAAAAATGGATTTGTTATCTTAGGACGAACGTATTTTTTATAAGTTGATTTTAATTTTGAAAATGCTTGATTAACCAAAAAATGATTTTTTTAAAAAACATATTCAAATCAAACAAAAGGAATGAGGAAAAAACTCCTCCTAATAATGAAAAATCAACCGAATTTGGTCTTGGCGAATTTGATTTAAATGATTTTCCCGAACAAGACAGAAGTAAGTCATTTTATTTTCATGAATACAACAAGCCAGATGGCGAGTGGGTTGAAATTGATGAGCCTATTTGCAAAATCCGTATAGGTGAAATGAGCGGATTTGCATTTAAATCGGCAAGTGTTATGGCTTCAGAATCTGGAATTTTAGAACATACTTTAAAAAAAGGAGATTTAATTTCAAATGGCAACATTTTCTATAAGCTACATCAAAAAGGAAAATATGTAAATGAAAACACAACCGATAATGTTGAGTTTAAGTCATACTTTTTAAAAGGTAAATCATTTTCATTCCAAAAATGGCTTGTAGAAGATGGATCCTACGTTCAGAAAGGTTCTGATATTTATGAATATTCAAGGTCTATTCTTGCTAATGCACAGTTAACTAGATTAGGAGGTAAACCTAAAGATAATGAACTAAAACATAAAGCCGAAAAAAGTGGATATATAGATTTGTATTTAAAAACACCTTCACTTCATATTACTGAAAACGAATTAATGTACGTTATTAGAAAAAATGATAAAGAAAGAATTAATAGAAAATTCATAAACGAGCCAAACATTATTAAAGACGAGTTTACCAACTCAACTATTATTAAGTGGGAAAAAGTAAGTTCGAGATTTCAAATAAGTGCAGGAGTTAAGACAAAATCGGACAATTTAATCACAGATTTTCTTTTCAGTTTTAACTACATAGATAATGCTGACCAAATCGTATTTCATTTTGACCCAAAACAAATAAAACCAAAACAATCCGACAAAGTCTTTTTCTTATTTGAAAACGGAGAACAAATTCAGTATGAACTAACTGAAAATCCAGTTTTATCAAAAAACCGTCTAAATGAGAAAATTATAGAATACAAAGGTTTAATAACCAAAACAGAGCTTGAATTATTTGCCAATTCCAATTTCAAGAAGTGGAAAATTTCGTTGGTAAGCGATAAAAGAGAAATTTTGGGAGGAGAAATTGGTGGAGATGACTTTTATCCAACAAAAAACAATATTCAAATTGTAATCAAAAAATTTGCATCAGAATATATTGATTTGGTAAAAGAAACAATCCCAAATTATGAACCAACTGAATTAAAACAAGTTAAACCTGAAAAAGAAAATATAGCGGACTTTTGCTTTGTTTATTTAATGCACGACACGAGTAATAGCTATTATAAAATTGGAATTTCAAATAGTCCAGAATACAGAGAAAGAACTTTACAAAGTGAAAAGCCAACAATTGAAATGATTGCCTCGAAGAAATTCCCTGTCAGAAAAATTGCCGAGAGTATTGAAAAGGCTTTACACAGCACTTATTCTGAAAAAAGATTAAGAGGAGAATGGTTTGAATTAAACGACAATGATGTCGAACATATAAAAGAAACATTAAAATAAGCCAAGGGCTAGCTCGGGTCCCCAAGGCTCACTTAAAAAACAAGCCTCAAAATATGACGATGAACACCAAAAACGTAGTTTTTTTAACTATTTGCTCCCTGTTCGGGGCATGTAGCTTTGCACAAGAACCCAAAGAAGCACACAACAACCCAATTTTTGAAGGATGGTATGCCGACCCCGAAGGCATTGTATTTGGAGATACATACTGGGTCTACCCCACATTTTCCGACGATTATGACAAGCAATTGCATTTTGATGCCTTTTCTTCCAAAGATCTAGTGCATTGGGAAAAGCACGAGCGCATATTGGATACCACCAAAATCAAATGGCTCAGACAGGCATTGTGGGCACCGTCCATCATAGAAAAAGACAACAAGTATTATCTGTTTTTTGGAGCCAATGACATTCAACGGCCAGGAAGAAGTTCCTATGATCCCAATAACGATATTAACCATTATGGGGGAATCGGTGTAGCCGTTGCGGACAGTCCCGAAGGCCCTTTCGAAGATTATTTGGGCGAACCTTTGATTTCAGACTTTTACAACGATGCCCAACCCATTGACCAATTTGTTTTTAAGGATGTGGACGGCACCTATTATTTTTTCTATGGAGGTTGGAGCCATTGCAACCTTGGCATACTCAATGAAGATTTTACGGGCTTTGAGCCTTGGGAAGATGGTAGTCTGTTCAAAGAAATTACGCCCGAAGGTTATGTGGAAGGCCCGTTCATGTTTTTGCGCAATGGTATTTACTATTTTATGTGGTCCGAAGGGAATTGGACCGATGGCAGTTACAAAGTGGCCTACGCCATGGCAGACAAACCAACAGGCCCCTATAAACGCATCGGAACCATTTTGGAATCCAAGGAAGGGGATATCGCCACGGGAGCAGGACATCATTCCGTAATTAACAAACCTGGTACGGACGAATGGATCATTGTATACCACAGAAGACCTATTCCCAACAAAGACCGCGACCACAGGGTTACTTGTATGGACAAGATGGAGTTCAACCCCGATGGCACCATAAAACCGGTAAAAATGACTTTTGAGGGTGTTGGAAAAAAATAATTGGAGAAATAGTACAGTGAAAATCTTTTCTTTAATCAAACCAAAAGAAGAATACCTTGGGGTAAACGTTGGTTTATTGGATTTAAAAAAGATTCTTGAACGTAATGGTAAGAAGTTTCATTTCGCATGGGAATCTGAAAATAACTTTATAATAAGTCTTAAGTTTTCCTTCGGAACAAACCTTCTATTCGACACTAATTATTCAGGGACGAAAAGTGATATTATAGCCACTGGCATTTTGTCGAAATTAACTGAGGAGAAAACCAAAATAACGCTAAAAACGAAAAGTAAAAACGGACTTATAATTTTATTCTTGTTGCCTACAGTACTTATAATTTTCTTTAACTTCATCTTTGAACTGGGCCTTCCCATACCACTTTACTTTATTTTTCCCTTACTTTTTATTCTAGTTTTAAATATGATTAAGAGTGAAGAAAAAAGACTAATAAAAAATTTCAAGTCTTTTTTGGACAACGAATTGAAATATTAACATCCTCAAAAGAATATCTTTTTTGAGGATAATTCTATTTTCGAACAAGAAATAATCTCTTTATGGGAAGACCTATTCAAATTGCCGAAAGTACTAAATGACAAAACTTCTTAAACCAGTTTAACTTTTATCAGAATCATACTGGATACATTTGTTTTGATTAATAATTTTAATTGATTATCAAAATGTTATGAGAAATTTACTTCCCATTTTACTAAGCGTTATACTTTTTAACTGTAACACAAATACTCCTAAAAGTTCTGATAAAAATGAAGATAACGGGCTTCAAACAGGAATTTCACATTCTGATACATTGACAAAACATTTAAAACCGTTCAAAGAAAATCTGCCAACAATTGGACTTTTAATGTACAATGGTGTCCTTCAAAGTGAGGTTGTAGCAACTTCTGACGTATTCGCAAAACCATCAGCTGATGGAAAACAACTCTTCAACGTTATCACTATAGCCGAAACGGACAATCCAATAACCACCGAGGAAGGAATGCACTTTGTTCCCGATTATACTTTTGACAACTGTCCAAAATTGACTGCATTGTTCGTGCCAAGTGCCTACGATATGTATGCGCAGGTACACAATGAAAAAATCGTGGAATTCATCAGAAGAAAGAATGAAGAAACCAAATACACAGTCAGTAATTGTGCTGGAGCACAGTTAATTGGTGCATCTGGAATTGCAGATGGAAAGAAAATTGTAACTTGGATTGGTGGCGGCACACAATTACAAAAAGATTATCCCAACTTAAAAGTTCAAAACGACAGTTTGGTGACTTTTGTCCGAGACGGAAAATTTTTATCTTCAAACGGAAATCTGGCAAGTTACATATCGGCATTGAACCTTTTGGAAACCATGACAAATGAGGAACACCGAAAATTTGTGGAGAGCTACCTTTATTTGGACCGTCTTCAAAATTGGAAAAAATGATGGGCTAACATAAAACCAAAAACATGCTCAAACCAAAAATCGTAGTACTAACCGGGGCAGGGATGAGCGCTGAAAGCGGACTGAAAACCTTTCGGGACGAAAACGGTCTTTGGGAAGGCCATGATGTGATGGAAGTAGCATCGCCACAAGGATTTGCCCGTAATCCTGAGTTGGTGCTCGAATTCTACAACCAGCGAAGACGGCAATTGTTGGAGGTTGCTCCCAATGCAGGCCATAAGGCTCTGGCCGAATTAGAACAAGATTTTGATGTGAGTATTGTAACCCAAAACGTGGATAATCTGCACGAAAAGGCTGGGAGTTCCCATGTAGTGCATTTGCACGGTGAACTGTTCAAAGTGCGAAGTACCGTAAACGAAAACCATGTGTTGGATTGGAAAAAAGATTTGGTTTTAGGCGACACGGACGACAAAGGGCACCAGCTACGCCCCCATATTGTCTGGTTTGGCGAAATGGTACCAATGTTGGAAACTGCCGCGCAAATCACCCAACAGGCCGAAATACTTATTATTGTGGGAACCTCTATGCAAGTGTATCCAGCGGCAAGTTTAATCCATTACGCGCCAAATAAAACCCCAATTTACTTTATAGATCCAAAGCCCAACATCCGTTCATCGGATTTTGAAAACCTTACCATAATCTCCAAAACAGCAGCAGAGGGAATTCCCGAATTGGTGGAACAGTTTTTTAATAGTTGGCCCTAGTTTCTTTTGCCCAGGCTACCAATACATTTATTTGCTCCTCAGACAATTTCGCATCAGCATGGGTCCATGTGTATTCCTTTAAAGGCATTTTTCCCTCTTCCACCTCTTCGATGAGTTCTTCCAGTTTGTGGTCCTTTTTTTCAGCATCGTAGTTGGCCCAATCGGAAAAATTCAGATGCTCCTTGCCCTCTTCTATATGATCTGCCAACCAATAGGAAACCGGGGCAATGTTATTGTACCACGGATACACTGTGTTCGCACTATGGCAATCGTAACAGGCTGTTTTTAGAATCTTCTTGACTTCGGCAGGAGGTTGGGTCTCCGTTTCAAAGGCAGCCACATAATCGCCTTCAGCTACATTTTTTTCAGGTCGGTAAAATTGCATTCCTACCAATACAACCAAAAGAACAATTGCTATTTTTTTCACTATTTTCATCACCTACAGGATTTTAGTAAATATATTGATTTTTTGTGACCGAAGAGGAACTCCATATCAAACTTAGTTCAGGTAGAATATCAAAACTTGAAATAGATGTTTTGGTTCAGCAATTGAAGAAAGAACCCCGACTGGCCAAGGCACTTTTTAAACAGGTATTGTTGGAAGACAAAGCAGGAAGTTTCAATGCGAGCTGGACCTTTGATCATTTAATGCGAAAAGACCCCTCCTTGATTCTCCCCTTTTTTGAAGATTTTGTGAATGGTTTGTCAAAATTAAAAACCGAATCTTGTATAAGACCCATTGCACACGTTTGTGAAATGATCTGCGAAGCCTACTTTAAGAAAAAAGACCCCGTTTTTGTCCAAAGTATTACCGACGACCAATTGGAAAAAATAATGACATCCTGTTTTGATTGGCTCATTGGCCCTATGAACATGGCACCCAAGGTATTTTCCATGACAAGTCTGTACTACTTAGGTTTAAAATTTGATTGGGTACACCCCGAACTCAAACTGGTTCTGGAAGACAGTTACGCCACAGGAACTACGGGCTACAAAAACCGAGCAAAAAAAACGCTGGATAAGTTGGCCGAATTGGGTGTTTAAAACACAGCGTTTAAGTATCTTTGATGCTTTCAAAATTTTCTTGACCATGTCGCTGACACAACTAAATGCCATTTCGCCGATTGACGGTAGATATAGAAACAAAACCAAGGCCCTTAAAGATTATTTTTCTGAAGAGGCCCTGATCAAATACCGTGTTCAAGTCGAAATTGAATACTTTATCGCCCTTTGTGAGGTTCCTTTATCCCAACTGGCTGATTTCAACAAGGCTTTGTTCCCCGAATTACAAAAAATTTACCAAGAGTTTTCTGCGGAAGATGCACAGGCAATAAAAGATATTGAAAAGACCACCAACCACGATGTAAAAGCGGTTGAATACTTCATCAAGGAAAAGTTTGATGCATTAAATCTTCAAAAATACAAGGAGTTTATCCACTTTGGGTTGACTTCACAAGATATCAACAATACTGCGATACCGCTATCCATCAAAGAAGCTATGAACGATGTATACGTTCCTTCTTATTTAGAGGTTTTGGAGAAATTGAAGGAGCTTGCCAAAGCATGGGAAAACATCCCCATGTTGGCAAGAACACACGGACAACCGGCCTCCCCTACCCGTTTGGGCAAGGAAATCGACGTTTTTGTCGTACGTTTTAAAGAGCAGTTCAATTTATTGAACGATATCCCCAGCGCCGCTAAATTTGGTGGAGCTACTGGTAACTACAATGCCCACAAAATAGCCTACCCCAATAACGATTGGAGAGCCTTCGGAAAACAATTTGTACAAGAAAAATTAGGTTTGCACCACTCTTTCCCCACTACTCAAATTGAGCATTACGATCACATGGCCGCTTTGTTCGATTGTCTTAAACGCATCAACACTATTTTGATTGATTTGGATCGAGATATGTGGACCTATATTTCCATGGACTACTTCAAACAGAAAATCAAAAAAGGGGAAGTGGGTTCATCGGCTATGCCACACAAGGTAAACCCTATAGATTTTGAGAATTCTGAAGGAAACCTGGGGTTGGCCAATGCTATTTTTGAGCATTTATCCGCCAAATTGCCGATTTCCAGATTACAACGTGATCTTACGGACAGTACCGTACTACGTAATGTTGGGGTGCCGTTTGCACACACCTTGGTTGGATTTCAGTCCACTTTAAAAGGATTGAACAAACTGGTATTGAACCAAGCCAAGTTTGATAAAGACCTGGAAGACAATTGGGCCGTTGTTGCAGAAGCCATCCAGACTATTTTGAGAAGGGAAGGTTATCCCAACCCATACGAAGCATTGAAAGGTTTAACACGTACCAATGAGAAAATCAATCAAAAATCCATTGCCGATTTTATTGAAACGTTGAATGTTTCCGATGCCATTAAAGCCGAGTTAAAACAAATTACCCCAGCAAATTACACAGGAGTTTAAGTACTTGTCATTCCTGCGAAAGCAGGAATCTAATCATCAATCCATATAGCTAGTCCCTTAGACTGCGCACTGCGCGCAAGATAAACTAAACGCGAGAACTTAAGGCATCTCGACTGCGCTCGATGTGACACGCTTACCATCGGTTTTGTTTAGGAACTACATACACTCTTAACTGTCATTCTGAAGGATGGGAACGACTGGAGAATCTCCTTTCGCAAGTACAATTCACAAGGCCAAGAGCAAAAAACATCTGTGGCCATTCGTGAAATCCGTGTTAAAACCTTTAACCCTTTGCCATTGACCTGAAAAAACCAAGAATCCAGCTATCCGTTTATCCCTCTTTATGGATTTCCACTTGATGTGGGTATGGGATTTCAATACCAGCTTCATCCAAGGCCAATTTGCAATTTTCGTGGGTCGCAAAATACACGTCCCAATAATCATCTGGCTCGCAAAAAGGCCTAACCGCAAAATTCACGGAGCTGTCCGCCAACTCCAACACATTTACTGAGGGCGCTGGGTCTTTTAGCACCTTTGGATTGGATGTCAACACCTCCAACAATACTTCTTTGGTTTTTTTGATGTCCTCACCATAGCCCACTCCTATTACGGTATCGACACGAATTTTACCCTCTGCGGTATAGTTGATGATGTTCCCGTTGGCCATGGCACCATTTGGGACAATGGCAAGCCTGTTTTGTGGGGTCACCAGTTTTGTGGTAAAGATTTCGATTCCCTTTACTTTTCCCAAAACACCTTGTGCCTCGATCAAATCGCCAATTTTGTATGGTTTAAAAATCATGATGAGCACACCTCCCGCAAAATTGGAAAGCGACCCCTGCAAAGCCAACCCAACAGCAAGACCAGCGGCAGCAATTACAGCGGCAAAAGTTGTAACATCAACTCCTAAGCGAGAGATTACGATAATAATCAAGAATACTTTTAGCGCCCATGAAAATAAGTTCAACAAGAATTTTTGGAGCGATTCATCGTACTTGCTCTTGGACATTACTTTTCGGGTTCCACTAATGATTTTCTTAACCACCCACATACCAATAATGTAGATAACAAGTGCCGTAATCAGTTTTGGGCCAAATTCTTTGGCAAGTTCAATACCATAGTCAAACCATTCTTGTGCTTTTTCCATTATGCTAGAGTTTTGTTAGTGTTCTTATTATGAGACACTAAGATACTAAACTAGGTCACGTTTTTGATCTTCCTAAAAAGAAAAAGGGTGACAAACGCCACCCCCCCTTAGAAATTTATGATGATTGGTCTTAGCCTTTTAGAAAATCTCCAATTTCACCAAGCCCTTCTCCTTTGTAATCGGATTTTTGTATGGCTTGCATTAATTGAATGATATGCGCGGGGTTCATATTCTTACCAAGTACCCTTACTAAGGCAAAGCCTTTATCTTCACTATCCCCATAAATAATTACTTCATCAATGGCGTCCTCATCTCCTAAATATTTGATGACTCCCTTGCCATATTTTGAATTGATTTTCATGAGCTCCACAAACTGGTCGCCCTTTAAGATTTCGCGTACTTTTTTCTTTTCAACCTTATACTCCACTTCATTATCGGCATTCTTTTTAAAGGCCAATAAATTGAATTTACGAAGTGATTCAATAGCTTCTTTTTGAGTTGGGTTCAACTCTTCCTCGTTCAGCTTTAAGATGCTTGCGGGAACATCTATGGACAAAAAGTTTGGGTTCTCCGAATTGTCCACATAATACTCTTGCAGGCTTTGCTGCGAAGCGCACGAAGCCAGAAGCACTGCTCCGGCCACCAACATGGTTTTAACAATATGTTTCATCTGTTCTTTTTTTGATTGATTTTATAAACTGATAATCAGTTGACAATAATTAGTTGGAACTTGTTGCGTTTTGTTACAGTATCCAACCGATTATTGCCAACCGATGTCTTAATTAATTCTTTTTACTTGCCTCGTTGAGTTCTTCCGGTAAGTTCATTTTTTTGGTCAATGAACCAATTTTGTTCAAATCAATATCACCGGTAAGTGATAAAATTACAGTCTCGAACTTTCTGCCATCGGCCTCAACGTTATTCATACCTGTCACGAACATGAGCAGTTCGCTCACATGATCCGCATCCTTGCCCTCTTTGATGTAGAACTTGACATTGGCATCTTTGTCCTTTACCCGCATCAACTCTTCCATTTTGGAGGATTTTAGGTAGCTGTCCACGGACGACTTCATGTCCTCACCGATTTTCTTATCCTCGGTAGTGAAGACCTTTAAGCTTTGTAAGCTACTGGCAATATTCATAAAGTCCTGAGCTTCGGGGTCATCTACCTCTACATCAATCTTTGCCAATAGGTTGAACATGCTTTTGTTCACCACTACGGATGTTACATCGTCCAAATCTTCAAATTTGTCAAAAAGGGATTGTGAAAATCCGGCCAAAGGCAATACTGCCATTACTGTTATTAAAATATACTTTCTCATCTTTTCGTTTTTTAATTGTTGTTGTAAATCTTCTCTTTTGCTTCTTCGAACTCTTTTAGATAGGCCACCTTTTCTGTTCCTCGGCCAAAATTTTCTGCTAAGAGCTCAAAAGCTTTTTTGGTTTCCTCGTAGGCGAACTCCGCCTTTTCTTGTTCCAAACGCTTAGTTTCTTGGTACTGATTACCAAAATAAATGCCAAAGGCAAGAACTACTGCCGCTGCAACGGATAGCCACTTGTAATAGTTTACTCTAGGTTTTAATGGTACCTGCTTGGTGTACTTTTCTTCCTTGGCCTTGGAAAAGTAGTTGAACATGGGTTTGTACTGTTCCAAATGAGGTGCTACCTCTTCTTGTGAAAAATACTCCCTGAGTGCTCTTTCTTCGTCCACTGTGGCAGTGGCCTCGAAATACTTCTCCAATATTTTTTCTATGTTACCCAATTCCATAGTTATGTTTTTTTATTAATTCTTCCCTTACTGTTTTTCTCGCCCTCGACAGTGCTACGCGCACTGCTGTGGGTTTCATGTCCAAGAGTTCGCATATCTCGTCGAACTCGTATTGCTCCACATCCCGTAGCTGCAATATCATTTTTTGTTGTTCTGGCAGGTCTTCCATAATCCGTTCCATCCAACTTACGCTGTCCTCGGCCTCCATTTGTTTTTGTAAGGAGGTGTTTTCATCACTATAGTTGCTATGAACCAATTTTAGGTTTCCTGCTTGCTTGGACTTTAACCGGTCCAAACAAAAGTTTTTGGTCATGGTCATGGCAAAGGCCTCAACATTTTTGTACTTCTCCATGGACTCATTCTTTGACCATAACTTCAACAAAATTTCTTGAGTGGCATCTTCCGCTTCTTCCCTAGAGACCAACAGGCGTTTTGCGAGCCTGTACAGTTTGTCTTGAAAAGGCAAAACCACATTTAAGAATTCTGTTTGTTTCATTTGGTTGTCTAAGTTGCTTTTGTGTCTTTCTTATCGACCTACACTATCACGACGATACATATCGAAATTTGTTACAAAAAATTTGCAATCTCCTTATATAAAGGTATTTTGCAAGGCGAATTTGCATGATTGTTCATGTAATTTTACTCAATTCAACCTACACCCTTGATAAATTTGGAATAAAGTTTGAGTAAATTCATTAAAAAATAAGTTATGAAAAAGTATTTCTTCCTGTTTTTGGGATTGTCCGTTTTGTTTATGTCGTGTAGTGATGATGATGGAATCAAAAACGGACCTTCTCCCGATCCAGACCCAACTGCAGATGTGGCTGCCCAAGACTTTATGTGGAAGGCCATGAACCTTTGGTATTTTTGGCAAGCTGATGTTCCTGACCTTGCTGATGATAGGTTCTCCACCAACGCCGAATACACTGCTTTTTTGGAGAATAATTCTAATCCTGAAAATTTTTATTATAGCATTTGTAACAGACACGAAGAAATTTATGGTGAAGAAACTGCCATAGACCGATTTAGTTTTGCCAACGAAGATTATACCGAACTGGTAAGCAGTCTCTCGGGCATATCCCAAAGCAATGGTTTAGAGTTTGGATTGGGACTTATTGGCGATACCGATAACGTTTTTGGATTTGTACAATATATTTGGCCAGATTCGGATGCTTCTACTAAGGACATACAAAGAGGCGAATTTTTTACGAGAGTCGATGGAGTTCAACTAACCGTAAACAACTATATCAACCTACTTTTTGGTGATAATAGTACTTACACGCTCGGAATGGCAACTGTGGCCGATAACACAATTTCTGACAGTGACAAAGAAGTTTCGCTTACCAAAATAGAGAATCAGATTGAAAACCCCATTTTGGTTGCTAAAACATTAGATGTAAACGGTACTAAGGTCGCCTATTTAATGTACAACCGCTTTTTAAGCAGTTTTAACGAAGATTTAAATGATGCCTTTGCAAAATTTAAGGCCGATGGAGCCACCGAACTGGTTTTGGACATGCGTTATAACCCAGGTGGCTCAGTTAACACATCTCGCCTTTTGGCCAGTATGATCTATGGCACCAATACTAGTGATGTGTACATAAAACAACGTTGGAACGCCAAGATACAAGCCGAGTTTTCCGATGAATTTCTGACTGACTACTTCGCAAATTCTACGGGAGCGAGTGCCATTAACTCTTTAAATTTGAGCAGAATATTTGTGATTGCCACAGGTGATTCTGCTTCGGCAAGTGAATTGGTGATGAACGGCCTGGACCCATATATCAATGTAATCCATATTGGTGAAACAACACGTGGCAAGAATGAATTCTCCATTACTTTGGTTGATGATAGCGAAAACAATTTTATCTATAATAGCGATCGTGAAGGGAATATAAACTCACAAAATTCTTGGGGATTACAACCTTTGGTCGGTAGAAATGAGAATGCGGATGGTTTTTATGATTACACTAGCGGCTTAAGCCCCGAGATTGAACTCAGTGAAGATTTAACCAACCTTGGGGTTTTGGGAGACGTAAACGAGCCACTTTTGGCCCGTGCACTCCAAGAAATTTCTGGTGCATCTGCCAAAATCGACTTTACGGTGGAAATGCCCGCAGAATCTTTCACCTCATCAAGGTTACATACCCCATTAAAGGATAATATGTTTTTGGACAAACCTCTTCCCACAAATTTGGAGTTGGAATAAAAAAACCTGTTTAAAAAACATCTAAACCGTTATTGAGCTTAACACGGAAACCCACAGCCCTGACCCTGAAATAAGTTGAGGGCAAGCAGTTTTTGGCATTACAAATAATTGATTGTAAACTGTTTATCGTTGATTACATATTAACCTATGGAATCCACTTATCCTTGCCAAAATCGGGCTTGCGCTTTTCCAAAAACGCATTGCGGCCCTCCTTGGCCTCATCGGTCATGTAAGCCAAACGAGTGGCCTCTCCTGCAAACACTTGCTGTCCCACCATACCATCGTCGGTGAGGTTCATGGCAAATTTTAGCATTTTTATGGAGGTCGGTGACTTGGCCAAGACTTCCTGAGCCCATTGGTAAGCAGTGTCCTCCAATTCCTTATGCGGAATTACAGCATTCACCATACCCATTTCGTAGGCTTCTTGAGCAGAATAGTTTCTTCCCAAAAAGAAAATTTCCCGCGCTTTTTTTTGCCCCACCATTTTAGCAAGGTAGGCCGAACCATAGCCTCCATCAAAACTGGTAACATCAGCATCGGTTTGTTTAAAAATGGCATGCTCTTTACTGGCCAGTGTCATATCGCACACCACATGCAGGCTATGCCCCCCTCCAACGGCCCATCCGGGCACTACGGCAATTACCACTTTGGGCATAAAACGAATCAAACGTTGTACCTCTAGAATATTTAAACGGTGATATCCATCGTCGCCAACATAGCCTTTATGACCGCGTGCTTTTTGATCCCCGCCACTGCAGAATGCCCATTTACCATCCTTGGATGAAGGTCCTTCACCAGAAAGTAGCACGACCCCAATAGATGTATCTTCCTGGGCATCGTAAAATGCCTTGTAAAGTTCGCTTGTGGTTTTTGGGCGGAACGCATTGCGTATATCCGGACGGTTAAAGGCGATACGTGCCACGCCATTACATTTTTTATAGGTGATATCCTCGAATTCCATGGCGGTCTGCCAGTTGGGTGATTCCATAATAAACTTTTTATACCACAAATAACGGAAATTCTACGTTATTGTCATTGAGAAGTGCCTCCAGAGCTTGTTATAGGGCAAAACCTGATATAATCAAAAAATTGTTGCTTTCTGCACATCCTCTTTACTTAGGGGCAAACCACAACATAACAGTAATTTTACTTATGTAACTTTGCCTTTCCAAAGGCGTTGTTCATGAAAAAAATAAGCCACAATTCATTTTTTGACCACCTTAACCAATATGTACCCGTTTCGGAAAAAGCGTTTGGCAAGATTTTGTCGTATTTTGATGAACGTTGTTTGGACAAAAAGGAAATACTGATGCATGCCGGGGGGCCGTGTACCCATATCCACCTTGTGCTCAACGGCTGTATGCACATGTACTTTATCAATGAAAAAGGTGTGGAACGTACCGTTCAGTTTGCGTTGGAAAATTGGTGGCTCTCAGACTTCTTGGCCTTTCAGAACAAAACCAACACCGATTTTAATATACAAGCGGTAGAGAATACCCGGATTCTATCCATCAGCCATGAGAAACAAGAACAATTGCTCCATGAATTTCCCATACTTGAACGTTATTTTAGAACAATCTACCAAATTGCATACGGGGCCTCTCTAAATAAGGTGAAGTATATGTTTGGATTATCAAAAGAGGAAATCTACCTCCACTTTACAGAGCATTTCCCGGAATTTGCACAACGTGTGCCCCAATATTTAATTGCTTCTTTTTTGGGGTTGACTCCAGAATATGTAAGTGAAATACGGGCAAAAAAGCGTTCTTAAACCCGTTTAAGTTTTCTGTTTGTTTCTCTGAATACCTTAGCATCAACATTATAAAAAACAATCATGGAAACAAGAATTCAAATTGACGAGACGGAACCATTGGCCTTTAAAGCTATGCTTGGGCTTGAAAATTACATGCAACAAAGCCAGTTGGACAAAATTCACTACGAGTTGATAAAAATTAGGGCCTCACAGCTCAACGGCTGTGCGTTCTGTATAAATATGCACACCAAAGATGCCCTGACACTGGGCGAAAACCCAAAAAGATTACTTTTATTGGATGCTTGGTGGGACACGGACCTTTTCTCCGAGGAAGAAAGGGTGATCTTAAAAACTACGGAAGAAGTTACCATGGTACACAAAAATGGGCTAAGCCGAGAAACATACGAAAAAGCCGTAAAGCTATTCGATGAACATTATTTTTCGCAGATTATTATGGCCATTGTTACCATAAACGCTTGGAACCGTATTGCAATAAGCACCCACAAACCTTTACAAGATTAAAAAAGTCATCAAACTACCTTCGCTAAAGGCTACTAAAGAGTCCTCCCCCAACCCCTCCAACGGAGAAGAGAATAGTTCCTCCCCTTTGGGGAGGTTAGGTGGGGACAAAACGTGAAATAAAAACTACCTTTGAGGCAAGCCCGCGAGGCGTTCAAACGAACAAACCTTAGCACATTTGGATACAGAGCATCGGAAAATTAGCCCCATTTAATGGGATTAAATCCTATATTAGTGTTCCACAATACATCAAAACTTTGATATGAGGACCAGGCATACTTTTTTATTTGTTTTGCTGATACTTTCATGCTCATGTAAAAACTTTAATGCAGAAAAAAATGATTCCGGACCCAAATCCCAAGATTTTAATACCGTTGCCATCAATAATGAATATCAAATAAACATTCCGCGTTTCATGAAGGGCTCCACTGGATTGAATGAAGAAGCTTCCCTTCAGTACCAAAGCCTACTCCAGGAGGCATATCTTCTGGTAATTGATGAGCCAAAATCAAGATTTGAAGAAGTATATAGGGATTTAGGGCAGTACGATGAGCAACTTTCCACAATACAGAATTATAGGGATGCCCGGTTAAAAATACTCTCTCGAACCACTGAAATCAATAGTAGATCCAAACCCCGACCTTTCAAAATAAACGGTTTGAGTGCGGAATTTATAGAAATTGATGCCAATGTTAATGGTGTCTCCGATGAAATCTCTTATTTTTTGACCTTTGTTGAAGGGAATGACAGGGTTTATATGATTATGGCCTGGACCCTGAAGGACAAAAAAATGGAACATAAAAAAACCTTTAAAACGATTGCCGAATCTTTTGAACTGATTGATTAGGAAACCGTCTTAAAGGTTTATGTCCTATTACCCGTTGTGCATTATGATTGAAATTCGTCAGTTCGAGTGATTTTCTTTCGAAAAATCGTATCGAGAACCAGAATTTCAAGTCAAAACCCGATTCTCGATACAAAATTCCTTTGGAATTTCACTCGAATTGACGGCTTTTGTCATAAGAAACCTTCAAAATACACAACAAGTATACTATTGATATAACTTACTTGCTCAAATACATTTTTCGTCTGGAATACAAGTTATAGAATTCATCATCTTTCAAGCTATCAATAAATAAAATGCTCTCCCCGGTACTCTTCATTTCAGGCCCCAAGTTTTTGTTCACGTTAGGGAACTTATTGAAAGAGAATACAGGTTGTTTTATAGCGTACCCATCCAAATGTGGCCTAAAGTCGAAATCCTTTATTTTCTTATCGCCCAACATTACTTTGGTAGCATAGTTTACATAAGGTTCGCCATAAGCCTTGGCAATAAAGGGAACTGTACGCGATGCCCGTGGGTTTGCCTCAATAATGTAAACAATGTCATCTTTTATGGCAAACTGTATATTGATCAACCCTACCGTGTTGAGTGCCAACGCAATCTTTTTGGTATGGTCCTTAATCTGTTGCATTACAAATTCACCAAGGTTGAACGGTGGCAATGTAGCATTGGAATCACCTGAGTGAATTCCGCAGGGTTCTATATGCTCCATAATACCGATAATGTACACATCTTCACCATCGCAAATCGCATCTGCTTCAGCTTCAATGGCGCCATCCAAATAATGATCCAGCAACAGTTTGTTGTTTGGTATCTTTCTCAACAAATCAACTACGTGGGCCTCCAATTCCTCTTTGTTGATAACGATTTTCATTCCTTGTCCACCTAACACGTAGGATGGTCTTACCAACAACGGGAACTTAAGTTCCTCGGCCAAATCCAAGGCTTCATCTGCGGTTTCTGCCACACCGAATCTTGGGTAAGGAATGTTGTTATCCTTCAATAATGTGGAGAAACTTCCTCTATCCTCTGCCAAATCCAAGGACTGGAAGCTGGTCCCGATGATGTTGATTCCGTATTTATCCAATTTTTCGGCAAGCTTCAATGCGGTTTGCCCTCCCAACTGTACAATTACGCCTTCTGGTTTTTCGTGAAGGATGATATCGTAGATATGTTCCCAGAAAACAGGCTCAAAGTAAAGCTTGTCCGCGGTATCAAAATCCGTGGAAACGGTTTCCGGGTTACAGTTGATCATAATGGTCTCATAACCACATTCGGCGGCAGCCAAAACACCGTGAACACAACAGTAATCGAACTCGATTCCTTGACCAATTCGGTTTGGACCGGAGCCGAGAACCACTACCTTTTTCTTATCGGTGACCACACTATCGTTGGCCACATATCGCTCACCATCGGGTGTCTCTATTTCCTCTTCAAAAGTAGAATAGTAGTAAGGCGTTACCGCTTTAAACTCAGCAGCGCAAGTATCTACCAATTTGTACACTCGATTGATGTTCAAATCCATACGCTTGCTGTGCACTTCACTCTCCCAACAATCCAACATGTGGGCAATTTGTCTATCCGCAAAACCTTTTTGCTTCGCTTCCAACAACAATGCTTTTGGCAAGCTCTCTATGGTGTATTTTGATATTTCCATCTCCAAGAAGTGCAATTCCTCGTATTGTTTTAGGAACCACATGTCTATTTTGGTGATTTCGTGGATGCGTTTTAATGGGATACCGAGTTGAATGGCATCGTAGATTACGAAAACCCTGTCCCAACTTGGCACTCTTAATTTTTCAATAATGGTTTCGTAATCCTTGTACCCTTTTCCATCTGCACCCAATCCGTTTCGTTTGATCTCCAGTGACTGTGTAGCCTTGTGCAGGGCTTCTTGGAACGATCGTCCGATACCCATTACTTCTCCTACGGACTTCATTTGAAGGCCAAGGGTTCTGTCGGAACCTTCGAATTTATCAAAGTTCCAACGTGGTATTTTTACGATGACGTAGTCCAATGTAGGCTCAAACAATGCCGATGTGGACTTGGTAATCTGGTTGTCCAATTCATCCAATGTATAGCCAATGGCCAATTTCGCAGCGATTTTTGCAATCGGATACCCTGTTGCTTTGGAGGCCAAAGCTGAAGATCGGGAAACCCTTGGGTTGATCTCGATTGCAATAATATCTTCTTTCTCATCTGGACTCACGGCAAACTGAACGTTACATCCACCTGCGAAGTCCCCTATACTGCGCATCATGTGGATGGCCATATCCCGCATGCGCTGGAACGTCCTATCGGACAAGGTCATCGCAGGAGCCACGGTAATGGAATCCCCTGTATGGATGCCCATGGGGTCCATATTCTCAATGGTACAGATGATGACTACATTGTCGTTCTTGTCACGTAGCAACTCCAATTCATATTCTTTCCAGCCCATCAAAGCTTTATCTATCATTACTTCGTGAATGGGAGAAACTTCCAGGCCATAGCTCAACATATCGTCAAACTCTGCGGGATCGTGTACTATAGCTGCTCCTGCCCCTCCAAGCGTAAAGGAAGCTCGAATTACCAACGGAAACCCGAATTCTTGGGCAATTTCCTTTCCTTTTAGAAACGATGTTGCGGAAGCCTGTGGTGGCATACCTATACCAATTTTGAGCATCAACTCCCTAAACTTTTCACGGTCTTCGGTAATGTTGATGGCGTCGATGTCCACCCCTATGATTTTTACTCCAAAATCTTCCCAGATACCTTTGTCATCGGCCTCGATACAAAGGTTCAATGCGGTTTGTCCGCCCATAGTTGGCAATACCGCATCAATATTTGGATGTTTTTTGAGTATTTCAATGATCGACTTCGTTGTCAATGGTTTTAGATAAACGTGGTCCGCCATAGTTGGGTCCGTCATAATGGTGGCGGGATTGCTATTTATCAAAATGGTTTCGATACCGTCTTCCCTAAGCGACCGAAGTGCTTGGGAACCTGAATAATCGAACTCGCATGCCTGACCGATAATGATTGGGCCAGAACCAATAATCAAAATGGAATTTAAATCTTTTCTTTTGGGCATTTTCTTTAGGGGTTTCTCGTTATCTGCTTATATGTCAAAAAAAAGGTGTTACTGGAAAAGTAACACCTTTAATTTAAATAATAAATACTATCATTATTTTTTATGTCTTGGCTCAGAGGAAACAGTTAATCTCTTTCTTCCCTTGGCTCTTCTTCTCGCAAGAACTTTTCTACCATTGGCAGTCGCCATGCGCTCCCTAAAACCATGCTTGTTTCTTCTCTTCCTTTTGGATGGTTGATACGTTCTTTTCATTTCCGAACTGTTTTATGGATTTTGATGTCGGGAAATTTGTTTTCCCTAAAAAATTCTGGGCGCAAATATACGAAGACTTTTTACTTTGGCAAGTCCAAACTTAAAATATTTAATTAAGTTTTTAGTACTTTTGCGAGCGCTTAACAACAGGTAAAAATCACTAGACCGTATGTTCAATAAAAATATCAAGCTCGTTATTGCCGTTCTTATCATAGCTTATGCTGTTTACCAGTTTGTGGAAGGCAACATTGGCAACGGAATTGCATTGATCTTGCTATCCTTCGTTTTCATTTTTCTTTATTTTAGAAATGAGTTTATCCTATTGGCCTTTCTTAAAATGAGAAAGCAGGATTTGGACGGTGTGCAACGGTGGCTTGATAAGATAAAGAACCCCGAGTCTGCTTTGATCAAAAAACAAGTGGGATATTACAACTACCTGCACGGTATTATCTACTCTCAAAAAAACCTGACGCAGGCCGAAAAGTACTTTAAAAAAGCCTTGAAATTTGGTCTCACCATGGATTACGATGTGGCTATGGCCAAATTGAGCTTGGCGGGCATCGCCATGCAAAAGCGCAGAAAGCGTGAGGCCACCCAATTGTTAAAAGAGGCCAAGAAATTGGACAAGAACAACATGCTTACCGATCAGATCAAGATGATGCAGCAGCAGATGAAGAAGATTTAGGGTTCTTCCCAAGCTTCCTCATTATCTCTTTTCTTAAATTAGGGTTGAAAATTTTGTCAAACCAGATTTTGCCCTCGTCAATTTTATCGGCTTTTAATGACTTGAATACTTGTGCTGAATTACCGTCAATTATTACGGTGTTTCTTTTATTAATTGATAAATTCATTAAAAAATGAATTACATACTATTACATTGGGTGTAAAAATTCAGGTCAAATTTAAACTATACGGATATTTTAATTAAATTTGTACGTATAATAAGTTTGGGTTATGGACACAAAACTAACTTTAAAGCTTAATCAAGAAATAATTGAACGAGCAAAAGAATATGCTGCAGATAAAAAAATGAGCTTGTCCAGAATTGTGGAAGCTTATTTGCAATCTTTGACATCTGACAAGAAAGGTTCAGATGTAGAAATTTCTCCATTCGTTAAAAGTTTATCTACTGGAGTCAAAATCCCTGCTGACTTAGATTCCAAAACAGCATATTCCGATTATTTATTGGAGAAATACAAATAGATGAGAAAAAGATTGTTTCTCGATACGAATGTAATTCTTGATTTACTTGGAGAAAGAGACCCTTACTATGATTCCATAGCTAAAATTGCTACACTGGCCGATAAAGACGTGCTAACTTTAGTTGTCTCACCCATATCGTTTGCAACTTTAAACTACTTTCTATCAAAATTTGAATCTGCACAAATTGCTAGGGGAAAATTAAGGAAATTTAAAATCTTATGTACAATCTGCGAACTAGATGAACACATCATTGAAAAAGGGCTGAATTCCGATTTTAAAGATTTCGAAGATGCGCTACAATATTTTAGTGCTGTGGATTCTGATTGCGATATTATTATTACTAGGAACGGAAAAGACTTTAAAAAGTCTTTGTTGCCAGTTATGACTGCGGATGAATATTTGCAGAGCATAAAATCAACATAACATCACCTATTCGAAATGGTAACTGTGCCGCTAAAAACAACTAGAGGTCTATACCAACAAATCCGTAATCTATAAGCGTTAGTTCCAAACCCTACTTCCCCGTGCTCCCCACTCGGTAATACCCTTTGTTCGGGATTTCGATCGTATACTTTTTACGGGAAGCATTGTTCAAGTGCGGTTCGCGCAACCATGGATTATGTCGCTTCAATACTTTATAATTGATTTCGTAAAGTTCTGCAAAATCGGCCCAGTTGCTTACCGCTGTGTCTACTTCAACCGTAAAAGTTGGGGCCTTTTCGTACATATCCTCTTCATCCAACTGAAAACCATACTTGTCGCGATTTGATAATATTTCCTTTATGGCCAAAATACGGAACACATAGCGTCCTGTCTCCTGCCCCAACAGCAAATCGTAATAATCGTCCACTTGCTGAATGTCCATATATTTTTGAATACCGGCAGGGCCAGCGTTGTATGCAGCAGCGGTCAAGGTCCAGGTTCCAAAACGGTCTTTCCACTTGTTAAGGTAATCACAGGCCACTTGCGTCGCTTTTTCCACATGGTAACGTTCATCTACGTTATCGTTTACCTCAAGACCATATTCCCTTCCGGTTCCCCTCATGATCTGCCAAAAACCAGTAGCTCCGGCAGGCGACACCACATTTTGCAAACCACTCTCGGCTACGGCCAAATATTTAAAGTCATCCGGAATACCATTCTTTTTAAGAATGGGCTCAATAATCGGGAAGTATTTATTGGCTCGCTTCATCAACAAAAGAGCGTTGGATTGCCAATAAGTGTTCACCAAAAATTCACGATCAACACGCTCCATAATTTCCGGGTCTTCTTGCGGAACCGGTTCGCCCGCAAAATTAAGGTCTTCGGGAATTTCTATGGCACTGATCTGGTAGGTATCCGCCACATTCTTGTCCGTAGTTTCAGCCTCGGATTCCTTAATCAAAGGTTTTTCTTCCATTTCGGTCGACTGCACAGCAAAAATCAATGTGCTTCCAACAGCGATCAGTCCTATAATAGCGAGTATGTTTTTGATGTATTTCATAGCAATTAATTTTAAGAGTACTGTAAAGATACTATTATATAGATAAAATTATTTCAAAATAATTGTGGGAAGATGCTCATTGAACCACTTGGCACGATGAATGATCATGGTGTGGGTACCATTTTTAACCGTAATGCAATTTTTGATATTGGCTATTGGAAAAACAGCGTCACGTTCTCCTTGAATATGCACAACATTGTCTGCGGGAACTTCTTGATCCCAATTTACGATTTGATCTATGGACCAATCAATATAATATTTATCCCGGATGGATAAATACTTTTCATACAGGTGCAAACGCTTGGTTACCGTTTCACCAAAAGCGTATTTCGCCAATAGTTCCACATTGTTTACCAAGCCTGTGGGCAGCAATTTGTGCACTTTGGTATACTTGGCAAAAATCATTCTCTTGGGAAGTTCGTGCTTGCTTTTTACAGAAGATACCACAATTACTTTTCGAACAGGGATAATTTTGGCCATCTCCTGCACCAACATACCACCAAAGGAAACTCCCAACAAAACAGGGTCGGGTTCCTCAATCTTTTCGCACATCTTTTTGGCATATTCCATAAGACCGATTCCCTTTTCAGGTATAAACCACTCCAAAGTATGAACTGTAAATTGATCTTCCGGAAGTTGTATTCCTTCAAAAATGGATGCATTGGCAGCCATTCCTGGCATTAGGTAAACAGGGGTTTTATTATCGGACATATTATACCAAATATCGGCAAGGACTAGGAAATTAGCAATATTTTGACTAATTTTGTATCCCTTTTGCAGCTAACCCCGCTTATGAATACAATTTTTCAATCAGGGGAACATTAAAATACCTTTTTCAGGGTATTACGAGTCGTTAAAAAACAAGTACTATATGACAACATTGGAAATCACTGACAATAGTTTCTTGCGTCAATTTGAAACTACCGTCAATGGGCATTTAGCCAAAATTGAGTACTCTTCACAAGAGCGCAAAGTATTTTTGACCAAACTGGTTATTCCAGAAGAAATTACAGAAGAGGGATTTAAAGAGGATTTCATCAAAGCCGTTTTAAACGAAATTCAGGAAAACAACCTTAGAGTTGTACCTACAAGCCCTCAAATTGCAGGTTTTTTAAGAAAAAATAGGCAATACAAGGAAATGTTACCAGTTGGTATTCGCATCTGATCAAGCCAACCATCAGTTAAAGCATTTAAACCTCCTAAATCGGGAGGTTTTTTTATGCCATGATTTCGGTGGACACAAATTCGAATCGCACCAGACCGTCATCATCAATATCGGTGAGCTTTATTTGGTGCAAGGTATTCACAAACGTAGGATCCCATGGTGCTTTTACCTTTACATAATTTTCGGTAAACCCATGTATGTAGCCCTTTTTATTCTCTCCCTCGAACAAAACAGTACGTACAGTCCCCAATTGACTCTCATAAAAAGCCCTACGCTTTTTGGCGGATAGTCCACGGAGCATCTTGCTTCGTTTGCTACGTACTTTTTTGGGAACCACTTTGTCCATTCCAGCGGCCACGGTATTGTCCCTTTCAGAATAGGTAAATACGTGCAGATAAGAAACATCCAGTTCATTCAAAAAATGATAGGTCTCCAAGAAATGCTCGTCGGTCTCTCCTGGAAAACCTACGATTACATCCACCCCAATGCAGGCATGGGGCATGGTTTCTTTGATACGTTTTACCCTATCCACATACAAATTGGATAGATAACGGCGGCGCATCTTCTTTAAAATAGCATCACTACCGCTTTGCAATGGCACGTGAAAATGGGGCACAAAGGAATTGCTCTGGGCCACAAAATCTATGGTTTCGTTCTTGAGCAAATTAGGCTCAATAGAAGAGATACGAAGACGGTGGATGCCTTCGATGGTGTCCAAAGCCTTTACTAAATCCAAAAAGGTATGCTCGTGCTTTTTATTCCCAAACTCGCCTTTTCCGTAATCACCTATGTTCACTCCCGTTAAAACAATCTCTTTGATGTCTTGCGAGGCAATTTCCTTGGCATTGTTCAACACATTGTCCAAGGTATCGCTACGGGAAATTCCACGGGCCAAGGGAATGGTGCAATAGGTACATTTATAATCACATCCATCCTGAACCTTTAAAAAAGCACGGGTACGGTCGCCAATGGCATAACTGCCCACATAAAAATCGGCATCTTCTATCTCACAGGAATGCACCTCTCCCCTATCGTTTTTGGTCAAATCGTTCAGGTAATCGGTTATCTTGAACTTTTCCGTAGCACCAAGTACCAAATCCACACCATCCACTTCCGCCAGTTCTTCGGGTTTTAGCTGCGCATAACAACCTACAGCCGCTACAAAAGCATCAGGATTGGCTTTTTGCGCCTGCTTTACAATGGTTTTAAAACGTTTATCGGCATTCTCGGTTACCGAACAGGTGTTTATTACATACACGTCCGCCTCCTCCGAAAAGTCCACACGCTCAAACTCCTCCTTTTCAAAACTTCTGGCAATGGTAGAGGTTTCGGAGAAATTGAGCTTGCAGCCCAGCGTGTAAAATGCAACTTTTTTGTTCATATACCTGCCATGCGTTTTAGGGGCGCAAAGATAGTGATTTGTTGGGAGTTATCGCAAATGGTCGGATGGTGCAGAGTTTATGGTTTAGGGTTAATCGCCCACTGCCTACTGTCTACTGCCTACTGCCTACTGCCTACTGCCTACCAAAACAATCAATCACATTTTCCCATCAAATTTCCCACATCTTTTAATTAACTTGTTTGCCTATACCAACCATAAAGTGCAACAAAATGAAAAAAATCATTATCCTATCCTTAATTACCCTTGTCTATACCAACCCATCCCTTGCACAGGAATATCAACCTACTGCTGAAAACCTCGAGAACAGGGAATGGTTTCAAGATGCAAAATTCGGGATGTTCATCCATTGGGGCGTGTATTCTGTATTGGGCGTGCACGAATGGGTCATGGAAACACAGTCCATTGATAAAAAGACCTACGAAAAAATACCTGCGTTTTTCAACCCTACCGAGTTTAATGCGGAAGAGTGGGTGCTCTTGGCCAAATCGGCAGGTATGAAATACATCACCATAACCACCAAACACCACGATGGCTTTGGCATGTTCAACAGCAAGCTTACGGACTGGGACATTATGGATAGGACAGTCTACAAAAAGGATATTATAAAACAAATGGCCGAAGCCTGCAAAAAGCATGGTTTAAAACTGTTCCTCTATTACTCGCAACTAGATTGGCACCATAACGACTATTACCCCAGAGGAGACACCGGAAAGAAAACAGGAAGACCCGATAATGGCAATTGGGAAAACTATCTTGAATACATGAACGGTCAACTCACCGAATTGCTCACCAATTATGGAGAGATTGGAGGTGTTTGGTTTGATGGCTGGTGGGACAAAAAAGAGGCCGACTGGCAACTTCAAAAAACGTATGACCTTATCCACGATTTACAGCCACAAGCCATGATAGGAAGTAATCACCATCAAGCACCCAACGCTGGTGAAGACTTTCAGATGTTTGAAAAAGACCTGCCCGGGGAAAACAAAGGAGGTTTCAGTGGCGATTCCGAAGTGGGCAACCTACCCCTCGAAACTGCGGAGACCATGGCACAGCGATGGGGGTTTTCGTTACAGGACAAAGCCTATAAATCTTCCAAGGAATTGATTCAATATTTGGTGAGAGCTGCTGGCTACAACTCCAACTTTCTGTTAAACGTTGGCCCAATGCCCAACGGTAAAATTCAACCCGAATTTATTAAAACCCTAAAAACAATTGGCGATTGGACCGAAAAGTACGGCTCCTCCATTTACGGAACCCGGGGAGGGCCCATACCACCACAAAGTTGGGGCGTATCAACCCAAAAAGATGATAAAATCTATATTCATATTATGGACTGGAAAACCGACAATTTCTTTTTCCCAACCATTACTGGCGATATTAAAAGCATTATTGATTTCCAGTCGAAGAAAAAATTAGACTATAAAACCACTACATACGGCACGCTGGTTCAGCTTCCGGATAATCGCGATTTTGACCAAGCTGATTTTATAGTTGAAGTAAACATAAAGTAAACCCGTGTTTGCCTTACCGAACCGGACAACATAACAGACAAAACCATAAAAATTCGCTACCTTGAAGCTTTAACTCAAACCAACCCTATGAAACTACGCTTATTTGTCGTTGCCCTTGTACTACTGGCCGGCTATTCCTGTAAAACAGAGCCCACATCATCCTTGGCCGACTACCAAGGTGAGGAGAACTACTCCGTAATTATCAGCGAGACCAAAGTGGGCCACCTCAAAACCAACACCTCTGGTGACACCATTACTATTGACTACGATTACAAAAACAACGGTCGTGGACCAACCATGAAGGAAACTATTGTGCTCAACGCCGAAGGCTATCCCGTAAACTGGCAAATAACCGGAAACACCACCTTTGGCAATGCCGTGGACGAACAGTTCTCCCTCGAAGGCGGGGAAGCCTCTTGGACCGATGCCACAGGCTCTGGGAACACCGCTGTGGAATCGCCACAACTCTACGTAAACCAATTTGGAAGTCCGTACAGTGCTGTTTTGGCAGCCCGTTTGCTCATGGACGCGCCCAACAACACCTTGCCCGTGCTCCCCGCAGGTAATTTGACCCTTACCAAGATGGAGGATTTGACCGTACCCAACGCTTCAGGAGAGGGCGAATTGGCCTTGACCACCTATGCGCTGTCCGGTGCCGAGATGAATCCTTCCTATTTTATTATGGATGATTCGGAGCGTTTCTTTGCCTATATCTCGCCTCGCTATATTGTGGTTCGGGATGGTTACGAAGCCGAAGAAAAGGATTTGCGCCAATTGGCCGAAAACTATTCCGCAGAGCGCTACGAAAAACTTCAAAAAGAATACGCCCACAACTACGATAAAAAAGTACGTATTTCCAACGTAAAGGTTTTTGATCCAAAGACACTATCCTTGACCGACCCGGTTTCCGTGGTCGTAGAAGGTGAAAAAATCACAGCTATTGAGGCTCCCGATGCCTCTGGTGAGAATGAAGTGGTCATCGAAGGCAACGGGGGAGCTTTAGTGCCCGGACTGTACGAAATGCACGCTCACACAGGCGACAACGGTGCCCTTTTGAACATTTTGGCAGGGGTCACCTCCTTCCGAGATATGGGGAACAATACCGAGGTGCTGAGCAACTTGATTGAAAAAATCAACTCCGGTGTACTCGCCGGCCCCCGCATTACCCGCCTTGGGTTTATTGAAGGAAAAAGCCCGTACAGCAGTAATAATGGTATTTTGGTGGAAAGCCAGGAAGAGGCTTTGGCCGCTGTGGACACCTACGACAGCCTAGGTTTTTACGGTGTAAAACTCTACAATAGCATGAACGGTGATTGGGCGCCTGCCATCGTAAAAAAAGCGCACGACCAAGGCCTATTCGTAACCGGACATGTACCTGCCTTTTCCAATGCCAATGCCATGCTAAATGCTGGTTATGATGAGATGACGCACATTAACCAGACCATGTTGGGCTGGGTGTTGGAACCGGAAGAAGATACCCGTACTTTATTGCGCCTCACCGCCATGAAACGGTTCCCCGAACTGGATTTGAACAGTGACAAGGTACAAGAGACCTTGGATTTGTTCGTAGCCAACAAAACGGCAATGGATCCCACCTTGGCCATCCACGAACGTTTGATGCTCTCCCGCAACGGAGAGGTAACGCCTGGCGCCTTGGATTATGTAGACCACATGCCACCCAACGAACAACGTAGCCTAAAAATAGCCTTGGCGCAGATTGCGGACGATGAAGAGGACAAAGCCTACCGAGAAGCCTACGATAAAATCGTGGAAACCCTTAAAATGATGAAGGACAAAGGTATTTTAATTGTGGCCGGAACCGATTTGGGAGGTGCCTTTAACCTGCACCGCGAACTGGAACTCTACACCGAACAATTGGGCTACACCCCGGCCGAAGTATTAAAATTGGCCAGTTACGATATGGCGCAATACTTGGGGCACGAAAGTTTGGGAAGTATTGAGCCCGGTAAACTGGCAGATTTCTTCTTGGTGCCCGGCAACCCAGTGGAAGACATTAAAGCCATTAAAACCATTGCCATGGTATCGCGCGGGGGCACTTTTTACTACCCCTCTGATGTGTACCCTGCCTTTGGAATAACGCCGTTTACCGAAAAGCCTGAAGTAAAGGAATAAACCTTTTTAAAAGTATAATTTTTAAAAGCCAGTTGCGTAGTGCTGCTGGTTTTTTTTGATAAAAGTTGAGGAGGAAGACTGTTTGTCAAGATATTGGGCATGTATGGTTTTTAAACGAACTTAGCTGTATGAACTGAACGCCTACCTAGCCAAAGGCAAAGTGTGTTTTAGTATCTGTAGAAAATTCATTGAAACATTTCATATTTCTAACTTTAGCTATAGTCATGACATTACTTCAACTTTTTTTTGAGAATATTAGGTGTTTCTTATATTCATCTAATTCAAGTTCATATAAGTCATCGGATTTTATACAATCCAAAACTTTCTTATATAAATAAGCTTTGGATTCATCTGTTATATTCTCTGAACCAAAATTCCCTGTTTTTGGATGGACAAACATCAAATAGAGGTCTTCTTCTTTGATAATCAAAAGAAAATAACATCTAAAGCCACCTCTGCCTTTTAAACGTTTTTTTATATAGGGTGCATCCGAGCTATGATTCAACCTCGTTCCCGAGCACAAATCTTTGGCTGGTTTGTTAAAAAAATACTTGATTATTTCTCGTTCGAGAGATTTGTAAGACTTCTTTGAAATTAATTTTTCAAACTCGACTTTAAAATCTTCGAGACAATAGATTGTCATTAAACCAAAGATAGTTGTTTAGTGGTTTCAACAAATTCAGGCATTTCTGGAAGAAAAAAGAATACGGATTCTAAATCTTCATATGATTCCCGTAACTCGTCAATTGAATTTTTAAAATCTTTGATTTCTTGTTTTGCAACTCCTTTTTTCCGAAAAGAATTATTCAAGGAAACATATTGCCGGATTAGTGAAGAAAACAAATCCTTTGCAGACGAAATTAAGTCATTAAGAAGCATGAGACTTTCTTCATCTAAATCATCAAACCAAGTGATTTTTTCGATTCTCTTATTTACCTCATAGATTTTTTCAGTCTTCTCTTTTAAAGACTTTTTTAAATCGAGAATCGCATCCAACAAAGCATTGGCCCGCTCTTCATCAAGTAATGGACTTTTCTTTTCGTTAAAAGAAAATGCTCTGACACTTGAAAAAGTATTATTGATTTCGGACTTATGTGCTAAGGCTTCCATATCGTATTATAAGATGACTGAATCTATTGATTCAACAATATACAAATATAAATAACTACAACTAATAACGTATTTGAAAAACAACTAAAACTAGCCATTTTCGATATAGAGTGCTTAAATATAACGCTATATAAGTCGAAAAAGTGTGGATTTCGTTACACGTTACTCTTCATACGCAAAGCGATAACGAAACGCAAAAAAGCCCCTAATAATTCCGCCACTTCTCCGTCAGCTCAAAAACGTGCTCCAAAATTTTGGCTTCGGTATCGTTGAATTCCATGTTGCGGCGTTTCATCATGGCTTCGGCCACTTCAAAAGCCTTATTGGTCCTAAAAGTGGTGTAGCCTGCTGGGCCGCCCCAACTAAAACTGGGAATAAAGTTTCTAGGGAAACCACTGCCAAAAATATTGGCGCTCACCCCCACCACGGTTCCCGTGTTAAACATTACATTAATGCCACATTTGCTATGGTCGCCCATCATCAAACCACAAAATTGCAGCCCTGTTTTGGCAAAACCTTCGGTTTTGTAGTTCCACAGCCGCACGGGTGCGTAATTGTTTTTTAAGTTGGAGGTATTGGTATCCGCCCCAATGTTGCACCACTCCCCCAACACGGAATTTCCAAGAAAACCATCGTGCCCTTTGTTGGAATTGGCGAACAGTACCGCATTATTCACCTCTCCGCCGAGTTTGCAGCCAGGCCCGGCCGTAGTGGGACCATAGATCTTGGCGCCCATCTTTACAATGGCACTTTCGCAAAGCGCAAATCCACCACGGATTTTGCAGCCTTCCATCACCAAAGCATTTTTACCAATATAGATAGGGCCAGTGGACGCATTTAAAATACTGAACTCCACTGTGGCTCCTTCTTCGATAAAAATGTTTTCGGGGCACTTTATCTGATTGGTTTCGGGTATGGGCTGGCTGGTTCTTCCTTCGGTCAGTAGATCAAAATCGGCCTGTAGTGCCTCCCCGTTTTTGGAAAAGATATCCCAGGTATTTTTAATGGTCAATACCTCGCCATCAAAAGGAATGGCTGTGTATGCCGATTCCTCAAAACCCGTTTCTGGGTTTTCTGTTACATAAGCGATATAGCTATCGTTCCCAATCAAAGCTTCACCCATCTTTAAAGTGCGGATGGCTTCCACCAAAGCCCGATTAGGCAAATAACTACCATTAATCACGGTATTTTTAGCCGCAACGGATAACGGAAACTTTTCAGAAAGGTAATCCGCAGTTTGAAAGCTCAAAGAAGCTTTCAGCCATTTTTCCCATTTTTCACTAATCGTTAAGATACCCACCCGAATCCCGGATACCGGCCTCGTGAACGTAAAAGGAAAAAGGTCTTCGCGGTGGTTACCGTCGGAAAGGATATAGTTCATAGCGCAGCTTTGAAGGCCTATTTAGGAAGTTATGATTGAAATTCCCAAACAGGTTACATACCGTAAAAATAAAAAACGCCCTCGAAAACCATCGAGAGCGTCTATATATTTCGTTAAAAAGTGCGACCTACTCGGTCTCCTTCTCTTCTTTCTTGAATTTTTTGTACTTGTTCTTGAACTTGTCAATTCTACCAGCAGTATCGACCAATTTGGTTTTACCGGTGTAGTATGGGTGGGAAGTTCTTGAAATTTCCAATTTTACCAAAGGGTATTCAACACCATCAACAGTGATGGTCTCTTTAGCTTCAGCAGTGGACTTTGTAATAAACACATCGTCGTTGGACATGTCTTTAAAAGCAACCAATCTATAGTTTTCTGGGTGTATACCTTTTCTCATCGTCTTAAATGCTTAATCTCAGAATTTTCAGGGTGCAAATTTAATGATTTCTTTTATTTCTCCAACTTAAAATCCCTAAAAAATTAAAAGTAAATTTATATGTAACAAAATTAAGCATTCTTTAACTAACCTACTATAAGCAACACTAATTTTAAAATCATGGAAGAACAACAACCAAAAACTGGAAAATTTGCACTTAACTACGGATTATTGTTGGGTGTAATATCCGTGGTGTTCGGAGTTATGCTCTACACCCAAAAAATGCACTACGAAAGAAACACAGCAATTATCGTAATTTCCATTGTAATAATGGCTGCCATCGTATTTATGGCGGTCAACGCCTTTAAAAAGGCCAATGGTGGGTATTTAACCATTTCGGAAGCTTTAAAAGTTGCTGTGGGAGCTGCTTTGATCGGGGCTGTAATTTCTTTGGCCTATCAATTTGTACTTACCAATTTTATTGAGCCCGATTTTATGGACAAAGCCATAGAAATGGCCAAACCAAAAGCCATGGAACAAAACCCGAGCATGACGGAGGAGCAATGGGAACAGGGTGTGGAAATGCAAAAAAGCCTCTCTTGGCTACAATATCCCATTGGTTTAATCATAAATTGTGTACTCGGTCTGATTTTGGGCCTTATTACCGGACTGATCTTGAAAAAGTCCAAAGCGGAATACTAAAACAAAAAATACTACTTTTGAAAGGAATTCCAGAATCGAACAATGCAGATTTCCATTGTAATTCCTTTGCTTAACGAACAAGAATCGTTAAAAGAACTACATGATTGGATTGTACAAGTGATGCAATCCAATCATTTTTCTTATGAAATCATCTTTATTGATGATGGCAGTACCGACGGCTCTTGGAAAACCATTTTGGAGCTTTCCAAAACTGACCCAAATACAAAAGCCATTCGTTTTCTAAAAAATTTTGGCAAATCACAGGCCCTGCACGCGGGTTTCAAAGCTGCCGTGGGAGACGTTGTGGTCACCATGGATGCCGACCTTCAGGACAATCCGGAAGAAATCCCCGAAATGTACCGGATGGTCACACAAGAAGGGCATCATGTAGTATCGGGTTGGAAAAAGAAGCGGTACGATTCCGTTATTACCAAGAACATTCCATCTAAACTGTTCAATTGGGCGGCACGGAAAACTTCTGGCGTAAAATTGCACGATTTTAATTGTGGACTCAAAGCCTTTAATCAAAAAGTGATAAAAACCATCGAAGTTTCCGGTGAAATGCATCGGTACATTCCTGTTTTGGCCAAAAATGCCGGCTTCTCCAATATTACCGAAAAAGTGGTACAGCACCAAGCCAGAAAATATGGTTCCACCAAGTTTGGGGCAGAACGTTTTATCAACGGTTTTTTGGATTTGATCACCATTTGGTTCATTTCAAAATTTGGTCGAAGACCCATGCACCTGTTTGGGGCTTGGGGCGTACTCATGTTTGTTGTAGGTTTTGGGTTTTCACTCTATTTGGGCATTGACAAACTCTTTTTAAACCCAACAGGTCGTCTAATTACGCAAAGACCACAATTTTATATAGCGTTGACTGCCATGATCATTGGTACACAATTATTTTTGGCGGGCTTTATTGGAGAAATTATGGTGCGGTCCCGAAAAAATGATACACGATACAACATCTCCGATAAAATTAACCTCTAGGCCATTCCCAAACCCGTTAAACTTTGTATTTTTAAACCTCTAAACAACTATAAATACTATGGATTCCATTACCGATATAGCGCAAACTTGGTTGACCGATTTTTTTGACGAAGACACAAAAAAGGAAATCAAACACCTTATGGAAAACGACCCTGACGAACTCAAGGAACGCTTTTATAAGGATTTAGAGTTTGGTACCGGGGGCATGCGCGGTGTAATGGGTGTTGGCACTAATAGAATTAACAGGTACACCTTGGGGAAAAACACCCAAGGCCTTAGCAATTATCTTAAAAAAACATATACGGACAATGATCTTAGGGTCGTGATCGCTTACGATTGTAGGCACAATTCTAAATCTTTGGCAAAAACGGTGGCAGAGGTTTTCTCGGCCAATGGCATCAGGGTGCACCTGTTTTCCGATTTAAGGACAACCCCTGAACTTTCTTATGCCGTAAAGCATATAGGCTGCCATGCAGGGATTGTACTTACGGCCTCCCACAACCCGCCGGAATACAACGGGTACAAAGTATATTGGGCCGATGGCGGACAGATTGTGCCTCCGCAGGATGAAGAAATTATAGCGGAAATCAATGCGCTATCTTTTGAGGATATCAAATTTGATAAGGATGAAAGTCTGATACATTTAATTGATGAAGATGTGGACGAAGCCTTTTTTGATGCATCTGTAAAAAATGGAAGTTTTGATGCCAAAGGAAAGGACAATTTCAAAATCGTGTTCACGTCCTTGCACGGAACCTCCATTACCGCTATTCCGGAGGTCTTGAAACGAGCAGGTTACAAAAACGTTACCATTATTGAGGAGCAAGCAAAACCTGATGGGGATTTCCCAACTGTGGAATCTCCAAACCCTGAAGAACCGGAAGCATTGTCCATGGCCATAAAAAAAGCCGAAGAGATTGGTGCGGACATGGTGGTGGGCACCGACCCCGATAGCGACCGTTTGGGAATCGCAGTGCGCAACTTGGATGGTAAAATAGAGCTACTGAACGGGAACCAGACCATGGTACTCATGACAAAATTTCTTTTGGACCAATACAAGGAAGAAGGATTTAAGGGTAACGAATTTATCGCTACCACCATTGTTTCCACCCCCATGATGCAGCAAATGGCAAAATCGTACGGTGTGGAATTTAAAACAGCGTTGACTGGCTTTAAATGGATCGGCAAGATGATAAAGGATTTTCCCAACTCCCGATTTATTGGCGGTGGCGAGGAAAGTTTTGGATATATGGTCGGGGACTTTGTACGAGACAAAGATGCAGTAACCGCTACCCTATTGGCCTGCGAAATCGCCGCCAACGCCAAAGCCAATGGAAGCTCTTTTTATAAAGATTTGATCGATGCCTACGTGGAGTTTGGCTTCTACAAGGAAAAACTCATCTCCATCACCAAAAAAGGAATGAGCGGAGCAGAAGAAATCAAACAAATGCTGAAGGGTTTTAAAGAAAATCCAGTAAACAGCGTTCAAGGTTCAAAGCTGCTCTACATTGAAGATTACAATACCTCCATTGTAAAAAATGTACAGACAGGTGAGGAATTTACGCTTCATTTGCCAAAATCCAATGTGTTGATTTACGAGACGGAGGATGGCACCCGAATTGCCGCTCGACCCAGTGGAACCGAGCCCAAAGTCAAGTTCTACATCAGCACAAATGCAAAATTGGACAAGGCAGCGGATTATAAATCCGTAAATTCGCAGTTGGATACCAAAATTGAAGGTATCATTTCTGAGCTGAATTTATAAGTGAATGAACTACTTTAAAAAGATTCTCCAATTTGCGAGACCATACCGCAAATATGGTGTTCTGAATATTTTCTTCAATATTCTTTATGCATTGTTCAGTGCATTGTCCTATGCTGCACTCATTCCAATGCTTAATGTACTTTTTGATAAAACCAAACGAATCAGCGAGCCACCAAAATTTGAAGGTATCGGCAAGCTCAAGGATTATTTTGAAGGTTACATGAATTATCAAGTGACCCAATTCTCTGGTGAGGATCCCATGAAAGGACTGCTTTTGGCCGTGGGTCTCATTTTGTTTTTATTCCTCTTCAAGAACATCTTCAATTACTTGGCAATGTATTTTATTACCTTTTTGCGTAATGGAGTACTCAAGGACATCCGTAACAAAATGTACCGGAAAATCGTGGATTTGCCCATCTCCTACTTCTCCGAGAAAAAGAAAGGCGATGTTATTGCCAGGATCACTTCCGATGTATTGGAAATACAACATTCCTTTCTATCCATTTTGGAATTGATCGTGCGCGAGCCATTGACCATTCTGTTTACGATCATTGTAATGTTCATCATTAGTGTAAAGCTGACCATTTTCGTTTTTATTTTTATTCCCATCGCTGGAATGATCATATCCCGGATTGGGAAATCTTTAAAGAAAAAATCGGACAGGGTACAAAAGGAACAAGGTGAATTTCTCTCCATCGTTGAAGAAACCTTGGGCGGACTTCGCGTCATCAAAGCATTTAACGCGGAATCTAAATTCTATAATATATTTAAAACCTCAACTTCACGCTTTTTTAGGTTTTCAAACTCCTTGTTGAACCGTCAAAACCTCTCATCACCGACCAGCGAGTTCCTTGGAATTGTTGTTTTTGGCGTACTGCTTTGGTTTGGTGGACGGATGGTACTTTTGGAGGGAACCTTGGACGCCGCTTCTTTTATATCCTATATGGGGTTGGCATTTAATATATTAACGCCTGCAAAAGCCATTAGCAAGGCTTCCTATGCCGTTAAAAAAGGAAATTCCGCTGCCGAGCGTGTTTTGGAAATACTCGAATCCGAAAATCCCATCACCGATATTGATGGAGCTGAAGATAAAACGGATTTTAATTCAGGTATTGAATTGAAAGAAGTCGGTTTCAAATATGAAGACGATTACATCCTTAAAAATTTCAACCTAAAGGTTGATAAAGGGAAAACTGTTGCCTTGGTGGGACAATCCGGTAGTGGAAAAAGCACCGTGGCCAATCTGGTCACCCGTTTTTACGATGTAAATAAAGGAGACATACTGATTGACGGCACCAACATCAAACACATTACCAAAAAGTCGTTGCGCGGACTCATGGGGTTGGTAACGCAGGACTCCATTCTCTTTAACGATTCCGTAAAGAACAACATTGCCCTAGGCAAGGAAAATGCCACGATGGACGAGATTATCGCCGCTGCAAAGGTCGCCAATGCCCACGATTTTATTATGGAGCTCCCTCATGGCTACGATACCAATATTGGAGATAGCGGAAATAAATTGAGTGGTGGACAAAAACAACGCTTGTCCATTGCAAGAGCCGTGCTCAAAAATCCGCCCATCATGATATTGGACGAGGCAACCTCCGCCTTGGATACTGAAAGTGAGCGATTGGTACAGGACGCCTTGGAAAAAATGATGCTGAACCGCACTTCCATTGTAATTGCGCATCGACTGTCCACCATACAAAATGCAGATACCATAGTGGTGATGAGCAAAGGGGAAATTGTGGAACAAGGCACCCACGAAGAACTGATGAAATCAGCCAAAAGCTACAAAAAACTAGTGGAGATGCAGTCGTTTACTTCGTAGAGAGTTGGATTTTTTGATTGTTAGATTTTTGGAAGGTTGGATCATGAGTTCCCAACTCCGGAAGATTAAGGTTTTTCGTCCGCGATAGTTATCGGAACGCTCAGAATGACATTAAACTTCTCACATCGAGCGCAGTCGAGATGTTTTGGTTCGAGAAAATTAGTGCAATTCGTGTCAAGCAAGCTATGGACTCCTGCTTTCGCAGGAGTGACACGATGAAAAGGTCTAAAATGTCATTCCGCACTTGATGCGGAATCCAAACCCATCTAAATGAGATGCTGAAAACCAGTTCAGCATGACGAGCTTCTTTTAAATTGTCACATCGAGCGCAGTCGAGATGTTTTGGTTCGAGAAAATTAGTGCAATTCGTGTCAAGACAAGTTCAAGCTCAAGTTCAAGTTCAAACATCAAGTTCAAGCTCAAACTCAAATATCAAGCTCCCAAAACTCCCGATGTTTCGACTTTAGTTTATCCTGAGCATAGCCGAAGGGCTCAACGTGACACTTCGAACTTCGTGCTTCCGACACCGCGCACCGCGCATCAAACTCAAACATCAAGTTCAAATGTTACTGTGAACTCCTGACTCCTAAAGAACCCTTTTGCTTGAACACCAATTGTGCAATCCTGTTTTTTCCTGCAGCGTATGCAATTGAATCATTCAAAAAACGTAGAGTATAAAAAGGTTCTTCACTCAATTGCAACCAACTTTCACCCCCATCATGGGAATAGGAAACTCCTGTAAACCCGACGGCGACCAAAGCTTGTCCGTTGGAATTTGGAACAAACTGCACACAACTTTTATATCCAGGTTCCAGGCCATCAGCTACCAATTGCCAGGTTTTACCGCCATCAACCGTTTTTATTTTATTCGCCCTGTTGGATTCTGGTCGGGTGTAATCCCCTCCAATGGCAAACCCGGTCTGCTCATCAAAAAAGTCCATGGAATAAATACCTTGGGTGGGTTCATCCGAAATAACAGGAGTTTCTTGTATCTCCCAAGTCGCTCCTTTATCACCTGAAAAATAAATTCTTCCCTCCGTGGTTCCAATCCAAACTTTATTTCCCTGCACGGCAATATTGCTGTTACTGGCAGCAAAAGCACCTTCGCCCTCAATACCTTTAGGCAAGTCTGAACATGGTAATTTGCTCCACGAAGCCCCTCCATCTCTTGTAATAATAACAGAAAGGCATCCATTCACCGTATCGCCTACCGCAATACCTTCGGAATCGTTCCAAAACATAAGGCTATCATAAAAAACACCCTCCCCATCTTCCGTATATACCAATTCCATCTTTCCTTGGTCACCTGTTTTGTACAATAAGGCAGGGCTTTCCACCGAGAGCATAAAAAAATCACTTGAAGTATGCCCTACGGCCCTAAAATGCAGTTGAATGGAATCAAACATCTGAACATTTGCCCTAACCTTGTGCGAATTAACATCAACGGCGCCATACACTCCATTGCTCCCTGCAAATGCCAATGTTCTGTTATCCAAAAAGGTAATCGCCCGTATACTTACGGAGTCTTCAAAAACAGGTGTTATTGCAACAGATTGAAAGGGTTTTTGTTTTGGCTCCCCAGCACAGGAAACCAATACAAGAGCCATTAAAAAGGAAATGATTGACCTCATTGTATTTATTTTCCTCAAAAGTAAGCAGAAATCATACCTTTGCAACCTTATTTTATATGATGCGTTTACACAGAAACCTAGTATTTGCCGTAATTGATGCCCTTCACATGATTTTTAATGAGGGGGAATATGCCGATAAGGTCATAGAAAAAGTATTGCGGTACGATAAACGCTGGGGCGCTCGCGATCGTGGTTTTATTGCCGAGACCACTTATGATATTGTTCGGTGGAAACGTCTGTATTCAGAAATTGCTGAAGTTCACGAACCGTACAGCAAGCCCCATTTGTTCCGATTGTTCGGGGTTTGGTGCGTGCTACGTGGTGTCCGAATCCCCGATTGGAAACAATTGGAAGGTACCCCGGAACGTCGTATAAAAGGTAGGTTTGATGAGCTTTCCAAAATCCGAAAGTATAGGGAATCCATTCCCGATTGGATGGACGAACTTGGGGAAAAATCGTTGGGCAATGAGCTTTGGACAAAAGAAATTACCGCTCAAAACCAACAAGCCGATGTTATTTTGCGAACCAACACGCTAAAAGTCCCCAAACCGCAGCTAAAGAATTTTTTGGCGAAGGAGGACATTGCCACGGAATTTATAGAAGGGTACCCCGATGCATTAAAACTGGTGGAACGCAAGAATGTTTTTGTAACCCAAGCCTTTAAAGATGGTTTGTTCGAAGTGCAGGATGCCTCTTCCCAATTAGTGGCTCCATTTTTAGAGGTTGAACCGGGACAACGGGTGGTAGATGCCTGTGCCGGTGCGGGAGGCAAAACGCTTCATTTAGCCTCACAAATGCAAAACAAGGGCCAACTGATCGCTTTGGACATTTATGAAAGTAAATTGAAGAAGCTAAAAAAAAGGGCCAGACGGAATGGTGTGCACAATGTGGAAACCAGAGTGATTGATTCCACCAAAGTGATCAAAAAACTATATAATAGCGCAGACCGTTTATTGTTGGATGCACCCTGTTCAGGATTAGGGGTAATCAAAAGAAACCCCGACTCCAAATGGAAATTGGAACCTGAATTTGTGGACCGTATTATGGGAGTGCAGCAAGATATCCTTCAGAATTACAGCAAAATGGTAAAAAAAGGCGGACAGATGGTGTATGCTACCTGTTCCATACTTCCACAGGAAAATACAGAGCAAGTCAAAAAGTTTTTGGAGTCCGAAAACGGGAAAGATTTTGAGTTTGTAAGAGAACGTAATGTTTTTGCTTCGGAGACTGGCTTTGATGGGTTTTATATGGCGTTGTTGAAAAAGAAAGCCTAACAACAAAGAATCGAATTTAACATCAAGTACAGTCGAGATGTTGTATTCGAGAAAATTCGTGTCATTAGTGTCAAACAAGCTACGGATTCCTGCTTTTGCAGGAATGACAAGATGAAAAAGGTCTAAAACTATCATTCCGCACTTGATGCGGAATCCAAACCCAATTGGATGGGATGCTGAAACTAGTTCAGCATGACGCTTAAAAAATGAAACTTTGTCACATCGAGCGCAGTCGAGATGTGCTTAAGTTCTCGACTGCGCTTGAACTGACACATATTAATTATTCCTTCACCGTTGGATATTCTACCCCTAACTGCTCCAAATAGCTATCGTATTTGGTTTCATCATAGTAATACTTCTCCAATGCCGGTCTAAACATATCCTGCTTGTCCTTGTTCAAGAACGTTGGCGGCATATCATCTGCAGAAATCATGGGCTCGTACTTGGTTTCCTTGGTCTGTTCGTTATTGAAGTAGTCCCAAGCTTGGGTCAACAATTCGGGTTTTAACAAAAAATCCATAATGGTCATAGCTTCTGCTTTTGCGCCCGCTGTAGCCCCTTTGTGTGCAATCGGGGTCGCCATGGCAATGGCATTGGCCCAGTGATGCCCTGGCAGCCCAGGGATGTTGGACGGAAAACGCATAGTTACCGTGGGAACTTTCCACGAAATATCTCCAATATCATCAGAACCCCCACTCACAGGTTCCAACACTGGAAGTCCCAATTCGGACAATTCTGTGGGCAATCCTTCTATTTTTTTGGATTTCATCTCTGTTTGCACAGCTTTTGCCAATTTTTGGTCGGCTTCGGACCAAGTGGGCAAACCAACTTCCTTTATATTTTCATGCATGGTCTCTGCGATTACCTTGTTAAAGTGTCTTGGCCATGCGGTACCCAACACGCGGGAAGTCATTTTGGTTCCTGTCATCATTGCAGCACCTTTGGCAATATCGTTGGCCTCTGCATACATTTCCATAATACCTTCGTAGGTAACGTCCCTAAAATAGAACCAAATAGCAGCTTTGGATGGCACTACATTGGGCTGGTCTCCTGCATCGGTAAAAATGGAATGGGAACGCTTCAACGGGTGAAGGTGTTCTCTCTTGTAATTCCATCCCACGTTCATAAGTTCCGCTGCATCCAGCGCACTACGTCCCCTCCAAGGTGCTCCGGCGGAATGTGCCGCTTCACCCTCAAACATATATTCCACAGAAATAAGGCCAGTTCCCCGAGTAGGCCCCCAAGAAACGCTCAGGTTACTGCTCACATGGGTAAAAATGCACATATCAATATCATCAAAAAGGCCATCTCTTACATACCAGGCTTTGGCTGCAACCAATTCCTCGGCAATTCCTGGCCAAAGAATCAATGTTCCTCCAATCCCTTCTTTTTCCATCACCTCTTTTACGGCCAATGCCGATGTGATATTCAATGGAATACCGGCATTGTGCCCTTCACCGTGCCCAGGCGCTCCTTCCACAATAGGTTTATGATATGCTACGCCTGGATACTGTGATGCTTTGGGAATACAATCCACATCGCTCCCTAAAGCAATAACGGGACCTTCCCCATTACTCCATGTTGCAAACCATGATGTTGGAATGTTGGAAACGGAATGTTCAACGGTAAAACCGTTATCTTCTAAAATGCCAGTAAGGTATTTGGAACTTTCCTCTTCTTGGAACCCCAGTTCGGCAAAACTAAAAATTTTGTCGACCATTACCTGTGTCTGCTTTTTATTGGCTTCCACTAGGGCTTCTACTTCGGCCTTGAATTTTTTGATTTGACTTTTTGAGTATTTTTTTTGTGCAATCGAAGAAGTTGCTCCTGCAAAAAGCATAATCCCGCACAATAGGATGTTGGTAGTTTTCATAAGGTTGGTTTTGAGTTAGCTATATTTCATCCAAGATAGGAAAAGTTGCTTAACTTACCCGATAATCAAGGTTTAAATGCTCCGAGGCTTGCCCCAGGGGTAGTTTTATGCCCAAAGGTATTTGACCTACCGTTTTTAGTGAATTGACAAAATCATTCAACAAAATTTTGAGCAAAACCAGAATGAGCCCAACAAAAAACATAAAACTGTTTGCCCGGCCTTGTTTTTCAGGTATAAAATCCAATCAAAACATGTTCCTGACGATATTTCTTATTAGGTGCCTGAAAAAATTATTCCAATTCCAATCATCCTCAAACAAGCCAATCAAAATAATGAGAACAATCAGAAATACAATTACAAGTGCTTGATTCCTATAATTTGTTCTTTTATTCTCTTCCATTCAAGTGATTGCTTAAAGCTCCACCAAATATATACGAATGCTCTACGTACAATGTGTTGAATTGATGGATGCCCTTTTTGAATTGACGAATATGCTATCAACAGCACTTCGTTAACAAAACACCTTTACAGTAGGATGAATTACGTTCCAAAATCGTAAATTTGCACTTTCTTAAACCGTTCAACGCACAGATTGTATGATCCATTTTTTTGGGGACAAGGCGACCAAGGTTTTTGCCGTCCAAACCGCTCAGGAAATCACTCAGGAAAACATTAATAAACTGACATGGTTGTTTGGCAACCAGCCTAAGATTGAAGCGGCGTCTCTCGACGCCTTTTTTGTTGGGCCACGTGCCGCCATGATTACGCCCTGGAGCACAAACGCTACCGAGATCACCCAAAATATGGGCATCGCTGGAATTATCCGTATTGAGGAATTCCACGCGGTAACGGAAAAATTCACCGATTTTGACCCAATGCTGTCCCAGAAATATAGCTCTTTGGGGCAAGATATTTTCACCATCAACATAGTTCCTGAGGCTATCCAAGAGATTGATAACATCGCTTCTTACAATGAGAAAGAGGGACTTGCCCTTAGTGATGAAGAGGTGGAATATCTTGAAGGGCTTTCCAAAAAGTTGAATCGTAAGCTGACGGATTCCGAAGTATTTGGTTTCAGTCAGGTAAATTCCGAGCATTGCAGGCACAAAATTTTTAATGGGACCTTTGTGATTGATGGAGAGGAGAAACCTTCTTCCCTATTTAAATTAATCAAAAAAACATCCGAAGCCAACCCTAATGATATCGTTTCGGCTTACAAGGACAATGTTGCCTTTATAAAAGGGCCCAAAGCAGTTCAGTTTGCACCCAAAAGTGCGGATAAGCCCGACTTTTATGAAGAAAAAGAGTTTGACTCCGTACTATCGCTAAAAGCGGAGACCCATAACTTCCCGACCACCGTGGAGCCTTTTAACGGTGCCGCAACAGGTTCTGGAGGTGAAATCAGAGATCGTTTGGCTGGCGGAAAAGGGTCTTTGCCTTTGGCAGGAACCGCTGTGTATATGACCTCCTACTCCCGCTTGGAAAAAAACCGTCCATGGGAAAATGGAATGAAAGAACGGGATTGGCTGTATCAAACCCCAATGGATATTTTGATCAAAGCATCCAACGGAGCATCCGATTTTGGAAATAAATTCGGTCAACCTTTGATTGCGGGTTCCGTGCTTACTTTTGAGCATGATGAATCAAAAGACATCTCGACTGCGCTCGATATGACACCTCGAAAACTGGGCTTCGATAAGGTAATTATGATGGCTGGAGGTATTGGCTATGGTAAAACCGGCCAAGCTTTGAAAGATACACCAAGCAAAGGAGACAGAATAGTTGTTCTAGGCGGTGACAACTACCGTATTGGGATGGGTGGAGCCGCCGTATCCAGTGCAGATACTGGTGAATTCAGTTCTGCCATTGAACTGAATGCCGTGCAGCGTTCCAACCCAGAAATGCAAAAAAGAGCTTCAAACGCCGTACGTGGCCTGTTTGAAAGTCATGACAACCCCATTGTTTCCATTCACGATCACGGAGCAGGTGGACACTTGAACTGTCTGTCCGAATTAGTAGAGGAAACCGGGGGAACCATTGATACGGACAAGTTGCCCGTTGGAGACCCTACGCTTTCCAAAAAAGAATTGATAGGCAACGAATCCCAAGAACGGATGGGATTGGTAATCGGTGAAAAGGATTTGGACCTATTGGACCGTGTTTCGGCACGTGAACGTTCGCCCATGTACAACGTAGGCGAAGTGACAGGCGACCATACGTTTAAATTTACTTCAGGAGAAACAGGGGAAACCCCAATGAACTTGGAACTTTCCGATATGTTCGGAAGTTCTCCCAAAACCATTATGGCCGACAAAACGGCCCAGCAAAAATATCCCGCCCTTTCATATTCTTTGGAGCATTTCCACGATTATTTAGAGCAAGTGCTACAATTGGAAGCCGTGGCCTGTAAAGATTGGCTAACGAATAAAGTAGACCGTTGTGTTGGCGGTCGCGTTGCAAAGCAACAGTGTGCTGGCCCATTGCAATTGCCATTGAACAACTGCGGTGTAATGGCGCTCGATTTTAAAGGCAAGGAAGGAATTGCCACCAGTATTGGCCACTCCCCTATTTCGGCTTTGATTGACCCTGTTGCCGGTAGTAGAAACAGCGTAGCGGAATCGTTGACCAACATTGTTTGGGCACCGTTGAAAGATGGTTTAAAATCCGTGTCACTCTCCGCAAACTGGATGTGGCCTTGTAGAAATGAAGGTGAGGATGCCCGTTTGTATGCTGCAGTAGAGTCTCTGTCTAAATTTGCCATAGATTTGGGCATTAACGTGCCCACTGGAAAGGATTCGCTTTCCATGAAACAAAAATATAAGGATGGTGAAGTATTGTCCCCAGGAACTGTAATCATCTCCGCAGCAGCTAATTGCAACAACATCAACCAAGTGGTGGAGCCCGTTATGCAGAAAGACGGTGGCGATATCTACTACATCAACCTATCCAAGGATAGCCACAAACTGGGCGGTTCCTCTTTTGCACAGATTTTGAATGGTATTGGTGACGAAGCACCATCTGTTTTGGATGCCAGCTATTTTAAGACGGCTTTCAACACCTTGCAAAAACTTATCAAAAATGGCCAGATTTTGGCAGGTCACGATGTAGCTTCAGGTGGTTTGATAACAACCTTATTGGAACTTTGCTTTGCGGATAATGATTTGGGTGCCAACTTGGATTTGTCCAGCTTGAACGAGCAGGATATCATCAAACTATTGTTCTCCGAAAACATTGGAGTGGTGTTCCAATCCAAAGATGCATCAGTAGAAAAGGAACTGAAGGCTGCGGGTATTGAATTTGCCAAAATCGGTACGCCAACCTCCGAAAGCACTTTGAAAATCAAAAATAATGGTATAGAAATCGGGTTAAATATTGCCTCATTGCGTGACACTTGGTTCAAAACGTCTTATCTATTGGACAACAAGCAAACCGCAAATGGTTTGGCCAAAGACCGTTATGATAACTACAAGAAACAACCGTTGCACTATATTTTCCCTAAAAATTTTGATGGAAAACTTACCCCCTCACCCTTAGGGGGAGGTCGGGAGGGGGCTCCCAAAGCAGCCATTCTGCGCGAAAAGGGAAGCAATTCCGAACGTGAAATGGCCAATGCCATGTACTTGGCTGGTTTTGATGTAAAAGATGTACACATGACCGACCTTATCACGGGTAGGGAAACCTTGGAGGACATACAGTTTATTGGTGCCGTTGGAGGTTTCTCCAACTCCGATGTTTTGGGAAGCGCCAAAGGATGGGCGGGAGCCTTTAAGTACAACGAAAAAGCCAACAAAGCCTTAAAAGATTTCTTTGCCAGACCAGACACTTTATCCGTAGGGATTTGTAATGGTTGCCAATTGTTCATGGAGTTGGACCTCATCAACCCAGAACATGAAACTCACGGAAGATTGACCTATAACGACTCCAACAAGCACGAGAGTAATTTTACTTCGGTTAAAATTCAAGAGAACAATTCTGTGATGCTTTCCAACATGGCAGGAACCACGCTCGGGGTTTGGATAAGTCATGGTGAAGGCAAATTTAGTCTTCCACATACCGAGGACCAATACCATATTGTGGCCAAATACGGTTACGAGAGCTACCCGGCCAATCCAAACGGAAGTGATTACAATTCAGCCATGCTTTGCGACAAAACAGGTCGCCATTTAGTGACCATGCCGCATATCGAGCGTTCTACGTTTCCTTGGAACTGGGCGCACTATCCAAAGGATAGAACCGATGAAGTGTCGCCTTGGCTACAGGCATTTGTGAATGCACGGGAATGGTTGGAAAATTTGGAAGATTAGTATAATTTACCCTGCTTGGAGGTTATTATTTGGGGATTTTTCAAAATTTACCTTATCTAATTGTTAAATCTGTTTCATTGTTAAGGTCTGATTTGCTAATTTGCAATCGCTTAACATATAACTAACTATGCAGACGGTTACCCGATTATTTGATTTCCCATACTATCAACTTGAAAAATACCCCTTAGAAAAATCATTGGTCACCAAAAGTGACGGTAAATGGATAGCTACATCCACACAACAGTACATTGACAAAGCCAATGCCGTGAGCAGGGCCTTACTTCGTATGGGCGTTAAGCCTAACGACAAAATTGCTGTGATTTCCATGACCAACCGAACGGAATGGAATATTGTTGATATTGGAATTCTTCAAATTGGGGCACAGAACGTACCCATTTACCCTACCATTTCCGAAGAAGATTACGAGTATGTCCTGAACCATTCCGAAGCAAAATATTGTTTTGTTTCCTGTGGCGAAGTGTTGGAAAAGGTCTTGTCCATAAGCTCAAAAACTGACAAGCTGGAAGAGATTTATTCCTTTGATGAACTGGATAATTGCAAAAACTGGAAAGAGGTCGTGGAATTGGGAGCCGATACGTCCAACCAAGGTGAGGTCGAAAAATTAAAAGATGCCGTAAAGCCTGATGACTTAGCTACCCTCATATATACTTCTGGTACCACAGGAAAACCAAAAGGAGTTATGCTATCTCACAACAATATAGTTTCCAACGTGGTCGATAGCCAAGTTAGGGTTCCTTTTGAAACGGGTGGAACCGCCCTGAGTTTTTTGCCTGTTTGCCACATTTTTGAACGGATGATTCTTTACCTCTACCAATATTGTGGTGTAGAAATTCATTTTGCGGAAGGGCTGGACAAAATCAGTGATAACGTGAAAGAGGTGAAACCCCATGTAATGAGTGTTGTTCCCCGATTGCTGGAGAAAGTCTATGATGCCATTATTGCCAAGGGAACCAATTTAACGGGCATAAAAAAGAAACTCTTTTTCTGGGCTGTGGAAGTGGGACTCAAATTTGAGCCTTACGGTGCAAACGGCTGGTGGTACGAGAAAAAACTTGGGCTTGCCCGTAAATTAATATTTAGCAAATGGAAAGAAGGTCTCGGTGGTAATCTATCCGTTATGGTTTCCGGTAGTGCCGCGCTACAACCAAGGCTTGCCAGAATTTTTGCTGCAGCGGAGATGCCCGTAATGGAAGGATACGGACTTACGGAGACCTCGCCCGTAATTGCTGTAAACGACCAACGCAACAAAGGTTGGAAAATTGGCACCGTAGGAAAAATGATCGACAACGTAGAAGTGAAGATTGCCGAGGACGGGGAAATTCTTTGCAAAGGCCCCAATGTAATGATGGGCTACTACAAAGACCCGGAAAAAACCGCAGAAGTGATGACAGGAGCCTATTTCCATACCGGTGACATCGGCGAGATTGATGCTGAGGGCTTTTTACGCATTACCGACCGTAAAAAAGAGATGTTTAAAACATCCGGCGGAAAATACGTGGCGCCACAGTTATTGGAAAACCGTTTTAAACAATCCCGATTTATAGAACAAATAATGGTTGTAGGCGAAGGTGAAAAAATGCCGGCAGCTTTGATTCAGCCCAATTTTGAATTTGTAAAGGAATGGGCCAAGCGCCATAATATTGACTTGGGATCAAATGATGAACTGGTCAAAAACGAAAAGGTGATCGCCCGTATGCAGGAAGAAGTGGATTGGGCCAACCAAGAGTTCGCCAAATGGGAAAAGGTAAAACAGTTCAGACTTACCCCTGATGTTTGGAGCGTGGAAGAGGGACACCTAACCCCTACCATGAAATTGAAACGCAAGCCAGTTAAAGAAATGTATCTGGATTTGTACAATGACATCTACGGATATTAATCAATTTATAATGACCAATTATTAATAGACAACAATCAATGTTCACCGCCATTTCGAGGTGGTATCCTTAGCGGAGTAGAAGGAACCATAGATAAATCTCTTGAAGTTCGACTTGGAAATGAACAATGAGTTGTATTCAAAACTTGATTGTCATTCCGACTGTCCCAAAAGTTATTGAAGAATCCATTGACTTTTGAGTTTCCAGCAATAAAAAAACCAACGGAAATCCGTTGGTTTTTTACTTAAATCAATTGCCAGAGCAATCAACCATATCCGGCGGACTAGAGAATGCCCATTCCAATTCAATATTGAGTTTAAAGACCATTGCGTCCAATGCTTCTTGATTATCGCTACAAAGACTCATTCCTTCAATACCTACAGGAATGTACGGTTGAAGGTTTGGATTGCTAGCCCAACCTATCATTGTATCTGAAAATCTCTCTGGAGACATCCCTGAATCATTAAATATTCCAGTCATATCTTCAACACCTGCAATATCCCAAGCCCCAATGTTTTGATTAAAAGAATGGGCATTTAAAAACATTTCTGACATATCTTCAACTTTTGATACATTCCAACCGCCAATATCTGAATTGAATGATTCTGCTGCTCTAAACATTCTCTTCATATCTGTGACATTGCCGGTTTCCCATAAACCAATATCTCCATTGAAAGAAGTGGCCTCAGAAAACATTTTTTCCATTGTTGTAACATTACTTACATCCCAGTTACTCAAGTCTCCATTAAATGAAGTATTATTAGCAAACATACTGCGCATATTTGTCACTTCACTTACATCCCATCCACTGATATCTGCATTAAATGTTTCCGTTGAGAAAAACATACCTTGCATATTTGTTACATTACTTACATCCCATCCACTAATGTCCGCATTAAATTTTGTCGCTGAGGAAAACATACTTCCCATATTTGTTACATTACTTACATCCCAACTACCAATATCACCATTAAATGAATAAGCATCAGCAAACATTAAATCTGTTCTTGTAACATTGCTTACATCCCACTCACTAAGATCACCGTCGAAAAGATTCGCCCAATGAAAAGCTTGTGACATACTTTGGACATTTTCTAAATTTGGTATATCAGTAGCATTATATTCCATATATTGACATAATGCAAAAGCACCAGAGAAACTTTGCCAAACAATATTGCCCCACTGTTCTATGCCTTTTAAGGTTCTCCTAATATGAATAGGTTGATCCCGCATCAAAATATGGGGGAAATCTCCTTGAATGGAAACATAATAGGTTCCTACATTTGTATAAATGTGGGTTGGGTTTCTTGACGTCAGCTCTTCAACAGGAGAGCCATCTCCCCAATCAATTTTATAATCATATTCAAGTTCCATTGATGTGCCCGTACCAATGGTTAATTCAAAATTACTGCTGGATATTTCCCATTTGGTAATAAAGGATTCGGGGTCTTCAACCATACTGTCAAAAACATTGGTAACAGTAATTGTCATTAAACCATTTCTAACCTGTTTACCGTCGGATACTGATACAAGAATAGTATGTTCGGTAGATAATTCATAGTTCAACTCTTTCCCAGGAGCAAGACTTATTACTCCCGATTCCGTAATTTCAAATAAATCATTATCATTTTGGACAATACTGAAAATAAGGGTATCCTCATCTTTATCTGTGGCAGCAACAACTCCGATTTCCTCCGAATCAGAAATATCTTCAGCAACCGTAAAACTTTGCACCTCAACTTTAGGGGCATTGTTCTTAGCTGGTTCCGGACCGTCGTCTTTACCACAGGACCATAGCAATACAAGCGAAATAATCGCACATAATAGATTTTTGATATTCATAATAAATATTTTGATAAATAGGTATTTTCACAATATCCAATATTCATGCTGTTATTTTGACTACGATCTGACCGATGCCCCATTTGAATTGATGTATGAAGTATTCTTCTCAATTTTTGATAAAAAAACATCAATACTTAACCTAAATTTATTATGCATGCATAATAAATTTTTCATATATTTGAGAACACCAAACCTGTTCCATGAAAGATTTGACCATTGATTACGCCCTAAGGGCCACTTGGCAGGCTGTTAGCAAAATGTACAATGAGGAAGCTAAAAACTATGGGCTTACAATGGCCATTGGATTTACCTTACTGAGCATTGACCCCAAAGGAGGTACACCAAGTACCACATTGGGGCCCAAAATGGGGATGGAAGCAACTAGTTTGTCAAGGATCTTAAAAAATATTGAGCAAAAAGGTTACATACAACGTAAACGTAACCCAAAAGATGGGCGCGGCGTTCTAATTCACTTAACCCCTTTGGGTTTGGAAAAACGAGAGGAGTCCAAAGAAGTGGTATTGCGTTTCAACGAAGTGGTAAAAGAACATACCTCTCAAGAGGATTTGGTGGGCTTTTTTAGCGTCATTGAAACTATAAATAAACTTATTACAGATAAAAAGATCTATTCAAAAACAACTAATAACTAAAATTACAAACTCGCACATGAAAAGGCATATAAACAAAGTTGCCGTAATCGGTTCCGGAATAATGGGAAGTGGCATTGCATGCCATTTTGCGAACATTGGGGTTGAGGTTCTATTATTGGATATAGTTCCCCGTGAACTTACCGACAAGGAGAAGGCCCAGGGGCTTACTTTAGAGGATAAAGTGGTCCGCAACCGTCTCGTAAACGATTCACTGGCGTCCGCCCTTAAATCCAAACCATCCCCTATTTATCACAAAAAATTTGCCGATTGCATTACCACTGGAAACCTAGAAGACGATATTTCCAAAGTGGCTGATGTGGATTGGATCATTGAAGTGGTCGTGGAACGCTTGGACATCAAAAAACAGGTATTTGAAAACTTAGATAAACACCGCACACCTGGTACTTTGATCACTTCGAACACTTCTGGAATCCCTATCCGATTTATGAGCGAAGGAAGAAGCGATGATTTCCAGAAGCATTTCTGTGGCACGCACTTTTTCAACCCAGCCAGATATTTAAAACTTTTTGAAATTATTCCTGGACCTAAAACTTCACAGGATGTTTTGGACTTCCTTAATGGCTATGGCGAACAGTTCTTGGGAAAAACTTCCGTAGTTGCCAAGGACACACCTGCCTTTATCGGTAATAGAATCGGAATCTTTAGTATTCAAAGTCTGTTCCATGCCGTAAAAGAAATGGGCATGACGGTTGAGGAAGTCGACAAACTCACTGGACCAGTGATCGGACGACCGAAATCCGCCACCTTCCGCACCGTAGATGTAGTAGGACTGGACACCTTGGTGCACGTGGCCAACGGAATCAGTGAAAACTGCAAGGACGATGAGCGCCACGAATTGTTCCAGTTGCCGGATTTTATCCAAACCATGATGGACAACAAATGGTTGGGAAGCAAATCTGGACAAGGTTTTTATAAAAAAGTCAAAGGAGACGATGGCAAGAGCGAAATCTTGACCTTGGATTTGGACACCATGGACTACCGTTCCAAAAAGAGCGCAAAATTTGCCACTCTGGAGCTTACCAAAACCATTGACAAAGTAATTGATCGTTTCCCAGTGTTGGTGGATGGCAAAGACAAGGCCGGAGAGTTCTACAGAAAGAGTTTTGGAGCACTTTTTGCCTACGTTACCCATCGTATTCCTGAAATTACGGATGAGTTATACAAGATAGATGATGCCATGAAGGCTGGTTTTGGTTGGGAACACGGACCATTCCAAATTTGGGATGCCGTTGGGCTCGAAAAAGGACTTGAATTCATTAAGGCTGAAGGTTTGGAGGCTGCTTCATGGGTGTCCGAAATGAAAGAAGCCGGAATTGATTCCTTCTACACCGTTAAAGAAGGGAACACCTACTTCTACGACATCCCAAAAAACCTGCCTGCCGGCAAGGCAGGAACCATGGAAAAAGTTCCGGGCCAGGATGCATTCATCATTTTGGACAATATCAGAAAAACCAAGGAAGTCTTTAAAAACAGTGGTGTTGTTATCGAAGATTTGGGTGATGGAATCCTCAATTGTGAGTTCCAATCCAAAATGAACACCATTGGAGGTGACGTATTGGCTGGCTTGAACAAAGCGGTAGATCTTGCCGAAAAGGATTTTGCAGGATTGGTGGTTGGTAACCAAGCTGCCAACTTCTCTGTTGGCGCCAACATCGGAATGATTTTCATGATGGCGGTGGAACAAGAATATGATGAGCTGAACATGGCCATCAAAATGTTCCAGGACACCATGATGCGTATGCGATATTCCTCCATTCCAACCGTAGCTGCACCACACGGTATGGCACTTGGGGGTGGATGTGAACTTTCACTCCATGCCGATAAAGTGGTAGCCGCTGCCGAAACCTATATCGGTTTGGTGGAGTTTGGCGTTGGGGTAATCCCCGGCGGAGGTGGTTCCAAGGAAATGGCGCTACGTGCTTCCGACACCTTCAGAAAAAACGATGTGGAGCTCAATGTACTTCAAGAGTACTTCCTCACCATCGGAATGGCCAAAGTATCAACTTCGGCTTATGAGGCCTATGACTTGGGCATCCTTCAAAAAGGAAAAGATGTAGTTGTGGTCAACAAAGACCGTCAGATTGCAACAGCAAAAGCGTATGCTAAACTGATGGCCGATGCAGGCTATACCAAACCGGTTAAACGAAAAGATGTCAAGGTACTTGGAAAACAAGCCTTGGGTATGTTCTTGGTAGGAACGGACTCCATGGAAGCTGGACATTACATTTCGGAGCACGACAAAAAGATTGCCGATAAACTAGCCTACGTAATGGCAGGCGGTGACCTTTCGGAAGCCACAATGGTAACCGAACAATATCTTTTGGATTTGGAACGAGAAGCTTTCTTGTCCCTTTGTACCGAAAGAAAGACTTTGGAACGCATACAACACATGTTGAAGACAGGAAAACCACTGAGAAATTAGATTTTGGACAACTAGAATCTAGAAATTAGACAAATGGCAATACATAATTTTAAAAAATTAAAGGTTTGGCAAGATGGTATTGAATTTGTGAAAGATAGTTATAACCTAACAAGAACTTTCCCTGATTTTGAACGATTCAATCTTGCAAGTCAAATGAACAGATGCGCTGTATCCATACCTTCAAATATTTCGGAAGGTTCTAGCAAAAGTACTGACAGACTCTTTAAAAAGTTTTTAGAAAATAGTCTTGGTTCTGCCTTCGAATGGGAAACACAATTAATAGTTTCTTTTAACGAAGGATATTTAGATAAAAACGATTTCAAAGCATTAGAAAATAAAATACTACAAATTCAAAAAATGTTAGGCAAGTTTATTGATAATCTAAGCGATTAGTCTAAACTCCAATCATCTAGATTCTAGATTCCAAAATAATATATAAAACTATGAACAAAACAGCATATATAGTAAAAGCATACAGAACAGCCGTGGGCAAAGCTCCAAAAGGTCTGTTCAGGTTTAAGCGTCCGGACGAACTGGCTGCCGAAACCATCGAATACATGATGAAAGAACTTCCCCAATTGGATAAAAAACGTATTGATGATGTTATTGTGGGGAACGCGATGCCCGAAGCCGAACAAGGTTTGAACATGGCTAGGCTTATCTCTCTAATGGGATTGGACATTGATGATGTGCCCGGGGTGACCGTAAACCGGTATTGTGCATCCGGATTGGAAACTATTGGTATCGCTACGGCCAAAATCCAATCGGGAATGGCGGATTGTATCATCGCTGGTGGTGCGGAAAGCATGAGCTACATCCCCATGGGAGGTTACAAACCAACACCAGATTACGCAACTGCCAAAGAAGGCCATGAAGATTACTATTGGGGCATGGGACTTACTGCCGAAGCTGTGGCCAAACAATTCAAGGTATCTCGCGAAGATCAAGATGAATTTGCCTTCAATTCGCACATGAAAGCGTTAAAAGCGCAAGAAGAAGACCGTTTTCAGGACCAAATTGTTCCTATTGAAGTAGAACACACTTTTGTGAACGAAGCTGGTAAAAAAGAAACAAAAAATTACACCGTCAATAAAGATGAAGGCCCGAGAAAAGGCACCAACATTCCAACCTTGAACAAACTTAGGCCTGTTTTTGCCGAAGGTGGGAGCGTTACCGCTGGAAATTCATCACAAATGAGTGATGGTGCCGCTTTTGTTATGGTAATGAGCGAAGAAATGGTGAAAGAACTCAACTTGGAACCCATTGCACGATTGGTAAACTATGCCGCAGCAGGTGTTGAACCACGAATCATGGGAATTGGCCCTGTAAAAGCCATTCCAAAAGCATTGAAACAAGCTGGAATGAAACAGGACCAAATAGACCTTATTGAGTTAAACGAAGCCTTTGCATCGCAATCGTTGGCCGTTATCAGGGAACTTGGCCTAAACCAAGACATTGTAAACGTAAACGGGGGAGCTATTGCACTGGGGCACCCACTGGGATGTACCGGGGCCAAACTATCTGTCCAACTTTTTGATGAGATGAGAAAGCGCGACATGAAAGGCAAATACGGTATGGTCACCATGTGCGTGGGAACTGGCCAGGGTGCCGCGGGGATATATGAGTTTCTTTCCTAAAGTAGAAGAAAAGAGATTAGAGAAAAGAGACATCTTCGATGAAAAGGCACAATTATAAAAAAATGAAAATTTGGTTGCTCGGATTGGAAATAGCCAACGACATTTCCGATTTGCTCCTCAATTTTCCAAAACATGAACGATATGATCTAAGTTCCCAGATAAGTAGATGCTCAGTTTCAATGCCTAGTAATATTGCTGAAGGATCATCTAGAACAGATAAATCTTTTAAGTACTTCATAGATATTGCATTAGGGTCCTCTTTTGAACTCGGGACACAACTTTTAATAGCTAGACATAGAAACTATATTAACCCTAAAAATTTAAATACACTTGAAGATAAAATTGAAGAATGGCAAAAAATGACCATGGGGTTTCAAAACCGATTGGAATAAGTCTTTCATCTATTTTCTATCTTCTTTAATATCATAATCAAAAATGGAAACAAAAGAAAAAGACATACTGAGAGGAGGTCAATTCTTGGTCAAGGAGACCAAATGTGAGGACGTGTTCACCCTTGAAGATCTCAACGAAGAACAAAAAATGATGCGCGAAAGCACCAAGGAATTTGTAGACCGTGAGCTTTGGGCACATTGGGAACGTTTTGAGAAAAAAGACTACGCCTATACCGAAGAGTGCATGAAAAAAGCTGGAGAACTCGGTCTTCTAAGTGTTGCTGTACCCGAAGCCTATGGAGGTATGGGCATGGGATTTGTTTCCACTATGCTGGTCTGTGATTACATTTCAGGCGCCACGGGATCTTTTAGTACAGCATTTGGAGCGCATACTGGAATTGGAACCTTGCCCATTACATTATATGGAACCGAAGAGCAAAAACAGAAATATGTGCCCAGATTGGCCACTGGTGAGTGGTTTGGAGCCTATTGCTTAACAGAACCTGGAGCTGGTTCCGATGCAAACTCAGGTAAAACAAAGGCCGTGCTTTCCGATGATGGCAAATATTACAACATCACAGGACAGAAAATGTGGATTTCCAACGCTGGTTTCTGTAACCTGTTCATTGTTTTTGCCAGAATCGAAGACGATAAAAATATTACCGGATTTATTGTAGAGAACGATCCGAAAAATGGAATCAGTCTTGGTGATGAGGAAAAAAAATTGGGTATACACTCCTCTTCTACCCGTCAAGTATTTTTCAATGAAACCAAGGTTCCCGTTGAAAACATGCTTTCCGAAAGAGGCAATGGGTTCAAAATTGCCATGAACGCCCTTAACGTAGGTCGTATCAAATTGGCTGCTGCCTGTTTAGAAGCACAACGTCGTGTAATCAACGAAGCTACAAAATATGCCAACGAACGTGTTCAGTTTAAAACCCCGATCATAAACTTTGGTGCTATTAAGGCCAAGATTGCAGACATGGCCACCAACGCTTACGTAGATGAAGCTGCTTGTTACCGTGCCGCCAAAAATATTGAAGATAGAATCGCCATTCGCGAAGCCAGTGGAAATTCACATCAAGAAGCAGAGCTTAAAGGTGTTGAAGAATATGCGATTGAGTGCTCTATTTTGAAAGTGGCCGTATCTGAGCACGTACAGCATACCACCGACGAAGGCATCCAAATTTTTGGAGGAATGGGCTTTAGTGCCGATACCCCAATGGAATCGGCATGGCGAGATGCCCGTATTTCTAGAATTTATGAAGGTACGAACGAAATTAACCGTATGCTCTCCGTAGGCATGTTGGTTAAAAAAGCCATGAAAGGCCATGTAGACCTTTTAGGTCCAGCTACTGCCGTTGGTGAAGAACTGATGGGCATACCATCTTTTGAAACACCTGATTATTCTGAGTTACTATCAGAAGAAAAAGACTTACTGTCTCGATTGAAAAAAGTATTCTTGATGGTTGCTGGTAGTGCCGTTCAAAAATTCGGACCCGACTTGGAAAAACATCAAATGTTGTTGATGGCCGCTTCCGATATCTTGATTCAAATTTATATGGTAGAATCAGCTATCCTAAGAACGGAGAAAAATGCAAAACGCTTTGGTGAAGAAGCCCAAGCAACACAAATAGCCATGACCAAATTGTATTTGTACAGGGCTGTTGACATTATCCAACAAAAAGCTAAGGAAGGTATTGTCTCCTTTGCCGAAGGTGATGAACAACGTATGATGTTGATGGGACTCAAACGCTTTACCAAGTATACAAACCAACCCAATGTAGTGAAGCTTAGGACGCAAATTGCTGATAAAGTCGCTGCAGACAACGGGTATACCTTTGACTAATTCAAATATATGTTGGGATAAAAACCCACTTGGATTTGAAAACGCCCCGATTGGGGCGTTTTTTTGTTTTCTACTTCTATTTGATGCACTGTGTCAGGTCGATCGCAGTCGATACCAATCTAAGGCTCAGGCTTTTGTAAGACCTCTCGACTGCGCTCGAGTTGACAATCATTCTTTACACAGCTTACTTGATGGATTCCAATATTTGCTCGTCTTTCTGTTTTTTAGAAAAGTTAATGGCACATTCAATTAGTGCCAAATGCGAGTATGCTTGTGGAAAGTTGCCCAACAACCTTTTAGTTTTAAAGTCGATGTCCTCGCTAAACAGCCCCAAATGGTTGCTGTAGCCCAATAAACGTTCAAACTGTTCCAAGGCCTTTTCCTCCTCCCCTATTTTGAACAAGGCATTGATGAACCAAAATGTACAAATGGTGAATGATGAGGAAGGAAGCCCAAAATCATCTTCGTTTTTATAGCGGTACAAAAGACCATCGTTGCTAAGCCCATCTTCTATGGCTTTGACCGTATTTACATATTTAGGGTCGCGCGCATGGATAAAACCATACGGTTCCATCAAAAGCACCGAGGCATCCAAATGGCGGGACCCATAACATTGCACAAAGGCATTGATATCATTGTTCCAGGCGTTTTCGTGGATATCTTCCTTAATTTCCTGCTCAAGGGCCGTCCAACGTGCCAGTTTTCGGGTTTTACCGAACATTTGAGCCACTTTTATAGCGCGATCCAAAGCTACCCAACACAACACTTTGGAAAAGGTAAAATGTTTGTCTTCCCCACGGAATTCCCAGATACCTTTGTCCGGTTCCTTCCAGTGTTTTCCAACAATCCAAACAATTCCTTTGGTAATGCTCCAAAGTTCCTCCACATTCTCAATATCGTTGCTAAAGTTCTTTAACTGCTCATAAATCACATCCATCAAAATGCCATAAATATCATTTTGACGTTGTTTGTAAGCCGCATTACCAACGCGAACAGGTTTGGAGCCCCTATAACCATCAAAATGATCCAAGGTCTTCTCTGTTAATGTTTTTTCCTTGTTAATGCCATACATAATCTGGAGTTTCTCATCCTTGTCGGGCATCAAATCAATAATAAACTGAAGGTAGCGTTTTGCGGAGTTTTTATGTCCAAGTTCGGAAACCACCTTGATTACCATGGAGGCATCACGAATCCAGCAGAAACGGTAATCCCAATTCCTAACCTCACCTATGGTTTCGGGCAAGGATGTGGTCGCAGCCGCCAAAACCGCCCCTGTTTTGTCGTAAGTCAACATTTTTAGGGTTATGGCGCTTCGTATAATTTCATCTTTGAATTTTTGGTAGTCCGGTGTTTTTGCAACCCAATCCAACCAATATACCTTGGTGCGTTCCAGTTCCAGCCCCATTTTATCCGTGGTCGGCATCAATATTTTTTCGTTGTAACGAATCAAAAAGTATCCGTCTTCCCCCAAACTTATCTCCTCGCCACCCAAAACGCGTTCCTTATCAAAAGATGTATATAGGAAAAGTGTATCGTATTTTAACTTATGGGTAAGGCTGGCAATAAAATCCTCTTTTACAAAATGTTTGGTTGCACCTAATCCATATTCCAATTTAGGGTCATATTTTACCGTGAACTTTGGTGCACCAGAAATATATTTTACATAGCGGATAATCTCTGGCTGTGCTTTGTACTTCCCGTTCATTTTATGATGTCGGGGCATAAAGTCGTGTAGTTCAAAAACATTATTGCCCTCCGTATAACGCGTGATCAAAATTGCGGTGTTTCTGTAATATTCCTGTTCAATGGTATAATCCCCTTTAGGATGGATTTCAAAACTGCCCCCTTTTTGCTCATCCAGCAACTTTGCAAATATCGACGTAGAGTCAAATTGTGGCAGGCAGCACCAGTCTATGGAGCCTTCTTTGGAAATCAATGCCGCACTCCTGCAATTTCCTATAATTCCGTAATTCAAATTGTCCATAGGTCAAAAATTCTCAAAAGGGTTAGAATGAATTGGTTTTGCGCTCGAATTTCCCGAATTTTAAAGAAACAAAAAATTAAAATACGTCAAAAATCATCCTTTTATGGGCAAAACTATCATAATCTCAAATCGATTACCCGTTCAGTTACAAATTAGCAACGGAACCATTAATGCAATACCAAGTGTTGGGGGTTTGGCTACGGGGATGAAATCCGTACATAGCGGTGGCGAAAGTCTTTGGATAGGTTGGTCCGGGTTAACCGACGAGGACACACCCGAAGAACTTGAAAATGACATTGATAAAGCCTTAAAAGAACATGGTTGTGCCAAGGTAAAGCTCAATTCCGATGAAATTGATGGTTTTTACTACGGTTTTAGCAATAGAACCATTTGGCCCCTGTTCCATTATTTTTTGAAGTATTCCGAGTTTGAACTGAATTATTGGGACACCTATAAAAAGGTAAACCAGAAATTTGCAGATGCCATTATTGAAAATTCGGACGAGGACGACACTATTTGGATCCATGATTACCAATTGATGCTGGTTCCTCAAATGGTGCGTGAAAAACGTCCCGATACTACAATCGGATTCTTTTTACATATTCCCTTCCCCTCTTTTGAAATATTCCGAACATTACCTTGGCGTGATGAAATTTTGGAAGGATTGTTAGGCTCGGATCTTATAGGTTTCCATACTTACGATTACGAAAGACACTTTTTAAGTTCTGTACGAAGGCTTATAGGATTGGATGTAAGCTTCAACGAGATTTATTTGGACAATCGGGTCATTAAAGTGGACTCCTTCCCTATGGGAATTGATTACAAAAAATTCAGGGATGCCGCAATCTCGCACGAATCCAAAAGCCAAGATGAACGAAGTGATCTTCAGGTAAGGTTGGACAACCATAAAGCCTCGGCCCCAGATACTAAGCTCATCCTTTCCATAGACCGATTGGATTATAGCAAGGGCATTGCAAAACGTATCAATGCATTTGAGTACTTCCTTCAAAAATATCCAGAATACAAAGAAAAGGTGCGATTGATCATCCTAGCTGTGCCATCTCGCTCCAACGTACCGCAATATCAACTGTTAAAAAGAGAGGTTGACGAACTGGTCGGAAGGATCAATGGGGAATTGTCCACCATAAATTGGACCCCGATCTGGTATTTCTACCGTTCTCTGCCATTCGAAAGCTTGATCGACCTTTACACATCCAGCGACATAGCGTGGCTTACCCCGCTCCGAGACGGCATGAACCTGGTCGCCAAGGAATATATCGCCACACGAACGGACAAGTCCGGAGTACTTATTTTAAGTGAAATGGCCGGTTCCGCATACGAAATGAACGAAGCCCTGTTAATCAATCCCAATAACTTTGAGCAACAAGCGGACACCCTAAAAAGAGCCTTTAACATGCCATTGGAAGAGCAAGTTTCCAGGAACACTTTTTTACAAAAAAGATTGGAACGCTACAATGTGGAGGTCTGGGCCAACGAGTTCATGAACGCCCTAAAGGAAAATAGGGATTTGGGCCAAGCCTTTATTTCCGAAAAAATGTCGCCACAAATCCTCATGTCCATTGAAAAAGCTTATACAGCATCGAAAAAACGCTTGTTGTTCTTGGATTATGACGGTACCTTGGCCGGTTTTCACAAAGACCCCCAACAAGCCTCTCCCGATGAAGAATTATATGAGCTGTTGGATGAATTGCACCAGCAAGAGAACACCACTATATTTTTAATAAGCGGAAGGGACAAGGAAACCTTTGGCCGTTGGTTTTTGCCAAAAAAATATAATATGATCGTAGAACATGGGGTGTGGATTTCCAGAAACGGCGATGACTTTAAGTTACTGGAACAAGTAAAAAGCGGATGGATGAGCAAAATAAGACCTGTTTTGGAATCTTTCGTGGATAGGACACCCGGCTCCTTTATCGAGGAAAAAAATTATTCCCTGGCTTGGCATTACAGAAACACCGATCCCGATTTTGGTACAAAAAGAGCAACAGAACTTAATACTGTTTTACGTAGTTTAATCGGGAATGACGATATTAGCGTTTTGAACGGAAACAAGGTCATGGAGGTAAAAAGCAGCAATGTAAACAAAGGTAGGGCCGCCACGAGAATGTTGAGTGAAGATGATTATGACTTTGTATTTGCCATTGGTGATGACTGGACGGATGAATTTATGTTCCAAGAACTGCCCGATTCGGCAATTACCGTAAAAGTGGGACTCAAAAAAACACAGGCCAAATACCATGTGGAAAACACCAAAAGGGTACGGCAACTTTTAAAACGTTTTACAAAACAATGACACGAGGTTTTTTTTTGATTTGCTCATTATTGGTAAGCGCTCTAGGGTGGGCGCAGACCGATACGGAAGTCTATCTTTTTGACCTTAAGGTAAACAATGGAAAACCTACCCTGTCCAATCCAAAAAATATTTCCAACAATCCCGGTTACGACAACCAACCCTCTTTTTGGGATGATGATTCTATTCTGTTTGCTTCAACAAGGCAAGACCAAACAGACATTCTTCAATTTAATGTGAATGAGGGCAGCACTTCGTCCTGGTTGACCTATACCACGGCAGGAAGCGAATATTCGCCCCTTCGCATCCCCGGCAAAAATGCCATTTCTGCAATTCGGTTGGATTTAGATGGCCTGCAACGTTTGTATGAGTATGACTTTGAAACAAGCGAATCCACCACGATCACAGATTTAAAGATTGGATACCATGTTTGGTTCAACCACCATATTTTGGTTGCTACTGTTTTGATGGAAAATCGAATGGACTTAAAAGTTATGGACCTTGAAAAAGGAACACAAAAAACCGTTCACCAAAACGTAGGACGGTCGTTGCATAAAATACCGGGTACTGATCTTATTAGTTTTATAAGTAAGAGAAATAATACTTGGGAAATAATGTCTTTGGACCCCATTACGGGTGAATCAAAGAAAATAACCAAGACTTATGCCCAAGAAGAAGATATTTGTTGGTTGGATGAAAACACCATCATTACTGGAGCGGGTAAAAGGCTTTTGACAAAGAAACTGAGTTCAGATGCTGATTGGGAAACCATCATTGAGTTTCCACAAGAAGAAATCAATAACATTAGCCGTATTGCTATCAGCCCTAACAGCAAACGATTGGCATTTGTGGCCGAGGAATCACCGGCAAAAATTATTCAAAAGCAAGTAAAAGCCTTTAATAGTCGAGATTTAGATGGATTCGTAGCCTGCTTTGCAGACAATGTACTGGTACAGCGTTTTCCCAATGAGAAAATGTATCAAGGCAATAGCACAATGCGGGACAACTACGAACGCTTCTTCGAAAACGTAAAATCCTCAAGCGTAGAAGTGATGAACCGTATCATCCTCGGAAACACTATAATAGATGAGGAAAAAACCAAAGTAGATGGCAGGGACGGACACCAAGTCGCCATCTATCAAGTGGAAAATAGATTGATTGCTTCCATGACCTTTGTTTTCCCCGATGGGCCTTTGACCGATGCCGAAAGTATTGTACAGGAACAATTGGATGCATACAACAATAGGGATATCGAGGCTTTTGCCAATACTTATGCCAATACTATCGAGCTATATAATTTTCCGCAATCGCTCAACCTAAAAGGTAAATCCAAACTTGCACAACAGTACGGTTCCTTTTTTGAAAATACACCGGATTTGCATTGTGAAATACAAAACAGAATCGTAATCGGAAACAAGGTAATTGACCACGAATCCCTAACCATCAATGGAATGCTTGTAAAGGCCATTGCCATTTATGAAGTGGAAAATGGCGAAATTGCCAAGGTTACATTCATCAAGTAATTTAAACTAACTAAACCTCATAAAGATGAAAAAAATACTTACACTCCTAGTGTTCACAATCACATCCATTGGTTTTTCCCAAACCGATACCCGGATGTACGACATCATCAATTCCGTATCGGCAGATCGTATTGAAAGTGATGTGACCACCCTTGTTAATTTTGGTACAAGGCACACTTTGAGCGATACCGTTTCACAAACCCGAGGAATTGGTGCCGCAAGAAGATGGATCAAGTCGGAGTTCGACAAAATTTCTTCTAATTGTGGAGATTGTTTGGAAGTGTTTTATCAAAAAAACCTGATTGAAGAAGGGGATAATGCCCGAATAGTAAAAGATGTTGAAGTTGTAAACGTAGTAGCGATTCAGCGTGGAACCAAGTTTCCGAACCGCTTTATTATTATGAGCGGTGATATTGATTCACGCGTAAGCAATCCAACCAATTACACTTCCGATTCTCCTGGAGCCAACGATAATGCCAGCGGTATGGCGGGCACCATTGAAGCTTCGCGCGTGCTCTCCAAGTATAAATTTGAAAGCAGCATTATTTACGTTGGTCTTTCGGGTGAAGAGCAAGGACTGTATGGTGGAAAAGGTTTAGCTGCTTATGCCAAGGAAAAAGGCTGGGATATTGTGGGTATCCTCAATAATGATATGATTGGGAACATCACCGGAGTGGACGGTGTGGTGAGCAATAGGGATTTCAGGATTTTCTCGGAACCCGTTCCACCTACCGAAACCGAACAAGAGCGAAGAGCTAGACGTTTTTACGGTGGCGAAGTAGATGGTATTTCACGCCAATTGGCCAGATACGTGTACAAAACCACAAAGACCTATATGCCCGAAATGAACCCCATGATGATTTACCGACTGGACAGATTTGGGCGCGGTGGCCACCACAGACCTTTTAATGATGCGGGATACGCGGGCATTCGAATTATGGAGGCCCATGAGAATTACACACAGCAGCATCAAGATATTCGTGTGGAAGACGGCATCGCCTATGGTGATGTGTTGGAGCACGTAAATTTTGAATATGCCAAAAAACTCACGGCGGTCAATGCCATTAACCTAGCTTCTATTGCGTGGGCTCCGCCAGCTCCCGAGACCGTAGAAATTGGTGGTATTGTAGAACCTAGTGCCAAACTAAAATGGAGCAAGGTAGATGGGGCTGTTGGCTATAAAATCTATTGGAGGGACACCACCTCCCCCACTTGGGACAACTACAAATATGTGGGCGATGTTAGCGAACACACTTTGGAAGGCGTGGTTATTGACAATTACTTCTTTGGAGTGGCCGCTGTTGGTAAGGATGGGCACGAAAGCCCAGTGGTTTTCCCAAATAAAGTTTTCAGGTAGGGTGTTTGTTGTAATACATTCAACGATTTAAATGTCATTCCTGCTGACCCCTGAGCGTAGTCGAAGGGAAGCAGGAATCCATCGAGTACGGAATGGCAAGTTTTCACAAAAAGAGGTATAGAAACTGAATATACCGCGATGTAAGCATACGCCTGCAATTTAAACAGGGGCTATTTTTAACTAAACATAAAATATGAAGCAAAAATTTTTTCTAGTTTTCCTTTTGGGGCTGAGCATTGTATCTGCACAAAATTTTACTAAACAAGACACTTTAAGGGGCAGTATAACTCCAGAAAGGGAATGGTGGGATTTGAACTACTACCACCTCAACGTGAAGGTGGAACCTTCCAATAAGTTTATCTCGGGGCACAATATTGTTCGGTACAAGGTTTTGGAAGCGGCCAAAATACTTCAAATTGACCTACAAGAGCCCATGAAAATTGAATCTATCACACAAGACGGTAAAAAATTAAAATACACTTCTGTAGGAAACGCTCATTTCATCAAACTGAAGAAAAAACAGGTCCCCGGTGAATTCAACGAACTAAAAATAGCATACTCTGGGCATCCTAGAGAAGCGGTAAGAGCTCCATGGGACGGTGGGTTTTCATGGAAAGAAGATGCTAATGGCAACCCTTTTGTTGCTACATCGTGCCAAGGTTTGGGCGCCAGTGTTTGGTGGCCCAATAAAGACCACATGTACGACGAGGTGGACAGTATGCGCATTAGTGTCACCGTTCCCAAAGATCTTATGGATGTATCCAACGGACAATTGGAAAGCGTTGCCGACAAAGGCGATTTTAAAACCTATAACTGGGTGGTAAAGAATCCCATAAACAACTACGGTGTTAATGTTAATATTGGAAATTACAGGCACTTCAGCGAAAAATATGAAGGGGAAAACGGTCCTTTGCAACTGGATTACTACGTCTTGCCCGAAAACTTGGAAAAAGCCAAAAAACAATTCGCCCAAACCCCAATGATGCTCAGAGCTTTTGAACATTGGTTTGGCCCCTACCCTTTTTACGAAGATGGCTTTAAATTGGTTGAAGTGCCTTATTTGGGCATGGAACACCAAAGTTCTGTTACCTATGGCAATAAATATGAAAATGGTTATTTGGGTCGGGATTTGTCGGGCACTGGTTGGGGCCTACAATTCGATTTTATCATTATCCACGAGGCAGGTCACGAATGGTTCGCCAACAACATTACCTACAAAGATATTGCCGACATGTGGGTGCATGAAGGTTTTACGGCCTACTCCGAAAATCTGTACCTCGATTATCATTTTGGCAAAAAAGCATCTGCCGAGTACGTTATCGGAACCCGTAGCAACATCCAAAACGACATACCCATTATTGGGCCCTACGGAGTAAATCAAAAAGGTTCGGGGGATATGTATTACAAGGGTGCCAACATATTGCATACCCTGCGCCAATTGGTGGATGATGATGAAAAATGGCGTCAAATATTGCGAGGACTCAATAAAGATTTTTACCATCAAACGGTAACCACCAATCAAATTGAAGATTATTTAAGTGAAAAATCGGATAAGGATCTATCCGCTTTCTTCAATCAATATTTGCGTACCACTATGATTCCTACCTTGGAATATAAACTTGAAGGAGAAACCATCAGTTTTAGGTATATGGACATTGTGGAGGGTTTTGATATGCCCATCAAAATAACTGTAGATGGTTCGGAAAAATGGATATTCCCTGATGCTGAATGGCAAACAGAGGAACTAGAGGGGAGCAAGGTTGTTTTTGATGAAAATTTCTATATCGAAACGAAAAAAATCTAATCCAAAAGACTTTGACAAAACAAAAAGGCTCCGCATATTACGGAGCCTTTTTTATTTGATTTATCAGTTGTTTAATTAAACTGTACCTGTGTCAGTGCAAAAGGGCTTCCACCTTCACCTTCAGCTTTGTAGGTAAGGTATAGCTTAGGTTGTACTCCATCGGTTTTTTCAATGGGTATTATAATAGCTCCTCCTTGGCCACTGAGACCATCAGGATTAAGTTGTCCTGTTCCGAGGACTTCGCCATCAGGAGCTCCAGCCCTTAACTCCATGGTATAACCTATACTTGGAGGCTCTTGCCATCCAACAATGGCCATCAATCTACTTACACCTGTCAAATCTGTGTTTTCTATTTTCAACCATCCTTCGGCAGCGTTCAAAAGTTGCAACTGCATTCCACCAAAGGCCATGGCCTGCATACCCTCCGTAGGCGTGCCCTCTGGAAAAGTCATGGTATTACTGGCCAAAACAACCGTTTTTGAGCCTGTTAATGGCAACGCTTCCGCTGTACCTTGGTCGGTATAACTGGCTGTTAGTAAAAATACTTCTCCCTTCTCCTTTGCCTCTGGCTTTACTGTACCGGTTAAAGGGAGTGATGGTTGCTTATTGCCGCCACCTGTCAAGGACTGAATATACTGGGTAATCTGTCTAGCTTCCATTTGAGTGACATTAGGGTGGGCTGGCATTACCACTTCGCCCCAGACACCGGAACCACCTCCAATAATTTTAGCCATTAAATAGTTGGTTGCACCTCGGTCGCCCTTGTACTTCTCCGAAACTTCAAGATAGTTTGGTCCAATCGACGCCTCTTTTTCCTTGTGGCATGATTTGCAGTCTAAACTCTGGGTTAACGCTTTGCCCATTACAGCACCAGATACTTGCTGGTGGCCCAAATTCATGTTCACCTCATCCATACCGGAACGGTATTCTACCGAAACATAAACATTATCCTCATCAACTTCGCTATCCGCATCCGAAACCGAAACCTTGTATCCGATTGGTTGTCCCGGAATGTAAAATGATGAATTCGCCTGGTCCAATTCAATATCCACTACAGGTCGCTCATTACCCGCAACTATAGTTTGGTCAAGGCTCGAAACTTCCTCGCCTGCTGTATCTTTAGCTATCACACTAAGTTTATAGGAACCTGCATCTTTGTACGTATACGTTAAAGTGGGTTCCGTGGTCTCCTGGGTAGTTCCATCTCCCAAATCCCAAACATAACTCATGCTATCGCCTTCCCGATCGTGGGCTTCAACAGTGGCTGTAACGGTAAGTGGCAGTGAACCGGAATCGGTATCCACTATAAAATTGTCTACTACAGGGGCTCGGTTACCTCCATTGTATTCAATATAGCTCAAACCACTGTCCGGGTTTGCAGAGAACCAACCACTTCCGTATTCCAATAGGTAAACGCGTCCATCGGGACTCATTTCCATATCAATCAAATTGCTTAATTCGATGTCTGGGGCAAAAGGTTCCATTTTGTTTACAGAACCATCTTCAAAAAGATGAACGGCCATCATCCAACCTCTCATCCAGTCATAAATGATTACTTTTCCATTGTAATAAGACGGTAAACCTCCGCCATTAGGGTATAAATCTGACCAATACGTGGGTCCTGCCATAGCGTTTCTTCCTCCCGAACCTGTTTGGGGGAAATCCTGGCTTTCTCCATAATGATAGTATGCATATGCTGGTTGGGCAGGGGGCAATTCTTTTAAACCTGTATTGTTTTTGGAGTCGTTGATTGGTTTCTCCGGATCGAAAAACCTTCCGGATTCCCCTGTTTCATAATTATACTTGCTATAGGCAAAATTATCTCCGATAAACATGGGCCAACCGTAATTTCCGGGCTCACGGGCCTGGTTCATTTCATCATATCCTCTTGGGCCACGGGTTTCGAGACTGTCAACTCGTGCATCAGGTCCCACATCGCCCCAATACAAATATCCACGTTTTAAATCAACCGAAATCCTGTATGGGTTACGGTGTCCCATGGTATAAATCTCTGGTCGTGTTTTTTCTGTACCTACAGGGAAAAGGTTGCCTTCAGGTATATCGTAACTTCCATCTTCGTTGACTTTAATTCTAAGTATTTTACCACGAAGATCGTTGGTATTTGCAGAAGTACGTCTAGCATCAAATTGTTCCTTGCCCGGTATATCGTTCAAGGGTGCATATCCACTATTTACATATTTGGCCTCTTTGTCATCAAAAGGTGTTGAATTGTCCCCTGTTGATAGATATAGATTCCCATCTGGTCCAAAAGCAATAGATCCTCCTGTATGGCAGCATATTTCACGTTGGCTGTCTAACTCAAGAATTACTTGCTCGGAATCCATATCAAAATTCCCATCCTTAAACTTAAAACGCGAAAGTCGATTTATCCAATTGTCGCCTGATGGAGCATAATACAGGTAAATCCAATTATTTTCCGAAAAATTTGGGTCTTTTTGAAGCCCCATCAGCCCTTGTTCAGCATTTACCCCTGGTGTTTCCAGTGTTTTATGGTATACATCCAAAAAGGCAACTTGGCTGATTTCTTTGGTCTCATCGGAATACAACATTACTTCTCCCCTACGCTGTGCAATCAACACATCATTGTTTGGTAGCACGGTCATTTCCGTAGGTTCAAAAAATTGTCCCGTAGACAATGTTACTTTACTGAAGCGGTCGGTCTCGGGTGGTATTTGGGATGTTGCCTTGGCATAATCCAATTCAAGGTTTTTACCAATGGCATAGTTAATACCTCCAAGAACATGTTTTAGAAAGAGTTCCTCGGTATAACTTTCGTCCGTATGTCCTGCTGCAGTGTAAAACGCACGGCCACCATCAAATTCGTGATACCAGGCCATTGGATGGTATTCACCGTTTTCACCACCTTCGTAGGTTGACTCGTCCACGGTCATCAAAACATTGATGCCATCGTAAATATTTTTGTAGTTGTACAATTCATCGCTACGGTGCCATACGGAATCTGTAAAAAATTCTGTAGATGGATGGTTTTTATCTTTTATGATAAAATCCGCCTCAGGTGTTCCTGCCGGATGGCTCAAGAATTGAGCACCGACCAATTTGTTGTACCAGCCCCAATCGTACTCGGTATCGGCCGCTGCGTGAATGCCCACATAGCCTCCCCCTGCTTGAATGTAACGCTCAAAAGCTGCTTCTTCACGTGCATTGAGTACATTTCCTGTTGTACTTAAAAACACGATTGCGGAATACTTGGCCAAATTTTCGTCGGTAAATAATTGGCCGTTTGTTGTAGTGTCAACAACAAAATTGTTCTCTTGGCCCAATCTTTCAAGAGCCGCGATTCCTGATGGGATAGAAGCATGTTTAAATGCCATTGTTTTTGAAAAAACCAAAAGCTTGGGCGGCCCTTGGCGTTTTTTCTCACACCCAACAAGAACAAAAAGTAGGCATAACGCCCCTAAAATGTAATTCTTCATGTGCATTAATAATTGTTGTAAAATCTTAAAGTTTAGTTTTGGCAATTAGCTAATAGCTAACTATGTGGCAATATAATTACTATTTTGGTGAAAACCGGCCTCTATTGTCTCAAATTGTAAAAATAAACGGATTCGTTGTAATTCAACGATATTATAACTCTGTTTCAATTGGTTTATCATGCCTTTTTACAAATTGAGGCACCACTTCCATAAATAGTCTTCATTATTTGTCCCTACCGTACTTTTTGTGATAAATCCATGCTGCTACTCCCCCAACAAATGCAAAAGCGCTCAACATCCAGAATACATTTTGGTGTCCCAATTCCTCTCCGGGGTGTGCATCCAGCAGCATACCGTAGGCCGGACCCGCAAAGACATCGGGGGTATAGCCGATCAAAGAGATGAGTCCGACAGCGGTTCCCGTTAATGCCAATGGTATTTTACCAACGTGCATTACTCCAAAATACAGGGCCCGTATGCCATAAACCCCTGCCGCAATAACAACTACCGATATAAAAAACAAGAGTGTGGTTGTTGGGGCTATCACGCCACTGACAAAGAGCAATCCTCCAATCAATGCCAAAACAAAGCTTACCACTAACAGCCATGTAATTTTCAATCTATCCGCTATCAAACCAAAAAGAATGCCTGTGGTAGGACGTAGAAATTGTAGCAGGGTTCCCACTTTGGCGGAATCCACTTGATTGTACAACATGACTTCTTCGGTATATTGCGAGATGATATCCGTAATCTTGTAACCTACATAACCACACAGTATAATTACCATGAGCAACCAAACCGAAGGTAATTTAAGCACTTGTTTTATATCTTTCCAAGAAATGCGTTCGAGAATGATTTTCTGATCACTTTCTGTGGTTTTCATGAAAAACCACACTAAAACCCCTACTAAAATAATAATGATGGAGGCTGTATATAGAACATAAGTGAACGCTTTTTTGCGGTCATCAAGATTGGCAAGATCGGGAGACTCCGATAAAAAAAACGAAAAGACCACTACGCCCATCAAACTGAACAAGGCACCTGTTAGTCCTCGACCACCATCGAGAAAGCCAAAGGCTTTTCCTTGGGAATCGGTTCCTCCCCAAATTCTTGTGGCCTTGATCATGGGTGCCCAAAAAAGAAAAATAGTGGTAAAACCCCACCAACCGTATAATATTTGGAGTACCCAAAATGCTGGATAGTGAGCAAACACAAAGCCACCCAAAGCGGTCATCCATAAGGCAATGGCTATCAATTTTCGGGCTTGATATTTATCTGCCAAAGGTCCACCCAACACATAAGAAACCATAGCCACCAAACCGTACACCGAAAAGCAAAGCCCCAATTGAACATTGTCCAACTCCAAAACATCCAATACAGTGGGTCTAAAAACGCGCGGCAATACAAAAGGAAGGATAAAGATGGCCTCACCCGAAAGAATCAACAATAATAAATAGAACCAACTTGGTTTTGTTTCGTTCAAAACTAGGATTTGGATAAAAGTCACTAAAAAAACCGGAAAAACCCAAAAGCATGAAGAATAAAAAATCGGGTATCTTTAAGGTTTCTAAAATCGATCCTAAATGATCCGACTACTTTTTTTATCTCTTATACCTATTATAATAAGCTGTAAAAAGGAGACCACCAACCATTTCGATTTGGCAATCACCAATGCCCAGGTCATCCATCTGGAAACTGGAAAAGTTGAACACCAGAACATTTTTATTTCCAACGGTATAATCAAAGCGGTCGAAGCGGTTGGCTCAAGTAATTTTAAAGCTGATTCCACCATCGACGCCTCTGGAAAATATCTACTGCCCGGTTTTTGGGACAATCACATCCATTTACGTGGTGGGGACACTTTGATTGCAAACAACAAGAATTTTTTAAAATTATTTATTGCCAACGGCATTACCACGGTCCGTGATGCAGGTGGTGACCTTACCCATTCTGTTATGGAATGGAAAAACAAAATCGCTTCGGAAGAATTGACCGGCCCCACGATTTTTACTGCAGGACCTAAAATTGATGGCCCAAAAGCCACTTGGGCGGGCTCTTTGGAAGTTGAAACGGAAGAAGCTGTTGTACAGGCTTTGGATTCCCTTGAAGCCTTGAACGTAGACTTTGTAAAAATTTATGATAGCAGAATTTCTCCTAAAAACTACCTAAAAGCTATCGAAGAAGCCAAAAAAAGGGGATTCACTGTATCGGGCCACATGCCGTTTACTGTTACTTTGGATGAAACCATTAATGCTGGGATGGATGGCATTGAACACCTCTACTACATAATGAAGGGGAGTGCCGGCAATGAACTTGAGGTTACCAAAAAAATGAACAATGGCGAAATGGGCTTTTGGAACGCCATGCCCGCTCTTTTGGACGCTTATTCGGATAGTACCGCGCAGGCGACTTTTAATAAATTAAAAGAAAACGATGTCTTTGTGGTGCCAACACTTCATATTGGAAAAACATTGAGTTATTTGGATGAGGTTGACCATACCAAGGACAAATACCTTAACTACATGGGCCAGGGAATAATCAAGACCTACCAAGGTAGAATCCGGTCAGCATTAAATTCATCAGAAGAAGCTAGGGAAAATCGTAAAAAAACTTGATACATTCTTTGGTAAATTGGCTAAATCACTTAACGATGCCGGTGTTCAGCTATTGGCCGGGTCGGATAGTGGTGCATTTAACTCCTACACATACCCCGGCATATCCTTGCACAAAGAATTACAGGTAATGGTGGAAAACGGAGTATCACCATTGGATGCGCTTCGCACCTCAGCCTTTAACGGCGCCAAGTTTTTACATAAAACCGATGATTATGGAACTGTTTCCAAAGGAAAAGTATCAGACTTGGTTATTTTGGAAGCCAACCCTTTGGATGATATTGAAAACAGTCAAAAGATCTTTACAGTAATCAAAGGAACCCAAGTATTTTCCAAAAGTGAGTTACAAGAATTATTGAAGAGTGCTGCAATTGAATAACATCGTTTTGAACTAACGCAATTCCTTTACACTAATTAAAGATCAAAGTATCATATTTTGGTATCTTTAGCATTTCATTTTTTTTAAACCTATTATATGATCAAAAAATTAGCAACCCTATTTATCTTATTTGGATTATTAACTGTAAATGCACAACAACCCGGGGAGGATGAAATGGGTGCCTGGTACATGTATTTTGGCACCAACAAAGTTTCGGAACGCTTCAGTATTCATACCGAGGCCCAGTTCCGGTTTTACGAAACCACCAGCAACTTTAACCAAATGCTTCTGCGAACCGGACTCAATTATCATATAAATCCAAATGCCATAGCTACGGCCGGTTATGGTTATATTGATACCGACAATACCTACTTTGAGCTCGAAGGCGAGGTCAACTCCAAAGAACATCGGATTTTTGAGCAGTTTATTCTAAAGAATAAAGTTTGGGAACTTCTATTTGAGCACCGTTACAGGTTAGAACAACGTTTCCTGGATTTTGGCGAAACCACCGAAACCCAACATAGGGCCCGCTACCGTATTCAGATGACCTTGCCTCTTACAGATACATTCTTCCTCAACTTTTATGATGAACTTTTTATTAACCTCCAGGATGATTTGTTCGGTCAAAACCGACTATACGGAGCTGTTGGCGTACACATTACGGAGAACAGTAGTGTACAGTTGGGATACCTGAGAAACCAGTTTGCAAATGCCGTTTACAACCGATTACAGTTCGGAGTTTTCTACAATCCGGATTTGAGGGGACTCTTCAAAAAGAAGAAACCTTAAAAATGTTTGACAGCAGTACATATTATCCCTAACTTATAGGCTAATCTTTAAAACAATCATTTTAATGAAAAAAGTACAAATAACAGTCTTGACGCTACTATTTATAACGGCCTTTAGCTGTAAACAAGCAAAAAAAGAAGCCCAAGAAACAACGGAGGAAGTCGAGGAAACCGTTGAACAAGTGGCAGAAAAAATCGACCCACAGGTCATTACTTTTGAAATGGAACCAAAAAGCGATAGCAACGTAAGTGGTGAAGTCGTTTTTACCCAAGATCAAGGAGAAGTAATCATGAGAGCTACCTTTTTAGGACTTGACGAAGGTGAGCATGCCATTCACCTGCACGAAAAGGCCGATTGTTCGTCTGCCGATGGAAAATCAACCGGAGGACACTGGAACCCAACTTTTGAAGAACACGGAAAATGGGGTTCGGAAGATGGTTACCACAAAGGTGATATTGGTAATTTTACCGCTGATGCCGATGGCAACGCCACCGTAGAATTTTCTACGGACGAATGGTGCATTGGTTGCGGCGATGAGAAAAAAGATATTTTGGGAAAAGCGGTAATCGTTCACCAAGGTGTTGATGATTACACATCGCAACCCTCAGGTGCCGCAGGAGCAAGAATTGCCTGTACCGGCATCATTCAATAATATTGAAATAACAACAATGTAAAAAGCTGTCCAACCGGGCAGCTTTTTTTTTGTTGACCACCCTTTAAATATTGTCTAACTTGGACCTAAATTTAAAATAACCAGGATGAAAAAATTTCAAATTGCTGTATTAAGCCTATTACTGGTAGCCGGTTTTAGCTGCAAGCAAACAAAAAAAGAAGAAGAAAAAACGAAAGAAACGGTTGCCAAGACCTATAGTATTGTAGAAGATTCTACCAATGTTAGGTTTACTGCCTATAAAACAACAGATAAAGTTCCTGTTGGTGGAACTTTTCAAGAAGTTGAATTGACCTATACCTCTGGCGAAACACCCGAGGAAACATTGGATGGCCTTAAATTTTCCATTCCAGTGAGCAGCCTTTTCACTAACGATACCACAAATACAAGAGATCCTAAAATCATCCGTTTCTTTTTTGATGTAATGGCAGAAACCCAATCCATAACCGGAACTTTTTCTTTTGATGAAAACAACAAGTGCTCCGTAAACCTAAGTATGAACGGAGTTTCCACTGATCTCCCAATGGAATATGAGATTACGGACGATAACCATGTGAATTTTTCCGGAGTAATGGATTTGAAAAAATGGAATGCCCTGGACGCATTGACATCATTGAACAAAGCGTGCATGGATCTACACACTGGAGCTGATGGTGTGAGCAAAACTTGGGAAGATGTCGCTATCAAAGCATCTGTTTTGCTTAAACAATAACACCCAACCACACGTCCATCAAGATTTATGAAAAGAGCTGCCAAGAGCAGCTCTTTTTTTATATATTTAACCAACTACAAATGAATCTGGACAACCTCATACAACAATATCAGAAAAAGGATAAAGTAGCTTTTGAGACTTTGTACAATATGTACGCTGAAAATATTTGTGGGGCAATCAATGTAATTGTGAAAGATTCTGAACGCTCCCAAGAAATTTGTCAAGATGTCTTTATAAAAATTTGGGAGAAATCCGACCAGTACAATCCGTCCAAGGGACGCTTTTTTACATGGTTATTAAACATTGCACGGAATGCCGCTATAGATGAAGTGCGCTCAAAAGCCCATAAGAACAAAAAAAAGAACCTTCCCGTTGATTCCCTCGTAGGTATTTATGAAAACGACGAGGATTTAAACAGTAAAATGGACACCATTGGCCTTCAATCTTTATTAAAAGGGTTGAAAGAAAAGTGCATTTTATTGATAGATATGCTTTATTTTAAGGGGTATACCCAGAAAGAAGCGGCCAAAGAGCTCAACACGCCAATTGGCACTATAAAAACAAGGATAAGAAGCTGTATTTCTAGCATTAGAAAAAATATGGCATAAGCATGGATGTAGAAGAATACATAGCGTCTGGAATATTGGAACTCTACGTTGCTGGAGCACTGTCCCCCGAAGAAAATTTGGAGGTGCAGCATTATGCCATTCAGTACCCTGAAATCAGAAAGGAAATTGAAGCAATTGAAAGAGCTATCCTTGAAATTACCGAAGCCGCTTCGCCAAAAATGCCACAGGATGGGTTTGCCAAGATAAAAGCTGAAATAGATGATGTTATTCCATTTACTCCCCAAGCCACTTCAAGCAAGGGGACTCCGTGGAGAAGTTATTTAGGATGGGCAGCATCGGTACTATTGGCCATTGGTTTGTTCTGGATGTACACGGAAAATTCGAAGTTGAAATCTGAGATAGAGATTACCAATCAGGAAAAGCAAAGCTTGGAGGACGTTCTGTCCAACACCCAAGAAGAAATAACCCTTAAGGAAAGCCTATTGCAACAGCTTAGGGACAAAAACGTGACAGTGATCGCCCTTGGCGGACAAACGGTATCCCCATCATCTTACGCAAAAGCCTACTGGAACAAAGAAGAAAACAAAGTGATTATTGATGGGCAAGGTCTGCCTGAACCACCAGATGGGTTCACCTATCAGGTTTGGTCCCTGAAATTGGACCCGCTCACCCCTACCAGTATTGGTTTGCTGGATGATTTCGCATCACAGGACACCAAACTCTTTACCCTGGAAAATGCCAACGAATCCGAAGCCTTTGGAATTACTTTGGAGCCTGAAGGCGGTAGTGAAACGCCAACGCTGGAACAATTGTATACCTTGGGTGCGGTCGGTTCTTAAAGCAGATTGCCTTCTAAAACCATTTTTTTCGCTTAAAAATGATAATGGAGATTACGGTAACAACCAACATTACCCCCAATAAGGTAAAATAGCCGTAGGGCCATTTTAATTCGGGCATATTTTCAAAGTTCATACCATAAATACCTGCCAAAAATGTAAGTGGGATAAACACTACCGAAAAAATGGTCAAGGTCTTCATAACTTCGTTCAATCGGTGTCCCTGTACACTAAAAAACAAGTTTATTTGGCTTTCCAGTTCCATAATATCGGAATCTATATCGGTAATCAATCCATTGATCTGCTCCCTGAGTTCACTAAAATACTTAGTCTGAAATCCCTTTACCTCTACCCTTTCCAGTTTAACTATAATATCCCTAAGCCCATGTGACGCCTTTTTAAAATCTTGAATGATTGCCTTTTTTTGTTCCACTTCGAACATAAATTCCGGTGTAGGCTCACGTTTTACAATGGCGTCCAATGCGTTTTCCATTATCACACTTTCCTCATATTTATCCTTATAGTTGTTTATCAAGGTTTCCAGAATAAAAAAGAGGAGGTAGTCCGCCCGTTTTTTTCTGATGATTCCCTTGTTTTCAAATATGCGTTGGCGAATCCAATCAAAATGGTCGCCCCGTTTTTCTTGTATGCACCAATTAAAATCCTTGGACACCACAAAATACATTTGTTCGGATTCCATACTATATCCTTCGGTTTTTAGGATTTGGGCAGCAATAAACAATTGGTCTTCCAATACAATGACCTTATTGCCCATTTTTGGATTCAACAACAATCGTAATAAAAAATCATCCAGGCCATTGCCACCAACCATTTGTCTAAACTCCTCCATATACTCCAACCCATAAGTGTTTACCCAGGTAATGGATTTATCCCCTTTGGACAGTAATAGATCTTCTTGCAAAGAGAATTTTCGATTATAGTAATTGTCCGGTGAGTAATTTATTACCCATGAATTTTCTTCAAATTCTGTTATCATGGCTTAAAAAGTGAAAGGGTTTATTCGTAGTTTAGGACTATAAGTTAATCCAAATTTACTAAGAACCATTATGATTGACCCCATGTCCTTTAAATCCGAGATTTTATTCACTATTGTCCTTCTGGCCATCATCATAGCCCTCAATTCGTTGAGCAAAAGGGCCATTAGGCGTTTTGGCAAAATCAGTTCCATTGATATGAACAGCAGGAAAATTATTTTTTACTTGAGCAACTTGCTGTATTATCTAGTGGCGTTCATTGGGATTTCGTTGATCTGGGGTGTGAACTGGGAAGATTTTTCTGTGTTTATATCCTCCATTCTGGCCATTTTGGGAATTGGATTTGTGGCCCAATGGTCCATTTTGTCCAACTTAACGGCCAGTGTTATACTGTTTTTCAATCATCCATTGCGTTTGGGCGACAGAATCCGCGTAATGGACAAAGATTTTGATTGGACGGGAAAAGTAGAGGATATCAGCGGTTTTTACCTTTTTATGCGCACTGATGATGGCAAACAAATAACAATACCTACCAACTTGGTGATTCAAAAAGGAATAGAAATATTAAAAGAGGAAAAAACGGAACCCGACTTAAGTGCCGATAAATAAAACGCCATGGCTTTACAACCATGGCGCACCTAAAAACAACAACCAAGCCGAGACCATGGCGATCTCCAACCTAGGTTCTTAAAGGGTAAAGCTCAAAGACTGGCAATTTGAGCCTCTTTAATAGGCCCAAGTTCGTATGTTGCCCCCATTAGCTCTTGCTTTAATTCGCTTACTTTTTCTTTTTTGCCATTGGCCTTATAGATTTCTGCCGCTTGGTGAAGAATGGCCGGCTCATACGTAGCACCGATTACGTGCTTTTCTATAACCTCCATGGCTTTTTGTTCCTCTCCCAAATAAAGTAAGCTATATGCCAACCATCCATAAGACTCTGGCGTAGGTCTGTTGTTCACTTCTTTCTGTGCCAGTTTAAATGCACTCTGTTCCACATCCATGCTCAATAAAAAATCTACATTATGGGCATTGTACATATCGCCATAATCTTTGTTGTTGCCCACAATCCTATAATAGCTGTCCAATGCTTGGACTTTGAGCATATCATCATTTAAAAAGGAGGCCACTTCGGCTTTCAACAGGTAATATTCGGGAGATTTGTTCTTTTTCATGATGGAGTCCAATATCCGGAGGGCCTCGGTGCCATTTCTTTCGTGTGAGTATACTATCCAAGCTATACCTTTTTTGGCGTATGCATTTTGAGCATCTATCCGGAGCGCTCTTAGGTACAGCTTATAAGAATCTTCAATTCGCCCAGCATGTCCATAAAAATCGGCAAGATTGGTGTAGGACCACAATAGCAAATCTTTGTTTTTTGATGATTCGGCCTTAGCCGTGGCCTTTTCCATAAATTGAATGGCCGTGTCCAAATCGCCTTTGTGATCGTTCCATTTTGCCACACGGATCAAATAGCCAAAGTCGGACATATTCTGGATGCTATCCAAATATTGGTTGGCCAAATCATAATTGCCCAATTCCATGTGCAGGTCAAACAGCAAACTCTGCGTTTCGTTTACGCCACTTCCCAAAACCCTGGCTTCCTTGGCTAATTGCAGTGCTTCTTTAAAACGGTGTTGGGAGATATAATTCCTGGCAAGAGCCCGCAAATATCCCGATTTGCCCACAGCAGCGATTTCCACGGCTTTTTTAAGGGATTGCTCGGCATCTTTTAAATATTTGATGTCACCCGTTCCTTTAAAAAAACGGCTGTATTCTCCAGCTACATTGCCCAAACTGAGCAATTGTATACTATCGGATTTGATTTTGTTATCCCAAAGTTTAAAGTATTTGGATGTGGTCCTTACAGGTTCTGATGCCAAAAAGTGATCGTAATCCTGTCTATTCGTTTTGAATTCAGTTTCTTCCTGCTGACACGACACCAAAAACAACAGGGCAAGCGGCAAAAAGATATATTGTATTGTAGTTTTCATTTTGTTGTTGTTTTTAATTAAAAAAGGGGAAGGAAAGTTTCCTTCCCCCATCCCTTTCATAGCAATTACTCGGGTGCTCCCAAATAGGGAAATGTAGTTGAAATATTGGCCGTAAGCCCAACACCATCAGATGTTAGCCTTGGCAAATCGGCCATACCATCGTCATCAAGATCTTGACCACTAAACCGGTCACCTTCCATACCTCCGAAGAACAAAATCAGCGATACATCAATAATGTCATCGTTTGGGTGTCTTCCTGTTAGAGCCACCTCATCCCCGTCGGGCACCAACACATTGCCATCGCCATCAAGGTCGGTGCCTGGATTAAAATATGTTGTAGGAAGATCTGGAGCTACTTCCAAAACGTCTGCCGCCAAAACAGTAGTCAAGGTTGCGGCATCCAATCCTAGAATATTGTTCTCATAATTCACATCTGCAGGGTCCAATCCCAGTTTAAGGGCGTAAACGTCGTGGTATTGCTCCAATCTGGCTTGAAATCCTGCTTGGAAGGTGGCTGCCATTTCCGAAGGAATTGTGGTGTTGTGGGCATCTTTAACGCTTGCCTCACCTTCCATATCAAAACTCAATGTGGTATTTATTCCTGGGCGACCAAGGTGGTCTACCTGTGCAAATGTTCCTGTAAAATCGGCTCCCATCATATCGTCGTCGTCCATCATATCATCATCCATCATCATATCATCGTCCATCATCATGTCGGCTCCGTTGTCATCATTGCTGCAGCCAACCACTAGGCCTAAGCTAAGCACAAGGGCTGTTATGTAAATTGATTGTCTTAGTTTCATAATATCTGTTTAAAGTTTCTTATTGTTTTCTGTTTGTAGTCACCCAAGTTTTATATACTGAAAGTCCAAGGGCGTTCGTAGCTGTTGGTACTCCCAACATGCTGTTTGGAATTTCCACTACAATGGAAAGTGTATTGGCACCATCAAAAGTGTCTGCAGCTTCTTCTGGGGGCAAAAACCCTCCTGGAGCGGAATCCGTCTCAGGAGATATCACTGCATTGAACTGGAAAAAGTCAAAAAAGAATGGGTCTTGTCTGGGCCCGGCAAAAAGTAATACTCCATCCGAGGTTGTTTCTACAATGGCGGTAGCACCAGAAATCTCCACATCACCCAAAGCGGCATCGGTATACACTTCGCTGCTCAAACCTGTTTGAGAAGGAGCCGTTGGACCAAAAAAGTACATTCTACCGTCTCTTGCGATGGCTTGGATCACTTGGTCTTCTACCAAATCCCCATCCAAATCAATATTGATTTCGGTAAGTACATCCTCGTCAAAAGTTCCGTAAGCCAACTCGGGCAATACATTGGATTGCAGGTCTACCACAAATACGGTATTGTCCGACCCCTCGCTGGGTTCAAAAGCATAAAAATCGGCAATGTCCGCAGTGGTTCCAGCCGAAGAGGGCGCATCTATATGGTCTGCAGCAACCAATACTGTAGCTGCAATTACCAAGGCGCCTAAGCCTAATAGGTATTTCGTTGTTTTTTTCATGTTACTTGTTTTAAAGTTTCGTTCACCCCTACCTACGGAACCTTTTAGAGGGTGGTTTGGTTTTAAAATGTTAAAATTGTCTTAATGTAATTTTAATGAAGTACTCGTCCCTAGATCAAAAAAAGTCGGATAATTTGTTTTACTTTGGCTAGTCAATTCATTAAAATGAACCCTTCTGCCTCTGGATGGATTAATAAGTTTGGTCACCTTGTAGACCAAGAGTCTTCTAAATTTAAAGACTTTAACAGCCTGTACAGGGAACTCAAAGCAAATGGCTTTATTTACGGCGTGCATTTAAATATATCTTCCTTTATTGAGGTGGAACACACCTTGAGCGAAGATGAAATTGCCAAGATCAACTTGCTCACCGCTTTATATTTTACCTATACTTTTGAAGTGGGGAAAACGGATTTCGAAGCATTTGTAAACAAAGTGTTCGAGTACTATCAGTCTTTGAATGTTAGCAAGGTTTCTTTCCTTAATAGAATATTGAGCGGTTCCAAAACGGAGTCCCAACTTGAAAAATTGATTGATTCCAGAATCTATTTAAGCGACAATACTTTTAGCAGGGCATTGGGAAATAGCCTGACCAATTCCTTGCTGTATGTTGACATCCTTATATTTATGGTTTACCTCCGAGGCAATAGGGACATGATGGAACATGCCCGACTTTTGGAGTACGTGACCATCAACATTGTTTACCATGCGCTCAACTCCAAAGAGACCCACGAATCTGATGAGAAATTGATTCAATTATTGGGTTCATCCCTAACCTATGTCGACCTCGACAAAACAAAATTTATTGGAAATTTTTCCGATTTATTGACCCAAAATTTTACCGAAAATGAAAAGGATTATTTTTTGGATATGGCCTGCTTGACGATCTGGGAAGACAAGGCTTTGGACTACACCGAAACGGACTATATTTTTGGTTTGGGAAAGGACCTTGGAAAGTCTAAAAAAGAGGTGGAATTTGAGTTGGGATTTGTTGCGGATTTCTTTGAAAAAAACAAGGACAAAATTGCCTATCTGAACAGCAAAAATTTGGCCGTTCAGTTTTACGATGGTATGTCCAAAAATGTGAGCAAACTTATTCTTAGAAATAGCAAAAGATTAAAAAAGGAGCTCACCCAAAGTAGGGAGTTGGTCGCGCTTTTATCCAAGTCCACGGTCAAGGATTTAAATGCTGAAGAGAAGAAAAAAGTACAAAATCAATTGCTCGATATTTTTAAGAGTATTCCCTCTTTGGCTATTTTTATGTTGCCCGGCGGTGCGATTCTTCTGCCTATTTTTATTAAATTGATTCCGAAGTTGCTTCCCTCTGCTTTTGATGATAACCGGGTGGAAGAAAAATAGCGTTTTTTACCTAAAAAAGCCACTATAAGAAATATTTATAGTTAGTTTTATAAATATTTTAATATTTGATAACCAGCTATTTAAATATTGTTATTCTAACCATAACTTAAAGTCCCTGACACGCTCTCTACTTACAATAATATCATGCTCATTAAATCGGTTCAGCTTGATTTGAAGCCTTGAATTTGAGTATGAAATGATGTCTCCTATGTGGTTGATGTTCACGTAGAACTTTCGGCTCACCCTAAAAAATGTCTGAGGTTCCAACTCCTCCTCCAACTGTTCCAAAGTAGTGTCCAACAAATAATTTCTTCCATCCGAAGTTGCCGCATAGGTTCCTTTGTTTTCGCTATAAAAACATTCCACATCATCGGCGTTTATAATTTTTAAATGTTGCCCCACCTTGGCCGTAAATCGTTTTTTGTATTCCCTCTCCAAAGGGTTGATCAAAAGATTTTTTATGTCGTTAAAATCAATCGGTATTCTTCGATTTTCGGGCTTAAAATTTCGGTACTTTTTCACCGCACTTTCCAGCTCCTCTTCGTCTATTGGTTTCAGTAAATAATCAATGCTATTTAACTTAAAAGCTTGGAGCGCATATTCGTCATAAGCGGTGGTAAAAATGATGGCACTTTTTACCTCGATCGCATCAAAAATTTCGAACGAAAGCCCATCGGATAATTGAATGTCCAAAAAGATTAAATCGGGGTGGGGATTATCTTGAAACCAAGCAATGGAATCTTCAACGGAATGCAACATGGTGGAGACCTCAATTTGCAATTCCGAAAGCAATCTGGACAATCGTCTTGCCGCTGGTTTTTCGTCTTCAATGATCAGGACATTCATTTTTACGTTAATTGTTTTTTGGTTAGATACTTTATTGCCTACTGCTCTCTAAAATATAACAACTGACTTTCTACCTATTGTTTTCTTATCTGTATTTATCAACATCATCTTTGTCCTCATCCATATATTTTCGAATCTGTCTTTCTTCCCATTTTTTGAAAAAAGTGAGCCTGTGTCGCGATACAATGATTGAATGGACGGCCAAAATCACTCCCCAAATCAGGATGTTGGCATTGATCCAATCGTAGTAATAGGATTCCTTTGGAAATGTCTCGGGTAAGAAGGACGTCAGAACACCCAATTTGAGCAACAACAAAGTACCATTTACGATAACAAATATGCCGATATGCCTATAATAGCCTTTGAGTTCCTGAACTCGTTTTTTAGCGGCCTCCCTGGCCATGTCTCTGTCTGTCATCATTTTACTTGTACTTGTTCATTTCCTCTTTGTCCTCATCCATATATTTTTGGATTTGACGCTCTTCCCAATCCTTGCCCAACAAGGGGTTGAACCCAAAGGTTCTGGATGCATGGAACAACACTCCCACCCCCCAAGCTACCAATGTGATAAAATGTTCCCATTGCCAAAAACTATCTGACCTTAGGGAGATATTGATCAAAATAAAGGTGTTTATTACCACATAAATGGCCAAGTGTATATAAAAGCCTTTTAGTTCTTCAACCCTTTTCTTGGCTTTATTGTATTTTTCCTTATTAAAGTTTTCCATGATTATTTCCATTTATTGTTCTGTTCTTCATCGCGCATAATCTTCTCTATCTTGCGCTTTTCCCATTGTTTTCCAAAAAAAGGGTTAAGATCAAAAGTTTTAATGGCATGAAAAACAATACCGATACCCCACCCAAAAGCGGCCCACAAAAACCACATATAGCCAAAACCGGTGGTAAAATAATTGATCAGTGCCAATCCTGATATCACTAAAACATAGGAAGTCAGGTTTCCGTAAAACTTTTTAAGCTCGTCCACGCGCTCTCTTGCCCGCATGTACTTATTTTCTTTATCGGTATTTTCCATGGTATTCGTATTTGATGTGATGTTGCAGTTAAAAATACTCATTATTAAAATTCTTTATCGTTCATAAGTTCCTGAATCTTACGCTCTTCCCATTCTTTTCCAAAAAGGGGATTGTGTCCGTAAGCCGACATCCAGTGACCTATTAGTCCAAGTCCCCATCCCACGGCCGGAAAAATAATCCATGGGAAACTTGTAGTGCTATAATTGAGATATCCCAGTAAAGGAATCACAATTAGGTAAGCTGTAAGATTGTAGTAAAAAGATTTGATGCATTCCACCCTTTCCTTGGCTTTGGCATATCGAAGTTCTGTTGCGTTTTCCATGACTGTTCGTTTTTGATTTTTGATTACACTGCTAAATTCGGTATAGCAACTCCCTTAATGAAAAATGAATTTCTGAACTGTGCATTTATTGGGATGAATTGTAGTGTTGGGGTTTAGGGTTTGGGAGAGCAAGCAAAAAGGTTTGATGAAAACAACATAAAACCATTTTAATTGAACTTGAGCTTAGCTAGCCAAAGGGTTCTCGACTGCTCCTTCGACTGTCTGCCCGTGCGACTGGCGGGCGCTCAGGATGACAGCTCGAACTGACATCCGACATCCGACATCCGACATCCAAATTCTAAAAATCATCCTTATCCATAAGCTCCCTGATCTTGCGCTCTTCCCAGCGCTTGCCCCAAAGTGGGTTATAGCCGAAGGCTTCCATTCCATGCACAAGCACACCGAACCCCCAGCCGAATGTTGGAAAAAATGCCCAGAGAAAATCCGTTGTTCTAAAATTGAGCCACCACAAAAAGGGAATCACAATACAATAGGCCATAAGGTTGCCGTAAAAGTCCTTAATTGCCTTTACCCGTTCTTTGGCCTTTACGTACCGTTTTTCTTCGATATAGCTCTCTTGGGTCTCCAATATGGTATATTTTTGGGTGAGCATGGGCAGAGACACACTAAAATCCGTTTCTGTTTTTTTAACGACCATTTCGCGGTCGGTTAAAATACGGTAGCGTTGCTTTATATTCTGTAATCCGACCCCGCTGCTTTTTTTCACCACTTGTTTTTCTTGAAGGTTATTGCTCACGACCAACATGCCTTGTTGTTCAAAAACTTTGATGTGCAATGGCCTTGATGAAGTGACCACATTATGTTTTACGGCATTTTCCAGCAATAGTTGTAGGGACAGCGGCACAATTTTAGCTTCAGGTTGGGAACAGCTATCCGGAATATCGAAGATGATACTGTCCTCAAAACGCATCTTTAGAAGTCTTACGTAAGTTCTGGCGAACTTCAGTTCTTCATCCACGGTAACCAAGTCCTTATTTTTCTGCTCCAGCACATACCTATAAACTTTGGACAGTGATGTTGTAAAGTTTTGGGCCTGATGTGGGTCTTCATCTATCAAACTTGTTAAAACATTGAGGCTGTTGAACAAAAAATGGGGGTCCAACTGGTTTTTTAAAGCATCGAAACGGGCAGATGCCGACCCTGCTATGATCTTCTGTTCTTTTACCTGCTTCTCTTTGTAATATTTATAGTAATAAGCAGCATAGAACAAAATGGCCACTGCCATGGAAATCAAAAAAGAGCTCACATAATACTCCATGCGCTCTTCTGCCAAAAATTGATCTATTGATTTTTGATATACCAGCACCACCAGAACAAATCTGGAAATACCAATTCCGATAATCGAGGCTATAACATTTCCCAGAAAACCATAGCCTATATATTTTTTCGTAAAAAGCTGTTTATCATACTTCCGCATCAAAATGATAAAGGAAGCAGAGTTGAGCATATAAATAATCACGGAAAAAACCATACTCTCCCAAAACTCTGTCCAAAGCTCTTGAAAAGTAAGGTCCCACCCCTTAACAAAAAAAATAATGAGCAAGACCATGTAAATGGCCACCCCCACTAAAAACGCCCTTACAAGTTCCCTTATTAAGAGTTTCATACTTTTCTATTTACCACAGTTTGCCAAAACCTCTTTCGCTCTTTCTTCTCCCCAAGTAGGGTAAAACGGTGTTTCGGATTTAAAGGTAGCAAAAAGTTCCAAGGCTCTTTCCACATCTTTACAATATGGTGTGGTGTCCTTGCCAAAGTATTTTGCCGACCCCATGTCCCACTCTGCCTTGGAGAGTATAACCCGGGGGTTGTTTGGGGCCAGTTCCAATGCTTTTTGATAGAGTTGTGCATTTTTTTGTGACAGGGTCATCCCATAAGTGGCACCATCAAAAGCAATCCAAGCTGTATTAATGAGTGCTTCTTGGATCAATATCTCAGGGTTGTTCGGTGAAATAGCTTTGGCCACATCTATAAATTCTTTGGCTTTTTCGAGCTGTTTGCTCAGTTTTTCTTCATCCTTTTCTCCAAATGAGATTATCGTGTTTATTTGAGAAGCATAATAATAAGGTAACCACTTGTCCGGTTCCGTAGTTGCTATTCGTTCGAACATGTTGGATGCTTCCACTACCTTTTGGTTTTGCCATAATTCAAATGCCTTTTCCATACCCTTTGCGTAGCGGTCTTGTGCGTTAACAAAGGTGGCTCCCATTAATAACATTGATAAAATCAGATTCTTCATGACTGTCGTTTTTTTTATGCTCAGCTTAACTGCGCATTGATTATTGATACCACAAAAATGAACCAGGAACCAAAACTTTAAAAAGAAGGATTACCGAACTGTAAACATTCGAGGATGAACTGTAAGGTATGCAAGCTTTAATTTTTACTTTAGCTGTTCGGTTCCAAAAAATTAAAGCAATCCATGTACATTCCACCTCACTACAACAATCAAAACATTGAAGAAATCAAGGATTTCTTGAGGAACAATAGTTTTGGCATATTGATCAACATTGTAGACGACAAACCATGGGGCACCCATATTCCTTTGGAACTGGAAACCGACGAAAACGGAAATGATATTTTGGTGGGCCACATTGCCAAAGCCAATCCTCAATGGAAAAATTTTACGGACAAAACAGAAGTTCTGTGCATTTTTAATGGTCCGCATGCCTATGTTTCATCTTCTTGGTATAAAGAGGAAGAAGTGCCTACTTGGAACTATATAGCAGTACATGTGTACGGAAATCTAAAGGTTTTAACCGAAGAAGAGACCATGCAATCCATGCACCGACTGGTAGATAAGTACGAGAAAGTCTCCAAAAACCCGATTTCCCTTAAAAACTTATCCCCAAAAACCTTGCGCCAAGTAAAAGGAGTGGTGGGTTTTAAAGTGCAAGTATCGGATATACAGGCTACCTACAAGCTATCCCAGACCCAAGCCAATGATCACCATAAAATAATATCAGAACTTGAGGAAATTCCAGACCCGGGAAGTCGAGGTATTGCCCAGCACATGAAAGGCAAAGCCACTTAGTGGCTATTCTATATCTTGAAAATTGGTATCCGCCCAATTGGAATACCTCGGGTTCTCAACATGCATGATCCAAATTTCGTCTTGGTACTTGCCCTTCATTTTTGATTGATATGCAGCGTATGCCATTTCATTTTCTTCATATTTTGCCAAATACACATAATTGAGACCGTTATCCGGGTTCCTGAAGTATTGTGCCTGCAATCCCTTGCTTTTCAATTCTTTCATAAAGTTTTTTAGGTAGGTCTCATTTTTGAAAACGTTGGCCACAATATAGTGCCCTTGCCCTACTCCTTCAAGGTCAATGTATTTTTCAATGGGCTTAAACGCACCTCCATGAAAAGTTCCTTCACTTTTCTTATTGGATTGTTTGTTTACGGATTTGGAATTATCCACAAGAGCAGCTTGCGCTGTAGAAGCTTCAATTTCATTGTAAACAGAGTCCAAATCCTTGTTGTCCGCCAAATATAGTTTTTGGGCCTTGGTCTCAATATCGGGAATCTCATCCCCATTGTGCCTTTTCACGATTCGCATAACCATCTCAAAGCGTTTTTCCATTTCTTGTTCCCTGCCCTGTTTCATGGAATCTATTTTGTAAAGGAGGTCATCAATTACAGCGTAGCTATCTTCTTGCTGCTCCTGCAATTGTGCTACGCGCTCTTCCCAATAGGCTCTGTCCTCTTTATTGGAGGGACGCAGAGTGGTTTCTACATCCAACTTGCCATGTTGCTTTGCTTTTGCGGTTTCATCACTTGCTTCAGCGACAGCCGTATTTTCAACCTTCTTTTTCTCTTCATCGTCGTTGGAAACGAATGTGTTTTTGGAAAGATTGGGAACAAAAGAATAAGCAATTGAAATTTCGTGGGTTACACCAAGGTTGGCAATGTTGCTGTTCAAGCTTTTTTCAAAATTATAGCCAAAGGACAATCGTTGGTTCAAATTGAATCCAGTACCGGCCGATGCACCATAAAATTGGTCGTATCCACCTTGAATCCAACCCAATTTGGGAAGATCCAAAATAATCCCTCCTCCAAAGATAGGGTCTTCGCTCCCTTCAAATCGTGCTCGTGCCAGGGGCATTAATCTCCCATCCTCAAAAACACCTCTTCCATTTTCCAACTCTTTAACAAACTGTACGTGACCTGAAAAAGTTTTTTGGTTTAGGTTGCTCAGGGATTTTCCTGACTTTAAATTATAATCCACCAAATTTTGGGCGAACACTCCAAAGTCGAATTTGCCCAAACTAAGGTTAAGTCCTGGCTGGAACGATATTACAGAACTTTCCTCAGCTTCCATCAAAATGGGATCTCCTCCCTGAGTTACCGCTCTACTAGGATCATAGCCTGTTACATAGTAAGGGATATTCACCCCAAAGGTTAAGCTACTCTCTTCTCCCAACGGGATACCGTGGGAATAATTGGCCATGACACCTAAATTGGAAATGACCCCTTCTTGCTGGTTATATAAGCTGAACCCAAGTCCAACCCTATCGTTCAATCTACCGCTGTAACTCAAAAAGTAGTTCTGGCGGTTGTTTTCGAAATCAGCACTTTGACTGCGATGGAAAAAGTTGATGTACGATTTATCCTCCCGTATTGATGAAAAGGTAGGATTGATCAGAAATCGGTTGAACTTCAACAAATTCTGAAATGGTACATCGTAACTAACATAGGGGTTGCTTTCTTCTTGGGCCTGTAACGGGAAACCCAGAAAAACAAAAATCAATAACGCATAAACATAGCGTTCAAATTGGGGCGGAAATGTGATTTGGGGGAACGGGGGTAGTTTTATCTCCATAGCCGATTGGGATTTGTAGGTTAATATTCCTGATTGGGACAGGACCATATGTTTTTGATAGTCTCATTCGCAAGATTTGGGACTTGTAAGAATTTTATGACTAATTATAATGTAAATCTACATATTTTATCGTCCAACAGGTAATTTTTTCGTTGAACGGTCTATTGAATTGATAGATAAGCAGTTTGAATTCATAAAAATTGAATTTCAGTTTATAAAATGTTCTGGAATTAAATTTATTTTTGACAATAAAATTCAAAATATTCCCCAACATGGATGCGTCTTTTACCATTGTTCCCTATTCTGAAACTTATAAAGATGCTTTTAGGAGCCTGAACGAGGAATGGATTACCAAATATTTTCAGATGGAGGAAATGGACCGTGTTGCGCTCCACCATCCCAAAGAATATATTTTGGACAAAGGCGGGTATATTGCGGTAGCTTTAATAAATGGAGAACCGGTGGGAGTTTGCGCTTTAATTCCTTGCCAATATGCCGGTTATGATTTTGAACTTTCTAAAATGGGCGTCTCCCCCAAAGCGCAAGGCAAAGGTATAGGCAAATTGTTGGGACAGCACATTATTGATAAAGCCAAAGGGTTGGGAGCCCAAAAAATATTTTTGGAGAGCAATCGAAAATTGGCCCCGGCCCTATCGCTTTACAAAAAATTAGGTTTTAAGGAAATGACCAAAATTTCGTCACCTTATGCCCGTAGCGATATTCAAATGGAATTAACAATAACCTCTGCCTAGTACTGCACATGCCAGGTTTGTACCTGTCTTACATTTTTGTAAGGTTTTAAACGACCACCTATTTACTATATCGTTAAAAATGAGTATCTTATAGTGTCAAACCTTAAACCTCATTGTCATGGCTCTAATAAAATCGCTCAATAAATGGGCAAATGCCCGTACTTATCTCCTCTTGGACTTGATCAGAGTTATGCTTGGTATCATCTTTTTTGTCAAGGGAATCGAGTTTATGACCAATTTCACAGAAATGGAGCGAATGGCACGTCCTTTTGAAGGGGTGCCAGGGGGCATGTTCATTCTGCATTATATAGCTCCTGCTCATTTTGTTGGTGGTATTCTTATCGTTGTAGGATTGCTGACTAGATGGGCCTGTATTGCACAGCTACCCATACTTTTGGGTGCCGTTCTTACTAATTTCTTGGGCGAGATGGACACCAACAACCTTATGTTGGCCACCATTGTTTTATTAGCTACCCTCTTCTTTATTGTTTATGGTTCCGGGAAACATTCTGTGGATTATTACCTTAAAATGCAGCAATAGTCTATAAATTGTCCAGTTGGTTGCTCTTGCCATCCGAGCTTATCGTCCAGAAAAATCCAACAAAGAAGAAACTGTCGGCCGGGGGGGTAATTGCTCTTCTATTGAATACTCCGTTGGCATCCGGAACTTCTGCATATTGATAATTGCTCACATTATTGAAACTCAAAAGGTTGCTCACCGAGAAGTATAAAATCTTTTGTTGATCAATAAGATAGGCCCAATTGAAGCTGAGATTATTGTAAGACTTTGTCTTTTCCGTCATAAAACCAGATGTATTGGGGTTGTGGTACGGCCTGCCGGAACCGTACGAATAAGAAAGTCCGACTTGCGACCTTAGCTTATCCACCCAATATTTGGTAACCAACGATACATTATGTTTTGGCGCAAAGTTCGGAGTGGCTTTCTCAGGAAAGTTTCGATAGTTCCGTTCAGTATCCAAAAAGGAATACGAGAACCAATAATCCAAATTCTCAATGCTCTTACTATCCCTCCAAAAAACATCGACGCCCTTGGCATACCCGCCTCCCGAATTGGTGTAATTGGAATTGAACTGTGGCGCATCCGTATCATATTTGACCAACTGGTCATAATCCTTATAATAGGCCTCAGTCCTAAAAGTTTTTCCATTATTGATGTATTGGTAATTGAGGATATAGTGAGATGCTTTTTCCATGTCCAAATTTTGCGTGAACTTAACCACTTCGGTAAGCGGTCTCTGATAAAAATCGCCATAGGCCAAAGAAAACTGCCCGTCCTCTCCCGGTTTATAGGCCAAAGACACCCTTGGCGATATTGTAAACCCATCCAGCAAGCTGCTGTGCACTCCCCGGATACCCAGCTTCATGGCGAACTTGTTGCTCAAGAATATATCTGATTCTGCAAAAGCGGCCCATAAACCATCATTATAACCACTATTGAACTCATCCACATCAACATCGGTATAGGTTTCATCATAATTGGTATTGAAATACTCTGTCCCAAAACTCAAATCATACCGATTACTAAAATTTTTACGTGCCTTTATCTTGATATGTGATGAAGTTTCTTTAGCATCGACCTTGTCTTCCTGTATACCAATATCATTGGTGTCCCATGCAATAGAAGCCCCAGAGGTGAGACTCCAATCGTTAGCAAAAAAGTATTTGTAAGATGAATTAAAATATAGGTTGTTGTTCTTTAAACGGAACTGTACATAATCATCAAAATTGATGTCCTCCTGTTCAATATCCAGATTGGAATGGTTGAATCCCGTGTACAGTTTAAACATACTCTTTTCACCTTTGCTTCTAAAAACCGCTTCCCCAGAAATGGATTCGTACGGGCTGTTCCAACGAACACCTTGGGTGGATGGAATCAAAGCCTCATAAGGGGCAAGATTCATGTAAGATGTATTGATGCTGAGCGATTGGTCGCCCCAAATCTTTGTATGCCCCACTCCACCCCCAACACTCATTATGGAGATATCCGTTTTCTCCTGTAACGGCACATCCGTAGTGTTCAACAAAAGCACACTGGACAATGCCTGTCCATACTCTGCCGAATATCCTCCCGTGCTAAAAGAAATCCCTTTAAAAAGAAATGGTGAAAATCTACCGCGGGTCGGTGTATTATTGGGTGTAGCGTTGAACGGTTGAAAAACACGTAGCCCGTCTATAAAAACCTGGGTCTCTCCTGCCGTACCCCCACGAACGAACAAACGACCGTCCTCGTTTACCGTTGTGGTTCCAGGTAGTGTTTGCAAAGCAGCCACAAAATCGCCCGCAGCCCCTGCTGTGGTAACAATATCCAACGGTTTCAGCACAGACACCTTGGAATTATCTCCTGCCTCAAAGGTTCCCGCGGTCAAAGTAACGCCCGACAACGAATTGACGGACTCCATCAATTTAATATGTAAATCCTTAAAATAGGAAACATCTCCTGCCTCGTAATGTGGTTCGTAGGACAACATGGAAACAACCAGGGTCTGCATTCCCTCTTCAGTTGTCTCAAAGCTAAAATTACCGTCGGCATCCGATGAGGCGCCATCGTAAGTTCCTTCCAAATAAATGTTGGCACCTTCGATGGGGTTGTTTTTGGCATCGGTAACTTTTCCATTGATGGTCTGCTGTGCAAAAACAACTCCGGTACTTAATAATAATGTAATTAGATTGATGATGATTTTCATGACTGATCGTTTTGATTGATGCCACAAAATTGCTCTTGAACACCTTACCAAACGAAAAGGAAATACTCAATTGTAGTTTTTTATTGCTGAATTGAATTACAGTTTTCACTTTGCAGTTCACTCCATAAAATCAACATTTCGGTAGGTTGAAATTTTTATAGACGGTCTTCTTTCTGAATTTTGGAGTAGACAAAACATCAAATACAAATAGTATGAAAACTGTTACACTAGCTTTAAGCTTCCTCTTTGTAAGCATCATTGCCATGGCGCAAGAAAAAACCAACGTAGCTATTACCGTTACCATTGACAATGTAACCAGTGATGAAGGAAAAGTACTTGCCAGCCTGCACACCACCGAAACTTTTATGAAAGGCCCAGGCATACAAAACTTGGAAAGTACCATTGAAAACGGAAAAGTAATCCTGAAGTTCAACAAGGTAGCACCAGGCACCTATGCCATAATGGCCCTGCACGATGCCAACGAAAACAACCGAATGGATTACCAGTCCAACGGAATGCCAAAGGAAAGCTACGGGATGTCCGGCAACGAAATGACCATGGGCCCACCGGATTTTAAAAGTGCCCAGTTTACCGTTGGCGATGAGGATTTGGAAATGAACATCCGGTTTTAATCAAAAAACAACAGTCAATTATTAGAAGAGCCCGTCTAAAAAGCTTGTAGCCTGTCAGTTCGAGCGCAGTAGAGAACCTAAATAACGTTGATAATCAATGGGTTTCGACTTTAGTTTATCCTGAGAAGTCGAAGGGCTCAACCTGACAAAGTCAAAATTTTGTTGCTTTTTAGACGGACTCTTAGCTTTAATACAATCTGCGCCTTTTAGGATTCTTTCTTTTCTATAGACTAACCTAATGGTTTTTTATACTTTTATGCCCTAAACCTATAATTGAATGACCATTACCCAGCTTCAATATGTGCTGGCTGTTGCCGAGCACAAGAACTTTACCCTTGCCGCAGAAAAGAGTTTTGTTACCCAACCCACCTTGAGCATGCAGGTACAAAAGTTGGAGGACGAACTCGATGTCCTCATTTTTGACAGGGGCAAAAAACCCATCACCATTACCGAAGTAGGGGAAAAAATTGTGGCCCAGGCAAAGAACATTGTGGCCGAAGCAGAACGAATCAAGGATATTGTTGATCAAGATAAAGGGTATGTTGGGGGAGATTACACCTTGGGGATAATACCAACTGTAATGCCCACACTGCTCCCCATGTTCCTAAATGCTTTTATAAAAAAATATCCCAAGGTTAACCTCATCATCAAGGAACAATCCACCCAAACTATGATCAAAAATATTATGGATGGGCATTTGGATGCTGGAATAGCCGCAACACCGCTAGAAATTGAGTTTATCAAAGAACGCCCATTATATTATGAACCTTTTGTAGGTTACGTCCCAAAAAATCATAGGCTGGCATCAGAAAATGAAATATCTACGGATGATCTGGATGTAAACGATATTCTTTTGTTGCAGGATGGCCATTGCTTTCGAGAAGGGGTAATCAACCTTTGCAAAGCCTCCAAAAACCGACATGGTGACCATTTTAAAATTGAGAGTGGAAGTTTTGAGACCTTGGTCAGTTTAGCGGATGAAGGCATGGGAATGACCCTATTGCCCTACTTGAATACCCTACACTTGGAAGAGGACAAGAGAACTAACCTAAAATCCTTCCAAAAACCTACTCCGGCACGTGAAATAAGTTTGATTTACCATAAAAGCGAACTGAAAATACAAATTACGGATGCTCTCAGAGAGGTAATCTCCAGTATTGTTCGTGGAGCAATTGCTTTTCAGGATGTGAAAATAATAAGCCCCTTGGCCAAAAATTAAAAGAGCCGCTTTTTAGCGGCTCTTAGTTAGTGTTTATACTTTTAATAATACTAATGTTGATTGTAACTCTGGCTTGTCCACAAGATAAAATTGCAACCAGATTCTAAGCTCTTCCACTTCACTTGGCAATAATCTAGAAATAGCTTTCTGAAGTTCCCTAGCAAAGAGTTTAACATCAAAACTCACCTTTTGAAGGATTGTTTTGGTGTAATCTAACATAGCTCTAGGCATAATAATTTGATTAAATTGAATGTAAAAGGTTGTGTTCTAAATTAGTGAAAAACACGTTTAAAAAACCTAAGTTTCAGTTAAAAAATGAATATCTTGTTGTTAAAATTGACCAAGGGCGTATATGAACCAACCACAAACAAAAACATCTAACCCACTGTTTTTCAAGGTTTTTATTATCATTTTTTTGTTGACAGGATGTAGTCCCATCAAAAAAACACTGAACTCGAATATTGAGAGCGACAACCTGAAAAATTCTTTCCATGGCCTTGTAATTATTGATGCCAATACTAAAAAAGAGATCTATGATCACAATGGCGACAAATACTTTACCCCTGCCAGCAACACAAAGATTGTAACTTTATATACAGGTCTAAAGTTACTTCCCAAATACATTCCCACCCTAAAATATAAAGTGACCCAAGACACGATATTTATTGAAGGTACCGGTGACCCATCATGGCTGCACCCCTATTTTAAGGACAGCACAGCAATAGCTTGGTTAAAAAATCAGGAAACCATTGCCCTTTACACCAAAAATCACAGCGAACCCCGTTATGGGCCCGGTTGGGCCTGGGAAGATTACGACACTTATTTTTCGCCCGAAAAATCCACTTTGCCCCTTTATGGCAACGTAGCTACCATTTCCAACAACAATGGATTGGAAGTTTCTCCAAAAACATTCTTCCATAAAACCATAATCAAGGACACCACTTTTAAAAGAAAAGAATTCCACAACAAGTTTTATATCTCTTCTACGGAACAGGACACTTTGGAAATTCCTTTTATGGCCAGTGAAAATTTGACCAAAGAATTACTTGAGACAGCCCTTGGGAAAAAAATTGCTTTGACCCCACATTTTCCATCTGGAGAGAAGCAAACCTTGTATGGAATAGAAACCGACTCTATTTTTAAGCGTATGCTTTTTAAGAGCGATAACTTTTTGGCAGAACAATTATTAATAGCGGCCTCGGCAACACTATCCGATACCTTGAGCACCGAAAAAGCCATAGATTTTATGTTGAACAATCATTTAAAGGACTTGGAACATCAACCGCGCTGGGTAGATGGGTCCGGACTTTCCCGTTATAATTTGTTTACGCCCCGTTCCTTTGTTCAAATTCTTCAAAAACTATATGAAGAAGTACAGGAAGAACGTCTTTTTGGGATATTTCCGATGTGGGGACCCAACAATACGGTCCAAGAATGGGAAGACCACACAACGGAGCCGTTCCTATTTGCCAAATCGGGCTCCGTGGGCAACAACTATAATTTGAGCGGCTACGTGAAGACCAAATCGGGCAAATTGCTCATCTTTAGTTTTATGAACAATCATTTTCGGGTGCCATCATCAGAAATAAGGGAAACCATGTATACTACCTTAAAGAATCTCTACGAAAACTACTGATGCATAATTCCCTGCACTTGGGCGTATTGCAATAGCATTATAGTCTTGGCATCTTTTATTTCACCGTTTTGCATCATGGCAATCGCTTTTTTAAAATCCAGCTCCAACACCTCAATGTTTTCGGTTTCATCCGCTGCGCCACCGCCCTCACTTACTTTCATGGCATCTTTATACTCACCAACAAAAAAATGAAGAATCTCAGTAACCGAACCGGGTGACATGTAGGCTTCAAAAACCTTTTCCACCTTATCAATTTTATAACCCGTCTCCTCCTCTACTTCCATTTTTATCGTTTCCTCAGCATTTCCCTTCTCCAAAAGTCCCGCACATACCTCGATCATCATCCCATCATCATTACCGTTCACATAGGTGGGCATACGAAACTGTTTGGTAAGCACAACCTTTCTTTTTTCAACATTATAAAGAAGTATCGCAGCACCATTGCCACGGTCATATGCTTCGCGGATTTGCTTTTCCCAAACACCATCGTCCCGTAAATATTCAAAAGTGATTTTTTCTAGGGAATACCAGTTGTCTGATAGCAGTTCCCGTTGTATGTTTCTGATTCTGTTGCTAGCCAAAATGAATAAGTTTTGGTTAAATATACAAGCTTATCCACTTATCACTCTGAATTACTGCAATCACTTTTGACATCAATATTATTATGTCGATATTTATGTTTTTTGATGAAAACCGACCAAACCCAATATTATGCGTAACTCCTTACTCCTTCTGTTACTTTTTGCCATTCTGATAAGTTGTGATACCAAAACAGAAAAAAAACTGCCTCGAATAGCCATTGCAGGACTGGGGATTGAATCCAGTACGTTTTCGCCCGCCCTTACGCATGAAGAAGCATTCCATCCCAAAATTGGAGATTCCATATTTAACCGCTACTCTTTTATGGATACAGATTCTTCCTTGAGAAAACGAGCCGAATGGGTTCCCACTTTAGTGGGAAAATCATTGCCCGGGGGAACCGTAACTCGAGAAGCTTACGAATCCTTGGTGGGCAAAACATTAAAAATGTTGGAAGAAAATAAGCCTTACGATGGGCTTTTCTTTGACATTCATGGAGCCATGAGCGTTGTTGGACTAGATGACCCAGAAGGAGACCTCATCAAACGTATTCGAGAAGTTGTGGGAACCGACGTATTGATTTCGACCTCCATGGATCTCCATGGCAATGTTTCCAAACGATTGGCACAACATTCCGATTTGATTACTTGTTACAGAATGGCTCCACACGAAGATGCCACCGAATCGCGCAAAAGAGCCGTGAAAAACTTGGTGTCACGATTAGAAAACGGAAAAGGCAAACCCAAATACAAAGCTTGGGTTCCCATACCGATTTTATTACCCGGCGAAAAAACAAGCACACGAGTAGAACCCGGAAAAAGTCTTTACGCCAAAGTGCCCGAAGTGGAGCAAAAAGAAGGCGTAATCGATGCCGCTATCTGGATTGGCTACGCTTGGGCCGATGAACCCCGAAACCATGCCGTGGTCATGGTTACAGGAGATAATAAAGACCAAGTAACCGAAGGAGTTGAAAAATTGGCTAATAGTTTTTGGGATGTCCGCGAAGAATTTGAGTTCGTAGCCCCCACAAAATCCTACGAAGAAGCATTGGAACTTGCTTTGGCGAGTGACAAAAAACCATTTATGTTGAGTGATATGGGCGACAACCCCACCGCTGGTGGCGCAGGTGATGTTACTTGGACATTGACGGAGCTTTTAAAAAGGGAGGAGTTTCATACAGTAGGTGGCAAATCCTTGATTTACGCCTCTATTCCCGGGCCTAAATTGGTGGAACAAGCTATGCAAGTTGGCGTTGGCGGAGAAGTCAGTGCTCCTGTTGGTGCCGATATTGACGATAGATATGCCCCACCCCTTATGCTAACGGGAGAAGTTACTGCCATAAAACATGGCGATGTTCATGCAGAAACCGAGGTTGTGGTACGAGTGGACAATGCCCATGTTATTGTGACCAAAAAGAGGAAACCCTACCACAGAAAATCTGACTTTACCAATTTGGGACTTGTTCCCAGTGAAACGGATATTATAGTAGTTAAAATTGGGTATTTGGTTCCAGAACTTTATAATATGCGAGGGGATTGGGTCATGGCCTTGACCCCAGGTGGCGTGGACCAAGATTTGGAACGTTTGGGCCATAAAAGAATTATTAGACCCATGTTCCCATACGACCCCGACATGGAGCGCCCCGACCTTTCTGCCCGATTGATCAAGGCTTCGGATGAACTGGACTAAACAGTTACGGCTTGATTTAAATATTGCCGAAAGGGAAGCATTTCCTTGTAAACGGCAACGATTTTTTCTTTGAAATCAGGATTCAGCACGTCTGCTTTTGTCAGTTTGTACTCCACCGCGAAGGTTTTGTTGCGCAACAATTCAATATGCGGATGGTCGTTGGAAAACCCTTTGGGGGATGACACCAATTTCTCGTCCTCATATAAGCCGCCAAACATTTTTTTGAAGGATGGTTTGTCCAGAATCTGCTGCAATTCCTCACCATTATAATCAATGGCATCTCGGATACTGCGAAGCGTTTTGGAGTCAGGTCGCCATCGACCGCCTGCCAACAAGCAATGTTTTAGTCCAATTTCAATATAAAAATCGGCGGAATTGGGCGCTTTGTCCAACCCTGCACCCAAATGGTCTTTGTAGATAGGTTTATTCGGATGGAACATTAAATTATTATTGATTCTGTTGATGCCCTTTTTGCCTGGAGTTGGGTAATAATCGTCATGGAGTTGTACCATGGTCAAATCCAAATCATCCAACCAAGCGATAAAATCGTTGCGAAGGGATTTGTACCATTTGCGGTTCGCATCCATCCATTCTTTGTTATTGTTCTTTTGAAGTTCTTCTAGAAAATGGAACAGGTCGTTGAAATTCATGGATTGTTCGGTGTTGGATGTTTGATGCTCGGTGTTTGGTGTTCGGTGTTCGGTGTTCGGTGTTTGATGTTAAGGGTCTTTAATGATGTGAAGCTATATCTTGTTTCGAAAAGCTATAATCATGTTCATTAACTTGAAACAACAATCATATAATTTTTCAAATTCCTTATCGGAAATATACGCTCTATTACTAGCCTTATACAAACAAGTCACCACTTCTGCCAGTGAACGTACAGAATAACCCAGAAACTTTCTCAACTCAGGCTTTGACTGAACAATGGAACCTTCAGAAATATTAAGGGCCACCGAATCTGCTGCTCGACAGATTTGGGATGATAAGTTATATGTTTCTTTTTTGGGAAAATCATTGGTAATCAAGTTTATTTGTTCTCCCAAATTCATGGCATCCTGCCATATATGTAGTCTTTCAAATTTAAACTTTGTTTTTCCAACCATATAACAATTGACATTCTGCATCAAGCACCTAACATCCGGCTTCAAGCAACTTAAAATCTATTATCAATACTTACTTTTATTCTTTTGGAATTGAGCTTCCAAGCTCAGACTTCTGACTTCTGACTTCGGACATCCAACACCCAACACCCGACATCTAAAACCTATTATCCCCATCCAACAAATCGCCGATACCGCCCAAAATGCTACCTTCTCCCTTGTCTTTTCCGCCACCTCTCGGTGCAGCGGCCCAAACTCGGCTGGCCAACCTACTGAACGGCAAGGATTGAATATAAACGGTTCCCGGACCACGTAGCGTAGCAAAGAAAAGTCCTTCCCCGCCAAAAACAGTATTTTTAATGCCGCCCACAAACTCAATATCATAATCCACAGTTTGGGAAAAACCAACAATACAGCCTGTATCCACTTTTAAGGTCTCTCCAGGTGCCAATGTTTTTTTCGCCATGGTTCCACCAGCGTGCACAAAGGCCATTCCGTCACCTTCCAGCTTTTGCATAATAAAGCCTTCGCCTCCAAAAAACCCACGGCCCAAGCGTTTGGAGAACTCAATGCCCACGGAAACACCTTTAGCGGCACAAAGGAATGCATCCTTTTGGCAAATAAACTTGCCGCCTTTTTCGGAGAGATCTATGGGGACAATTTTACCTGGATAAGGCGAAGCAAAGCTCACAAGTTTTTTACCTTGACCAATGTTCAAGAAAGCGGTCATAAAAAGGCTCTCGCCCGTGAGCATTCGTTTACCTGCGGAGAACAATTTGCCCAATACCCCAGTATCTTGGTTGGAACCGTCCCCGAAGATGGTATCCATTTTAATATCGGTATCCATCATCATGAAACTGCCGGCTTCGGCAACAACGGCTTCTTGTGGGTCCAGTTCTATTTCCACATATTGCATTTCTTCGCCGTAAATGTGGTAGTCTATTTCGTGTGCGTTCATTATGTATTGATGTTTTTTGATTTCTATTTATATGTTGATGGATAGGTGGATTTGTTACAGTTCTTTTCAACCTTTATTCCTTGACTAACAATCTAAGCTTTTTGATAGTTAGAATAATACCATAAGCACTTGCAATATATATGATAACGCCTAAAATCATTGGAGAATCTGATACTCCATAAAATTCCAGTTTGGTAATACTGGCTGAAATGTTATGAATGATATGAACCAAAATAATCAACCATAGTGATTTGGTTAGATAATAAATATAGTTATATACAAGGCCTATCAAAAAATAAGCGAATAAGCCTTCCATACTTAAATGCATCATTGAAAAAAGCAATGCGGTAGCCACCATGCTAAAGTAGAAGCCATACCTTTTCAATAATGAATTGAAAATAAGATATCTAAATAATATTTCCTCCAAAACTGGGGCTACCAAAATTGATAGGATAGTTGAAACTGTTATATAAGCTCCTTTTTGAAATGGTATTTCCCAAGCTAAAAACCGAAACTCCCCATTTACTAAGTTTCTCCAAAATGGAACATCAACTAGAGTTTGAAAAATAAATAAGAAAACGGATAAGAAGATACATTGTATAACTATACTGTATCGTATTTTATCGTTATTAATAAACCACTTTATTTTTAAAAGTTTAAAGGAAAGTAATATTCCAGCAAGATATATTATTGGAAAAGAGGAAACTAATACTATGCCTTCCGCTTCATAGGAGAAAAAGTTTAAAGAATTCAAAACATACCAAAGCATTGCTGATATGAAATTCATTAAAACCAATAAAGCTATAAAGTAGAAAAGAACGAGATGTCTTCTTATGAAGTGCACTGTAAAAGTCTTATAACATTATTCTTTCACCTTCACCGTCCACTCAAAATGAAAGGTGGATACCTCTACCCCATCTTGGTTCACCCCAACCGATTTCATCCAGCAGGTCTCTCCTTCCCCATTCTCAACAGTTTTTTGAATGGCATCAGCGATTAATCCGCCATCCTCGCAAGTAAATGTGATTTTCCCCGTAGCTTTTTTTGTAAAGGTGGCCTTGTTGTTGGCCACGAGCATGGAGATTTTCTTTCCACTCTTTTGGATTTCGTTCATTACCAATGCACCCGTACTTAGCTCAGCAGCCATCCCCTGCACGGCCCAAAACATGGATTTAAACGGATTTTGATTCACCCATTTATACTTTACCGAGGTGATTGCCTTTTTGTCATCAATATACTTAAGCCTTACCCCACACCACCATGCAGAAGGAAGTTTCATAAATGTAAACGTATTGATTTTACTGGGTGTAAGTGCCATATCCTGTATTTATAATCGCCTAAAAATAGGTAAAAAGATGATATATATTATTGTTAATTTTATGTTAAATTATAGTACTTTGTTTTGCATAGTACCATCTTTTGGATATATATTTGTATCGTAAGCTAATAGGTTAACCCCTTTACAATCAAAAAACATCAATCAGAAAATGGCAACTACAATCACCAAACACGAACGAAATTTATCCGCAATCATCCATGCGTCCATGTTCTCGAAGTACTTTATCCCCTTTGGGAATTTTATACTTCCCCTGATCCTATGGACCGCCAATAAAAAGCAACATGAGTTTGTGGATTATAATGGTAAACAAGCACTTAATTTTCAAATTAGCATGTTACTCTATTCCATTGTAGCAGGTTTGATCACTATTCCATTCTTTATTGGGTTTTGGCCAGACCTGTTCGATTGGAACTTTTTTGGGTTCCACGACTTGAGCGATTTGAACAATCTGAACTTTCATATAGATAGTGACGATTTTAGATTGGGACGACTTATTTGGCCCGTAGGAATATCTGGTTTTTTGCAGGTTGCCTTGGGCATTGTGAACATTGTTTTCACCATTTTGGCCACCATCAGAACCAATGAAGGGGAATATTTTAAATATCCATTCACCATAAAATTCATCAAATAATATATATATAAGGAGCTTAATCACCTCCGCCATAATCATCATCAATCAAAAAAATCGGAGTTTAACCATCAATCAAAAAACGAAAAAAATCAACCTGCCCTGAGCGCAGTCGAAGGGTCAATCATCAATCAAAAAACCGTTTCCACTCCCCTGCCCAATTCGGGGGAATGGAGTGGAAACGTTGCCAAACAAAGTTTGGCAGAACAAAAACGAACAGTTAATTTAATAGAACCATGAAGTTATGAACATAGAAAACACAAAAGCACAGATGCGCAAGGGGGTTCTGGAGTATTGCATTCTGTCCATCCTTAAGGATGACGACAAGTATGCCTCAGAAATTCTGGGAGCCTTAAAGGACGCTAAGATGTTAGTAGTGGAAGGTACCATATACCCTTTGCTCACAAGGCTAAAGAACGCGGGATTGCTCAACTACCGTTGGGAAGAGTCCACATCGGGGCCGCCCCGTAAATATTATGCCCTCACGGAAACAGGCCAGTTGTTCCTAAACGAACTCAATGGCACCTGGGACGAACTTAGAAACGCAGTCAATCTGGTAACCAACACAAAATAAAATCAAAAAATGAACAAGACAGTAAATATAAATTTAGCAAATACGCTCTTCCATATAGACGACGATGCGTATAACAAGCTGAGACGGTACTTGGAATCCATAAAACGTTCCTTTTCAGGTACCAAGGGAAGCGATGAAATTATTGCCGATATAGAAGCTAGGATTGCCGAGCTCTTCCTCGAGAAAATGGAGAACGAACGGCAAGTGATCACGCATAAGGAAGTAGACCAGGTAATCGATGTTATGGGGCAGCCCGAAGATTACATGGTGGACGAGGACATTTTTGAGGACGAACCCAAAAAGGCCTATGCAGAATCCACAGGGAAAGGCAAAAAACTGTACAGGGACATAGACCATAAATATATTGGTGGTGTATGTGCCGGTCTGGAGCATTACTTGGGCATAGACGCGCTATGGGTTAGACTCATATTCATTCTATTGGCCGTATTCACCAGTGGTTTTGGACTTATCGCCTATATCCTACTTTGGATTTTGGTGCCCGAAGCCGCAACAACCTCCCAAAAATTGGATATGCGGGGGGAGCCCGTCAACATCAGCAATATAGAACGCAAAGTTAAAGAGGGGTTTGATGATGTTGCGGAAAAAGTAAAAAGTGTTGACTACGATAAAGTGGGCAACAAGGTCAAAAGCAGCTCCAAGACCTTTTTTGATACCATCGGGGACATTATTCTGTTCCTCTTTAAGGTATTCGGCAAGTTCATAGGCATTTTGTTGATCATCATCGGTGCATCTACATTGGTAGGATTGTTCTTTGGACTGTTCACCGTGGGCATGTTCGATGCAGTACATGTACCTGGAATAGATTTTTATGAGATCGTCAACACCTCTGGAGCACCGGTTTGGGTGGTATCCATCTTATTGTTCTTTGCCGTAGGGATTCCGTTCTTCTTCCTGTTATATTTAGGTTTGAAGATATTGGTGAACAACCTTAAATCCATCGGAAACATTGCCAAATTCTCCCTGTTGGGCCTTTGGTTGATTTCCGTAGGACTGTTGATTGTATTTGGAATACGCCAAGCTGCTGAGTTCTCTTATACTGGAAGTGTAAACGATAGGACCGAACCGGCTTTGGAAATTCCTTCCGACACCTTGATTATTACAATGAAAGATGCTTACATGGAATATGACAGGGATGATATTCATTTTGGAAGGATGACCTTTGGTTATGATGAAAATGACAACCGTGTGCTGATGTCCGACGAAGTCGATATCAAAATCAGAAAGTCGGATACCGATTCCATCAGCATTAATATTAGAAAAGATGCAGATGGTAGCTCTACTCCAGCAGCCCGTGACCGTGCAAGGAACATTGAATATACCTACACGGTTGATGGCAATGAAATTGTACTGGACAAATATCTGACCACCGAGACATCTAACAAAGCTAGAAACCAAGAAGTGACCATTACCATTTATGTTCCAGAAAATATGACGGTATATTTTGATGATTCCACAAGCAGATACATTGGGCGGGGAATTGACAATGACCAAGGGTTTTACAGAAGTGGTATGGCAGGGCAACACTGGTTGATGGGTGATGACGGAGAGTTGCAATGTTTGGATTGCCCAGAAGACGATGACGAGGATAGAGATGGTAACGGTAAAATCATCATCAATGAAGATGGCATTGACATCGACATTAAAGACAATCAAGATTCCTTTGAGATGAAGATCAACGAGGATGGGGTAAAAGTCAAAGCAAAAAACTAGACAGGCCAGTACCCTGTAATCCTATAAAAAAATCGACATGATAAAGTTTATTTTATTACCCATAATTCTGTTCAGTCTCATTGCAGTACCGTCCTGCAAAGCACAAGACAATTCTTCTTCCGGGAACAAAGATGTTGTAAAAGAAGAGAGATCTATCCCACCTTTTAACAGTTTGATTGTTACGACAGGAGGAAACATCTATCTGCACCCTACTTCGGCAACCAAATTGCAGTTGAAAGGCAAAAAAAGTTGTGTGGAAAAGATCGATGCCGACGTTTCATCAAAAGCCTTGCACATTTCGAGCAAGGACAACCACTCAGACAACTGCCATGTCGAAATCCATATTGGGACTCCAAATTTTGATGATATTCAGTTAAGTGGAGGCGGGTCGCTCAAAATAGAGGATGGTTTTGCCCCAATAGAAATTCTCAAATGCACTGTAAAAAGTGGAGGAAATCTTGAAATGGCATCAACACCTGTCGATTCCCTGTTCGCCATCGTCTACGGAGGTGGAAAAATAACCGCACAAGTCGGCACACTCCTTAACGGCACAGTAAAGGATGGAGGAACTATTTTTTATACAGGTAAACCTATAATCAAGTCGGATCTATCAAATGGTGGTGTAATAAAACGCAGATAAATAAAGGAAAAGGCATAAACCAAAAATTACAATTGGGGAACGATTTTCTACAATTGGGCATTTTTAAATTCCAATAACACATACAAAACAGGACATTTAAGCTGATTAATTTCAGTATCGATCACAACTAAATCATAAATCAATCAATAATAGATGCCCAGTCTAGCTGAGAGATACTCAACCAAGCTGAGCATAAAAAAACAACAATCATGACAACACTAGCAAGATTAGCAATCGCCGCACTCCTATCTCTCTTTGCATCCTCATGCATGATGGATATGAACTTCGGCAATGGAAAAACAGGCAACGGCGAAATCGTAGAAGAAAGCCGTGATGTAAAAGAGGATTTTGACATCGTATCCGCTTCCGAAGGAATTGATGTATTCGTAACGCAAGGCTCCGATTTCAACATTTCGGTAGAGGCAGATGAGAACATTATTGACCTTATCGGAACCGATATTAAGGATGGAAGACTTAAAATCCATGCCATTGAAAACATTGGAAGAGCCACCAAGAACGTTTATGTGACCCTACCAGAAATTACGGCATTGGAGAGTTCCAGTGGTGCCGACCTTATCGCCCAAAATGTGATAAAGGCAGAAAACATTGAACTTGACTCTAGTAGTGGTGCCGATCTACATGTAGAGGTTGTGGCGGGCGAAGTATCTGCAGATGCCAGCAGCGGTGCCGACATCAAGGTTTCTGGTCAGGCAGATGCACTGTTTGCCGACGCCAGTAGCGGTTCGGATATTAAAGCACAAGACCTGATCGTAAAAAGATGTAACGCAGATGCCAGCAGTGGTGCCGATATTTCCGTAAATGTTTCGGAATCCTTGGTGGCAGACGCAAGCAGCGGAGCGGATATTAAATATACAGGCGAGGCAAGTGTGCAGACCAAAAAATCCGTTTCGGGAAGCGTTCGTAAATATTAATCCAATTCCCTTTACATATGCAAAGGCCCGCTTAATTTTAGGTGGGCTTTTGTTTATAATATGTTTGTATGAAGCCCTATATTAGCAAGACGCAATTATGGAAAACTCATGCAGATAACTTTAAAAAAGTACACACTTCAACTAGCCCACACTTTCACCATTTCCAGAGAATCCAGGGATGAACAGGACACCCTTATCGTTTGTTTGTCGCTTAATGGGCAAACAGGTTATGGCGAAGCCACATCCAACCCCTATTATAAAATAACCATTGAGGGGATGATGGCCGAAATAGAAGCTGTAAGAAATCAAATTGAAGGGTACACCTTTGAAACACCTGAGAACTTTTACGAGCATTTAGAGTCCCTCAACCTCCATAAATTTACCCTTTGCGCCTTGGATTTGGCGGCAAACGACCTTTATGGAAAACTAAAAGGAAAACCCCTTTACGAAATTTGGGGCACCAATACGGACAAGTACCCCATCACCAATTACACCATTGGTATTGATACCATCGAGAAAATGGTGGCCAAACTCCAAAAAAAACCTTGGCCCGTTTACAAAATTAAGTTGGGAACCTCCGACGATGTTGCCATTGTACGCGAACTCAGAAAACATACGAACAGTATTTTTCGAATTGATGCCAATTGTGCATGGGGTCCAGAAGAAACTATTAAAAATGCCCCTTTATTAAAAGAACTGGGGGTAGAATTTTTGGAACAGCCGTTGAAGGCCGATAATTGGGAGGGAATGGCCATGGTTAAAGAGCAATCCGCACTTCCCATTATTGCCGATGAAAGCTGCATTGTGGAAAGCGATGTAGAACAATGTGGCCCTTATTTTCATGGTATCAATATTAAATTGACAAAATGTGGAGGATTGACACCTGCCAGGCGTATGATCAAAAAAGGTAAGGAATTGGGGCTGCAACTCATGGTCGGATGTATGACGGAATCTACCGTTGGAATTTCTGCCATTGCCCAACTTTTGCCCCAGCTTGATTATGTGGACATGGATGGTGCCATGCTCCTAAAAGGTGATATTGCAAAAGGCGTGGAGATTTTGGAAAACGGTAAAGTAATTTTTCCTGAACTACCAGGAAGCGGAATAGAACTGCTATAATGGCTTACCAAATTCAAAGTATACCCGATAGAGAGATATTGATTGATGGTAAACCACATTTATATTTTGGGGGCACCTCCTATTTAGGTTTACAAAACTACGCCCCTTTCAAGGAGCTGTACTTAAAAAATGTCTCCAAGTATGGAATGCATTATGGTGCTTCCAGAAAATCCAATGTAAAACTGGGTGTTTACGAAGAAGCTGAAAATTATTTGGCTAACTGGGCGGGCAGTGAACGTTGTTTGACCATGTCCAGCGGTTATTTGGCGGCACAATTGGTGGTTCAGACCCTAATAGAGAAAGGACATACCGTAATTGCCGCACCATATGCCCATGCCGCACTTTGCACCAGTAGGATAATTAAAACCAAAGGTTGGGAGGAATTGGAGCAGCTGGTATCAAAAGAAATTGCCAAAAACCAACTGATGCCCGTTGTACTTTTTGACACTATTGATTTTTCGGGTGAACAATTTCCAAATTTCAAAAGTTTAAGGAACCTCTCTTTGGATAAGGTGATTTTAATCGGAGACGATTCCCATGGCATCGGAATCGTGGGCGACAACGGAAATGGTTGTTATCGTATGCTCAAAGCTCTTCAACCCGCCAAACTTATGGTTTGTTGTTCGTTGGGCAAGGCATTGGGCATACAGGCAGGGGCTGTTTTTGGCGCTAAAGAGGACATACAAATGTTGGAATCCACTCCTTTTTATGGAGGGGCAAGCCCTGCATCTCCTGCTTTTATGGCAACGCTATTGGATGCCAAAGAAATATATTCGGAGCGCTTGGAAAAACTTAGGGACAACTACCGTTATTTTAAATCCATACTAGAAACACCGTCCTTTTTCACCCATATGGAAGGACATCCCACTTTTGAATTCCAAAATACAGAGGTGGTATCATCTTTAAACAAAAGTGGTTTTGTTTTTACCAATTTCAATTATCCTGATGACAATGGCCCTATTGTGAGCCGTTTTGTATGGAGCGCTTATCATAAAAAAGAGGATGTGCTACAATTGGCCAATTGTTTGAACACCCTCTTGGGTTGATCATTATATCTCATAAATTGGTTATTTTGCAAGCATTAAATAAAGTAACATTATTATTTTATGAAGTTTCCATCTTTCCAAAATAATAGGGTTTACCTGTTTTTGTTGGTTGTCCTTATTTTTTCAGCCTGTAAAACAGAGCAAAGCACAGAGCCAAATAAGGTAGATCAAATGATTTCTTCCGTTCGGGAAACCTATGCCCCGGATAAGCGAGTGGCTCTTTTTGACATTCAATCAAAAGAAAATGTCAAAGGATATACCTTAACGGGCAAAACCAATCTTCCCGATGCTCTGGATGCCCTGCATCAAGAATTGGAGTCCCAACAAATTGCTTATTCGGATAGTATTGAAGTGCTCCCTGCCTCTGACTTGGAAGGTAAAATTTATGGTGTCATCAAACTTTCGGTGGCCAATTTAAGGTCTAACCCTTCGCATTCGGCCGAAATGGTTACGCAAGGGACTATGGGAATGCCCATCAATGTGTATCAAAAAGAAAGAAACTGGTATCAAATACAAACCCCGGACAACTACTTGGGATGGGTGGATAGCGGCGGTATCGAGGTAATGAACAAAGCTGAGTTTGACGCATGGCAAGCTTCAGAAAAATTGATCTATACAAGCACTTATGGTAAATCCCATTCGAAAGCGGACGCAACTTCAGAGGTAGTTTCTGATGTTGTAGCCGGAAACATTTTCAGTCTAATGGCAGATGAAGACAATTTTTACCAGGTAAAATACCCTGATGGAAGAAATGCTTTTGTATCCAAATCAGAGGCATTGCCCTATATGGATTGGAAATCCACATTGCCCTTTTCCATGGAAGCTTTGGTCAAGACCTCCAAAACCATGATCGGTGTACCATATTTGTGGGGAGGGACTTCTACAAAAGGTGTTGATTGCAGTGGTTTTACCAAAACCGTTTATTTTATGAATGGGATCATTATACCTCGTGATGCGTCTCAACAGATACATGAAGGGATTTTGGTAGATGACTCAAAGGAGTTTGACAAGCTCGTTCCAGGGGATTTGCTCTTTTTTGGAAGAAAAGCCACAGAATCAAGTCCAGAACGGGTTGTCCATGTGGGGATGTGGATTGGAAACAACGAATTCATTCACTCAGCGGGCAATGTCCATATTAGTAGTATGGATAAAAACGCCGAAAATTTTGATGCATACAATTACAACCGCTACCTACGTACCAAGCGAATTTTAAATGAAACGGGGGAAGGGTTATTGTACCTGACCAAGGAGAATGTTTTTTAATATTGTATGAACCTATAAATATAAAGGCCATCCAAATTGGATGGCCTTTAATTTTTATGATAAACGTGTTAATTTATTGATCCCACCAAAGTGGCTTATGAATGCTGTCGTCTCCTCCAAATTGACGCTGTACCGCATCATTATAATTGGTTTCATTGTTAAAGGCTTCGTTATCCGGATAACTTAATCTTAAAGGTACCTCAACACCATTCGGTGAGACCATGATATCAGGAAAGCCCGTTCTTCTCCATTCGGCCCAAGCTTCATAACCGAACATAAACAAATGAACCCAACGTTGAGTGGCTATTTGTTCTATAGCCATAGAATCATCATAGGTGACCCCAGGTTGCGCCAAAAATTCTGCTGCACCGTCCGTGCTTCCTGTCCATTGCAATATGGATTGCTCGACTGCCATCTCATAATAAGAAGCTGCATCTCCAGCTATCCAACTTCTTTCAGGAGTGGCAGCTTCTGCCATTGCAAAAAGGATTTGGGCATAAGTAAGCAAATGAACAGGGGCGTCCTGCGCATAAATAGCATCTCCCAACAACGAATATTCTTCTGTTCCAATATTCTCCTCTTCACCGAAAAGCAATCCAATATATTCCCCCGAGTTTCTCGTCAAGTTTCCATAAACTGGAAGTCTGGGGTCATCAACGGGCTGCATTTCTGCAACCAGATTTTCTGTAAGGGCCCACCATTCCCTATTTTGGTTCACAATTTGTCCGTACCAATAGTTTTGGTTGTTGGCTTCTGCCAAATGCTGAAACACAAGATTATCGTCATTTGACTCCAAAACGCCATCTTCCATAGCATCATTGAATTCCGCTTGGGCTACGGCAGGTGCAACTTCCGAAAGACGGAGGGCCATAAGCATTCTAATGGAGTTCGCCAGTTTACGCCATTTTTCCATGTCTCCATTATAAATAATGTCATTGGCTATGCTACCGCTTTCAATTAGATCTACAGCTTCCTTTAGTTCTGCAAACAAATCTTCATAAATGGATTCCTGTAAGTCATACACTGGGGTGAAATTATCAACTCCCTGTAATGCTTCTTTGTAGGGAACATCTCCCCATCGGTCGGTTATATTCCAAAAATAATAGGCTTTTAGAATCTTGGCCACCGCAATTTGATTGTTTACGGGCCCATCGTTACCATTGAGTTCCTCGGAATTCAAAACTGCTTCCAAATCTGCCAATGGACCATAATACCATCCATAAAAACTGGTACTCTGTTCAGGGTAAAGGGAAGCACCTACGTATTGGGTCTCGGCCAAGTACTGTGCCATAAATTCTCCTTGTGGGGATGAACTCAAACCTGGCAGTGAAAGTTGTGCCTGGGCAATAAGCTGTGTTCCCGATGCCTGATTCGGAAGGTTGGGGTTCTGATTGATATCCTCATCAAAATCGCTGCAACTTACCCCTAAAAAAGCTGACAAAACTATTATATATATCTTCTTCATCTTATATCCTTTTAAAATGTTACGTTTAGGTTAAGACCATACGATCTTACCGAAGGTAATTGGCCTGACTCGTACCAACTTATGGACTGGGCCCCTGTTGAAATCTCTGATGGGTTTATGCCCCTTGGAGCTTTTTGCCAAATCATGTAGGGGTTTCTCGCTATAAATGAAAGGCTCATTGTTTTAAAAGGTAATTTATTCATAATCTTATCACCCAAGTTATATTGAACCCTTACCTCCCTTAATTTTATAAAGGATGCATCATACAACCATTCCTCATAAATTCTTCTACCGACCACATTTCTATAATAGGAACGGGCGTCCACATATGCTGTTACTTCCTCCCCTGTCAATTCAGAAATCCCGGTGACCTTAACCCCGCCCCCATCTTCAACGGCATCCCTCACGTTCATACCGTTATCATTTGTGGCTACTGTCAAGGCATCTTGGCCTGTTCTTACGGACAACATTTTTGATCTACTGAAGAACTGTCCTCCACCTTGGAAATCAATCATTGCTGCAATATTGAATTGGCCTATCCTAAAATTATTTTGAATTCCTCCGTTAAAATCTGGCAATACCGAACCAAAGTCGTGCGTGGCATCGGTATACAACGGCATGTTATCATCACCAAGTAATATCATCCCCGTAGCTTCATCCCTTTCATACGCTTGCCCTACCAAACTACCGAACGGCTTTCCTTCGTAGGAGTTCAAATAACTTGTAACGCTTGAGTAGGTAGTGGAATCGTAGGTATAAACATCTATGCCCGGTGCGAGTTCCACAACTTCACTTTCATTTTTATTGATGTTAAAGGTAAAATCCCATGAAAAGAAGTTGGATCTAATGGGGTTGGCATTTACCGATAGTTCAAAACCATTGTTCTGAATCAAACCTGCATTGATGATACTGGAATTATACCCACTGGTTCCTGAAACATCCAAACTTATAATCTGATCCTTGTTCTTTTGCTCATAATAAGTAAAGTCAAAGCCCAATCGATTTTTGAAAAAATCCAATTCAATTCCTGCCTCAAAAGAATTTGAAAAAGAAGGTTTTATATTGGGATTGTTCAAATTGTCCGGCACATACAGTGTATTTATGCCATTGTACACTGTTCCCACACCATAAACGGTACTGGTCTGATACGGATTCAAATCTGATCCTGCCTGCGCATAACTGGCCCTGATCTTACCGAACGACAACGGTTCCCAATTCAACAATTCACTAAAAACAATACTTCCTGATAAAGAAGGATACCAATATGAATTATTATCCTCTGGCAATGCGGACGAATTATCGTTTCGTATGGATGCATCTATAAAATAAGTTCCATCGTATCCGAATGAAACCAAACTATACAAGCTACGTATTTGTTTTTCCAAAAGATAAGAAGTGGTATTGGGTCTATCTATTGATGCATCAATATTGTAGAAGCCTGGTGTTGAAAGTCCGCCGACCGTGCTCATTGAGAGATACGAATAACGTCGGTCATATATATTGCCACCTATACTGCCATCAAAAGAAAAATCTCCCCATGACTTTTTGTATTGTGCCAAAAATTCGTAATTGAACTCCCTGTTCTGATATTTTCCAACGGAATAGGAAGGAACTCTCCTACCGCCAAAAGCCGATCTATTTTCTATGTTTTGGGTATACATATCCGAACGGATGAATCCACTGACTTCCAATTCCGGTAAAATCTTGTACGAAATGCCTATATCTCCAAAGAAACGATCTCGTCTATCGTTGCTGTTGTTTTCATAAACTTCAAAATAAGGGTTGTTCCAATAGAGCGGATCAAAATCAGAAATCTGGCCGGATTCTGAATCTGGACGGCTCAAGTTCCAATGTAAAAATGTCCCGTCATCGTATTGATAATCCCTCAATCTATTCATATCCAAATTACGCTGGAACCATTGTACCATGTAACTTGCCCCATATTCGGAACCTTGGCCTGGACGCTGGCCTTCATTTCTGGCATAGTTCATATTGCTGGAAACAGTTACCTTTTCATTCAAGTTTAAACTTGCACTCAAACCAATGTTATTTCTATTGAGATATGTATTTGGGACAACGCCTTCAATACGTGTGTCATTTGCGCTTAGGCGGAAAGATGTATTCTCATTTCCTCCGGTAACGGACACACTATTGTTGTAGGTTGCACCTGTCCTGTAATAATCTTTAACATTGTTGGGCTGTGGCACAAATGGCCTAAGTTGCCCATATTCAGGATCCTGAGGATAGAAACTGAAAACATGGCGAACAGGAGTACCGTCCATTAAAGGCCCCCAACTTTCATCTACACTCATATCTACAAATGGTTGGCCATTATCCAGTACTCTAAAGGTCTGACTGGAACCGCCCCCGTACATATTTTGTAAGGGGATAAAATTATATGTGGATTCCAATGAAACAGAAGATGAAATCTGTACATTAACGTCTTTGACTCCTTTTTTGCCCTTTTTGGTAGTAATCATTATAACCCCGAACTGCCCCCTGATTCCATACAATGCAGAAGCAGCTGGCCCTTTCAATACATTCACAGATTCAATATCTGCTGGGTTGATGTCCTGCGCAAGGTTTCCATAATCCGCTTGGTCACTCCCAGAGAAATTAGCGTTGGAAATTGGGGTTCCATCAATAACAATTAACGGTTGGTCTCCTCCACTAATGGAGTTCACACCTCTAATTTTGATTTTCTGGGTACCTCCCATACTAGCCCCGGAAGCTCCAGTTACCTGTACCCCGGCAACTCGTCCGGAAAGGGATCCCAAAACATTTTGCTCATTGGTCAAATTAAAATTATCTCCATCGACCTCTTGTGTAGCATAACCCAGCGACTTTTTATCCCTCGAAATGCCCAAAGCAGTAACCACAACCTCCCCCAATTGTTCTGCATCTTCTTCCAAAGACACATTGATAGTCGTTTGAGTACCTACGGTAACTTCTTTTGGTTTCATTCCCAAATAAGAAAATCTCAAGATCTGCCCGCTAGAGGCGCTAATGGAATAGTTTCCATCAAAATCTGTAGTTGTTCCGGTGTTTGTGCCACTTACCACAATGGTCACGCCGGGCAAAGGTGTACCCGAAGTATCGGACACTGTACCAGTAACGGTCTGACCAAATGCAGCAACACAAGAAAACACTGCAATAATTGTCAAATAAATGTTTCTCATTACTAAAGTTTGTGTTAATAGACCCGAAATTTGTTTAATTTTTTTTACAAATCAAACATTTAATCCAAAAAATGTTTAATTCATAAATATTAACTCCATTCAGTCAATAATTTTTAAATCCTTGGCAAACCTTTTAAAAAATACGTTTTTTTACCAGACTTTTTAGTGTAAAAAAATTCTCCTCCATAGCACTTTAGCTTGACAAAATATTAACATTTTGAGTCTAAATTCTTAATTTTTACAAAAATTATTGCTATCTTTTAAATATTCTAACACTTTTAAAAGTAGAGCATTATGAAAAAATCAGTTTTACTTTTCACTATTATTCTTGTTTTCTTGCTTACAGGAAGTTTTAATGGACAAAAACCCAACAGTCCTACTATTGAAGGTACTTGGGAACTACAAAGTTTTTATAACTATGACGGAGAAAATGTTATAGATACCATAATAAAATCTGATGGTTACAGACAGGTTAAAATGTATTCCAAAGAAAAGATTATGTGGACCCGATATGTACCGGACGACCCTAACGGTAGATTTGGCTATGGTTCATACAAAATAACGGACAGCTCATTGATCGAGGTAATTGAGTATGGTGACGACGAGATGATGAAAGCTCTGGATACCATGCGAAACTTCACTTTTGAGCTCATCTTAAAAGAAAATACATTCAGCCAAATTACAGTTGACTCGGATGGCAACAGAACTTTTTCAGAAAATTACAAGCGGATTGATTGAGTTACAATCAACAAAAAAGGCACTGAAGTTTCAGTGCCTTTTAAATTTTTAGTACAAACTACTACTTATGATGCCAATACTTCTTTGCTCTCTACCGAAGCCAAGTAACGCTCTGCATCCAAAGCGGCCATACATCCAGTTCCTGCAGCAGTAACCGCCTGTCGGTATATTTTATCCTGCGCATCGCCACTGGCAAAAACACCTGGTTTGTTTGTTTTGGTAGATTTTGGCTGAGTAATAATGTAGCCTGTTTCGTCCATATCCAATTGTCCCTTAAATATATCGGTATTAGGTTTATGCCCAATGGCGATAAACAATCCTGTAACTGGTATTTCTTCTTTCTCACCAGTTTGATTGTTCACCACACGAACACCTTCCACAACCTGTTCTCCCAAAACTTCATCTATTTCGGTATTGTATCGGATTTCAATATTGTCCAAACTATTTACACGATGCTGCATGGCTTTGGAAGCCCGCATGTAGTCTTTACGAACCAACATGGTCACTTTTGTGCATATATTGGCTAAATAGGATGCTTCCTCTGCCGCAGTATCCCCAGCTCCCACAATGGCCACATCCTGACCTTTATAGAAAAAACCGTCGCAAACCGCACAGGCCGATACTCCACCGCCCCTTAGTCGCTGCTCGCTTGGTATATTCAAGTACTTGGCGGAAGCTCCTGTTGAGATTATCACGGTTTCAGCTTCCAATTGGGTGGAATCGTCGACTGTAATTTTATGTATTCCACCAACCTCATCACTAAGTTCCACAGCGGTTACCATACCAATTCTCACCTCGGTACCAAACCTTTCTGCCTGCTGTTGCAACTGCATCATCATGGTTGGGCCATCGATACCTTCTGGATAGCCTGGGAAATTATCCACTTCGGTAGTAGTGGTCAATTGCCCACCGGGCTCCATTCCGGTGTACATTACTGGTTTTAAATCTGCCCTAGAGGCATAAATGGCCGCGGTATAACCGGCTGGTCCTGATCCAATGATCAATGTTTTGATTCTTTCCACTTGTTCTGACATAAATCTTCTTCCTGAAATGTTACTTTACAAAAGTAGGTTTTTTGTCCAAAACCTTACACCATGCCGTTTTTATGTTTTCTTAAAAGATGTGAACAATTGTGAATGATTCGACTCTTTGCCGTATTTTAAATCTTTCCCAAATAAAAAGGAGCCGTAAAAACGGCTCCTTTCCGAAAAAGTAGGTCAAATTTATGGGAACATAATTTGATCTTAGAAAACCGTTACAACCAAGGGGCTCAACCTCAAAAACCCCTTGGAGCAACGTAAACCTTGTTATAAATAAGATATTAGGTAAAGAACACATAGTACCCTATAATCACCCCATCCTATTCTTAAGGTTTTAACTCAAGCTGTAAAGCTTTGCGTTAACTGGAACAAACATACTATTGTCCTTTGATTTGGAAGGGGTACAATTAACCAATGGGGCTTCTCCGTTTACGGATGCCCGTTTTCAATTTATATTTGGATTTTTGGAGCCTTGTGTAGGAAAATATATCTAAAAATAGATAATTATTTGAATTTCAAATAATTGAGTAAAATCAGTGGCCTTATTGCTTATATTTCAATTTTTTCTCGATAGTCTCTATCATCACATTGGCAATATCCTTTCCCGTAGTATTTTCAATTCCTTGAAGCCCCGGTGAAGAATTCACCTCCAAAAGCAAGGGGCCTTTGTTAGACCGGATAAGGTCAACCCCTGCAACATCCAAATTAAAGACCTTTGCAGATTTAATGGCCAATTTTCGCTCCTCTGGGGTTATCTTAACTTTTGATGCTGCCCCACCTTGGTGGATATTGGCCCTAAACTCTCCTTTTTCTGCAGTACGTTGCATGGAGGCCACCACTTTTCCGTTCACTACAAAACAACGAATATCGTGCCCGTTGGCTTCTTTGATGAACTCTTGTACCAAAATGTTGGTCTGTACACTTTTAAAAGCGTTGATCACACTCTCCGCCGCTTTATTGGTTTCGGCCAAGACCACCCCTTTTCCTTGGGTGCTCTCCAACAATTTAATTATGAGCGGGGCTCCACTTACCATACGAATAAGGTCTTTGGTATCCATCGGGGATTTGGCAAAGCCCGTAGTGGGTATATGAATATCGTTTTTGGAGAACAATTGTGATGCAAAAAGCTTGTCCCTAGATCTACCAATGGAGTCAGCAGAGTTTAAACAATACACCCCCAATGTATCAAACTGCCTTAAAAGAGCACAACCGTAAAAAGTAACGGCGGGTTTAATTCTTGGAATCACGGCATCGAACTTATCCAAAATGTTTCCGCCACGGTATCTAATCTCGGGAGTTGCGGCATCCAATTTCATGTAAACGTGCTCCACATTCAAAAAAACCACTTTATGGCCCCGCATCTCGCCTGCCTCAATAATTCTTTTGTTGCTGTACAGGTTTGGGTTACTGGCCAACAACCCCAATCGAAGTCCTTTTTTCTCCGTAGTGAAGGGTTGGTACTTTTGCTCAAGGTCCTCATCGGAAATATCTCCCTGCACAAAACTTTGGGATGGGTCTACCAAATATCGTCCATTGATCGCCTCACGACCAAGCAACATTCGATACTCCATGGTGTCTCTATTGGCCAGGGTAAGTTCAATTTCATAGACATTGCCCGAAATATTTACATTGGTCTTGATTACGGGACGTTCCTCTGCAATGCCTTGCGAACTTTTTACGCTACGCACATCGACCAACTTGGCCTGACACAAGATGGATATACTTCTATTGTCTTGAACCGGGTTTACCTCAAAACGTACCCATTCTTCGAGGCCTTTGTTAAAAATTTTAATCTTACTGGCTTGAATGGATGATGTTTTTGCTCCGGAATCTACTCTGGCCTTTATGGCCGGAATTCTCAAATCATCAAACTGGCACCATTCTTCGCTGCCCAAAATTTTAAAATCGTTCAAAACAAATATGTATTTAACTAATTAATCGCATAATGAACAGGTCCACAACCTCGACCAAAATCAAGATAATAATAATCCACTCAAGCCTGCTACTTTCCCTATGGTCCATAATATTCATGAACAGACTGAGGTTTTCCTTGATCACATTGCCCTGTTCCTTTATATTTCGGTACCTTTCCTTTAGGTCAAAGATTTGTTTTAAACCTTTGTCCAATCGGTCGAGCTCCAAATCTTCCCAAACTACTTCGTGGGAATCAAAAATATAGAGGTTTTCGGAAATTTGATTGTTAATGTTCAATACTTTGGCGATATGTTTTTTCAACTTTTTCCCTCCTATGTCCAACTTTCCTTTTTGCTCCAAATATGTGGTATGCTGTCGGGTTTCTTTCATGGCCTCTTCCGATAGTCCCTCAAAATAATCCAGGGCCACAGATTGCGACAAATGCAACAATGCCAAACGAATGCCTTCTACATTGGATTCTGGCAATATTACCTTATCATGGTCAATGATTGCTTCTTCCTGATCGTTCACCAATTCCATATCCATGGTTTCAGTGATGTAGGATTCCTTCCATTCCTTGCCAAAAGGCTTGATTTCGCCCAAAAGTTGGCTTATGTCCGCCTCACTGTATCCAAAAAAGGATATAACACCGTATCTGAAGACATAAAGGTAACGTGATGCATCGGAATAAAAAAGTTCATCCCTATCACCATAAACAAGTTCCTTGACCAAAGCTTTCCTGCAAGCTGGGATATTGATACTCGCTGCCAAGTGCAGAGCCATTGCCTTTGATTCCATTTTGGTAAGCTATTAATATGATTAAAACCAGTCAGTTCGAATTTTTTCCTTTAGGAAAAAGTACCTGCCTGCCGGTGGCAGGTCGAGAACAAGGTCTATTTCTCGATACATTTTTTTGAACTTAGGTTCAAAAAACCACTCGAAATGACCACTTTTTGGCAAAATGTGTTTCGAGTTAACATTATTCTTCTTCCGAAGCCTCAAGCTCATCGGTATCCAAATCTGAGTCTTCGCTATCATCGTTGTCCGAATCATCAAAATCCTCCATGGCCATCACCAAACGTTTGCTAACTTTTACCAAATAGGCGGTGTCTTCGGTACGGACCTCAACACACTCAACTACCTCATTATTGGCGTTCCGGTAGGTAACAATGTCATCATCATCGTATCCATCGGGAAATTTTTCCACAAGAAGATTGAGCATGTTTTTATCCAACTTTTTGTAGTCTACTATCACTCGTTTTAAAACTGGTATTTGTCCTTTTCTCATGGCTACATGTCTAATAGATAAGCAAAAATCAAAGGCGCCACAATGGTCGCATCCGATTCTACAATAAATTTGGGTGTGTCAATATCCAATTTGCCCCAAGTGATTTTCTCGTTGGGAACGGCTCCGGAGTATGACCCGTAACTTGTAGTGGAATCACTGATTTGGCAAAAATAGCTCCAAAATGGCGTTTCTGTCTGTTCCAAGTCTTGATAGAGCATCGGTACCACACAAATAGGGAAATCTCCTGCGATACCTCCACCAATTTGGAAGAACCCAATACCGTTTTCCGAGTTTTTCTGATACCAATCGGCCAAAAAAGTCATATACTCAATACCGGATTTTACGGTACTGGCCTTAAGTTCGCCTTTGATCACGTAGCTGGCAAAAATGTTACCCATGGTGCTATCTTCCCAACCGGGGACCACAATGGGCAAGTTTTTTTCTGCTGCCGCATACATCCAAGAATCCTTTATGTCTATTTCGTAGTACTGCTCCAAAACACCCGAAAGCAGGAGTTTGTACATAAACTCATGCGGAAAATAACGCTCTCCATTGGCCTCTGCCTCTTTCCAAATGTCGTAAATGTGTTTTTGCAGCCTTCTAAAGGCTTCTTCTTCGGGAATGCAGGTGTCAGTTACTCGGTTTAGACCTTTTTCCAAAAGGTCCCACTCTTCTTGTGGGGTCAAATCCCTGTAGTTGGGCACTCTTTTGTAGTGGGAGTGTGCTACCAGGTTCATTAAATCCTCTTCGAGATTGGCCCCTGTGCAAGATATAATATGAACTTTATCAGTACGGATCATTTCCGCAAATATTTTGCCCAATTCGGCCGTACTCATCGCCCCAGCCAAGGAAACCAACATTTTGGACCCCTTGTTCAATTGCTCTTCGTAGCCTTTGGCCGCATCCACCAAAGCGGCAGAGTTAAAGTGCAAAAAGTATTTTTGTATAAATTGTGATATTTCTCCTTTGTTACTCATTGTAATTACTATGTTTTTGGAATTTTCGAAGACTGTGTAGTTGCTTCAAATCTTTATTCCGTGAAATCGTTGTTTTCTGAAAATTTATAGCTCAACATTTTGTAGTAGAGCTTTGCTGCCAAGAAATCTGATGATTTATCGACATCATTTGGACACAATTCCACAATATCGAAACCAACAACATTCTTTTCATTAAAAACTCTTCGTAAAAATTCAAGGGTTTCGTACCACAAGAGTCCGCCTGGCTCCGGTGTTCCGGTTGATGGCAATATGGATGGGTCGAAAGCATCCAAATCAAAAGTGATGTACACATTGTCCGTCATTAAATCGAGGGCGGAATCCATCCAAAAATCATCGGAAACCATTTCGTGGGCAAAGAACACCTTGTCCCTGTCCATCACCAAGGTCTCGGCATGATCCATACTGCGAATACCTACTTGTACCAAATTTGTGGTCTCGTTGGCTTCATATAAGGCACAGGCATGATTGTATTTAGTGCCTCCATATTCTTTGCGCAAATCGGCATGTGCATCAATCTGAAGCACGGTAAAATCTTCAAAACATTCGTTGAAAGCTCTTATGGCCCCAATGGAAATGGAATGCTCCCCTCCTATCATGGTCACCAATTTGTTCCGGTTGATGTACTCTTTAACGGTTTTGTGTACCGCTGCTACCATGGTTTCGGGCGATGCAAAATCTTCTATGGCATCCGCCAAGTAAACCCCTTGTTTATAAACTTCGCTATCCGTTTCAATATCGTAAACCTCCATATTTTCCGAGGCTTCCAAAAAGGCTTCGGGACCTTTGTCCGCACCTTTTCCCCAAGTACTCGTACCATCATAAGGTACTGGCAACAATACTACTTTGGCTTTTTCGGCCGTGCCGTATTCTTTTGGAATACCGGCGTATGTTCTTTCTGTTTTCATTTTTTTTATAATTCCTTTTTCAATTTTTGCTTGGTACTGATAAATCATTGGCTTTCACCATAACATCAGTAGGTTTTGAGTTTCCGTATCCCAATATGGACAAAAACTCATCAGCTGTTTGTTGCTCTGCAAATACCGATGTTTTTATATTCCCCTCCTCATCTTTGTCAATGAGAATATGCTTAGGATGGGGAATCAAGCAATGTTGCAATCCGCCAAAACCTCCTATGGTTTCTTGGTAAGCACCTGTATTGAAAAATCCAATGTAAAGGGGTTTGTCCTTTCTATATTTGGGAAGATAAATGGCATTCATGTGTTGCTCCGAGTTATAATAATCATCGCTATCACAGGTAAGTCCTCCCAGAAGAATACGTTCATATTCATCGTTCCAACGGTTTATGGCCAGCATAATAAACCTTTTGCTAATGGCCCAAGAATCTGGCATGGTGGTTATAAAAGATGAGTTGATCATGTTCCACTTTTCACGATCGTTCTGTTGTTTTTGGTAGAGTACCTCGTAAATGTTTCCACCACTCTCCCCAACGGTGAAGCTTCCAAATTCGGTGAAAATATTTGGGGGCTCCACGCCTGCTTCTTCACATGCCTGGGCAATTTGATGGGTAATCTCGTCTACCATATATTCATAATCGTATTCAAAGGCCAAGGAGTTCTTGATTGGAAACCCGCCACCAATGTTCAGGCTATCCAATGTTGGACACACTTTTTTTAGGTTGATGTAGACCTTTAAGCACTTTAAAAGTTCGTTCCAGTAGTATGCCGTATCCCGTATTCCCGTATTGATGAAGAAATGAAGCATCTTCAACTCAACTTGTTTATTGGGTTTTATGGATTGATTGAAAAAAGGCACTATGTTTTTATAGCCGATACCCAATCTAGAGGTATAAAACTCAAACTTGGGCTCTTCTTCGGAGGCAATTCGGATTCCGATCTGGAATTTTCCATCAATTACTTCGCCCAACAAATTAATTTCCTCGTAATTATCAATTATCGGGATGCAGTTTCGATGGCCTCCATTAATCAACTTCGCAATGTTTTGGATGTATTGATCCCTTTTAAAACCATTACAGATCACATAGGTATCTTTTGTGATTTTGCCAGCACGCTTCAAATGCTCAACAATATTGATATCAAAAGCCGATGAAGTCTCAATATGAATGTCATTTTTAAGGGCTTCATTCAAAACATGCTCAAAATGTGAGCTTTTGGTACAATAACAATAATGGTATTTGCCTGGATAGTTATGATTTTTGATAGCTGTGTTGAACCATCCCTTCGCCCTTTGGATATTCTCGGATATTTTGGGCAAATAGGTAAATTTTAAAGGTGTTCCGTAGCGTTGCACCAAACCATAAAGGTCTATTCCGTGAAACTGTAATTTATTGTCTTCCAACTGAAATTCCTTTTGGGGAAAATCATAGGTCTGCTCGATTAAATCGATGTATTTCGTTTTCATTTAAATTTCGTAATTATATTATAAGATATTAATAAAATAGGAGGTCTGGAAATATATACTTCTCAGATACGAAATTCAAAAATGGTATATGGTACAAAGTAAGGGGTCCGTGAAAAATCACGGTCAATATGATATAGCTCTTCGAAAGTCAGCCCGTATATCCGGTGTCTTGATCTTAAGACGGCTTTTTGGGTAGACTTTCTTATCCCCAAAAGCCCGAACATGAAAAAAGTCTTCAAAGCTTATAGGCAATGCGTCCATATTCGGTGGACTCATTTATGGGGCAAACATAACTAAAAATCCAATACTGCAACTTTTTTTACAATTTTTTTTATTGGGTATATTTTTTTGAATATCAATGTTTTACATCAAAAAAAGGAAAATAAAAGTAATTGTAAACGAAAGCTGGCCAGTAAAAAACATCTACTGACCAGCTTCTCTCTATTATTTAAATCAATGTGATTAACCTACTAACGGCGGTTTGTCATTAATGAAAGGTTGTTTGTAGAAACGTCTTCCTTTTGCTTTGTACAATGCATTGGATAATGCGGCTATGGCAGGTGGTAAGGAAGGCTCTCCCAAACCAGTTGGGTCTATTCCATTGTCCACAAAGAATACTTCAATATTTTTTGGTGCTTCGGAATTGCGCATGAGACGATAGGTATCAAAATTTGATTGCTCTGGTTTACCCTCCTCGAAAGTCAACGCACTGTACATTGAGTGGCCAATACCATCTACTATCCCACCTTCAATCTGGTTTTTTGCAGCCAATGGATTAATTACGATACCGCAATCCACGGCACAGGTCACTTTACTAACTCTTGGTATATCGCCGCCGCCATTTTCCAATTCCAATACTTGGGCTACATAGGAATTATGACAATAATATGCTGCTACACCTCGGGATTCGCCTGTTTCGGTGTCCCAATTGGATTTTTCCTTGACAAGTTTCAGCACTCCCGCATAACGTTCTGGGTCATAATCATTTTTCTCTGGGTCGCCCACAGGATTGTTTATGGCTCTATCGAAAAGCTCCAAACGAAATTCCAATGGGTCTTTGCCTGCTGCTTCTGCCACCTCATCCATAAAGGCTTGTTCGGCCCCTGCAATAAAGTTGGAACGTGGTGCTCTCCATGCTCCAGTGGTCACATTGGTTTCCAAGCTGTGCTTTTCAGCCAAATAGTTGTCCACGGCTCCTGCAGGAAAACGGTTTTCAAAGATAAGGTCATCGTTGGTACCTGCTCCGCGCACATGCCAAGCAATCAGGTTTCCGTTCTCGTCCAAGCCCGCTTTATATTTTACTTTGTAAGAGGGTCGGTAGGTACCTTGGGTCATATCATCCTCCCTAGAGTACACCAATTTCACCGGAGCATTCATTTTTTGGGAAATCGTGGCTGCCTCCACTGCAAAAGTTCCATATAAGCGACGGCCAAAACCTCCGCCCATACGGGTCATCATTACATCAATCTTTTCTGCTGGCATACCTAATCTGGATACCAATGTCTGTTCTAAAAATTCAGGAGTCTGTATTGGACCCAACAATTCTGCCTTTTCTGGGGTAACGTGCGCAAAAAAGTTCATGGGCTCCATGGTATTATGGGCCAAATAGGGTGCTGAATAGGTACTTTCAACAATTTTTGCCGCTTTTTTGAAAGCTGCCTCCACATCTCCATCCTTTCTTGCTGGTTCTTCTTGGGGTTTTTCCAAAAGTGATGCAAGCGCTTCTTCATGGTAAGAGGTACTTTCCAATTTAGATACCTCTTCCCACTCTACATTCAATGCTTTCTTGGCCTGCATACATTCCCATGTACTGTTGCCTACAATGGCGACCAGTTCTGGGATAGCACCTCCATCCGACCATTGTTTTTCTACATCTTCGGGATATGCCTCAAAGTGAAAAACATCTTTTATTCCGGGCATGGACTTTACCGATTCTGCATTCATGCTCTTGAATTTCATACCAAAAGCAGGCGGGTGCACGATCATGGCGGTAAGCATCCCGTCTTTATACACATCCAATCCAAAAAGTGGTTTACCGGTAACTATCTTTTTACCATCCACATTTTTCTTATCCGTACCTATAATAGAGAAGTTACCATTGTCTTTTAACTGTACCTCTTCGGGCACTTCAATACCGGTTGCAGCGGACGCCATATCTCCATAGCCTGCGGAATTTCCGCTTGCTTCGTGGGTCAGCACACCATCTTTCGTGGTAATTTCATCTGCCGAAACGCCCCAAGCCTGTGCGGCTGCTTCTTTCAACATGTGTTTTGCAGTGGCTCCTGCCATTCGTAAACTTTCCCATCCTTGTCTGATGGACTGACTACCACCGGCCAATTGCCGTGTGAAAATATCTGTGTTCAGTGGTGCTTGTTCCACTAATACATTTTTCCAAGCCACGTCTAGCTCTTCGGCTACAATCATGGGCATGGATGTTTTAACGTTTTGACCGATTTCAGGGTTGGGCGACATGATAGTCACCATACCATTATCCCCTACTTTGAGAAAACCGTTGAGTTCGAACCACTCATCGGGCAGGCTATTTACCTGCTCAGGTGTCATTTTACAAGAAGCCAACCAGCTAAACCCAATAACAAGTCCACCACTGGCCAATCCTGTATTCCTAATGAAGGCACGTCGTCCTATTTTTGTCTTTACAAGTGTCATGATCCTAGTTTTATGGGTTATGATTTGGCCGCTAGTTTCACGGCTTTTTTGATTCTTGTGTATGTTCCACAACGGCAGATATTGCCGTTCATGGCCATTTCAATTTCTTCGTCTGTAGGATTTGGATTTTTCTCCAGAAGTGCGGAAGCTGTCATAATTTGACCTGCTTGACAGTACCCGCATTGGGGCACATCAACTTCCAACCAAGCTTTTTGAACTGGGTGATCACCCTCTTTGGATAATCCTTCAATAGTTGTTATTTCTTGGTTACCCACCGATGATACGGTTAGCATACAAGCTCTTGTTGCCGTACCATCTAAATGAATGGTGCAGGCGCCGCATTGCGCTATTCCGCATCCGTATTTTGTTCCAACCAAGTTTAAGTGGTCTCTTAAAACCCAGAGTACCGGTGTAGACGGGTCCACATCGACCTCCTGTTTTGTTCCGTTGATGTTAAGTGTAAATTTCGCCATGATGTTGATTAATTCCTTTGAAGTTAATTATTTCTTGCAACAAATCGAACCGTAAACTCAAACATCTGTTAAAAATTAACATTGTTTTTAGGTTTTTTGAGATTACTTAAAATCAGTATAAATAAGGAGCGGTGATTCTTATTCTGAATAAGAAAAACAATTCCCGATATATTGACCGAACTCAGTATTTCAATCGGGCAAAAACTGGAAGGTGGTCTGATGGGTAGCGTGCATCCTTGGAGTCACTGAGAATAGCACTTTTTAACACCTCGAGTTCATCAGAAACGAAAATATAATCTATTCTGCGTTTTACGGGCTTGTTGAACTCAAACCCATTAAAGGTTCCTTCTGGACCAAAGGCATTCGCACCAGCAGCAATGTGGGTATCCGCCATTTCCGTCAATATAACTTGCACACCTGGACTATTGCTTTCCAAGTTGAAATCTCCAGTAACCACTACTGGGTAGCCTTCGGTATTCAACTCCTTGATTTTTTCAAGGATGAGCTTGGAACTTTCCTCGCGTGCCTTTACCCCGACATGATCAAAATGCGTATTGAACACCATAAATTTGACACCATCACTTTTGTTTTTAAAAATTCCGTAAGTGCAAGTTCGGGGCAAAGCAGCATCCCATCCTTTTGATGGTTTTTCAGGGGTAAGGGATAGCCAAAACGTGGATTCTTCCAAGAGCTCAACCCGTTCCGCATTGTAGAAAACGGCCGTGTGTTCCCCTCTCTCATCACCATAATCGCGGCCTACTCCGAAATAGGCATAGTCCTCCAAACCTTCATCAATTTCTTTGACCTGATGAATCAACCCTTCTTGTATACCGAATACATCTGGATTGTAAAAATTGAGCTGTGAAATAAGAAACTCCTTTCTGTTATCCCAATTGTTGGGGGCATCATCTGGATTATCGTATCTAATATTATAAGAAATGACGTCGATTGTCTGTGCCTGACTATTTAGAACTGTTCCGATAGCAAAAAGAACAAAGAAAATGTTTTTCATGAGTTTGTGTACTTGTTTTGATTACATCCAAAGTAATGCAAACTATCCATTTTTTAGGTTTAAAAGGTTATCAAATCTTTATCTTCCATGATTTCCATTATACGGTAATGTCATGGAAAGTGCATTCTTATTTGACTTTTATTAAGCCTTACACCTAACATTGGTCATTCATTTTACTTTTCTATAATCCAATTTAACCTTTTCACAATCCTTTTACCTTTTCCATAATAATTATTGGGAACTCCTTAATCCCTCTGCTTTATAGCACCTATTATTTTAGCCACCTAAATTTTCAGAATCAATACATCAATTAAAAACCAACAGTTAACCAATTCAATAAACCTTCCAATTCCAATTTATGAAATTAAACAAACGCCTTTGCTTTTACGCTTTTAAAAAGGATAGGGTTTTAGCACTTTATGGGTTCTTGGCACTTCTTTTTTTAGCCACCCCATTAGATGCACAAACACCTTCCGATGCCCTTATGATGCCCTCCAAGAACATTTGCGTTCTTTTTTCTTATGATATGGGCACTTTTGACCGATACTGGGAGGGCTCATACCTAAGATCCAATGAAACCATAGCCACTGTAGACCGAAACACCGTACTTCCTATGGCGGCCATTGGTATTCTTGACGACCTTAATTTCTATGTAAGCCTGCCTTATGTAAAAACCGAATCTTCAGAACCCAACGGGGGAAAGTTCGCTGGGGCAAGAGGTTTTCAGGACATTGGCTTCGCCCTAAAATACCGGGCCATACATAGTGATGTAGGAACCGGAAAACTTACTGCCCTTGCAACAGCGGGATTTTCGACCCCTTTCACCAACTATCTTTCAGATTATAGGCCATATAGCATTGGTGCTGGAGCACCGGAATTTTCTTTGCGTGCCATCGGTCAGTATGAGTTGAGCAGCCAATTCTACTTTAGGGCATCCGTTGCACATCTTTGGCGGGGCTATACCGAGGCCGAACGGGACTATTACTACAACAATGGCAGCTATTACACCGCTTGGATGGACGTACCCAACGCATGGACCTACGAGGCCATTCTTGGCAAATGGCTTTTCGACACCTCTTTAAAACTGGAATTAAGTTATACCGATCTTACCTCGACCAGTGGGGACGACATACGAGCTTACAATGCGGCACAGCCCACCAACAAAATTGAGTTTGATAGAATAGGCTTCTCCGCACAGTACTTTTTTAAATCCATCAAAGGTTTAGGAGTGGTTGCCTACCATAACCGGGTAGTCAACGGAAGAAACGTTCCTAAATTCAGTAATACAGGATTTGGACTGACTTATCAATTCAATGTAATCAAGAAACAAACTGAAACTACCGATGAACAATAAAATATACATACTTTTTATAGCCTTTGGCCTTATACTTTTGGCTTCTTGCGAGAAAGACACACCTCAGTACATCCCTTACGAGGGCTATGCATATTCCGAACTCGATGAAGATGGCGGAAATTGGGTCCCGGTCCTTGAAGAATCCGGTGCATCCATTGAGATACCGGCTCCAGAGGCTACTGATTCACAAGCCTATCAAAATGAATTAAACGAGGTAAAAGAAGCTATGTCCAACATAACTTCCGACCAAAAAAGGGCCATTAGGTATTGGACCAATAATCCAGCAGTAAGATGGAACGAAATCGCATTGGAACTCATTGCCAAGTACAACATAATACCTGGCCCCAATGCAGATGGCACCTATACTTTGCCCAACCCTGCCAATCCAGAAGGTCCACCAGCATTCCCATTTGCACACCCGCCTTATGCATGTAGGGCATTGGCGTATATGTCCGTGGCCCAGTTTGATGGACTCATTTCCGCCTGGCACCATAAATACCAATACAATAGAGCCGCTCCTGTTGCTGTAGATGAAAATATCGAATACGCTTATGAAGAAAACGACATTCCTTCGTACCCTTCAGATGGAGCAGTTATTGCCAGGGCATCCAAAAATATCCTAACAGCCATGTTTCCTCTTGAAGCCGAATACCTCCAGCAAATGGAAGACGAGCATCTGGAAAGCCTTATGCTTTCGGGAGGAAATGTAGCAAGTGACATTAATGCGGGAACAGTTATTGGCGATGCAGTTTCGGAAACGGCATTAACACGAGCCTCCAACGATGGCATGAAGAACGCACAGACACCAAAAGCCGTATCGGATTCCATTAAACAGGCCGCTTACGATAGATTTGGATGGGCTTGGGACAATTTAGAGATTCCAGAACGTCCCGTAGGCTTGACCCCGCTTTTTAGCCAAGTGACCATGTGGAGCATTGACGATGTGGAAAGTGTACGCCCGATAGCCCCTCCTGGTCTGAACTCCCAAGAATTATTGGACGATGTGGAACTGTTGAAGGATTATGCCAAAAATATGACAGAGGAACACCGTAGAATTGCCAATTTTTGGCAAGATGGGTTAGGAACATATACCCCCCCAGGACATTGGAACCATATCGCCAATGAATTGATCGTGGAGAAAAAATTGAACCCATTGCAAACAACACGGACTTTGGCCTACATGAACATGGCCATTATGGATTCCGGTATCAGTTGCTGGGACGCCAAATATTACTATCATTACCCAAGACCTATACAGTTGATCGAAGGATTTGAAACCATTGCAGGAACGCCTAATTTTCCGAGTTATACCTCTGGGCATAGTGTTTTCTCTGCAGCAGCATCCGAAGTTTTGGCCTATATTTTCCCTGAAGAAGCCGAACAAATGAGGGCTTGGGCAGAAGAAGCTGCAATTTCAAGGGTTTATGGGGGTATCCACTGGAGTTTTGACGCCACGGTGGGCACAGACCAAGGACGAGAAGTTGCTCAATACACGATTGACAGGGCAAAGGCAGATGGGGCAGACCAATAACTAAACACTAACTATTGTTCTAAACGTAAGGTTGATTCTCGGTGTCCTCACCAACTTTGTTGGTGGTAAGCGGTGCAGCCAATGTGATTGGGTACTCCCTTTCATTACCAAAAGGCTTCCGTGATCGAGGGTCAACCCTACTTTTTCTTTGGACTCTTTATGCTTAAAAACAAACTTTCGTTCCGCTCCAAAGCTCAGGGAAGCAATGGCTCCATTTTTCTTCAAATCTTTCTCGGCATCACTGTGCCATGCCATACCTTCTTCCCCCGAGTGATATAAATTCAACAAACAAGAATTGTAGGTCTCTTTGGTTCGTTTTTCAATCAATGCTTTTAATTCCAAGAGTTCTGGAGTCCAAGGCAATGCTTTTTTGGTGTGATTGGAATAGGTATATTCAAAAGGTTCATCACCGTACCATGCCACTTTTCGCTTGGTTTCTATCCGTTTGCCATAAATCAAGGCAACATCCTTCTTCCAGGCAATGGTATCAAAAAGTTGTTGAAAATAGTGATTGGCTTCTTCATGCTTCATGATTGGACCATAATAATTGACCACACCATCTTTTGGCAGCCAATTCTTCTCAGGGTTTATTTGATTGGTGAACAAATCCATCTTTCCATACTTTATATGTTACTCTCATACAATGTCCGCAGGGCCTGAATCCCAATTTTCGGGCTTCGCTTTCAGTATTGAAGAAAACTCTGTTCTCCTTTTTCATTCGTTTGCCCGAAGCACACTTAAAGGTACCATAAATTTTCAACCTTTTATGCCCTGCCAATATGATCTCGCCCTTTCGAATCAAGTTTCTTACTTCTTTTTCATTGAGGTTGGCGTGGTGGTAAATCATCTTAACTGATGGCATCATGAAAAATAATCCCCAACGTATATCTTTCGCCATGATGCAATTCACTCACCCCATGTTTCATATTGACCCGATAATACCCCTTCTTTCCTTTTACAGGCCTAAAATTGGTGGTGAACAATAGCATATCACCCTTTTGGGGCCTCAACACTATAGCCTTTGATTGGGCCCTGGGCGTCTGCTGGGTCATTACAAACTCTCCTCCTTCATAATCTATATTGGGGTCACTCAAAAAAAGTACTGCTTGGATAGGAAAATAGACTTCCCCGTACAAATCTTGGTGTAGGGTATTGAAACCTCCCTTACCGTATTTTAAAATAAGGGGAGTGGGTTTTAACTGGTTTTGTTCCTTGCATTGTGCAATTAATTCCTGATGGGTTTCCGGGAAAGTTTTTTCAATTTTCAGAGCTTTCATCCAAAGATTAGCAATGGGCACAAGATGTGGATATAATTCACTTCTATAGTCTTGGATTATCTTGGGCAGTGGGTAATCAAAATATTTATACGCTCCCAGACCAAAACGATAACGCTCCATAATCACCGTCTTTCTATATCTTTCTTTTTGATCGTATAATTCCTTTAGGGCATTGCACATGTTTGGTTCCAAAAAACCGGGAACCAAGGCATATCCTTTACTATGGAGATTTTCTTCGACTTCGTCCCATTTCACCTTGAAACCTTGGGATGTTATATTATTCATGTTGATTGTTCGATTATTGATTGATGTTTGCATTTTTTTATTCGGTTGAGGCCATTTGGGCAGCTTCCCATCCTAATAATGGCACTTTTTCTTGTGTTGCCCCACATATACCCCCCTATTTTGCCGGATGATTGGATGACCCTGTGACATGGAATCAAAAAGGCGACGGGGTTTTTACCTATTGCTGACCCTACCGCTCTGGAAGCTTTGGGTCTTTCGATTTTTTGGGCAATGGATCCATATACAGATAAACTACCACTTGGAATCTTGAGCAGGGTTTCCCAGACCTTTAATTGAAATGGCGTACCGTTCAAGTGCAACTTAATCTGTTCTTGTTTGCTCCAATCGTTTTGGAAAATGGACAACCCATCCTGTTGGTGCTTATCCAAAAACTGGCGATATGTGGCATTGGGAAAACGCAACTTTAGGTCATCAAATGCTTTTTGCCCATCATCGATAAAAGACATGTGGCAGATACCTTTTGAGGTAGAGGCAACAATCAGTTTACCAAAAGGGCTTTCTGCAAAACTATAATTGATTTCCAAGCTTTCTCCCCCATTTTTGTATTCTCCCGGTGTCATCCCCTCAATGCTTACAAAAAGGTCATGAAGCCTTCCGGTGCCCGAAAAACCAGTTTCCATAGCGGCTTCCAGTAATGTAACCTGTCTTTCTTTTAATAGTTTTTTTGCATACTCAACGCTGATGTACTGCATAAACTTTTTGGGACTCACTCCTGCCCATTCCGTGAACAAGCGTTGAAAATGATAAGGGCTTAAATGAATGGATGCTGCAATCTCGTTCAAAGAAGGCTGCTCCTGAAAATTACTTCGTATAAATTCAATGGCCTTTGCCACTCTATTGTAATTGAATTCTGCTTGCGTACTCATGGTTTAGCTTATTTGAAACAAAAGTACACGGTACATGAGGGCGATAAAACCCGAATCTTGCTAACTATTTGAGCAAAACAATTAGTTCGTTAGCATACTCTGGCTCTTTTTCAAGATATCGGCCACTCTTTCTTTTAATGCTTTGGGTTCAACGATCTTGGCATAATCTCCAAACATCAAGTACCATCTGGCAAAGCCATTTTCCAAATCGGTTGTCATAAAGGTCATTTCCACTTCTTTTCCTTTGACTTCCTCTGAAATAAGGCCATAGTATTTGCTTTGATTGCGAATATACTTGGCAATAGATTTATCGACCAATATTTTCACTTTTGTTTTGTTGACTTCCTCTCTTTTCTTTCGGTGCTCATCAATAGTACCGTGTTCCAACATAAAATCCAATGATGTTCGAGCTATTCGGTGAATTCTATCCGTTCGGAAATGCCTGTAATCTGTCCTCAAATGACAATAGCCCAATATATACCAAAATCCATTTTCATGAAAAAGCCCAACGGGCTCTATCCTACGTTCGGATGGGGTTTCTTCCCGCAATGATTCGTATCTTAAAAAAACCTGCTTCCGTTCGGCAATGCTCTCGAACAAAATTTCAAGGGCATTGGGCACCTTTTCGTTAAACAGAACTTGTCCCGGTACTATGGACACTTGGGACTCCAAGGTTTCCACCCAATCTTTTTCCTTTCCCCTTAGCACTGACTTCAATTTATACATGGCGGATTCATAATACGCGCCAAGGGACTTATCGGTAAATTTTTGCATCAGTTTTTCTGCGGCCACAAAACTTCCGGCTTCTTCGCGGGTAAACATTACCGGGGGCAAACGGTACCCTTCCATAATGGTATAGCCAACTCCTGCTTCGCTCACAATGGGCACACCAGAAGCCTCCAAAGTCCTAATGTCCCTGTAAATGGTACGTAGGCTCACATCAAATCGGTCAGCCAGTTCTTGGGCTTTTACAATCCGCTTGGATTGCAACTGTATTAAAATGGCAACTATCCTATCAAAACGTTTTGCGGTATCCATTCCCATAATTGTGTGAGCTATCTCCCAAAGATAGGATTTCAATCCAAGGACGGGAGATCTTTTCTTGCTCATCTTGATTCGTTTATAAATTAATTAGGCTCTTGTGATTTTCATAATCATTTGTCTTCTCGAGCGCAGTCGAGAGGCAATTTGCTCTACTTTTAAGGGTCTCGACTGCGCTCGACCTGACATCTTGCCACTTTTTCAAAACTAGGCACGTAGAGTGACAACTGCTTGTCATGAACTTTTTTTTCTACCCATTTTTTTCTACTGACAAAGGGCTGTCACACCCCCCTCCTACTTTTGGTGTCAGAAACAATAAACCTTTAAAAAACAAAGCATCATGGAAAACACCATTAAAAAGCAAACTGAAGCACAAGTTATTACCTCAACACAATTGTTGGAACATTACCAAGGCCATAGAGCACTTACCCGAAGGGTAATCGAAGCCTTTCCGGAAAAAGAGTTTTTTAATTACAGTATTGGCGGAATGCGTCCTTTTTCCGAGATGGTAAAGGAACTTTTTGCCATTGCCGTTCCCGGACTTACCGAAATTGTTTCGAGCAAAATCGGTGATTTTGATGAAAACAAGGACTATGGCAGCACAAAGGCCCAGTTTTTGGAAAAATGGGACCAAGACACGGAAGAAATCATTAAGCTCTGGAGCCAGATTGACTTGGAGCGTTTTCAAGAGCATGTAAAACTCTTTGGGCAGTATGAAGGTACCGTACAATCTTCCATTTTTTATTTTATTGACAATGAGATCCACCACCGTGGACAGGGGTATGTTTATTTGAGGGCCTTGGATATTGAGCCTCCATTTTTCTACGAAAGATAAACCTTAATTGGGATGAAGACTATTTTGGTATTCAAAACGTCCGTTTGGGGCGAATCGCAAGTAAGACAGTTACGTCCCCTGTTGAACCAATTGGTGAACAAGGATGGGTGTTGGAACTTTGACCTGGAGGATTGTGACAACATTCTCCGGGTCGAGACCCAAGGGGTACCGGCTCTATCCATTGCCTCACTACTGCACAGCAATGGTTTTCATTGTGAGGAACTGCATTGATTGTAGATGTAAGCTCAAATTATGTCAGGTTGAGCGCAGTCGAAACCTATTGATTAACAGCAATCATTAAATTCTCGACTGCGCTCGAATTGACATTGTACTGATTTTTTTGACAGTTCTTTATATTACAGGTCAACTTTTTGTTTGAGCTCGTTGAATTGGGCCAACAGCTCTTGATAGCTGTCTTTTTCTTCTTGCCCTGGCGCTTTATCGGCACTGCTTAAAATATAGTACAGATATGAAATTTGGGCTACCATTACCACTTCTGGATAGGCTCCCTCATCATTTTTGAGTTGTTTTAATGCATCCTTGTATGGCTTCAATGCTGCTTCACCCACTTTATTTTTTTCAAGTTCCTTGATTTTTTCCTCAACCTTATCCTGAAGTTGTCTAGCTTCCGATAGTAAATTGATTACCTTAAACTGAAGCTCTTGCTGCTCTTTCATATCTGACAAGGAAACTCCTTCTTCTTCCAGTCTAGGATCCATAAGGATTTCAAAAGGTTTCTCGAAAGACTGATTGCCAATTGTTAATTTAGCGGTATACTTTCCTGGCAATACCATTGGCCCGTTTTTGTAGCGCCTTTTCTTGTTTTTTGCCCAAGCTCCTTTTTGCTGCAGGTTCCATTCAAAACGGTTGATGCCCTTTTTGGTCTCCAGTTTTTCATCCATGTAAACAAAGGTCATGCTAAGGCTCATATCCTCCACTTTTTCTGTGGTGGATTTCAATTTAGTGGAATCACTGACAATGGTTGCCACCTCTTTACCTTGTGCATCCATAATCTGAAGACTTACGCCTTCCTTGATATCAGAGGGCAGGTAGTAATCAATAATCAGACTGGTTGATGGATATTCAGGAAAATCTCCCCCGCCCCAAGGTGTTTGGTATCTGTAGGTATTATCAGGCTTGAACAATACAGGAGTGTCATCAAGTTGGGTAATATTCTCATCTTGAAGGGTAGTAACCTTGTCCAAAATCCAGAAACCACGTCCCATGGTACTCAAAATTAAATCTCCACGGAAAAGCGTAATATCCGTAATCGGGGTTACAGGTAGGTTTTGCTGGAATTTCTTCCAAGTTCCGCCGTCATCAAACGATACGAACATTCCAAACTCGGTCCCGGCATACAACAGTCCTTCGCGAACAGGGTCTTCTCTTAGCACCCTTGTGGTATAATCGGATGGTATTCCGTTGGATTCGGTACTGATCAACTCCCAGCTCTCACCGTAGTCTTCTGTTTTATAGAGGTAAGGTGTGGTATCGCCCATTAAATGACGATCCACCGCAATATACGCTTTGGCCGGGTTGAACTGTGATGGTTCCACGGATTCTACCCTACCGCCTTTTGGCAATTTTTTAGGCGTGACATTTTTCCAGGTTTCCCCACCATCCTTGGTAATGGAAATAATCCCATCATTGGAGCCCGTCCATATTACGCCCTTGCTTATTTTTGACTCCCTGATGGAATACAAAGTACTGTAATATTCTTCTCCGGTAATATCGCGAGTGATAGGTTTTCCGGAGATTACCTGTTTGTCCGGTTCGTTGGCAGTAAGGTCTGGGGAGATAATTTCCCAATTTTTGCCACCATTACTGGTTTTGTGCAAAAATTGAGAGCCCATGTACACCACTTCTGGATCAAAAGGGGATACATGGATGGGTGCTACGCGCTGGAACCTATATTTTAAGTCTTTAGGATTGTGTCCGTAAATATTGGATGCACCAATGGAATATTCGCGGCTTTGTCCCGTTTTTTTGCTGTACACGCTAAAGCGCCCCTTACAGTTGTTATAAACAATGTAATGGTTGCCCGGCATGGGGATTACGGGGCCGGTTTCACAACCGCCCACATTCATCATAATGCTTTCGTTGGGCGTGGTCGTAGCTTTGGGCGCCCTGCTTGGGATGGCCAAGGTGGTATTGTCTTGCTGGGCTCCGTACACCCAATACGGATACTGGTCATCCACAGCAACTTGGTAGATTTCTGCCGTAGGCTGATTGTACTGTGTAGACCATGTTTCACCTCCGTTATGTGAAACGTTGGCTCCTCCATCGTTACACTGGATCAATAAATCGGGGTTGTCCGGATTGAGCCAAATATCATGATTATCACCGTGGGGCACACTCATGCGTTTCCATGTTTTTCCCCCGTCCATGGATTTTATCAATGGGTTGGCATTGGAATACACGATATCGGGGTTGGTCGGGTCCAGTTCAATATTAGTGTAGTAAAATGGTCTGTTCACCAATCTCACATCATCGGAAACGTGTGTAAAGGATTTTCCTTGATCTACGGATTTATACAATCCCCTATCTTCACCCGGTGCTTCGATAACGGCATAAAGTATTTTTGAATCCGTTGGCGAAACCGCTAAATCAATTTTACCAATCAACCCTTTTGGCAGCCCCTCTTCCAGTTTTTCCCAATCTTTTCCCCCATTAATGGATTTGTAGATGCCTCCTTCGCTGTTCTCACCGCCAGAATCGATGGTCCAAGGTGTACGGCGTGCCTTCCAAGCGGCAGCATATACAATATTTGGGTTACCGGGGAGCAGTTCCAAGTCGGCAAACCCTGTTTCATCGGAAACGTACAGGATCTTTTCCCATGTTTTTCCTCCATCGGTCGTCTTAAAAATTCCGCGTTCCTTGTTGGGTTTAAATGCATTTCCAATGGCGGCAACCCAAACAATGTTGCTATTTGTAGGGTCGATTTCCACAGCACCGATTTGACCTACATTTTCCAATCCGATATGTTCCCACGTTTTTCCCGCATCAATGGATTTGTACACCCCTTTCCCTGAAATGATATTGCTACGGATTCCATCGGAACCTGTTCCCACATAAACGATATTGGGGTCATTGGCTGCGATTTCGATAGCGCCTATGGAGGGTGTTTTAAAGAAGCTATCGGAAACATTGTTCCAAGTGGTCCCATAGTCATCTGTTTTCCAGACACCTGCACCGGATGCCCCAAAATAAAAAGTCCCCGGGAGCATGGCTGTTCCGGTAACGGTGGTTACCCTTCCTCCCCTTGCGGGTCCTATGGTTCGGTATTGTAATGCTTCAAAATCCTGGGCCAAGGTTGCACAGGTTACTAAAAAAGTAAAAAGAAAATAAAAAAAGCTTTGCTTTAAGGTCATGAGTTAGTAGAATAGTTGGTTTCTTCCCAAATCTACTAAATACCTAGCCAATCTGAAATTGAATATAGATGGAATTATTGCCCTTAATAAAAAGTTGAACGGTTCGTCTGTTTATTCTTGTGGAAAAGAAAGGATTCTTCTTAATGTGTTTTTGATTGTCCGGATTTTATCATATACAGAACTTTCGTCAACCTGAACTTGTTTCAGGTTCTCATCAGGCTTTTGATTACTAGTGTAATGAGATTCCGAAATAAATTCGGAATGACGTGTAAAAGGAAATTATTTCAGGTAATGGATATTCAATATACCTTTTATCAAATTGCAACTGCCCTACTGTACTTATTTAAATATTTCGAGGGGGTCATATTCGTAATCTTCTTAAAAGTATCCCTAAACGCTTTGGGGTCGTTGTATCCCACCTCATACATTACTTCATTGACCGTTTTTCTCCCTTTTTCCAGTTCTTTCTTGGCAGCTTCCACTTTAACGCGCTTCAGGTATTCGATAACCGTGTTTGAGGTAGCCTTTTTAAAACGCCTTTCGAAGGTTCTTCGGCTTACCGCAATTTTTTCGGATAGCTCATCAACGGTTATTTTATCTTGATAATTTTGCTCGATAAATTCCTGAGCCTTTAAAACCTCTTTATCGTTATGGGATTTTTGTCCTTTGAAGATGATAAAAGGCGATTGGCTGACACGGCTTATGTCTATTTCAAAAACTTTTGAAGATAGCACCGCCATATCGCGACCAGCAAACTTTTCCACTAAATAAAGGTTTAGGTTTAAAGATGAATAGGCTCCCCCGCTAGTGTACAAACCGTTCTCATCGGTGATGATTTTATCATCCACCAGATTTACTTTGGGGTACATCTCCCTAAACTCACTTGCTGCCAGCCAATGCGTGGCACACTCTTTTCCATCGAGTAAACCCGTACCTGCCAATATAAATGCACCAATGCACAGACTCGCCACTTCGGCACCATTGCTATATTGCTCTTTGATCCAAGGAATAAGTGCTCTGTTTTTAGAAACTACCTCCTTGTAATCACCATGAATTGCAGGAATAATGATCAAGTCGGTTTTCTTTATATCTTCAATAGCGGTATTTGGTATAATATTGAACATCCCGTTGCTTGACCTCGCTGTTTTTTGAGCGCCCACAAGGTGAGTGGCAAACATTGGGGCTTTGCCCGCTCTTTGCAGGGCACTATTGGTCATATTGAACATTTTAAAAGTTGCCTCCAAATTGCTCAGGCTCGAATCGCCTTCTGGAACAAGTATCGATATATGCTTCATTTGCTGAAAATCAATTGATTAACTTTAATTCAAAGGTATATTAAGTTGCTGTCGCAATCAACCCGTTTTATTGACGTAAATATACCCCCAAAGTACAAATTAGTACACATACCTTTGGTAACACCTTGATTGTTAAACAGAAAACAAGTGTTATGAGACAGGTTATTTTATCTATGCTAGTGTCCATCGACGGTTATATTGAAGGGGTGGACAATGATATAAATTGGCACGTTTGGGATGATGAAATGCAAGCTTATATGATGGATTTTTTGCAAACCATCGACACTTTTATCTATGGTAGAAAATCGTATGAGTTGATGCTTGATTATTGGCCCGATCAAAAAGGTGAATTTGCAGATATAATGAACCAAACATCCAAAATTGTATTCTCCACAACCCTACAAAAGGCAAAAATGAATGCCAGAATAGCTCGCGGAAACGTCGCAGAAGAAATACAACAAGAAAAAGAAAAACCGGGGAAGAATATGGTGTTGTTCGCTGGGGCCAATATGGCCTCTTCATTTATAGAGCACAACTTGATAGATGAATACCGAATTATTGTAAACCCTGTGGTGCTGGGCAAAGGAACACCTTTGTTCAAAACCGGGAAACAGCAACAACTTAAATTGGTAAGCGCCAAACCTTTTAAATGTGGCAATGTGCTGCTTACATACAAAGCAAAATAATATGGATAGGAACATTTTAAAAGCGTATGATATCGCGACCTCAACGCTTATTGAGCTGCTCTCTTCGTTGACCAATGAGCAACTCAATATAAAGCCCACCAAAAATAGTTGGACCGCCGGGCAGGTCGGTGATCATTTGGAGAAATCATACGAAGTATCCAAAATTTTGCTGGGAGAAGTTGAAGATACCCAACGCCCCCCAGACCAAAAACTGGCTGAAATACGTGCGTTGTTTTTAAATTTTGACATCAAAATGGATTCGCCCAAAGCGATTGTTCCAACAAATGACCCCATTGACAAAAAATGTCTTCTTATCAGTTTGGAAGAGAAAATTCAATGGGTCAATACGAACTCCAAGAATATGGACCTGTCAAAAATCTGTCTGGATTTTGAAATCTCAGAATATGGGCCATTCACCCGCCTCGAGTGGATTGGTTTTAATACAGTACATACACAGCGCCATAACCATCAACTACAACAAATCATTAAAAACATAAAAAATGACACCTAAACAAATCTGGGCAAACCTAGGCGTAGAAAATATTGAAAGAACACAAAAGTTTTATCTGGCACTGGGGTTTAAGCAAAACGGAACTCCCTCAAAAGATTTGGTAAGCTTCTTGTTCGGTGACGATGAGTTTGTTATTCACTTTTTTAAAAAAGAAAAGCTAAAAACAAGTCTCGAAGGGGAGGTGGCCGATTTAAGCCAAGGCAATGAGATTATATTCACCCTCTCCGCGGAAAGCAAGGAAGAAATCCACGAATGCATAGAAAAAGTAAAAAAGATAGGGGGAACCATTCGTTTTGACCCTAGGAAGGACAGAAAAAGTTTTTACGACGATAACGGTTATTACGTTGGTGTCTTCGCCGATTTGGATGGGCACTTATTCAACCTCTTCTGCAATTTGAACAAATAATCCCTGCATCAAGCAGGCGGAGAACATAACTTAAACTAAAAAACATGAAAACTATTTGGTTGAACCTACCTGTAAAGGACATTAAAAAATCGAAGGAATTTTTTAACGCTATCGGATTCAAAGAAAACCCAATGCATAAAAATGCCGAGCATTTGGGAAGTTTCTATATAGGAGAGAACAATTTTGTAATGATGTTGTTTCCCGAGAACACTTTTAAAGGGTTTGCACAGAATGAAATCAGTGATACCCAAAAAGGAACGGAAGTATTGATCAATATTGATGCCCAGAGCAGATCGGAAGTGGATGCAATGGCCAAAACAGTACAAAAAGCCGGCGGCAAAATCTTTGCCGAACCTGGTGAATCCGATGGTTGGATGTACGCTTTTGGTTTTGAAGATTTGGACGGGCACCGATGGAGCATGTTGTATATGGACATGGAAAAAATGCCCGGGTAAATTGTAAAAAATGATACAACAAAAGTTTAAAATAACAATCAACGCCCCGACCGATAAGGTGTGGCGAATACTATGGAATGATGACACCTATTGTGAATGGACAGCAGTTTTCTCCGAAGGGTCTTATGCCAAAACAGACTGGAAAGAAGGAAGCAGGGCTTATTTTTTAACTCAAGATGGAAGAGGAATGGTAAGTAGTATAAGACAAAATGTTCCTGATAAATACATGTCCATAGAGCATTTGGGAATTATTACGAACGGAGTAGAAGATTATAAGAGCACAGAAGCAAAACAGTGGGCAGGGGCCATGGAAGATTACATCCTCGAACATATTAATGACAAAACTCTATTACATATAGAAATGGATGTTGTTGAGGGATACAAAAACTTCTTTTTGGATACTTGGCCCAAAGCCTTGGAAAAAATAAAAGCGTTGGCGGAAAAACAATCATAAAATCACACATAAACATTAATACTATAAACCTGTTGTACATTTTGAAGGTTTCATATGCCAAAAGCCGTCAATTCGAGTGAAATTCAAAAGGAATTTTGTATCGAGAATCGGGTTTTGACTTGAAATTCTGGTTTTCGATACGATTTTTCGGAAGAAAAATCACTCAAACTGACGAATTTCAATCATAATGGACAACGGGTTACTAAAGATCAAAAACAATGAAAGTAAACACGTATTTAAATTTTGACGGAAAAGCAGAAGAAGCATTCAACTTTTACAAAGGGGTATTTGGCGGGGATTTTATAGCAAATATGAAAATGGGAGATGCCCCTGATGCCGAGAAACTATCTGAAGAAGAGAAAAATCGCACCATGCATATCTCATTGCCGCTATCAAACGATACTATTTTAATGGCATCGGACATTGTTCCCTCCATGGGACATTCCCTAAAAAAAGGCAATAACTCCTACATTTCCATTCATCCGGAGAGCAAGGAAGAGGCAGACCGTTTGTTCAATGGTCTATCAAAAGGAGGAGAAATTGAAATGCCAATGGCCAATCAATTTTGGGGCGATTATTTCGGGAGTTTTGTTGACAAGTTCGGTATTCACTGGATGGTAAACTATAATCCACAAAGCTAGTAACCCCATCAATTTTATAAACCGCAATATGGGCAACAGTTTCAATGGACAACAAACAACAATTGTAGAGGTGTTTTGTACCTCGGTAACCACTATTGAAAAAGCGGAATTCCTTTTGGGCAAACTCCAAAAGGAATTTCCTTCTTGTGAAATTAATTTTGATTTGGAAGATTGTGACAATATACTTCGGGTAGCCACAGCAGGAAGTACAATGGACACTGCTCCGATTATTAAGTTGGTAAAAAAATATCAAGAGGATATACAAATCTTACCCGATGAAATCCCTGTAAAGGGCACTGATACCCCCAATGGAACATCTAATTTCCATGACCATTACAATACAATTGCTTAAAATTGACTACTGGTAACAGCAATAATCCATCAAAAGTGAAATTGAATATAAAGCCCGACTGTGGAAATGCCCCAAAAAGAGAGTTGGTTAAACGCCTTAGCTGCTATTTTGCCTCCAACGATATCGAAAAGGCCATGGAGTTTTTGGATACCCATATCACATGGACCTTAGTCGGCAATAAAACCATAAATGGAAAAGAACATTTTAGAACAGCATTACAGGAAATGCGTCAAAATAAAGTGCGCGAGTTAACAATTCACAGCATAATCACCCACGGAAAGGAAGCCGCCATAAATGGTGAAATGTTATTGGAAGATGGAAGTGTATTCGGTTTTTCCGATTTCTACGAATTTACAAGTGCCAAAGGAACCCGTGTCAAGACCATTGTTTCCTATCTGATTGAGAAAAACTAACCTAAATACTGACAGTACCAAGGAATCCAATCCCCATTCCTCCTAATCAAAAATTAAAAAGGAGATTTTGTCTTTGAAGACTCTTGATGGAGTTAGGGTGTTCACACCATGTATTCCTTTAAAAACTCAATATTTGAAGATTTTCTTAAGCGCGACAAAGCCTTTACCTTTATTTGTCGAACTCTTTCCTCGCTCAGTTTTAACGCTAAAGCAATTTGTTGAATTCCCATGGATTCGCTGTTGCCAACGCCAAAATACATTTTGATCACAAAAGCTTCCCGATAATCCAACATGTTCAAAATACCATCTATTTCGGCATGTAACGATTGGCCGATCATGTTATGTTCAGGACTTTCCAACTGGTTTGATGGAATAATGTCGTACAGATTTAGCTCCCCATCCCCGACTTGCAATGATTCGTCCATTGAAATAGGCCATGAAGCATGCTGCATACAAACTTGGATCTCGGATAATGAGAAATCAATAAGTTCCGATACTTCCTCTGCGGTGGGCGGTCTTTGGTGCAATTGTTCAAAATGGGAAGAAGCTTTCTTTATTTTATTTATGACATTTATTTTGTTCAGGGGCAATCTAACCATCCTCGATTTTTCGGAAAGTGCCTGAATAATGCCTTGCCGTATCCACCAAACCGCGTAGGAAATAAATTTGAAGCCACGGGTCTCGTCAAATTTTGTGGCCGCTTTGACCAATCCGAGATTGCCCTCGTTGATAAGATCATGGAGGTTAAGCCCTCTTGATTGGTATTGTTTGGCGACGGATACTACAAACCTCAAATTGGCGGACACCAATTTTTCCATGGCCCAAGTGTCCCCATGTCTTATTCGTACAGCTAGAGCCACCTCCTCGTCTTCCGTAATCATCGGGATACGGGCTATGTCGTTTAGGTATCGCGTAAGCGATGGGGTATCCCTGTTTGTTATCAGTTTTGATATTGAAAGTGGTCTCATAGCTTATCTGTCTCATTAGGACTTCGTCCTCACGTAAATCAAGTTTCCATTGCCCTTTGGATTTTTTCTGGAGCCAATTTCAATTTGGTCTAGGGATTTGACCAAAGGGGTCAGTTTTCGGAACCCGTAGTTCCTGGCATCAAAATTGGGTTGCTTTTTTTGCAAGAGTGTGCCAACTTCGCCTAAAAAGGCCCACCCCTCCTCATCCTCCACATCTGCAATGGTAGTTAGGATAAGGTCTATCACCTTGGGAGTGATCTTATCTATTTTACTCTTGTTGTTTTTTTCCGTGTCGTTGGCATCGCCTACTGGGGCTTTATGTAATATTTCAAGGTATATGAACTTATCACAGGACACTATAAAAGGATCTGGGGTCTTTCGTTCTCCAATTCCAAAAACTGTCATACCGGCCTCTCTTAATCGTATTGCCAAACGCGTAAAATCACTGTCGCTCGACACCAGGGCAAAACCATTTACCTTTCCGGTATACAAGATGTCCATCGCATCTATGATCATCGCGCTGTCCGTAGCGTTTTTGCCGGTGGTGTATCCGTATTGTTGAACAGGTGTTATCGCATTTTTAAGAAGGACATCCTTCCATTTTACCAAACTTGGCTTGGTCCAGTCTCCGTAGATTCTTTTTATGCTGGGGTTTCCATATTTTGCAATTTCCTCCAGCATTTCTTTGACATATTTGGAGGGAATGTTATCGCCATCTATTAGTACGGCAAGGCTTAAATCTTTATCCATAATAAATATTACTCCTCGTTTCTTTTTAAATATTCATTCTTATAGACGGCCTTTGCAAGTTCTTCCCTTTTCTCTTTGGATTTTTTGGTAAACCTTTGGTTTTCCCTAATATGTTTTAACTGTTGGGTGTTCCGCACCTTGTTCCTATATCTTTTCAAGGCTCTTTCAATATTTTCACCGGGAACTATTTTAATTTTTAGCATATGTTTTGTGCTTTAAGGGTTCATGTAATTACAGGCAATCTAAAACATAGGCCTGTTGTCCAAGGATATGTTTGATCCTTGGAAATGCATATAGGGACTTTAGCCATGCAAGCATCAAAAAGATGAATATTCAAACAAAAAACAACCTAAGAAATAGCCTCTTCTGAACTAGGAATCAATAGGGAGAGAGCTGTCTTGATATTTAAGGATTGGAGTACTGATTGTCCATTATCCGCAATGCACAATAAAGGAAAGGATTTAAATTGGATTTAAGCCGCTTTTGTCCTTTTATTTTAATTCCGGTGGAAGGTTCTTTTGCATTTGTGCCGGTTAAAATCCCAACAAGGGTTATGCTATACAGCCAAAGATGCGGAAGAAGTCCAAAATTTGGCTGAGGAACCATCCTATCAAAAAAAGAAAGAACAACTAAAAACAAATCCTGCTGCATAAGATATTTTAACTGATTAAGTTGATTTTAAAAACATATCAAAAAGAGTGTACATAACGGAGCTCAAAAAAAAAAATGTCGAACAGAGCTATACCAGAGGCGACGACGTAGATGATAAACCTGACCGTCCTATCCACTTAGCACTGTATTGGAACTAAGTTTTATGTGGCACCGATTTTCCGTAAAATTCTTATATTTAAGACCATATCCCCCAGAGACTTATTGAATTACAGAAATGCCTTGCTTTGCATTAAAAACAGAAGACTTGGGCATAGCCAACCTATTTGGTGTTGTATGCAAAAGAAAGTTGGGCAAATAAACAAGTTGAGCCACATAGAACCAATAATTATGATATGAATAAATTGCTAATTTTCAGCCTAATCGCTTTAATTCTGATGGGCTGTAACGAACCGCCCAAGTATGATTTAGTCATTGAAAAAGTTAATTTATTTGATGGCCATGAAGACCTAGGCACTGTGAATGTGGCTATAAATGATGATACAATAGCCGCAATAACCGCAAACAAATTACATGCAGGTTCAACTATAGATGGGTCAGGTAAATTCATGATTCCTGGACTAGTCAATGCCATGTACATGCCAATAGTTTGGAAGATTTACAAGAAGGCTACCCTTTAGGTATTTTGACTCTTTTGAATATGCATACCGGATTGGAAGAAAGGGAACTTGGCTGGAAAACAATGACAAAAGATTCAATCGGTTTTTCCACTCTTTATGGAGCTGGTCATGCAGCCACAGTACCAGGTGGGCATCCTACTCAATTCAGCCCAGATATGGAAACAATTAATGATTCGCTTTCTGTTGAGGACTGGATAAATCATCGAATCTCCAAAAAGGTTGATTACATAAAAATAGTTCACACTTTAGGTGGATGGATGGATGAGCCAGCAGCCCCAACTTTAGACTATGATAAAATTAAGAAGCTTATAGGACTCGCACATAGTAATGGATTCAAAGCTGTGGTGCATGTCGGGGAAGTTGAAGAAATGGAAACCATTGCAAAATTTAAACCCGATGGTTTTGTGCATATGCTGAGCATGAAAAAAGATATTCCAGTCCCGGACAGCTATTACACCACAATTTCGTCTAGCGGTACTTTTGTTGTACCTACTGCAGGTATTAATTTAAAACCGATGGATGGACTTCCTCCGTTTATGCGGGAATGGATTTCAAATAATCTATTGGACGCAAAAGAAAGTGCCGAAATAATAAAAAAAATGCATGAAGCTGGGATATTGATCGTGGCAGGTACTGATGCACAAGAAGGTCAAATGAATTTTGGGGAAGATTACTTTTTGGAACTAGAGCTATACAAAATGGCAGGCTTGTCCAACCTTGAAGTACTTAAAACAGCTACAGGAAATGCAGCCAAGGCTTTTGATTTACCTATTGGAGAAATTAAAAAAGGAAGTAAGGCAACTTTTGTCCTTCTCAATGCAAACCCCTTAAATGACCTTGCAAACCTTAGAAAAGTTGAACAGGTTTGGAAAAATGGTAAGACCAATTAATAAGTACTGAAACAACACCTAACCCATGCTGGAATTTAATGGGCATGGTAAAACCACTTATAAGTTACTGTATATGTCAACTAGATTATAATTAAAGTGGCTAATATTAGGTTCTCGGTATCCGGGCGATCCATTTCTGGTAAAGAAAATTACGGTGAAAGTGTGTTTTGATTTCATTTTTCATGACTTTGGTTAAACAATAAATTGTAAAGACGAAAGTCAAATCGTACTCTAAAGTCCTTTCAAGTTAGTACATTCCGGATTAATCGCTGTACACCGAATTGCACACCTTTTATTTGGTTTTAAATGAAATCAGATGAATGCATAAAAAACAAAAGGCACTGTCAATCAGTCAGTTGACAGTGCTTTGATACCACCTATTTAGTGGTTCGTCGGGGTGGCAGAAACCACACCCGATTTATATATATTTGAAAATCAATGTATTGACACCTTAATCTTAAGGGCACTCCCGTTCAGAACACGGAAAGCAAAAAACAACTTTTGAACACATTTTTCATGTGTTTAATCCGTAGCAAAAATAATAACATTTCGTGTACACAACAATTCTGAGTTAACTATTTTCCTACCCCTTTAAAATCTTTGATTATCATATCCGCTGTAAAATCATTTTAAACATTAAAATGAACATCTCTAAATTTCTTGCGGTTAATTTCTCAAGTATAGGATTCAAATTTAGTCATACAAAAAGATGGCCCATTGTGGGCCATCTCAAATTAACTAAATCAAAAATCAACTATTCTTGAGTTTCTCTTAAACTGTAATAACCTTATTCAAATTCCAAAAAATAGTCCTTGAACTCAGGTGAATTGAACATTCCGTTGCCATCATGGGCCACATTGGGCACAATTATTTTTCTGTGGTTATGATCGTTCGGATAAAAGCTTTCCATGTATTGAAATATATTCTCACCTCGATTAAATCGATTGGATCCCAACAAAGTTGCTTGACAGTCCGTAGTGTTGAGAGTTCCTTCTGTTGATGTATCATCACTTCCCAAAAAGTAAACCGTATTTCGGGAAACCTGCTGTTGGGTCAAAGTGGATGCATCAACGCCATCCAAATAAGGTACTGCAAACTCATATCCATAGGGCCAATAATCATAGCCCGCGCAATCCATAGGTTCATAGAAGCTCGAAGTATCCTCATTGTAGCGCTGGCCATCAGGATAATAGAAATATTGATTGTTTGCCACTACGTACTGAAAATCAATGGTTTCTATTGTGGCCTGAACTTTATTGGCCAAGGCATAATGTTGGGTATAAGCGGCGCCGGATGAATGCCCAGCAATAAAAACAGTTTCTAGGTTAGGAAACTTCTCTTGGTTTGAAAAACGATTGACCAAGCTATCCAATACGGTAAAGGAACTTATTCCTGAGTTATTGTTTCCTGCGTTTGCTCCTTCACGCCATCTGGAATCGTTCCATATCAGTCCATTTGCAGGGGCTGTACCATTATCTTGAAAGTATGGTGCAATAATAAGCGTGTTCCTTTCCATCTTCATACTTTGCAACGAATTGACCATATAATTGTAATAATTATCTGCATCTCGATTAGCTCCGTGGACTACCACAACAACCTTCTCTATAAAGTCCCATACAAACTCGGTGTCTTCGATAAAATCATAATTTGAATAAACATCAAAGGATAAAGATTGTTCGGAATCATCCAAAAACTCCAATCGTTGCATACAATCTTCAGATGCCGACAGGCATGGGGTCTTTGCATTCGTTTCCGCATTTTCTGTTGTAAAAGAATAGGAAACCGACTGTTGGAGCATTTTTCCCTCGACACCAATTCGACCAGAATCAATATTAATTGTATAGGCCGTATTGGGTACCATGTCGTCCAAACCAATCAGCACCTTAGTGGATTGGTTAAGGTATTGCGCCATATAGGTCACATTCTCCTGCCCTGCACTTATATACACCGCATTTTCAAATGCATCGGGTTCCACTACGGACGAAAAAACAATCTCAAAAGTACTGTTCAATGGAACACCCTGCATATCATCGGTAAATACCGTGTCGTTCAATTTAACGGAAATCACGTTTAACGAGCCCGCCGTAGCATCATCATCTTCACTACAAGCGGTGAACCAAAGCACAACCATGCCCATAAGTACACGTTGAAGGTTCTTGACTATATTTTTATTCATCTTATTCTTTTAATAAATTAATTACATGCCGGATAGGTACAGGCCGACTCTTGTGTTGTGGTGGAACCAGCTGCGCAATCCACACCACCTGTCATCCAAGTTGTACCCTCCTTATAGGCCCAAGATCCCGAATATTCCCAGGCTGCTCCTGTTCCATCCACATCAACATCACCAAAGGTTTCAACCACGGTATTCCCATTGAACAGTTCTATGGCATCATCACCGTTTTGGTTCATGGACTCCGTCTCAATAATGTGTTCAAATGAATCTATGCAGCCACCAAAATAGGCCGCTATTGTTGCTTGCTCGCGAGCCAGAAGAATATCGTCCCCCTCCTCAACGGCAATAGCAGGCAATGTAAATTCGATACCGTCGGTACCTCCTCCATTGTTGGCAACACCGATACTATAGATGCTCAAATCGGGGATGTTTTTATTAACCTTTAAGTGTACGGCCTTTCCTCCGTTGGTTCCGCTGCCGTCCCACGATAGGGCCAACACTCCTTTTAAAGAAAGAGCTTCGTTACAAATAGGGTAAGGACAGTTGGAATCAGCAGAAGTTGTGGAGCCGATGGAGCAATCAAGTCCTCCCGTGGTCCAGAAACCATCAAATTTATAGGCCCAAGAACCAGAATATTCCCATGCTTCTCCCGTACCATCCACATTAACGTCCCCATAGGTTTCGATAACGATATCTCCTTGGAACAGTTCAATGGCATCATCCCCATTTTGGTTGATGGCGGATTCAGCTTGGAGTACATATTCAAACTCATCGGTACATCCTCCAAGATATGTGGACAACAAAGCTGTTTCCCTTGCCACCAGAATATCATCCCCTGCAGCAACAGAAATCGCAGGTAAGGTAAACTCTTTACCATCTGTTCCCCCTCCATTGTTCGCTGTTCCCAAACCATAAAGGCTTAAGTCAGCAATATCCTGATTGGCCACAAGATGAACGGCTTTACCATCATTAGTCCCGGAACCATCCCATGTAAGGGCCATAATCCCCTTTAATGATAAGGCAGGTAATTGTTCAATAATCGCCATGGTTATGCCTTCTGAGCCACTTGAGGCATTGGTTACTTCTCCCAATGAAATATCAATCACCTCATTGCCTTCATTTTCGCCATCCAATACCGTGGTAATCTCAAAAGAAACGGATAGGGAGCCTTGAGGAACAATGATTGTTTCCTCCTCAGAAACAGTATAGTCCACGTCTTTGGTGGCACTTCCATCAAAAATGATGGTAGCGGTCACATCATCATTTGCGACTTTATTCAAAGTTGCCGTGATCGTAGCCGTTTCACCATCTTCCTGTAATTCGGAAACATCACTAGACAAGGTCAAGGTCGGTGGCACAAAAGCTGCAGTAGTGAAATTAATGGTAAATGGGTTGTCCAAGGATTCTCCTTCAACACCATACGTTCCCTCTGGCAATGTTACCGTATAACTTGTTTCATAGTCCAACTCACTTGGAATCAAACTAACATTTGAGTCGGTGTTTGAAAATTCAATTTCGTAATCCACGTTTCCGGAGCCTGAAGTAAATTCCAAGGCCGATACCATAGCGTCGGTATTTAAACTATGGGAAAAAATCAAATCGACAGAGGTGTTCACCGGAACATTTTCGACACTGGTTCCAAAATTTGTTTCGGTTATATTGGTGGTCAATACTCTCAAGGAGCCATCATCTAAAATAGTTCCTTCTTCGTCATCGTTACAACCAATAAATAAAAACACCATAAAAAAGGCTATGTGCAATATTGGGTTTTTATAAGTTTTCATGTTTAGTAATTTTTAGTTTGTCATTTGGTAATCTTTTCTGAAATAAATGCACTGAACTCCCTTGGATGAAAATCCCATATAAATGGTAACAGATAGTACACCATAAGAGACAGGAACACAATGGAAACAATATTCATCCATATCCCACTTTTGGCCATATCGGATATTTTTAAATATCCCGACCCAAAAACAACCGCATTGGGCGGCGTTGCCACTGGAAGCATAAAAGCACAGGAAGCAGCTACTGTGGTAGCAACCATCAATATGTAAGGGTTGATGTCGAGTCCTATGGCAATTGGCGCCAAAATAGGAAGTAACATGGCGGTCGTAGCCAAGTTTGAGGTCACCTCGGTGATAAAGTTTACGGAGGCAACAATCACTACAACCAATACAACAAGGGCCAATCCTTGCAACAGACTCATTTGACTGCCCAGCCATTCTGCCAATCCAGTCGTTTCAAAACCAGAGGCCAAGGCCATTCCCCCTCCAAACAGTAATATAATTCCCCAAGGAAGCTTTACAGCGTCTTCCCAATTGATCAAAGGCTCTTTTTTGTTGTCACTTTTAATCGTAAACAGCAAAATGCCAGCGCACATGGCTATTATGGTATCATCGATGGCCGGCAACAAGGGTTGAAGCACAAAAGAGCGGGTTATCCATGCAAAAGCGGTAAGGACAAAGATGCCCAAGACTATTTTTTCTTCCTTCTTCATGGGCCCCAGCTCCTTTATCAATGAATTGATTTCCTCCCTTCCACCCGGAAACTCTTTCTGTTTAAAGGTAAAGGCAAATTTGGTCAGGTAGATCCAAGCGATGACCAAAAGTGGTATAGCTATGGGCAATCCCCACTTGGCCCATTGCCAAAAAGTAATCTCTATCCCATAGACCTCTTCTACATAACCGGCGAAGACCAAATTCGGAGGTGTTCCAATCAAGGTGGCCACCCCTCCAATGGAAGCACTGTAGGCTATTCCGAGCATAAGTGCCTTCCCAAAAATCAAGTTTTCGTCTTCCCGGGTAGCAGGGTTGTCCTTTAGTTGTGTTACAATGGACATGGCTATGGGCAACATCATTACGGAAGTGGCCGTGTTGGAAATCCACATGGACAAGAATGCTGTTGCCACCATAAAGCCCAGAATAATCTTGGAGACATTGGTCCCTATGATACGAATAACCTGCAAAGCAATCCGTTTATGCAGATTCCATTTTTCTATGGCAATGGCCAACATAAAGCCGCCCATGTATAAAAAAATGTACTTGTGTCCGTATGAAGCAGTGGTACTCGATAAGTCCACAGCTCCCGTCAATGGAAATAAAATAATGGGCAAAAGTGCGGTCACCCCTATTGGGATAGCCTCGGTCACCCACCATATGGCCATCCAGAGTGTAATTCCCAACATGCTAAAAGCACTCTCTGGCATACCGGAAGGAGGGTCAAAGGTTTGCAGTATCAAAAAGACCAATGGCCCCAGTACCAAAAAAATATTTCTTTTTACCAAACTCATTTTTGGGTCTTGTACGGTTCAAAATTCATTTCATCTACCAATTGTCTCAAAAAGTTACCTGTTGTTGGCAAGACAAACGATAGATATAATTTTTCGTCGTTCGCATCCTTAGTGATCAAACGGTCTGGGACCTCAAGAATGGATTTGTCCGTAAGCAATTTGGTAATGGTCAAAGCAATCAAATATGTACCATCTGAAGAAGGGTGTTTGTCATCAAAATAGAATTCCAAATCAGGCCTCGCAGTTCTGGCCTTCATGTACACCGGCCCCACGGGCAACACTTTTGCCTTTAGCGATGTGGCCAGATCCATGTACTCTTTGGTAATGGTCTCTTGCATCAATGGATTGGATTTATAGGCCCAGGTCATATAGAAAATGGGCTCCGCTCCTTTGGAACGGACCAATTCAGCAAACTTGCTTCCATATTCCTTAAAACGTTCCGGGGTGTCTATGGTACTAAGGCTATGGTCTCCGAACACAACATAGTCCCATTCTTTCTCTTCAAGCAGTTGGCGGGTAACCGTTCCTTTTTCACTTTTCCAGTGCTGCTCCAAATTACTGCCTCCCACAGTGGATTGATGTGCAGAAATATCAACCCCCTGTGTTTCGGCCATGGCGTCCACCAATTGGGGCATATTCCAAAAGTAGGTAAAGCTATTTCCAACAAACAATATTTTGATGGGACCTTCCTTTTCTTGGGCACTTAACTGAACCGGAATGGTCAGCACCAGTGCAACAATCCATATACTCAGATTCTTGATATGCTTATTTCTCATAATTTGATAATGCAATTCTTTATTATTTATTGATTGACCTTGGTTTCATCAAAGAAGTCGGGGATAGGGTTGGGAACATTATCGTTCCTGTCTATTTCGGATTGTGGATACAAAAAACGTTGCGGTAACTGATTGCCCGTGTTCGGGGTAATAGGCACCCTGACCACTGTTTCTCCCTCAGTTCTTCTGGTATCGTTGAATGTCTCTATTTGACCGAACAAGGTAATGTAACGTTCTTCCAGGATTTCGCGAAGTAGCGCATTTTCTGGACTGATACCATCCGTGTTTTCCATACCTCCCGCTTCAAAGTCAGCAGGCACATAAGGTTCATAATTTACTTGGGATGGGTCTACATTTCTCAGGTACCCTCCGGTATCCATAAATGCCCTATACTCGTTCAGGTTGGATAGACCTGTCCCAAAACCATTGACTCGTAAGCCTGCCTCAGCCAAAATAAGTAGGTTTTCCTCATAAGTCACCAAAGGTGCGGGAGCATCTTGTGCAGCAAAACCTTCCTCTATATTGGGTTGTATCCCTGTACTATTTATGGTAAAAAGAAAACCAAATCGTCCTGTTTCATCCGTCTTGGCATTTCCCCTATAATTGGAAGGTATCGGATTGCCTGCGCTTGGATCCACAAGGCTTGCCATAAAATCGGATACTATGAGATCGGACTGGCGTACTTCTATGGCAAAAAACTGATAATTGAGATTGGAGTTTTCCGCCGCAGTTCCATGCGGTCCGTACATACTGTTCGCCATGGAGCTAATTCCGTTGCCCGCGGCATTCAATGCAGCTTGATAGTTCTTGGTATGCATGTAAAAACGTGCCTTAAGCGTATAAGCTGCCTCTATCCATGCATTGGCGTCTCCATCAAAATAAATATCGGAACCGGCACTTGGTCTTCCCGTTCCTTGGCCCAACAATGAAATTGCGGCATCCAAGCTGTTCTGTATTTTTCCATAAACCGAGGTTTGGCTTTCAAACACAGGGTCTGTGATCGCAACATTCCCGGCTTCATCAAAAGGGATGTCGCCATATAAGGATGCGATAGAACCTGCAACCTGAGCCTGTAAAACCAAGGTTATTCCCTGAGCAATCGGTCCAATTTCATCTTTGAGAGAGGTCTCTTCTGCAATCAAAGCGTTTCTATAGCCATTCACAAAGGCATCGTTCCAAAGGGCGTCAAAATCACTGGTAGTCACGGAATAATTATAGAACCCTTCATGCTGTCTATCTATTCCTCTATATTGACCTGCAAAAATAGCTGCTCGACGAGCTGATTCCCCACTCTGGAACAATAGGTTTCCGACTTCGGCACCTGTAAGAACCGAACCAAAAGAACTCTCCGTAAGATTATTGGGGTCGTTGTTCAAATCATCGACCAAGTCACTACAGGATATCAGTAGTGCGCAAAGTATTACGATTGATATATAGCGTTTCATTATAATAGTTTTTTTGATTAGAAGTTAAGTGTTAGGCTAAACAAGTAGGATTTCGTGCTTGGGTTGTTGAAATAATCTATCCCCCTAGCTGCACTTACCCCCGAAAGATTGGTATCGGGGTCGTTTCCTTCAAATGGGGCCCATAAGAACAGGTTTCTTCCGGTCACTGAAAATTCAGCGGATTGAATTCCCATGGAATCCGCCATCCATTCATTTTTTAAGCGATAAGAAAGGCTCAATTCCCTTAAACGGGTCCATGAACCATCTTCAATATACAGTTCATCGTTCCCATTGCTGAAAAACCCTCCATCTCCATTGTACCATGCTTCAGTAAGTGCGACCGGGCCTGCGCCAAAATCCTGTACATTACCCCTGAAGGTTTCTCCGATATTGATAATGTTACCGTCCGCAGTAAAGTAATTTCGTGTCGCCGTGACCTCATTGGCCGTATCGTACCAGGTTCCCAAATCCCGCATCACGGATTTGGTTCCAGCATAAATATCGGCACCTTGATAGGTCTCTAACAGGGCCGTCAATCTAAAATTTTTATAGGAAATATTGGTGGCCAATGACCCTTGCCAATCTGGGTTGGGGTCACCGATCACACCTTCCACTTGGTCTTGCTCGGGGAATCCGTATTCATCATAAACAATGGAACCATCCTCGTTCCGGAGGGTTCTGGAGCCCCACAAAACACCCAAAGGCTCTCCTTCTACCGCACGGGAACTAACTGCAGAAAGGCCTCCTAGGTTCAAGGATTCGATTCCTGCCAAATCGGTCACTTTATTACGAACCTGTGTGAAATTCGCATCCATCGACCAGCTAAAATCTCCCGTATCTATGATACGATAGCCCAAATCCAGTTCGTACCCTTTATTTTCGATTTCCGCACCATTGGTATATACGGATGTGTAGCCAGTTGAATTGGCCTGTGGAAACTCCAACAACACATCTTCCGTAACATTGGAAAAGTAAGTACCACTGATGGAAAGCTTGTTTCTAAAAAAGCGTAGGTCCAAACCTAACTCCATTTCCTTTTTCCTTTCCGGTTTCAAATTGGTATTTCCACGACTGGCACTCGGTACAAAAGCTCCATTACCGAACAACCCTAGATTCAACCCTCCTCCGTATGAATCTCCAAATGTGGGGGAAACATATACATTTGAGGTGTTGTATCGGGCGGGCTGTACACCGACCTCACCATAGGAAGCCCGTAATTTTCCAAAAGAAAAGAAGGTACTTTCCATAAAAGGTTCCAACTCGGAAAACTGCCAAGCCACAGAAGTAGATGGAAAAATGAAAGCCTTGTTGTCCATATCCCCAAAAGTAGATGCGGTCTCGCCCCTGACCGTGGCATTTACATACAACATCTCATACAATGCAAATGATGCCGACGAATATACCCCCACGGTACGTTCCTGTCCTTGCGAACTATTGGTCACTATATTTTCGGGCAGTATGTTATCCGAATCCCTTATACCACTGTCCACATCGAGGAACTGAACAAAGTTGGTCCCGACATATCCATTTACCGCTCTTGATTTATCGTTATAATTGAATCCCAACAAAAAATCACCACTGACATCGTCCGTTAGGTCAAAATTGGTCTTGGCGATGTAATCCATATTAAAAATGGTATTGGTAGCCAACTCCTGACTTATAAAACCAGATCTGTAGGATCCTGACGCTGATCCTGGTGTAAAAAATTGATTTCTTTTCTCACTATAATGATCAAGCCCCACTCTACCGATCAAGGTCAACCAAGAGTTGGGCGTAGCGGTCAACTCCACATTGGTGATAAAACGATCTACCTTGGCCAAATTTTCCTGCTCGTTTATGGTCCACAATGGGTTATTGTATGTAGGTGTACCGTCCGCCCCCAAGGGTTCCCTGTATGATCGATGTCTGTCAGATACCGGAGTCGCATTACCATTTGCATAATAGTCACCCCGATAACCCGATATATCAAAATCCACTGGGTTCCTCAGCAATCCGAGATATAGTCCTGAACTGTTAGCTCCTTTTAAAATTCTATTGGACTTGGTACGGGAATAGGATGAGCTGATCTTCAAACTAATTGCATCGGTAAAGTTTTGTCTGGCATTAAAGCGCATGGTCGTTCTATTATAATCGGAATTGTTCCTGATGATACCTTGTTGGTCCAGATTTCCCAAGCTAAAGAACATGGAACCTTTTTGATTGCCTCCACTAACGCTCAAGTTGTTTTCCAAAAAGTGGCCATTATTAAAAATCTTATCAAAATTGGAATCATGGAAGGTCTGCCTTGAGTTTTTGTTCAAAATAGGATAATATACATTCCGTTTTGATCCAAATAAAATTCCCCCGAGGTATCCAACTCGTCCAGGCCACCAGAGCGTTCGGAAAGTTTATCGCCCCAAGAATCCCTTGCCCTTTGATCATATACCCCATTGTCACCCTGTCCATATTCATCCTGTTGTGGATATCTACGATTGATTTCATCGTAGGAATAGGTGTTCTTTAAACTTACAGAAAGTCGACTGTTGAACTTACCGGTTTTGGTGGTAATATTGATGACACCGCCCAACGCCTGGGTACCCCATAGAGCCGCTGCCGATGCTCCTTTGAGTACGGTAATGCTCTCGATATCGTTCGGATTGATATCGTTCAGCCTTGATTCTTGGTTCACTCCACCGCTATCGCTGTTTCCTCGCACATCGTTACTAATGGGAACGCCGTCCACAATAATAAGCGGTTGACTGTTTCGGGTGATGGAAGACACCCCCCTGATCTGAATGTAGGAACCTGCCCCCGGATCGCTCGAGTTCCGTGAAATACGTACCCCGGAGGATTTACCCGATAAACTATTGAGTACATTGGTCTCCCCTGCCTCGGCCACCTTGTTCCCAGAAACCGTGGAACTGGCATAACCCAAATCGTCTTTCTGTTCCTTAAACCCCAAAGAAGTTACGACAACCTCATCAAGGGCCTCTGCACTCTCTTCCATTACAATATTTAAGGTAGCACCGCTCCCCACCGTTTTGGTTACCGTGGTAAACCCAATATAACTGAATAGAACTTGTGAGGATTCATCGCGTACCGTAATGGCGTAATTACCATCAAAGTCTGAAGTTGTTCCATTGGTTGTCTCTCGCTCAAGTATAGAAACCCCTGGCAATGGCTGTCCATTTTCGTCAGTTACTTTTCCGGAAATTTGTTTTTGAGAAGATACAATTTGAAAGGAAAGGACCCCAAGAAGCAAAAATGCATGCTTAAGTCTGAATTTCATTTTAAATGTTTTAAGTTTGATTAGTTTAGAGTAAAAACTACCAAAAAAACAAAAGTTGTTGTTTTGATATTATTGTGCTTATGTGATTGACAATTATATAAATAATCATCATTTATATTGTCACTTTAATAACTTTTATCAATTTTTATCAATTTTTAACCGACTTACATGCATACAGAAGACGAGATAAATAAAATTCATGCGGAATTTATCTCAAAACTAGAACGCCATTATGGCAAATACGATCCGAACACGAACAAATTCGAATCCACAAGCAATTCAAAGATTGCACGTGACCTATTTTATAGTGATTCACAATTCTCTAGATTAATAAACAATACAGCATCGGAAGGTGAGCTTACCCGGGCCCTACGAAATGTTCAGCGTCTCTTGGACGTAAATGAGCTTCGCGGTAAGGTGAAGAAGTTAGGTGAAAAGCCTAGCGATTCCTCTTTCAGCAATAAAAAGTACCTTTTTGGTATCGGGCTTTTACTATTAGGTTGTATCCTGACCACCTACATGATAACACGTTCAAACGAAACAATTGACCAAACCGAGGAACTATCCGAGGAGACCCGATACGAAATGTTGCGATGGGGTTTTGAAAATAACTACGTAAAACCCTATGTTCGACTAAAGGAACTACCTGAAGATTGTTACTACCCCTGTTACAAGTACCAAGGTAAATGGAAGCTCAAAGAAGAATATAAAATTCCTTTTTTTAGGGAAAGAAACGGATTTCATTATGTAGCAAAAGAAGTGGTCATGTATGCCAGGTGCATGGATGAACGGGATGATCGCGGAGAATCTTTCGAAGGATATGAATACCAAAAACATGAGATTTGGTATGATAAACGCGAGGTTCCCATCGATTCATTTCTAACTAAGGACGCCAATCCCAAATTGATTTCATCCTACATGAACTCCAACTTTGAAGATGACCCCAATTATGTGAAAATTGCTTATGTGCATACCTTTTTCAAAACCGAGTTCAGTATTGATGGTGAACAGATACAGCGATCCGGCAAGGCCATTGGACGTGACATTGAGTTTGTCCCTCAAGAAGTTCTGGAAAAAGAGGCCGTATCTGCAAAGTTATTGAACGAACTAAAAAGCGAGACCAACTCCATAGCCAAAAATCTATTGGAGGACTTTTCAAAACCCATTACGTGTAATCCGACGATGGCTCCCAATGTGGATTTTAACCAAATCAAAAAGGGGGATGTCTTAAGTTTTGACTGCCAGTTCAGCACCGGGAGATTTCTTGTTGACTATAACAAATCTTACATTTTCACAGATCAATACATCAGTACCTTCTGTAGATAGACCAAAGATTTAGAATGCGTACCGTTGTGGTCCTCCCCTCCGGATTTCCTCACTGGCATGCTCCTCGAACTTTTTAAAGTTCTCCCTAAAGGCATTGGTAAGCTTAAAGGCCGTTTTGTAGTAGGCATCGTCATTGTCCCATGTGGCCCTTGGGCTCAGCACCTTGGTCGGAACTCCAGGACATTCCCTCGGTTGGGCCACCCCGAACACGGAGTGGATGTGGTACTTCTCATAATTGTACAGTCCCAGCTCCCCGTTCAATGCGGCGCTGATCATTGCCCTGGTGTACTTCAGCTCCATGCGCGTGCCCACTCCGTAGGGACCGCCCGTCCAGCCCGTGTTGACCAACCATACGTCCACACCGGACTCCTTCATCTTCTTGCTCAGCATCTCCGCATACCTGGCCGGGTGCAAAGGCATGAACGGCGCCCCGAAGCATGCCGAAAAGGATGGCTGTGGCTCCACAACGCCGGCTTCCGTTCCCGCTACCTTGGCCGTATAGCCCGATATAAAGTGATAGGCGGCCTGTGCAGGGGTCAGTTTCGAAATGGGGGGCAATACCCCGAAAGCGTCCGCCGTAAGGAAAAAGATGTTCTTTACGTTTTTCCCTATTGATGGCCACTGTATGTTATCGATATGATGGATGGGATAGCTTACCCTAGTGTTCTGGGTGATCGAGGTATCGCTGAAATCGACCTCGCCGTTGTCGTCCATCACCACGTTTTCCAATATCGCCCCTTTTTTGATGGCCCCGTAGATTTCCGGTTCCTTTTCTTTAGATAGGTCGATGACCTTGGCATAACAGCCGCCCTCAAAATTGAATACCGTATTGTCCGGCGTCCAACCATGCTCGTCGTCGCCGATGAGCCTTCTGTCCGGGTCCGTGGACAAGGTCGTCTTTCCAGTTCCCGACAGGCCGAAGAATATCGCCGTGTCCCCAGATTCCCCCACATTGGCGGAACAGTGCATGGGAAGAGTGCCCTTGTAAACGGGAAGGATAAAGTTTAGCGCGGAGAAAATCCCTTTCTTGATCTCCCCGGTATAACCAGTGCCCCCGATAAGGGCAATCTTTCTGCCAAAGTTCAGTATCGCAAAGTTGTGCTGTCTGGTGCCGTCCTCCTTTGGGTCGGCCATAAAGCCAGGTACGTTCACAACGGTCCACTCGGGGTCAAAGTCCCCCAATTCTTCCTCAGTGGGCCTTAGGAACATATTGTACGTGAACATATTGGACCATGGGTACTCGTTGATTACACGGATGTTCAAGCGGTAGTCATGATCGGCACAGGCGTACGCATCTCGGACATATAGCTCTTTGGTGTTCAGGTAGGCGATTACCTTGTCGTACAGCTCATCGAACTTTTCGCTGTCGAAGGGGATGTTGATGTCTCCCCACCAGATCTTGTCCTTGGTGATATCATCCTTCACAATGAAGCGGTCCTTTGGGGACCGTCCCGTGAACTCCCCGGTATTGACTGCCAAGGTACCGGAGGAGGCCTCTTCGCCCATTCCATTGTCGACCGTTATTCCCTGGAGCTCTTCCGGGGACAGTTGGTAATGGATGTTGTTGGAGTTAAGGTTTAATTTTTCAAGCGACACAATAACGTCGGCGGAAGGTGATAAGGACATGATTTGTTGTTCTTTTGATTTATATATGCCTTCAAGAATATCAAAAAAATGGAAGGTTAAAAAGCTTTAACAACGTTTACTGAATTTTATCGACTTTAATGTCAATTGGAGTCGCTCCTTTCTACTATGATCTCATATTAATAATTTTCAATTACGTTCTGCTTAAAAGAAATGAAGTTAAGGTATTTACTAAATTCCAAAATAAGAATCCCCAAATCTTACCCCAACTTTTGCGCTTGGATCCTATCGGGTTTTTGTAGCGTTCCGGTAGATAAGCGTGAAGCAAAAACCCGGTAGGGCGCAACCTACTTTTTGGATCTCAGTAGCCCATGTCCTCACCTGTACCCCTAGCCTTATCAATGCCCCTTCCAAGTGCCTTGATGATCTTAGCGGCAATCTGTACTTTATTGGTCGGTATGCTTGGAGCCTTTACCCCCATCGTTTTAAGTAGCTTAAAGGCCATGTCCTTTTCCTTGGTGGGCAATCCCATCACCTTGGCAAAGAACTTCCCCGGTTCCTTGGCATGGGCCTTTCTCCCAATATAGGATTCCACATAGTTCCTTTTGAAGCCCGTTGTCCTGTCAAAGGTCTTTTCTGCTGCTTGGTAAAAACTGTCCCTATCAAAACCTCTCTTTATGGTCTTTCCGTTCAGTTCCACTTCGGATGCCTTATGTTTTGCCATTGGTGAAAGGGTGTAGGTGTTCGTTACATCCCTTCTACTGACAATGATATGGATATGGGTCTGTGGCCCCTCCTTTTGCATTCCGGCTGCCACCAATTGCCCGTTCTGTTTATTTGGGGCCAATCTTTCTTGCTCTTTGATTCTTTTTTCAAGCTCATTGACATTCCCGATGGATTCGCCCCGTTCCACTTTCCGTATCTCGTTCCTTAGCCTTGCTATTTCCCCTCGGAAAGGCGCATTCTCCTGTACCTGTCTGTCAAATCCCCGATAGGTGCGTTCATGCTCGATCTTGGCATAGTATTTCAAGTTCTCTGCTTTGACCTCTTGGTTGCGATGGAAACTCTTTGCATAGTCCTCCATGAGCTTCCTTGTGTATTCTCTTAGCATGTTGGGATCGTTGCCGAGGGCCTTAAGCTCCCTTTGGTTGGGACTTACCACTATGGAATAGAATTTTGGGTCTTTCTGCCTTAGTTTGGCCGTGTTGGCATCTATTTCATCGATGACCATTTGGGGGCTTACGCTGTCGTTTTCTTGGTCAAAGAATTCCTCCCTTTGTTCGGGCGACCTGTCCTCGTTTTCCTTTTCCAGATAGTCCACGTAGTTCCCTACACTAGAGTTGTAGGTACTGCCCATTTTCTGTGCCGAGATGGTAAGGTACATGAACGTTATTTTAATTGGTATTTAAGGCTTTCAAAATCCCCGATGCCCATATTGATTTTGAGATATGGCTTTCCCATCATGGGTTCCACCTTCTCAACATTTTGAAGCATTTCATTGCAATGCTTTTTATAGCTTTCAAATTCTTTTAGCATTCTGTCGTGCTCTACTTTCGGAACGGTGTTTCTAGGCTCCAAAAAATCCATTCGCTCTTCCTGTATCTTGACGGGTTCACGTTTAGGTTTCCTCCCATCCTTTACATAGGCTTCGTAAAGAATGAGCATCATTTCATAGGTGGGCCGGATACTGGTCTTTTCCATGTTCTTGATAATGGCGATGAGCCTATCGAATTTTTTCATCATCTGACGCTCCAACTTTTTGATACTGTCAAGGACAATCTTTGTTCCCTCTCCAAAAGGGTCAAGGTTGTTCTCCTTGAAGTATTGTATCATCCCGTCCAGTACCTCACTATGCGATTTGCTGAACCTTTTGGAATAGCTCCGAAAACGAGTGGCCGTTTCCTTCTTTACCGTGATATTGGAATAACCACCGGTTCCTTTCTTTGTTCTGCCATTTGTGGATTGCTTTTCCATAGGTGCGATTTTGTTTTTTTAGTGAAATTGCGTCAATTTTTTCGTCAAAAATTTCCAGTGTTTACAGGGCTTCCCAAAGGGTTTACTGTAGATTTCGGAAAATTCTACTGTAGCCCCTGTTTTTGTACGGTATTCCAAAATCGTCTCAATCATCTGGTTTTCAACTTGTTGAAGACCCAAAAACAAACGTGATGGCGCATTCTGCGCATCACCCTCTTGCTATTCCCTACGTCCCGCAAGCGGGACCGAATAAATACATCCTTATCATCCTTCGGCTGCTTTTTTGATCTGCATATGTTCGATAAGGTTTTGCATGTCCTCCCCTATCTTGTGTTCCAATACCCTAGCATAGATTTGTGTGGTGGACAGTTTTGAATGGCCGAGCATTTTGGAAACGGTTTCTATCGGGACTCCATTGGAAAGGGTTACTGTGGTTGCAAAAGTGTGCCTTGCTGTGTGGAATGTGACCCTTTTTCGGATTCCACAGGCTTTACTGATTTCCTTTAGATAGAAGTTTACCTTCTGGTTACTGAAAACGGGTAAAAGGATATTGTTGATTTTCCTTTCAGAAGATCCTTCATATTTCTTGATGATATCCCTTGCCTGAGGCAGCAATGGTATTTTGAGTCTTTCATCGGTCTTCGTCCTTGTGGTAAACAACCAATCATTGCCGTCTATACCTTTGATAAGATTGTCGGGACTAAGTGTTTTTACATCAATATAGGATAGGCCTGTATAACAGGAGAACAGGAATACATCCTTCGTCTTTTCTACGCCTTGTTTTGTAAAACTGGTTTCTTCTATGAGTCCAAGTTCCCTTTTCGTCAAATGTTCTCTTTGGGCTTTGACAAAGTGCAGTTTATAGTTCTCAAAGGGATCCTTTGAAAGCCATTCCATCCTTACCGCTAATCTTGACATTTTCTTTAGGCGTTCCATGTGCTTCATGGCCCCGTTATTGGTACACTTGGTTCGTGTAGATGGCCTGTACTTTCTCAGATACTGTTCAAAGTCGGACATAAAACGGTAATTCAATTTTTTGAGCTTTATGTCCTCTACCCCATATTCCTCTTTTAAAAAGAGGTTTATGCACCGTTCGGTAATATGGTAGTTCTTTCTGGTTCCGGGGCGCAATGAAGTATGCATGGTTCCATTATGGTAGGCAATTAATTGTTTCAATGTTTTGCCTCCCTCATCTTCCCCAAAGAATCTTGCTTTTATAGCCAATGGAGTAATTACCTTATCTTCTGCCATCAATAGCCTATGGGCCTCATGTAAGCCTGTATATATTTGGTCAAGATACTTGTTAAGGGAAATGACATAACTGGAAAATCCCTTGCCCCTTTTACGGCTATTGTCCCATAAATTGGTTTTGATTTCCCGATTTATGCTAAAATCGGTGCGCTCACCGTCAATGGTGATCCTACAATAGACAATCCGGTTCTCGGATTTCACCTTGTGCTTCCTTGTAAAGAAATTGATTGTTAAACGATTGTTTTTCTGCATGTTGTAACCTTTTAGAGTGTGAATACTGTGAAAGTCAAAACACAAGAAAAATGGTTCTAAAAGTCATTTAAAGTTACAACAAGAAGTGTAAGTGTTTGCTCCCGATGGGAACACGCTTGATATGATTTTAGATGGTTTTAAATGAATTCAAACGATATGTCTAAAAACACAAAACACTGAAAATCATAAGATTAACAGTGTTTTGATTTCACTTAAATAAGTTAAGTCGGGGTGGCAGAGCCTGAACCCATGACCTTAACCCCATATAAACCAGATGTTTATGTCTTGTTTTCCAAAATAGGACATCCTATAGGACATCTTCGTGTGAGAGTTGAGTCTTTCACGGATATAAATATACCAAATGGTTTTAATTCAATACAAACAAAAACAAATAATTTCAAATTTAAATACCCTGCATATTCTCAAAAACAATTAAAATACAGATTATGTGTAAACTTGGATTATAGCATTTGGGAACCTTCTATATAGAAAACTCAAAAGTTTAGGGAATTATATTGCGGTGATTTTATACAAGCTTTCCAATTCGATTTTGGTGGTCTGTACCAACGGATGTAACGGTCTAGCCAATAGAATCAAGTGATAAAATAGGAGTTATTAAAGGGTCTGTTTTTGCATTTCAGCAAAAAAATTAAATCAATTAAGAATTATGTACACTTGGTCACAACCATCAGACTTTTGCCACAGGTGTACCTTTCAAACCTTCACCGACCAGCCATCCCATGAACTTTGCAAATGGTCCGATGTCCTCTTTCACACTGGCCGATTCCAAGGCTTTCATATATGTTTCACGTTCTTCCACAGGTATTACGGTCCAAGGGTAGCCGCCTGAGGCCAACATTACATTCATCAGAAATCGCCCCATTCGTCCATTGCCATCCATATATGGGTGAATGAACACAAATATAAAGTGCCCCAATACGGCCCTTACCGCTGCATTTTCTTCTTTCTGCAACAGTTCGAACAATTCGGGCATGGCATCCCGTATTGCATCCTTGTTCAAAGGAACGTGCATCGACCCTCCTATATATACCTGGTCATTTCGATATCCTGCCAGATCGGAGGCTTTTAGGATACCCGAGGTCACGCTGGGCGCAAAAAGTTCCCGGTACCAATCCCCATGGTCATTGTCCACCACTTTTCCGGAATTCTCCCCTTGTAGAATACTTTTGATGCTTTCACGCACGCGCTGGGAAGCCAACCAATATCCACGGGCCGCCATGGCATCGCGATGCCTTCTGTCCGCCTCATTATCTTTGGGGTCCCATTTGCCGCTCCTTACCCGTTCAATCAGTTCCACGGTAACCCTATAGCGTTCTATGGATAAGGAATGATATGCATCGGTTACGTACATATCCTCAACTTCCTTCATATATTTATCATGATCTTGTGGAATGCCCGGGGCTTCTGGAAAATGTGAGATCACCCCATTGCGCATTTTGTGCCACAGTAAACGAATCCTGTTCACATAGGGAGATTTATCCCTTATGGAGAGGGCAACCGGGGGTTTATCCCCAAATGGATCGTTTTCTCGAACATCGTAACCAGCCTTTTGCATTGTCTTGACGATTTCATCCGCTAGTGCATCACGCCCAATATTTCTAAAAGCTCCTGCCAATCTCCCGGCAATGGTGGAATGTCCCCCGTCCAACAATAAACCAAGTATTTCGGATGCATCCGGTACCATGGCCAATATGGTGCGCACATCCGTGGTGTTTCCTTTGAACATCCCCGGTGAACAATTTACCAGGGCCGAAGCCAAAGTCAACATTCTGATACCTTCCCACACCATAATCTCCGCTTTTGCGGGCAATGTGGATTTCATGGTGAACATAGAGGTGCCATGCAGCAGTTCCGTGTTGGAATTCGTGCCATTGATCGCACGGATGATCAATTGCTTGGGAACAGTTTGGTTGCCGGCATGAAGCAATAGGGATTGTTCCGCTGAAATACAATAGGAATCCCCATATCGTTCGGCCAGGTACCGGGCACAGAAACTCCAATAATTGGCATACCATGAGGTACTATCCCCCTGTTGTTCATCGGGAGGTACGATAATGTACCAACCTTGTATAATCTGTCGGATAAAGCCATTCCCGCTCAACCGTTCCCGATGGACACGACTGAGTTCAGAAGTTTTGATTGCGGTGATACCTTGATCTTGCAATGTTTTTAAAGCTTCAAGGGCATGGGCCAATTTTTCTTGAGGTGTTGCCATTTTTCTGTACCAATCTTATTGGGCAAACATTATATTTCTATGCTGTTTTGTTATTATATATTTATGATGTGCTGAAATTATACATTTATGACGTATAAATATTATGTTTTTATGTTAAAAATACAGGGAGAGCCAATTAAAACAGAAATCCATATCTAATATGCTTGATTTAAGGTGCAAAAAACGGCGTCATCTATGATCTTCGACAGAAAAAATGAGCATAGCAAAGAACACCCATAAGACACTGACCACGGTCCACTACATTAAAATATTGGATTGGTCTTATTTTACCGTTTTTAGTGGTCCCATTATCCCAAGGTTTAGTTCATGGTTTTGTGAATTATAAAAATTCCCAATGGTGTGAATCCAAGGCCGTGATTGCCCAAATGTCATAAATAAGCGGGTCGATATCAAGAATGAGGGGGCATTACGGGTCCCTGAGCAAAACTTTTCTGCTCCCTTTCCCTTCATGTAGTTCCATTTCCAAATATTCATCCTTTCCCAGCACAAATTTGGGCAGCACATATACAAACATTTTTGAATTCCCTACACTAATTTTACTGGGCACTTGGTATTTGTATATGGGAACCATTTCCAGTCTTTGGTGGGATGCCTTCTTCGTTTTGTTCCCGGTAACGCTATAGACTTTTAGATAGTCCACCTCAAAATCGATTTCCGAGTTGTTGGAAATTTCCATTACCAAGTACGTCCCATTTCCATGGTAGGCCATTTTCTGTAACTGAAATTTAATGCCACCCTTTCGCTTGGTGGCCAACCTTTCGTTCTTGGCCTTAAAAAGGTAATTGCAATAGCTCTCAAAGTATTCCCTGCGCTTGGCTTAACATCCGATTGGACACCCTATCGAACAAATCCCACTTGTATGGGACGGGCCCATACGATAAAATGAAGGGGGAAATCACCATTGTGAATGGCAGCCCCTATTATGCCTCGGCATTTGTGGAGGGTGAATATCGAATTGGCCAAAGTTGGAACCTCCGTTCGCCTTTCTTTGTATATGCCAATGTGCCGGAATGGGAGGTGTTCGAATTACGGGGACCGATAAACAGTGTTGGGGATATACAACAAAAAGTGGCCGTCCTGGCCAAGGAACAGGGATATGACCTCGATCTTCCCTTTGCCTTCAGGGTAACCGGAACGTTTGAGAGTTTGACCGCACACATTGTCACCCCCAGAATCCCGGATGTGGAGGGTTACCGGGAAGGTATAAAATCCCAGAAATTTGCCTTTGACCATGTTGCAGGGGAAATTGTAGGCTTTTATTCGGAAAGCCATCAGGGTATTTTTACCGGTTCGAACAGTTTTGTCCATGTACACTTTCTAAAAGAGGACAGAATCTTCATGGGACATTTGGACGACATCGGCTCTGGAAACGGTCCGTTCAAACTCTACCTTCCTAAAAAGAAGACCAAGATAGGTACGGAAATCCGTGTCAATGACACCGATTTTTCAAAGGGGCGTTTGGGGCATACCCAAGATATTGACCTCGATGATCTGGCCAAGTTCCACGGACATCTTTGTGACGGTCTAGTGGTCGGTCATCTTGGGCTGCAACAGGCATTACAGGCACTTTATCCCGATGGTGTTGTGGACCGAACCAATACCCGTATCGTGAGCAAATCCTCACCTTGCTTGGCCGATGCATCCACCTATTTGACCGGGGCAAGGTATCAATACGGCACATTCTTTGTCTCGGACCACATAGATGGCCTGTTCATTGTGCAGCGAATCGATAATGGCCAAACCTTCTCCGTGCATTTAAACAAGGGTGTAAAACCGGGAATCATAGACAAAATGGGATCTAGGGCGATAAAAGGGGAACTGGATGGTTGTGAACTGGACAGGTTAAAGACACTGGAAGATGATTTTTCAAAAACCTTACTTGCCTCAGACCCAAAAAATATTTTTACCGTTGTCGAATTGGGTAATTTCAAATGGAACCCAATTCTGGAGAACAATTTTACAAAAACAGATATCCTAAATAAGCACATGAAGCCGTGTAAATAGTAAAATTTTTATGAAAGGAAGGATACCAAATAAACAATGGACAAGTGGACATCCCTATTGAGAACCATCCAAAGGAAATTTCGAAGAAGTTGAACATAGTGCCACTAGCGGCGTCACAACAAAACAAAGGCTATGAAAAAGGAATGTTGCGATATTAATGAGCTTATTGAAGATTTCTACAACTATTTAAAACACTTCACCTTAAAAAAGGTCCGGGATGAAACCATTGCGGAAGATATAGTGCAAGAGGTGATGATGAAACTGGTCGAGTCCCATCAAAAAAACACCGATATTGAAAATATCAAGGCCTGGCTGTTTCAAGTTGCCCGAAATACCATTTATGACCATTTTAAAAAAAACAGCCCTGTTGTTGACCTAGATGATGTTACGGCCCTTACAGCAAATGAATCGACCGATCTGGAGCTATCGGTGTACGACTACATGGTGCCCATGATCCAGTTCCTTCCCAAAAAATATGCCGAGCCATTGCAATGGAGCGACATCGACAATCTACCCCAAAAGGACATAGCCAAAAAACTGAACCTCGGGTATTCGGCCGCAAAAATGCGAGTACAAAGGGCAAGAACAAAGCTGCGGGATCTATTTGTGGAATGCTGTGATATCGAGTATGGTGCCAATGGCAACTTCGTCAGTTGCACCGTTAAGGAATCGTGCACCCCGTTAAAAAACCACTTGGTTGATTTTCAAGCATCCACAAAACATCAATAGCTGGTTCCAATTTTTTTTTTTAGAATAATGTGTCTTTTGACACCCCATTTCAGACTACATAGTAAAGTCTAATCCAAAACACGGAACTATGAGTACTGAAATCAAAATTTTGCATTCCTCATGCTGTGCCACAGAATCTCCCATAAAGGCACGAATCGAAAAAATTGCCCAGGAAAACAATCTGGACGTAAGCATCACAGAGCTATCGGATCTCAAGGACACCATGCGCTATGGTGCCTTGTCCTTTCCCTCATTGGCCATCAAGGGGAAAGTTTACGACTATAAGAAGGTCAGTAGCGACGAGGCATTATTGTCAATTCTTTAAAACAATTTCAAAATGGAAGCCTTGACAGATCTGCTTACCCGATTGGCAGACTATATTGTCCATGTCCTTTTGGGCATCGATAATTCGGACACATTCGGCACTGCACTGCACTATTTCATCATTGCCTTTGGCACAATTTCCATATTGGTCGTCCTTGTGACCTATGTGATGGGTACGGTAACGAGCTATTTGCCCATGGAAAAAATCCGGGATTTTTTGGAAAAGCACAAAAGGTCGGGCCTTGGAAATGTTGCTGCATCCAGTCTGGGTGCAGTGACCCCCTTTTGCTCCTGCTCTTCCATTCCATTGTTTGTGGGCATGATGCAAGCAAGGATCCCATTGGGAATATCGCTTTCCTTCCTTATCACCTCGCCTTTGGTGAACGAAATCGCCATTGCCATTTTCTGGGTGGGTTATGGTTGGAAAGTAACGGTAGCGTACCTGCTTTCTGGAATCGCCTTGGGGGTGATCGGTGGAATCATCCTGGAAAAAATGGGCATGGCCAAATACGTGGCAGAATGGCTCAAGGACATTGATGGCGCAGCGCGTTCAGGGGAAAAGGATACCAGAGGCCTGCTGAAACGATTTCCCGAAATTCATCTGGAAGCCATCAGGACACTAAAAAAACTCGTTCCCTATATTTTTATAGGAATAGCGGTAGGGTCATTTATCCATGGCTATGTCCCCGAATCATTTTTTGGGGCCTATATTTCAAGATCCAACCCTCTTGCGGTCCCAATAGCCGTGTTGGTATCGATTCCCCTGTACATTGATGCAGTCGGAATCCTCCCCATATTGGATTCGCTCGTTGGCAAAGGAGTCCCATTGGGAACGGCCATCGCCTTTATGATGGGGTCGATTGGCCTGTCCATACCCGAAGGCCTGCTGCTCAAAAAAGTGATGCAAAAGCAATTGATCATCGCTTTCTTTTCTACCATTGCCATTGGCATGATCCTTTCCGGCTATTTGTTCAATTTCCTTTTTTAACTGCCTATACTTATGAAATGTGACATCTTCAACATTTGGGAAGCCCATCGGAATGATTTAAGGAACTATGTGGGCAAACGCATTTCCAATGCGGATGATGCTGATGATATTATGCAATCGGTCCTTGTCAAGATCACGAAGTATTGTGAGACAAAAAATGATGTAAGGCACATTAAGGCCTGGATCTATAGAATCGCACAACATACGATAATTGACTTCTACAAGAAGTCGAAACGGGTCACCAATGCCAACATGGAACAGCTGCACTTGCACGATTCCCATGATTACGATGAACAAATGTATGTCTGGCTCGATCACTTTATAGACGGCCTACCGACCGAGTACTCCGTACCCTTGCGGCTTTCGGACATAGAAGGCAGACCACAGAAAAAAATTGCCGAACATCTTGACCTGACATTGGCGGCCACCAAATCAAGGATCCAAAGGGCAAGGAAAAAGGTAAGGGCAAAATTTGATGAATGTGGTTTAGTTGAACGCTCTGAAAACCATATATGGATATATACCATAACAAAACCCTGTTGCCTATCCTAATTTTTAAAAAAAGTCTGCATCTTTTCCGCATCTTCCAAGTCTTAGGGGCAAACTTTAATCATTAAAAATTCAAGACAATGGAAGTACAAACAAAAAATACATTGAGGGTAGTGCTTTACCAAGTGGAAATGCCAACAACAGGCAGCAATTCCTGTTCAGCCTGTGACTCTGTTCAGGGCACGTTGATATCTGCGATTCAAGAGGTCCAAAAACTCTTTGTTCATTTGGGCTACGAAATCTTGTTCAGGTCAACAACGGTACAAACGATCGAAGAAGCTGAAAATGCCCAAATTGTTGCTTCACCTACAATAAGGGTTGGCAATCTCGATTTTTATCCTGACCATCGGGAAGATGGCCCAGAAGCACGGGAATGGACCTGGAACGGATCCACCGTGGCCGAACCCAACAAGGAAACCTTGATGGAAGTATTGCTCAAAGGGTATTTTGAACCCAAAAAAGCACGAGGAAAATTGGAGTTGTCCCCGTACATCCTAAACCACTTAAAGGAAAGTGGGATGACAAAACCCAACTGTGGATGTGATTGATAAATTGTACTCGCCACTTCCTGGCCTGACCACTCTGGCTGGGCATTCACTTAAAAAAATCATAAAAGCTCATCGACAAAGATGAGCTTTTTTGCATTTTATTGCTCCACGCCTTCTTTGCAGACCAGGAAACAACTCGAAATGGCACACCTTCATCTCGGCTCAGAAGCCGACCGCTGTATCATCGCCACGCTTATCCGCCCCACCTTCCAATTTGCCATTCTCCAAGATGCGAATGGCATCCACTTTGCCAATGATCCGTGACCTACCTTCATTGATGTTATATCCTTTGAATTTTAATTCTTCGATTGCCTCCGAAGGGAAACCGTCAGGTTCAAAAATCACCACATCGGGCAACCACTGGTGATGAAACCTGGGAGCGTTTACAGCATCCTGCATGCTTAGATTGAACTCATATACATTGAGAATGGTCTGTGCCACTGCCGTGATAATAGTGGAACCGCCAGGGGTTCCCACAACCATGTACAACTCCCCGTCCTTTTCAACTATAGTGGGCGTCATACTGCTCAGCATTCGCTTTTCCGGTGCAATGCTGTTGGCTTCGGTCCCAATCAAACCAAACATATTGGGCACTCCTGGTTTGGAACTGAAATCATCCATTTCATTGTTCATGAAGAAGCCCAATTCTTCAATATACAGTTTGGAACCATATCCCCCGTTCAGGGTGGTGGTTGCGGAAATAGCGTTTCCCTCGCTGTCCACAATGGAGTAATGGGTCGTTTCCATACTCTCATAAATTGCAATATCACCTTGACCGACATCGGATGAGGGTGTGGCCCTGTCAAAAGTGAAATTGGCCATCCTTACTTGAAGATATTTGTCGTTCAACAGCATGCCATAAGGGATGTCCACAAAATCGGGGTCTCCCAAAAAATAATTTCTGTCAGCATAGGCACGTCTGGCCGCTTCCGTGAACAACTGGATGGTCTTGGTGGAATTATGTCCAAATTTTGTGACATCATAGGGTTCCATGATTTTGAATATCTGGTTGATGGTCATCCCTCCGCTGCTTGGCGGCCCCATGGATATGATGTGTAGATCCTTGTAGTCGAACACAATGGGATCTCTCCACTTGGCCTCATATTTGGCAAGGTCCTCTTCTGTGATGAAACCGCCATTTTCTTGGATGTAGGCAGCCAGTTTCTGGGCAACCTCGCCTTTGTAGAAGCCGTCCTTGCCCTTTTTCATGATGATTTCCAAGGTAGTGGCCAGTTCAGGATATTTAATGGTATCACCTTCTTTGAACGGCCCGGCAAATTTTGTACTGTCTCCATTGACCTCAATGAACCGGTCGCGGGTCCGCTCCAAGCGATTCGCCTGTTTTTTGGTTACCACTACTCCCCTTCTTGCCAGGGAAATTATGGGTTCCATAATTTCTTTCAGGGAAAGGTTTCCAAATTTTTCATGTACCGCCAAGACACCGGCCACCGTTCCCGGAACACCGGATGCCGTTGCTCCAGAAGTACTCATGCCAGGGATGACATTGCCCAGGGAATCCAAATACATATCCTTATGTGCAGATAAAGGGGCTTTCTCCCTATAGTCGATACTGCCCACTTCGCCATTGTTCTTGCGATAAACCATAAAACCACCACCGCCAAGGTTTCCTGCAAAGGGGTAGGCCACGGCAAGGGATAGTTCTGTGGCTACCATGGCATCAAAGGCATTGCCCCCCTTTTTCATGATCTCCACCCCAATTTTGGAGGCCTCCTCCCGCGCTGAGACAACCATGGCATGATCGGCCACCAGTCCCGTAGGCTTAGGAGGTACCTTGCGGGTACAGTTTGCAAAAAGGAATAGGATGGGAAGGAGGTAAAGGAGTTTTTTCATTTGGTTTTGTTTTTGAATACTATGTACTAAAAATATTGGTTGTAGGTACGGGAACGGGCGTGGCTTTCCTTTTCAGATTAATGATCCCCGACCATTTCTAAACTAAACAGGTTGGACTAGTCCTTGATACGCTCCAACATGATCCGCATGAGCTCACTGGCACCCTTGTTGGCTTTTTCCTTTAAAAAATCCTTGGGTGTATTATCCCCGACCTCAAAGACCAACGCTTCCGCTCCATGCTCCACAAAGAAATAGTTACGGGACACTGTGGTTGGGACCAATTGGTCATTGGGCTTTATATTGGGGTCATATCCATCGATTTTCTCTTTTAGACTGTCCAACCAGGTCGATACCAGATTGGGCATGTTCCCCTTTAATTTGGGGTCCACAGTATAATAGATATCATCCCAGGTCGAATGAAAATCGATTCCGAAATAAAATTTTCCTTGGGTCTGTTTTACTTTTTCTTCCATGAACTTTTTTACAGCCCGAGTTTCCGGTTGGTTGAAGTTTGACCAGTCCCTGTTCAAATCAATTCCTCCTGTATTATGTCTCCAGAAGCCATTGTCAACCCCATCCGGGTTCATCAATGGAACCACATATATCCCAAATTTCTTTCGAAACCTTTTGGCCAATTTTGAATTGGACGTGATGGTCTCCACAAAGGATTTCATTGCCAAGTACCCCGTCACTTCAGGGGGATGCTGTCTAGAAATGATCATGACCATTCTCTTGGAATCCGTTTTCCCTATCCAGAGCATATTGAGGTCTCTGCCCTCCCTACTTTTGCCGATGGTGCTTTTGGAAACGAATTTACTTTGGGCCAAACTGTCCATCCATGAATTGACTATGATGGAATTTTGCAATTCTTGCCCGGCCACCCATAAGGTATCGGGTCCTACTTCCAACCGTAACCGTACCTTCTCGGGCAAAGACCCTGGTCCAAAAGCCCTTTCCCCCTTTTCAAATTCCTGATATCGTAAGGAGTCCAGTGCCGACCAATTGATACCATCCCTGCTCAACTTGGGGTAATACCTGTGCTTTGCAGTGGCTTGATAGGTCAACATCACATCAATGGAACCCTTTGTCCTGCCCCAGACCTTGAACGCATACCATGGGCTGATGTTGACGGGTGTATTTTCAGAGGTTATCAAGGCTGTATAGGTACTGTCACTGTTCTGGACAATACCATTCAATCTGGCACCTTCAAATTCATTTGAAAATGTGATGCCCTGATTTGGAAATTCAAACTGACCCTTCCATTGTTTTTGAACGGGTCGTGAATCCGTGGGTACGGCATTGACTGGGGGTTGTCCTTGAAACTTTTGCTCTTGGCCATACGAAAGGGGCATCGCCATTAGGTACAGAAGTATTAAAACTTTCTTCATGGTAAACTTGTTAAATAAATTGATTTTTTAATGGAAGTTTCTTGAAATATGTGATTGTGGCCACGTTCACCTTAGGAGCCAACAATATTGTGGACACCATAGTGGGAATGGACATTAGGGCAAAGCTTATGTCGATGACTCCGACCACACCTGAGAGCGAGGAGACGGCACCGATAAAAACCCCCACAACATATATATAGTTGTAGGTATTTCTGTATTTGCCCCCAAAAAGGAAAACAACGCATTTTGACCCGTAATAGGAATAGGTGAACAATGAAGTCAATGCAAACACGCACACTATAAAAACCAATAGGGGGGCTCCATAACCGGGCATGGTCTGCACAAAGGCCTCCAAGGTAATGGCTACACCATTAAGGTCTGCATGCTGCCAACTGTCCGTAACCAAAATGGCAAGAGCGGTCAGGGTACATACCACAATAGTATCTATGAACGGTCCAAGCATGGCCACCAATCCCTCCTTGATCGGTTCGGTGTTCCTCGATGCTCCATGTGCCAAGGGAGCCGTACCGATACCTGCTTCATTCGAGAATGCTGCCCTTCGGACCCCCATGATGATGATAGCACCCAAACTTCCACCTAGAACAGCTTCGCCGGTCATTGCATCAACCAACACCTCCCTTAGGGCTGGGATGATACTGGAATAGTTCTGTATTAGAATATAACTGACCGAAAGAAAATATAAGGTTACCATAAAGGGCACCAATTTGCTTGCTAGATTAGCTATTCTCCCAATTCCACCAAATACCACAAATCCTACCAAGACACTAATTGCAATGGCAATGAGGATCAAGAGTTGGTTTGGATGCTGTCCCATTACTGAGGACGGGGTTACACTGATGATGACCTGGGTCAATTGATTGGCCGTAAAAATGGGCAGAGAACCAAAAATGCCCGCTATTGAAAAGAATATGGCCAATGGTTTCCAAGTTTTCCCCAGTCCTTCCATAATAACGTACATAGGCCCACCTTGGATTTCGCCTGAATCGTCCTTCCCCCGATACATCACGGCCAATGAACATGAATAATATTTGGTGGCCATTCCAATAAGGGCACTAGCCCACATCCAAAAAAGCGCACCGGGACCACCCATGGAAATTGCAATGGCCACCCCCGATATGTTCCCCATTCCCAAGGTGGATGACAATGCAGTGGTCAAGGCCTTGAACGCACTTATTTGTCCCACATTGGATGCGGTTTCATATTTACCCCTTATCACGGCCAGGGCATGCCAGAAATGTCTGAACGGCAAAAGTTTTGAATAGATCAATAAATAAGTTCCCCCGCCTACGAGCAGAATCAACAGGGGTATACCCCAGATCCAGTCACTGATGACGGTAATCGTTTTTTCCATTAGTTCCAATGGCCTATTTTTTGTGTCCGTATTTTAGCGAATAGCGTTCGTAGTCCTTTTGCTGTGGCCCTTCCAAATCTATGTTCTTCCCTTTGATGAATGCCATCATCAAGGCATTTGTCTGGACATCCAATGCATCCCCCTTGGAAACAAAAAGACTTGCGTCCTTTCCAACCTCGATAGAGCCCAACTTGTCATCAACACCCAGGATTTTTGCCGGATTCAATGAAATCATTTTCAACGCCTCTTCCTTTTCCATCCCAAAAGCCACGGCTGTGCCGGCATAAAAAGGCAAATTCATCGAGTTTGAAAGTGACCCTACGTGGTACATGGCCACTTCAATGCCCTTGCTGTGCAACAGTTGTGGCAATCCATAAAATGCATCATACCCCATGTCGTCATGCCTGGGGAGATTATAGGTTGGGGGCACTATTACCGGCACTTCGTTCTCCTTTAAGAAATCAATGACACCAAGTGTGGCATGGGAGGCTATAAGTGACACTTCTTTGATACCAAAGGATTTTGCAAAAGTGATGCCTTCCACAATTTCCTTGGGTTCATCCGCATGAATGACCAAGACCCGTTCACCATGGAACAAATCTTTTATGGCTTCCAATTTCAGGTTGGTTTGGGCCGGTGCCGATTGTTCGTATTGCTTTGCATCCGAGAACAACTTTTGAAGTTCGGCCGTTACAGTTTCGTAAGAATCATTGGGCCTTAGCATCCGACTATTGGTTTTCTCATCATAATAGTTGGAAAGTGAAGAAGGCCAATCTATGTGAATTGCGGCAGCCCTCTCAAAAACCGCGTCCTCCCAGTTCCAACCATCCAGGGACATGACGGATGACGTACCTGGAATAATACCATTGGACCGATTCGATTCAATATGCAAAATACCATTGAACCGCAAAGGGGGAATAAATGTGGAGCTCATATCAAAGGCATAGACCGTTTGTAAATTCGGAAGGTATTCTCCCTCTTCCACCGTATCATTCGAGTGGGGGACGGCATTGATCTCATTGATACCGATAACAGAATTCAGAAGGATAAAGCCAGGATATACCTGTTGTCCACTTATGTCGATAATCGTATAATCCAGACCCTGTGGATCAAGATCTGATGGTTTCCCCAAAAAGGTAATGGTTCCCTTGTCAAAACCTACCGCTGTGTCCTCCAAAACCTGTCCATTGCCTGTATGAACGGTTCCCCCTACCAGTAATATGGGGGCGTCCTGCTCTTTTGCCGCCAATGGCAACATCTGTGCGGTCAGTCCCTCGGTAAGGGCTGTAAGGAGTAGGATAATAATCAATAACGAAAAATATGTGCTGTTCTTCATGGTCTTCTTTTTTTAGTTCTGTGTCTCCAAGGACTCGCAATGGAATTCCACCCGTTCCACGGATATTCTGGTTGATATGTTTTCGGTACCCTCAAGACCCTCCATTTTTTTGAGAATCCGAGATCTTTCTTTCTGATTCTCCCGACGAAGGTGTTGGTCTTTGGCCAAATCAAAGTAAATGGCCCCTTCAATGATGGTCTTTTCAGGTTTGGAATAAAGGGACAATGGATTACCTGTCCAAAGGACGACATCCGCTGATTTGCCCACCTTGATGCTTCCCATGGTATCATCCAGGTGCAAGAGTCTTGCTGGGTTCAATGTGACCATTTTTAAGGCGTCCTCAGGACTGACCCCTCCATATCTTACCATTTTTGCAGCCTCATGGTTCAGGTGTCTCATCGTTTCACCACTATCGGAGTTTAAGGCAGTGACCACCCCTTCGCTGTCCATGATGGGGGCATTGTAGGGAGTACCGTTCCTAGCTTCCCACTTATAGTTCCACCTGTCGGAAAATGTACTCCCCCCAACACCATGTTCCTTCATCCGATCCGCAATCCGATAGCCTTCCAAGGCATGTGTGAATGTGTTAAGAGCAAAACCAAACCGCTCAGCCACCTCCATCAGCATAAGCATCTCTTTTTGTTGGTAGGAGTGGGCTGTGATAAAACGTTTTTCTTCCAAAATCTCCAGCATGGCCTCATGCACCAAATTCTTTCGAGGTTCAACCGCAGCACGTTTTTCTTTTTTGTAGAGACTTTGGTATGCGTCCCAACTTTCCTTATAATGCAATGCTTCCGTGAATGCGTTGGTATAAAACTGTTCCAGGCCCATAAGGCTTCGTGGAAAACGAATGGAAAGCTGGCTTCTCGACCGCTTCACGTTCTCTCCCAAGGCAAACTTTATGAATGGGGCCGCATCTTGGATCAAAAGATCGTTCGGCCCAGAGCCCCATTTCAATTTTATCAGGGCAGATTGTCCGCCAATGGGATCGGAGGAACCATGCAATAGCTGGGCTGCAACGACACCTCCTGCCAAGGCTCGGTATATCGCTGGATCATAAGGATCGATCACATCCTGCATTCTGACCATTCCCGAGTTAGGGGCAATTTCATTGATGCCACCCAAAGCGATATGGGAGTGTTCATCGATGATGCCCGGGGTCAGGTGTTTACCCGTACCGTCAACGACCAGTGCATTGTTGGAATCGATATTGTTCCCTATTTTGGCAATCTTTCCGTTTTCCAAAAGCACATCAACACCAGAGACAATACCTTCCTGTTCATTGGTCCAAACCGTTACATTGGTAATGAGAATGGATTGGGGTTTGATTTTTTCTGCACTGCCAAAGGCCAAAAATGGATAAAACACTTCACCAAGTTCCCCTGGTACTTCCGACTTTTCACCACGGGAATCTTTCTGGCTTGCCTTTTCCTTCATAATGGCCGTCCAACTAAGGTCCTTTTCAAAATTGGAAGTTCCCGTGCCTGCCAATAGGGTCTTCCCGTTTTCAGTTTTGGTCCATCCTTTCAGGTTGTATTGATTTCCATTTGCTGTAAACTTTAACAAGGGCAGGTCACCATCCATTTTTAGATCGACCTTTTCTTCCGTCCCATCATCCAATACCAAATTGGCCTTGAACTTGGATTTTTCATTTTCAATTTCTACGATCAAATCAGCCTTTAGGCCTCCCACCTGTATACTGTATGTTCCTGCGATATCCTTGGAAATTGGGTCATTGACCAAATAGGGTTCCCCCTTTATCCAGTTTTCTAAAATCATGGTCCCCTGTTCAAAAAGATCACCATCCGTGATGATGAAATTGGCCACCTTACCTTCCTGTAAGGTCCCTAAGATATTCTCCACCTTTAATAGTTTGGCAGGAACCGTGGTAACACTGGAGAGTGCAACTGATTTGCTCAGGCCATAAGTCACGGACTTTCTTAAGTTTTTCAAGAAATCTGCCGTGTTTTCCGGTGGAAAGGAGGTAATCGCGAAAGGAACCTTGTTTTTCTCCAGATACGCTGGATTGGAAGGGGCCAGTTCCCAATGCTTTAAATCGCCCAAAGTAATCTTTTCGGTGATATGGGGATCGTTCACATCATAAGCTTGGGGGAAATCTATCGGGATGATCATTGGGGAGTTCATTTGCTTTACCTCTTTCATCCGCTGATATTCGTCCCCGCCTCCCTTGATGATGAATTTGAAACTGAACTCTTCAGCTATTTTGTCTGCACGCAGAGCGGTCAACCAACCTTCGGCCTCCATGATCTTGGGCAAATCCTTATTGGCTATCAGGGCATCCAATGACAGGTCCGAAAATTGTTTGTTCCTATTGGTCTGGTACCATTTGGCATCGTAAAAGGTCTGGCGCAAAAGGGAAATGGTTCCCATCGGGGAAATGGGATAATCCTGTGTTGAGCTGCCCTTGTCAAACGAAAAATGATCGGCCACCTTGGATTTGATGACCATTTGGTTTTCAGTCCCCTCACCAAGGGCAACCAGTGCTGCGGTTCCCCTTGCGATCCCATCCCGTCTGAGTGCGGCGACCGAACCAAATCCCTGGGCCCTTAATTTGACCGCTTGTTTCTTGTCCACGGTAAAGTGCTCGGAGCTGTTGTAATGTGATTTTATGGCTTCGTTGGCATTGTAGGGTCCCTTGGTACTGGATTGTATCTGTTCCCTACTCACAAAAGGACTCCTGAATGGGGGACGCTTTACCTCTGGCTGTCCATATTCACTGAACATTTCAATGAACGATGGATAGACATACCGACCCTTAAGATCAATTTCCCTATACCCTATTGGCACTTCATTTTTTGGATTGACAGACACAACCTTTCCATTGTCGATCAATAGCGTAGCGTTCTCCATGATTTGGGATGGATCGACCACAACCGTGGCATTTGTAAATGCCACCGCCGTAGGCCTTTCATCTAGGACATCATTTTTAGGAAATGTTTCTTGTGCATAGGAGCTTGTGGTAAAAAATATGATACACATAATCAATATGTACCTTGAGTTTTCTTTGGTTTTCATATTTTAAAATTGTCATTTGAATTATGTAAATGGTAGTCCTTATCTTTATTTATACTTTCTTTTTAAAAAGAAAAACGCTGCGGGCCTCCCCTTCGGATGTCCTCACTGGCGTAGGCTTCAAACTTTTTGAAATTCTCCCGAAATGCGTTTGTAAGCTTGAATGCGGTCTTGTAATAGGCCTCATCATTGTTCCATGTGGCCCTGGGACTCAGCACACGGCTTGGAACCCCGGGGCATTCCCTGGGCTGGGCAACCCCAAATACGGAATGGATATGATACTTGTCATAGCTGTAGAGCCCCAATTCACCACTAAGGGCAGCACTGATCATGGCACGTGTATACTTTAGCTTCATACGGGTGCCCACACCATAGGGACCTCCGGTCCATCCCGTATTGATAAGCCAAACATCCACTCTTGACTCCACCATTTTTTTGCTCAACTTTTCGGCGTATTCGGCGGGATGTAAAGGCATGAATGGGGCACCGAAGCATGCGGAGAACGACGGTTGGGGCTCAACAACACCAGCCTCTGTCCCAGCCACTTTGGCCGTATAGCCCGAAATAAAATGATAGGCGGCCTGTGCCGGTGTTAACTTGGAAATAGGAGGGAGTACCCCAAAAGCATCAGCGGTAAGAAAAAAAATGTTCTTTACATTTTCACCTATCGATGGTTGTTGGATGTTCTCAATATGGTAAATGGGATAGCTGACCCTTGTATTCTGTGTAATGGTAGTATCTGTAAAGTCCACGTCCCCTTTATCGTCCATCACCACATTTTCCAAAATGGCCCCTTTCTTGATGGCCCCATAAATCTCCGGCTCATTATCTTTGGAAAGGTCGATCACCTTGGCATAGCAGCCCCCTTCAAAATTGAACACGGCATTGTCGGGCGTCCAGCCGTGCTCGTCGTCGCCGATCAGTTTTCGGTTCGGGTCTGTGGACAGTGTGGTCTTCCCGGTTCCCGATAGACCGAAGAAAATGGCTGTATCGCCTGATTCCCCAACGTTGGCCGAACAATGCATGGGCAGGATGTTCCTATAAACGGGCAAAATAAAGTTCAATGCCGAAAATATTCCTTTTTTCATCTCCCCCGTATAGCCCGTTCCCCCGATAAGGGCGATCTTTCTACTAAAGTTGAGGATGGCAAAGTTGTGCTGCCGCGTACCGTCCACTCTGGGGTCCGCCATAAACCCAGGGGCATTGACAACCGTCCATTCCGGGTCAAAACCCTCCAGATCGTCCTCGGTGGGGCGAAGGAACATGTTGTGGGCGAACATATTGGACCAAGGGTATTCATTGATGACCCTAATGTTGAGTTTGTAGTTGTTATCCGCGCAAGCGTATGAGTCCCGAACAAAAAGTTCTTTTTTATTAAGATAGGCGATCACCTTATCATAGAGCCTATCAAACTGCCCACTTTCAAAGGGAATGTTGATGTTTCCCCACCACACTTTATCCTTGGTGATAGCATCCTTCACAATAAAACGATCTTTGGGCGACCTCCCGGTAAACTCCCCTGTATTTACCGTCAAAACACCGGACGATGTTTCTTGTCCCATGCCTTTTTCCAAGGTAATGTCGTGCAACTCATCAGAAGAAAGTTGGTACTGAAAATTGTTGTGCTCAATGCCATAAGGCTTCAATGAAAACGTTTTTCCTTTGAGGTTTGTTTTATTCATACTGAATTGATTTTAAATAGCATAGCTCGGTGATTCGTTCACATAAGAAGACAATTGAGCAAGTGTTATATTTCGAACCATTGTTCCAATTTCTCTCTTGTTTTTTTTTCAGATTTGTGATGAAATTCATTGTTCGCTGAATTATAAACGTAATCCTTGCCCATTGTAAGCCCATTTTCAGAAATTTCTGTGATGGCGCAAATAATATAGTCCAGTTCGTAGTCCGTCATGGTGGGGTGGAGCGACAACCGTACCCAACCAGGTTTGTCCTTTAGATTTCCATGTTCGATCTGATCGGTAATATGTTTGGAATTTTCCCGGGAGACCTCCAACAATATATGTCCATAGGTGCCGGCACAGGAACAGCCACCTCTGACCTGGATCCCATAATGATCGTTCAGCAACCGGACCACTAAATTGTAATGGAGATGTTCCACATAAAAGGAAAACACACCTAAGCGGTACCTGACCTCTGGTGCAAATACATGGATGCCCTTGATTTTAGGGAGTTCCTCAAAACATTTTCGAGTAAGTTCATTCTCTCTTTGACGGATTTTATCCACTCCCATTTTTTCCTTTAGCCCTATGGACAGTGCCGTTCTGATGGTCTGTAAGAATCCGGGGGTCCCCCCATCCTCCCTGGCCTCGATGCTGTCAAAAAAGCTGTGCCCTCCCCAAGGGTTGGTCCATTTCACGGTACCGCCACCGGGATTGTCCGGAATCCGGTTTTTGTAGAGTTCTTTATCAAAGACCAATACCCCGGAACTTCCCGGGCCTCCCAAAAACTTGTGCGGGGAAAAAAAGATGGCATCCAATTTTCTCTCTTTTTGGGTCGGGTGCATATCCATTTGCACATAAGGAGCGGATGCTGCGAAATCCACAAAACAGTACCCTCCGTATTCGTGCATGATCTCTGCCAGTTCATAATAGGGGGTGCCAATGCCGGTCACATTGGAGCAGGCCGTGAACGATCCGATCTTCAACTTTCTGTCACTATATTTTTCCAGTTCTTTTCTTAATTGGCCGGCATCTACGAACAGGTCATCAGTAGGCTTTAGCAGTACAACATCGGCAATGGTTTCCAGCCAGGTGGTCTGGTTGGAATGGTGTTCCATATGGGTGAGGAATACGACCGGCCTTTCCTTTTCGGGGATGGCGAGCGATTTTTGGAACTTTTCAGGCACCTTCAGGCCCAAGATCCGTTGAAATTTGCATAGGACTCCGGTCATACCGGTATCCGTTGTAATAATGACATCATCCATGGAAGCATTGACATGATGCTTGATCCGATTCTTGGCCTCTTCATAAAGGTGGGTCATTAACTTGCCCGTATAGGTAGTTTCAGAATGGGTATTTCCCACATAGGGCCCAATTTTATCCGTGATAGTATCCTCAATAGGACCGTACAACCTACCACTGGCGATCCAATCCGCATAGACCAACTTTTTAGATCCAAAGGGAGTCTCGATCATTTGGTCGATGCCTATGATATTTTTCCTGAAGGAGCCAAAATATGACTCCAATGTCATCTTTTCTTGTTTTGACATTGACAATAGTTTTTTAAGGCTGCCCTTCACCGATGGAATATCTTAGTGACTAACTCAAATAACTTTAGCAAATGACTTTCCAAAACCCCTGAGTGGAAGCATGTACATTTCTAAAATTGTATTCAATCAACAAGGACAGCCTTTAAGTGTATCTTATTTAAAGTAGATTTATTTTTTCCTTGGAAAACCAATTCCACACGTGCAACATGGTTAACGGCATAAAGTACCGATGTTCCATTCCCTTGGTCAAAGAACTAGTACTCCCAGTTCGACTCAATAAAGGTCAGATAATCGTTCACCGATCGGGCGAATGCATTGGCAAACTTGATACGGTTTTCTTGCGAATCCCTCACACCTTGAAAATTTGCTTCTATCTGCATGCCGAATACTTTGGGATGATCGGAAGCGGTATATCTCCTTGTATTGTAGCCTCCAGTAAAGTATGGCTCTCCCTCCTTTGGGTGTGGGTCATCAAGGCTTGGAACTGCCGGAAAACCGGATTTTTCCATCAAAGTACCAAAGGCGTTTTCTCCTGTCAACAAATCCTTAAGAATCAACTTCGGGTTGTTTTCCAGCAGGTTTTGTACGGATGTTCTTGTCCCAATTTCTGAATCGTTTCCGGTACTTTCATAGTTTTTCTGTAATGCCGGGGCCCTTAAAAGGTACCCCAGTTCCAATCGTTTTACGGGATGACTTTGGCCATGTAGATCGATGTACATGGCATAACCAAACTCCTTAATGGCAGCATCTATGGCTTCTTCGATATACTTGTGGTATTGTTTCCACGTATATTCCATTTGAGGATTTCCGCATGTCGCTTGTTCAAGGTCCCGGTTAAAATCGACTTTGGTCCTTGCCAATCGGGCCACGATCAAATAGGGTTTCTTGCCCAATTGTCCAAAAGCATTTTCGATTTCGAAGGCCAGTTCTGCCGTATTGTTGTCCATCACCTTGGTCCCGCAGTCCCTGTCCCCAATCGCATCAGGAGAAATAGTGCCTCCATGGGGGGCACTGATGATTAATGGCATGTTGCCCGTAACGGTTTCCAACCAGTCATCATCAAAAAAAGCTTGTCTTTTCGACAGTTCACTTTCCTTATGGGATGGTTCCGTTATGTTTTTGCTGCCAGAGCACTGCACTTGAAAAAGTGCAGTGATACTTAGCAAGCAAAGAATCATACTCTTTCTGACCAAAGTTTGAAAAATAAAATCCTTACGCATTTCTTGGTTTGATTTTGATTTTACAAACATCTATTGGTTCACCCGGGTAGGTGCATACAGCCCTGGATCTGATGGTGCCAACGGATTGGACAAAACCTCATCCTGTGGATACAGCATACGTTCCACATTCTGGGTGCTGGTCGGCACATTCAATGGGAAAGGAACAGCAATATCCGAATCCTCTTTTTTCAACCTACGTGCATCATCAAAAGGCATGAAAGTTGTAAAGCCTGTCACATATCTCTCTTCCACGATTTCACGTAACAATGCTCTTTCAGGATCGATATTGTCCATATTCTCCATGCCGCCGGCATCAAAATCCGCACTGACATAGGGTTCGTACACATAAGGTTCAGCCATAAAATTGGCATTCAAAAAACCTCCAGTATCCAAGAAATCCCGTAATTCGTTCAAATGTCCCAAGCCCACATTGAACCCCTGTGTCCTTGTTCCCGACTCGGCCAAGATGAGCAGGTTCTCCTGATAGGTGATCATGGGCTGCGGTTCCAGTTCCTGTGCCACGCCTAGATTTCCATCTGCATCCGATTGGTCAATAATATAATACTGGTGCCTGGCCGTTTCATCGGTCTTGGCATTGTTACGAGAAATACCGCTTGTCCCGTCCAAGAGCTGCATCAGATAACTGTCGCCTGTACCCACATTAGGCCCGCCGGCCAAAACAATGTAGTACTTGTTTTTGGTGGCATTTTGCCCCGTTACATCAAGTGGGTCGAACATCATATTGTTTTCGTCGGAGGAAATCCCGTTCAAAGCGGCGCTGTATGCCAATGCATATTCTTTGGTGTGCATATAATAGCGCGCTTTCAGCGTCCATGCGGATTCCAGCCACTTAATTCGGTTTCCTTGGAAAATGTAATCTTCCAGTACGCCAAAACCTTGGGCAACCTCAAGATTGGCAATGGCTTCGTCCAATAAAATCTGTAATTGCTCAAAAACAAGGGTTTGATCATCAAATTGCGGGTTTTCAATTTCGCCCAAGGCTTCCGAATAGGGGATGTCCCCGAAAAGCGACGCATAGGTGCCGACCAAATGGGCCTCGATCACCTTGGAGATGCCCAACAACAAAGGGTTGTCCGTGGTTCTTTCCTGTATCTCCCTCAAGGGGGTCAACACACTCTGATACCCATCCCAGTCAAAAGTGTTGTTGGCAACATTGTACTGGAAACGTTCCAGTTCCACCTGTTCAAAACCGATCAACTGACCGGACCAATAACCGGCCATTCTACTATAAGGCCCAAGTTGTATGGCAATGTTTGACAGTTCCGCCCCGTTTACAAAAAGCCCGGGGTCGATGTCATTCAAAGTCAATTGATTGGGGTTTTCATTTAGGTCATCGACTAATTTTTCACAACTCAAAAAAGCGAAAGCGGTGAAAATCAATAGAAATTTTATATATGTTGATTTCATGATAGTTTCAGTTTTAGAAATTGGCTTGGACATTGAACAGAATAGATCTGGTACCAGGGTTGTTGAAATAATTCATACCAAATGCATTGCTCACTCCATAATTATTGGTCTCGGGATCAACATCCTTGATGCCCGTCCATAAGATAAGGTCACGTCCGGTCACAGATATCCGAAAGGAATCCAATGCGAGTTTTTTGGTCACTTTAAGGTCAGAGAAGGTATAGCCAAGGGTAACATTTCGAAGTTTCGTCCATGTGGCGTCCTCTATGAATAAATCGTTGGTCTTGTTGAAACCAAGCCCCCCACCTATGCCGCGGTACCACGATTCGTCAAGCAATACATTGCCTTCCCCAAAGTTGGCAATATTGCCCCGAACCGTTGTCCCGGCAGGGAAAACATCCCCATTGACATTGACAAGGTCCTCGGAAAGGGTAATCTCTTGGGCCACATCCTCGTGGACCCCAAATCCATATAGGACAACCCTGGTCCTATTGATGTAGTCGCCCCCATGGGAATGTTCAAACAAGAAACTAAAATCAAGGTCCTTCCATTGCAGCTGCATCCCTATTCCGCCCCGCCAATCCGGGTTGGGGTCTCCCAATACGCGGCTTTCGGTGTCCAATTGGGGAAAGCCATTGGCATCCAATGCCAAGCTATTGTCCTCATTTCGTAGGGTCCCCGGTAGAAAGAATGAGCTCATGGGATAGCCTTTAACCGCTTTGGAGGTCCCTCCAATATCCACGGTTTCCGCTCCCGCAATATCCACCACCATGTTCTCATTATTGTTATAGTTGGTATTTATAGAAAGATTGAAATCGTCCGATTCAATCAGCTTGCCCGTTAAATCGATTTCAAGACCTTTGTTTTCAATGACAGCTGCATTTTTGTAATTGAAATTGAACCCAGAACTGGGATTGGCCTTTACGGCGAACAGGATATCTTTGGTTTCATTCCTATAGTAGGTTACACCCAATCCCACCCTATCTTTGAAGAATCGTAGGTCACTTCCTATTTCCCATTCGGTTTTGATCTCCGGTTTTAGGTTGGGGTTGCCCTTTTCGGAATCCACCATAAAACTTCCACCAAACGTGGAAAAACCAGTGGTTGCCAAGGTCTCAAACTTATAGGGGGCTGGTTGGATACCTACCTTTCCCCAAGCGGCCCTGAGTTTTCCGAAGCTCAAGAAATCGGAGTCCATAAGGTCGCTGAATTGCCAGGCCATGTCCACAGAAGGATAGAAAAAGCTTCCCTTTATGGTGGAAGAAGCTTCCAAGGCCCCTGAAAAGTTGACAAACAATTGATTGTAAAGGCTCACCCCCAATATACCATAACCTCGGTTGGAACGAATGTGTTGAAGCGTCCTGTCCCAAGCGGTGGCCGCTTGATCTGGGTTAAGATCAGTTGTGAGCAACCGTGAATCAACGGCAAAAGGGCTTATGGTGTTTTCATTTATTGCTCTTTTTCTATCATTGAAGTTAACGCCAAGGGTAGCGGAGACCCCAAACTCATTGCTGAAATCATGCGTGGCAATAACAATCCCATCCAAATTGAATTCCTTACTGTTGATGTCTGTCTGGCTCCAATACCCTCCGCTTCTAAGACCACTGGCGGATCCCATCGGATAAAATTGGCTTCTTGAGTCCGTATAGTAGTCCAACCCTCCCCTAAGGATGACCTTTAGCCAATTTGCAGGGTCAATGGTCAGTTCGGGGTTTATGATGAACCTGTTGACGTCATTGGGTGCTTTCTGCTCGTTGAGGGTCCATAAGGGATTGTTGTAGATCGGGTTTTCAGATTCCCCAAGGTGCCTTCTGTACGAACGTTGGCGATTTGCGAAGATGTCCCCGTTGGATGCGGTATATGTACCGATATAATCCGTGATGTCAAAATCCGGGGCAGCCCGTAAAAGTCCCAATAGAATCCCGTTTGTGGTTTCCCCTGCCTGTTCAATACGATTGGATTTGGTATTGGTATAGGAGACCCTATTGTTCCAGGTCAACCAGTCGGTAACCTGGAACTTTGTGTTCAACCTTACATTTTGTCTTTTATAGTCATAATTTTCAATGATCCCCTTTTGGTCCAAGTTTTCATAACTGAAAAAGTAGGAGGCTTTTTCCCCTCCACCGCTTACCGATACATTGTGTTGGGAAAAGGTTCCTATCCGAAAAACCTTGTCATAATTGCTGTCACTATAGGTTTCCCTGGAATTTTTAGTAATGACAGGATAGTATCTTTCCCCTGAGGTGTTTGAGACAAAAAAGGCCCCTGAGGTATCCACTTCGTCCGCCCCACCGGAACGATCTGCTATTTTGTCCCCCCAGGATTCTGCGAATGAGGCACTATATACCCCGTTGCGTCCCTGCCCATAGGAATCTTGAAGCGGTGTTCGGACGTTGATATAATCATAGGATTGTGAAAAGGAATATTGTACGGATGGTTTCTTGCCCAATTGCCCGCTCTTGGTGGTGATGACAATGACCCCGTTGGCCGCTCGGGAACCCCAGAGCGCAGCAGCGGATGCGCCTTTCAAAATTTGTACCGAGGCTATATCCTTGGGATTGATGTCGTCCAATCGGGACTGTTGGCTCAGGGTAACACCCCCGATGTTGTCATTGCTTACAGGGATCCCATCCAGGATGATCAGGGGTTGGCTTGCCCCTTGAATGGTATTGGCACCACGTATTTGTATTGATGAACCTGCACCCGGATCCCCATTGGACTTACCGATACGAACACCGGAGGCCTTCCCTGCCAGGGAATTGATCAGACCTGCTTCACCAGCCTTTTCTATATTGTCCGATTGGATAGAGGAACTTGTGGAACCTGATTCGTCTTTTAGTTGCTTGGTTCCAATTGCCGTTACCACCACTTCTTCCAGATTACTGACACTGGGCACCATGGCAACATTGATGGTCGCTTCATCACCAACTGTAATTTCAGTGGTCTGGTAACCTATGTAGGAATATATCAGGACATCGCCTTTGGACGCTTCGATGGTATATTTCCCATCAAAATCGGAAGAAACCCCTTTGGTGGTCCCCTTTAAAACAATGCTTACACCAGGCAATGGGGCATTGTTCTCATCGGTGATGGTACCGGTCACCATTATACTTTGCTGCGGTTTCACCAGAGTGTTTGGATAATCATTTTCAGCGATTGGTTCTTTTTCCAATAGCACAATGAGTTTCCTCCTTACTTCAAAAGCAATATTGCTATCTTTCAAGATTAGGTCCATTAGGGTCCCGATTTTCACTTTCTTGACATCGATCGTGATCCTTCTATTGACATCAAGGGCTGAGTTTTTATACAAAATGTTGTAATCCGTATTCTTTTCAATTTCATTGAATATTGATGCTATGGTAGCATTTTCCAATTTCATGGAAATAAACTTCTGTGAATAGGAACTGTTGGCCTGCAGTTGGAACAGTGCAGCCAACAAAAACAATGCTGAAATTTTCATTTTCAAATCTATTTTAAGCGTAAAATAGCTTTTGCATAGTGCGTTTTTCATATTTTTGATAAGGTTTAAAATTGGTCATTCAGTTTTTAAATCTGTTTGGAATCCAGGGATTGTTCCAGCAATTCCTGGTTCTTTTTAAAGTTTAGTTCATTGGCTATTCGGTTTTTTGGGTTAGTATTAATTTTTTGTTGGATAGATTGTAGTCAAAACCCTTGATCCTTTGGAAGCCTTGGAGCACCTCTTCAATGGTCTCCGTTTCAAACCTTCCGGTATATCGTTCTTTTTTCAAAAGATCATCATGGATCTCAATTTCAATATTGTAATGCCTTTCCAGCTTTTTTGTGATATGGTAAAAATCCTCGTTCTTGAACAAGAGTACACCATCCTTCCATGCAATGTGGCTGCTCACATCGACATTGTCCACGACCATCTCTTTAGTTGAATCGGAGTATGATGCGATTTGGTTAGGTTTTAGAAGAACAGGGGCAGATTCTTCCGAGCCATCATCATGCCCTACGGAAAGACTGCCTTCCACCAAAACCACTTTGATGTGTTCGTCATCCGTATAACTCGAAACGTTGAACTGGGTACCCAGCACCTTGGTTTCCACTATGCCCGTACTTACGATAAAAGGCCTCAGAGAATCTGATTTTACCGTGAAATAAGCTTCCCCCCTCAGAACAACATTCCTTGTTCCCTCTTCAAAAAAGGCCACGGGATACGTCAGTGATGAACCGGAATTAAGGAACACCTCGGAGCCATCCGATAAAACCACTTCGAATTTTTTACCATAGGGCACTTCCAAGGTGTTATAGACCAGTTGTTGGTCATCACCCTTGTTTTCAACACTCACTTTGTCATAAACAATCTTTGACCCTTCCTGTCTGGCAACAAAGTTGCTCGATCGGGACACTATTCCAGTAGTGTTCTCTTTCAAGGTTTCCTTGGTTTGCCCATTCCCCAAGGTAATGGTGACCTCCTTTGGCAAGGTCTCTTCCGTCCTGCCACTGCTCAGGTAGAAATAAAGGGAAATGGAAAAAACACCGATAAATATCGCTGCATATTTGAGCCATTCAAGGCGTTGCTTCCTTTTATTTGTTTTGATCAGAAGATCGAACTTTGCAAAAAGCTCACTTTTAAGATGTTCGGCCTTCTCTTTTTCTTGCGATTTTGTGAGCAAGTAATGAAGTTCCGTAGCATCCTTGAAGGAAGCAGGATTATCCTTGACCCATTTGGCCAGTTGTTCAATCTCTTCGGGGCTGGATTCATTTTCAAAGAAATTGAAGATGATTTTTTTGATATGCTTATTTTTCATTATTGTTAAATGCAGATTACCAAAATGTTATTAGTTAAACGATTTGATTTTGACAAACCCTTGGTTTTAATCAATAAATATTGATAATATTGAGGGGACTTTGAAAATAGGCGCTATGGATTCCCAAGGCCATAAAGAAAATATTGATATAGTCGCAATCCGAAAAGGAGACCGGAAAGTGTTCAAAGAGGTCATTGGACTGTACTATGACGAACTATATTATTATGCCAAAAGTTTATCCAGGGATGAACTCTTGGCCAAGGATTTGGTCCAAGAAGCCTTCTTCGGGCTATGGCAGAAAAAAGAACTGCTCAATGTTAATACCGTTCTGAAGGGTTGGTTATATAAAACCCTTAAAAATAAATATCTGGACCATATCAAAAAGTATCGCAAAGAAACCTATTTCTTTGAAAGGACCTTTTCTGAAACGTTGGATTCAATAGTAAAGGAAGAATATCAGGATAATCTGAACCAAAAACTTGAATTGTTGGACAAGGAAATCCAAAACTTGCCCAAAAAATGTAAACAGGTCTTGATCATGAGCAAAAAAGAGGGATTGACCAATATGGAGATTTCGGATTATCTTGGAATATCCATAAAAACGGTTGAAGGCCACCTTTCCAATGCCTACAAGATCTTGAAGGAAAAATTGAACGAAAAGTTCCAAATATTGTTCACTTTGATCTGTTTTCGAAAAAAAGGTGCCACCAATGGATCGTAAGGCAAGTGCGAACTTTTGATTTTTGTCAAAATTAAGAGTTTTCCATTTTGGCTGTCCTTACTATAGGCTTTACTGTTTTGCGGTCAATAGGATTTTATGGCATTTGACCTTAAAATAGCAATGTAAGTCCTGATACCAACAATAAAAGGAGTATTGATTTTTCATATAGGGGCTCATTTGTCTTCTTAAAGGCCTGTTTACCCAGAAATTGTGCCAGCAGAAAAACAGGGAATACGATCAGAGTCATTTTCAAATGATTGAAGGTCAAAATTCCGCCGATTGCGAGGGCGGGAATTCTTGTCAGGGTCACCAGTCCCAATACCCCGATCATTGTAGCACGTATCGATTTAATGCTGTTTGTCTGGTTTTCGATACACATCACATAAAGAGGACCTCCTGTCGAAAACACCCCCGAAAAAAATCCCGCAAGTACCCCGAGACCAATCACACCTCCTTTTTTCAATTGTAGTTTTCTTTTTCCCAGAATGCCATAAGCCACGTACAGCAGAATAAAGATACCTAGGAATTTTTTCAGAATTAGCGGCTTTGAGTTCGCAAGAACCAGAATGCCCAACACTACCCCTACTATCGAGGTTAAGGCAAGTCGGAACAACATATTTCTATCAATATTGTTCCATTCCTTGGCAATAAGAAAAACACTTGAATACAGGTAAAATATAGAAATGTACGCAACTGCATCGGGAAGTTGAATGCTGAACAACAATATGGGCAAAGCAATCAAAGCACCTGCAAAACCAATTGCGGTCTGAACAAAAAAACCAGCAAAAATTCCCAATGCCAGAACCAAGATCACCTCTGTCTGCATTTTTTTCAGTTTACTATTTACGGCTAAACTAATTGAAGATCTCATAATGGTAAAATGGAATTATTGGTCATATTGTAATTTTTCCATTGAAAAATATATATTTATCAAAATATACAATTGAAAACATGGTAGATGAATTAGATAAACATATAATCGATTTATTGAAAAAGAATTCTAGGTGTTCCTTTGCTGAAATGGGAAGGATAGTATCGCTTTCCGCATCGTCCGTAAGAGAGCGGGTCCAAAAATTGGAAGATTTGGGAATAATTGAGTCCTATAATGTTAAGATTGACAAATCACGGCTGGGATTCGGAATGGAGGTCTTTATCTTGTTAAAGATATTTGACGGTAAGCTATCTTTAATTTTGAAAGAAATCAATGCCTTTCAAGAGGTGGAAGAAGCCTATAGAATAACTGGTCCCTATAACATTCATATTAAAGCAGCGCTCAGAAATCAGAAACATCTTCAAGAATTTGTTGATCAATTGATCAAATATGGCAACCCAACCACACATTTAATCCTTTCTGAAATTCATTAAAGGGTACCAACCCCTATTACGATGGGACCACATATATAACCATAGATACTTTTAAGCCATTTGCCCCGCCGTCCGATCATTTGAAAATAGATCGGACTTCCGAATGGATCTTTTGGTAGTTGGCCTCCAGATTGGATGGTGACAAGGGCATGGGAGTTGGCAATGCCCGTTGGATATTGGGTCGTTTGAACCGGACCTTTCGGTCCCTGCCATCGGCAAAGACTACGAACTCCCCCTGTTTCAGCCCATAGAAGGTCGAGGCCCGTCGTTTGGCCACCTCCTTCTCCCCTTTGGTGATCCGAGTCTCCAAGGTCAGTCCACTGCTCTTGCTCACGCTCCGTGTGGGAATCTTGACGATCTCAAAAAAGCGCTCATAGTATTTGGCGGTATCGGGATCATTGGCCTTGCCGAAAAACTGGTAGGACAGATTGCTCAGAATGGCCTTGCTCGCCCGGTCCCCGTACATCATATCGTTCTGGACCTTGTCCTGGAGCACGTATAAGGTAACGATATCATAGCTCCGCAGGGTGGCCGGGATACGGTGCATGTTGAGCAGCCTAAGGGTCGAGGCTTCCTCCAACAGCATGAAGGAGGGATTACGGCCCCGTTCGCTCATCTGCTTGGAGATGGTATGGATCGTCGTGGCGATGACCGGGGACAGGGAGGCGTCCTTCTTGGGATTGTTGACCACACAGAGCACCGAGGGGTTCTGGGGATTGTTGATATCCAAACGGATATCATCGGAGGACAGTGCCATGAACAGTTTTTTGGTACTGATCTTTTTGAAGGCATTGGCCAAGGTGCTCTTGACCCCAGCTGTTTGTCGCTCCGACCCTACCCCACTGATAAAGGCATCCGCCATCGCCCGGGCGGTCAGGTTCAGTTTCAGGAACTTGATCAGCCCCTTGGTGTCCACCTGTTGGTACAGGGCAATGAGATGGGGAATGGTGCAATAATCGGGATAGTCCTCCTTCAACCGCCAGATCATCCCACTGACCAGTCCCTCCACGGCATCCTTAAAAAACCGTGAGGTACTGTTCTCATCCTCGGCCTTCAGTTCCAAAAGGTTTTCCAAGAGCACCCGTGAGATCTCGTACACGCTTTCCTCATCGGGCAAATACCGTGGGGCTATGGGATTGACCCGTTCGTGGATGGGATCGAAGGACACGATATGGAACGGCACCCCATTGTTCTGGAACATGGGATAGGCCATTTCGGTGATCTCAAAATCCTTGTAGTCATGGATGACTCCACAGAACTGTTGGGCCTTGAAGTGCCCCAAAAAATTATGGATGACACTCTCGGTCTTCCCGCTACCCGCTGAGGCGATGACCGATACGCCCCTACGGATGTTCTCCAGCACAAACCGCCTTCCCCTGACGTTCATCCGCACACGGTAAATTTTCAGGTTCTTGGTATCCGTTTCATCGGGCATAAGGGCAAAGAGGACCACATGGATAAAGGATAGCGGTAACAGATATACGAGGGATATCCGCAGGAAGAGTTCTTGGCCCCAGCCCATCCAAAGGGCCATGGCCACTCCCAGTATCACCGCCAATAGGATGTAAAACCCAAATTTCAGGAAGCGGTTGGCAGCAAAGGACACCAGCCCCCCGATTAGAAGGGCGATCAAAATGGTATGTATTTCAAAATTCAACATAACAGTGTTTTTGGATTATATGCCAATGGAACCGGAGTCCATCGCCTTGCCGATGCCCCGTTTGAGCTTCATCAGGGCCTTGTATGCCACCTGTGCCTGGTTCACGGGTATGGTCGGGATCTTGGCCCCTGCTTTATTAAGCAACTGGAAGGCCGCTTGCCGCTCGTTGGCCGGCAGTCCCGCCAACATCGCAAAGAACTTTTTGGGATCCTTGTCCAAGAGGTTTCGGGAGGTATAGCGCTCCACGAAATTGCGCCTATATCCGAACTTTTTGTCAAAGGTGGCCTCGGCAGCTTTGTAGAATTTCTCACGGTGGAAGCCCTGTTTCTGAGCCTTTCCGTTCAATATGGTTTCATTGGCCCTGAAAGGGGTGAGCGGGGACAGGCTATGGCTATTGGATCTGTCCTTTCGGCTCACGATGATATGGATATGGCTCTGGTGGCCTTCCTTGGCCATGTCAGGTACGATGCGCCTACCGTTCTGTTGGTGCGGGGCCTCACGTTCCAGGTCCCTGATGCGTTGTTGCAGGCGTTGGATGTTGCCCGTGGCCTCGCCCCGCTCGATACGCCGTATCTCGTTTTTGTGTTCCAGTATCTTGGAGGCAAAGGGCTGGTTCTCCTTGACCTTGCGGTCGGTCTCCGAATAGGTGCGCTCCCGCTCCAGCTTGGCATAGTACTTAAGATCGTCCACGGTCACCTTCCAATCCCTATGGAAGGCATTGGCATAGGCCTTCATCACCTCACGGGTGTACTGTCTTAGTTTTTCGGGATCGTTCCCGATATGCTTCAGCTCCCCTTGGGAAGGACTGACCACCAGGGAATAGAACTTGGGATCCTTTTTTCCAAGCTTAGAGGTATTGCCATCGATCTCGGCAATGACCGTTTCAGGATCGATACTGCTTTCGTACTGGTCAAAGTATTTTTCTTGCTGTTCCGGGGCACGGTCCTCGTTCTCCTTCTCCAGATAATTGACAAAATCGCGGACACTGCCGCTGAAATTGCCGCCCATATGTTGTTTGCTGATGGCGATGTACATGCTCTTATGAATTTTCTATGTTGCGTCTGTATTTTTCCACCTCGGCCATGGTCAGTTCCAATTTGAGGTATTCCTTTCCAAAAGAGGGTTTGACCACCCTGACCCGATCCAGGACATGGGAAAAGTCCGCCTTAAGGGCGGCCATCCGCTCCTCCAAGCGGTCGTACCGCACCCTGGGCACGGTGGTCTCTTCGTCCCAAGTCTCATCGGGCGGGCCGTCCTCAAATTTGCGCTCGATGAATTCCATGACCTCTTCCCCAAATCCATCGGCTTCGCCCTGCAAATGCTGCTCAAATAGGGACTGCAACATGGCCACTGTCGGCTTGGTCTGCTCCTTTTCAATACTCCGCACGATGGCGACCAGGGCATTGAACCGCCGTTTCATCTGGTATTTCAGGCTCGCAATGGTCTCATCCAACCTATCGTCCGGGGACACGCCATTGGCCTCGAAATAGTTTACCATGGCCAGCAAGGCCATCGATTGTGACCGTCCCTGTGTCCTGCAAAACCTCCGATACTTCTTCGCGATCGAGACCTTGATGCTCAGACAGGTAAACCGTTCTTTTTCGTATCCTTTGTCCATTTTTCCATTAAAAATTCCTTGGTTTTACTGGGCTGGCGGCATTTTTCCATTAAAAACCTAATGTTTGCTTTTTTCACCAATCTCCCGAACACACCATAAACAGGGGCTTTGCGGAGCAAACCGATGACGTAGCGCTGCGCCAGCACGCTACCCTCTTGCTTCTCCGATTTGTCCCGCAGGGACAAAATCGTATCGCACAACCTGTCTTGAAAAGACAGTTGTACCCAATCTCTGTGCAATTGATTGTACGGACTGTGGGAAAGTCAAATCAGAATCGAATGCCGTACACCGTAAATATATTGGGTTTTGGGTGAAACAAAAAACGTGGATTGCTGCCAATTGGTTCGGTTTTGCACCAAATCGTATGGAACGGGCGTTTTGGAAAAATTTGGGCGTCAGATTGGGGACGGCACGACAAAAAAACAAGGCTCTTTTTCAAGAGCCTTTGGTGTCAATTGGTGGTCTGTGCATCGGTGGGCAATTGCTCCCTGCGGTACTCAAACCTGAAAATCCAAAGATTGATTACCAGTAGGAAGGATTTTTCAGCGGGCGTTTTTTTCTCAATGGTTTCCTTTTGGTGTTTCCGTGCCGGGATTTCCAACGACTTTTTTACTGTTGTTTTCATAAGCTTTGATTTTAAATTATCGATTATTTGATGGCATCCCCGCCCTTCCCAAAAATTTCAGCTCAAAAGGAAGCGGAATAAAAAGTGAGCCTGCGAACGGCTTTATGCCGAACGCTTTTGATGGGAATATTTTTGAAGGGCTATCTTGCGGTCAAATAAGGGATAGGTGTTGTTCGGGGCTGGACTGTCCTTTATAAAGTGGCACAACCCGTATTGGTTTTTGTGGGTTCGATACGCACGAAAACCAAACTGTGAAAAAAAAGACCCCATGGGCTTGGGGTCTTGGTCAATCGGCACACTTCAAATCTTGAAACTGTACCTGTAATTGTACAGGTTGCGGATGGCTTCCTGTTCCAATAGTTCGTCGTAGTTGCTGAATTGGGTCTTGGCATAGCTGCGCAACTGTTTCCCGAATTTTGCCTCCACGTCCTTTTTGGATAGGGCTATCAACCGTTGTTGTGCCGTGTCGTCAAGGTCGTTGAAATTTATCTGTATCATTTCCATGGGATTGGACTGTTATCGTTATAAATCGTATAGGTCGGGGTCGAGACCCTCGGGATAGTCCCTTGGGTCTTGGGTCTCTTCCAACCACTTTTCAAATGCCGTCATTTCGGTATCTGTATCTTTCATGGCACATAGTTTAAAGGTCTCCATTGTCGGAAAAGCTGTAGTAACTGCCATCGGGTGCCAATATGATATGGTCGAGGATCCGCACGTCAAAGAGTTCCCCCGCCCGTTGGATTTTTTGGGTCAGCTTCCTGTCCGCTTCACTGGGTTTCAATTGCCCAGAAGGGTGGCAATGGACAAGGATCATCCCCACACTTAGGGTTTTCAGTACAATGGCGAACAATATCCGCAAATCCACCAACGTCCCCGTGATGCCCCCTTGTGACAGGGGATAGATGCCCTTGACCTTGTTGGCATTGTTCAAGAGCAGTACCTTAAAGGTCTCGTGCATCCCAATGGTCTTTTTGTCCCAGTTTTTGTAGAGCAACTGCGCCACAGCTTGCGAGTTGGTAATCGAATCGGACTTAATCGTGCTCAATTTTTCTCGGTAGCTTACCTGTATTTCGTTAACTTTGTCTGTCATAATTCTTTTTTTAGAATGTGAATGTGAATTAAAAAGAGGGTGCATCTTGTGGAGAGAATTGCACCCTCTTTTGGTCTCTAATCGTTACCGCCCAACAATAGGATTTCGTTGGCTACCACTTCGGTTACAAAGCGTTTGTTCCCCTCCTTGTCGTCATAGGAACGGGAGGTCAGTTTTCCCTCAATGGCAAGTTCCTTGCCCTTGCCCACGTACTTTTCGATGATGTCGGCGGTCTTGCCCCAAGCGGTCACGTTGTGCCATTCGGTGTTGGTCACCTTTTCGCCCTTGTTGTTCTTGTAATGCTCGTTGGTCGCCAAGGATAGGCGGGCTACTTTCTTGTCGTTGTCCAATTCAGTGATTATGGGGTCTTGCCCCACGTTCCCGATCAACTGTACTTTGTTTCTCAAACTCATAATAAAAAGATTTAAAAGATTAATAATTTCCCCGTATCTCCGTGCAATTGCGGTAGGATTTTAAGGGGTGTTTGTTTGCTTCTTACGTGCGGAGCACAATAAACGAAGTGGGTTCGGTCAAGGCTTTTGGGAACAAATCGGGAGGCTCCGCGACGTGGTTTTTACCGAAGGGCTAAAAACGAGGACGTGGATACCCTATTTGTGAGCAAAACACCGTCTGGCCTTGACGGGTTCCATAAGGGCCCTAGGAATTCCTTCCGACCCATTTGTGTCCGAGTGTACGGGAAGTTAAACGAGGTAAGCAAATGGTGTCCTGATTGGAAGTCCTTGGGCACTGCCCTGTTTTTCGATGCCCCGAAAAACAACCAAAGGCTTCTTTTATTATGAACCCCTTAAAATCGTTGGGAAGGCAATCCTGGGGTTTCGGGCATGGGACCTGCAAATTCCCAAGAAGGATTTGCGGGAGCTTGCCCAATGGGAAACGCCGGGATTGGCGGGCGGAGGGCTGTTGTTGGGGCAAAAAAACGGGATGTCCTATTCCCACAACCAAATAAATTCCATATTTTGTACCCTTGTTTTATCCCAAAACCTTAACCAAACATGAGACAACTGAGTTTAGCGCTAATGGCCATGTCCCTACTGTGGTCCTGTGGCAACAAAGACGGCAAAAAAGCCGTGTACGGTACCGAGAAACCAGCCACCGAAAAACGGGAAACACAATCTTCGGGGAATGCAAAGACAAGTGCACCGTTCAATATGGAGACCCTGCCGATATCCATGGCAGAGCTAGGGGACTTTCCGTTTTTGGGGTTTCCAGAGGGGCTGAAACCCTACGGTACGCCCATCGAAAGGGAACATGACACCCTTTTTGTACCCATCAAGGGCAGGATGGCCCCGTTTGTAGGCCATGTATGGAGGGCCGACATCACCTCCCTGGACGGCAATGGGGATGACTGGTCGCTTCCCGATTTTTTCAAAACTTATAGTGATGCTATAACCGCCCTGAGGGGCACCCTGGTATTCGATGGTGGAATCGATTATGAGGAATACGAACGCTACCACAGCAAGGCCACCTATATGGGAGAGACCGGTTCCATCGGGTATGTCGGGGAACGCATCCTGGTCTATGCCATCCACCGTGCCAATGGTGCGAACGTACTGGTCCAGATGACGGGCAATACCGTTTCGGGCAAACTGAACGTCCTCCATATGGAACCTTCCAAGTAGCGACATTCACAAGAAAAAACAATGGCACAAAAAAACTCCCGATACATCACGTATCGGGAGTCTTTCTCTGGTGAGGGTTTTTCCATCAGGTATCGGACCTTTTGATGACCGCCTTGGGATTTTTCTGCTTTAGGTCTTCCATTGAGGTTGCAAAGACCTGCTCCTGAATGTGCGGATTTCCCTCAAAGGTCACGGTAAAGCGTTCCATGCCCGTAAGTTCCAACAGCTTCTTGAGGAGTTTGGGACGGTCTGCCTTGGACACGCATTTGTATATGTGGTGCCCCTTCAGCCCTGTTTCCGTGGAGATATGGCCATCTTCGATATGGTATTGCAGTTCCGACAGGGCATCCTGAAAAAAGCTTTCATAATCCAGATAGGCCATGTACTGCCAGTAGCTGCCCTCGAATAGGACCTCGGTGCCGCTGCTGTCGATGTCCAGTTCCCCACCGAAACCCATGCCCGGCTCCTCAAAGTTCATGGTAACCTTCAGGGAGGTATAGGTCTTGGCTAGGGCCTCGAACAGGGGTACGGGCGGTGACCATGCACTATCGCCGTAGAGTTTCAGTTCTCCGTCCCCTAGTTCAATGTCCGGGGTGAACCACTTGGTACCTACAATGTCGTAAATCTCCCCGAACGGAATCTCCCGTTTAAGGACGTGTTCAAAGTCGATGTAATTCTCCTCTTTGGTAAGCAGCTTGTGGAGGGTTTCCAGTTCCGCTTCGTTTCCGGTAATGGTAATGGTGTTGTAACAATGGTTTGCCATAATATATAGTGTTTAAATGGTTACATGCTTGGAAGTTTCATGCAACCGTCACACGGGCCGCCCAGACCGATAAAGCCATGAGTCCGTCGAAATGGTATATCGGTGCGGGCCGTAGGTTTGCCATGGAACCCTACAAGTGGCCATTTGGCAACTGTTTATGGCAAGGTTCGGTCTACCTGGAATGTATTTGGAAATGGTATGGTGGGAACTCCGGTTTGGTGCGGGCACCGGAGCGGCCCGTTAGGGTCAGGCCATCTCAAGGACGGTCTGGAAGAGCTGCTTGTCCAGGCGCTCCTGGCGCGAAAAGCTCCGTTTCAGGGTGTTGTGCAATACGGCGTTGAAGGCGTTGTAACCCAACCAAAGGTTTGGCTTGGCGCCTAGCAAAATGGCCTCGTTGTCCAAAATTTCGAGGACCTCACGGGCCTTCTTGGACGGGTCGGGGTTCCTGTCACTGCACTCATAGCGGAACAGTTTGGTACGTTCCAGCACCTTCCTCACGAAAGCCTTGGTGTCCAGCAGTTCAACGGCCATCATCTGGCTGAACCTATCGGAAATGGTATAGAATTCGTTGTCCATGAACTTTTGGAACAGCCCCTCCAGTTCGGGCATGATAAGCAGGGCACCGTTGGTGCTGTGCTTGATGGAAAAGGCAATTTGTGCCTGGGCCACATGCAGGCCGTTGGAGCATACCAGGCGGTAGAACCCGAAATGCCCCGAGGTACGTTCGCTCCCGTCGTAGGAATTGGTAAAGCGCAGCATCGGCAGGATGGTATCTTTTCCGTCGCCCACGGAGAACTGGGAACTGTCGGAGAGGATAAAGTCCATGCTGAAGGTCCTGTCGTTACGGTTGATGGTCTGGCGATTGTAGTCCAGTCCGGCATCGATGAGCATTTGCTCGGCTTTTTTGAAAAAGAGTCTGTTGGGAATGTGCCCGTAGCTCTTCGATACGATGTTCACGATCTTGCCATTGCTGACAATGGCGCGTTCCAGCCCCTTTCTGGAGGGCATCTGGGTCAGTTCACTTAAAGGTCTTACCTCGGTAGGTACAAAAACCTCGTCCTGTTGCAATCTGTCTAAATACATAATTATTGGATTTTGGTTAAACAATATTTGCAGGGAAACCCAAACGGAAGGCAGGCTGTCGAGCGGCAAGGAAACGGAATAAACCTTATGCCGTCCCTTGTCCGGTGACAGGATGCGACGTTTACCTTGGTGCAAAGGATTGGTTGGGATACTAGGTTGTTTCGGAGTTCCCAAAGAGCCCTTCCTGTCGAGGGCTTTCGGTCGAAGATGGTTTGGAAATGGACGTATCGGCCTTCATCTTTTGCTTTAGGGCTGCCCGGCGTTTGTCGTATATCCACACCCTTAGCCGTTTCAACAGGGTCTGCTCGTAATCGGACAGGGTTTTGGGTGCAATCTCCATCATGGCACCGATCTGCCCAGAATTCTTGAAGGTCTTGGCAAATTGGAGACCGCACCAAGTATAGATGTTTGCCCACTCACTAGGCATGGGTGATTCAAAGGTCCTGGGCATCATATAGGCGACCACCTCGGTAAGGGAGGCCATTTTCTCACCTTGCATTTGGGTCAATAACCTCGCCAAGGTAATGTTGTGCAAGACCTGCTTGGGTACCGCATCCTACCAGGCGGATGGATAGACAATGATGGGGCTGCTGAGACAGTCCATAAAATCGAAGACAAAATCTGATTGGGCCTTTTTAAAGGATTTGGGAGTGGGATTTGGGTCAGTTGTTGGCTCCATTTCAAAGCCGAAATCAAGTTGGTGCATGTTTGGATGTTCCATGATATTTGTTATTATAGTTCAACAATATTTTCGGGATCCACCAAACGGAAGAGTAAATTTTGGAGCGGCAAGGAAACGGAATAAAAAGTGACTTTAGGGAACGGCTTTATGTCCCTTGCCCGAGAAATATTTGCCGGGTTTATCTTTTGGAAATGTTGCTTGGATACTTATTACATTGTACTGATTCCAATGCATGTACCCTGCAAGCGGACTTGACCCACTGTTTTTGGTGTCCTGATCCATCAGGGAGTGAAGTGCCCCGTTCCAGGTATTCCGGAACGGGGAAACGGAAGGGTAACCAAAAGGAGTGGGTCGTGTCCAAGACTTTTTTTTACGAAGCGCTTTTCCCGAAGTACCTGCCAGCAGTAGGCAGGGAGAGCGAAATGCAGGGAAATGGGCCTAGAAAGCTGTTTGTTGCTGGAATACTTTAAAACAACAAAATTCCTAAGCCTTTTTAGATTTTTTCACTAAATTGGGAAACTGTTTTTTAACAGTCCTTTTCTTAATTAGAATTATAACAGCCCTACTGGAAATTCCCGGCACAAAGTCCCCTCTTCGACCGGTTTGGATAAGGAATTAAATTTACCGTGAAAAAATGTATTAACCTTTAACTTAAGGATTGTCCTATTTAATCCTATGGAACTGAGATTATTCAACTTTTAAGAAAATAATGCGGCGTGTCCCATGGAAAATATATTGAATTGAGAATCGAAAAACTTGGGCATAGCCAACTAATTTGGCAATATAAACCCAGTAAAGTTCATTTTTTAAACAAGTTGTATGCAAGCTTAAAATACTAGATGGAAGAAATCTCACAACCAACAGAAGAATTAAAAACGCTTGAAACTGAAGTTAAAGCTTTTGCAAATGCTCAACCTTATTGGGCAAGATACCTTTGTTCTGAAATTTTAGCAGGTAATGAAATTACAGATACTATAATTGATTCAGCTTATTCTTATTTGCTCGAAAAAATAGGTCTTAAAGAAGAAACTGATAAGCCTGAGCTTTCTATTTCATACAACCCAAATGCCTCTGATGATTATAAAGAAAACCTGTCTTTTGACTCGCTTGCAAACGTTGAAGGAGTTAATGCCCTTACCGAAAATCAAACTATAGAGTTAACATCAAATTTGACTATCATATATGGAACAAATGGAGCTGGGAAATCTGGTTATGTTCGCCTTTTAAAAAACGTTTTTTATTCCAAAGACAAGGCAAACATTCTTCCTAACATCAACATTGATTCCGGACACAAACCAATAGCAGCAACCTTTAATTTTTCTTCAGAGGGAACTAACATTCCTTTGAAATATCCTGATAACATCGGAAATGGCATTTTTAATCAGTTTGCAATTTTTGACGGAGATATTGGGAAAAAACACCTTAGCTTAAGAAATGATTTTAGCTTCCGCCCTGCTGGACTGCAATTGTTTAATGAATTTAATGCTGCATTAGAGAAATTAAACGGCAAGCTAAATATTGAAATTCAATCTAAAAGTACTGCCAATCCCTTTGCAGATGATGACATTTTTCAAGGAGAATCTGAAATCAAAACATTGTTAATTCAGCTTTCGCATAATTCTAAACTTGAAGATTTAAATGCTCATTTACCTTATAATGAAGAGGAAAAAGCAAAGAAAGTTCAACTAGACAAAGAATATGATGATTTAAAAATTGCTTTAGCTCAAAAAGACAAAGCATCGAAAGAGTTGCAAACTATAAAAGCCCAATTAGCAGCTCGAAAACAGACTTTAGTTAACACGAACACTTGGTTCGCTCAAGACCAACTAAATAGTGTAATTAAAGCAATCACTAATTGTAAAACCAAAGAGGATACAGCACAAAAAGAAGGCGTAGAAAAATTCAAAACCGATAAAATTGAAAATATTGGTTCTACAGAATGGAAACAATTCATTGAAGCGGCCGCAAAATTTGCTTCTACTCAAAACGAAGGTGAATACCCTTCACTTGGTGACAATTGCTTACTGTGTCAGCAAGCAATCAATGATGATGTTCCCAAAAGCTTAATTAGCAGCTATTGGGCTTACATTAAAAGTGTTGCTGAACAAGAAGCAAAGACGGCCAAAGAAAAGCTTGCAAAGTTTAAAGCGGATTACGAAAAATTAAGTTTCAATCAATTTCCTGAAACAGACACTTTAGCCGTTTGGTTAAAGGACAGGTACGAAACGGTTTTAGCCAATTTAAAAGATGAACTAAAGAAACAGGAAACATTAAGACAAACACTTGTATCAAACATCAATGACAAAAAGGATATTTTACAAGTTGAAGTACAATTAGATTTAAGTGCATTAGATGCCATAAGCAAAACGGTAGATAAAGAAATTAAAGCATTTGAAGAAGATGAGCAAAATAAAAAACTTGGCGAACTGTTAAAAAAGAAAACTTATTTGGCTCATAAAGAAAAACTGGAAGCTCGATACCCAGATATTGAAACCCTACACAAGAACTTGATTTGGGTAAACAAAGCCAACCAGTTTAATAAAAGGTCAATAAAGAAATCATCTACAGATACTGAAAAGAGACTTTCCGAAGAATATTTCAACAACGATTATATCAATGAATTTAATGACGAATGCGATAAATTAAATGGAAAGTTTGGAATTGAAATAGATGCAAGAAGTTCAGATGCACAATCCAACCGCCAACTTTTTCTTAAAGGCGAAGACCCTTCTGCAATTTTAAGTGAGGGAGAACAAAAAGTAATTGCTCTGGCTGACTTTATTGCAGAAATCAACATTACCACAATTAACAGAGGAGTCATTCTTGACGACCCTGTTAACTCGCTTGATGAAGAACGGAAGAGTTTAATTGCGAATAGGCTCGTTTCAATTTCAGAAACTAAACAAGTAATTATATTTACTCATGATTTAGTTTTTGTCTCCTGTCTTCTTAATTATGCTCAAGACAAATCTTTAACTCACGAGTGCCATTGGATTGAAAATAGAAATGGTAACCCGGGTCAAGTTTGGTTAAGAAACTCACCTACATATGAAAAAATTTATCGTAATGCTGAGCCAGTAAAGAAGCTATACTCCGAAGCGAATAAAACCGAGTGCCCTCCTGAACAGAGAGAGTTCCTAGTTAAAAGTGGATTCACAGCATTACGTACCTGCTATGAGGTTTTAGTAATTAATGACTTGTTTAAAAATGTTGTTCAGCGATACAATGAACGTGTAAGCGTTGATAGTCTTTCCAGTGTCTATTTTGACGAAGAATTAACAAACGAACTTCTTGACAGTTTTGCTCAATGTTGCAGATACATGGAAGGCCATACGCATAGTGATAAATATGCTTACATGAAACCAGAACCTTCAAACCTTAATGAAGAAATTCAAAGATATGAAGCGTTAAGAAGTAAAATTCGAAAATTTAAAAAGAAATAAAGCCAGCATACAACAACACCTAAACGCAATGCCCTACGGGACACTGCCATAGCCAAAATGTTGTACCTCATGCTAAAAAAGAACCTGATGATAATAAAGCAAATCATAGTACAATTTGATACAGACTCTAGGAGAGGGTTTGATGAACACGATATCAGTTCCGCATTAAGAAAACTTGTCCCAGAAGATAAATCACAAATTGATGACACACTTAAGGCTGAGTTAATGGCCTTTGATTTTGCTGAGGATTATCAAGATAAAAAGACTGGATGGGGAACTTATTTTGGGCCTATGATGGTCTGGAACAATGGAGATGGCACAGCAACAGAATCACCATCAATCAAACTAATCACTCCAGAGATGATTGATTATTGGGAAAAAAGGGCTACTGAATGTGTAAATCCAATAATAATAGCACGCTACAGCGGATTAGTTTGGGACTTCAAGAATAAAATTACAGGAATAAATCCACCACATGAGATTTGCCGAATATATACAAAAGCTTTAATTGATCAGGCCAATGGCGATTTTCATAAATATGAGGTTAATACCTTTCGGAAACTGGCACGAGCGTTAAAACTGTCGATTAGCCTTAATGACGATGATTTAATCAAGAAATGTAAAGATTCCCTAATCAATTTTGAAAATAGGCACTCGCAAGATACTAAGTCTAGCGTATATTGCACCAAATTGAAACAAAGTCATTCATTTTCAATTGATTATACGATTCTACATTTTCTTTAATATCATCTAATATCAATTGATTTCAACATTTGTTGTACCTATGTTGTACCTGAAAAGAACAATAATTTCGTATCTTTATGGTGTACTTAGGTAAAGGAATACATTCAAAATGGAATGTTGTACCTATGTTGTACCTGATTTGACTTTCGTACTCAAAACAGGTCAATTATGTCATCAAACGCAAAGATAGTTCTACGTAAAAAACCAAACAGTAAAGGGCTTTACCCATTAGCTGTTCGAATTACAAAAAATCGTCGTTCAACATATCAATATATAGGTCATTATATTGACATAGAGGATTGGGACGAAAAAAATATTCGAGTAAGAAAGTCTAATTCAAATGCTGATAGTTTAAACAAGTTGCTATCACAGGAACTCTCGAACGCCAATAAAGCACTTATTGACTTACAATCCGAGCATAAAGATGCATCTGCCAACCAAATCAAAAAAGAGATATATGCCTCGGGAAACTCTGCTACCTTTTTTGAACTAGCACAAGAGCATCTGGACGAATTGGAAATCGCCGAAAAATTAAACCGCTTATCTACGGATAGTGCTTTGGTTAGCTATATCATAAAGTTTAATAAATCAAAACAGTTGGCTTTTCAGGAAATTAACGAACGCTTCCTAAAAAAGCTGATGATATATTTGAAAGCCAAACACGAACTTTCAGAAACATCAGTAATGAACATCTTAGTCCTCATTAGGTTGTTGTTCAACAGAGCTATTAAGCTCAAAATAGTTAGTAGGGAATTATATCCTTTTGGTGGTGACAAGATTAAAATTAAGTTTCCAGAAACAAGCAAAGTCGGGTTGAATATTATTGAAGTAAGAGCCATAGAAGCTCTTGAGAATTTAACTTTGAGTGAAATACACACTCGAAATGTCTGGCTCTTTAGTTTTAATTTTGCCGGAATGCGAGTTACCGATGTATTGTGGACAAAGTGGTCTGACATATACGACAAAAGGTTGCATTATAGAATGAACAAAAACTCAAAATTACTATCATTAAAAATTCCAGATAAGGTTTTCAAAATTTTAGATTATTACAAAGAAGACAAAAGATATGCAACCGATTTTGTTTTTCCCGAATTGAAAAAAGCGAATCTCGATGATGCAAAAGATGTCTATAACAAGAGAAAGACAGCTACCAAGAAATTTAATGACAACTTAAAATCTATAGCTAAAAAGGCGAAAATTGATAAGAAAATTACAATGCATATTGCGAGGCATACCTTTGGCAATATTGCTGGTGATACCATCCATCCCTTTATGCTGCAAAAATTGTATCGTCATAGCGATTTAAAAACCACATTGAACTATCAAGCTAATTTTATTCACAAAGAAGCAGATGATGCTTTGGATAGTGTGGTAAATTTTTGAACTATTATCAGCCATCTGCAAATATTTTAAAGTCATATTTCAACATATTCAATTGCCATTCCCTTACCTTTACCAACATAATTTTATGTTTATGGTGTTAAAGGTTAAATGGACTGAATTTAAAAGTAGTCTTGAAAATTTTCAGTCCGAAGGAAATGCGCTTATTAAAAAATATAAAGCAGCAAGAACTGAGGATTTATTAAATGAATTGAAAGAGGAAAAACAATCGTGGGAAAGCGATGTAATCAGTTATGTAAAGGCTTCTTTTGACCCTGAACACACCAATTTTGCATACGAGTTTAAGGCTCAACAAGGATATAATTTCGGAATGAAATTAGGTATCGACCAAAGAGTCAAAAACACTATTCAAACCATTAAAGATGAAATTAATGGGCTTGATTACTATTTAAAAATATTATTCATTTCAGATGCTATTGTGCGAGCTGATGACATTGATTTAGAAGAGCGTAAAAACCTTGATACCGAAGGCATTCTTGATCTTATACTTTCTAAACTATATGAACTGTATAATGATGGGAAATACTATTCTATTAAGTGGATTCTTGAAGGTAACGGCCTAAAGTTAGGTGGGCGTAGCGAAGATTGGGACTATGGTAGAATGCTTGAAGAACGAGGCCTTATTGAGACTATGAATGGTCGTGAGGTAAATGCCAAACTAAAACTTGAGGGAAAGTATGCCATTGAACAAGCCAGAAAATCCCAAGTGCCCGACTACTCAAAAATTAGCGATTCTGATGAAGAATTAAAAACACTTCTCAAAGAGGTACTTGCCGAAGTTAAAAGATCAGGATATGGTCAGCAAATCATCTTCGATGAGTTTGATGAGCTGCGCAAAGACATTCCGCATCTTAGCAAAAAATCGTTTGGTCAGTTATTAAAATCAAAACTTGGCGATTTGGTCGCAGCCAAAGCCTTTGACAAAGCTATCGCCAGCGACATATTCAAACAATTTACTAACCAAATATTTCCATTTTAACGTATGAGAATATGGGCAGGTATTAAAAATAGAATAGTTCAATTCTTCCGAAAAGAACCACCACCAGAATATGAGGTGACAGAATATGTGTTTTCGGATAGACAACCTCTTGATGGTTCTTCGACCATTTCATTTTTCGTAAACAATCCCAAGCCAGATGTAAGTGTTACCAGAACTTTTGATAGCGAAGACCAAGCCGTTAATTGGCTTATGGAAAATCGAGATTTCAAAAAGATGTTATTTAGTAATGTATTTCCATCCGCAAATTCGGTGAAATACCAATGTGGCGTTAAAGAACCTATCACAATCCCAAACAAAATGCCAGGGGATATTGACATTCTTCTGTATGAACAAGGAAAGGAACAAAATGCGGTTGGAATAGAATGTAAAATAGTAAAAATCGAATCGCTTGAAAATCAACCACCAAAAATAAACAAGATTACAAGCGTTCAAAAAAAGGGAACTATTCAGGCAAATGGATATACCGAAATTGGATTCAACAGGGTTTATCTGCTAATCATACTATTGGATGATGGCCGGCATTACAAAAACCCCAATGTTATGTTCAGAACTACACCTTTTAAATGGTTGAAAGAATTGTATGGTTTTGACTGGCAAACCCGAATGAGTGATGATATTGGAATTATTTACGTTCACATAAATCAATTTACTACTAACCATATAAATCAGACCAAAGGATTGGGATTGCGTGTAGAACGTGAAGCAATACCAATTTTACAACCTGAAGAACTAACTGATAAAATCAAAAAACTGGATTCATAGGATAATTTGAAACGTAAAGGAACTTGCAGGATATGCGGAAATCATAGTAAACTAACGTTTGAGCACGTTACACGAGAGTGTAAACTGAACTCTCTATAGTTTGCCTGATTCATTTTCTCAAGTGCTCGGTTCTTGCCTAAAACATTCCACCAACATCCCATAAAGTTCTGGATGTTTTCTTTTTAGTAAATCCGCTCGTTCAAAAAAATACTCTGAAGCAACCGCAAAGAATTCAGCTTGATTTGTTCCACCATATTTACGAATATCTGAATGGTTATCGTTAATCGCTTCCATTTCTTTATGGATTAAGTTTAACCAAGGTATGGCATATTGATGTTCCATTAGCCGCTCTGGCACACCGTCTGTTCTATCGTCCAACTTATCTATAAGGTGCACAAATTCGTGTATGCCAGTATTGCTTTTATCGGTTGTATTTTTAAAGCCGTGGTACAATGCTTTCTTGGAAAGTATCATCTGTTTCTCGAACCTTCCATTTCCAACTATTCCACCAATATTCCGTGAGTTATCCTTACTGCTAAATTGCATATCCTCATTAAAATTATCAGGATATAAAAGGATGCCACTTAAATTTGTGTAGTGCCATTCCTTGAAGCCAAAAACTGGAATGACGGCACTTGCTGCAATTAAAACCTTATCCAACTCTTCCAGTTCAAACTGCACAGCATCGATATAGACCTCACTTAAAAATAGCATCATTTTTTGCTGAAAAATTAGCTGTGCGTCTTTTGATAGATTTCTATAAAACAGCACATTATCCGTCAATAATTTATGCCAATGTTCTGGAAATGGCTTTACACTATGACGTTTTGCTTTTCTATAAAAATGAACAGCAAAAAGAACAATCACAACCGAAATAAAAATATAAGCCATATTAAAAACGTATTAATCTACAGGTTCGGCCTTAAATCCCACTTTTTGCAAAGTCGCCTTTACATCTTCTTCGGTTACACCATCGCTTTCAATGGTTAGGATTTTATCAGGATTAGAGGTATCTACTTCCCAACTTTCTACACCTTCTTGTTTGTTTAAAAAAGGGGTGACTTTTGATACGCACCCACCACAATTGATATTTGTTTTAAATTTTAAAGTTTTCATAGTATTGAATTTATTTATTATTAAAGTTTTACTCGTTTAAGTCTTAAGCTATTTGCAACTACGGATACACTACTGAATGCCATTGCTGCACCTGCAATCATCGGATCCAACAAAAACCCATTTACAGGATAAAGAACTCCCGCTGCAATTGGAATGCCAATAATGTTGTAAATAAATGCCCAGAATAAGTTCTGACGTATGCCCAACACGGTTCTTTTTGATAGTTCCAATGCTTTTGGGATAGATTGTAAATCTGATGTTATCAAGGTCATTTTTGCTACATCCATTGCGATATCCGAACCTTTGCCCATAGCAATACTCACATTGGCTTGCGCCAGGGCGTGCGAATCGTTGATACCATCGCCCACCATTGCTACTATCTTTCCGTCCGCCTGTAATTTTTCGACAAAAGCCGCTTTGTCCGAAGGCATCACTTCTCCTTGGTAATTTGTTATTCCTACTTGTTTTGCGACAGCAGATGCGGTTTTATTGTTATCTCCAGTAAGCATATAGACCTCAATGCCTCGTTCTTGAAGTGTTGCTATGGCCATTTTTGAAGTTTCCTTAATCTTGTCTGCAATGGCGAGTATCGCCAGCACTTGTTTTTCATTGCCAAAGAAAATGACGGTTTTCGCTTGCTCTTCGAGACTTTCTGCTGTTTGCATCAAGGAAGCATCGATTTGAATATTTTTCTCAAGCATTAGTTTATGGTTTCCAACATAGTATGGTGAACCATTTTCTGTTTGAGCTTTCACACCTTTTCCTGTAATACTTTCAAAAGAAGCAATTTCAGCTTTTTCAATATTTTCATCTTTTAAGTGATTGACTACAGCTTCCGCCAAAGGGTGTTCTGATTGTGCTTCAATAGCTAGAAGAACTTTTTTGTATTCGTTGATATCTTCGAGTTTATCCTTCCAAAATATATCAGTTACTAAAGGTTTTCCTTCTGTAATTGTACCTGTTTTATCAAGAATGACAGCATTCACTTTATGACCGAGTTCTAAACTTTCGGCATCCTTTATAAGGATATTATTTTCTGCGCCTTTACCAATTCCCACCATAATGGCGGTAGGTGTTGCCAATCCCAAAGCACAAGGACAGGCGATTACCAATACTGCTACAGAGGTCAATAAGGCTTGTGAAAAGGCATTATCGCCTCCTAAAGACATCCAGACAATGAAGGTTACAATGGAAATACCCAATACCACAGGAACGAAAATACCGGCAATCTTATCGACCAGTTTTTGAACGGGTGCCTTACTCCCTTGCGCTTGCTGAACCATTTTAATGATTTGGGAAAGCAGGGTTTCTCCACCTACTTTTTCAGCGGTAAATTGAAAACTTCCTTTTTGATTAACGGTACCAGCGAATACCTTTTCCCCTTGGGATTTCTGAACTGGAACGGGTTCTCCAGTAATCATACTTTCATCTACATATGAGCTTCCCTTGGAAACTTCGCCATCCACGGGAATCTTTTCTCCGGGACGCACCAAAATGGTCTGACCAACCTGTACGGATGAAATAGGGATTTCCCTCTCTTCCCCATTCTCAATAATTTTAAGGGTTTTAGGCTGAAGCCCCATTAGTTTTTTAATGGCTGAAGATGTATTTGATTTTGCCTTTTCTTCCAATAGTTTCCCCAAGGAAATAAAGGTGATAATCACGGTAGCCGCTTCGTAATATACGTGAGGCTCGATGCCACGACTTAACCAAAATTCAGGAAAAAAGGTATTGAATACACTAAAGAGGAAGGCGATTCCGGTACTCAACGCCACCAAGGTATCCATATTTGCTTTACCGTGTTTGGCCTGCTTGAAGGCATTGATGAAAAAACTGCGCCCAAACCAAAAAAGAATTGGAAAGGCCAATACCAATGAAATCCATTTGCCTGGTTCCCATTGCATATAGAACATTCCCAACACAAAAATGGGTAGCGTAAGTATCGCCGACCAGATGGTTCGGTTTTTTATGTCCTGATAATGCTTTTGCTGAAGTTCTTGCTGTACTTCCGAAGGGTCTTCGGCATCAATTATAATATCGTAACCGACCTCACGAAGCGCGTTTTGAAGTTGATTTGGACTCAACTCCTTGTCATATTCCACAAGAACGGAACTATTGGCAAAATTAACACTTGCATCAAACACACCTTCTGTGTGTTTTAATACAGATTCAACACTCGCTGCACAAGAGGCACAGGTCATTCCCGTAACTGGAAATGATTCTTTCACACCCTGTTTATGATTCTTCTTTTTGGTTTCAAATATGTTGATTGTCTCCATAAATCCGTTCTTATTTGTATGTTACAAATTTCAGGATTAAAAGACTGTAATGTGTTACGTTATATGCTGAATGATTTGTAGAATTTACTCTTCACGAATTATTACATACTACCCAATTGGAATAATTTATGTCTCTTATAATCATAATGGGGACGTGTCTATCGGTCTTTAGTATTTGTAATCAAATACCCTTTTGATTGGATGACCTTTTTTATCTCATCGATATTCGTTTTAGTGGTATCAAATTCAATAATTGAAGTCCCTTCTTCAAAAGACGTAGATACATTTGTAACCCCGTCAATTTTATTTACAGAATGGTTGATATTTTCTTCACAACCAGAGCATACCATCCCTTCAATATTCAACTTTACAGTTTGAATATCGGTATTGTTTGTTGCAACAATTCCTACTTTCTCCGTTGAATGAAATACTTGTGGATAATAAGAAACCAATGTCATTACAACAACAAACACTGTAACCAACCACAAATAGAATTTCGACTTAAAAAATGATGGCTTAGCCATATCACAGTTACCACAATCGTCCACCTTCTTTTTTTTATAAACCTGATAAAAGGCCAGTCCCAATGACAAAAATGCTATAACCAACAGATAAGGTTTCAAGGCAATAAGCCAAGAAAAATACACCGAGCTTCCACCAATACCAGCTACACTTGTAAGTAGCAAAGGACCCCAGCAGCATAGTTTAAGGGAAACTGCTGAAAATACAGCAGTCCCCATAGATGCCTTTTTGTTCAATTTATTAATTGCCATACCTAACAGTTTCCTATTCCAGCATTTACCAAATCATCTTTTGTGATTTCGATGTTGGTGCAGCAATTCAGAAGTTTTCCGTTAACAGCAATGGCAGGAACTCTTGTAACCCCATATTCCTTCATTTTTGAAACACAGATTTTACTTTCGCATTGCTCGGACAGATTATGAAGTGTGATTTCGCAGTCCTTTCCTGCTGTCTCCTTTACTAATTGTACCACAGGCTCGCATACCGGGCAACCTGCTGTAAAAATCTCAATTTGTCGTTTCATCTTATGTTATGTTTAAATTAATAATGGAACAAAGATGAGAACGTTAGGTAGGGGGTCACCAAACTTTTTTTAACCTTTTTTTTCGTTGTAGTTTTTTAATCGAGTTTCAATGGCTTGAATTTCTTTTAACTTGTTAGTTAAATCGGATAATTCTAAGTTTGGGAATTCACTTTTTAAATATTCAATTTTATCTTCATTGCCACAATTGCCTGGGCAAGAGTCCACGGCCTTTACAATTCCAATAGCAAGTGCTTTTCGATAGACTTCATCCAGCAGTAAGTAATGTGCTTTTTGAATCCCCTTATCAATGGATTTGAACTGTATGTTTATTTGTTCGGGGTCCTTTCCTTCATCAAGCATTTTAACAATGCCGTTTAATTGACCACTCAAAGTTTTTAATCTGGATTTAATATCCAAGATTAAATCAGTAGGTAATTTGTACTGTTCTCCTTTCATAACTCAAACTTAACTCGCGCAGCAACTTAATTTGGAAACATCTTTCCCAAAGGTAATCGCTGCCAGTTTAACAGATTCTCCTAAAGTTAAATATGGATAAAAGCTTTCTGCTAAATCTTTTACAGTGATTCCAAATTTAATAGCCATACTCAATTGTTGTATCAGTTCACCACCTTCAGGTGCAACTACTCTTGCGCCTATTAATTTATCGGTTTCAGTGTTGCGTATCAGTTTTATGAACCCTCTGGTATCTTGAGCTGCCAAGGCTCTTGGAACGTGAATTAAATCAAGTTTACTGACTTCAAAAGGAATTTCCTTTTTTTCTGCTTCAATTTCATCTATACCTGCTCCTGCGATTTGAGGGTCTGTAAATACTACCCAAGGTAATGATGAATAATCAATACTTGTTTTTGTTGATGAAAACGCATTGTGCACTGCTGTACTACCTTCGGTTGCTGCTGTATAAACAAATGCCGGTGTAATGGTGACATCTCCTGCTGCATAAATATTGGAAATATTGGTTTCCATTTTTTCATTTACAATAATATGGCCGCTTACTGTTAACTTTAGGCCGATATTCTCAAGCCCTAATTTAGAGGTGTTAGGCTTCGTCCCTGTAGCCACCACAATATGTCCTTTTTCAACAATTTGAGTTGTGGAACCATCAGGACAATTACAATGAATAATTGTATCGTTACCTTTCTTTTCAAATTTAAACGCTCTAAAGTTTGGAAGGATTTCAATCCCTTCACTTTTCATTTGTTCTACCAAAACATCTGTAATATCTTTTGTTTGACTGCGTAATGGCCTGTCGGTAAATTCAATGATACGTACTTTTACACCCAATCTGTTGTAAGCCATCGCAATTTCCAAACCAATATAACCAGCTCCCATAATGGTCAAACTTTCAGGTTTTTCCTCTAAATCGAACAAGGTCACATTGGTTAAATAACCAACCTCATTCAGTCCTTCAATATTTGGAATATTGGTAGTTGCTCCTGTTGCCATTAGAATGTTGGTTGCTGTGTAGGTGTCTTTTCCATCCACAAGGATTGTTTTATTATCAACAAGTTCAGCCCAACCTGTACGCATTATCAGGTTTTCAAAATCACTTACCACATCCATATATTTTTGTTGCTGAAGTGAAGCAACCAATGCTTTTTTATCTTTTATGGTTTGTGTAAAATCAATGTCTGCTCCTTTAGGTTTTATACCCTTAAAATTGGAATGCGTAGCGAGACGTACCGTTTCGGCAGCCCGAATAAGGTTTTTAGACGGTACACAACCCACATTTACGCAAGTGCCACCAAAATCTAATCCTGCATTTACCATAAGTGTTGTGAGCCCTAAACCTTCAGCTTTAATGGCTGCTGAAAATGCAGCTGAACCACCACCAATAATTATTAAATCGAATTGATTTTGGCCTTTGGAATTTACAGCGGAAACCTCTTCCTCGTCGACATTATTTACAACCGAATAATCACCAACGCTGTTTATAGCATCTATTACATTTGCCTTACTCATCTTATCAGCATCAAAATTAAATTCGCCTTTTCCGGTTTCGTGGTTAACTGTGGAACTTAAAACTCCTTCAGTTGCGTTCATATCCTTTTCGATATGTGTTGCACAACCTTCACAGGTCATACCCTCAATTTCCAATGTAATGGTTTCTCTATTTTGAGGCATTTTGATTTTCATTTTAGCTGTATTTTTCATTGAAATCGGTACTGTTTACTTATTAAAAATTAGACCTTCCCTTTAATTACTTCGGCCTTAAACCCTTTCTTTTCTATGATAAGTTTTAGGGCTTTGATACTTGTTTTTGAACCATCAAACTCAATAACAGCAATATCTCCAGGGTATTCAACCGAATGTTCCAAAACACCATCTACTTCCTTTAATGCATTATAAATAGCATTGGAACAACCAGCACAAGTAATGCCTGTAATTTTAAATTTCACCGTGGTTGCATTGTGTTTCTTTGAAGCTACTTCCACAACTTGATTTGTAACCTCCTTGCTTTGTGATTTGGCCTGAAAAGAAAACAGCATTAAAGCCAAAATAGGCACTATTGATAGTTTTTTCATAATGGGTAATTTTGCGTTTATTTATCTTTTATAACTTTGTATCCTGTTGAATTAATTGCCTTTTCAATAGCTACTTTAGAGGTTTTAGACTTATCAAACTCTACGATGGCATTTCCCTTTTCATACGAAGGGGTTACATTTATAATACCGTCCAATTCATTTACAGCGTGTTTTATGCTTTCTTCACAGCCAGCACAAGTCATTCCTTGAACATTAAAGTTTACAGTTTGAATATTTGATTGGTTTACAATGACCACTTCTTTTTTATTATCCGGATAAAAAATGGATGAATAATATGGAAATGCCAGCATTATAATTGCAAATGCTGTTACTATTCCCAAAAAGGTTTTTGACTGTATAAATTTTGATTTTCCTTCCTTACCGGCAGGCAGGTCGTCCGTATCGCATTCACAATCGATTTCTTTTTGAGGTTTTAGTTTTTGATACCAAGCAAAGCCGAGCACTAAAATTGTTAGCCCGATTAGATAAGGTCTAAAAGGCTCAAGCCAAGAAAATGTTGAGGCAATTCCACTTGTTCCAGCGATTAAAGCCAAAACGGGTGTAATACAACATAATGAAGCTGTAATAGCAGCAAGTAAACCTGCACCAATTAATTTGTTCTCACGTTTCATATTGTTTCTAAAACTTTGTTTTTATCGAGTATTTCAAAAAACGGATTTAATAATGTTGAATATTCAGGGGTTAGTGAGTAAAAAATCGTTTGAGCATCTCTTTCGGTTTCCAATAAATTTCTGTCCTTCATTTTTCTCAAATGTTGAGAGATAGCAGAAATATTCATTTCGAGAATATCACTTAAGTCGCAAACGCAAAGTCGTTTCTCCTCAAAGAGTAGGTAAAGAATTTTTAGCCGAACATTATTTCCGACTAAAGAAAGTCCATTTGCCAAATAGTCAAACGATTCATTTAATTCTGAAACTGTCTTTTTACAACGGTTTATCTGTTCAATATCTGCCTGTTGTCTTATGCAAGAATTATTTTTCATAAGGCAAAGTTACAATTATTTCTTATTTAAGCAAATACTTAAATACAAAAAAGAATGATATGTAAATTTTGATCATTATGTTCCTTTTGTTTTGATTTGTGTTTTGCAAAAACTAAAACTACCGAATTGTACATCTGTTCTTTTAGCTTGTAGGTGAAGGTATTGCTGGCTTTACAGTTAATTGTCTTTTAAAACTACAAAACAGAAAATTCTGTATGGTGTTGAATGGTGTTGTGTGGTCCTCTGATACACAGCGAATTTTGTCAAATCCTTTTTTTAATTCCGATGTTAATTCCTCTTCATTGTATTGTTTTATTTCAAGTCCGCTACATTTTTTTGGTCCGTTTTGTGAAAAGGTTCCTATTATTAAATAACCTCTTACAAATATTGTCGCTATGTTAGTATATTTTTTAATCTGGTCATCTGTTGTAAGAAAATGAAAAGTTGCTCTGTCGTGCCAAACATCGAAAGATGTATCTGGTTCAAATTCGGTAATGTCGCTTACAATCCAATTTACTTTACTTGCCTTTTCTCCCAGTCTTTTTTTAGCTTTCGCAATTGCTTTTTCTGAAATATCAAGTACAGTAATGTTATTATACCCTTCCTTAAGTAAATAGTCAACAAGTTTACTGTCGCCACCACCAATGTCTATAATTTTTGCCTTTTTATTTAGTTTGAACGAACGTATAAACTTCAGTGAAGTTTTTGGTATTTCTTGCGTCCAACTTACCTGGTCTGGATTTTTAGTTTCGTGAACTGTTTCCCAATGTTTCTTTCTGTCTAATTTCATTTTGATATCTAAATTCGGTTCATTGGTAAATCAATATATCATCTATTGATTTAAATATCCCTTTAATAGTGGTAAACACACCTTAAATCTCATCCAAGGATTTTCGGTTTTTGTCTACAGATTTCTTGAACTGCGTAGGTGTCATTCCAGTTACTTTTTTGAATTGATTGCTTAAGTACGCAACGCTACTATAATGTAATTGAAAAGCTATCTCACTCAAGGTTAATTCATCATAGACAATAAGTTCTTTTACACGTTCAATTTTTTGGTTGATGATGTATTGCTCGAACGTGATGCTTTCTACCGACGAGAATAGGGAACTTAAATATTTATAATCCAAGTTAAGTTCGCCAGTAACAATATCTGCCCATTTTAATTCGGTCTTTTCATTGGAATAATGTATTTTCTCAATTACCAAATTTTTCATTTGCTCGATAAGCAGACTTTTACGGTCGTCAATCAAACTAAATCCTGCATTTTGTAGCTTTTTTTGCAAAGATTTTTTTTCGAATTCATTGAGCATCGAAACCAATTCTACTTCTCCTAACTTGACAGCTTTGTAATCAATGTTCAATCCTACCAAAATTTGGGAAACTGCCGATATACATCTCGGACAGACCATATTTTTTATGTGGATGGTATTATTCATAGGTTGAACAAATGCCTAATAAAATCTAAATTTAGATATATGATTAGTATTACAGCAGCAATAAATAATCCTATCATCGCTGAAATTCCGATAACCTTATCTTTTTTTGTAATCGGATTTTTCTGTTTATATGTATTTTTCTTGTTTTTTCTTCTATTTCTTCTACTTTCACTCATCATCTTTCTCCTCTTTAAAATATTAAAGGCTGAAGAATCCGCTTTTACCAATTAACTCTAACCCTGATTATTTTAACGTATCTCTAACCTCACCACAGGTTAACATTGCTTCGCCATAATATGGGTTACGGACTTCTTCCTCTAAACTTATCCAGTACGCTCCCTTATTATTGTCTGCCATTGGACAAAACTGGATATAAACATTTTCATTGACCCCAAAGAGCTGTACACTACTTATCATATGCGCAGACAAATGCTTAAAATGCCCTCTTTGTTTTGAAATATCCGTATTACTTGAAATAGCATTTGCCGAAGTATTTAATTCCTTCTGAATGGTCATCCAATGGTTATGTGCTTTTTCATCAGACAACAACTTCATATCTACATTTTTCAGGGATTGTATTATTTGCATTCCTGCTTGTTGTGCATTTTTGGCATCATCATTAACCAAAGCATCTTTCAAAAGAATATAATCCTCAAACACCTGTTTTAACTGGCCTTGAAATTTGTTTGAAACAGCTATCCTTTCTTTCATTTCTGAATGGTCAGTATTCCCCTTACTATCATCAGAATTGTTTCCTTGCATACCTAAATGCCCTTCGTGACCGGTCATTGTTTTGCCACCAGCAGTGTTCATCATAGATTTTTTGCCTTGTAATTGTGCAGCAGCATCTACTGTAAACGTGCCATTAGTTACCACTTCATCACCATTTTGAAGACCTTCAATTATGGTATAGGTGTCTCCATTGGCATTACCGAGTAAGACCTCTCTCATTTCAAAAACAGCTTCGTTAGGATTAGTTTTAATATAAACTACAGAACGTTCACCAGTCCACATCACAGCTGTAGCAGGAACTGTTATTTTACTTGAAGTGCTTTCTTGAGCACCTTCAATTTTACCTTCGACAAACATACCTGGTTTAAATAGGTCGTTCTTATTATTAAGTACTGCTCTAACTACGACGGTACGTGTAGAAGAATTTAATAAAGGGTCAATAAATGAAACTTTTGCATCAAATACTTCATTGCGATACGCATTGGTAGTCACTTTAATGGTTTGACCAACTTTCAAGGAAGCAATCTGATTCTCATAGGCATCAAATTCTGCCCAAACCGTATTGAGGTTGGCTATTTTATATAAGGGCTGTCCTTGTTTTACATAGTCACCTTCTTCTACCATTTTATGGGTCACTGTTCCTGAAACTGTAGCAAAAACCGGAAAATATTCTTGCACTTTTCCAGCAGCTTCTATGGCATTAATTTGCTTTTCTGAAAGTTTCCATAATTTAAGCTTGTTTTTTACAGCCTTATACAATTCTGGTTGCGATTCTTTTATAGATGAGGCTGTAAGTAACTCTTGCTGAGCTGCAACTAAATCTGGTGAATATATGGTGGCCAAGCGTTGACCTGCACCAACACGTTCTCCAGTAGAATTAACATATAATTGTTCTATTCTACCACCAAAATAGGTTACTTGTACAGCATTGGATTCTTCATTGGCTTTTATCTTTCCAGATAACTTTAGAAAATTATTCCCGATTTCACCCTCACCAACAATGGATGTTTGAATGTTGGCCAATGCCATTGCATTATCTGTCATTTTAAACTGATCTGCCATAAGACCATCTGCTCCTGCTTCAGCAGGTATTAAATCCATTCCACAAATTGGGCAGTCACCAGGTTCTGGTTGCATAATCTGTGGATGCATAGAGCAAGTCCACATTTGATTAGAAGCAATTTCTTCTGAATGATTGTGATTCTCCGTAACCTCATTTGTTGCACTATCAGCAGAATCTCCACCAAAAATTAGAAAGCCACCCAATAGGCCAACAATCAACGCAACACCTATGTAAATGATGTTTTTATTCATAATATTTATTTTTTATTTTTTTTACTAATTTTTCTAATGGTCGGTGATGACGTATACCAGAGCAAAAATCCACTCAAAACAGTAATTAAGCCCAAAAGTGAAAATGCTCTTAAAACAATGGTGTTAAAGTTGTCCCTGCCTTCATAATCCATTGTATGTGTCATCCATAAAAAGTCAAACCAGCGCCACGCCCTGTGCCTCACCGTTTGGAATTTTGCATCTGTTATTGAAACGTAGGCTTTCAACGCTTCATCCGTATCATAAGAGATAACATAGGCTGGCAACAATTTTTCACGATATTCGTGATGGTCACCCACTTCACTTATCCGTTGGATATTGGCCACTTTTAAATTCTCCATCATCTGGTTTTTAGCAATGTACAAGGCTTCATCTTGAGAAATAGTCTTTTTCGCTTCGCCAGTTCTCGCATTATACAATTGCTGATTGTTAATCCAATAGTACGGTTCGTTATTGATATCCCTGATTTCTATATCACGAATGCCTTCATTACCTTTAATAAGTGAAGGACTAATAAGGTTGTCAAAGGTTTTTGGCGCATATTCCATATTACGGAATTGGTCGCCGTGAATGTCATCAATGTTTGTCCAACTGAAGTACATCCCGCTAATCGTCCATATCAAGAACTGAATACCTAAGAAAATACCTAAATAGCGATGAACTCTTCTTATTTTTAATGCTGTATGTCTATTTACCATATTACTGATTTACCTTAAAGTTGAATTTTATAGAGACCTTCTCCCAACTCAATGAAATTGCACCTTCATTGTCATTAATCTTGTTCACTTGATATTCCAAGTGTTCGGTAACTTCATCTGAAATGATGGGTTTAACTTTGAAGCGCAAGACATCATCCTTCTCCTCATACTCGTCCTTGCCATGTTGGTCCCAATTTGAATTAAAAATTATGGTCCATTCTTCTTTTGATGGAATAGTAAAAAACCCATATTTACCGGCAGGTAACATTTTACCATCAATAATTAAATCCTTATTAGTTTCTATCCAGGTAGCCATATGTGCACCCGCTTGCCACAACTGGTCATAAGCCAACAACCCACCAAAAATGATTCTATTTCTTACGCCTGGCGACGAATAATCGATATGAATATGGGCATCGCCTATCATTGCCATCGTTGATGTATGTGGGCTCAAAGGTTTCTTTTTATCTGGTTCTGCAGAAGTTTCTGTGGCTTTTTCCTCAACAACTACCTTTTTCACATCTTGTTTGCAAGAGACGATTAGCAAAACGATTAGTAATACAGAAAGGTGGATATTTTTTTTCATAAGATTTTACTTTGTATTTCTTGACGAAGAATGTGTTTTAATAATCTTCCATTTACCATCCATCTTTTTTAAGATTGACGTTGCCACTCCTTTTTTCTTTATCGTTCTACTTTCGCCTTTTTCATCTGGATTGAGCACGATAGTGTAGATGTAGGTTTCAGTAGTAAATGCATAAGGCAAATCTACTTCCGCATCAATTTCATAATCTGAAAATTCAAATTTCTTAAAATGCCCTAATTCTGGTCCTAAATGATGTTCTATGTAGTTTGCATAGGTACCCTCTATACCACCTGATTCAAATACTTCGGAATCCTTGGCAAATAACTCGAACGTACCTTCTGTCGTTAGGTTTTGCAGGGCATCTTTGTATGATTTCATTACTTTTAGAACAGCTTCTTTCTCTGTTCCTGAATCTGCGTTTTGGCTAAACAGTTGGCCTGTGGCAAACATAATTAGCATTAGGATTGTTGTTAGTTTTAGTGTTTTCATAATTTTGGTTTTATAATGTTTTATTTATTGACGTGTATTCTATTTATGTTGGCTATACCAAATACGAGTACCAAAAAGCTTAAAAAAACTTCCATCATCACTAAAAGTTTTCCCGAAATAGTTAATGGTACTACATCACCAAACCCAACCGATGAAAAAGTAATTAAGCTGAAATATATAAACTCGAAAAATTGAGGTATAAATGATCTGTTGAGTGATGTAGTTGATTTAAAATTTTCCGAACTTAAAATATATAATGCTTGGTAGTCTGCTGAAAACGAAAGAACAATCAAAATAATTAACACAGCAAATAATGTTAGAACGTGTGTAAGTTGATGACTTTCGCCTATTATTTTACTTAGCTGTATAAAAGTGAGCCTGACAATAAAAACCGTTTTCACCAAAGCCATACCAACAATTATAAGCGCAAGAAACTGGTTATCAGAATCTAAATCTGCCCATAAAGTATAACTTAATGATAGTGCAGTGATTACACTTGCAGTAAACAATACCTTTTTAAATAGTTGTTTGTAAAACCCTGTACTTTCAGATATTTCTATTATGTTTTCTTCAGCCATTTTTATTTATTTGCTTAACTAAATAATTGAAGTGCCAATGCACCACTAACTATTATAATAAGTATTGTATAGACTATATAATTAATCCATTTATTAGCAACCGATTTTTCAGTTGTTTGTTTGCAACCATCTTTGCAACAATCTTTCATCGTTTTTTTAAATTAAATTTTTATTTCTTCTTTAAATAGCACTTGACAATGAGAGTTAGACTCTATCCATCAATCAAAAAATTGGCCTCCCTCCCATAATCAAGCACTTTTTTATTAGCCTCTCTTTTTCATTTTCCATTTTTACCTGACTAAGGAAGAGAAGTGCTGTTAATCAATTATTAGGGAGAATTTAGTTCCCTTCCTTCTTCAGGCTGCTATTAATTATATCAAATCTTGCTTTTTAAAATTTGTTGTGCCTGACAAGGGAAGGAGTTAACACTAACCATCAACATTTTTTTCCTTCCCGTGACAGGACTTAATGACTATTAATATTTCCTTAAGACTGGAACCGTTCTGTTAACTAATAAACCAGAAAGATTCCAAAACTTAAGGAAGGGGATTATCTAATTAATAGTCTTTTTTACTTTACCACATTTAAGCATCTTACTGCCATAATATGGGTTTCTCACTTGGTCACTGCTACTCAACCAAGAGCTACCACCATCATACATTGGGCAAAACTGCTCGTACAGCGTGTTTTTTGTACCTGTAATTGCTATCAAATCTGACATATCCTTACTTAAGGTTTTAAAATGCTCTCTTTGATGGCCCATATCACTTTTTGCAATATGTTCGGCGTGCTCTGTGGCATCTTCAATTATGTCAGCTAATTCTTTTTGTTCTTCTGCCGTATACTTTGAAGCATCAAAGGCTTTTAGTGAAGCGGCCAATTTAGAGCCTTCTTGGGCTGCCTTTTTGGTATCATCTGCAACCAAGGCATCCTTTAGGTTGAAGTAATCATTTAATATTGCTTCAGCCTTTGTATCACTATTCATATTCATCATTTTACTATGGTCCATTTTACTATGGTCCATTTTCATTTTTTCCTTTTCCTGTGCATTGGTAAAAGAAACTGCTAACAATAGCATTGTTGCGATACTCATTTTTAAATTTTTCATTTTTATTGTTTTTAATTGTTATTGTTTATATACTATCTTTTAATTGTTCTATCCAACGGATTAGTTCCTGTTTTTCAGCTTCAGAAAAGCTTGCGTCTTTATGAATCAAAGTGTAAGAATATAAAGGCATTTCGTCACTTTCAATCTGTTTGATGATTGACCTTAACTTGCTCTTTTTTCTTCTGTTTGATAACGAATCCCATTCATTAAAATTCAATTCAGCCTTGCCTTCTTTTATATGGTCTTCCAGAAACCAAGCAACAGGCTGAACTTGGTTATACCAAGGGTATTGCGTATTATTGCTGTGACAATCATAGCAGGATACCTGTAACTTTTTTTGAATATTCTCTGGCACATTATTGACCAACATAAAATCGGTGGAAGGAACAGAATCACTTTGGTTGCGCGTTGTGGGCATAAATTGAATCCCCACAAACGCTACCAATAACACAATCGCTATGATTTTTACTACTTTCATTTAGTTAATTTCTCGCTGTACTTTACCGCATTTCAACATTTTGTCACCGAAATAAGGGTTTCTAATTTCTTCGTTCATACTAAGCCAAGCACCACCCTTATTGTTATCATACATTGGGCAAAATTGCTCGTATATTTTCATCTCTGTTCCAGTAATGGCAACCATATCTGTTACATCCTTACTTAAAATTTTAAAGTGCTCTCGTTGGTGTGCTATATCACTTTCTGCAATATGTTCTGCGTGTTCTACAGCATCCTCAACAATGTCCTTTAAATCAGATTGCTGGGCATCGGTATATTTTGAAATGTCAAGCTTGCCTAAGGATGTTGCGAGGATTGCACCCAACTCTTTGGCTTTAGCATTATCATCTGCAACCAACGCATTTTTAAGATTAAAGTAGTCCTTTAATACAGCTTGTGAATTACCATCGCCACTCATTGCCATTTCCTTCTTATCTCCATCGTGGTGTTCATCACTATTATCGTGATTCATTTTTGAATGGTCTTCATCAGCACTCATTTCAGAATGGTTCCCATCTGCATTATTTTGTTCATTTTTGTTGTCTTTGCAAGACATTGCTGTTAAGGTTATAAATGCTATTGCAACTATACCTAATGTTGATTTTAATTTGCTCATTTTGTTTTAATTTATGTTTGTGTTTATTTGTATTACTTTTTGAAATGTATTTTATAGTTTTTCAATTACGTTTTCTAGCATTGCAGTTATTTCATTGGCAACCTCATTCAACTTCTCATTCTCCACTGCCTGCATCGATGCCATTGGGTTTACTGCTGCTACTTCAATGGTGCCTGCTTCAATTTCCTGAACTATGACATTGCAAGGCAACATCGTTCCAATTTTATCTTCTGCTTGCAAAGCTTTGTGAGCATAGGGAGGATTGCAAGCCCCTAGAATCCTATACTTTTTGAAGTTTATATCCAGTTTGTTTTTTAAGGTCTCTTTGACGTCAATTTCTGTGAGTATGCCAAAACCTTCGTCTTTCAATCCTTGTGTCACTTTCTCTATGACCTCTTCGAAGGTTCCATTGATTGTTTTATTAAAATAATAGTTCATCTTTTTTTAATTTTTAGTTGTTTAAAATCTTGCTAATAGTCCACCACCCAATCCATATCGGTTATTGTAGTTAGCTTGGATTGAAAAATTGCGCGAAAGAATGTATGCAACCCCTACCAACCATTGTGTTTCGCTTTCAAATGATTTATTATTCTCTAAATCATTGACCCATCCAAAATCTGCTCTGTATTCGTATTCGCCTTCCAAAAAAATTCTTGGAAAAATCAATAATTCTCTGTCCAAACGTATTCTTGGGCGTAGCTGATGGTCCATACTCACATCTACATTAAATCTATAAGGCGTAAAATACTTTACACCAACCAATCCTACGGTATTAAATGTATCGTAAGAATCTGGTGTTGACGTTTCGGTATTTACTCCTGCATAAACACGTACCCAATCGTTCAGATACCTATTATAACTTATTTCGGCTTCAAGGTTTTGGTCGTAATCGAACTCTGCCCTTAATCCAAATTCGTTACGGATATTGCTCGATGTTAATAAGAGTTCATTAAAGTTTGAACCTATACGAGCCAATCCCCACGAATAATAATGGTCTGTCTCATCAACTAGTTTTTGAACCGGATAATCTGCCATTCTTTTGTCCCTTGGTGTGTCATAACTAAATACGCGTGCCATACCACCCATCATATGATACAGTATGTGACAGTGGAAGAACCAATCGCCATACTCTTCGTTATAAAATTCGATAACAACTTTTTGCATAGGCGGCACATTAACAGTATGTTTCAACGGGGAACGTTCTCCATTTTCGTTAATCACCCTAAAGTAATGCCCGTGAAGGTGCATTGGGTGGTGCATCATTGTCAGGTTATTGAGGGTAATTCTTGTTACCTCGCCACCCTTGATTTTTATTTTATCCGTTTCCGATAAGGGTACACCGTTCATACTCCAGACGTAACGCTGCATATTTCCAGTTAGGTTCAATAAAATGTCATTTACCGGTAAATCTGCTTTATATGTGGTGTTTTCTTTTGCCTTTAAAAAATCATAGTTGAAATAGGTCTTTCGGGTGTTGTAATCAAACGAAGAAGTGTCTTTTTGCATCATTTGGTCATTATGGTTCATATGGTCATCCATATTCATTTTATCATTCATTGCGCCATCCTTCGTAGAACTATTATCGTTCATATTCATTTGCCCATCTTTCATATCCATCTTCATCCCGTACTTCTGCATCAAAACTTCGGGTGTGTTTTTCTTTTTGTTGCCTACCATAGAGGGAGCTCCCATTTTCATATCCATTTTAGCCATTTGCTTCATCATTTCCACTTTATCTGGTCTGTCAATTCTTTCTGCGGGATAAAGTGTTCCTTGTCCTATACGTAAAGAGGTGTCCCCAGAACCATCCTGTGCCGTGGCAGTAATTTCTACTGTACCTTCTGGAATGGTGACAATTACATCATAGGTTTCAGCAATACCAAAAAGGAAGCGACTTTTTGATATAGGTTCCACATCTATACCATCACTTGAAACAACCATTGGGTTACCTCCTCCGAAATCCATCCAATAATAAGTAGATGCCGATGCATTGATAAAACGAAGCCTTACTTTTTCACCTGGTAGAAATTCTGGATAGTCTGCTTGTTTTTTACCATTTGTTAAAAATGCAGGGTAGTAGATATCTGCAATATCTGCGCCTTCCATACGGTCTCGCCAAAATTTGAACTGTGCTCCCAGAGCACCTTCTTTAATTACCCTACTCAACGGTACTGCTGTACCCTTTTTAACTTGATACCACTCGTTACCCCTCTTTAAGTTACGTAGTACATTCATTGGTTTTTCATTGGTCCAATCAGACAATACCACTACCAAATCTTTATCATAATCCAATGTTTTTTCTTTAGGCTGAATGATTATGGAGCCATACACACCCTTTTGCTCTTGTAACATTGTGTGTGAATGATACCAATAGGTTCCAGACTGATTGATTGGAATTCTGTATTGGAATGTCTCCCCTGGTTCAATAGGTGGTGTTGTTAAATATGGAACACCGTCATAGAAATTTGGAAGTATTAATCCGTGCCAATGCACTGATGTTTCCTCATCCATTTTATTAGTCACATTGATTATGGCAAGGTCTCCCTCGGTAAATTCCAAGACTGGACCAGGAATTTGGCCGTTTATGGTCATTGCATTGGCCGTTACGCCTCCAAGGGTCATCTCCTTTTGTTCTAGGGTAAGGTTATACTCTTTGACGGGTCGTCCTTCTTCTTTCCTGTCATCACCATTTGTGCCTACCTGGGCAAAAGTGAATGAGGTAAATAATAATAAGGTGATTGTTTTTAGTGTCTTCATAATTAATTACTTAAGTAGTTTATTATTGCTGACTGGATATAATAACTTTTGACCGATTCAATAAGGTTTATTTGAAACTTCAATTGTAATTCTTGTACGTCTAACACGTCATTAAAATTGATAGTACCTGTCTCATAATTTTTTATCAATATTTCTTCGGCATCATTTGCCTGTTTTAAATTATCGGTTTGTACATTAAATTTAATCCTCGTAGCATTTCTGTTATGTTGGGCTTGTGCCAAAAGCGTTTCAAGTTTGTTCAACCTGTCTTCCTTTTGAGATTTAATTTCCAATTGTCTTAATTCATTTTGCTTTGTGACAGATTTATACTTGTTATTAAATATTGGAATTGAGATAGATACCATCGGCATTACAATGTCTTTTCCGTTGTCAACAAAATTCATATCAGGACGTTCAGAAACTGGCACATAATCCAAACCAAAACCTATATTAGGTGCACTTTCTTTTTGGTTTAACAACTCCGATTGTTCAACCGATTCAAATAGCTTATCATACTTTATGAGTTCTGGGTTTAACTGAAGGTTTTCAGTTAAGATTAAAGCATCCTCATCTGGAATAAACATCTCTTCAACTACGGTTACTGCAATATCCTCATCCCGATTTAAAAGATTGTTGAAAGCTGTTTGTTCTGCCAAATAATCTTGCTCCAATACTTCTTTTTGCTGTACAAGTTCATTTTGCCTTATTTGCAGGCGAAGAACATCTACAGCAGATGCCTTACCAACTTCTACTGAAGTTAACGCCAAACGCTCATAGGTTTCTAAAAGCTCAATGTTCTTATCAAGCACTAATTGTTTTGCTCTGATGGCGTATAGCTCGTAATAAGATTGAGAAACTGCAAGTGCAAGTTTTCGCTTTGCAATCGCAATATCTACATATTGAGTTTCTGCCATTGAACTGGCATAATTTTCCCTTGCGGTAATAGTTCCAAACCAAGGCAGCATTTGTGATACCGAAAAGCGAGCACGTTGTGCACCTGTTCGGGTTTCGGGTTCGCTTACAAAATAACCTACTCCCACAACGGTATTTGGCAACCAATCTGCTTCATTAACTTTTTCTTCAGCTATATTATACCGCAATTCAAAAGCTTGAATCTCTGGATTATTCTTCTCAGCTTCCTGAATGTACGTTGTCAAATCTTGTGCATTCGTTTTGGCTAAAGCAAAAAAAGCAAGTACTATTACAATTACATATCTCATTTTGTAGCTCTTTTTAATTGAAATTCGTGTTTCCAGCTAAATAATACTGGTACAACAAATAGGGTTATAAGCGCAATTAACATTCCTCCAAAGGATGGAATTGCCATCGGAATCATAATATCACTACCTCGACCTGTTGATGTGAGTACAGGTAGTAAAGCAAGAATCGTGGTTGCCGTTGTCATTAAACAAGGTCGAATACGTTTTTCTCCTGCTTCGACTACGGATGCTCTAACCCCAGTTTTATCTGTTGGTTTGTTTTTATCAAATGTTTGAGTGAGATAAGTTGCCATTACCACACCATCATCTGTTGCAATACCAAACAGGGCAATAAAGCCCACCCACACAGCTACACTTAAATTTATAGTGTGCATTTGGAACAGGTCTCGCAGGTTTTCTCCGAAAAAACTAAAATTCAGGAACCAATCCTGTCCATAACCCCAAATCATTAAGAACCCACCTGCAAAGGCTACGGCAATACCAGTAAATACCATTAGCGATGTACTTACCGAACGAAACTGAAAATAAAGAATTAGGAATATGATAATGAGAGCTAATGGTACTACAACACTTAAAGTTTTTTCAGCCCTTAATTGGTTCTCATACGTTCCTGTAAATCGGTAGTTGATTCCTTTTGGCACAATTAACTCGCCGTCATCAATCTTTTGCTGAATTAGGGCTTGGGCATTCTCCACTACATCAACCTCTGCATAACCGTCCAGCTTATCAAAAAGCACATAGCCAACTAAAAAAGTGTCCTCACTTTTAATGACCTGAGGCCCTTGTTCGTATCTTATAGTAGCCAACTCACTTAACGGAACTGGACTTCCTTTTTCTACAGGCACATAAATATCTTTTAAATCGTTTGGATTTGCGCGTAATTCTCTGGGGTAGCGCACACGAATACCATAACGCTCCCTACCTTCTACTGTTTGCGAAAGCACCATACCACCTACAGAAACCTGTATAACTTGCTGTACTTGCTCTATGGTTATGCCATAGCGCGCAAGTCGTTCTCTATCAATATCAATAAGTAAATAAGGTTTCCCCACAATACGGTCGGCAAAGACAGCTTCGTCTTTAACGCCTTCGGCTTGTTTTAAGATATCTTCCAATTGTACCCCAAACGCCTCAATTTCTTTTAAATCCTGTCCTTTCACCTTAATGCCCATAGGTGCTCGCATACCAGTCTGTAGCATCACCAAGCGTGTTTCTATGGGTTGTAGCTTTGGTGCTGAAGTAACACCTGGAAGCTTTGTAACCCTTACGATTTCTTTCCAAATATCGTCTGGCGATTCAATTTCAGGTCGCCAATTTCTAAAGTACTCTCCATCGTCATCTGGAATGAGCTGTGAACTTGTCACAGAGAATGGGTCTGTAATTTTTGAGGCTTTATAGTCATCATCTTCTACTTCAATTTCGCTATTAGGGTTGGTTACTAAACTGCCATCCTTTAAAACAAATAAGCCGTCTTCGTTTACCTTAAAGCGTTGTCTTTTGCGATTTTCATTTAAAATATATTCAGATTTATATTGAATAACATTCTCATACATCGATAACGGTGCAGGGTCTAATGCTGATTCTGTACGCCCAGATTTACCGACTACAGTTTCAATTTCTGGAATGCTCGCAACGGCCATATCGAGTTGCTGTAGGACGCGTTTATTTTCCTCCACACCTGCGTGTGGCATTGAAGTGGGCATTAACAGGAATGAACCCTCATTGAGTGAAGGCATAAACTCTTTACCAGTATTACGCATAATCATCACTCCAAAAATTACAATGGCAGTTGGTATCGAAAGAAATAACAGCTTATTACGCAATGCCCAATTTAAAATTCGAACATAATAATTTCTAAAAAGTGTAAATACACCCAAAAGACCAAAACAGATAAGACCAACGAAGATTAAGTTTATAAGGATACTTCTATCTACTCCCAGTGGTCTCCAATATTCCGCCAATAGGAATATGATAGCAAAAGCCGAAACAAATATATTGATGATGTTGGCGCGTTTTGACGTAATCTTTTCCTTTAGTGAAAGGAAGCCAACAACGCCAAATGCAACTAATATTAATCCAAGCGGATAGCCTAAAATTAAAGATAAAACGCCAAAAACAATCAATGCTCCATTTAGCATATAACTAAAAGAAGTTTTTAAATTTCTCTTTTTAAATAAATAGGCCGCAAATGGTGGAATTAAAAATAGGGCAACAATAAGAGCTGCGGTGAGTGCTGCCGTTTTTGTAAATGCCAATGGCCTAAACAATTTCCCTTCTGCACCAATCATAGTAAATACAGGAATGAAACTAATAATAGTGGTCATTACTGCCGTTAAGATGGCGCCAGAAACTTCGGCAGTCGCATTATAAACTACCGTATTCATAGGTAGCTTTTCTTCATTTTCATCAATATGCCGCAAGACATTTTCCGAAAGGATAACGCCCACATCGACCATAGTTCCAATAGCAATTGCAATACCAGATAAGGCGACAATATTTGCATCTACATTGAACAGTTTCATAGAAATAAAGACCATCAAAACCGCAACAGGCAATAATCCGGAAATCAATACGGAAGCCCTTAAATTGAAGACCATTATGATAATCACAAAAATGGTTATCAATATCTCTAAAGTTAGCGCTTCATCAAGTGTGCCCAAGGTTTCTTGGATTAGTTCTGTTCTGTCATAAAAGGGTACGATGGTTAATTGCGAAGTCCTCCCATCGCTTAATGTTTTTGATGGAAGCCCAGAACTTAACTCGTTTATTTTTTCTTTAACATTGTTGATGACTTCCATAGGATTGGCCCCATAACGAGCCACTACAACACCACCAACAACCTCGGCTCCTTCCTTGTCCAATAAGCCTCTTCTTGTAGCAGGACCGTGTGTTACTTTCGCAATATCCTTTATACGGATGGATGTAAAATCTTTTGAAGTAACTACCGCGTTTTCTAAATCAGATAGTTTCTTAATATAACCCAATCCTCTTATAAGGTATTCAGCTTGGTTGATTTCAAGCGTTTGTGCACCAACATCTTTGTTGCTTTGTTTTACTGCTTTTACAACCTCACTCAAGCCTATGTTGTATTGCCGCATTAATTCGGGATTAACATCCACTTGATATTCCAAAACATATCCGCCGATGGAAGCCACTTCGGAAACACCACTCGCCGAAGACAGTGCGTATTTTACGTAGAAATCCTGAATGCTTCGTAATTCCTGTAAATCCCATCCACCTGTAACATTACCATCTTTATCACGTCCCTCAAGGGTGTACCAATATATTTGCCCTAATCCTGTGGCATCGGGACCTAGAGCTGGATTAACGCCTTCTGGTAGAAGTCCGGCTGGTAATGAGTTTAATTTTTCAAGTATTCGGCTTCTGCTCCAATAAAATTCAATATCTTCTTCGAAAATGATATAAATGCTCGAAAACCCGAACATAGATGAACTACGTATTGTTTTAACCCCTGGAATACCAAGAAGCGATGTGGTTAGAGGATAAGTAATTTGATCCTCAATATCTTGAGGGGAACGACCATCCCATTTAGTAAATACAATTTGTTGGTTTTCGCCAATATCTGGTATGGCATCTACGGCAACAGGGTCTCGAGGAAGTGAGCCTGTATTCCATTCAAACGGGGCGTTTACGACTCCCCAAGCAATAAAAAGTGCAAGTAGTAGAACGGCTACTAGCTTGTTCTCGATTAAAAATTTGATGCTTTTATTCAGCATGTGTATTGATTGTTAAACAGTTAAACATTGAATAAGATTCTGATGCAATCAGAAAATTAAACACAACGAAATGACCCCAGAATGGTTATAACCATTAGGATAATCTTTCCGATAGTTATCGGAAACTGTTTAAAATCAAATTAAATACGTCTCGTGCAGTTTTTGTATATCCCGTATGAGAAAGGGAACCGCATAATCTCTAAATGGTACAATGTGTGAATCAAGAGTCTCAAAGAGATTGATATAAGAATGTACAAAAGAGACAACAAAGACTTGTTGCTCAAAATTTAAGGTGTTAAAAGACATCTTCAGGTCGTCCTGACCTTCAACAACTAATTGCTTATCTGAACAGCAGGAATCATCCTGAACTTCACTTTGACAATCATTTTTGGATAGTTGCTTATCCATTCCGCAAGTTTCAACGTGCCCAAATAAAGAAGAATCCACTAAAGTATCGCCACAGTAATGACTATCAATAGTAAAAGAAACTGTTGACAATAGCACGATAAGTGCCAAACAAACGGATGATATTTTATGAAAAACTTTTTTCATTAATGTTGCAAATTTATAAAAAATTTATCTCAATTTGTTTATTTAACAATTTTTTTTTAAATGTTTATTTTGCACGAAACCGCTTAAATATTATTTGCAAATAAAATTCTTTTGCAGCTTCCTTTATATGATATAAATCATAGTTCTGTTGAACTTTTAGAATTATATTTGTACTGATTAATTTTGTTGTTTTTTTGTAAAAAATTGATAATAAAATAATTGAACAGTTGAATTTTATTTTCCAAAATCCTTTAATGTTAATCAAAATTTATTAATTTTTGTGAAATCTTTTTTTACTAAAATACTGTCCTTCTTTTTAGCAGTTTTTATACTGTTTTCCACCACATCCTTTACGGTAAATATGCACTTTTGCTGTAATAAAATGGTGGATTTGGCTTTTTTTAGTAAAGCAGAATCTTGTATGGAGACTGCACAGAAAAAAGATAATAATTCCAAGCAATGTACTACAATACAAGAGAAAGACTGTTGCGATAATAAGACCATCTTGAAAGAAGGAGATGACACCTTCAAGAAGGCCAATACAATTTCAGAGATTGAAACTTTAGTTTTCTTAAACAACTTCGTCTATTCTTATATCAACCTTTTTGAAGGTTTAGAGAAAAACAAAGTTTCTTTTAAGGCTTATAGGCCACCTTTGCTATCCACAGACCTTGTAATCCTCAACGAGTCCTTTTTAATTTGATTTTCTACTTCGCAGGTTAAAATTAATCTGCATTGCCTCTATAGCCAATATTTCACTTCTGGCTAACATTTGTTGTACCCTATTCTCAACAACGCTACACAATATTAATCCTGTTAGGCTAAACCTATCAGACCATTGAGCTAAACTCAATGACAATACATTATATACTATGAACAAACCAAAAGAATTTTGGATTAAGAATATGGTCTGTAACCGCTGCTTAAAAGTAATTAAACAAGAATTACAAGAACTTGAAGTTACAGTGCTTTCCTTGGAATTAGGAAGGTTGCTGGTAGAAGCACAAAAAAAAACGAACAATGAAATTATCGATACCGTTACAAGTGTACTTCACGCCAATAATTTTGAAATTGTTCAGAATGAAGAAGAAATGCTCACAGAAAGAATCAAGATTATTCTAATAGAACAATTGCAAGAGCTACCGTTACATATTAAGGTAAAAACATCTGAACTATTGGCTTCAAGACTTCATAAAGATTACAAGATATTGAGCAGATTGTTTTCAGCAAATCAACAGACAACCATTGAAAAGTACTTTATCAAATTAAAAATAGAAAAAGTCAAAGAGCTCATTCAGCTTAAACAACATTCCTTTTCAGATATAGGATATTTATTGGACTACAGTAGTGTCAACCACCTGTCTAGACAGTTTAAGGAAGTGGTGGGAATGAGTATGACCGATTACAAAAACACAGGAAATTGGAAACGGAATTTCTATGATGAAATTATATAGATATCAACGAAAGTTATGCAGACAAAAGCTTAAGGCAATGGTTAATTTCATCAAATTAAATTAAACAAAATGAAAAAACTACTTATCACATTAGTATTAATTCCCTTTATAGGAATTGCACAAACCTTTGAAAATTTAGACTACATCTCGCCTTTTAGCAATGGCGTCGCTGCCATTAAAAAAGGGAACGAATGGGGTTTTATTGACCCAGAAGGAAATTTAATCGTTGATTTTCGAAATGATTTGGTGGCAACCAAAACAGACAATGCAAGCTACCCTATATTCAGTAACGGAAAATGCCTGATTGCAAACCAAAAAGATGGCGTGCTCTATTATGGCTATATCGATAAAACTGGAAAAACTGTCATCACTCCACAATTCCTCAATGCCAACAACTTTCAATATGGCAAAGCCTTGGTGTTAAAAGTTGAAAAAGAAACCATTGGCTATAATGACATTTTCAAAAAAGACGTGGTAAACTACCATTATTTTGAGCTTGTTATAGATGAGAATGGTAATACCATTGACCATTTAACGCAATTGGCCATTCACGTCTCGCCAAAAGATAAGAATGATAAAAATCCACCTGCCATCACATCAAAATTGATTTCGGAAAATTTGGTGGCAGTTAAAGGTAATAATAAGAAGTGGCGTATAAAAAAAATCTAATAATATTGAAAATACACATAACATATAAGAAATTCAAAAAGATTATAACCTTTTTAAAATCTGCGAATTAATAGTTGATAATCCATTCCCTCAACTATAAACATTTAGATTGTTGGGAATGGGTTTATAAAAATTAAAATAAATGTTTAACTCAAAAAATAAATTATGAAAACACTACTAATTGTTTTATCGGCAGTTGGGCTTTTAAGCTTAAACAGTTGCAAACAAGAAACAAACACTCAGGCACTAATGGAAAACCCTGAAACTCGCACAGAAGTTTTTAATGCCATTTCCAAAAATCACGACTATATGACCGAATTTATGGAAAGTATGCACGACAACCAACACGCAATGCAAATGATGCAGGGCAACAAAAAAATGATGAGCTCAATGATGCAAGGAGAAGGAATGCAAATGATGATGAAAGACAGTACAATGATGCACTCAATGATGGACGGAATGATGAATGACGGCAAAATGATGGGCACTATGATGAAAATGATGCACGAAAAAGGGATGATGAGCGAAGACTGTATGGAATCCTGCTCAAAGATGATGGGCGAAAAAGGAATGGATATGCAGGGTATGGACAAGATGGACGATATGGATAGTCCAACCAAAGGTGAGCATACCGAGCATCATTAATTTTAACTTTTAAAATAAACAACAATGAAAAATAATCACTGGATATGGATGGTCATCGGTTGTGGATTACCATTACTGTTTATCTTTTTTGCACCATCATTAGGTATAGGAAGCAGTTCGTCTCTATTCATCTTCATCCTCTTTATGTTTGCTTGTCACTTATTTATGCCTCACGGTTCACATCGCCACGGTGGGCACAATCATTCACAGAATAGACAAAGAGAAAACGAACACGGTAAAGATGTTTCAAAAACAGAACCAAAAGATGAACACAAAGGGCATCATCACCATTAAATACTAAATGATGAAACAAAAATTTCAAATAAGCGGAATCAGCTGCGGTGGATGTGTATCAAGAGTAAAAAAGACTTTAGAAGAACATCCCAATATAGAAAAAGCAGAGATCTTTTTGGCACCAAAAGGTGCTGCACTTATCACGATGAATGAAGCACTTTCTGTTGCCGAATTACAAAAGCAACTTGATGGGCTCAATGGTTATACAATTACAGAATTAAATTAACAACAACTTAAAACCAAAAATTATGCATTTTTACGAAGGACATTTTGGAGGTATGCACCTAATATGGTGGATTATATGGATTATTTTATTGGCTTGGATATTCTTTAACCCAGCAGATATCCCTTATCAAAAAACAAAGAAGGACAGCCCACTGGATATTCTTAAAAACCGCTTTGCAAAAGGCGAAATATCCAAGGAAGAATTTGAGGAATCAAAAAAGATATTAAAATCAGACAACTAACTCAAAACTTTAAAATTATGTATCGATTAAACGTAAAAAAACTCGGATTTGCTTTCGGTCTTACGGGGGCACTAATTTACTTAGGCTGTATGATAGTTATGTCAACAGCAGGTCGAGAAGCCACTATCGATTTTTTCAACAGCCTATTGCACGGTTTAGATACCACAAGCATTATCAGGATGGATGTGCCACTATGGGAAGCTGGTTTGGGAATAGTACAGATATTCATTTTAGGATGGCTAATAGGTGCCTGTATTGCGGCTTTTTATAATGCGCAAATAAAAGTCAAAAAATAAGAGAGTAAAATAAAATTTATGCAATATGTCTGGTTCATATGGTCTCTTATAATTCTTGCTCTTTGGGCAATAATCTATTTGTCAAAAAAGGGGTATAGAAAAGAAATGCTCAAAATGAGCCTTATTACGATGCCCTTTGGTTTAACAGAACCATTATTTGTACCAGAATATTGGATGCCACCTTCCTTATTCCATTTAGCGGAAAGAACAGGTTTTGATATTGAGAGCCTTATCTTCTCTTTTGCCATTGGCGGAATAGGGACGGTATTGTATAATCTGATATTCAAAAAAGGCTATATAGATATGCCTCATACCGAACGGAGCCACCAAAGACATAAGCTACATATTTATATACTTTTTGTTCCAGCCATTGTATTCGTCATATTTAGTCTTTTCACCACGCTTAACCACATCTATTGTGGCATCATTGCAATGTTTTTTGGTGGTTTGGCAACATTGTACTGTCGCCCAGATTTAAAAGGAAAGATATGGGTTGGAGGAATCTTGTTTACCATACTGTACTTCATTTATTTCGGAAGCATCCTTCCGTTTTATCCGCAATATGTGGAGCTGTACTGGAATCTGGACAACCTGACCCATATTCTTGTTTTGGGAATCCCAATTGAAGAGTTACTGTTCGCTTTCACCTTTGGTATGTATTGGTCTGGATTATATGAACACTTGTATTGGAGAAAACTTATAAAATCGAAAGAAATGTCAACCAACTAAAACATTCAAATTATGAAAATATTATTGGCCATAGATGGTTCAGATTTCAGTAAAGTAGCCATTCACGAACTTATAAAAATGACCCTATCCTCAAATAGTGAAATTCATATTATAAATGTTTATGAAGTTCCGAAAACAACCGGCCTGGGATTGCATACTATGGGCGGCAGGATAGGAAATTACATAGAAGAAATTAGAAGTAACGCTCAAAAATTGGGAAACAAAATCGTTTCAGAAGCTTTCGATAAAATCAAGGCCGAAAACAAGGCACTTTCCATAACCACAAGTGTTGTTAGTGGCCTGCCCAAAAGTACTATTTATGAAAAAGCAGAAGATTGGGGTGCAGATTTAATCGTAGTAGGCTCTCAGGGTCACGGTGCACTTTCACGCTTAGTATTGGGCTCTGTATCCCAATATTTGACCACAAATGCCAAATGTTCAGTACTCATTGCAAGAGATAGAAATAAAAAATGAAAGAAAAGCAAACACATAGCATTCCGTTGGAATCCACCTGTAAGATAACAGATGAAATCTGTCTTCCAGATACTAAATTACCTCGTGTGGTTATCGTTGGTGGAGGATTTGCAGGTTTGGCATTGGTTGAAAAACTGAAACACAAAGAAGTTCAAGTGGTTTTACTCGATAAAAATAACTTCCATCAATTTCAACCTTTATTATATCAAGTGGCAACGAGTGCGTTGGAACCTGATAGCATAGTATTTCCATTTAGAAAACAATTCAATGGTTACAAAAATGTAGTATTTCGTTTGGTCGAAGTAGAAGAAATTCAGCCCTCATTAAACACATTAATAACTTCTAAAGGAAAAGTTCACTATGACTATCTGGTAATTGCTTCAGGTACAACCACCAATTTTTTTGGGATGGATAAAGTAGCAGAAAACAGCTTGGGAATGAAGGATATCCGAGATTCCCTGAACATTCGCCATATGATGTTGCAAAATTTAGAACAGGCTGCCATTACCTGTGATGATGATGAACGGGATGCCCTAACAAATTTTGTAATTGTAGGTGGTGGTCCTGCCGGTGTAGAGATGGCAGGAGCATTGGCTGAATTCTGTAAATACATTCTACCCAAAGATTATCCAGAGTATCCTGCTTCCATTATGAACATTTATTTAATAGAAGCCATTGATGAGTTGTTAAGTACAATGTCTGATAAAGCATCTTCGAAAACCCTCAAATATTTAGAGGATTTAAATGTAAAGGTATTATTAAATGAAGCTGTAAGCAATTATGATGGAAAGGAAGTCACTACCAAAAGTGATAAGACCATATTGGCTAAAAACCTTATCTGGACGGCTGGCGTAAAAGGACAATTCCCAAATGGTATTGATGGAAAACACGTAGTCAGAGGCAACCGTATTAAAACCAATGCCAATTTAAAAGTAGAAGGCTACGAAAATATTTTTGCCATAGGTGATATCGCAGCACTCATTTCCAAAGAAACCCCAAAAGGACATCCACAAGTAGCACAGACCGCTATTCAACAAGGTAAATACCTGGGCGATTCGATATTAAATATCATAAATAACAAATCCATAAAACCTTTCAAATATAAAGATAAAGGTTCCTTAGCAACCGTAGGTAAACGCAAGGCAGTTGCCGATTTGGGCAAATTTAAATTTGCAGGCTATTTCGCCTGGTTGCTGTGGTCCGTTGTTCACTTGATGTCCATAAGTGGATTTAGAAATAGATTGATGGTTGGTTTTAATTGGGCGGTAAGTTATTTCACTTATGAAAAGAGCAACCGCCTGATTATTAGAAACTTTAAACCGAAATCTTCGATTAAAAACAGGGAAAAATAATTTTGAAATGAAAAACACCACAGATAAAAATAATAAGCTTTCCTTATTAGGTTCCATATCTCTTGGTACAGGCGTAATGATTGGTGCTGGCATATTTGTCCTTATGGGGCAAATAGCAGAGTTGGTGGGTGATCTATTTCCCATTGCATTTATTGCAGGTGCTGTTGTGGTGGGTTTTAGCTCATATTCCTATGTCAAGTTTTCAAATGCTTTTCCATCGTCTGGAGGTGTGGTTAAATTCCTTAACAAATCCTATGGACCTGGAACAACAACAGGGTTTTATTCTTTGCTGATGTACGTATCAATGGTAGTTTCCGAAAGTCTGGTGGCGGGCACTTTTGGAGCATATACGTTGAGACTATTTCCCGAGTCCTATGCAGGTTATGCCTCTACCCTGGGTGTTGGGCTAATTGTTGTTGCTTATATAGTGAACATCCTGGGCAATAAGGTTATTGGTGCCACCGCGACATTTACCGCTATTATAAAGGTAGTGGGAATAGCAATTTTAGCTATTGCCGGCCTTGCAATTTCAGGTTTTGCCGATATTACGGGAAACTATATTCCCAAAAATACTGAGACATTACCACAAGGCTTCGGATTTGTGGCCGCTTTGGCGTTATCTATCCTTGCTTATAAAGGCTTTACCACTATCACGAACCAAGGGGACGATATTAAAAACCCGCATAAAAATCTTGGTAGGTCTATCGTGTTTTCCATACTTATCTGCACACTGATATATGTAGCCTTGGCATTAGCTGTTGCGGGAGGTTTAAGCATTCCTGAAATAATCGAAGCTAAAGATTATGCCCTTGCAGCCGCCGCAAAACCTGTTTTTGGGGAATGGGGTTCCTGGATTACCATTGGCATTGCCATTATTGCCACGGTTTCTGGGGTCATTGCCAGTATCTTTTCCTCTTCACGCTTGTTGGCAATGCTCAGCAATATGAAACAGGTGCCTTCTTTAACCAAACTTGGTAGCTTAAAAAATCCAGCACTCATATTTACCGTTTCCCTTGCCATTTTATTGACAATCCTGTTTGATTTAACAAGAATTGCATCCATTGGGGCTATATTTTACCTCGTTATGGATATCGCAATTCATTGGGGGCTTTTCCGCAATCTTAGAAAAGAAGTGGATTTTAAACCAATTATCCCCGTGATTGCCATTATACTGGATGTTGCAGTACTCTCGGCCTTTATTTATATAAAATATCTGAACGATCCTTTGGTTCTTATTGTCGCGGCAATTGGGATTGTTCTAATACTTGTGGCGGAACGCCTTTTTATGATTTCACATACAGACGATGAAGGTAATATGCCGATGGGAATGAAGAATACAAGTGACAAAAACAATAAAACATAATTAATTAAAAACAATTTATATGAAAAATGTAGCAGTTATAGGTTACGGAGTCATTGGAAAAAGAGTGGCCGATGCCATCAACTTACAAGACGATATGAAGCTTTCAGGTGTTTGCGATATCATCAGCGATTGGCGTATTCAAAATGCAGTAAGAAAGAATTACAACATATACGCAGCAACTCAAGATGCAGCTGATAATATGAAATCTGAAGGGATTTCTGTTAAAGGCAATATGCAGGAACTTTTAAAGAAATCAGACCTTGTTGTGGACTGTACGCCTAAAAAGATTGCTGCTCAAAATGTAGCGATTTATAAAGAACAGAATATAAAGTTTATTTTGCACGGTGGCGAAAAACACGAAACCACAGGGCATTCCTTTAGTGCAGAAAATAATTACAAATCCGCTCTAAACTTGAATGCGACAAGAGTAGTTTCGTGTAATACTACGTCTATTTTAAGAACCTTGACCGCTTTAAAAAGAGCCGATTTATTGGATTATGCCAGAGGTACACTTTTAAGAAGAGCTACAGACCCTTGGGAAAGTCATTTAGGTGGTATTATGAATACGATGGTTCCCGAAAAAGATATCCCAAGCCATCAAGGTCCAGATGCTAAAAGTGTTGACCCAGAATTGGATGTCATCACCGCAGCGGTAAAAGTACCCGAAACATTGAGCCATATGCACTACTGGAATGTGAAATTGAAAAAGCAGGCGACAAAGGAAGAAGTGCTAAATGCTTTCAAAACTTCAAGTCGTATTAAACTAATTCGGTATGACCAAGGCTTGGTTTCTAACAACACCATTAAGGAAATGTTTCTGGATATGGGAAGACCTTGGGGCGATATGTATGAAGTTGCTCTTTGGGAAGATATGCTGAAAGTAGATGGCGACGAACTTTTCTATGCTTATATAGTCGATAATCAAGCTATTGTAATCCCGGAAACAATTGATGCTATTAGGGCATTAACTGGAATTGAAACAGATGGTACAAAATCCATAGCCAAAACAAATGAAAGTTTAGGAATCCATTAAATACTATCAAGATGAAAACAGACAAGAATATAGTAGAACTTTTAGGAGAAAAAGCAGACTTCTATTTAGAACACGTTTGTGAAAAAATAACAAAAGATGAGTTACAAACACCAAGCACAAATAGTATAGACAAGGTGTTTGGCAATAGCAACAGAAATTCACAGGTACTTCGTAGCCTTTCCCAATTATACAATCACGGAAATCTGGCAGGAACTGGTTATTTAAGTATCCTTCCTGTTGACCAAGGTATTGAGCATAGCGCGGCCTTTTCATTCTATAAAAACCCAGATTATTTCGACCCAGAGAACATTATAAAACTCGCCCTTGAGGCCGGTTGTAATGGGGTGGCTTCCACGTTTGGGGTTTTGGGTTTGAATGCCCGAAAATATGCCCATAAAATCCCTTTTATCGTTAAGATTAACCACAATGAACTGCTTACCTACCCGAACAAATATGACCAAACACTCTTTGGTAAGGTAAAAACCGCTTGGGATATGGGAGCAATTGCCGTAGGAGCTACGATTTATTTTGGTTCAGCGGAAAGTAACAGACAACTCAAAGAAATAGCAGAGGCTTTTGAAGAAGCTCATAATCTTGGTATGGCTACCATTTTATGGTGCTATACACGAAATGAAGCTTTTAAAACCGATAAAGAAGATTATCACGCATCGGCCGATGTAACCGGACAAGCCAATCATATTGGAGTAACGATACAGGCAGACATCATCAAACAAAAATTACCTACCAATAATTTTGGTTTCAAAGAGATAGGATTTGGAAAATATGATGATGAAATGTATAAAACCCTTACCACAGACCACCCTATTGACCTTTGCAGGTTGCAAGTAGCCAATTGCTATATGGGTAAAATAGGGCTGATTAATTCAGGTGGTGGTTCCAAAGGCAAATCAGATTTGTCCGAAGCTGTAACAACTGCCGTTATCAATAAAAGGGCTGGTGGTTCTGGGCTGATAATGGGAAGAAAAGCATTTCAAAAACCCTTTAGCGAAGGCGTAAGAGTATTACAATCCGTTCAGGAAGTGTATCTGGATAATAAAATTAATATAGCATAATCAACAGAATGTTTGACACAGAGATAAAATCATTAAAATCACTTAACCACTACCTCCTTAAACTGGTAGAAAGCCGTCTATGGCTTAAAGTAATCATTGCCTTGTTTTTAGGTGTTGGATTTGGTCTGCTATTGAGCCCACAAAATGGATGGATTTCTAAAGAAACAGCAGATATCGCGGGGAATTGGCTGGCATTGCCTGGTGTCCTGTTTCTGAAACTGGTTCAAATGATTATGATTCCGTTGATTGTGGCTTCCATCATTACTGGAATAGCAAGTAATGATAAGGACAATCTAAAAAAATTAGGTGGTGGGGTTTTGTTATATTTTCTAGGTACTACGATAGTTTCGGTAAGTTTGGGTGTCATACTATCTCAACTTTTTAGACCTGGTCGCTTTTTACATCAACAGGCTCTAGCTGAACATAATGAAATTACAGCTGTTCCAACGGAAAATCCAGAGCTTTCCTTCGGAATTGAAACGATTCCTGATGCCATCTCAAACTTACTTCCCGAAAACCCGTTGGCATCTATGGTAAGTGGTGAAATGTTAAGCATTGTAATTTTCACAATCATTATTGGTGTAGCTGTGCTATCACTTGAAAATGCCTTACTGCGCCCAGTGAAGCTGCTTCTAAGTGCCATTCAGGAAGTCTGTATGACAGTAGTAAAATGGTCAATGCTTCTAGTGCCTATTGCTGTTTTCGGACTTATGGCGCAGCTCACCTCTAGCGTTGGTTTGAGTTCTCTATCTGGCCTCACCTACTATGTGGGTGTCGTCTTGCTCGGTCTGTTATTCTTAGTGATTTTCTATTTAGGGCTAATTGTGCTTCTTGGAAAATCAAACCCTATGCATTTCCTGAAAAAAATAAGGGATGTTCAGCTATTGGCTTTTTCAACCACAAGCTCTGCCGCTGTGATGCCACTTTCTCTTCAAACAGCCGAAGAAAAACTAAAGGTGGACAAGACCATTAGCAATTTTATCATTCCCATTGGCGCAACCGTCAATATGGATGGTACTGCACTCTATCAAACGATAACAACCCTTTTTATAGCCCAAGCCTATGGACTGGAAATGAGTTTGCTCAATATTATTGTGGTCATTGTAACTATCGTTGCTGCTTCAATCGGCACACCTGCCATTCCCGGAGGTGGTGTGGTGATACTCGCTTCTGTTTTGGGAAGTGTCGGTATTCCAGCCGAAGGCATCATCATTATCATTGGTGTAGAAAGATTGTTGGGAATGTTCAGGACTGCTGTAAACGTAACGGGTGACCTTACAGCTTGTATGGTTTTTAATAGGTTGTATGGTATAAAAAATACTGAAATTCTTAAAAAAGAAGCTTTATAACTATGGATAGTACTATAAAACATATAGGTGTATTTACCTCTGGAGGTGATAGTCCAGGGATGAATGCAGCCTTGTACGCCATTACAAAAACGGCTGAAGTAAATGGTATAAACGTAAGCGGCTTTCGAAAAGGATATGAAGGATTGATAGACGGTGACTTGGTTCAATTAAAATCACACGAATTACAAAAACTGACCCAAAAGGGTGGCACTATCCTTAAGACAGCCCGAAGCAAACGTTTTCTCGAACTGGAAGGTCGAAAAAAAGCCTTGCAAACTCTAAATGTAAACAAAATAGACGCTTTAATTGCCATTGGTGGTGATGGTACATTTAAAGGATTACTTGCTTTTTCAGAGATATGCGATATCCCATTCATAGGGATTCCCGGAACTATTGATAACGATATTTCGGGTACGGATTACACCCTTGGTTTTGATTCCGCAGTTAACACAGCCATTGAAAATATTGATAAAATAAGGGATACTGCCGAATCCCATAACCGTGTGTTCATTGTTGAAGTAATGGGAAGGGATTCGGGTTACATCGGTATTCATTCTGGATTGATGGTTGGTGCGGACGCCATATTAATTCCGGAGAGCGGTACGGACTTTATTAACCTTTTGGGTAAGGTGAAAAATTACGATAGCGAGGATGCTTTTCTAATCGTAGTTTCTGAAGGTGACGAAATTGGTGCCGAACTTGTTTCTTCAAAAATAAAGGAAGTCAACCCCAATGTCGATTTACGAATTACAAAACTTGGGCACGTACAGCGTGGTGGAAATTCTTCTGCTTTGGATAGAATGTTGGGCATTAGACTTGGAGTGGCGGCTGTGAAAACACTTTTACAAGGTAAAAAAAATGTAATGGTAGGAGTCTTAAATAATCAATTGCATCTAACCCCTTTTGAAGTGGTGGTCAAGCAACATCAAGTAGATAATGAATTGTATGAACTTTTAGAATTATTTGGAAAGTAAGAAATGATAGAAGCCTTTAAAAATATCAACCCTTTCATCCTTGGATTGCTCATCAGTCTGGGCATTGGCCTTATTCTTGGGCTGGAACGTGAATATGATAAATTGAAGGAAGAACAAGGCTTTGCAGGTATAAGAACCTTCCCAATTGTTGCCATTATTGGTTTTATATTGGGAAATCTTTCCCCAACCTATACACCTTGGTTGGTCATTATCATTGCGGCAGCATTTCTTTTGTTTCTGTCTTTGAGTCATCTTTCCATAGTACAAAAGCATATTATGACTGGTATTACCACCAATATGGCCTTGTTCGCTACGCTAATTTTGGGTGTTATGGTTGCCAATCATTTGCATAAGGAAGCAGTTGCGACCGCAGTAGTCGTGGTTACGCTGTTATCATTGAAAACGACCTTTAATACATTCATTAAGAATATTACTTCTGAAGAGCTCTTTGCTTTTATTAAGTTTTCAATTATTGCGCTTCTTATTTTGCCTTTCTTACCAAATCAAGATTATGGTCCAGAGGGATTACTTAACCCTTTTGAGATTGGAGCGATAATAGTGATAGTGTCATTTCTGAATTTCATTGGTTACTTTCTTGTAAAATATGTAGGTTCTAAACGTGGTATTCTGCTCACTGCTATTTTAGGCGGATTGATTTCAAGTACCGCAGTAGCTTGGATATATGCTTCGCGAAGTAAGGAATCGCCAGAACTTTCAAAAGAATATGCTGCGGGTATCATTATAGCTTCCGCAATTATGTTTCCCAGACTTGCGATTCTGGCCTATATTTTCAATAGTGCCATACTTTTAAATTTAGTCATTCCATTTACTATTCTTACCCTTATCTGCTTGATAAGCGCACTCTTATTCATCAAAAAGAATACAGATGTCACAAAAACAGCTATCAATCTGGGTAATCCGCTCAATATTTGGAACGCCCTTGGGTTTGGTGGTATTTATGTGGTCATCCTGTTTGCAGTTTTTTATGGAAATCAATTTTTTGGCGAAAGCGGTTTATACTATTCAGCCCTAATTGCAGGATTGGCAGATACGGATGCAATAACTATTAGTATGGCAAAATTTGGGTCATTGGAAGAAAAACTCACGCTGGCCACCAATGTCATTATAACAGCAACCATAAGCAATATGATTGTAAAACTTGGTATTACCTATTTCAAAGGTTCTAAAAAGACCGGGAAACTCGTGATGCTAATTTTTGGAACTGTTGTCATCGTAGGGTTAGTATATATTTTAATACAGTTAGGAAATTAAAAAAAGTGAAATGAAAACAACAGTATTCAGCACGCATAAGTTTGAAGAGCCGTATCTCGTAAAAGCGAATGATGGCAAGCATCAATTAAAGCTGCTTGAGAGTCGTTTAACTCAAGAAACTGCTATTCTCGCAACGGGTTCTAAAGCAGTAAGTCTATTTACGGGCGATGATGCCTCGGCACACATTCTTGAAAAATTCAATGCTTTTGGCATAAAATATATTGCTCTGCGTTCAGCAGGATTCAATCACGTGGATTTAGCAAAAGCAGCTGAACTGGATATGAAGGTGGCACGTGTTCCAGCCTATTCCCCTTATGCCATTGCAGAGCATACAATGGCGCTCATACTTGCATTAAACCGAAAATTGATTAAAGCACACAACAGGGTTCGTGACCAGAATTTCTCATTGAACGGTCTTACCGGTTTCGACCTCAATGGAAAAACCGTCGGCGTTATCGGGACTGGAAAAATTGGGTCTGTATTGGTAAAAATACTACACGGTTTTGGTTGTAAAATACTTGTTCAGGATGTCATTGAGGATGAAAATTTAATCAAGTTTTACAATGTAATCTATACCAATTGTGAAACTATTTGTAAGCAGTCCGATATCATAAGCTTACACGTACCACTAACGTCTTCAACGAAACACTTGATTGATGCAAAACATATTTCATTAATGAAGCAAGGCGTAATGCTTATCAATACAAGTCGTGGTGGATTGGTCGATACCAAAGCTGTTATCGAAGGATTGAAAACTAAAAAAATTGGGTATTTCGGAATAGATGTGTATGAGGAAGAAGAAGGATTGTTCTTTGAAGACCATTCCGATGACATTTTGCAAGACGATGTCATTGCACGCTTAATGACTTTTAATAATGTTTTAATTACCAGTCATCAGGCCTTTTTAACCGAAACTGCATTGACAAATATTGCTGAAACCACAATATATAATCTGGATTGTTTTGAAAAAGGCAAAGTTTCAGGAAACGAAGTTTCTTGATTAAGAAGCAAAAAATAGTAGTAACACTTAAATCTTAAAATTATGAAACGAGTAAAAAATAAAGTAGCCATTGTCACAGGAGGAGCATCTGGTTTGGGAAAATCAAGTGCTAAACTATTGGCACGAGAAGGAGCAAAAATAGTCGTGTCCGATATAGACGAAGAAGGTGGTAAAAAAGTAGTTCAACAAATAAAAGAAGACGGTGGTGAGGCCATATTCATTAAACAAGATGTTGCCAAAGAAGATGAATGGAAAAACGTTATTGAAACTACCCTTGAAACTTATGGGAAATTACACATTTTAGCAAATTCTGCTGGAATAGGGCTCGGAGGAACAGTTGAAGATGTAACCCTTGAAGATTGGAAAAACCTTATAGATATAAACCTAAATGGCACTTTTTTAGGCACCAAATATGGTATAAAAGGTATGAGGAAAACAGATGAAGGTGGTTCCATCATTAACTTCTCTTCCATTGAAGGACTTATCGGTGACCCCAATTTACCTGCGTATAACGCAAGTAAAGGCGGTGTTACCATTTTCACTAAATCTGCCGCCCTACATTGTGCTAAACAAGGCTATGGCATCCGTATCAATTCTATCCATCCTGCTTATATCTGGACCCCAATGGTAGAGAATTTTCTCAAGGCTCAAGGTGACGTAGAAGAAGGCAAAAAACAATTGGAAAGTTTACATCCAATTGGTCATTTGGGAGAACCTGACGATATAGGGTACGGAGTTGTATATCTGGCCTCTGATGAATCCAAATTTATGACCGGTTCCGAACTGGTTATCGATGGTGGCAATACCGCCCAATAAGAAAAACAATAAAACTAAAATTATGAAAAACATACTCGTACCTACCGATTTCTCGAAAAACTGCACTAAAGCAGCAAATCTTGGTATCGAAATAGCCAAACTATACGATGCAGAGATACACTTTTTACATCAAATGACTACCCCTGTTGATTGGGTAAAACTGGATAAACAAAAAGAAAAAAGGTATCCCGAAACTTTAAAGGAAATTGGAGTCGTTAAATCAAAATTGCGGGAACTGGAAAAAAAGGCTGAGCACGAAGGTCTTAAATGTCGAACTTTTCTTCAATTTGATTCGGGACAGAAAGATATTTTAGAACATTCTGGTCATTTCCATCACGATTTCATCGTTACCGGCAGCAGTGGAACCAAAGGTGTCATTAGAGAAATTACGGGTAGTAATGTTGAAAAAATAGTTCGAAAAGCCAATGCACCCATTATCGTTGTCAAAGAAGAGGATGTAACGTTTCCCTTCAAGGACATTCTATTTGTTTCTTCTTTTGAAGAGGATGTCACGCATCCATTTCAAGAAATCTTGTCAATAGCCAAAAAATGCGATGCTAAAATCCATTTGTTACGAGTAAACACAGAAACTGACTTTAATAGCATAGAGCTTGGCTTAAATCCTGTAAAGGAATTTCTTGAAAAATTCCCCAATCTGAAGAACTTCTCAATGAGCGTCCATAATGAGTCTTCCGTAGAGGCAGGCATCAATACATTTTTAAAACATCAGCCCGCAGATTTAATTGCAATGAGCACCCACGGAAAAACGGGATTTTTGAGCCTATTTTCAAAAAGTATTGCCGAAGGTGTTACAAACCATTCTTCTCTACCTGTAATGACCATACATATTAAAAAATGAAAAATCCAATCAACATAGTAAAGTATTCAGGTGATGTGGTAGCCTTTGATGTAGATAAGCTTATCAATTCCTTAAGGCGTTCACAAGCGAGCGAAGAATTAATTCAGCAAATAGTTGAACAAGTCGAAGGTCAACTCTATGATGGAATTACCACAAAAAAAATCTATCAGATGGCATTTAAAATGCTTAAGCGTAAATCTCGTGTAAGTGCCTCAAAATACAAGCTAAAAAAAGCGATAATGGAATTAGGGCCATCAGGATTTCCTTTTGAAAAATTTGTTGGTAAGATTTTAGAGATGGAAGGCTTTAGCACAAATGTGGGAGTTATTGTTCAAGGTAATTGTGTACAGCACGAAGTTGATGTTATCGCCCAAAAAGAAAACAAACACTATATGATTGAATGCAAATACCATAGCGACCAAGGCAGATTTTGTAATGTAAAAATCCCATTATATATCCATTCACGGTTTTTGGACGTAGAAAAGCAATGGGAACACCAAAAAGGTCACGAGGCTAAACTTCATAAAGGAGCTGTGTACACCAATACGCGTTTCACAACCGATGCCATTCAGTACGGGAAATGTGTTGGAATGCTTTTAAGCAGTTGGGATTATCCAAGAGGAAATGGTCTCAAGGACAGAATAGATAAATCTGGGCTACATCCCTTAACCGCTTTAACAACACTTACTAAAGCTGAAAAAACAAAATTATTAGATGAAGGCATCGTACTCTGTAAAGAGCTTCACGAAACCCCAAAAATTTTAGAACAAGTAGGAGTGCCAAAATCAAGACACAAAAAGGTTCTCGAAGATTCAAGAGAATTATGTGGAATTCATTAGAGCACTACTTAAATTTTTAATCTAAATAAATAGGACAAATGAAAACAGAAGAACTGAAAGAACAGAACCGTATAGATTTAGAGCCATTTTACCAAGCATTGGAAGATGATTCTAAACTACTTGAAGAAGCCCTCGAAATATTATTGGGTATGGTACACTTCGAGCCTAAATCCGTAAAGAAGTTGGCACTCGTAATAAAAGAGGATTCCCGCAATCTATATAACGAAATAGCGGAATTGAGCAAATCGAACCAAGACAAAGGAAATACGCCTTCCTGTTGTGGTGGACATTAATAAATACTATAACGATGAAAAACAAAAAAATAAACATCCACTTTTTGGGAGCGGCAGGCACCGTGACTGGCTCAAAATATTTGGTGGATACAGGAGATAGAAAGATACTTATAGACTGTGGCCTCTTCCAAGGGTTAAAGGAATTACGCCTTAAAAACTGGGAGTACCCACCTGTTAATGTAGGTGATATTGATGCTGTTTTGCTTACCCACGGTCATATGGACCATACAGGTTATTTACCCAGATTGGTAAAACAAGGCTTCAATGGTCCCATTTATGGTACGAATCCTACTTTGGACATTGCAAAAATCATTTTGAATGATAGTGCAAAAATACAGGAGCAAGAAGCCGAACGTGCCAATAAGGAAGGCTATTCCAAACATAGTCCCGCAGAACCATTATACGATTTAAAGGATGTAGAAAAAACTATCCCACACTTTAAAGGAATTCCACAATCACAATGGATTCCGTTATTTGATGGTATTAGGGCTCGCTTCCAATACAACGGACATATTCTGGGTGCAACCTATATTGAGTTGGATGTGCACGGAAAACGTTTTGTCTTTTCAGGAGACATTGGTAGAACCAATGATTTATTGCTCTATCCACCCCTTAAACCAAAAAAAGCGGATGTGCTTTTCATTGAATCCACTTATGGTGGAAGGTTTCATCCCGATGAAATAGAAGCACTTCCACATATTGAAAAATTAGTAAATGATACCATCAACAGAGATGGTAGCTTATTTGTCCCAAGCTTTTCGGTAGAACGTGCCCAGCTAATGATGCTCATCTTTTGGAAATTATTGAAAGAAAAGAAAATCCCCAGAGTACAAATGATTATGGACAGCCCGATGGGTGCCAACGTATTGGAACTGTTTCATAGAACTCGGGATTGGCACAGATTGGAAGACAACGAATGTGACGAAATGTGCTCACACTTTACAGTTGTTAGCAGTTATCGTGAAACAATGGAATTAAGAACAGATTACAAACCAAAAATCGTGATTGCAGGAAGCGGAATGCTCACAGGGGGAAGAATGCTAAACTATCTTGAAACACAGGCACAAAATCCAAATAACACCTTACTTTTTGTAGGCTATCAAGCTGAAGGCACTCGTGGCAGAAAATTATTGGAAGGTGAAAAAGAACTAAAAGTATATGGAAAATGGGTGCCGTTTAAAATGCAAGTAGTAGAAATTGAAGGGCTTTCGGCACACGCAGACCACGCAGAACTTATGGACTGGATGGATAAGATAAAAAACAAACCCGAACGTATTTTCATTGTACACGGTGAAAAAGAGAGTGCAGAAGCATTGCAAAAAGGCATCAAGGAAACCTATGGGTGGGATGCAGAAATTCCGCAATTATACACCATCGAAGAAATAGAATAAATCGAAAAATCACAACAACCAATAAAATATGGACACACACTCAAACATATTAAAATATAAACATCTCGGAATCTATACCCAAAACGAAAATGTAGTGTATATGCGCGAAGATTGCCACGTCTGTATTTCAGAAGGGTTTGAGGCACTTACCCGAATAAGAATATCCAATGCAAATACATCAATCGTAGCAAGTCTTAATGTCCTGAATTCTGATATTCTGTTGCCTAATGAAATCGGACTATCAGATGCTGCCGCGAAAAAACTCAATGTTTCCCCAAACGATACATTATATGTTTCCCATTTAGAGCCTATTGAATCCTTAAGCCACGTCAGGGCAAAAATCTATAACAAAAAACTGGATTATAAGGCCTATAACAACATCATAACCGATATCGTGGAAGGCGATTATTCCAACATCCACCTTTCGGCATTTATTACTGCCTGTGCTGGCGACCGAATGGATATTGATGAAATATCCGACCTAACGAAAGCAATGATTGCTTCCGGAAAGCAACTGAACTGGAACAAGGATATCGTGGTCGACAAACATTGTATTGGCGGATTGCCTGGCAATAGGACAACACCATTGGTAGTTGCCATTGTTGCCGCGTATGGGCTTACTATGCCAAAAACATCCTCACGGGCAATCACTTCGCCAGCAGGCACAGCAGATACAATGGAAGTACTGACCAATGTTACGCTCTCTTCCGAGGAAATAAAGACCGTAGTAGAAAAAGAAGGCGGATGTTTTGTTTGGGGCGGTACAGCGCAGTTAAGTCCTGCCGATGATGTGCTCATTAAAATTGAAAAAGCCTTGGATATTGATAGCGAAGGTCAGCTCATCGCTTCAGTACTCTCTAAAAAGGCAGCAGCTGGTTCTACTCACGTGGTCATTGATATTCCCGTGGGAGAAACCGCCAAGGTTCGCAGTACCGAAATGGCAGAAAAACTAAAAAATCATATGGAAACCGTTGGAACTGCTGTTGGGTTGAATGTAAAAGTTGTAGTTACGGATGGCACGCAGCCTGTTGGAAGGGGTATCGGTCCAACTTTAGAAGCCATAGATATATTAAAAGTTTTGAAAAATGAGGAAGATGCACCTAAAGACTTAACAGAAAGAGCATTGCTTTTAGCTACTGAACTATTAGAACTTTCTGGAAAAGTAGAAAAAGGAAAGGGACAGGAAACCGCACATAAAATTCTCAAATCTGGAAAAGCATATGAAAAATTCGTAGCCATTTGTAAGGCGCAAGGTCAATTTTCAAAACCAGTTTTAGCACCTTATAAAATTGAAATTAAAGCTGAAAAGTCAGGCGTTTTGCAACGAATTGATAACCGTAAAATTGCAAAACTGGCCAAGCTTTCTGGAGCACCACAATCTAAATCGGCAGGGATTCTTCTAAATGTGCATTTGGGAGAACAAATCGAAGAGAACCAACTGCTTTATACCATATATGCTGAATCCAAAGGTGAACTTAATTATGCCTTGGAATATGAAAACAACCATAACGACATCATAACTATAAATTAAAGAACATACTATGAAAACAATATTATTCAGTCTTCCCGGAAATGAAGAACTCACAGAACTAATGGCTACAAAAATGGATGCTGAAGTGGGTCAAGCCACATTAAGGAAATTCCCTGACGGGGAATCATACACGCGCATATTGTCTGATGTTAAAGATAAATGTGTGGTACTGGTATGCACCTTGCACGAACCGGACGAAAAACTGTTGTCACTATATTTTTTAAGCCACACAGCCAAATCATTAGGAGCTATGTGTACCTGTTTGGTAGCACCCTATTTGGCGTATATGCGGCAGGACAAAGTATTTAATGAAGGAGAAGGAGTGACTTCCGGTTTCTTCGGAAAATTGATTTCTGGTTTCGCCGATAGCATTACCACAGTTGACCCTCACTTGCACAGAATTAGTTCGTTGGGAGAAGTGTATCAAATTCCAAATAAAGTGATTCACGCTGCCGACGCAATTTCAGAATGGATTAAAGAAAATATCGAAAACCCGGTACTTATCGGACCTGATTCTGAAAGTGAACAATGGGTATCAGAAGTCGCCAAAAATGCAGGAGCACCATTTACGGTATTACAAAAGGTGCGTCACGGTGACCGTGATGTAGAAGTCTCTGTTCCCGATGTGGATATATATAAAGATGCTACACCCATTTTGGTAGATGATATTATTTCCACAGCCCGAACAATGATTGAAACCGTACAACATCTTAAAAAAGCAGGAATGAAACCACCTATTTGTGTAGGCATTCACGCCGTTTTTTCAGGAAATGCCTATCAAGATTTATTGGATTCCGGAGTAGAAAAAATAGTGACTTGTAATACCATCCCACACTCTTCAAATGGAATAGATTTAAGTGATATTATGGCAAAAGAGGTAAAAAAATTAATGCACCATATATGAAAAAACAAGGCTTTATAGTACTAATCACTTTATTCAGCATCACAATGACTGGACAAACTGAAATGCTTATTGGGCAGATTTCAGGTAGAGTTGTTGTTCGAGAAAATTTTGATGAAGAAGGCTCTTTTTTAAACAAACAAACTTTTGAAGCTGGTGAAACAATAAAGAAAAATGGATACTATGAAATTGAGGTGGTTACGGAATTGTTCGATGAAGACAAAAAATCGACCGATAAATACACCACAACTTATCGTTGCAAGCCTGATGAAGCAAGTATAATGGTAATGGCTTTCCCGTTTTCCAGCCCAAAATCAAAGGAGACCGAAATTAATACCACCTCTAAAAAATTTAAAGACCTCTATGATTTGGACAATCTTGAAGATATAGAATTAGAAATGAGTTTTGATTCGGGCTTGTTGAATTTTTTTGGCTCAAAAAGTACCATAAAAATTTACGACCGAAAATTTAATAATAGCGAAAATAATATTAATTCAAAAATTAACATTAAGGCCTATGCCTTGGGAATTCGCATTAAGCAACTCAATTATACTGTTAACGAGAAATTAAATGCACAAGGTCTATTGACCTTTCAAAAATTTACCGAAGAAGACAACAGTTATTTTACAATGACTTATAAATAAAAATAAATGAAAAATTATAACACCCTTTCAGAAGCTATTAACGATTTGCAGACAAACGAATACCCTTATGATTTCAACTTAAAACCTGAATGTCTGGAATGTGCTTCCCTGAAAATTGAGATTCGACCAGAAGATTTTAAAGTGGATAAAATATATCGCTTTGAAGGAATGAGCAGTACCGATGATAACAGCATTTTATATGCAATATCTTCCAAAAAAGAGCTTAAAGGTCTTTTAGTAGATGCTTATGGCGTCTATGCCGAAAACATATCGGAAGCAATGAGAAAAAAATTACGATAACACTTAAACAAGACAATAATGGAAAATCACGAACACCACAATCACGAAGAAATGGACCATTCAAAAATGGACCACTCTAAGAAAAAACAAAAAAAAGCAGACCATTCTAAAATGAATCATGGAGATGGAGACCATTCAGGTCACAATCCGGGACACGGTCAAATGGGTCACGACCATCATAAAATGATGATTGCAGACTTTAGAAAACGGTTTTGGGTAACACTTGTGCTTACCATTCCCATATTGTTTTTCTCGCCAATGATTCAGGAATTTTTTGGTTATGAATTTTTACTTCCAGGAAATCCATATATCCTTTTTGCACTTTCCACTGTTGTATATTTTTATGGTGGTTGGCCATTTTTAAAAGGGTTTTGGTCTGAAGTCAAAAAAGGTGCACCAGGAATGATGACTTTGATTTCTATGGCAATTTCTGTAGCATATTTTTATAGTACTGCTACCGTTTTTGGTTTAAGAGGTGAAGACTTTTTCTGGGAACTATCAACACTTATATCCATAATGTTGCTTGGCCATTGGATAGAAATGAAAAGTGTGTTAGGTGCGTCAAAAGCCTTACAGTTGTTGGTGAGTATGATGCCTGCAGAAGCGCATAGGGTAAAAGGCGACACCATAGAAGACATCCCTCTCGAAGATTTACTGAAGGATGATGTGATTTTGGTAAAACCAGGTGAAAAAGTTCCGGCTGACGGAATAATAGTAGACGGTTCCAGTTACCTAAATGAATCTATGCTCACAGGTGAATCTAAACCTGTAAAAAAAGATGAAAACGATAAGGTTATTGGTGGTTCGGTAAATGGCAATAGTACCTTAAAAGTAAAAGTTGAACATACTGGAAAGGATAGCTATCTCAACAAGGTTATCAAAATGGTTGAAGAAGCACAAAAAACCAAATCCAAGATGCAAAACCTTTCAGATAGGGCTGCAAAATGGTTAACCTATATCGCTTTGGCTATTGGTTTTGGAACATTAGCAGTATGGTTGATTTTAGGCTTTCCGTTTGTCTATGCTTTAGAAAGAATGGTTACCGTTATGGTTATTGCTTGTCCACACGCATTAGGGCTTGCTATTCCATTGGTGGTTGCGATTTCTACGGCAGTATCTGCTCAAAATGGATTGCTTATTCGAAATAGAACTGCGTTTGAAGAGTCCAGAAAAATTTCAGCTTTGCTTTTTGATAAAACAGGAACACTAACCAAAGGTGATTTTGGTGTCACTCGAATCGAGTCTGTTAACGAGACTTATTCAACAGAGGAAATTTTAAGACTTTCAAGTGCATTGGAACAAAGTTCTGAACATCCAATAGCTGTTGGGATTATTAAAAAAGTAAAAGAAGATAACATAACCATTCCAAAACCTGAAAACTTTAATGCAATTACAGGTAAGGGTGTAGAGGCAAATGTTGAAGGCAAAGAAGTTAAGGTAGTAAGTCCTGGCTATTTAAGAGATGAAAAAATAGACATCCCAAAAGACGCTTATAGTGATGCCGCTGAAACTGTCGTGTTTGTATTAATTGATGGGAAACTGGCAGGTTACATTGCGCTTGCTGATGAAATAAGACCGGAATCTGCCGAGGCAATCAAAATATTTAAAAAGAATAACATTAAAGTTCTAATGGCAACTGGCGATAATGAAAAAACCGCTAAGGCTGTGAGTGAAAAACTTGGATTGGATGGTTACTACGCCGAGGTATTGCCACATCAAAAAGTTGAAATTGTAGAAGAGTTACAGAACAAAGGTGATTTTGTAGCTATGACGGGTGATGGTGTTAATGATGCGCCCGCTCTCGCAAAAGCCGATGTAGGAATTGCAGTAGGCTCAGGTACAGATGTAGCAGCTGAAACTGCCGATATTATTCTGGTCAACAGTAATCCACAGGATATTGCCAATTTAATTCTCTTTGGGAAAGCCACCTACAATAAAATGATTCAGAATTTGATTTGGGCTACAGGATATAATGTCGTGGCTATTCCTTTAGCAGCCGGTGTATTATATTCTTCAGGTTTTGTTTTAGGTCCTGCGGTTGGTGCGGTATTTATGAGCTTAAGTACTATTATAGTAGCTATTAATGCGCAATTATTAAAGCGAAAAATCGGTAAAAAATAAATGGACAAAAAAGAAAAACTCAACAGGATATCTTTAATCCTGTTGAGTTTATTTGTAGTGATGTTGGGTTATGGTATTTTATTGCCAACCCTTCCCTACTATACCGAAAGATTAGCTTTAGGAGATAACCTAGATACTGATTCGATTAACTTTCATATTGGTTTTTTGACCAGTATTTATCCGCTCTTCCAGCTTCTTTTCGTTGTACTCTGGGGCAGGCTATCCGATAAATACGGCCGTAAACCCATTATCATTGTTGGGCTAATCGGCTTTGTAATTATGCAATTACTTACCGGTCTTGCTACATCATTGACGATGCTATATGTTGCTCGCATCTTTGGTGGTATTTTCACGTCATCAGTTATTCCAGTTAGCAACGCATATTTGAGCGACATTACTTCTGAAAAACGAAGAACAAAAATAATGGGTTGGTCGGGTGTTGCCATTAGCTCTGGTGTTATTTTTGGCCCTGTCATTGGTGGCTTTCTGTCTCAAACTGACCTTCATTTAAAATATACGATAGGTCTGCTGCATTTAGACCGATTTTCAGTACCCTTTTTGTTTGCCGCTCTTCTAGGACTTATAGTCTTATTTGTAGTAGCAAAATGGTTAAAAAACACCACTCGCGTACATACGTTCACAACACAAAAAGCGAGCTTGCGATTCACATTTACCAAATATTTTGTCGTATTACTGGGTCTGTCGTTTGTCATCCAATTTGTAGTAACGCTGTTTGAAACTGTCTTTTCAATATATGGGAAAGATGAATTAGGATTTAACAGTAACCAAATAGGTATTGGTTTTATGCTATGTGGTTCAATAATGGCTGTTTTACAACCTTTGTTCGCTACTTACGGAGAGAAGTTTTTATCCACAAAGAAACAAATTGCATTAGGGTTGTTTATATCTGGATTATCCTTAATTGTCTTTCCCTTTTTTAAGAATGAATACTTGGTATATGTGTTAATCGTTGTTTTCGCTGCTGGAGGTGCTATGGTAACCCCAAATTTACTTTCTGCGGTCTCATTAATATCAAAGCAAAATACTGGCAGGAACATTTCTATTCAGAGCTCTACTAATAGCGTTGGTCAAATTCTAGGGCCTGTTTTAGGGACTTGGTTACTCGCAGGTGGTTTTTACTACCCTTTTATAATTGCTGGCAGCATTGTCTTGGCTGTTATTGGTTTTTTATTCTTTTTCAAAAATCCACCATAAGAAAATAAGCACATAAGCTATTAAATTTATCTGACGATCCGTAGGTTGGCCAAAGGCTGCCCGCCATTTACAACTTCTTTCTTTTCGTTTGTTTCCAGAACAGATTTTAACTGGGCCATATCCTTGCTTATCTTCTTCTCCACTACCCTTGCATACTTTTGGGTCGTCGAAAGTTTGGTATGCCCCAATAGCTTGGATACCGTTTCCAAGGGGACATTGTTCATCAGGGTAATAGTGGTCGCAAAAGTGTGTCTGGCCACATGAAAGGTCAGGTGCTTTTTGATTCCGGCATTGCTTGCAATAATCTTTAGGTATTTGTTTACTTTTTGATTGGAATAGACCGGTAAAAGGGTATGCCCATTTTTGACATCGGGAAAATCCGAATACTTATCCAATATCCCCTTGGCCTGGGATAGAAGTGGAACCCTCACCGGGGTCTTGGTCTTTTTCCGTTTGACATTGATCCACTCCTCCCCATCGATACCCGTTACAATATCGCCCCGTTTGAGGAGCTTGACCTCAATATAGCTGAGACCTGTATAACATGCAAAAAGAAAAATATCCTTTACAATGCCCTTGCCGCTATCCCTGATTCCAACAGAAGCCAAGCGTTGAATTTCGGCCTCTTCCAGAAAATCACTGTCGTAATCCTCAAACTTCATGTTGTACTGGTTGAAGGGGTTTTGGGGGATGCACCTGAACTTAAAGGCTATGCCCACCAATTTCTTGAACCGCTCCATGTGCTTCATGATACCATTGTTGGTCAGTGGCTGAGCCTTATTGATCGGAGTACAATTTCTAAGGAAATTCTCAAATTCAACAACGAAGGTATAATCGATGAAGGACAGCCTGATGTCCTGTGAGTTGAACTTTTTCTTTACGAACCGTTTTAGGTAGGTTTCCGTTGCCCCATAATTCTTAGAAGTGCCGGGTTCAAGTTTTGGCATTTCCTTGTCACGGTGGTACTTGATAATATCTTCAAGAGTCCTTAATGTCCTATCCTCTCCGAGATAACGCAGTTTAATGGCGTTGGAGGTGATTACCATACCTTCGGAATACAGTTGCCTATGGCAGTCCAAAAGTTTGGCATAGACATCATCAAGGTACTTGTTGATACCATTGGCCCCCTTTACCCTTGGGTTCAATCTATTTGATTTAGGACACCAATGATCTTCCAAAGTGGTGCGCTTGATACTGAGGTCCGAGGGAATCCCATCGACCTTGATCCGGGCATAGATGGGAACAAGCCCGTTTTTCCTTTTGGCCGTTTTCTTGAGCCAAAATCTGATACTGAATGTTTTAGAGGTTTCCATGTGTTTCGCTTTTAGTGGAACAATCCGTTAAGCGAAAGTCAAATCACACGAAATATCGAATCATGAACGTCAATATACGAAATCCATTCCGATTAAAATAGGACACCCTATAGGACACCTTTCTCCCTGGTTTCAGATGGGCACAAAAAAAACCAGAAAAAATTAATTTTCTGGTTTTCAATAATTTATGGTTTAATTTGTTGCTAAAAAAACCATTTCTGTCGGGGTGGCAGAAACCACATCCAATTTATAAGTATTTAAATATCAATGCTTTAACATCTTAATCTTAAGAGCATTCCCGTTAAAAACACGGAAAGCAAAAAACAACTTTTGAACACAATTTTGATGTGTTTAATCAAAGATAAAAATAGTGATAAAATTTGAACTATCTATTTTCATAATTGAGTCATAAACAATCAATTATTTCTATATCAAAAACTACTCAAACTGGAAATATATGTAAGCATTGGATGTTTGTTTTTAACTGTTATAAATCGTTCTATTTATCCATCCCATCCGCATTGGAGCATTAACGGAAAAACCAAATCTGCATCGGTTCTTAGCTTAATATCCCCAAGCTCTAAAACTAATTATCCCTTTTGGTTTTATTTTCCCGATATGGTACAGGACTTAATCCTGCCCTTTTTTTAAAAAAGTAGCTAAAATGTGAGGGTTCGGAAAAACCCAATACAATTGAGATTTCAATTATACTGTAAGAAGTATTTTCCAATAATAGCTTGGACTCTGCGAATACCTTTTCGGATATGATCTGGGTCGTGGTTTTTCCCCTATGTTTTTTCAATACCTTGTTCAAATGGTTGACATGGACATGTAACGCATCCGCATAATATGAGGGACTCCTTTGAATGGGCAAGGAGTTCTTGTCATGAACCGGAAATTGACTTTCCATGAGTTCCATAAATCCGGTGTAAATCTTATCGGATGCTTCCTTCTTTCCTTTAACCGACATAGAAAAACAATTGTATTTGAAAAATTCCGTAAGACCCTTTAAAATTAGGGGTAACAACTTCAACCATAACCGTCATACCGATCAGTTCCCAACGCGTTGCTGTAATTTTTTTGGATAACGATCTCCTTTGATTTCGATACCCGCTAAGGCTTCCTCCATTTTAAGCAAATCTGCTGGTGTCAAATGGATATCAACAGCACCGATATTCTCTTTCAGTCGATGTGATTTTGTCGTTCCCGGAATCGGAACTAAATATGGTCTCTGAGCCCATATCCAGGCCAGCGCAATCTGTGCAGGGGTACCTCCCTTCTCCAATGCGATTTCCCCTAAAAGATCAACCAGCTTTTGGTTGGCCTTTCTATTTTCCTCCGTGAATCTGGGAACGATGTTCCTAAAATCGTTTTCAGAGAATGTTGTATCAGCATCGATCTTACCGGTCAAAAAACCCTTTCCCAAGGGACTGAAGGGCACGAAACCAATGCCCAATTCTTCCAACAAAGGGAAAATTTCCTTTTCAGGCTCCCTCCACCATAGGGAATATTCGCTTTGCAATGCCGTTACAGGCTGTTCAGCATACGCCCTGCGTATGGATTCCACTCCTGCCTCAGAAAGGCCAAAATGCTTCACCTTTCCTTCTTTGATAAGGTCTTTTACCGTTCCCGCAACATCCTCCATGGGCACCTGGGGGTCCACCCGGTGCTGATAGAACAGATCAATGACATCCGTACGCAATCTTTTTAAAGAGGCTTCGGCCACTTTCCTGATGGTTTCTGGGCGACTGTCCTGTTCCTTTTTTGAGTCCCCGTCCTTAAAGCCGAATTTAGTGGCTATCACAACATTGTCCCTTATAGGCTCCAAAGCCTCGCCCACCAACTTTTCGTTGTCAAACGGACCGTAGACTTCCGCAGTATCAAAAAAGGTCACTCCTTGCTCGTACGCTTCCCTGATCAATCGAATGCCATAATTTTTATCGGTGGCCGGACCATAACCAAAACTCAGGCCCATACAGCCATACCCTATTGAAGAAACGGTCAAATCATTACCTAAAACCCTGTAATCCATCTTTGCCTTTTATGCAAAAGTAGTAGACATTATACATTGCATCAGTACACAAATTACTGGTATTGCTACCAATTTTACTTATCCATATAGGACAATAAGTAAGGTACCTTTGCAAAAAGCAAAATGAAAGTCAGTTTATGAATTCAATAGGTGTACAATCATTTGGAAACATGGTTTTGGAAACCAGTATTGTATTAGTTGTTGAAGTAGGTTGTTGCCGGAAAAATGTTTTGAAAAAATTGCCTTAGTCCTACGGTTTCATTTTCAAAAAAAGTTTGGGCATGGTTTCCAAATCAAGACTGTTCATGTCTATAAGCTGTAATGATTTGACCATCTGAAGGGTGGAGGATTTATAATATTTGAAATGCGGTGTCTGCAGATGGGATTGATAAGCGTCGTTATCGGCATATATTTCCAACAATCTGATTTGGGAAGGGTTTTCCTTTTCTTGCATAGGGTAGATGCAAATAACGCCAGGTTCCAAACGTACGGATGCCTCCGATTCCTCTTTCAATAGGGCAATATATGCTTCGGTATATTCTGGATAAATTTCTATTTCCGCAATTCGCACCAACATCTGGCCTGCTTGGGACTTTGGTTTATCACTGTTTATTTTTTGTGCATGACCATAATTCACCATAACCACTAAAAAAAACACCCAGCCTATATAATTACCTATGCTTTTCAATACTTTCCGATTTTAATGTTATGCGGGACAAACCCAATGATTTTATAGTAACAACTAAAATTATGGAATCAATTTAGCTTAAATACTTTAGATAAGGTTGTTGGTATAAACGCTCCCCCTTGGCCTTATAAAGTGCATTGGCCACGGCGGCAAAAATCGGTGGAAAGGTCGGTTCCCCCAAACCTGTGGGATCAATATCACTCTCAACAAAATAAACCTCGATCTCCTTGGGCGCTTCGGTCATTCGAATCATGCGGTATGTATCAAAATTTGATTGTTGCGGAACGCCATCCTTAAAGGTCAATTCTCCATAAAGCGCATTGCCTATACCATCTACAATACCACCCTCGGCCAAATTGGTGGCGGCATCCGGATTGACCACGATACCACAATCCACCGCACAGGTCACTTTTTCCACCACTGGTTTTCCTTCCTTTATTTCCAGATCCAGAACATGTGCAGCATAGGAATTATGGCAGAAATAGGCCGAAACGCCCCTGTTCCCATTGGAAGTGGCATTCCAGTTGCTTTTTTTCCTTACCAATCGAAGCACGCCGGCGTAGCGGTCTGGATCGTAATCGTTGTTTTCCCCAACGGGGTTTGTCCTGGCCCTTTCCAAAAGCTCCAACCGGAATGCAATCGGGTCTTTGCCCGCAGCCTCGGCCACTTCATCCAAAAATGATTGTTCCGCACTGGCCATAAAATTGGAACGGGGCGCCCTAAAGGAGCCTATCGTAATGTTCGAATCCACGGACCAGCTTTCCGCCAAGTAATTATCCACGGCTCCGGCAGGAAAACGGTTGGCGTACAACGGACTTTTTGGAATGCCCCCTGCATTGACATGAAAGGCGACAAGATTGTTGTCCGCATCCAGGGCAGCCCTATATTTGGCTTGGTACGTTGGCCGATAAATGCCTCCCGTCATATCATCCTCTCGGCTATAAATGAGCTTTACGGGAGCTTTGACATGTTGGGATATGAGCGCCGCCTCGATAAGCCAATGGGCATAGGACCGTCGTCCGTACCCACCTCCCAAACGGGTCATTTGTATGTCTATGTTTTCCACAGGGATACCAAGCCGCTTGGAGACGGCTTGCTCGGTAAGCTCCGGTTTTTGCAGCGGTCCTTTGAGCGTTGCCCTATCGTTGGTGACATGGGCAAAAAAGTTCATGGGTTCCATACAGTTATGTGCAAGAAAGGGAGCGGTGTAAGTTCTCTCAATGACCTTATCGGCATTTTGGAAAGCCGATTCGGGATCACCATCTTTTCGGACCTGTGCGCTTTTTTGAGCAGCCATTTTTTCCATGAGCTCTCCATGGTCCGTACTATTTTCCAAGCCGGAGGGAATGGTCAATGTAGTCTGGGAACCACCATAAGGCACCCGCTCTTCGGTATAGGTTTCAAAAGGTTCCCATTCGGCCTCCACGGCCTTCTTGGCATTCATGACCTCCCATGTGGAATTCCCCACAATGGCAACGACCTCAAGAAAGGTACAGGTATCAAAATGTTGTCTGACATAGTCATCATGGAGCACCTTAACGGTAAAAACATCCTTGATGCCGGGCATGCCCTTGGCTGCCGATCCGTCCATTGATTTCAATTGGAGACCAAAAGCGGGAGGATGCAGGATCATCGCGATGAGCATATTGTCCTGTTGGATATCGACCCCGAACAACGGTTTTCCGGTAACAATGTCCAAGCCATCCACATTTTTTTGTGAAGTACCTATGATTTTAAAGTCATCGATATCCTTGAGCTTGATGTTTTCAGGTACGGGTATTTGGGCCGCTGAAGAGGCCATATCCCCATATCCGGCGGATTTACCACTTGACCTATGGTGCAGGACCCCACTTTCCGTACTGATTTCCGACACCGGCACCTGCCATTGTGCCGCTGCGGCCTCCCTGAGCATGTGTCTGGCAGAGGCCCCCGCGGTCCTGAGTCCGTTCCAGCCCCTGCGAATCGCCTGGCTTCCACCGATAAACTGGAAGGAAAAGGCCTCGGTATCCAATGGGGCCTGTTCCACGATGACATCCTTCCAATCCACGTCAAGTTCCTCGGCCACGATCATGGGCATGGAGGTCTTCACATTCTGCCCTCCTTCCGGGTTGGGCGACATAATGGTGACAAGACCATTGTCCCCTATTTTCAAAAAACCATTGATATTGAACCATTCCTCGGGCAGTTTATCCACTTCTTCCGGGGTCAACTTGCAAGAGGCCAACCAATTGAAGCTCAACATCAATCCACCACCTGCCATGGCCGAGCTTTTTATAAAGGAACGTCTATTTATTTTGGTTCTATGTTGTTTTTCCATTTATAAAGGGTAAAGGAACAATTCATCTATTGTTTTCAATCAAATTCAACTTTTCCGCTATCCCACCAAAGGTGGTTTGTCGGTTGCAAAGGGCTGATGGTAATGCCTTCTTCCCGTCGCCTTGTATATCGCATTGGCCAAAGCCCCAAATACCGGGGGGAAGGGTGGTTCCCCCAAGCCCGTGGGGTCAATTTCATTTTGCACAAAATGGACTTCAATATTTTTTGGTGTCTCGGAATGGCGTATGATCTTATAACTGTCAAAATTGTTCTGATCGGGCTTGCCGTCCGTAAAGGACAGGTTGCCGTACATCGCATTGCCGACACCGTCAACAATGGCTCCTTCGGCCATATTGGCCGCCGCGTCGGGATTGATAACGATCCCGCAATCCAACGCACAGACCACGCTTTCCACTTTTGGCGTATTGCCCTCCATGGTGACATCCACCACATGGGCCGCATAACTGTTGTGACAGAAATAAGCGGATACGCCCCGGTGCGTTCCCGAGGGCACTTGGGACCAATTTGATTTCTCACGGACCAGTTTTAGCACTCCCGCCAAGCGATCTGGGTCATATTCGTTTTCCTCCCCTACGGGATTGTCCTTTGCCCGCTGCAATAGCTCCAATCGAAATTCGATGGGGTCTTTTCCCGCGGCTTCGGCCACCTCGTCCAAAAATGCCTGTTCCACGCCCGCCATAAAGTTCGAGCGGGGGGCCCTGAATGCACCAATGGTGATATTGGAATTGATCTCCCATTGCTGTGCCAGATAATTATCGACGGCACCTGCAGGGAAACGGTTGGCAAAAAGGGGCGTTTCCGGTATACCGCCCGCCTTGACATGGAACGCGATCAGGTTGTTGTTCTCGTCCAGGGCCGCCTTGTAGTCGGCACGATATGAGGGACGGTAGATACCACAGGTCATATCATCTTCACGGGTATAGACCAACTTTACGGGTGCCTTGGCCTCCCTGGAAATCAATGCGGCCTCCACGGCATAGTGGCCATAGGCCCTTCTTCCAAAACCACCGCCCATCCGGGTCAGTTCAATATCGATTTTTTCCACGGGCATGCCCAATCTGGCCGCCACGGTCGGAGCGGTCAGAACCGGGGCCTGCAAAGGACCGGCCAATTTTGCCCCGTCCTCTGTCACATGGGCAAAAAAGTTCATGGGTTCCATACAGTTGTGTGCCAAGAACGGACAGCTATAGGATCTTTCGATAACCGTTGCAGCTGTTTTGAACACCTCTTCCGGATTACCGTCCTTACGGGTTGTGGTCGAAGACCTTTCCGCCATTTCATTCATTTGGGCATAATGGTCCTCCGTACTTTCCAAACCACTCGGGACATCCACTTCCATTTCGGTGCCGAACCGGTCCATTTTAAACTTTGAATCTGCAATGGGTTCCCATTCCACCTTCAATTGCTTTTTGGCATTCATGACCTCCCAAGTGGTTTTGCCCACAATGGCAACCAGGTCCGTAAACGCATTGGTATCAAAATAACCCCGGGTAAAGCCATCTTCGAGTGTCTTTATGTTGAAAACATCCACAATGCCCGGCATGGATTTTATCCGGGAACCATCAAAAGATTTCAATTGCAGCCCAAAAGCGGGGGGATGTACCACCATGGCCACAAGGGCACCATCAAACTGGTAATCCAGACCGAACAATGGTTTTCCGGTTACAATTTTGTGGTTCTCCACACTTTTTTTGGAGGTACCGATAATGGTAAAATCCTTCACTTCTTTTAAAGTGACTTCTTCGGGTACCTCCAGCTTTGCGGCTGCAGCGGCCATCTCACCATAACCCGCCGATTTATCGGAAGCGGTATGGCTAAGCACTCCCCCTGAAACCGTGATTTCGGATGCGGGCACTTGCCAAGTCTCGGCAGCTGCCGTTATCAACATTTGCTTTGCAGTGGCCCCGGCGATACGAAGGCCTTCCCATCTGCGGCGGATGCCTTGGCTGCCACCGGTAAATTGCCATCCATAGTCCTCTTGATCAAAATTGGCCTGTTCCACCAATACATCTTGCCAATCCACATCCAGTTCATCGGCCACGATCATGGGCATGGAGGTAATCACCCCTTGTCCAAATTCGGGGTTGGGCGACATAATGGTCACCAGTCCGTTATCGCCGATTCTTAGGTAGGCATTGATCTCGAACCACTCGTCTGGCATTTCCCGAGCGACCATTTTTTCGGCATCCTTGGGTTTGCAGGAATTCAACATGCTGAACCCAAGTACCAATCCGCCACTGGCCAGACTTGTATTTTTGATGAAGGCGCGGCGGCCCATTTGTGTCTTTATCTTTGCCATCTTCTGAATTTCTTAATGATTAAACGTTTTCCGAGTTAGCGGCAGTTTTGATCGCTTTTTTGATCCTTGTATAGGTACCGCAGCGGCAAATGTTGCCGTTCATGGCCATCTCGATCTCCTCATCGGTTGGGTTGGGATTCTTCTTGAGCAATGCGGATGCCGTCATGATCTGTCCTGCCTGGCAATAGCCGCATTGGGGCACATCAACTTCCAACCAGGCTTTTTGAACGGGATGGTCCCCGTTTTCAGACAGTCCCTCGATTGTGGTTATTTCTTGGTTCCCCACGGAAGAGACCGTCAGCATACAGGATCGTGTCGCCACATCCCCAAGATGTACGGTGCATGCCCCGCATTGTGCGATACCACATCCGTATTTGGTCCCGACCATGTTCAAATGGTCCCGCAATACCCAGAGCAGGGGTGTATTAGGGTCTACATCTACCGATAATGTTTCTCCATTGATGTTTAAATTAAAATTAGCCATGAGCTCAATTATTTTTTAAGATTTAATAAATGATATGTTGTTAATAATCTGTATGATTGTAAAAATCACCAATACCCATCCTATACATTATCCTACCAATGGAGGTCTATCCGTAATAAAGGGTTGGTGGTACACGCGTCTTCCCGTGGCTTTGTAAAGGGCATTGGCCAAGGCTCCCATTACCGGAGGAAACGGAGGTTCGCCCAGACCTGTTGGGTCCTTGCCGTTGTCCACAAAGTGAACATCTATGGATTTAGGTGCTTCAGCATGTCGGATCAAGCGATATCTATCGAAGTTTTTTTCCTCGGGAACGCCATCCTTAAAGGTCATGGCACTGTACATCGCCTGTCCAATGCCATCCACAGTACCCCCTTCTGCCATATTCGTAGCTGCATCAGGATTCACCACGATGCCACAATCAATGGCCACACAGACCCTATCGACCTTGGGCTCGTTGCCTTCCATTATAACATCCAATACTTGGGCCACATAGCTGTTATGACAGAAATAGGCGGATACACCTCGGTGGCGTCCAGTGGCCCCTTGGTCCCAGCCTGATTTTTCCCGTACCATTTCCAGTACTCCGGCATAACGATCCGCCTCATAATCATTTCGTTCACCCACAGGGTTCTCTTGGGCTCGTTGTAAGAGGTCCAATCGGAATTGGATAGGATCTTTTCCTGAAGCTTCCGCAACCTCGTCCAAGAAAGACTGCTCGGCTCCTGCAATGAAATTGGATCTTGGGGCCCTGAAGGCACCTGTTGTAATATTTGATTCAATTGTCCAATCCTCCGCAAGGTAATTGTCCAAAGCCCCGGCAGGAAATCTATTGGCAAACAGCGGGCTTTCAGGGATACCTCCCGTTTTTACGTGGAAGGCCACCATATTGTTATTTTCATCCAAGGCTGCCCTATAGGTGGCATAATAGGCCGGTCTATAAATGCCCTGGGTCATATCTTCCTCACGGCTGTATACCAATTTTACCGGGGCCTTGGCCTGTTTTGAAATCAGTGCGGCCTCCACCATAAAGTGACCGTACAATCGACGACCAAAACCTCCCCCTTGCCTAGTCATCATAATATCCACTTTATCCAGGGGGAGGTCCAATCGCGCTGCTATGGCGGTTTCCATCCATTCGGGGGTCTGGGTGGGACCCAATAATTCTGCGTGACCTTCGGTAACATGGGCAAAGAAGTTCATGGGCTCCATGGTATTGTGCGCAAGGAAAGGGCAACTATAGGACCGTTCAACAACCTTTGCTGCATTGGCAAAGGCGGCCTCCGGATTGCCATCCCGACGGACCACCCGTCCCGGGCGTGCATTCATGGCTTCCATTTTTTCCTTATGTGAAGCGGAATTTTCCATGCCTGCGGGATGGTTGACCGTCATATCGTTTCCGAACATGGTCATCCCATAAGTTCTATCCGGGGCTTTTTCCCATTCGATCTGCACGGCCTTTTTAGCCTGCATCACTTGCCAGGTAGTTTCTCCCAATACCACTACCACTTCATTGAAAGCCGTATGGTGGAAAGTACTTCTTTTAAAGTCGTCTTCATAGACCTTGATGGAGAACACATCCTTTATCCCTGGCATCTGTTTGGCCGAAGTGGCATCAAAGGATTTCAATGTCATACCAAAGGCAGGGGGATGGGCCACAGTCGCTATCAACATGCCCTCCCTTTGCACATCAAGGCCGAACAAAGGTTGACCGGTCACAATCTTTTTCCCATCGACATTTTTTCGGGAGGTTCCAATAATGGTAAACTCGGATTGTTCTTTCAGTTCAATTTCTTTGGGCACCTCTAATTTCGATGCTGCCGATGCCATTTCTCCATATCCTGCGGAATTGCCACTGGCTTCGTGCGTGAGCATCCCTGCAACCGCACTTATTTCCGCTATAGGCACTTGCCATGCCTTGGAGGCCGCTTCTTTCAATAAATGACGAGCTGTTGCCCCTGCCATTCTCAGGCCCTGCCAAGAACTACTGATAGATCGGCTTCCCCCGGCAACCTGCCAGCTGTAAAGCTTTGTATTGAGCGGAGCTTGTTCCACGATAACATTTTTCCAATCAATATCCAGTTCATCCGCTACGATCATCGGCATGGAGGTCTTGACATTCTGTCCAATTTCGGGGTTGGGAGACAAGATGGTGACCACCCCGTTATCTCCAATTTTGAGATAACCGTTCATCTCAAACCACTCCTCGGGCATTTCAAGGGCGCTCATGGTCTCAGCTTGCTTGGGCTTACATGCGTTCAACATACTGAACCCCAAGATAAGCCCTCCACTGGCCAAACTTGTATTTTTAATAAATGCCCTTCTTCCTATTTGTGTTTTTATCAGTGTCATGGTGTTTCTCTTTTTAATGATGGATTAAGCGTTGCTTTTCGAAGCCAATTTCACGGCTTTTTTTATGCGTGTATAGGTTCCGCAACGGCAGATATTTCCGTTCATGGACATCTCGATTTCCTCATCCGTTGGGTTGGGATTCTTTTTTAACAGGGCGGATGCCGTCATGATCTGTCCGGCTTGGCAATAACCGCATTGGGGCACATCAACTTCCAACCAGGCTTTTTGTACCGGATGGTCCCCATTTTCGGACAGGCCTTCGATAGTTGTGATCTCTTGGTTCCCCACTGAAGAAACCGTCAGCATACAGGAACGTGTCGCCACATCCCCAAGATGGACGGTGCAGGCACCACATTGGGCGATACCACAGCCATATTTGGTCCCGACCAGGTTCAAATGGTCCCGCAATACCCAGAGCAAGGGAGTATTGGGATCTGCGTCCACTGATAGGGATTCACCATTGATATTTAAATTGAAAGTTGCCATTTTTTAATGTTTTGCTTGAAATTATACATTTTTGACTGTAAAAGACATACGGATTTCAAATATTAGCCCCAAATCAGGTGAAATATTCGCATTACTCCCTAGTCCCTATTTGAATTTCCGCTAACCAAGATGCCACCGCTTCTTCCACTTCATCCTTTCTTTCCCCCTGAATGGCGAGATAAATACCGTCCCTTTCACTGCCTCCCCTTACGGAGAACACTTTGAGAATCTCGCTGTCCGGGCAAAGTTTCCTCACCGTTTGTACCGTGCTCCCCAATCCATAACCTCCATTGGTATTGAACGGAATCAGGGTCTTACCGCGGAGGTCATGATCATGCAGAAAACTCTTCATCGGTGGCGGTAATTGCATCCCCCAAGTGGGAAAGCCTATAAAAATTGTATCATAGCGGTCGGTATCCACTTTGGTTTTCAAGGGCGGTAGAAATCCCGATCTATTTTCGGAGGCCACTTGATCGACAATGGCCCTATAATTTTCGGGATAGGGATTTTCCAGTTCAAGCGCCACTAGATCGCCCCCTACCCTTTTATGGATAATTTCTGCTACCGTTTTTGTATTGTTGGTCCGGGACAAATACACGATCAATATCTTTTTGGGATCTGAATCGTTTGGATTCCCGGTCTCCTTTTGAAAACAAGAGGAAAGCAATAACAATACTACTAAAGCGTAATTCATGGTATGGGCTTATTGATCGATCAAGGCCGATTCCGGCTGGCGTACGCCTACCAAACTTATTTTTTCCAAGGACGCCCGAAACTCCTTTAACTCCCCATTGGTAAATGAAATGTCCATAGCGCCCATATTTTCTTTCACATGGTGCAATTTTGTAGTGCCGGGGATGGGTACGATGTAGGGCTTTTGGGCCAATAGCCAGGCCAATGAGATCTGCGCTGGCGTGGCATTCTTCTTTCGCGCCCATTCCCGCACCAGCACCAGCACCTCCATATGGGCCTTTATGGCCTCAGGGGTGAAATAAGGCACTGCAGCAAATCTGGAATCCTCAGAAAACCTGCTGTATTCGTTGAATTTGTCTCCCAAGAAGCCACGGCATACCGGTCCCCAAGGCACAAAACCGATACCCAGTTCACCACAGGTATCGATCACTTCGTTCTCCAAGGCCCGTTGAATCAAGGAATATTCACTTTGAAGTGCGGCAACCTTTTGTTCCGCATGTGCTTTGCGTATGGTTTTGGGCGAAACCTCTGAAAGACCAAAATGCAGTGCCTTGCCTTCCTGGATCAGCTCCTTGACCGTTCCTGCGACATCCTCTATTGGAACCTCGGGGTCCAATCGGTGCAAATACAATAAATCGATACGATCGGTGCGAAGGCGCTTTAGCATACCTTCGACCGCAGTTCTGATGTGTTCCGGTCTGCTGTTTCTCCCTGCCCTGTTGCCGTTGGAAAAGTCAAATCCGAATTTACTCGCTATGACCACTTGGTCACGCACGGGGGCCAAGGCCTCACCAACCAACTCTTCATCAGTGAATGGACCGTATACCTCTGCGGTATCAAAAAAAGTAACTCCTATATCCACAGCCCCACGGATAACGGGAATCATATCTTTTTTATCCCTGGGCGGGTTATAACTACCGCTTTTCATGCTCATGCATCCCAGACCAATGGGCGATACCTCCAAGGTCCCCAACATTCTTTTTTTTGGTGCTGCCGTTGCATCCACGGATTTGGTTTTACCTGATGTGGTCCCTTGCGCAAAAGCCATGGGGGTGGCTGCCATACCTGCACCCAAAAGTGCTGATTTAGAAATAAAATCCCTTCTGGTATTCTTCTCCACCTTAGCTGCTTCTTTTTCCGATTGTTGGACTGTCTTTTTCATGCCTATTGTTTTTTGTATTACTTTTTACTCTACTGATCCCATGTAAACCTCATCGGTTACGGGTTCCAACCATACTGTTGGTCCAGCCACCCTACTTGTGATGGCTACTTGAATAAATGTTTGTTCGGTGCTCGCCCCATGCCAATGAGGGGTATTCGCCGGGCATTTGACCACCTCCCCTTTTCGCAATATCTTTTTGGGACTTCCCTTCTCCTGGTAAAATCCTTCCCCGTCGATGGCCAGAATAATCTGTCCATTCGGATGGGTGTGCCAATTGGTGCGCGCCCCCGGTTCAAAAGTGACGCTTCCAACGGAATTTCTGTTGATACTGTCCGCATGGACCAACATTTCCAACCACGCGTTGCCTACGAAATTGGCATTGGTTATTTTTTCTCCCTTATCAAAGACAAGGCTGGATTCCGGTTTCACCTCTTTTTCGAGGTCTTTTGCTGTTTCTTTTTTACACGAAAGCACCATGGTTCCGATCAGAAAAAGCACCCATACCGCCCTATAGTTCATCTTTATGTTTTTTTAAAAGGTTATCCTGAAAAAAAACTTTGAGCTTGGATACCGCCTGGTTCACATATTCCGGTTTCCAATAGGTTTGTATATGGGTCGCTCCTTCAATCAAAAACAGTGTTTTGTCTTTGGCGTTGGTCGCTTTGGGAAAAGCATCCAAAGTCAGGTATAATGTTTGTGCATTGCTTCCTGCAATCATTAATAAAGGTTGGTCGATAAGGTCTATATTGTCGGTAGCATCCCAAGACATTAAGTCCATCAAACTGCTTGTGGTATAAAGAAAAGTTGAATTGGGATGGGCGTGTGTCCTGAAATAATATTCATACCCTTCCCGATAAAAATGTGTTGACACTTTCGCCATTGCTTCATCGGTAATACCGTCAACACCGGAATACACAATTTCACCACCTGAAGTTTCCTGCGCTCTTGCATCGGAAGCTTGCTTTAACCTTTCTTGAATGGTTGACACCTGGGAATTCAAAAAGCCATTTTTTCGTACGACTCCCGTATTGAACATACTCAAAGTGGCTACCGCTTTAAACCGTTTATCCGATTGGACCGCTTTCAACGTATATCCCCCACCGCCACAAATGCCCAAAGCACCCAAACGCGCAGCGTCGACACCTGGGTATTGTAGGATAAAATCAGCCATACCGTGAATATCTTCTGTACGGAATTGTGGTTTATCCGTATGACGTGGTTCACCGCCACTTGCTCCTTGGTAGGATGCATCGGCTGTAATGGTAATGTAACCTGCTTCAGCCAATTTTTGCGCATAAAGTCCAGCGGTCTGTTCTTTTACACCTCCATTGGGGTGTGCAACAGTAATTGCCGGATAAGTCTTTGTGGGGTCATAATTGGCAGGTGTGTACACATTTGCGGCAATAGTGATTCCGTTCAGTTGGTAGGTAACAGGATGTATGTTTACTTTGCCGTCTACATTTGCTGTAATGGCGCCTGCATATACCAATCCAAATGGATTCTCTCCCAAGGTCTCTTGCGCTTTTACCGTATTTGTTGCCAGCAGCATCATCGTAAAGGATAGTATTGAAAATTTCATTGTTCTCATAAGGCTCCACATTTTTCCCCTGTTCATTGGCTTTCCGATAAAACAGCGCGCAAAACGGCTTGGGCCGCTTTGGCTTTTTCTTTACCCGCGGTTGTTCCAATAATCCCGACAAAGGCTTTCAATTGCTCGGGCGTATGGCCAACTTTTAAGGAAATGGACAAATGGCTTCTCAGCATGGGGTCCAGATTGCCCAAGGAGGCAATGACGGAAATGGTCGTCAATTCCCTTTGGGCATAGGTCAGCACATCCCGTTCAAAAATATCGGCGAACAGGTGTTCTTTAAGGAACACATCCATTGCAGGGGAAAACTGTTGGTAAGCAGGTTTGGGGCCATCCATTTTGACCTGTAGCAATTCCTCCAGTGTTTCGATTCCACGATCATACTTGTCCCGGGTATCCGTGATCGCAGAGGCTTCCCTGCCCCATACATCTTTAATGCCCTTCTCCTTTCTGTCATCCAAGACATCCAAAAACGTTTGAAGGCCACGGATGCTCCGCGGAAAGCCACAATAGGCATACAAATGTACCAGCACCTCCTTGATCTCATTGACCGTAAGGCCATTGTCCAGCCCATGGTTGAGCTCATCCGACAATTGCTCCAAATTGCCCTGTGCGGTCAAAGAGGCGATCTTGACCATACTTTCCTGTGCTGGACGTAATGCGCCATTGCTATCCTTTGTACTTTGTGCCTGGGTGGAACAAACGCACAAAAGCACGATCAAGCCCATTATCCTGTTTTTGTAAAACATCCTTTTCATCATACTTCTTTCTTCTTTTGGGTTTACTTATAATTCGATTGGGAAAACAGACCGTACCGTCAAAGCCTATATACCCCTTGATTGTATTTGGTGCCTCAGTTCCATGGCCTTTTCAATAATATCCAATCTGGCTTTTCTTGGATCTTTTTTCCCTACAGGTTCCCCATTGGGTTGAATATCCAGAATTTTACCTTCACTTTCTGTATACAAGGGCCATGTGGGCAATCCTTCCCCATTGGGATTACCGGTTTTGGCAAAGTTGGCCCAATAGGTATTCATTTTTTCGGCCAACTGGATATCTTCCGGGGTCGATTCTGGATTGCCCCATCGTGCATCCAGGGTATTGAACACATAGGCACCTTCGGAACCGTGCCCTGCACCGTGTGGCATACGCTCCTTGAAAGCGTCGGAAACGAAATCGAAATGGTAGATGTAGACCGGTTCCCCGACAGCGGCAAATGCGTTTGCGGTGAACCGTGCAGGTTCCCCCCAAACCCAGTCCGTGTTGAATTTTGTGAGCACTTCGGCAAATGCTTTGGTTCCTTCCGGGTCGTAGGCGGCCTTCGCCTCATCGCTCCACCTACCGAACAAGGCAAATAGTTCTTCCTTGGAGCTGCTGTTGTTGACAAACCCACCGCCCACTTCGGCACTGTTGGACCCTATGATCAGGGGCACCTTGGCCTGTCTGTTATTTTTGTAGGCGGTTTCAGCAGTTTCCACGACAAGCTCCCCGTCCAAAATAGGTCCCGAATAGATTCGGGGCCCGCCTTCACCATCGGTTTCCTGTCCTCCATCCACGATTTCCTCCACACTAAGGGCACGAAGTTGTGCCAGTGCTTCGGCACCGGTACCTGCAATACTGTGTTTTTTGGCAAAATTGATTCCTACGGTCTCTGCGGAAACCGGGTAAAATGCATCTGTATTTTCTTCGCGTATCGGTCTTCCGGTAAGTACACCGTCCCTACCGCCGCCGGATTGGCTGATGGCTTTATGAAAAAGGCCTTGGGCACTTGGTATGGTCATCAAAGAATGTACGGACACCCCCCCGGCCGAAAAGCCGAAAATGGTCACGTTGTCCGGGTCGCCCCCGAAGGCAGAAATATTGTCCTGCACCCAATTGAGCGCCGCTATTTGATCCATATAGGCATAGCTCCCTTTGGGTTCCTCTGGATGTTCGGCACTGAGTGCGGGAAAGGCAAAATGTCCCAGACGTCCCAATCGGTAATTGATGGTGACCAAGATCACATTCTGTCCGGCAAATTGAGTTCCGGCAATTCCGGGCCCCGAACCACTGCCCCCAACGAAACCACCACCGTGGATCCACACCATGACCGGAAGTTGGGCGTTTTCAGAAGCACTGGAGGGTTTCCAAAGGTTCAGGTACAGGCAATCCTCGGATGAGCCCTCGACAATGGTTCCCGGAGCTGCTCCCCACCCGGACTGTGCACAGTTGGGCCCATATTGGCTAGCATCACGCACCCCATCCCAGGGTGTTACAGGTTGTGGTGGTCGCCAACGATATTCCCCTACCGGTGGAGCGGCATAGGGAATGCCCTTAAAACTGTGCACTCCATTTTCACTGGAACCTTGAAGGGTTCCTGAGGCTGTTTGTACCATTGGTGGATTTTTTTGTGATGGATCGTTGCCATTTTGCTGTGCGGCCAACGAGAAGCTGAAGGTCAATACCAATCCTAAAATAAATGTTTTCATATGTTTCTTTTAAATGTTTAGCTGCCCGCAAAAGCTGGCCAGCAACTTTTCGATGGAGCAGCAGTGTTTGTCTCAATTCCTGTCCATGGTTTTGCTAAAGGTCAGATCTGCCAATTTCCAAGTCCCGTTTTCCTTCACATAGACTTCGGTGACCATAAAGGGATTGGTCACCTCATTACTGCCCACAACGGCCAAAAGGGTGATCTGGTTCCAAAGGATAACGGTACTTTCGTTCAGCACCTCTACCATGACCTCATGGACATCCGCCTTTTTATAGTGAATAAAACCCTGTCTGATAATATCGACTTCACGCTCCTTGCCCCAGGTACCGCCCATGTGGACAAACTTGGCCTTGTCGTGGAAAAGTGCCTCCAACCGGTCCGCATCCTTATCGGCCATCCATTGCCACTTTTGGGTGGAGAGCGCCTTGATCTCCTCTTCCAGGTCCGATTGTGCATAACACGCGGGAACCATCAGCATCGAGAGGATACATCCAAAAAATAGTGTTTTTATGTGCATGATGTTTGTTTTTATTGTTGTCCAGTGTTCTTAATGTTCGATTTCATGGGTATCGCGGACACTGCTAAAAGTAAGGTCCAACAGCTTCCAGTCACCGCCCTCTTTTTTATAGAATTCGGTCACCGTAAACTCATTGGACACATCATTGCCACGGACATGGGCCACAAGGGTGATCCTGTTCCATAGCACGGCGGTGTCATCGCCAAAAAGCTCGACGGCCACATCGTGGACATCTGCCTGTTTGTACCAGATACTTCCGGATTCAATGATTTCGAGTTCCCTGTCCTTTTTCCAGGAACCGCTCATGTGCACAAATTTGGCCTTGTCATGAAAAAAATCGTCCAGTTTGTCCACATCTTTGTCCGCCATCCATTGCCATTTCGCCATGGAAAGGTCTTTTATTTCCTGTTCAAGTGTTGCATTGTTGATTTCGGGAGCAGGAATACTATTATAGGCCTCATCGGTGAGTTCATCCGTCCATTGCGTAGGTGCATTGCCGCTGATGGCCAAATAGGTCACCGGACTATTGGGTGCCGCTCCATGCCAATGTTCCACATCAGGTGTACACTTGATCACATCCCCAGCTCGCACGACCTGTACCTCTTTACCTTTTTCCTGATAAAAACCAACCCCATGGGTAATCAGTAATTTTTGTCCCTTAGGGTGTAAATGCCAATTGAGTTTGGCTCCTGCCGCCGAGACTGCCTGTGCCACATTATAGTCAAATGTTTCATCGGCATCTATGACGTGCGTCAACCAAACATCACCGGTATGGTGAACGTTTGGTGCTTTTTCTCCCATGGGAAATATAGCTTCTTGTGCATGGATACTTCCAACGACACCACACATACAAAACGAAGCCATAACAGCAGCATACTTAATATTCATTATCATTTATTTAGAATTTATGGTTTATAGTCTTTCTTATTGATCCAATCCTTTTTCTTTCAGCCAATCGGACAGTAGATCGGCGATCTCCACATTGTTCAGATCTGAAAAGGGAAAATGGGTATTCCCCTTGAACCCCGCCTCGGGCAAATGCACCAAGGTCACATCCCCTCCATGATCGTTCACGGTTTTGGTCCATTGCCTTGCCATGGCAAGGGCCGCCCTCCATTGTTCCTGCCCTGGGTTCTCCACAGGCTCATTGGGGATATAGTCTCCATAGTAGATGACAATCGGGATTTCCGTTAGGCGTTTAAAATCATCCATGGACACTCCCCGGGCACTCAAGGCCCCGCCCAAATACGGAATGGTCTCTGGCACCTCTCCTTGGGGAAACACAAAATTGCTTCCCGGCTCATAGGCCACAATGGCCTTGATATTTTTGTTATCCAAGGCCGTCACCCAGCCTTGCCCCCCACTATGGGAATGCGTGACAAGAATGGCCGGTCCGATTTTATCAATAAGGGCCGATACCGCCTTGATATTGACATGGATATCCAATGGCCCGGTATCAGGCGTCATCTGTCTAAAATAGTGGTCCAAGGCCTTTGGGTCTTTGGAGAATTGGACACCGGGATAAAACTCGGTTCCCAGTCCCAACCTAAAAATACCGAACCACAACTGGTCATCCGTGGCCGCACCGATGGTTGTCGGTTCTGTTCCCCGACCGGACAGACCACGCCGCGGCTGATCCAATAGGTATACGGAATAATCCCTGCGCAAAAACAGGCTTTGAAATCCCTCCCTTCCATCGGGCGTGGTCTGCCAAGTTCGCATGGACTGGCCGTACCCGTGCCAAAACACCAAGGGAAGTTCTCTCGCATCCACCGGTATTTGATACAGTACGGTCGCATGGTCCCCGTGCAGGGTCTGACCCTCCGTACTTTGGTCAGATGGATTGAAGGCACCATCCACAATGGGATCAAAGGTTCCCGCACTGATCTTTACCGTGCCGCCTGCGGTAAAACTGCCTTGTTGTTCTATCAATATAGGGCTTTTTTGGGCAAGGAGAAAATAGGGCATGGCACACAACAGTGCCAAAGCCATGCTAGAATTTAATCTAAATGTTTTCATCATATTCAATTCCAATATTCATTTTTTTTAAAGTGATCGTTCCCCCAGCCATTTTACCATATTGGGATCCCGGTGGTCAAAAAAACTGCTGGACCCTAGATCCATGGTCTTCATGGTTTCGATGTCGTCCTGCCCCAGTTCAAAATCAAAAATGTTGAAATTTTCCTCCATCCGCCCCTTATGGGCAGATTTGGGAATGGCCACAATATCGCGCTGGATCAACCAACGCAAAACAACCTGAGCAATGGATTTGTCATATTTTCCGCCAATGTCTGCCAATACTTCATTTTTGAAAAGGTCGTTTCTGCCTTCGGCAAAGGGGCCCCATGCTTCCATTTGGATTTGGTTTTCCCTTAAAAACTCTTGGTTCCCGTATTGTTGGTGAAAGGGATGGGTCTCGATTTGGTTCACCGTAGGCACAATAGCATTGTGTACCATCAGGTCCATCACCCGGTCGGGATGAAAATTGCTCACCCCGATGGCTCGGATCCGCCCCTCTTTGTACAAATGCTCCATGGCTCGCCAGGAGCCATGCACATCACCCATGGGCTGATGGATCAGGTAAAGATCCAAATAGTCCAACTGCAAGAGTTCCATGGACTTTTCAAAAGCCGCCAAGGTACCTTCATACCCTTGGGACTGTATCCATAGTTTCGTTGTAATAAACAGTTCTTCCCTGGGCACCCCACTTTTTTTAATGGCCTCGCCCACGGCAAATTCATTGCCGTAGGAAGCTGCAGTATCGATCAATCGGTATCCGGTCTCCAAGGCATGGAGGACAATTTCCTCGCATTCTTTGAGGTCCGGAATTTGAAAAACTCCAAATCCCAGTAGTGGCATTTCGACCCCATTGTTCAATTTTATCTGCTTCATGTTACAAATATCGTCACAGAAGTAGGGAAGAATTGTATACAGAATACTGGATATACTACCAATATTACTGATATATAGATAAGGGTGGCACACGCTGTCCCAATTTTTCTAAATTTGTCTCTAACAAACAATTGGAACATGAAAGGCACATACCGATTTAATACCGTGAACGACTATAATATGTTGAACAACCACAAAACCTTACACCCTTTGGTAAGCGTTCTTGATTTCTCCAAGGCCAAACCAAGGGATTGGGACGGTAATAAAAAAGTACGGCTGTATTTCGGATTTTACTGTGTTTTCTTAAAGCAGGTCAAAGAATGTGACCTTCGCTATGGCCGTCAATATTACGACTACCAGGAAGGAACCTTGGTCTTTGTATCCCCGGGGCAAATCTTGGAAGTGGAAACGGACGGTACCGTCTACCAGCCCATGGGCCATGCACTGGCTTTTCATCCGGACTTGATTCACGGCACCCAATTGGCACAGAGCATTGACTCCTATAATTATTTCGGGTACAATTCGAACGAGGCGCTCCACATATCCGATCATGAAAAAGAAGTTGTCTTGGATTGTTTGGACAAAATCAATTATGAACTCAAACAGGGCGTGGACAAGCACAGTAAAAAACTTATCACTTCCAACATTGAGCTCTTTTTGAATTATTGTGATCGTTTTTATGATCGCCAGTTCATTACCAGGGACAACGAGAACAAAGGGATCCTGGAACGGTTCGAAACTACCTTGAAAAATTATTTCAATTCCGATGCTCCCCAAAAAATAGGCCTTCCCTCGGTCTCCTTTTTTGCCGATGAGTTCCATTTATCGCCCAATTATTTTGGTGACCTGATCAAAAATGAAACCGGTAAATCGGCCAAGGACCATATTCAGGACCATATCATTGAAATTGCCAAGGCAAAAACCTTCAACACGGAAAAATCCGTCAGTGAAATTGCGTACGAACTCGGGTTCAAATATCCCCAACATTTTAGCCGCTTGTTCAAAAACAAAGTAGGCTACTCGCCCAATGAGTACAGAAATTTGAATTAGCAGGAGTAACGGAAAGGCAGAAAAGATGCCTTGCATTTCTTCAATTTTTTACAATTAAGGATTACCTCTGTGAAGGTTCCACCTCAAAGTACGGGACCACGTTGGTCCAATAATGATTAGCGTACCGTATTTATAAACAACAGCAGGCTTTTGCTTTCGTATCCAATAGAAGATACTTTCAAATCTATTCCCAATATGCCCATTGTGCTTTAAAGGTTTAACCAATAGGTCAATTTTAAATTTAGCGAACGGAACCTGGGACCGAAAGTTCCGGTAAAGTAGTTGTCATTGTACACCAAATAAAGATCTGACAAGGGTGCAAAACGCCATTGCAACCTTGAGTTGATACCCAGGTTTTCCTGTTGGTTACTGTATTGGGCCAATGTGGACCAGAACACACTTTTGCTAAAGGTGATATCCGCCTTGAACGTAGCAAAGAAAATGTCGGCATCGGCATAAGGTTCCGGTAAACGGATACCGTTGTAATCGATGCCCACGCTAAATTGTGCCTTGGGCTGTACGCGCAATCCCATTTCAGCCCTGATGGACTGAATATCACCATTAAAAAAACGGCCCAGGACAGCAGTGGCAGTATAGGTGAACCGCTTGCTGGTATTGGAGGAATAGGTCATTTCCAATTGGTTAAAATGATACCCTTGGTCTCCCGGCAATGGGGTGGCTCCTTCGGTACGGGTAGGGTCAAAGGGACGTGTAAGGTATATAAAGTTGTTCGTGTAGACTGCTTCAGCCGTGGCTTGGTTCTTAAAGGCAACTTCCCAGCTGGCACTATACCTGTGGTCTGTTTTTTTGTAATCCAAGGAAGGTCTCCAGTAGCTCACCGTCAACAATCTCGGTGCATGGGTATTTATGATTCCGCTTCCCGTGTAAAATATGCGCTTAATGCCATTGCCCCATTTTAAGATATCGGTTCTTGGAACAAAGCCAAGGTCGGCCGTGAAATCTTGATCGATGTAGACCAAATCCTGAATAATCTCCCATCGGCGCGGGTTGTAGGTAAAGGTGGCCTGTGATGAAAAGTTGCCTTTCTTATCATTGGGTTGAAAGGATTTGTGCACATAGAACTTTCCGTTCCATATATTGTCCGCGGAAGCAAGGTTATAATCGATGCCCACCACACGGTTATAGTTTTCATCGGGCGTGATATATTCGTCGTCCCCAACGGCTTGACGGTTTACCAAGAACGCCCCAATGTTGGAACGACTGCCAATTTTTCGTTGCAAGGCCAACATCATGTTGTTGTTGGAGGCTATCTCGTTGGTTTCGTCCTTGGCCGTCTGTAAATTGAGAATCCCGAGACGCCAATCTTTATTGAGTTTGCCACTCAACCGTACACCCCCGATAATATCATTTTGAATAAGGTTGCCCAAGGTATCACGGGCAAGCCCGATACGCCTGGAGAAAAATGGCTTGGCCTCGTTAAAGGAGTTGCCAAAATTCTCGAAAAGGTCGCTATTGTCAATGAAAAATTGTCTTTTTTCGGGTAATCGGACCTCAAAACGGGTCAGGTTGGTGAAAATATCGTCGACTTCCACATTGGAAAAATCGGGGTTAAGGGTCAAGTCCAGGTTCATCCCATTCCCTATGGCTATCTTGGCATCTCCCCCAGTCTTGAATTGGGCATTGGCAACATCGGTCCCATGATCTTTGTCAGTAAGGACATTTATATAGGGGATCAAGGCTATGGGCATGCGCGATTCCCCCAATGGTTTTTCGAATACCAATTCCCCCATATCGGCAAGACTGGAAAGCAATTGTTGTTGTGGCACCCTGACCCAGGTGTCCTGCTGGTTCACCTGATTGTTCCAGCGATAGGGACGGAATCGCCAGGTATTGGAGTTTTCCGGAAATTTGAGGGATGTAAAAGGTATGGCCACCTCAATAACAAAATGGTCATCATAACGTGTGGCCTCGGCTTGCCATTTGATGTCCCAAGTATTGTTGAATGCCGCGCCACCTTCAGAAACAAGCCCTTCACGTTGCACACCAAACGGGGTCACACCAAAAAAGTAGGCCGTGGTCCCATCACTGAAGGTGTCAAATAGCAACGAAATATTATCATTCGTGGCCGCGCCGAAATCCCTTCTTAAGGTGGACACTACATAGTCTCCCGGTTTCTTTACGGCATGGACACCCACATATAGATGCGTATCCGAGAACAACACCCGTACCTCGGTAGGATATTCCGCTTGTACTTGGTCCGACGGGAAAAATTGTTGAAAATCGCCTGCAATCTCAGCGGTTTGCCAAATCGGTTCATTCATAACCCCATCCAAGGTAATGGCCTGATCGATGTATTTTGCAGTTACTTTTTTCGAGGTCGTTTGCCCATAGGCTTCAATGCAAAAAATAAAGACCAAAGCTGTCGCATACCATTTCACCAATCCTGCCATTCGTATTCTATTAGGGTGTTAATTTATCGTGGGCCACAAAAATAATACGGCAACAGGCCCCGGATACTACCTGAATTACTGATGTTACAACCAATTTTACAGGTCTGGCATTCAAAACTGGAATTGCTTGAAATCAATCCATTCCATTTACAACAAAACATAGGCTCAGCAGCAGCATCTCCTTGAAAGCAAAAGTCGCTCCAGGTCTTTCTGTTTGCTTGATCATAAGGTGCCCCCTCCCCTGATAACAATCTGCTGCCAACCTTAAGTGCCATCCTATAGCAATTGATTTTCTCTTGGAATCAACGCATCTCTAATCAGAAATGATAAAGGAGAACATAAAGGATGTACTTTACGGCATTGCAATAACGCCTCCTCATATGAAAAAGCAAAAATCCGATCATTTTATCAACGTTTCTTCTGTGGCTGGACACATTTCTTTTTTAGGGTCTGCAACAAAAAGTACTGTAAAGGTGATATCGGAAGGTTTAAGGCAAGAAGTTTCTCCATTCAACATCCGTACCAAAATCATTTCTACTGGAGGGGTAAAAATTGAACTTTTGGAACATATTACTGACGGTGATAACCAAACAGCCAATCGAACCTATGTTGGCAAACTGGGAACCATGCGAAATGTTTTTGCGCCAAAAAGCATTCAATCTTTTGATCTGATGATTTTTGTGCCAAAGATTGATCCTTCGGTTTCCATTCAATTCCTTAAGATCGATTTCAAGTTCCTCGTCATCCCCCAAAACAAACTTTGGAAGTACATATACAAACCTTTTGGAACTCCCTCCACTAATTTTACTCTGCCCTTGGTGTTTGTACATCGGAACCATTTCCAGTCTTTGATGGGAGGCCTTTTTCTTTTTTGTCCCGGCAATACTATAAACTTTTAGATAGTCCACCTCAAAATCAATGTTCGAATTATTTGACACTTGCATGACCAAATAGGTCACATCCCCGTTATAGGTCATTTTCTGTAACTGAAGTTTAATGCTTCTTTTCCGCTTGGTGGCCAACCGTTCGTTCTTGCGCTTTAAAAGGTAGCTACAAAAACGTTCAAAATATTCCCTGCGCTTCGCAGTACTGTCCAGTTCTTTGTCCTCTTGTTTTTGGCCAATTACAATCGATCTTTCGGTCCCGATACTTTCAGAATCGGCAACAAAATGGTTCAATTTGCCGAGCTGTTTTCGATATTTCAGGATATAGGAATATACCCGTCCATCCTTGGTCAACACCAATAGGTTGCTTTCTTTGCCCGGACTGGCTTGTACCAAACCAAGGTACTGCTCCTTTTCCCGGTTATAGGTAAACACAAAATTCGGAGCGCCCACAATGCCCTGACGGATAGGTTCAGGAAAGAACAAAGCCACGTTCTTATGCTCGTTCGCATAGATGGTGTCCAAATGTTTTTGTGCCGACATTTGGCTACTTATTATAAGTATGGAGATTATTAAAATACGTTTCATTGTTTTAGCTTTAAAATGAGTTGATAATTGTCCATTATGGTGACCTTGACCAAGCGGTTGTCCCTTTGAAAAAGTGATTTGATGCCCCTTACCTGCGGCACACCACTGATATTGATATCATCAATGGCATCCCCCACCACTTCCCTTCCGGCCTCCGCCCGAAAACTGTTCTCGATATAGATGCCCTCACTGCCATCCTGAAGGTCATATGCTCCGAGATTTATGGGGTTGTGGTCGATATGTTCAATATTGATCATGGCCCTATTGGGTTTAAAGCTCACGAATCCGTAAATGGCCGTATTCCTTGGAATCACGGTACCATTGATCATGGCCTCTTCCAAGAGCCGCATCCGCAATCGGTTATGCTGGCGTACCGTTTGGGTGCCATCCACCCTGACCAAGAGCTGAGCATCCGTGGTTTCGTTCACCTCCATGGGCCTTTCCATGGGGTTTGAGGCAAAGAACAACTCGTGCTCCAACCCCAATTCCTTCACTTCAATGGATGGGTCTTTGTCATTAACTTTTTTAGAAGTTGATACCGTATCCCTTTTGGTATTGCCCATTGCCATTTTCCCGGTCTTGGATTTCCGATATGTCCCTTCCGAGTAATCAATGCGCCCTTCATTGTAGATACTGTCAATGATCCGTATCCTTTTCTTTTCCATCAGGTCCGGGTCGTATACCCCTGTGGAATCCAACAGGTTCTCATCATAGATGCTCGGGGCATTGATCTGCCGCTCTTCCTTGATGGCATCCAGGGCCTCCAGTTTGGTTTTGTACTGCTCCTGCTCCTCCCCCAGTTCCGGTACCGGAATCTGGTTATTGTCAATGGTAGGCTCTTCGTCCTCGCCCAATGCCATCGTCGCATAGCCCACAATGAACAGGACCACGCAAAGAACGACTGCCGCAAAGACAATCTTATTTTTCTCTACTTTCATAATTTTCAATTCTTTTTAAGGTATTTTCAAAAAAGTTGGTGATCAACAGGCCATGGGTATTGTTCGGAAAGTTCCGGTCCACATGGATCAGGTTTCCCGTGGTGGTCAGCTCATAGGTATCGGTGACCGACCCACGGTTGATCTCAAATACGGTGACGGTCTCAAAGGTGTAAGGCTCCGTTTGCAGGTCCACCTTGGATGCAATGCTACGCACTTTCTGTACCAGGGAATATTGCAGCAAACGGTTATAGAACCCTTCCGCTTTTTTCTGTCGGTAGAGGGCATCCACCGAAGCATTGCCCAACCAAAGGGCCTTTTCCATATGTTGCTCATAATTGGCCGCATCCACTTCATAGAATAATCGATGAAACTGTTCCAAATGGGCCAAGGCCTCTACTTCAAGGTTCTCCCTTTGGTCGATGAGCTTCAAGGGAATCACGTCCCCCTGATCACTGACCATAAAAGCTTGGTTTAGGGCCTGATGATGTGTTCGAACGACCAGAATCACGGAAACTAGCGATACCAATCCCGAGACAATGATAACAGAGAGGACCACGAAGCGGTTCATTCGCAAAAGCTGTTGGATATTTTTAAAAGGTGTTTTCATAGATCAAAATTTAACCGGTGAACAATCGAAGGGTAAAACGCGTCGCGCGTCGATAGAGCTTGAACTTGAGCAAAACGATAAAGCCGATGGTCCCCAATTCGATGATGGAGGCAAAGAACTCACTGCCCCAATCCGTACCGAACAGGTTGCCCCAGAAATTGGTACTGATCTCCGTATAGAGGTTGTTCACAAAGACATTGACCAGGAAGAAGGCGGGCACCAGCATATAGACCCCGGCATAGAGCTTAAAAAAGGTATAGGCCAATGAGCGGAATTTCTCGAACACGGACAGACTGATGACCAAGGGGAAAAACGCTTGCATGACCCCCAACAGGAAATACCGCTCTGCCAAGAACAAGGGATAGATGAACAGGTCCATCAACCAAAGCATGACCCCAAGGATAAAGGCCAGCACCTTTAAACCGTACAAGGGCGTGACCAGGGCCTCGTATAACAGGGCCATGGCCTTTTTGGCGGCTTCCAGGGCACCCACATCCCGTTCCAGATCCACGTCCTGCAGTTGTAAGGGGAGAAGTGCCGGAGCCGTGTCCCGGTATTGGGATTCAATGGCTACCAAGATGTCGTCAAAAACCCCCAATACCTCTGTGGAGAATATCACCAAGAGCACGATCAAAAAGTTCTTGGCCAGTTCCGTGGGGGTGAGTCCCCAGGTATGCCCATCGGTAGCTGCGATGCCTTCGTTGTATTTCTTCAGAATGTTGACCAAAAAGAACAGTACGGCCAAGGCCTTCATCCCCACGATGGTATATTGTGAAAAATCACTGTCCTTTATCGTTTGAAAGACCGCGTCCACATACTCCAATCCTATGCCCAAAAAGAACCCCGCCATCATCAATATTCGGTTTCCCTGTTATTAATGATGTCCTGCATCTTCCGAAAGGAGATGATCTCCCGGTACCGTCGGGTCTTGACCTGAAGTTCAGCGACCATTTCCTGGGACCGCCTCTTCTTTTCCATCAGAATGGCAGTACGCTCCGCATCGGTCATTTTTAAAAAGTCATTGGACAGGATTTGGTTGACAAAATCCAGATCGTCAATGGCGGTATCCATGATTTGGTCAAAAGAGCGCGATACCTGTTCCACTTCCCCAGCTTTGATATAGGGGGAATTTAAGATGTCCCTTAAATCACGTTGCACGGTTCGGAACAGGGTCTCATTGTTCTTGGTCAGCTCCTGTAGGGCTTTCAATTGTTTGATTGTATTGTTGACCTTTACAATATTGTCCTTTTGCTCTTTTAGAAATTGCACTGTCTTCAATAGCTCTGAGGTCTGTTTGGCCGACTCCACCAGCGATTTGGTCATACTGATAAAGTTCGTATTGTCATACACCGGCATCCCCTGGCAGGCAGCGCCTGCTGGCAATAATAGGCTAGTGGTTAGGGCCATGACCAAGGTCAGAGCTTTTTTCCTGATGGCTTGTAGCTTTGTAGTCTTCATAGGGTTTCTTTGTTAAGGTGAATAAATGCTTTGATGGCTTGTTCCATGTTTTGGGTTTCTTCATAGAGGTGCATAATCTCGGTGCTTGCTGAGCCATCGGTGAGATAGGCAGCGTAGACTTCGGGCGGGACTTCCAAACGGAAGATGTTGCTCTCCTTTCCGATTTTGATAAAGATTTCGGTGTACTTCCTATCCCCCGTCAGGTTATTGCGGATGGACCGCAGCTGGTCCAGGTCATGGGATGATAGGTTCAATCTGGTTTTCAGCTCATCATAGCCCTTTTCGTTACGGAGGCTGTAAATGACCTGGGTATTCTCCAAAATGCTCGCGGAAGTGGAATTGTTGGGCAATTGGTTGATGGACTGTAGGATGATGCCAATGGCCCCGTTCTGCTTCCGGATGGCCTGATAATAGAATTCCACACTTTCCAGCACGTTCGCAAACTTCAGCTGCTTGGCAAACTCATCGAAGAGGATAATGCCCCGCTCCGAACGGTTTCTCCAAATGGTCCGTTGGATGGCCGATTTGATGAGCTTGAGCATCACCGAAAGGATTTCCTTGTTGTCCCGCACCTCGTCCAGTTCAAAGATGATCATCCGCTTGTCCTCGATGGTATAGGCCTGGTCCTCGCCAACATGGAACAGGAAGCTGTACAGGCCACCCGCCACATACTCCGATAGGATGTGCAGAAATCCATAAACACTGAAATCCTCTTCCCTGATATGGAGCTCCTTGATCAGATTGTCCTTATGATGGTCCACAAACCGGTACAGTGAGGCAAGGGAATGGTGTTCCCGTACAGTTTTGTAATAATGGAGCAGCACCTTTTTCATGGCCACTTCCTGGGATTTGGAAGCTTGGTTCACGGCCAGCAATTCCAATAAAAAAATGGCAAGGTCTTCCAAACGTTCCGGGGTCAGATCCGATTCATCTGAAATGAAAAAGGGATTGATGCCCAAATTTTTGCCCTGCTCATAACGCAGGATGATATGTTGATCGGGATAGAGCTTCGCAAACTTGGCATAGGAGCCTCCCAAGTCGATAAGGACCAGTCGGATCCCTTGCTCAAAATACTGCCGCAACATATTGTTGGCCAAAAAGGATTTGCCCTCCCCCGTAGGTGCAAAAATGGCAAAGTTCCGGGCCTTGATGCGTTTTTTCTGTTCGTCCCAAACATCCTTGAATACGGGGATGTTGTGCTGGCGATCATTGAAGAGGATCCCAGTGATATCCGATTTATAGTTGGTGTTGTTGATGTAGAGGCAGAGGGCATGTTTCAGATCCGTGACATACAGATCCTCATTGGAGAAGTTGGTGGCATGGCAGGGATTCGAGTTCAAAAAGTAGTGCTTGCGTTCCTCCCCATTGGGGTGGTAGGGCACGATGTCCAATTCTTTAAATCCTGCCTTGATCTGGGATGCGATTCGTTTCAAGTGTTGCGCCTCCGAATGCCAGAAAACAAGATTGAGATGGCCGCGGATGATGCGTGAGGAATCATCGGTATTGATCCGGTCCAGGATATGCTGGACCTTTTTAAGGACGACCTTGTTCTGGGAGCCAAAATTGGAACTTTTGCTGAGCTCCTCCACTTTCTTGTCCAAGAGTTTGCGCCATTTGTGTTTGTCATCCAGATAGAGGATGTGGTTGATGATGTGGTTTTCGTTAAGGTCCAGTCCCAGCCCATCAATAAACCCTTGATGAAACGTAAAATCATCCGAGGTGAATTTTTCATTGATCTTACTGCTCTGGACCGTTCCTCCAAAACACCCTTCATTGTTGACGGCTATGGCATCAAAATAATGGTCGCCGATCTCGATATGTTTTTTGCCCAATAAAATATCCGTATCGAAATCTTGATTGAAACCATTGTAATAATCGTTCGTATGGGTGAGAATCCCGGCGGGTGCCATGGGCACCAGTGACACTCTCTGGCCATTGTTGATGTAGGAAACGGCATCGTTCACCGCGGTGATGAATTCCGCTACCTGGACGTCCAATTTTCGATAATAGCCTTTTTCCGTTTTCCGAAAGGGGTTCACATACTTGGCCGCATTCAGGGCCTTGTCCAAGGGGAGTACAAAGAACAGAAAGCTTTGATGTTTTAGGTATTCCCTGCCCTTAAAATAATCATGGGTGGCCTTTTCCAGAAAGGTACGATCGGGTAATTGCCCGGCATCATATCCCACTTTTTGGTAGTTGTCCTGCCTATGGATGACCGTTCCCGAGGGCAGGGATTTGAAGGCCTGGAACCACATACTGTGCAGTTCCTCAAAATCGGGCTCGGAAAGGGAATACACTTCGGGCAATGCCACCTCATAGCACAAAACTACATTGCCGTTGTTGGCAAACACGGTATGCCCCTGGATATCCAGAATGGGATGATATGAATTTAGGTTGATCTTATGCATAGGAGAAGGGGCTTAAGCGTTTGTTGCTGATGGTCCGAGGAAAGACCTTTTGGATAGCAAATAATTGGGATTTTTTGGCCCACTGCGCCAATGCCCCGAACAACAGGGCATTGAACAGCAGCAGGGCTACGATGACACCAAAACTGAAGGAAAATATGATGATCAGCAGGGAACCGATGACCGATACCATTAGCAAGGCAAACAAGGATAGTGGCAGGCCCATGATCATGGCCCGTTTGCGGATATTTCGGTAGACCTCGTATTTTTTCATTACACCACGATTCCAATGAGGTAAGTAAAGATGCCGACCACCGCCCCGGCGATCAGGACAAAGACAAGTACACGGGTTATCCCTTTTTTCAGATCGGAATTCTCCCCGAAGAAGTGTCCCGCATTGAACAAAAAGCCCACCAAAAAGATAACGCCCAAAATGATGGGGAAGATGGCCCGGATGGTATCGGAAATATCATTGACCGAATCCTCGATACCCCCGATCTGGGCCAAAATGGAACTGGAAACAAATAAGAAAAGAATGGTGATGAACAGTGATTTTCGCATATCGTAAACGCTTTGGGATTAGACGATTTTTGATATGTGAAAGGTATAATAGAATTGAATTCAAACAATTGAATATCAGTTATTTGTGAATAAAATATCAACTGCTTTGGAATGGGGCGTTTTGCTGGGTTTTGAGCACAGAATTTATGGCAAATCAACAGATGAATGTTAAATAAAGAAAAAATCAAGTATGCTTATGGTCGTGAAAACTGCTTTTTTTGATTTTGACCAATGGGTAGCTTGTGATTTATTTTTTTAATTCTAAGGTTTTCCACCAATAGAAAAATGCTTCTGGATTGGTTTTTTTTAGCTTGTTCAACCTTGTTTCGTTGGGTTGCTCAATAATCAAATCAACAATTTCTTCCGGATCTGAAAAGTGATGAATTTCTTTGGCACCCTTTTGTATCATTGCAGATACATATGCAGCTTTGGCAGCAGGAACCATAGCTCTCTCAAGATGAAAATTTTCTGAAAAGATATAATTTTTGATATTTTGAATCCCTTTTTGGAGCTCGGCAAATTGTCCTTTACCAGATTTCCCTCTGGTTGCAATAACCATGGCTGTTTCCAATGTATCCTCCAAGACCACCTCCGGAGATTCATTAATATTCCTCTAGGTAAGTTCTGTTTTAGCAAATCGATCAAAAACTATTGATACTACTTCAATATCAAACACCATATCAAATAAGTGACCCACATCGAACAATTGTTTGATAATTTCCACTTCCTTATCCCGACCATAAGGAATACCAGTGGTATTTGGGGCAAAAGCGGTCAACTTATCTCCAAGAATGGCTTCTGCGGTAGGTACGGCAACATATGTTGGATCACCCTTTATTTGAACAAAAGGTGAATTTATTGGAATCATATCGGTATGCTCCCCATAGTGACTCTCCTCAAATAAAATGTCGAGTAAAATATATTCCTGGTCAGAAAGCGTATTCGTAACTGGATTATAAAAAAATTTATAATGCGCTTTTTCTATATCAGACTTTGTTTTCTGACATCCTTTTCGCAACCCTTAAAATGAGAAGTTTTGATTAGAGCATCAAAAATAGTGTGCAAATCTTCTGGCTTTTTTGAAACGATAATGTCTATATCAATAGAAAACCTTTTAGGCTCAGGAAGCAAAAGCATCAAGGCTGTTCCTCCCTTAAAAATAAATTCCAAACCGCTTTCCACAAGTTGTTCCAACAAGTAAAGTGCCTGCACCACTTTTTCCACCAAAATGGAATCTGACCGATTCTCTTTGGCCATGTGATCTATCCATTTTTTTGTCAGGGATTCCGTATCTATCATTTTACTATGATTTGGCAGTAATTACCATTAACTGCCGTTTATTTGTTTGTATATAAGCAATTCTACTTCAGCTTTCTTCGTTCTTCTATCCGCATATCTTAACATCTTGGCTATACTAATGCTATATCGATCAAAAGCTGTTTGGTAAATTCTTTTCAATTCTGCACCTTGAAATGTAGAGAACAATTCCGGGTCACAGTAGATATCCACCAACATTTTTTCCAAGGAACAGGTACTAAAGGCATCTACCTCTTGAACAGGAGCTTCCGTAATAAGTGGGACAATAATGATGGGATTTTTTGAGTGAGACACATATTTGTTCAATATGTCTTGGGAAGGATTTAGGAACACCTCCTTGCCCATATCATTCAAGGCATAGAATACCGATTCGGCGGCATCCCTATCGACCTCCAGTACGGTATAAAATCTTCCAGGTTGGTGCAACATGAATTCATTAAGCCACTTTGTTGTCCACAAACAGGTGTCAATATATGGAAATTGATTATGAATTTTACCCGCTAGAACTTTTAGCGACCTCGTAATTTCAGGTGTATAGGTTTTCTTTTTTTTCTCGGTAAGTGAATAGATGCCTCTGGACTGTCTATAAAGAATACCTTTTTGAGTCAGTTTATACAACCTCCAATCAATGGTGGAACGCTTTACCTTCTCCTCAAATTGGCCATAAAACTCAATAATATCAGCAACGGTAATTATTTGCTCCTTATCAAAACTGTTCTTTAGTGCATCAATATGTAGGGATTTGTTTGCGATTTCCTATTGCTTTATACAAATATACGAAAAACTAAGATTCGGCAGTAAATTTATATAATTGCCAAATCTTAGTATAAAGATTAAACTCGTTTATCCTTACTCTTTTTATCAAAAGCCACCAAATTAAACAACTCCCGCATCCGAGAACGTACACGATTGCCATAGCGTTCTTCAAGTTCTTCGGCATTGAGGTTGGTGGTGGCATGTGTTTTACGTTTTTCATTGATAAAGAGTTCATGGCGGGAGAGCAGTATCTCCCCAATGACATTACAGTCTTGCCCAAAATGCCGGCCAGTGGGTTCAACACCCAGATCATCGAAACAGAAAAACTGTGAATTTCCATAGTTTTCGATAATCTTATAACCGATATGGTTAAAGCCAAAGACAATGTTCCGGCAGGGGATGACATCATAGGGACGTTGATGGGGGACTATGTGTTTCAACAGTTTCATGAGACTGGTCTTGCCACATCCCACAGGTCCGGAAAGAAGAAGGCCCTTGTTGATATCAATGCCCAATTGGGAGCAGCGGGCCTTGTCTTGGATAAAATAAAGGCAGAGCTTGTAAAGAGTATCCCGATCCTCTCGGTAAATCTTGAACTTTTTGCCGAACAGGAGCTTTCCCTTGGCATCAAGATAGATAAGGATCTTTTCAAAATCGTAATGGATTTCCCTGCCCTTGAGGGTGCCCAGCGGATATTGAATGGCTCCTTCGGTGATGATATGTGGGGCATGGTACTTCACAGGGGTTCATTGTAGTTTTTGTGCTTCTTGGTCTTAAGGTTGTCCCGATATGGGACACTGGCCTTCTGTTTGCCCATGTTTTCCAAACCATCAAAATCCAGATTTTTAAAATCGGCCCGTTTGTTATTGTTTTTTTGGTTTTCCAAGGTTTGTATATGTTTGTTTATAGGTACCACTGCTTGTCCATTGCTTGTCCCGATATGGGTACGGCTTTGGTCCACCACTTGTCCAGTACTTGTCCCAAAATCGAACATCTTGATTCTACTCCCTTTGAAAGGATTGTGGGATGGGGTGTAAACGATATAACTCCAATGGTGGAGTTCCTTGATGCATCGATGATAGGTAGATTTGGATCCGATCTTGGCATACTGCATGACCTCGTCCCGGTTGATAAAGAACTCCGATTTAAAGTAGTTGGTGTTCCAGAATTGAAACAAGGCCACATAGAGGCTGATATGTGTGGGATTTAGTCGACTGTCCTTGGAGAATTGTTCAAAAACCCCATTGAGATGTTTGATATAATTGACTTCTTCCAAACCTAGATACGATTATGTATCTTGTTCTGTTCCAATACCTCCATAATCTCATGGTACTCGTAGTAGAGGACGCCACCGATCTTGGTATAGGGCAATGTGCCATTGATACGTAAATTTTGCAAAGTACCGGGAGAAATTCCCAAGAGTTCCCGAACCTCGTTGGATTTTAGCCATTTTTTGGGCATTGGGCCGTTGTGGTTTTGCAATAGTTCCTTGATGTCCTCCAAAAGTTCCACTTTGAACTCCATCAGGTCTTGTGTTGTGATAATGGTCGCTCCCATAGTTTCTGAGTTTTAAAAAGAAGGACCATCGCATTACTGTCATTTCATTTGATGGCCCTTCCATCGATTTGACTTTCAAGGACAAAACTCAAAAAGGTTTTTGGAAAAACTTCCCAAGATGGGACCCACCTTGGGAAAGATTTTTGCAACATAAAATTTGGTCACAAATGGAGTGATTTGATACATGGTAATCAATTCTACGGTGCAACAGGGTACAAAAAAGAGCCCTTAGCAGGCCCAAAAACAAAACTCCCAAGGTGGGTACCACCTTGGGGAAAATCCAAGATCCACTCATCCAAGGATTACATCCGTTGTTGGAATATCGATGGGCTTCCCAGCAACCTGATCCTAGGGTCCATCCCCAATCCAGCTATGCTTCTATTATAGATATTGATGCAAAAAAGAACAGCTTCTTCTTGTATGCCATAATTTCAATGTGCGACCTTCGTTCAAGGCCGATCATCATAGTTGAACTTAAGGACTGTCCCCTCTTCATCACTGAACGCATTGCACTTTTCCAAATAGGCCTCAACCCTGTCCATGTCCTCTGCCAGAATGGTCGAACTGAACTCATGGGCCCTCCTCAACATTTTCACATATACCGCTGGGTCCCCTTGTCTGGTCAAACGCCGCAAAGCCCCAATATAATCATCCCTGTACACTGTCGGGATCAAAATTTTACTCTGACCCTCCTTGACCAGTTCCGCATTCATCATCACCCTGGCCATTCTACCATTTCCATCCAAAAAAGGGTGTACCTCGCTTACCATGAACATGATGTAGGCCGCTCTTGAAAAAGGATCTTTTAGGACCCTGTAATACTCGAACCCCTTGATCAATGTCCCCCGTACCAGATTAAAATCCACAAAATGGGTTTGTCCGGCCTTATTGTTCCTATCCTTAAACTGCCCTGGGTTCATTGATTTTCTGGCCTCCAGCAATAGCCCGTGCCTGTATTGCAATATATCGATCAATGCCTCGGGCGTCATGGGGGTCAGGGCCATTTCCTTTTTGTTGCTGACAATGCCATAGGTGCCCAACACGTCATGGGAATCCTCATCCCTGGTCGGAAGTGGCATTCCTGTCCGTACAATGTTCTTGGCCTCTTCCAGTTCAAATACGGTCCCTTCTATATAGTTTGAAAAATAGGCCTCATAAAAAGCAAAGTTCCTAAATGCCGTTTTGGTACCATTGACCTCTGGGATGGGTCTAAACTCCAATTGCTTCAAATATTGAAAAAGTTTTTCGAACAGTGCAATCCTAGCGGGGTCATATGGGTTCCCAAAGGCCCTGGCCAGGGCAACCGGAGAGGATAACAGTTTTGAAGGTTTGGTGGTCAACAGGGCACTGATCAACTTGTCCAGTTTTCCAAATTCTTTGTTCATCCCCAATTCTACAGCAATTTTCTTGGCACGGTCCCTGGTCGCGTTCAGCCCCTTCTCTCCCTTGACACGAACAATCTGCTCCAGCTTTTCCTCAAGTTCCGGAAGCGGTATTGTCTTTGATTCCGGACCTTGTTTTCTGGATACCTGCAAATTTTCAAGAATGGCCCGCTCCTGCTGTGATACGAACAGATTGCCCGAAAATTTGGTATCCCCGTCCATAGGCCCCCTTCCCTCCAAAAAACGAATGGTAATCCCGGGCAGCTTGATATTCTTGGTATAGGTGTAGGTCACGAAGATATGTCCCGCAGCAGTGGGCTTGAATTCCAATGCCGATCTATGGCTCAAAACGGCATTGGGATATTGGGCCCCGAGAATCGTGAAAATATTTTTTTTAATGATCTCCCTGGGCTCATCCACAAAATTGGAGGTATAGATGCGCGGGGCGATCTTTCTTATTTGCCCTTCCTTTTCCAGTTTGGAAATCTGTTTGCTCAATGCCTTGTCACTGGAAGAAAAAATAATCTCCTGTAAATGGATTGGTCTATTTTTTTCCATTATAGTTGCTTTCAATATCCAAATTTATAGAATATTTTCTGTTTTAATTCATTTTTTAGAGAATATTTTCTATTACAGGTTGTTAAAGGCATTTTTTTCTACCATAGCGTTAAAATCATTCCAAGCTGGAGAATGTTTTCCATTAAAAGGTGTGCTTTGATGAATTTTTTCAATATCTGGATCAACAATGATGTACTACGCCAAAATTGAAATCCTTCATCTTAGCATAGAGTTGGGGATTTTTTCGGTTATTCGTCCAAGGATTCCATGCGATGGTTAAGCAGTTCAATGAGCTTGTCCAAAAAGCGGGTCCTACTGGTCTTTCTTGACCGTATCTCTATAAAGGTGTGGTAGTAGTTGCCCAAATCGATATTGTAAAAATGTTCAAAATGGGAGGCCATCTCCTTGATGTCGACCGTGCCGCTATTGATGGACTCACTGGCATGGAGCGCATACAACAGTTCAATCAGGTCGGTCTTGCTCCCGGTCCAAAAAAGTTTTGATGGTTTTTCCATTGGTGTGTTCTTTGTAGGTTCCATATTGTTATTGAGATCGTCCACTTCCTTTCTCAGATACACAATGAGCATGTCATAGGCCATGATGGTGGCCACCGTGCCGTCCTGACAGGTGGAGAACTGGTCATCGATCAAAAAGTGAAAAGATTCCAGGGGCATGCGCAGGTCCCGATTGCCGCGAACAAAGTATTGTTCGTCCATGGACATGGCACCACGCCGGTAATAGTTATAGAATTCAAGGTTGTCGTTAAAAAAGGTCTGTAGCTTATCAATCTGCTGCTGGAGATATTTGACCTGGGCCACATCCTTTCCCCGCGGGCGTTTGCTCTCAATGCTGAAGAGCCTGATATAATAGATGAGCTTGCTAAAGATCTGGGGCTTGACATGCTTGAAAAAATAAATCTCATCGGATTGCGTCTCAAAGTCCTTGCCCACAATCTGTTTCTGCAATTTACGGATACACTTCTCCACAATCGCAATGCCTTTCTCCGCTTTGTAAAGGATATCACCGTTCCCGCTTTCCAAGGCCTCCAACTGACCCTCAAATTCCGATAGCAACTTTTGGTACTTCATGACAATCGACCATTAATGCTGTCCTTCCATGATTCCGAGCAATTCCAGAATAAAATTATCATTGGTCTGGAGGTAGGCGAATTTTTCATGGACAACAGCCCCGAGTTTCCGTTTTTCAAAGGAGGCCGTCATCCCAAAATCGATTTTGGGCATGTTCAGCGCCAAGGCCCGTTCAATGGTCCGGTACAGCAATTGGCGGTAGGTCGAATAGGTTTCCAAAAGGTCATAGTCCATGCCGACAAAGGCAGGAACATAGACAGCTGACTGATTGATATAACAGAACATCACCCCGAGGATGGTTTTGGGTTTCCCTTTTGGCGTAAGAACTATAAATTCCCAATGTTCATTGTCATTCATTAAGTCAAACAGTTGGTCTGGAAATGAAAAGGTGTTCAGGCCGAGGTTCCTTTTTTGTACCTCTCCAAAAAGGCGTTTGAATTCCTGTATTTGGAAAGCATCGGCCATGGAAGTGGTTTCGATTTGAGTCAAGTCAAAAAACGGTTGGATATCCTTCCGAAAATGCCTTCTGTTTCTGGATGACAATTGTTCCATATAGGTTTCCATAGTATCAATCCCTTTCAGGTCAACGGTACAGGAGTTGGGCATCTGCACCCGCAAAAACCCATGGCCATAAAGCGTCTCGTTCCAAGTTGATTCTGCTTCAAAGTCACGCAGCACCGTCATTTTTGCACCCAAGTGGTGTTCCATTTTTTCCAAAAGTTCCAAAAGGCACACCCTTGCAGCAGCCCCCTGTTCATGTGATGTATCCCAATACAGGTGGTTCCCCTCCGTGAACAAACAACCCAAGGACAGAACCATAGAGGTCAAATGATAAGGCTTTTCCAACCGCTCTTGTTCCATGGCAGCGGATATCTGTGATTGGGCAAGCATGTCATCCTTCCAAAGGGAAAGGGTTACAAAGGTCATCAAGATGGGAATACCGTTAGAATCCTTGACAACGATATACCGGAACAACCAATTGTGTTCCTTACAAGGGTTTCCTTGAAAAGCCGCTTCCAAAAATTGCAGTCCCTCCCAATCATAGACCCCTTGTCCACCCATATAGCGGTTCCATTGTGTTTTATCGACCTGGTCAATCGAATCCAAAGTTTCGATTTCCAGTTCAGTGGATGCCTGCGGTTCGTTTTGAGTCTTATGTTCCAATTTAAAAGCATGGAAGACCCTTTCGGGATTCGTCTGGGTATCTTCCAGGGCGAGAGGGAAATGATATTCCATTGCTTCCACCAATCCCTTGATCTCAGGCTTTTCGTTATGCCGTGAAATAGTAATACGTACCCCGGTGTTCTTGACAGGTACCGCTGGAAAAATACCCAGATTGATATAGAACCCCTCCCCCATCAGTCGGTTCACAAAATTATAGCCCGTCTTGGGCATTCCTGTTCCTATGTAAAATACCGGGGATTCGTTCCGGTCTATCAAGGGCAGCTCGGTAGTGGACAGGCATATATTGAAATAATCGATACGGTTCCGAAGCTCCTTTTGCAGTTCATATATTTCAGGAGACAGATGGATTTTTGCCGAGGCGATGGCAGTGGCCACGGAGGCCGGTTCCAACTGGGCCGAAAAAGTCAGCGGGCCACCAAAGGTCTTTATCTTATCGTACATTTCTGAATTGGAACAGGCCAAAACGGCACCACTGGCCCCAAAGGTCTTGCTCAGGGTCCCGAACAGGAGCACATTCTCGGGCAAATCCCCCAATTGGTCCAATACGTAGCCCGTTCCGTTCTGCCCCACCCAGCTCATGCCGTGCACATCATCAAAATAAAAGTGGAGCTGTGGATACGTCTTGGACAATTCCATCAGCTCTTTTACCGGGGCATAGTCCCCGTACATGGAATAGATGCCATCGGCCATATACCAAATGTGCCGTTTGGAATCCCTGTACTTTTTGATCTTGTCCTCCAACATTTCCAAATTATTGTGCCGTATCAATTCGATGGGCACGCTCCGTGTTTTGAGCATTTTGGCCGCGTTCTGAACGCTCCAGTGTACCTGATGGTCTAAAATAATCACGTCATCATCGTCCACGGCACTGGGGATGACCCCCAAATGGCCAAGCGTGCTGTTCTTGGTAATGATAATGGGATGGCCATACATTTCCCCAATGGATGATTCCAGTGCTTCGTACAGCGGGTTGGAAATGTAGGACTTGGAAAGTGGAAACTGTGTCCCGTATTTATCAATGGCCTCCTTGGCGGCCTCTTTTAATCGGGCATCCTGTTCCAGTCCCAAATAGCCCGTGGTCCCAAAATGGAACATATCCTTCCCGCCCACCCTGATGGTACGCCCCGAAAAAGATTCTCCCCCAGCATAGAGGTGCAGTACCCCGGCCTGTTTTGCATCGGTGAACACTTCATGCACGGTGTTCAAAAAATTGTGGTGCTTGATCTTTGCCATATCGTTTGGTTTAAATTGTCCTAAAAAGTAATGGCAATTGTGGGATTAAATATTATTCTTAAATCATTTACTCCGTTTCAATCAAGTATTATTCCGTTTCAGTCAAGTCAAATACCTTTAATTTGGGACAGTGTCCCCATGTTACGAAACCGATTGAAGTATTTTTGTAAATTCAGGGTTTTTACCAGTTTTCGCCACATGAGAAGATCACATGAAAACAAATACGCGATTTATCTGCTGACCGAAGCGCTGATGCACATCATTTATAAAAAAGACCTATGTATCGACCTCAAGGCCGCCCAACTCATCGTCCGGGATAGGATGATGCTCCAAAACGGAAGGGAAATGCCCGTACTCTGCAACATCCGTGAGGTGCGAAGGGTCAATAAGCCGGCAAGGGACTATTTGGCCTTGGAAGGGTCACAATGGATAACCGCTTTGGCCTTTTTGATCGATCCCCCGGTCACGGATGTGATCAGTAGCATATACTTGGGCACCCATGCGCAAACGATCCCTACCCGGTCCTTTACCAAAAAATCCGAGGCCTTGGCCTTCTTAAAAAAACATGGACCCCTATGAAACCAACAACAGCCAAAACGATCCACTGTTTAAAAACCGATGACCATGCCAAACTCCGATGATTTTAGGGTAAAGCGCATCCATAAGATGCTCCTGGAAATGGCCAAGGGCAACTTCTTCTATTCCCTTGAGCCTTCCGATAAAAATGATAATATTGCCTCCTTGGTGGTCCTGCTGAACATGGTCAATGAGGAAATAGCGGCAGCCTTTATCCATCAGGGCTTTGCCAATGCGCACAACACCCCACAATGTGTCATCCAACTGTCCCTTATCTTGGATGACCATGGGCAAATTGAATTGGTCACTAACGGAACCTGCTCCCTTTTGTCAGTGCTGCCAAAGGAAATCATTGGAAAAAATATCACGGATCTCATGACCGAGGCTTCCAAAAATGTATGGACAAAAAAGATGGTGAAGCATTTGAAGCGGGACCGGTCGGAAACGGTACTGTTCCTGGAACTCATCACAAAGGATGGTCTTTTGCTTGCCAAGGATTGTCAAATTTCGGTCTATCAGGCCTTGGATGGCAGCGGCCAGAAAATTGTGTTGAACTCTGTTTTCTTTTCCAAAGGGGAACCCTTTGAAACGGGATTGCCCAAAAATAAGCTCAAAGTGACCAAGGGGATCAAGGAGCACAAGGTTACTTTGACCCAGGAGGATATCCAAATGATCAGGGAGGTCCATGACATGATCCTCAACAACTTGGACAAGGACCTCCCCTTGCTCAAGGACCTTGCCCTTCAAATGGGAACGAATGAATACAAATTGAAGTATGGCTTCAAACAGATCTATGGCACCACCATCTTTCGTTTCCTAACACAAGAACGTCTTAGAAAGTCAAAGACCTTGATCCAGCACAGCAACCTTTCCCTAAAGGAGATTGCTCATATGAACGGTTTCAAGAGCGCCGCCCATTTCTCCCGTGCCTTTCGGGACAAATACGGCAAAACCCCAACCGACCTGAGAAGCTAACCCACTCAAAATACACGAATTACTCCGTTTGAATCAAGGAATGCTCCGTTTCAAGTAAATCGGACTCACGAACTTTGTCATATCAATTCAAAAGATATGTCATTCAAAGGAATCCACTCCAAGTTTGTTACCCTGTTCAGCCTTTTGCTGACCATACTTTTCGTGTATACAGCGGTCAGCAAATTGATGCATTTGGACACTTTTCAGTTAAGGGTGGAGCGTATGCCCTATATTGCATCCCATGCCCCTTTGATCTCTTGGGGCGTGCCCTTTCTAGAGTTGGTCATCGCAGGCCTTCTGTGGTTCCCCAAATACCGAAAAACGGCCCTTTATGCCAGCTTGGTCCTATTGGGCCTGTTCACCACTTATATCATCATCGTTCTAAAATACAGTAATTCCATCCCTTGTTCCTGTGGCGGGGTCATTTCGGCCATGGGATGGAAAGACCATATCCTATTCAATACCGCCTTTATGCTTATGGCCTTATTAGGCATACTTTGGTCCAATAAACGATACAAGTTCCAATCACATCAAAATACTGTACAGCAGGGGAAGCCGAAAACCTAGAAAAGAGTAGGCATTAATTTTTAATACAACGTATTATGAAATCTAAATTTTTAAAACTTGTTTTACCGGCCTTCGCCATCATCATGGCGGTCGGCCTGGCCTTCGCAACGGAAGAAAGCAACCTGATGCAGCCCGGTTATGCGGCTACTCCCGATGGTCCTGAGCCTGTGGAAACTGATTGCGTTGAGGAAATCTCAGAAATTCAATGTACGTCAGGCATTTTTCTTGTATATCTGGATGAGGATCTATCCATTCCCTTGTACGAGAGAGATGAATAAGTCCTGTCTTTCATTGTAAGATATAAAGGTGTCCCAAAAGGACACCTTTATTGCTAATCCAAAAATTCCCACGGAGACCAAACCGTGGAATATTATACAAAACCTTACTATCTGTCCTAGTCTCTTTCCGCTAGCCAAAGGCTATCCAACTTCTTCAAGCACAACTTCCAGTGCCCCACGGACTCCATTTGCTTGTTTCTTTTCATTCGCTTTTCAATTTCCCTCTTCAATTCCATGAGATTGCCCATCATCAAGCCTTTGGTATGATCGGAATGGACAAAACCTTTATCATGAGCCTCATAATGCTTCCGATCCTCATCAATGACAGTAAGCATCCGATCCAAATAGGTCAACTGCACTTCCTGCTTTCTTCGCCCTACAGTACCAGAACTACCATACAATTCCTTGAAAAGCCCTTTTTGTAAATCGATTAAATAAGACTCCAAAATCCTTTCGTACCCATTGATGGTCTGCATATGTTCCAATCTTTTCATCCGCTTGGGGCGTAAGAGCTCGAACAGCAATAACTGTTGACGGGTCAAAATGTGGTCCGGATAAGTGGAATAGGTGATTTCCGAAATGAAATCCGGTCTGGTCAACCACTCCGGTGGATCAAAGGCCCACACCATCAAAAAATCGAGAGCCTCCTTTTGGGATTCCCTGGAAATCGGCATGTACATTTTACCAGGTTGATCCATGGATTTATATTGGACATCATATCCCCCGATCAAGGAAAGGACATGCCTCATGGTATTGTTCCATAGTTCCAAGGCCTCCCCATACATACGTTCCAACCTATGATGATCCTTTTGATCTTTATGTACTTTGGGCATTAGCGCAATCGCACTCTCCAGGTTTTTCAGACCCAATGATGCCCCTCTGACCGGATCGTTCGTATCCACCACCTCATCGGTGGCTCCCGGCCCTATCACTTCATACCCTGCATTGATAAATCGATACCAGGGAACGGAGTCCTGCCTTCGGATGATGTGTTCCAACCGTTCTTCCTTCTCTTCGGATGAAATGCCTTTTGGAAATTCGGTATACGCCCATTCGATATAGAAATGGTCCAACGGTCCCACCTTTTGCATCAATAAGGAGGGAGGGACCTTATCTTCAGGTTGGGCCATATTATTGTGCCTCGAATAGCTCATGATACTGGGCGTATGTCCCATTTGCCTTAACCACGTCGTATCGCCCATCTTTTCAACGGGATAACTATGCTCACCATAGTGGTTATCCCTGATCCCAAAGGAATGCCCGGTCTCATGGGCCGTTAGAGATTGGAGCAATTCCCCAACAAGCTCATCGGGAAAGGGATAGACCCGGGTCCTTGGATCCAGGGGAGCGCAGCGGATAAAATACTCATCCATCAAACGGGTAATGGGACTGCCCAAAAGAAGGTCCGATTTGATAATTTCACCAGATCTAAGGTCCATAACGAAGTTCACGGAAGAGCCTTTGCTTTCTTCTTGAAAATCACGGATGTTTTTGTTGCCCGTCCATTTTACTATGGAATGGCCCAAGCCATATTCCGTCCACTGATCCAAGCTATCCACTTCCTTGACCACAAGGGCGTCCTTAAAGCCTACGGATTCAAAGGCCGGCAACCACTCTTCAATCCCTGCTTTGATATAAGGTCTCCACTTCTTGGGAATGTCCGGGGATAGGATAAAGGTAATGGGTTTGATGGGCACACTTACCCTGCTGTCCTTGAACTTCTTTTCCAACCGCCATCTTGCCGTGCTGCCCACATAGTTTTTACCAAGATTCCTTGAACCTTTGGAACGTTCTAACCAAAAACCCATTCGATAATCAAAGTTTCTGTGTTCCATAAGTTCGGGCAGTTCCATAAAACTGAAATACATGGGTCGGGTATATTTGGCACCCTTCTTTGACATACCCAGATGGACCTTGACCATGACTTCTCCATTCAGCTGTTTGGTTCCCTCCACTACATTCAATTCAGGAGCCTTTTGACCACTGGGAAAATACTCCCATCCCAAGGAAGAATCGAACAGCACATCTGTTAGGTCAATTCGGTATACAAGGCTAGAATCCCCAAGAATGGGAAAAACGCCCAAAATGTTCCGTTCCAATTTACGATCCCCGTTCAGGGGTATCCAGATACCTGCCTCTGACCATATGCGATGCTCTTCCATATAAATCTTGTTCCTGTCCCGTCTGAAGATTATCTGCTTGAAATCATACCGGTTCCCATCATCCACCCTCGTCCAAAGTATGGGTTCCTCCATAGAACTAATGGGGATATCCAAAACAAGCCTATCCTCAATTATGGAAGCTGCCAAAAATGGGGTTTTCGAATTTTGATATTTGACCGAACCAACAGGTTCTATGGCCTGGGCCATGCACACAAGGGTTATCATACAAAAACCCAACATGCTAAAAAACTTTTTCATTGTCTTTGTTTTTAGGTGATATCCCTGCTGCCTAGATCCAATCCGGGCCTAGGTCACAGGGATTCCTTTAGCTGTTCAATATCCTTGGTTCTGTGGCAATAGATTGGGGTTGTTCTCCAACTCGGCCTCGGGAATGGGAAGCAACAAATCCGTATCCGCCCAATTGGGCTTAAGGTTCCCCAATACTTCGTTTGCCAGACCAAAACGTTTCAGGTCAAACCAGCGGTGTCCCTGTTCCGTAAACAGTTCGACACGTCTTTCCCTTAGAATGGCGGCCAATAGGTCATTCGCTCCAATTGCCATGGTATCCGGCAAGCCTGCACGGTTTCGAACGACATTCAGGTCTTGTTGTGCCCCAACACCATTCCCGGATTGCGCCCGTGCCTCGGCCCGGATCAAATACTGCTCCGCCAAACGGAATCGGATGGAATATTCCAAGGATTGGGATTCCGTTACCCTGGCCTTGTACTTATGGGCAAAGGAAAGCGTGACCGTATTCTCGGCATTGGATATATTATCTACCCAGGCCACTTTACGCCCGTCCCCTTCTTCAAAGGCTGCCAAAAGCCCTTCGGTCAAGGCATAGGTTTGCCCAGGAACAGCGATGATGATCATTTGGCCGGCTTCCTGGGTATTCACGGGGGAATTTCCGGGTTTCAACTGCCAAATGGTCTCCGTTGATTCCTTAAGGAATACCTTGTTCAGATCATCCTCCAATTCAAACGCATTGATAAGGACCGTCGAAACGGATTCCGCCTGTTCCCATTGGCCCGTATAGAGGTACATCCGTGCCAAGAGTGCCTTGGCCACATATTGGTCGGGCACCACCCGTTCCCCGTTCTGCGTCTCGGTAGTTTCCAATAGGTACACTGCGCTCAAAAGATCAGCAATGATGGCATCATATAACTCCTCCTGTGGCATACGTGACACCTTGTTGTTCTGGGTATAATCCGTAGTGGTGATATAGGGCACATCCCCGAACAGGGAGACCAAAATACTGTGCATATAGGCCCGGACAAAAAGGGCCTGTCCCATGTACCTGTCCCGATCACCTTCTTCCAGGGAATTGGATTCCTCCAACCCTTCAATAATGGCATTGGCGCCGTATATCACTTGATACGCTTGGCTCCACCAGGTCAAGAGATCCGCATTGTGCGGCAATACCCGGTTTTGATGGAACTCCAATAGTTCGGGATCAAACTCAAAATAATCCAGTTCATCGGCATATATGCCCATTCTTGCGGTCAGTCCAAAGTAGCCGGAGGCCAACCCCTCCTCCCTCATGGCAAAATACAGATGGGCCAATGCGGACTCCACCGTTGCCGGATCTTTAAATACGGTCGCTGAGACCAAGGTATTTTTGGGAGGCCCCACTTCCACAAAATCGGAACAACCGATCAGTCCCATTATGGGAAAAATTAGTAAGCAACCTTTACCAAAAAAGATGCTTAAAACACTCTTGATATATTTCTTGAAATCTTTCATGCTGTTTGTTTTAAGTTAAAAGCCTACTTGGACACCTAAGGTCAGCCGCCGCAATTGGGGCAGTCGTGTATTGGAAGTCTGTTCGGGATCCGGCCCCTTGTAATCGGTCAAGGTCCATAGGTTCTGCCCCTGCACGTACACATTGACCTCCAATCCATTTTCCAAATGGGGTATCCTATAGTTCAGGGATATATTCCGCAATCGGATAAAGGAAGCATCCGAGACCGCGGCACTGCTTCTTCGTTGCAATGCGCCCCTATCCACTCCACCGGCCAATCCGGCGGTAGCTATTTGAAATGGTTTGATATCGCCCGGCTCTTGCCATCTGTCCAATAACTCAACGCTTGCATTGCCGGGATAACCGGGATTTGCATTGAACCGCAGGGTATTATAGGCCTTTTGTTTTTTAAACTGAAAAAAGGCATCCAAGGTGAAATTCCCCCAGGCAAGGGTATTGCCCATCCCTCCATAAAAGGTCGGGGCCAGGTCCTCCACCCATTTGCGGTCCTCGGAACTGGTGATGGCATCATCACCATTGTAATCCTCAAACTGATATTGACCAGTTTCGGCATCCACTCCCAAAGAATGGTAGAGATGGACAATGGACAACGGCTTTCCTATGATATACCTATCGGAAAAAGTGGAGTTTTCCAAATCTTCAAATTCCACCAATTTGCTTTTGGGCACGGTAAGGTTCAAACTTGTGGACCACTTGAACGTTCCCGAGACAAGGTTCACTGAACGGAGATCCAATTCCACTCCCGAATTCTCCACTACGGCATCGAAATTCCCTGTCAGTTCGGAGAAGCCCGTAGTGGCTGCCAAAGGGATCCCGATCAATTGGTTGGAGGAGCGGTTCCTATACCAAGAGGCATTGAGGTTCAATCGATCCTTAAAAAAACCGAGTTCCAGGCCCAGTTCCAACTTCTTGTTTTCCTCCCACCCAAAAAGGGGGTTGAATATGCCTGTTGGCCTTAAAATGGCAACCCCATCATAATCGTCCCCCGTAATGGTGTAGGTATCCAGAAACTGATAGTCCCCAATATTATCACTCCCTGTTGTCCCATAGCTCCCCCGCACTTTTCCAAAACTCAATAGGGTGCTGTTTTGAAAGAGGGATGCTTCGGAAAAAATCCAGGCAAGGCCCACGGCACCAAAATTCCCGAACTGTCTATCGGGCCCGAAACGGGATGATCCGTCCCTCCGTCCGGTCAGGTTGAGGATATATCGGTCCCTGTACTTGAAGTTGACCCTGCCAAATACGGCATTGTATTTATAGTCACTGTCCACATCCGTCAAGGATTCCACCCGTTCCGCTGCCGCCAGGTTCTCTATCAAGCCATTATTGGGAAAACCACGTCCGCGCAACACCAACTGTTGGGTGGTTTCCTGTTGGAAGGTAGTCCCTACCAATACATCGACCGAAACGTCCTTCCATTCCCTGTTCCAGTGCAATTGGGGCTCCACAATCCATGATTTTCGCTGTGATTGGTTCATGCTCATGTTGGAATAGCCCTGGGGGGTCAGGTTGAGCCTTGGGTTCCGTGCGGAACTGGGCAATGTCCTATACGATTCCAAACGGTAATCCGTAAAGCCCAGACTGGTCCTTACCTCTACATTGTCAAATAGACCATAGGAAACCATGGCATTGGCCATAAGGGTATTGGTCTGCACCCCGAACTTTTCCTCCAAGGAGGCCAAGGGATTGTCCCAAGTATTGTTTTCCCAATTCAGGTTGCCCTTGTCATCATACAGTGCCGGGGCATTCGGGGCAAGGGTATAGGCTTTCAGGCTAAAGTCCGACCGGGGCATGAGGTTGTTCTCATGGGCATATTGGGTGGACAGATCGATCCTGAATCTATCGTTCTTGGATCGATGGTTGATATTACTGTGAAGGGTGGTTCTTTTATAGTTGGCATCCCCGGGGAACACCGTGGTCTCCCGTTGATAGGCCCCACTGATCAAAAATTGTGTCTGTGCACTGCCCCCCGATACCGAAAGTTGGGCATTGTTCCGATAGGCCGTCCCACCGATCAGTTCCCTTTGCCAATCCGTATAACGGTTGCTGTCCCACAAGGTAATATCGGGCCAAAAAGTGTCATAGGCCGGATTTTCCAGGGCATCCCCATAACCATCATTGAGTACCCCTTCTCGCCTCAATTCCAGATATTGTGAGGTGTCCATGAGATCTAAAAAATGGGAGACCCGACCCAAGGAGCTGCTCACATGGGCATCAAACCGGGTCTTCCCTACCCTACCTTTTTTGGTGGTGATCAGCACCACTCCATTGGCCCCTCTAGATCCATAAATGGCCGTGGCATCTGCATCTTTGAGCACTTCTATACTTTCGATATCATTGGGATTGATGGCATTGAGCGGACTGATATTCCCCGAAAAAATCTGTCCTGAAACATCTGTGGAGCCCATGGACTGGGAACCAAAGGGCACCCCGTCCACGATAAACAAGGGATCGGAAACCCCATTGATAAAATTACGGCCGCGCACCTCGATCTCAAAACTCCCTCCGGGCACCCCGGTATTCTGGACAATGTTGACACCGGAAAGATGCCCCTGCATGGCTGCCAAGGGGTTGGCCACGGGCTGTTTCTCCATGACCGTAGCATCAATGGTGGCAATATTCCCGGTACGTTCTTTTTCGGAAACGGTATAATAGCCCGCATTGAGCACCACTTCCCCCAACTGTGTGACATCCTCCTCCAAGGAAACAAAGACCTCTTCCCTACCCCCAATGGGCACGGTAAGGGTCTTGAAACCGACCATGGAAAAGATGAGCACATCATCAGGGCCTGCATTAATGGTAAAGGAACCGTCCAGACCGGACATGGTCCCGATATGCTTGGATTCCACCACAAGGTTCACCCCGGCCAGGGGATTTCCCGAAGTATCGGTGACGGTGCCGGAAACGGTGGCCTGTGGTGGTTCCAAGAAAGTGCCCGCTTGCAGATTAAATGAAAGAAAGGGCATTAGAAAGACATATAGGAGCACAAGTAGGGTTCCCCTGCGCATGCATATTATTGAATGTTGCATAAATTGAGTTCTTTTAATTAAAGCGTTAGTTGTTCTCTACACTGCCCCATAAGTCACGGAAAAGCCGTAACTTCCAAAAAGGACATCAAGGTTCGGACATAGGCCATCCTGTCCAAGGAGCAAAAGCTCTCGGAAATAGGATTCCTAAACCAAAAAAGACCATGGTTTCGTGATTGGGCCGGTTGCCCTAAAAGTGTAGTCGTTGGTGGTGGGACAAAAGGATATCGTGAACCGGAAAAGTATGTAAGGTGTATCCCACAACCGTGGCCTTGGGATTATACGGGGTTCTTTGGCTTCTTTTTGAACAGGATATCGAACACCGAGTGCGCTGCCCCAAAAACAGGACAACAACACGGTGTGAACCCCACATAAAAAAATTGCCAAATATTTCCCATAACCCAAAATGGTTGGGCGATGCCCCGAAAGGACCAAAGAAACCAAACGCTAAGAAAAAGTTGGGCGTGGAAACTCAACTTAACGGACGGAGGCACTGGTAAATGCCCTGCAAACGATAAGTGAGCCCACGCCCGGGTCGTGAGCAAACTGCTTATCATCTCGTTCGCATAAAAAATTACCAGTTTTCCATCCGAGAATCAAAGCGATTGCTTCAAATATGTTCTAAACGAAGAATCGCAAATTTAAATAACTGGATGCAATATAATAAAATATTTCAGTTTTCGGTCGAACGACCGAGATATTTTATTTCCCATCCTATTCCTTTGCTTAGATGTCAAACATTAATGTGGAAATATGCAGCTATATAACCGAGGAGTGGCTACTCCCTTGGATAAAGGAAGGCAAATCCCAGAGTTCCTTCGCTATTAAACACAATATTGACGAAAGTACTGTAAGAAAAATAAAAGGTAGAAACGAATATAGAATACCCGTTGAAACTTTAAATAGAATTTGTGAAGCAAAGGGTATTAAGCTTAGCGAATTTTTTAAACTAGCAGGACTTTGAAAATAAAATTAGCATCCGTTGTCTTTTAAATATTCCCTTACAGATATTCACATTTTCCTTTTCTAGAAAATTCTTACATTTAGTTCCTGTACTCCCCCAAAACTTTGTTGAACGATAAAAAAGCTGTGCCTTGTTTTAAAATGCAAAATTTTTGTATATCCAACCCTATTTGGCGGTAATTGCCGATAAAAATTGGATATTTAAGACATTGGCATTGATTTAAAGAAAGAAATGGAAGTAACATCTATAGCAGAAAAATTACTATTTGTAACTGTAAGAATTGACACAGTAAATACAAAAGGGGAAAATGGTTCTGGAACAGGTTTTATTTTTTCGCACAAGTATAAAGGAAACGATGCTTTATGTATTGTAACTAATAAACACGTTGTTAAAAATGCGATAAAAGGTGGAATTACTTTTATGAAGAAAAAGGATGAGAAACCAACTCTTGGAAATTCATTTAGACTTGAATTTAATGATTTTGAAAAATTATGGAAAGGACACGCTGACCCAAATGTAGATGTTACAGTAACGCCATTAATTCCATTGTTAGACGAAATTAAGAAAAGGTACAACGTAGATATATATTTCAACCATATTTCATCTGAAAATATACCTACAGATTCTCAAATCAAAGAAATAGATGCAATTGAGGACATAACTTTTGTTGGTTATCCAAATGGAATTTGGGATAGGAAAAATTACACCCCAATTTTGAGACGAGGAACTACTGCCACACATTATGCTGTAGATTTTGAAAATGAAAAAAAGTTTTTAATTGACGCATCTGTATTTGGCGGTTCAAGTGGAAGTCCCGTATTTTTATATAATTCAGGCTCTTTTACAAATAAGGGAGGAGGGTTAATTGCTGGTAGCAGGCTTTATTTTTTAGGGGTTGTAGCTGCTGTTTTTTTTAGAAATTCAGTTAACGAAATTATAAGCATTCCAATTCCTACTTCTAACAAAAATATTTCAGTTAGTCAAGAAATGATTGACTTAGGAATTGTATTTAAAGCGAATACCGTAACCGAAACTATTGAAGCCCATATTGATAAAGAAATGTTGAATAAATAAAAGCTAATACCAATAACAATAGTAATAATTGCGCAAGCCCTTGAACAGTGTGAACTATGCTTTGCATTAAAACACAAAATTTGGGCGTAGACCTCTTATTTGGTGGTGTGATGAAGAAAATTGGAGTATAAACAAATTGTACCACATTAGAAAAACGAAATGGAAAAAATATTTTTAAAAAATTATAAAGGATTCAAAGAACAATTTGTGGAACTGAAAGATGTTAATTTTCTTGTTGGAGAAAATAGTACAGGTAAAACATCTTTTCTTAAAATTATAAATCTTCTATCAAGTCCTGAATTTTGGTATAACTATGAATTTAACAACAACGAAGTTGAATTAGGTTATTTTGAGGAAATTCTAAACAAGAAAACTGAGGACAAATATTTTCAAATCGGCATTGAGAAACCTAGTGAAGAGGACGACAATAAAAACAAAAGCAATCGAAGATTTAGAGTAATATTTGAATTTTCAGAGGAAAAATCTGTTCCTATTCTTACTCGAGCAAAAGTTCAAATTGAAGATTATGATGTTCTTATAAAGTTCACCAAGAAACAAATTACTTACAGAACTAAAAGTACTGAAGTTTTAGATTTTGAGAAATGGGCTTTAGATTTTGAGTTTTCAAGAACATACAAAAGAATAAATATTCCTCAAAAACAAATCCCATTATCAATACTAATAAGATTAATTGGCAGTGAGATTCTTAAAAACGATAATGAGTTCAGATTCGGAACATCTTTTGGTCGAGAAATGCTATACCCAAATTATAAATGGTTAGCACCCATTAGGGCAAAAGCAAAACGAACATATGAATCTTATAAAATTAAGTTTTCACCAGAAGGTGACCACATACCTTCTATTTTAAGGCAAATTTTAGGCAATCGAACTAGTTCGGAAAAAAATAAAATCATTTCGATACTTGAATCTTTTGGAAAAGACAGCAATTTATTTGATAAGATTGAAATACGGGAACTCGGCAAGAAAAACAGCTCACCTTTCGAGATAATTGTTAAATACAAAGACATTGAGATTAAACTTCCCAATGTTGGTTACGGAGTTTCACAATCATTGCCAATAGTAATTGAGGTATTGTCAACTAGGAAAACCTGTTTTTCGATTCAACAACCAGAGGTTCACTTACACCCAAAAGCTCAATCTGCGTTTGGAAGTTTTTTATTCAACGCTGCAAAAAATGACAATAATAAGTTCATAATTGAAACGCATAGTGATTTTACAATAAATAGACTACGCTACAAACTTAGTTCATCAAAAAAAGAAGTCGAATTTACTTCTAAAATTTTATTCTTTGAAAGAACAAAAGATGGAAATAAAATTACAAATATTGAACTAAACAAAGATGGAACCTATTCAAAAAAAGTTCCTACAAGTTACCGAGACTTTTTTATTGATGAGGAGCTTAAATTATTAGAATTATAGTATGGCGATAATAATAGATACTAATTGCTTTGGAAATGTCTTTTCGCCAAATTCTAATAAACATTCTGAATTTAAACCAGTTTTAGAATGGATTCTTGTCGGAAAAGGAATTATGGTTTATGGTGGCAGTAAATACAAGGCTGAATTAAAAAAAACACCGAAATATTTACCAATCATTCGTCTTTTAAGAGATGTTGGAAAAGTATTAGAAGGCTGTCAAAAAACTATTGATAATCTACAAGCCGAAGTTGAAGACATTAATGAAGATAAAGATTTTGATGACCCTCATTTACCCGCAATCTCAATTGCCACTAAATGTAAATTAATCTGTTCTGAAGACTCTAGATCAATTAAACACGTAACGGATAGAAAATACTACCCAAAGAGCTTTTCAACACCTTCTTATTACACATCGAGCAAGAACAAATCTCTGTTGACAGATAACTATGTAGACAAAAGTTTAAAACCTTTATGCAAAATGAATAAACTTGACAGTGAACGAATTAAAAAAATATTAAAATAACGTGGCGCAACAATGGTCACCATTCCCCTTCGGCGGACAGGTGCACAAGCCCTTGAACAGCAGAAAAAAGAACCCATTTTAAGCTCTTTTTGGGGCTTTTTTTTTTAGGCCATAGGCTAGTTTTTCAACTTGAATTTTGGGTGGCTTTTTAGGTTAGCACTTTAATTGAACCCAAATTTTCAAGGTAAGGGTTTTCTAGAAAATTCTTACATTTAGTTCCTGTACTCCCCCAAAGATTTATTGAATGATAAGGAAGCTGTGTAGCCTTTGTAGCCTTACCCCTTTTAGGACTGGCAATGAACCCGCTTTTCTGCAATTCCAACTTGTTTATTATATTTATCCGTACACCTTATGTAAAATCCTTATTTGACTCTTCACAAGTTTTCTAGGATTTTCTTACATTGGGTCACTGGATCACCCCAATACTTAATCAAAATCAATGACATCACACCTCGCATTATAGGTAAAAAACAAGACTAGGAGGTTTATTTGATGGCTCACAAAAAGTTCAGTTAAACTTAGGCCCAATGGCAACCAAAACAGGGCAAGAAATGAAAAATTTAACACTCGACAATTACCTTGATAGTCATTACATCCACAGGAGCAATTGGTTAAGGGCGGCCGTTTTGGGGGCCAATGATGGCATAATTTCCATTTCCAGTCTCGCAATCGGCGTTGCAACGGCGAGTTCGATAAATGAGCCTGTTATTTTAGCAACGGTGGCCGGCCTTGTGGCAGGAGCGGCATCAATGGCAGCAGGAGAATATGTATCTGTAAGCTCACAGACCGACATCGAAAAGGCAGATATCGAAAGAGAAAAAAAAGAACTGGTCGAAATGCCGGAAGAAGAGTTGAACATATTGGCCCAGATTTATGAAAAAAGAGGGCTGAAAAAGGAAACAGCGCTGCAAGTTGCCCAAGAACTAACTGCGGCCGATGCCCTGGGAACGCACATACGGGACGAATTGGGCATCAATGAGATTAGTAAAGCCAACCCGATTCAGGCCGCGTTGGCGTCAGGTGCTGCATTTACTGTTGGGGGCATGTTACCTCTTTTAGTCGTTCTTTTTGCCCCAATAAAAGGAATGGAATATTGGCTATATGGATTTACAACTATTTTCTTGATCATTTTGGGAGCAACGGCCGCAAAAACCGGTGGTTCAAATATGTTGAAGGGAATGGTCAGGATTACCATTTGGGGCACAATCGCCATGGGACTTTCTGCATTCGTGGGTTATCTCTTTGGGGTAAGCGTCTAAAATTTATAAATATGGGGACTGTATATCCACATGTAACGATAAATCATTAACCCACATTTTTTGGTGGATTCTGAAGCGGAAAGCAATCCAAGAGAAGCCCTAAATTATTCGCTTAATGAAAATGTCGGCTCTCTAAAATTCAAAGCCTTCGTTGGAAATGGAATGCTGTTCAACAGAGATTTGAAAACACCGACAGAAAGTGTCGATAAAGCTACATTGTTGACTGACAAATCATTTGCAAAAGTTGAGATTAAAAACGAAAAACTGTTTTGTATCGCAAGATTGAAGAAGTATCCAGCCGATTATGCTATAATTCAGGCTAAAGGGATTAACGAGGTAAAGATTGACAATCTGAAGGGATTTGAACTTTTAGCCCAAAACAACGATAACGAAAGTGAGGAAATGTATCAAGTTATCTTGTTTGACAAAAAGGGAGGTTATTACCTTTTTGTTGGCACTTACGTGACTGGAAGCGATAAAGCAATTTCAGATATCAAGAATGTAATACAAACATTTAAAAGGAAAAAATAACTGCACACAGGAGAATACGTCTCTCCTTCGGCGGATATGTGCACAAGCCTTCGGTAGGTAAAAAAGTTTATTTTAAGCCCCTTTATTGTTTTTTTTGTATAGTCCCATCGCTAACGGAATTCGGCTTGCAGTCTTGGCTTTGCCCTTTGTTTTATGTGATGGATATTGATATTAGTGTTTAATAGGCTGTGTGCTGTGGAGGCCTTTTGATTTCAATTATTTGATTCCGACATTAAGGTATGATTAAGGTTTTGTAATTTTTATTTTACCTTTAACAACCTATAATCGGTTGGAATTCAACAAACCCTATTGTTAATTGATATTGAACTTTGCAAATAATCGGGATCCAGAGGCCAATGATGCAGGTAAGGTATCCAAGGCGGGGCCAGGTAATGTGTCCGGTCCATCCGATGTACAGCTTTGGAGCGAATTTCAATCCGGGAGTGAAGCTGCCTTTGCGGCCATTTATAAGAACAATGTCGATCGGTTGTACAGTTATGGGCTCAAATTGGTCAGGGATAAGGAACTGGTCATGGATGCCATCCAGGATCTTTTTGTGGAATTATGGGATGCCAAGGAACGCCTTGGCAAAGTAAGGTCCATCAAATCCTACCTTTACAAATCCCTTCGGAGAAAGTTAATAGCCAAGGCCGTTAAATTGAGGGCCGTTACGGCAGAAAATATCGATGGGGATTTTACCCCTGGATGTGAGCCTTCCCCAGAGCGTAGCCTTATTGAAAAGCAACATTTCGATTTGCAACGAAAAAAAATAAAGAAAGCCCTTTCATCCCTGAACAAGAACCAACAAGAAATCGTCCATTTAAAATATAACGGGGGTCTGAGCTATCAGGAGATTGCCGAGACACTGGACTTGGACAAAAAAGCGGTATATAACCTTATGGCAAGAGCGATCCATCAGCTTCGTTCCATACTCGTTACCTTTCTTTTTATGGGGATATTATTGTCCTCGCTTTAAATTGCCCACAATATTTTTATTCTCTAAAAGCCCATTAATACTGGGGTCTTTCAACTTTTTTGAAAAAACTTAAATAAAATTGAAGTAAAAAGTCATTTTTTCTCTCTTGTTAATAAACTAGGGTTGTCCCAAGTTCAAATTAACGGTCAAGATGAAGTACAACAATTTTAATCTGGATGATTTTGTCCAAGATGAATATTTCCAGAAATGGGTCCTGCACAGCGATTCCATGACCGATAATTTTTGGGACAATTGGTTGGTCCGAAATCCGGATAAGAAAGATGTGGTCGAAGAGGCCAAAGAGATGGTACGCCTATTGGCCAGTGATGAGGATAGACTTGCCAAGGAAGATTTTGACTCGATGTGGCAACATATTGTTGAACAGCGTTCGAAATCAAGCTCCTATGTTTCCCATGAAAGTAAAAAGACGAAGTTCGGACCAAGGGCAATCTTAAGGATAGCCGCTGTTTTTGTGGGGCTGATGGCATTGTCGATTGCTGTTTATCAGTACGGTTCTTTCACTTCGGACAAGAATCTTTCCCTACCGACCGGACCTCAAATCACATTGGAACTGCAGGATGGAACAATTAAAACAATAAATGAAACCCGATCGGGGGCCATCAGTACATCGGAGGGCGACAAGGTCGTAAACCAACAATACAATGTACTGGTCTATGATGATGGTGATAAAGGTGATGGTGATGGGGAAACCTTGGAGTATAACCAGCTGACCGTGCCCTATGGAAAAAAGTTTGAGCTGATCCTGTCCGATGGTTCCCATATCTTTTTGAATTCGGGGTCAAAACTTCGCTACCCCGTCACATTTTTGAAAGACCAGGCCAGGGATGTTTTCTTGGACGGTGAGGCCTATTTTTCGGTTTCCAAGGACGAGACAAGACCTTTTACGGTTGTGACCGATGATATGAACACCCAAGTGTACGGTACCGAGTTCAATGTGTCGAGCTATAAAAATGAAAAAAACACCTTTACGGTACTGGTAGAAGGAAGTGTCGGCGTTTACCATTCCAATAATGTCCAGGGTTCCAAGCCCATTGCCATTGTTCCCGGACAAAGGGCAGTTTATGAAAATGGCGCCATAGATGTGGAAAAGGCCAACATCGACAAGTACATTGGTTGGAAGCAAGGAAAACTAGTGTTCGTGGACGACCGTTTTGAACTTATCCTCAAGGAACTGGAACGAAATTTTAACGTTCGGTTCGAAAATCGTTACGAGGCATTGAACGACATGGAGTTTACGGGAACCTTTGCCTATGGTGAACCTTTGGAGAAAATTTTGAGAATCTGTAGAGAACATACCCCCTTCGCTTACACCAGAAATGGGGATACCATAACCATAACAAACAACTAACTAACAAAAAAACCAATAGCCTATGAACCAAAAAAAATAAAATTGAACCTAGGGATACCATTAGGTTTGATCAGTGTCCGACCATTTCATGATGAAATATAATAATGGGAAGGGCATAAAAGAATCGGAGGGTGCGGCAACACCCCCCGATGAAAAAATGATTTAAGTCTGAATAACAAAAACCAAATTAAAATTATGAAAAAAATTAAACCCGTGTCGAATCATTGGTGCACCATTGCCCCATTGTTCGATTTAAAGATGAAACTCACACTCACATTTTTTCTTATCGTATTTTTTCAGATGCAGGCGGAAACCGGTTATGCCCAGACCACAAAGATAAGCCTGGACATGGAATCTGCTACCGTTTTTGAAATTATTGAACAGATAGAGTCAACTACGGAGTTTAGGTTCTTTTACCGCAGTGAAGAACTCAATGTGGACAGGAACGTTGACATCCATGTAAACAAGGAGCGGATTGAAAATGTGCTCCAAAAAGTTTTTGCAGCCTCCAATGTCCAATTCAAGATAATCGATAGGCACATCGTGCTCACCCGAAGGCAAAATACGCCCGCTCCAAGCCATCAGGAACAGGCTGAGGAGGAGCAAGAAACCCAAATTTCTGGAAAGGTGTCCGATAAAAATGGTGTTCCATTGTTGGGAGTGACCATAATTGTCCAAGGAACCCGAAAGGGAACCACCACCGATGAGAATGGAGAATACCTGATTGGAGCGGACCAAGGCGATGTTTTGGTCTTCAGCTACATTGGATTCAAGACCAAAGAGATTACCGTGGGTGTTGAAAATGAGATCAACGTGACCTTGGAGGAAAGTGCCACGGAACTGGGAGAGGTGGTCATCCAATCCGGGTACCAGGCCATTTCCAGTGAACGGGTCACAGGCTCCTATTCCACTTTGGACTCGGATGATTTTCAGGCACAACGGTTGAACAGCCTTGACGCTGTGCTGGAAGGTAGGGTCGTCGGACTTCGTGACGGGGTCGTTCGGGGCGTGACCTCCATGAACGGCTTGACCACTCCCTTGTTCGTTATTGACGGTTTTCCCGTGGAACAGACCAGGTATAACGCGAACTATACTTTGGAGGAAAACCTACCCAACATCAATATCGAGGATGTGGAAAGCATTACGGTACTTAAGGATGCGGCGGCAACTTCGATATATGGGGCCCGTGCCGCCAACGGCGTTGTGGTCATATTGACCAAAAAGGCCAAGGCCGGTGAAACGAACGTATCATTCTCAAGCAATTTGACCCTATCTCCATACAAATACTATACAGGGAACTTGATCGGTTCCGATGCCATTGTTGGTTTCGAGAGGGATTGGGCCAATGGCAACCCCAACCTTGAAGGTGGGGGCGCGGCATCTTATGCCTCATCCTTATTGGACAATGCCGTATATACCAGCCAGGGAATGCAGACCCTGCTGAATTTTTACGCCGGCAATAGTTCAGAATCCCAAATGAACAATACGCTCAATCGTTTAGCGGCATCGGGCTTCCAATTTTATGATGATTTGGATAGATATGCCAAGCGTGATCAATATTACCAACAGTTCAATGTCCGTTTCGGAAAAGCAACGGAAAACAACAGTTTTAATGCCTCAGCTACCTATAAGGACAATAAGTTCGAAGATATATACTCGGATGAGCAATCCCTGGGGATCAACCTGAACAATTCGGCACAAATTACCGATTGGTTAACATTGGATGTGGGTACTTATCTGTTTTTCAACAATGGGAAGGAACAAACGTACAATGCCCTGAACCCCGGATTCGTCTATCAGCCCTACGATAGGTTGGTCAATCCCGATGGATCTTCCTTTGTGTCAACGGCTGAATCCCGTTACAATGCCTTTACCCTACAGTCCATGGACACCTATGGACTGTACAATATGGATATCACGCCCATGGACGAGTTGGGCAGGAACTTGAGGGAACGCAAGAACTTTTTGAACAGGACCTTTGCCAAATTGAACGTTCAAATCAGTGATGCCTTTTCCTATAATGCCATGTTCCAATATGAGTACGGGGTTGACCGTTCAAATCAATTGAGAAGTGCTGATTCCTATGCTGTGCGTTCTTTGGTAAATGGCTTGGTGACCATCTCACCGACAAACCAAGCTATATATAATTTGCCCTATGGGGATATTTCCGACCGGAGCAACCAATATTCCAATGCCTACAATTTTCGCCAGCAACTGAATTTTGACAAACTGTTCAATAATGTCCATCACTTGAGCGCCATTGCCGGTACGGAGGTGAGACATTCCAAATTGGAATATAGCGAACATACCCGTTATGGCTATGACTCCCAAACTTTATCCTATACACCGATCAATCAAGCGGATCTGCTGCAAGTGTATGGTTCTGTTTTTGGGGGATACATGACCCAAAATGATTTCTCGGCAGAAAGAGAACTGCTCAACCGTTATGTTTCTGTGTACGGCAACGCCGGTTATACTTATGATTCAAGGTACTCGGTGACGGGAAGCCTGCGTTGGGACCGTTCCAACCTATGGGGTACCGATAATAAATACCAGAACAAACCGACCTGGTCGGCCGGTGCAGGATGGAACCTTCATAATGAAACCTTTATGGACAAGGCCTGGCTCAATAGGCTCAAACTACGTTTTTCCTACGGTATTGGGGGTAATATCGCAAAAAATTCAGCGCCCTATCTAACGGCCAGTTACTCCGCCAATAACAATGTTGGTGGATTGCAGGGAAATGTTCTTTCCAGGCCCAATCCCCAGTTGTCTTGGGAGAAGACCACCACAACCAATGTCGGTATCGATTTTTCCCTATTTAAAAATAGGCTGAACGGAACAGTTGATTATTACCATAAGAAAGGAGAAGACCTTTTGGCCAACAGCAATGGTGTGCCAACGGAAGGATGGGGCTATTCCACCTATACCCTGAACAATGGGGAGATGGTCAACCGCGGGGTTGAGGTTTCCCTAAATGGAAGTATTTTAAGGACCGAAGATTTCTCTTGGGATGTAGGGGTCATGTTCGCCCATAACAAAAATGAGGTGACCTATGTCAATGTGGAAGCGCCAGTGTACTTTCTACAATTGGACTACCCGTCCGAATTTCCCAGGGTCGGAACCAACTATAACTCCATTTACGGCTACCAATGGGCGGGGCTGAGCAGTACCGGACTGCCCCAAGTGTATGATGCCGAACAGAATCCGGTATCCTATAATCCCGCAGATCTTGAGGCCATTGAGGATTATGGTACCACAGTTCCGATCCAGAGTGGATCGTTCAATACCTCCATAAGCTATAAGGACTTTTCACTTTCCGCACTGTTCATTTATGGGATGGGCCACAAGATCAGGAATACGTTCCTGCCCATGTTTGACAGTAGCTATTCGGGTGCGGCCGGTGGATACATTGCCAATATAAGACCGGTGAACAACCGCATCGAGGACAGTTGGAGGAATTCTGGTGATGAGGCCCGTACCGATGTGCCGAGGGTGATCTATGAATATGATCCGGAGTACAGCTATGACCTAAGATCGATTTATTCCGATGCGAACATCAATATATTGGATGCTTCCCATATGAGATTAAGCAATGTGTCGCTGGCTTACAGCATGCCATCCGAGCTGGTTTCCAAAATTGGCATGAAAGGGCTACGGATCAACTTTAATGTGGAGAATGTGTTTACCCTGGCCAAAAGTAGGGATGCCAAGTATTTACTGGGCGGGTACCAAACCCCCAATTTTGTACTTGGATTCAATGTAAACCTTTAATCAAAAAGTAAGATCATGAAAAAAATATATACATACATCATATGTCCTTTGGTAATGCTTGTTGGATTCTCTTCCTGTGAAGAGTATTTGGACGATGTCCCCAAAGGATCCAAGACCCCCATGACATTGGCTGATTATGAGGCTTTTGTCCGGAATGAATACACCAACCATACGGTTAATGTCAATCAGGCTTTGAACTTACTGAACGATAGGTTTTTAAATGAGTCCACCCTGTCCTTCAGCCCTTTGGACAAGGCCAATTATCTATGGGACGAATCGGCAGATCGCATTGCCCTGAACCGTGCGGACGAAACCACCTATTATGCGAGTTATGCCAGTATTTCGACCTTCAATTTGATCATTGAAAACGCGCTGGCCACTACCGAAGCCTCGGAAGGGGAACAACGTGTGCTTTGGGCACAGGCCAAAGTTTTACGGGCCATGAGTTATTTTAATCTGGCCAATTTCTATGCGGACACCTATGAAGCTTCCAACGCCACTGACAAACTTTCGGTGCCCTTGATTACGAGCGCCGATATCAACGCGCCGAGCGAGCAGGTGAGCATACAGGAGATATACGATTTTATGGTGTCTGACATGGAAGAGGCCCTGCCTTATTTGCCGGAGGAATCTGTGACCGTGCTACACCCCAATTTGGGGACAGGTTATGCCTTTTTGGCACGGCTTTATCTTCAAATGGGGGATTATGATGAGGCGCTCGCCAATGCCAATCGAGCTTTGGGAGAAAATAACAGCTTATATGACTGGACAGCCTATTATCAGGCCAATGCAATGGTCATTGAGGATCCCGAATCCTACGTGAGTACACCTTCGCCCATGGGGTTTGATTATGTGGAGAGCTATAATTTCAGACACGGTGCGGTTACCCGGATCACAACGGAAAACAACATTCCGGCCCACCGTGCGCAACGGTTTGAAACAGGCGACGCCCGTTTTCTTTCAAGGTGGAAGGTCAGGACCGTGGGAGCGGAGACCTTCTACAATTCCACACTTTCAGGGTATTTCAATTATGGGGGCATCACCACGGTGGAGGTATATTTGATCAAGGCCGAATGCCTGGCCCGCGACAATCAATGGGGAGCGGCCATGGATATCCTTAACCAGGTCAGAAAGACCCGGATTTTACCTGAATCCTATGCGGACCTGACCGCAAGTAACGAAGCCCAGGCCATGGAGGCCATCATGAAAACCAAGATGAACGAACTCATTTTGACCTTGATTCCCTTTTGTGATGCCCGACGGTTAAATGCCGAGGGCACCTATACCGTAGGTCTTTCGAAGGAATACAATGGTGATAGCTACACATTGAGCCCGGAATCACATTTGTGGACCATGCCCTTCCCACAAGGGGCAGTCGATAACCCTGGTAATGGGACCATTACCCAAAACGTGGATAAATAATTAGAAATACGCTAAAAATGAATAAAAGTATATATACCATAATCGGAATGTGTTTGCTGCTCCTTATTGCTTCCTGTAAGCAAGAAGGGACAAAGCTCGATAATGCATTCGAACTGGAAGGGAACATAGTTGGCCTGCCAGAGGGAACGGCGGTCAAACTTGTACCCGGCGCAACCCATTCGAACGAACCTGCCATTGCAGAGACCACAGCCAAGGAAGGTAAGTTCAAGTTGACCGGAACACTGGAAGAACCCCGCTTTTTCTATTTGGTTTTTGGGGACAATAAGGGAATGATACCTGTTATGCTCGAAAACGCACAGGTCGAGGTCACGGCCACGGCCACGGTGGATGATCCCAAAACGGGAAGGATAAGCATTTCCCAGGAAAACATATCTGGATCTGAAGTCCATGGGTATTACAAGAAAATGACGGCCTTCAAAAAAGAACTTGAAAGCGATTATACCTCCATGCGCAAAGCCACGGAAGAACTTGCCAATTTGCTGGGCAATGCGAGACGCAAGGGGGACAAGGAGCTTCTGGATTCCCTTATGGCCACAACCGCATATGAGGAAATGGATAAAAAGGAAAAAGCATTTTTTGGCAAGGTGGAATCCACGACCAAAAAATTGATTTCTGACCATAAGGATTCTTGGTGGGGTCCCTTTTTCATGATGCACCAGTACACGTATTTGACCCCCGAGCAAGCACCTATCTATGATGAGCTTTCCGAAGAGGCCAAAAAAAGTTATTATGGGAAGTTGGTCCATGAATCTGTATATCCCAAAGGGTTCATCGGAGAAAAGGTATCCAATCACAGTCTTAAGGACAAGGATGGAAAATCCTTTGATACCGAAAACATTATTTCCGGAAAGAAGTATGTCCTGATTGATTTTTGGGCGTCTTGGTGCGCCCCATGCCGCAAGGAAATCCCCAATCTTAAAAAAGCCTATGCGGACTTCTCGGACAAGGGCTTCGAAATCTTGAGTGTTTCCATAGATCAGAAACATGATGCCTGGATCAAGGCTTTGGGCCAAGAAAATATGAGTTGGCCCAACCTTATCGATACGGGGAGCATGAGCAAGGAATTCAAGGTAAAAACAATACCGGCCACATTTTTGGTGGACGAAAATGGTGTCGTTGTCGCTGAGAACCTTCGGGGAAAAGCATTGGATGATAAATTGGCCGAGCTGCTGAATTGATTCCTGAATTTAACAATAAAAAGAACGGGCAGATATCCAATAATGATCTATTGTTCAAATTTGCCCATACACCTTCCTGTTTACTAGTTATTTGAATTAGCCAAAAACTACAATTGGAAAATGGCAAAAGGGGTTGTTTTACCCAAACAACCCTTTTTGGACCATTGCCCTATACTAAACCTATAGCCATAATGAAAAAATATATCGGCCTTGCATTGCTCTTGCTTTTTGCATGGATGGGGAATGCGCAAATTCTCGAACCTGTCAAATGGACAACCTCCGTAAACAAAATATCGGAGACCGAATATGAACTGGTCGCCAAAGCGAGCATCGATGCAGGCTGGCATTTATACTCACAAACTGTCCCCAAGGACGGGCCCGTTGCCACATCCTTTGCATTTGATGCCACGGATAGATCTTTCAACATTATTGGAGATACCTCTGAAGATGATGGCCATACGGTGTATGACCCGGTATTTGAAATGGAAATCAAGTTTTTCGAGGATGAGGCCGTGTTCAAACAACAGGTCGCTGTTGATGGCACCCTCTCCACTATCAATGCCATTGTGGAATATATGGTATGTGATGATACGCGCTGTCTGCCCCCTGCGGAAGAGGCATTGGTATTTGACCTGAGCGGGCAGCGAGCCATTGAATCCAGCACCAATGATTATATGGAGGATAATGCTTTGCCCGGGACCGATGACTTGGTTGAAGAAGAAATGGGAGATGAAGACGGGAAAGGGCTATGGTCCATTTTTCTCATCGCCTTCATCTCCGGCTTTGCGGCCCTGTTGACACCCTGTGTGTTCCCGATGATCCCCATGACGGTCAGTTTCTTTACCAAACAGAGCAAGACCCGCTCACAGGGGATCAAGAACGCTATTTTTTATGGCATCTCGATCGTATTGATCTATGTGGTACTGGGATCGTTGGTGACCGCCATTTTTGGGGCGGATTCCTTGAACGCCCTTTCGACCAATGTATGGTTCAATCTTATCTTCTTTATACTCCTCGTGGTTTTTGCGGCATCGTTCCTCGGGGCATTCGAGATCGTGCTACCGTACTCGTGGGCAAACAAAGTGGACCAACAGGCGGTCAAGGGAGGGGTAATCGGCATATTGTTCATGGCTTTGGCCTTGGCCATTGTCTCCTTTTCCTGTACGGGTCCAATCGTGGGGACGCTGCTCGTCGAGGCAGCGGGCAAAGGGGGAATGGCGCCCATTATCGGTATGCTCGGCTTCTCTTTGGCCCTTGCGCTGCCCTTTATGTTTTTTGCCCTTTTTCCAGGATGGCTGAATTCCCTCCCGAAATCCGGAGGGTGGCTGAATTCCGTAAAGGTCTTTTTGGGCTTTTTGGAACTGGCCCTGGCCTTTAAGTTCCTCTCCAACGCCGACTTGGTATTGCAGTTGCATTGGTTGGAAAGGGAGGTGTTCCTGGCCATTTGGATCGCCATTTTCGGAATATTGGCCCTGTACCTGTTCGGGAAGCTAAAATTGCCCCATGATTCCCCCGTGCAACATATATCCGTGGGCAGGCTCGGATTGGGGCTGCTGACACTTGCCTTTACCCTATACCTTGTCCCGGGGCTTTGGGGCGCTCCCTTAAAGTTGGTCAGTGGTTTTCCGCCGCCCATGCATTACAGTGAATCCCCGAACGGGGTCGGGTTTGCGAGTACGGTAGGCGGGTCCTTTTCGAACAAACCTCTTCCCGAAGGGGCAACTTATGGTCCGCACGACATTGTGGCCTTCAAGGATTACGAAAAGGGGATGGATTATGCCCAAAAAGTGGGCAAGCCCGTCTTGATCGATTTTACGGGGCACGCTTGTGTGAACTGTAGGAAAATGGAGGAACGGGTATGGAGCGAACCGCAAATATTGGAGATACTCAACAATGAGGTGGTGCTGGTCTCCCTTTATGTGGACGATAAGCGAGAACTGCCGGAAGACCGGCAATATGTTTCCGAGGCAACGGGGAAGAAAATCAGGACCATCGGGAACAAATGGAGCGATTTCCAGATCAGGGAATACAGGGCCAACGCCCAACCCTACTATGTATTGGTGGGCCACGACGGGGAAAAGCTCAATGAACCTGTGGGGTACACACCGGATGTAGGAGCGTATGAAACTTGGTTGAGGCAGGGCATCGACAACTATGGACGGTAACAACTTTATAAGAGATCTTATGGAAAATATGTTGAACATGAACTTGGAATCACACTTTAGGGAAATCAGGGAGGGGGTGATCGGCAACGACACGTATTTTAGGTCCCCCTATGGAACCCAGCAGATCCTATATGCCGATTGGGTGGCTACCGGAAGGCTGTACCGCCCCATAGAGGAGAAGCTCATGGATGGTCTGGGGCCCTATCTGGCAAATACGCATTCCTATTCAAGTGAGACGGGCAAAGTGACCTCTGAAATCTATATGGAGGCCCGTGAACGCATCAAAGCGCATGTGAATGCCGTTGGGGATGATGTCTTGGTGACCACGGGCAGCGGTATGACGGGTGCATTGGCCCGACTGCAGGGCATTATGGGCCTCAAAGGGGCACGGCCGTCCGACCCAAGGGAGGTCCCGATAGTGTTCATCACCCATATGGAGCACCACTCCAACCAGGTGTCCTGGCAGGAAACCATGGCCGATGTTGTGATCGTCCCTCCCGGGGAGAATATGATGCCCTGTCCGGACAAGTTGGACGAGCTGTTGGGGAACTATAAGGACCGGAACCATAAAATAGGTGCGTTCACCGCATGTTCAAATGTCACCGGCGAGCTGACCGACCACAAGGGTCTGGCAAGGACCATGCATGCCCATGGGGGCGTCTGCTTTTTTGACTTTGCCGCATCCGCTCCCTACGTGGACATCGATATGCACCCTGATGACCCAGCATGTGGGATGGATGCCATTTTCTTTTCCCCGCATAAATTTCTGGGCGGTCCCGGCGCCTGCGGGATTTTGGTGTTCAATAAAAAACTTTGCCAAAATGAAGTGCCCCAGATCCCGGGAGGCGGCAATGTGAAATGGACCACGCCCTGGGGAAAACACCGCTATTTTGAGGACTTGGAGACCAAGGAAGACGGGGGTACACCGGGTATCATCCAGACCATTAAGGCCGCCCTTGCCATACAATTGAAGGAAAGGATGGATACGAAACTTATGGCCATAAAGGAACAGGCCCTGTTGGGGCTTTTTCGGGATGAACTCAAGGATCTTGGGGAAGTACAGTATTTGGGAAATGAAGATGCCCAACGTATCGGCTGTCTGTCCTTTAACCTAAAGGATATCCATTATAATCTGGTGGTCCGTTTGCTCAACGACCGCTTCGGGATCCAGGTCAGGGGAGGATGGTCCTGTGCAAGCACCTTTGCCCATTACCTTTTCGGACTGGACCGGGCCAGGTCTTCACGGATAATGAATGGAATTGACCGAAGGAACCTTCAAAACAAACCAGGGTGGGTCCGTGTCTCCCTGCATCCCATTATGGACGCTGATGATGTAAAATATATTACAGGTGCTCTTCGGGAAATTGTACACAACAGGGAGCATTGGGGCAAGGATTATCGGTACAATCCCATGAACAATGAATTTGAGTACATCCACGGGAAATATACAAGTTCGGAACACCATTCTTTTTTTGAACTGTAACCCTTTGTTCTCAATGAATTTAGAAATATCAAAGTAATGAAACATAAAACAACAAATGATTGCTAAAAGGTAATTGGAGTCTTGTAGGGTAAGCTTATTGAAGATAACACACATTAAATCCTGCTTCCCTACCATAAAATATTTCATTTTTCTTTTTGAGTTAGTTAGGGGGCTGCCCACTTTTTGGGTGGCTCCTCAAAAAGAAGATGGCAAATCAGTAAAATCAATGAAAAACAGGTATATGAAATCAAACTCATTTAGATTGAAGGGCATGCTGACGACATGCATAGTTTTTTTAGTTTCGGGATGGGCATTTTCCCAAAAGCTCGAATACGAATGGGAGAAAGCTACTTCCAACGGGTATTCCTATGAATATGTGACCAATGATCCGATGAAAACCCGGTTTTATACGTTGGACAATGGTCTAAAGGTCGTGCTCAGTGAAAATCACCGAACCCCTAGAATCGCCGTGAATATTGCGGTTAGGACGGGGAGTAATTCCGATCCAAAGGAGCATACGGGCCTGGCCCATTATCTGGAGCATATTCTATTCAAGGGGACGGATAAATTCGGGTCACTGGACTGGGAGAGGGAAAGACCCTTATTGCATAAAATCGAGGCCTTGTACGAAAAGCACAATGCAACGCAGGATACCGCGATGCGCAAAAAAATCTACCAACAAATAGACAGTGTGTCCCAAATAGCTTCACAGTATGCCATTGCTGGGGAATACGATAAATTGATGACCGATATTGGTTCAGAGGGCACCAATGCCCATACTTGGATGGAAGAAACCGTTTATAAGGAGAATATCCCCTCCAATGCCATCGATAAGTTCCTGACCGTACAGTCAGAGCGTTTTAGAAACCCTGTGGTGCGGTTGTTCCATACCGAATTGGAGGCTGTCTATGAAGAGAAGAACAGGTCCTTGGACAATGATGGCCGCAAAATGAACGAGGTCATGAACGATGCACTGTTCCCGACCCATAACTACGGACAGCAGACCACCATAGGTACCATTGAACACCTTAAGAGCCCATCAATAACGGCCATAAAAAAATATTATGAAACCCATTATGTCCCAAACAATATGGCCATTATCATGGTAGGGGATTTTGATGCGGACCAAATGATAAAAAAGGTTGATGAACATTTTTCCTATATGCGCCCAAAACCCTTTGAAGCTTATGACCCCGCTCCGGAGAAACCGATGGATTCGCCCTTGGTACGGGAAGTCTATGGGCCTAGCCCTGAGCATATCAGATTGGTATGGCGTTCTCCCGCTGCCTATACAAAAGATGCCGAGGTGCTGAACCTGATCACGGCCATACTGAACAATGGAAAAGCAGGACTTTTTGATATCAATATCAACCAAAAGCAAAAAGTACAGGGTGCCTATAGTTGGTTGATGCAATATAAAGACCATGGTGTTTTTATGGTCGGGGGTGGACCCAAACAAGGACAGACCCTTGAAGAAGTCAAGACCATTTTAATGACTGAGTTGGAAAAACTAAAAAAAGGGGATTTTGACCTTGACTTATTAAATGCCATAGTGGCCAATCATAAATTACAGGAACAAGAAGCCCTGAAGTCGAACAATAGCAGGTTGAACGCTCTTCTAAACGTTTTTATCAAAAGCAACAACACAGCATGGGTCCATGATGTGGCGTCCCTTGACACTATGTCGGAGCTCACCAAGGAGGATATTGTAAAGGTGGCCAACACATATTTGACAGAGAATTACCTCACCCTTTACAAAAGGCAGGGAGAGGACAAAGATGTGGTGAAAGTGGTCAAACCACCGATTACGCCCATTGAGACCAATGCGGGAAAAGAGTCCGGATATGTGCAATCCATCAAACAGATGGAGGTGGCCCCCATACGGCCCAAGTGGATCGATTTCGAAAAGGACTTGGATATTGATAAAGTCGGTCCCGCGGACTTGTTCTATATCCAGAATACGGAAAATGATCTTTTTACCATGGAGTACCGATTCGAAATGGGGTCGTACAACAATAAATATTTGCCCTTGGCATTAAGTTATCTCAATTATTTGTCCACCGATACCTATACCTCGGAAGAGATCAATACAAAATTATATGCGCTGGCCAGCAACTATAGGGCAAGCGCCTCATCGGAACTTACCCGTGTGACTTTTACCGGGCTTCAAGAAAACTTCACCGAAGTTGTCAGTCTCTTTGAACATGTAATCCGAAACTGCAAGCCTGATGAGGAGGCACTGACCAAATTGAAGGAACGGATTTTGAAAGGGCGCTCGGACAGTAAATTGGAGAAACGCAATATTTTGCAAGGGTTGACCAATTATGCCATTTACGGACCAAATAACCCATTCAATGATGTGCTGTCAAATGAGGAGATATTGGCCATGACTTCCGAACAATTGATCGGAATTCTCCAAGGGCTATTGGATTTTGAACATGATGTCATCTACTATGGCCCCATAGCAAAAAAGGAATTGAAATCAGGATTAACCTCCCTTCATTCCTTTCCCGGTTCTTTTGAACCCTATCCGGAGAAGACCACATATACCTATACCACACAAGATAAAAATCGTGTGTTGTTTGCCGATTATGATATGGTCCAAAGTGAGATCCAATGGATACGTAATGTTGAAAACTACGATGCTGAGAAAGAGCCAGTGATCCATCTGTTCAACGCTTATTTTGGAGGAGGTATGGGCTCTGTGGTTTTTCAGACAATTCGAGAGTCAAAGGCCTTGGCCTATGCTACCTATGCCCATTATGCCATTCCTTCCAAAAATGAACGTATGTCTAGGATGATGGCCTATGTTGGAAGCCAATCCGACAAGATGCTACAGGCCGTTGATGCCATGGATGATCTGTTGGATGGACTCCCCTTGAACAACAAGGAATTTATTGCCAACAAAGCGGCTATCAAACAATCGATAGCAACCCAACGTGTAGTGGAAATTGAACCTATTCATCACTATTTTGAGGCCAAGGAGAAAGGGTTGGATTATGATATGCGAAAAAAGGTGTATGAAGCCATTGATGATATCAGCTTGGACAAAGTCCAGCAATTTCATGAGGAGAAATTGGCCGATAAACCCTATACCTATTGTATTATAGGGTCTCAGGAGAGAATCAGTGAAGATGACCTAAAAAAAATTGGTGAAGTGGAAAAGTTGACCCTTGAGGAAATCTTTGGCTATTAGCCCCTTCCTGTAACGGATTGACTTGGATTCCAACTATGGATTGAAAACCAGAAAATATTTATTTTCTGGTTTTTTTGTTTAGCTAAAATCAAAATTGACCTTGATGGTATATAGTTTTTTTCTACTATAAATATAAAACCCAAAAAACTCCATCGATTAATTATGACCCAAATTCAGTTCAAATCCAATCATAGCCATGAATTCTTTGCAAGCAATTTTTTTATGGATAAGGAGGGTGTTTTTACATAACGCTTAACATACATAAATTTAAAGCTTTGAGAACTGATCGGTTTCCAAAGTGTTCATGCTAAATTGATTCCAATTCGAAAGACATAAAATAACAGTTGGTTTTTTCAGATTAAGTGTAATAAACTGAGAATCATAGAGCAAATCAATTTTAAGTTCACCATAAAAGATGGAAAATAGTCAAAACACACTGGATAAATAAAGTCCGTCCCAGCAATATTGACAGATCTTCCTTCGGCATGCACAATTCCGAATAAGTTTGTAATTTTACCGACTGTTTTGAAGGTAAAAGCGAGTACCACCATACCAACCCATTAAACTGAATTGAATAATTTTCCGTTTTACGTCATTACAGGCGGCCCGGGAGTGGGCAAGACCACGCTATTGGATGAGCTTAAAAAACGGGGCATGGCAGTGGTCCCGGAAATAGCCCGTGAACTCATCAAAGAACAACAGGCCATGGCCGGTGACGCACTTCCTTGGAAGAACAAAAAGCTTTACATGGAAATGATGTTTCAGCGTTCCGTTGAAAGCTTTGAAGGGTTTGTGGAAGGTTTCAAGGGCAATATTCCAATATTCTTCGACCGGGGCTTTTTGGATGCTCTGTGCTATGCAGCGCTGGAAGGCATTCCCATTGATAAGGAAATGAAAACATTCGCGGAAACCAACAGATACAATGGCGAGGTTTTCATCTTGCCCCCATGGAAAGACATCTACCAAACGGATGCTCAGCGGAAGCAGGATTGGAACGAGGCGATATTCACCTATAACAAAATGATACAGACCTATCGCGGATATCAATACGATCTCATAGAGGTGCCCAAAGCAACTGTTGAAGAAAGGGCGGATTTCATTCTTGACCATATCAAGGGGAATTGACCGATCAAGGTTTACTTTCCTCCTTGGTTATCAAATATCGACCTGACTTCCCGGTGCACCTTCAAATAATGCCGCTCCAAATCCCCCTCCTTGATTTCAAGGGGCTTGGGCAATCCTTTTGGAATTTCGGGCCTTCGGAACTGTACCTTCCGGTCCTTCCCATCCGCAAAGACCACAAACTCCCCCTGCTTCAACCGAAAGAACACCTCCGCCCTGCGTTTGGATACTTCTTTTTCCCCTTCCGTAATGCGTCGTTCCAAGTTCAGTCCCGAACTCTTGCTCACGCTCCGGGTGGGCATTTTGACCAGTTCAAAGAAGCGCTCATAATACCTTGCCGTATCCGGGTCGTTCACCTTCCCAAAGAACTGATAGGACAGATTGGATAAAATAGCCTTGCTGGCCTTCTCCCCGTACATCATATCATTTTGCACCTTATCCTGCAACACATAAACGCTCACAATATCATAGCTCCGAAGTGTGGCCGGAATCCGGTGCATGTTCAACAACCGTAAGGTAGAGGCCTCTTCCAACAGCATGAAGGAAGGTTTGCGGTTTCTTCTTGACATCTGTTTGGAAATGGTATGCATAATGGTGGCGATCACCGGGGACAGGGAAGCATCTTTTTGCGGATTGTTCACCAGGGCAATGACCGAGGGATTCTCGGCATTATTGATGTCCAATGGAATCTCATCGGCGGACAGGACCATAAAAATCTTTCGGGTACTGATCTTTTTGATGGCATTCGCCAAGGTACTCATCACACCAGCGGTCTGCCGCTCCGACCCCACCCCACTGATAAAGGCATCGGCCATGGCACGTGAGGTAAGGTTCTCCCTTAAAAACCTGATCAGGCTTTTGGTGCCCAATTGTTGGTAGAGGGCCATCACATGGGGCAGCGTACAAAAATCGGGGTATTCGGTCTTGAGCCGCCAGATCAGTCCACTTATCAGTCCTTCCGCTGCATCCTTAAAAAAACGGGAGGTACTGTTTTCATCGGAGTCCCGGTGTTCCATCAAATTCTCCAAAAGTACCCGGGACACCTCATGGACACTCTCCTCATCGGGCAGGTAACGGGGTGCGATGGGATTCACCCGATGGTAGATCGGCCCAAAGGACACGATGTGAAAGGGTACCTTTTGATCTTTCCAGAGGGGGCAGGCCATTTCCGTGATCTCAAAATCCTTGTAATCGTGGATGACCCCAGAGAAACCCTCTCTTTTAAAATGCTCCAAAAAGCCATAGATGACGCTTTCGGTCTTCCCGCTCCCTGCGGAGGCCATCACGGACACGCCCCTGCGGATATTGCCCAGCACCAAAGGCCTTCCGCGGACTTTTAATTTGACCTCGAACACTTTGGAAGGTTTGTCCAAATTCTTATAATAATCCACCAGCCCATAAATGACGGTATGCACAAAAAACAAGGGGAGCCATAAGGTCATCGACTGCTCCAAAAGTACATCCCAACCCTTCATCCATCCTATGGACAAAACGAGTACCATAAGACCCGTTATAAAGTAAATAAATCCGTTTTTGAGATACCGAATAGCCGCGTAGGATAATCCTCCCCCAAACAACAAACAAAAAACAATTTCAATCCATCCTAAATTTTCCATAGCAATACTGTTTTAAATTCCGATCGACCCCGATTCCAAGGCCTTTCCAATCCCTTTTTTGAGCTGCATCATCGCCTTATAGGCCAATTGCGCCTTATTGGCGGGAATAGTGGGAACGTTGATGCCCGCCTTGAACAACAATTGTTTGGCCGCTTGCCGTTCATTCGTTGGCAGTCCCAATAATGCGGAAAAGAAGCGTTTGGGATCCTTGTCCAAGAGGTTGCGGGCATGATAGGTCTCCACAAAATTTCTTTTGTACCCGAACTGTTTGTCAAAAGTCTTTTCCGCTGCCCGATAGAACTTATCCCGATCAAAGCCCTGTTTGACGTTCTGTCCATGAAGGGTGGTCTCGGAAGTTCGGAACTTGGACCCTGGGGAAAGGCTATGGGTATTGGTCCTGTCCATTCGGCTCACGATGATATGGATATGGCTTTGGTGGCCCTCCTTGGCCATCCCCGGAACGATGCGCTTCCCGTTGAGTTGGTGTGGGGCCTCTCTTTCAAGGGCATTGATCTGTTCCCGGAGCTTGGTAATTTCCCCTTGCTCCTGTCCTTCTTGGATGGCCCTGACCCGGTGTTGCAGTTCCAAGATCTTGCTGGCATGGGCCTGGTTCTCCTTGACCTCGCGGTCCTTTTCGGAATAGGTGCGTTCCCGTTCCAATTTAGCAAAATAGAGGATTTCCTTGACGGTCACTTCGCGGTCCCGGTAAAAGGAGGCCGCATAGGCCTGCATGACCTGCCGAGCATATTGCCTCAGTTTCTCGGGGTCGTTTCCGATATGCTGGAGTTCCCTTTGGGAGGGACTCACCACCAGGGAATAGAACTTGGGCTCCCGTTTCTTGAGCTTTGCCGTATTGGCGTCGATCTCGGCAATGACCCGCTCCGCATCGATGTTGTTCTCTTCCTGGTTAAAATACCCCTCCTGCTGTTCCGGTTCCTTTCCTTCGTTCTCCTTTCCGAGATAATTGACAAAATCCCGGGCACTGCCCTTAAAATTGTCCCCCAGTTGTTGGCGTGTGATGGCGATGTACATACTTATTGCTTTTTAAGTTTTATGCGGTATTTTTCGATGGCCTCGGGGTTCAAGTCCAATTTGAGGTGGTCCTTGCCAAAGCGGTTATGGAACACGCTCACATGGTCTAGCACGTATTTAAAATCCTCCTTGAGCTCCTCCATTTGTTCCTCCAGTCGGTCATAACGGATCTTGGGCACGGTGACCTCTCCATCAAAAGCTTCAGTCTCCTTGGGTGGCTTGGCCTCGGTCAATTGCTGTTCGATAAAATCAAAATCGCTGTCCCATTCCTCATCCTCGGATGCCAGCTCCTGCTCAAAGAGCGCCTGCATCATCCCAACGGTGGGCAGGGTCTGTTCCTTTTCGATGCTGCGCATGATGGCGATCATGGCATTGAAGCGCCGACTTATGTAGTGCTTCATACTGGCCATGGTCTCCCCCAGGTGTTGGTCCGGGGAGATTCCATGTCGTTCAAAAAAGTCCATCATGGCCAAAAGGGTTAGGGATTGGGATTTTCCAAAAAGCTTGGAAAACCGTCTAAATTTTACCACTACTGAGTTTTTAATGCCCAGAGTTGTAAACCCTTCCTTTTCGTATCCTTTATCCATTTTTTTGTAAAAAACGACCTGATTTTATTGGGCCAGAGGCCTTTTTTAGTAAAAAACTGCCGAACGCTTATTTTTCTTGATTCCGAAAACCCCCAAAAACAGGGGGCCTTGCGCAGCAACTATGATCGGTAGGACGCGCGAGCGTGCTACCCTCTTGCTTCTCCGATTTGTCCCTGCGGGACAAAATCGTATCGCACAACATGACCCAAGGGTCAGTTGCCTGTTCGTTGAAAGTCAAATCGATGGGTACGGACATAAGGAAAGTCAAACCATTCCGCCAAGGCAGATCAAAATACGTTCCGTACTTAAAATGCTGTTGAAAACCAACCCTTTAAAGATAGAAAAACCAACCATGAACCCATAAAAAAAGCCCATCATAATGGATGGGCTTCGATGGTGTGTTTTGTGGTTTACATATTGAATACAAAATCATAATTGTATAGATTTCGCATAGCTTCCTCTTCCAATAGGACATCATAGTCCTTGTCATGGGTTTTGGCAAATTGGAGCAATTCGGTCCCGGAACGACTTTCCACATCTTCTTTGGATACGGAAAGCAAGCGTTCCTGGGTTTCGCTATCGAGGTTTGTAAAATTCAAATAGACCATAATTCAATGTTAAAGAAATTTATTGCTCACAAATCATAAAGGATAGGGTCAAAACCATCGGGATAATCCCCAAGGTCATGTTTCAGTTCCGACCCTATTTCAAGATCGGTCATATCTGTATTCGCTTCCATGGTATTATTTCTATAAGATCCCATTATCCGCAAAACTGTAGTATCGTCCATCAGGGGCAAGGATGATATGATCCAAAATCTTGACATCAAAAAGCTGTGCCGCCGCTTTGATCTTTTGGGTCAATTGTTTGTCCTGATAACTGGCCTTGAGTTGTCCCGAGGGATGGTTATGGGCGAGTATAATCCCAACGGAAAGAGTCTTTAGCGTAATGGCAAAAAGGATGCGCACATCCACCAAGGTTCCCGTGATGCCCCCATGGGAAAGCGGATAGATGCCCTTGACCTTGTTGGACTGGTTGAGCAGCACGATTTTAAAGGTCTCGTTCAGGCCTATGGTCTGATTGTCCCAATTTTGGAACAACAGTTCCGCTACCTCATTGGAGTTGGTCACGGAAAGGGATTTCAGGGTACTGAGCTTTTCCCGATAACTGATCTGTATTTCATTGACACGGTGTTCCATTTCATGTGTTTTTAAGGATGGATAAAAAAGGGGTGCCCAAGAATTTGGACTCCCCTATTCCATCAATCATTGTTACCGCCCAACAATAGAATCTCACTGGCCACTACTTCGGTGACATACTTTTTATTGCCCTCTTTGTCCTCATAGGATCGGGTGGTCAATTTCCCTTCGATGGCAATTTCCTTGCCCTTGGTCACAAATCCTTCGATGATGTCGGCGAGTTTCCCCCATCCGATCACGGTGTGCCATTCGGTATTGGTCACCCGTTCCCCTTCGGAGTTCTTGTAATGTTCATTGGTGGCCATGGTGAACCTTGCCACACGTTTCCCTTTGTCAAGGTCTGTGATGGTGGGATCTTGTCCCACATTTCCGATCAACTACACTTTGTTTCTCAATGTACTCATGATAAAAAGTTTTAAAGGTCTGCCGTCTTCCTTTATTGGATAGATCAGCAAACAGGGTTAATAAATCCCCTCTATTTTTTTGGATTTTGTTTCCCAAATTTTAAGGGGCGTTTGTTTGCTTCTTACGTGCGCAGCACCATAAAAGAAGGGGGTTCTGTCAAGGCTTTTGGGCGGAAATCGGGAGGCTCCGAGACGTAGCAAAACCCTGACCGCCGATGGCGGGCAAGGTTTTCAAGGAAGTGGAAACCCTATTTGTGGACAAAACAGGGCCTGGCCTTGACAGGTTCGATAAGGGCCCTTGGGAATTCCTTCAGACCCATTGGCAAGGGAGTGTACGGGAAGTTGAGCGAGTGCAGGCGATGGTGTCCTGATTGGAAGTCCCTGGGCCCTGCCCTGTTTTTCGACGACCCGAAAAACAACCAGGGCTTCTTTTATTATGGGACCCTTAAAATTTGATGGGTGGACAGACGGATTTGTGGCCTTGCACAGCAAAACCCCAAGAAGGGTTTGCAAAGGAAGGACACACCGAAAATCCGTATGGACGACTTCCATATTGGCCAAATGATAATACATCAACTATTGCGATAGTACTAAGTCAAAAATACTTGTACAATCCTATAACTTGGTTTCCTTTTAGTCTTTCTGGAACAGCTCCCTCTGATCGTTCGGGGAAGGTTTGGCATCTGGAAGCTTTGAAGTTTTCATTTTGTCCCTTAGGGCCTGTCGTCGTTTCTCATAGATCCAGAGCCTCAATTGTTTCAAAAGACCCATCTCATATTCGGACAGTTGTTGGGGAGCTACTTCTTCCATGGCCTCGATCTGTCCCGTTTTGTTGAAGGTCTTGGCATACTGGAGCCCACACCAGGTATAGATGTTCGCCCATTCATTGGGCATGGGTGCCTCATAGGTCCTGGGCATCATGTAGGCCACAACCTCTGTCAAGGAAGCCATGTGTTCACCTTGCATCTGGGTCAATAGACGGGCCATGGTAATGTTCCCCAAAAGATCTTTGGGAACGGTATCCTCCCATTGTGAAGAATATACAATGATGGGACTTTGCAGTAGGTCCATAAAGTCCATGACAAAATCGGATTTAGCCTTTTTAAGGGACTTGCGACAAGTGTTTTGAGTTGGTGTTTTTGTTGGCTCCAGTTCAAAGCGAAAATCCAGTTGCACTACGTTTTGTTTTTCCATGATCTGTGTTTTAAATTGAACAATAGTGGCAGACCAGCAAACGCAAGGGAACATTTTGGAGTGGGAAGGAAACGGAATAAAAAGTGACATCGGCAACGGCTTTATGCCGTCCCTTGTCCAAGAAATATTTTCCCGGGTTTATCTTTGGGCAGTATTGGTCGGAATACGTTCCAACATGCTTTTATTTGGCCATCAGTGCACCAGTTCCTACCTGCCTCGGGTCGGGTTTCAAGGGTTGCTTGATGGTGGCAACTACCTCCAGGCTATAATGCCCGAACTCTTCGGTAACCGTTCCGTGGCAGAGATAGATGCCCTTTCCATGAATGGGCGTGGATACCATCGTTTGGGGAAAGTGCACACAATCAAAAAAGTGACCTTCCAGATCGAGCATGGTGGTAAAGCGCATGGTATCCCCTTTGGATGTGGTATTCAATCGGGTATGGACCATGGACCCATAGATCCATATCTTTTGGTTGACATGGGCCTCAAAATCACCGGCGGTCAACCTACTCTTCACCTTGCCCTCCATGAGTTCATAATACCCACATAACGGAAAACCCAGAAGTTCCATTTGGTCATAGGCATCCTCAACAGGATGGGAAGGTAGATGCGGCAATGTAAAATGCCTGTGGTTGGGTTTGAACAGAAGTTTCTGGACCGTATCCTTTCGATGGGCCTTGGTCTTGAACACGGCCTGCCAAAGTATTTGTTTCTTGGGCACCCCAAAGACACGAAAGGCATCGATACGCACCAAGATGGTCAACTGTTCGATGGCAATGGGAACCCTATCAATAAAATCATCAAAATCCCTGAACTTCCCATAGAGCTGCCTTTCGTTCAAAATGCGTTGGATGACCAAACGTTCCAAACTCCGGAGCTGTCCCAGTCCCAAATAGATGTGCTTGCCATAGATTGCATTGACATGGTCACTACGGTTGATACAGGGCGGATGGATAATGCCTCCCCACATCTTGGTCTCGTGCACATAGAGTTCCGTATCATAGAACCCTCCCCCATTGTTGAGCACGGCCACCATAAACTCCAAGGGGAAATAACATTTCAGGTAAAGGCTCTGGTAGCTTTCCACGGCATAGGAAGCCGAATGCCCCTTGGCAAAGGCATAGCCCGCAAAACTCTCGATCTGTTCCCAGACCATTTGGGTCAGGGCGGCATCATGCCCCCTCTGCTTACAGTTTTCAAAAAACTTCAATTTCACTGCCTGGAATTCCTCCCGGGAGCGGAATTTTCCGCTCATCCCCCTTCGCAGGACATCGGCCTCCCCTAGGTCCAGTCCTGCAAAGAAGTGGGCCACTTTCAGCACATCCTCTTGGTAGACCATGATCCCATGGGTCTCTGGCATAATCTCCAACAGAATGGGATTGGCCTCCTTGCGGCGTTCCGGTTCCCTTTCCCTACGGATGTATTCATCCTTCATCCCTGAGGAGGACACCCCGGGACGGATCACGGAACTGGCCGCCACCAGTCCCAAATAGTCGTGGGTCCGCAGTTTCTTCATCAGCCCCCGCATGGCAGGGGATTCCACATAGTAGGCCCCTATCGCCCTCCCTTGGCTCAACAGCCCGTTGATGTTGGCATCCCGTTTCATCGCCTCCACGCTTTTGATGTCCCAAAGCACGGCATCGGGTTGGTTGCCCTTGATGACCTCCACCGCCTCCTTGATCTTGGCCAATCCCCGTTGTCCCAAAATATCGAACTTGAACAGGCCCACATCCTCGGCAATGATCATGTCGAACTGCACCGTAGGGAAGCCTTTCGGTGGCAAGGTCGTGGCCGAATAACAATGTTCGGAACGGTCCAGGATCAGTATCCCCGAGGAATGCACACTGATATAATTGGGCATCCCATGGATATAGGTAGCGTATTTCAGCACCAATCGGGACAGTTCATCCAAGGTTCCCTGTTCGTACCGTCCTGCACTGAGCTTATCGATCTCCTCGGTGGGCAGGCCGAACACCTTGCACAGCTCCCGAACGGCGGCCCGGTACTTAAAGGTGTTGTAGGTGCCCAAAAGGGCGACATGCTCGAAGCGTTCAAAAATATAGGCCGTGACATCGTCCCGGTCCCAGGTGGAAAAATCAATGTCAAAATCCGGGGGCGAGGCCCGAAAGGGGTTGATGAACCGTTCGAAATACAGGTCCAGTTCAATGGGATCCACATCGGTGATCCCGATCAGGTAGGCCACCAGACTGTTGGCCCCACTTCCCCTCCCCACGTATGGGTATCCCTTGGACCTCGCATAGGAGATGATATCGTGGTTGATCAAAAAGTAGGACACAAAATCCAGCTCCTCGATGGTCTTCAGTTCCCTGAACATACGTTCCCTGACCTTTTCCGTGGGATGGACATACCGTTTGGACAACCCTTCCATGGCCAGTTCCCGCAACCGCAGCACATCATCCTCCTTGGAGTCCAGATAACGGGACTGGTTCTGGGAGACCCGCTCACTTCCAAACCCAAAGGCAATGGAACAGGAATCCATCAACCGCTGGGTGTTTTCCCAGATATGGGGCACATCAACCAAAGCTTTTTTCAGTTCGTCCATGGGCCGCAGGGTATCGGTGGCCTTGCCCTCCTCGGATTGGGACAACTTGCTCAGCAGCGTGTTCAAGCCTATGGCCCGAAGCAATCGATGCGTATTGAAATCCTTTTTGCTGCGAAAGCTCACGGGCTGCAATAGCACCAATCTGTCGGTATAATCCCGATACCGGGAGAACCGTAGTTTCCGGAGCTCTTCAATCGAGACCCCAATATATTCATAGGCCTTAAAATCCGTCCGTTCCTCTTCCTGTACCTTCTCGAAGGGGTAGATGACATGGACATTCCCAAATACTGGGGCCACGGAGGGAATCGGCGTTCCCTTATGAAGATGCTCGGAAAGAAAGGCGTTGATCTCGCGAAACCCCTCATTGTTCTGGGCCAGGCCCACGAACTCCTGCACGTTCCCGTTCCGAAAATCGATCCCCAGAATGGGACGTATGCCCTGTTCCTTGGCCAAGCGCACAAAGTTCATCCCGGCCGAGCTGTTGTTGATATCGGTCAGGGCCAGCACTTCCACCCCATGGGAACGGGCCAGGTCCAAAAGCTCCGTTTCGGAGAGCACCCCGTAATTCAGGGAATAGTATGTATGGCAGTTCAGGTACATTATTGCTGTCTATGGGCCAATAAAATGGGTGGTTGTCCGTCAAAGGGATTGCCTCCCCTTCCTATGCTATGGGCACCCATGGCCGAGGCCCGCATCAAACTGGATTCCCCAAAGCGGTTCCGTACCCGGTCCATGGCCTGGTAGAGGTTGAGCAGTTTTTCATCATCGGCGAACAGGTCGATCTGATAATGCCCACCAACGATATGGCTGTAGTTGACCCCCACGAGTCGGATGAGCATCCTCCGGTCATAGAGGGAAGTAAATAGTTCCTTTACCAAGGGCACTAAAATGTGGTCCGCAGACGTATAGGGAATCCGTTTCTGCTTGGTATAGGTCTTGAAATCACTGTACCGGATCTTGACGCCCACACAGCCCGTCATCTTGTTGGCCCGGCGCAGTTGATAGGCCAGGTTCTCCGCCATGGCGAACAAAGTGGTCTCCAATTTGACCATATCGGTGGTATCCTTCCCATAGGTCCGTTCCGTGGATATGGACTTTCGTTCATGAAATGGGACCAAGGGGGAATTGTCCAGCCCCTGTGCCCGCATCCAGATGGTCCGCCCGTGCAACCCAAAAGCACTTTCCAATAGTTCCAAGGGCAGTTCCTGTACCGTCCGGATGGTGGTCACCCCCATATTGGACAGCAGCCCGTAGGTCTTCTCCCCCACCGAAGGCAGTTTACGGATGTGCAAAGGGGCCAGAAATTCCCTTTCCAGTCCAAGGTCGATTTTCATCTGGTTGTTGGGCTTGGCCTCCCCAGTGGCCACTTTGGAGACCACCTTGTTCCGGGACAGTCCAAAGGAAATGGGCAATCCGGTCTCTTTCAAGATCCGTTGCCGCATTTCCGAGGCGTACTTATAGCAGCCAAAAAAGCGGTCCATCCCCGATAGGTCGGCATAAAACTCATCCACACTGGCCTTTTCAAAGACCGGGACACTCTCCTTGATGACATCGGTCACAGTATCGGAAAACTTCATATAGGTCCCCGCATTGCCCTTGATGACCGTGGCCTCCGGACACAATCTTCGGGCTACCTTCATGGACATCCCCGAGTGCACCCCAAAGCGCCGGGTCTCATAACTACAGGCCGCGACCACCCCACGGTCCCCCAACCCACCGACCAAGAGGGGCCGCTTCATCAGACGGCTGTCCAGCAGCCGCTCACAAGAGACAAAAAAAGTGTCAAGATCGAGATGGAGAATGGTGGGCTTCATAATTACATTATGGATTTATTCCAATTTATGGGAAAAAATCCAAATGTATAAAAAGGGATGGTCCATTTCAAAACTTTAACAATTATGACTATCTTAATACGGCATAATTCAACCTCAAGATGTGCTACTCTACCAGACAGACCCGGGAACGGAAAGAACTGGAGAAATTGCTCTCCGTCAAGGCCATGTACGGTGACATTGACACCGACCTTGAACTCATTTATTTCCATGCCAACGGCTGGAGCCATCCCGTGATGTGGACCTTGGGCCAAGAAGAGCCCAACAACCTGCTCCCTGCGATGTGGGGTATCATGCCCTCAAAAGAAAAGCAGGAAAATTATACAGAGTATTTCAAGAACCCGAAGACCTTTGGTGGGCTTAATGCAAAATCCGAAAAGCTCTTTGACCATTTTGTATACCGGTACTGTTGGGAGAACCAACGCTGCATCATTCCCGTGGACGGGTTCTTTGAGCCCCACAACACCAAGGTGAAGGTCAAGGGCAAGGATTTTAAGGTCCCTTTCTATTTCAGACGTAAAAATGGTGATCCCATATATCTTGCCGGCATCTACACCAACACCGCCGATGGGCGAAGGACCTTTTCCGTCCTCACCAAGGACGCCACCCCTATGTTCGAGGAAATCCACAATGAAAAAAAAAGGCGACCCGTCATCATGGATGACGAAAACTTGGATGCTTGGTTACATAATGGCAACAATGAATCGGACGTTCAAGATCTCATTGATGATGATCTCTGGGAAGGGGAACTGGAGGCCCATCCGGTGACCAAGGACCTATACAGTAGGACTATCGATTCCAATTATCCCGAAATCATAAATAAGGTGGACTACCCTGAGGTATCCATTGACTATTGAATCCCGTTGGACAGCGATAAAAAAAGAAGGGTTCGGTTTCCCGAACCCTTTCATTATCCTATATCTTGGTCATCTAATCCTTGGTGGCCTCGACCTGTTGTTCCAAGGCCTTGACCCGTTCCTTTAACCGTTTCTCACGTTTTTTGCGTGCCATGTCATAGGATTTTTCTATTTGGACAATGTCGTCCTTATGGTATGTCTGCATGGCAATGTAAAAAGAACAGTTGGTCAGGTTGTTCACATGGTTACTTTCTCCAAGATGTACCTGTTGGGTCAACAGGAACCGTACCAGTTTGTTGAGGGTCTCCTTTTTGAAGGTCTTCCTGAACTGGGCAACGATATCTTCACGGGTCTTGTCGGGCGTATCCCCGAAGAATCCCGGAAAATGGTCCAACTGGTTGTAATAGCCCACATTGTTCTCATACAGGGAGATGGAAAAGGCCACCATTTCGTCCACGGACAGTTCCTCCTTGGTGTTGATGTAATCCGTACCGCGTACCATCTCCACCACTTCCTTGAACTGCCGGTTGTGTTCTATCTGTTTTTTGCGCTCTTCACGGGCATTGATCTTGATGATCTGTTCCTCGGGGGAACATTCAGACATCTTTCGTTTTTCCAAGGGTGTACTCCGCACATCGTCTTCCGACATATTGGTTTCCCTGACCTTTACGAAAATCTCTTCAGACCTGTAAGAGTCCGTATGGAACAATACGCCCTTTTGAAACCCATTATCAACCGCTCCATCGTATAGTTTCCTGTCTTCCTCGTAGGATTTTAGGGCTTCATCCAATTCTTCCTTGAGTTCTTCATCGCTATAATCGCAATGGCCGAACTCTTCCTTAATGGATTCCAATGTGGGTTTGATGGGCTTCTCGATGATATGCAGTTCGTCCGGCAATTGCACCTTAAGTCCCTGCTTTTCCATCTGGGCCATAATCAACTGGTTTCGCTCCTCGTCCATCCAGTAACGGGATATCTTGGGCACCAATAGCATCCCGGTCTTTTTACAGTTTTTGATAAGGTTCATCAGGGTCTTGGCCTTTTTGTTCACAAAACAGGCCGTTTTCGTACAGACCATCTTGCCGTTACCAAAAAGGTTACCCTGGTTCGCGGCATTGAACGGACAGACGGTACAGGCCCCTGCCTTGGGGAGCAATGTCCTGTCCGATAGGTCGAACGGGGCTTTGGTAAGGTCAAAGGTATGCCCGTCCACCATCCGTTTTACCCTGTGGGCACTGAATTCACCCTCCAGACTTTCCAATAGCATCTGCTGCTCTTCGGGTTCAAAAAGCGCCACGGCCGTTCCCAGACCGATGGTCATCTCCCCGCTCCTAACGTATGCCTTGAAGCCTTCGATCAATCCTGCCAATTTCAACCGTTGCCTTACGAAGTTCTCGGTGCGTCCCAGACGTTTTGCTATATCCTCTGGGCTGTACCTGTCCGTTAGATAGGCAATGGCCTCAGCCTCTTCCGTGGGTTCCACATCCCTTCGCTGTAGGTTCTCGATGATCTGTACCTCCAGCACATCGTTATTTACAAAGTCCCGAACGATGGCGGGAATGGTCTTTTGTTCCGCCAGTTTACTGGCACGGTACCGTCTTTCGCCCATGACGATGATGTAACCCTTGTTGGAGGTTCTGACCGTGATGGGCTGCAATACCCCGTGTTCGGCAATGCTATCGGCCAGTTGTTTCAAACTGCTATCGTCAAAGGTCTTTCGGGGCTGTAAGGGGTCGGGAATGATCGAATTGATGTCCAGGTACTGCACCTGTAGGACGGTTTCCTGTTTGGTTGCGGTGGCTTTCTTGGTCTGCTTTTGTTTTGTTTTTGTTTCCATGATCATTGGATTTATGTTAAACAATATTTGAGCATGGCACCAAGCGCAAGACAAATTTTTGGCGCGGCAAGGAAACGGAATAAAAAGTGACCGTGGGGAACGGCTTTATGCCGTCCCTTGTCCGGCAAACAGTTTGCGGGCTTACCTTTCGAAGAAGATTGATAGTGTTAAATAATTTTTAATGCAGGGCATCTTTAATCGGATTGATGGGCTAGAGGATCATTAAAACGTGTACCACCAAATGGAGAATATCAACCGAACAGGGTTCCGTTAGAAGTTATATGCAAGCTTGAAAAATTGAGCGTTCAACTAAAAATTCACTGAGACCAAGGGACAGCTTGTCGATTTGCTTTCTTCTGGCGCACAGGAATCCAGACTTCCAATGATCAGGCTCTTCATTTCATTCAGCTCTTTCATTTTTTTATCGATCAACCTGACTTTTTCAAGCATTTTTTGTGATACATTTTCACACGAAGCTGTATTGAATTCCATTAGCCCCAAAAAGTCGGAAATCTCATTTAAGGTAAACCCAAAGCCTTTCATTTTCTTGATGATGAGAAGTTTTTCCAAGGTTTCATGGGAATAATTCTTATAACTGTTGAATTCATTTTGTTTAAGGGCTGTCGGTATCAAGCCCTTCTTTTCATAAAAGCGTATGGTATCACGGGAAAGCCCTGTTTTCTTGGATAATTGGCCAATTTGCATAATTTTTAAAAATAAAATCCACATTTCCCTTGACCGTTGACTATACTCCACGGTCTATATTTGTAAAGATACCTTAAAAAAATAGGAATGAAACCAATACCCATGCTACTGCTTTCAGCAGCCCTGACTTTGACAGGTTGCAACAATCCAGAAAAAAAATCGTCCCCAAAACCACCGGCAATGGCCGACGGGGGAAATAAATCAATTGACATGAAAAAAATCAAAGCAAGGAACAGAACGAAAGAACTTTCCTGTAAACTGACCACACCCGAACTACTACAACGAAAGGAAACCGTACTGAAGGACTTGAAAGAACAAGTGCTCATGAAAAAAGAATTGGAAGATGGCTACGCTTACCAGTTTCCAGGAACCGACAAGGTACTTGACCAACTCTCCGAGTTCATTAAGACGGAAAGGGCGTGCTGTTCTTTTTTCATTTTTGGCCTTTCCATCAGTGGGGACAAAAGCGAAGCTTGGCTGGAACTGACGGGACCGGAAGGTGCGAAAGACTATGTTCATTCAGAACTCGGACTGTAATGGAAGTGGTAAGATCGATCCCTGTTTTCATTCTTGCAGGGCTTTGCGAAATAGGGGGCGGTTATCTCATTTGGCTATGGTTGCGGGAGGATAGACCTTGGTGGTTCGGCCTTTTGGGCGGACTTGCACTTGCTTTTTATGGTGTTGTGGCAACTTGGCAGACCTCCAATTTTGCACGGGTCTATGCAACTTACGGCGGAATATTCATTGTGATGTCGATCCTATGGTCAATGAAGTTTGACAATTACACCCCTGACAAGTATGATATTGTCGGTGCCTTGATCGCTTTATTGGGTGTTTGCATAATTTACTATGCGCCGAGAAATTGAAAGGAAATTAGGGACATGCATATAACACCCACCTGTTGTATAGCAAAATGGACTTGGTACAATGGCCCTATAGCATCCTTTACCCGTCGAACAGTTTGTATACTTGGCTTTCAAGAATGATTTGTTTGAGCAAAAATTGTTTGCAATATTACGGCAAAGGTTTTTACCTCATACCATTTTCAATATCCTCCCATCTCTGCTCCAGACACATTTAAAACTTTTGTTATGGGCATATATTGATTGTTATATTTGCCCTATGGACTCCTTGGTAAAAGAAAATTATCTGAAAGCACTGTTCTCCCTGTCAAATGATAAGGGAGAGGTCAATGTCAACGAACTTTCCAAACGGTTGGGCGTAAAAATGCCCTCAGCTACCAATATGATCAAGAAGCTAGCTGAAAAAAAATTGGTCCATTATGAAAAATATAAACCCGTTAGATTGACCGAAAAGGGGAGAAATGAAGCTATGCACATTATCCGTAAACATCGCCTCACGGAAATGTTTTTAGTGGAAATAATGGGGTTTGGCTGGGAGGAAGTCCATGACATTGCCGAACAAATAGAGCATGTAAAATCGCCCATATTCTTCAAAAAGATGGACGAAATTCTGAGGTATCCCTCCTTTGACCCCCATGGATCCCCTATTCCTGACATCAATGGGAATATACAAGGAAAACAGTATTATAAACTTAGTGAATGTGTAAAGGGACAGAAGGTGATATTTAAAGCTGTGGAGAGTTCTTCAGAGGAATTTTTAAAGTTCCTGAACAATAAGAGTCTGTCCTTGGAAACTAAAATCGAGGTCATTTCCGTCGAACCTTTCGATGGTAGCTTATCCATTTCCTATGGTCAAGGACAAAGAGAGACCCTGACCAAAATGGTCGGGGATAAAATATTGGTCACGGACAAGGACTTGTCCAGTAAGTGAAACCATTCCTTATAAACGTTTTTATCGACCTAAACGACACAACCCCTTACCATCGTCCTTGCAGCCATCAACGGTAAGAGAGTTCCTTGGAACTAGCTTAAATTAAGTCTTCCCTATTTCATATTTTATACATCTAAAAATAATTTGTTAGTCATAACTAACTTTATTACATTTACCCCTCTAAGTTTTTAATTGGACAAGGAATGTTACTTGAACTTAAATTATTTCCCAAAATCTTGGTCCTTGGACTGTTGTTGGGATCCTGTGATAAATATGAACCCGTTGCCCCTCTTGAAGAAGAACTTCTCGATGGCCCATTGGGGGGACTGACCTCCGCACAAAATGCACAATTTTTAGCGGGGGACATTGCGTTCAACGACGATGTATTCACTTCCCGATCGGGATTGGGACCTCTTTTTGTGGCCACAAACTGTGCCAGTTGCCATGCCGGGGACGGAAAGGGCACCCCGTTTACAACCCTTACACGTTTTGGACAGACGGATGCCACCGGAAACCAGTTTTTGCACTTGGGAGGCCCGCAGATACAGAACAGGGCGTTGCCGGGATATGAGCCGGAGACGGTTCCCAATGGGGCCACTTTTTCAAAGTTCACACCTCCGGCCGTTACCGGACTTGGCTTTTTGCAGTACGTGACCGATGCCGACATCATGGCCATGTCGGATCCCAATGACGATGACGGCGATGGGATATCCGGCGTTCCCAATTGGGGAACATTGAAAGAATATCTGGATCCTTTGGACAATGCGATAGCCCAGGACGGAAAGTATATCCACCGCTTCGGAAAAAAAGCGGCGGCATATGACCTGTTGCAACAGACCGTGGATGCCTATAACCAGGATATCGGTATTGCCTCTTCCTTCGACCCAAAGGATGTGTATTCCGGTCTGACGATTGACCCTGAGGTGTCGGATAAGACCATCCGGGACGTGGTCGCGTACTTGAACACCCTAAAGGCTCCCATACCCAGAAACCAGGAAGCATCACAGGTTCAGAACGGAAAGTCGCTTTTCTCCCGGATAAACTGTGCCTCATGCCATAGACCGGAACTGGTAACCGGGTATTCCCCCATCGAGGCGCTCTCCCGTAAGACATTCCAACCCTACACGGATCTTTTGTTGCATGATATGGGGCTTGGGTTGGATGATGGTTATACCGAGGGCAGTGCCCTAACCTCTGAATGGCGTACACCTCCGTTATGGGGGCTTGGGCTATCGCCCACAACCCAGGGCGGGCAATATTTCCTGTTGCATGATGGCAGGGCACATAGCATTGAAGAGGCCATCCTAATGCATGGTGGTGAGGCTGAAAATAGCAAAAACCAATACCAGAGCCTGACCCAATCCGAGAAAAACGACCTTATTAAATTTTTGGAATCCCTATAGAATGGATAGAAAAGAATTCATAAAGACCTGTGGATGTGCCTGTCTTGGGGTCTCTTCCATGGCGATACTGCTCCAAGGCTGTGTTACTACAAAAAGCATTACCGCCCCTATTGTCAGGGACCATCTTGTAATTCAAAGGACGGATTTCATGAAAGGCGAAAAAGCCGTTGAATACCTGATTGTGGACAACGGGCAATTGCAGTTTCCCATTTATATATTCCGGTTTTCGGAAACGGAGTATACGGCACTCTATCTGCGGTGCACCCATCAGGGGAACGAACTGAACGCCTATGGCGATAAATTGGTCTGCTCCGCACACGGCAGCGAATTTGATAACAAAGGAAATGTGATCCAAGGACCTGCCAAGGAAGCCTTGAGGTCCTTTCCGGTGCAGATAACCGACCAAAACATCCTTATCTCATTAAAAAAAGCATGAAACACCTCATTACCAAATTGTTATTGTTATTTGCAACAGCGTTACAGGCCCAGATAGACTCCACCCTTATCAAGAGAGCCCAGTTAGATACAACAAAACAAGGCCTCAATATGGATGCAGTCTACGACCGTCCTTTTTTGAGCTTTGGAAAGGTCCCTGTTTCCGTGGGCGGCTATGTGGAAGCAAATTGGCAGCACCTGGGAACGGACGGGGTTTCCGAGGGGCATCAGTTCCAAATGCGCAGGATGACCCTGTTCGTATCCTCGTCCATTGGCAAAAAACTCAAGTTCCTGAGCGAGTTGGAGTTTGAGGAAGGCGGTAAGGAAATAGCCATAGAGTTTGCCTCCTTGGATGTGGAGTTCCACCCTTTGCTGAACCTTCGGGGGGGGATCATCATGAATCCCATAGGGGCCTTTAACCAAAACCATGACGGCCCCAAATGGGAGTTTACCGACAGGCCCATCCCTGCCACACAGATGCTTCCCGCTACATGGAGCAATGCCGGGTTCGGCCTGTTTGGGAAGACCTATCGCAAGGACTGGATGTTCGGCTATGAACTGTATCTTTCGGGAGGGTTCGATAACTCGATCATTGACAATTCGGAAAACAAGACCTTTCTGCCCGCCGCCAAGGAAAACGGGGAACGGTTTGAGGAATCGGCAAGTGGCACACCGTTGACCACGGCCAAAATAGCGATAAGACATAATACCTTCGGTGAGATCGGGCTGTCCTATATGGGAGGCATCTACAACACTTTTGAAGATGATGGTATTGAACTGGACAAAAAAAGAAGGGTCAATGTCTATGCCATTGATTACAACAACACGCTGCCAAAGCTGAACACCTATCTTACAGGTGAATGGGCCTGGGTACAGGTGGATATCCCCAACACTTATACACAACAATACGGGAGCAAACAGCACGGCGGGTTTTTGGACATTGTCCAACCTGTCCTGGACCGGAAAATGTTGGGCTGGGACAACGCCACCCTGAACCTGGCGTGCCGGTTTGAATACGTCGATTGGAACGTGGGAACCTTTAACGAGACGGGGGACGAAATCGGCGATGAGATCTGGAGCATCATGCCGGCCATCAGTTTCAGGCCATCCCCACAGACGGTATTCCGCCTCAACTATCGCATCCAAAGACAAAAGGATATTTTGAACAATGAACCTGCAAGGACAGGAGGTTTTATTTTTGGGATTTCATCGTATTTTTAAAAGTCGCCGATAGACCACTTGGCTGTTTATCACCTAAGTTGACCCTCCCTTTATAACTTTGCACAAGCGTTGCATTAGTAATTTCATATATTTGCAATGTGAAAGTTTTAACCGTCATATTGTCCTTTTACTTCTTGGCACTCAATATAGTGCCCTGTGGCGACTCGGTGCAGGCCAATGGCGATTCCCAAGTCGTTTCAGTGGTGGATTTTGATGGTGATCACAGTCAGGATGGTGAGCTTTGTTCACCCTTTTGCCAGTGTCATTGCTGCCATGTGCATACCATTGATTTTGGCATTCTTGAATTTGAACCGATTCAAGTAGATATTTCAAATGAAAGCTTTGTACATTTTGATAAACATGGCAAAGATTTCACCCCTTCGCTTTACCAACCCCCAAAAGTTTAATTCAGTTTAAGGATAACCCTATCCTTTTTGAACCCCTACCAAAGGTTTCCATCACTTCGATGTACGCCATGGGTTTGGCATATATCAAAAGTTTAACTGAATTAATATATTTCCATGATTAACAAAATCATTTCATTTTCCATTAATAACAAGTTTATTATTGGCTTGTTTATAGTGGCACTGGTCGGTACGGGCATATGGTCCATGGCCACTATAAACTTGGGTTCCGTACCCGATATTACAAACAATCAAGTGCAGGTGATAACCACCGCGCCAAACCTCGGCACAGAGGATATCGAGCAATTTGTCACCTATCCCGTAGAACTGGCCATGGCCAATCTTCCTGATGTTGTTGAACTCCGTTCCGTCTCCAGGTTCGGCCTATCCGTGGTCACCATTGTCTTTAAGGACGAGGCAGGGACCTACCTGCCACGACAACTCGTACAGGAAAAGCTCGCAGAGGTCAGTGAGGAAATCCCTGAAGGGTTTGGGACCCCATTTATGGCTCCCATTACAACTGGTCTGGGAGAAATATTCCAATATACCCTAAAGGTGGAAGAGGGTTACGAAGAGCAATATGATGCAATGGAACTGCGTACCATCCAGGACTGGTTGGTAAAACGTCAGATGGCATTGGTTCCCGGTGTTGTTGAAGTCAATGCCTTTGGAGGTTATGTAAAACAATATGAAGTGGCACTCAATCCCGATAAACTTAAAAGTTTTGGGATTACAATGGGTCAAGTTTTTGAGGCCCTGAAAGTGAACAACGCCAATACAGGTGGTGCTTATATTGAAAAAAACCATCAAGCGAACTTTATACGCGGGGAAGGATTGGCCCGTAGTATCGAGGATTTGAAAAACACAGTTGTCGTTTCTCAAAATGGCACACCCGTATTGGTAAGGGATGTTGCGGAGCGGGTTGGCTACGGAAGCCAAGTAAGATATGGTGCATTCACCCAAGATGGGCACGAATCCGTAGGAGGGCAAATTTTAATGCTCAAAGGGGAAAGCCCCAGTAATGTCATTAAAAATGTAGAAAAGCGCATAACGGAAATTCAAAAATCGCTGCCAGATGGGGTTTATATCGAACCATTTTTAAGCAGGAGCGAACTTATTGCGAGGACCACGAGCACGGTCGAAAAAAATCTTATTGAAGGATCATTGATTGTAATATTCGTACTTGTTCTTTTATTGGGAAGCCTAAGGGGTGGATTGATTACCGCATCAGTTATACCCTTATCGTTGTTGTTCGCCTTTATTTTAATGAAACAATTTGGGGTATGGGCAAACCTAATGTCCCTCGGGGCCATAGACTTTGGTATCATCGTTGATGGCGCGGTGATCATTGTAGAAGGGATGGTGTTCCATATTCATCAACGGATGAAAAAGTCGACCAAGATCATTGAGCAACCGGAAATGGATGAAATCGCATATGAGTCTGCCAGCACTATGATGAACTCTGCATTTTTTGGACAATTGATCATCCTTATTGTATTTACACCGATTCTCTTTTTGACAGGGGTTGAGGGCAAAATGTTCCGTCCCATGGCATTTACTTTTGGTTTTGCGGTTTTAGGTGCAATTATTCTGTGCCTTACCTATGTCCCAATGATTTCATCCATGTTTCTAAAGCCGGCAAAGAACAAAAATAGTTGGTTTGCAAAATTCGAGAACCGTATAGACCGATTCAGTGATAAAATTATGTCCGGTCTCAATAAAGCATACAAACCCTTATTATCCTTTGCACTTCGTTTCAAAGCCGGCGTTGTTATGGGCGCGGTCGCATTGTTGTTGATCACCGGATTTATCTTTAGTAATATGGGTGGCGAATTTATCCCTAAACTTGACGAGGGCGATATAGCCATGCAGGCATTGATAAAACCCGGCAGTAGCCTTACCGAATCCATTGAAGCTTCCAAAAAACTACAAAATATCATTGGTCAATTCCCAGAGGTTAAAACAATGATATCGCGTATTGGGGTCGCAGAAATACCTACCGATCCCATGCCCATGGATATTGCCGATAGCTATATCATTCTTGAAAAGGATAAAAGCAAATGGACGAGTGCCGAAAGCAAAGAGGAACTTATCGAAAAAATCAAGGAAAAAATAGCCGTGATCCCAGGTGTGAACTTTGTGTTTACCCAACCCGTGGAACTGCGTTTTAATGAACTTTTGACCGGGGTCCGGGAAGACGTTGCCATTAAACTATATGGAGAAGACCTTGGTGTGCTGGCCGATAAGATACAGGAAATTGCAGCAGTGATAAGGACTGTTCCCGGTGCTGCTGACATAAATGTTGAAGCAACCAGCGGCTTGCCTCAAATGACCGTGGAATATAATCGTCCTAAAATGGCACAGTACGGAGTGACCATCGATAAAATGAACGATTATGTCAGTGCCGCTTTTGCCGGAGAAAAGGCGAGCGTAATTTTTGAAGGTGAAAAGCGATTTGACGTGGTCATTCGATTGGCCAAAGAATATAGACAGGATATCAACAATTTGAAAAATCTCTATATCGATTTGCCAAACGGCAATCAAGTACCCCTTAAAGAGGTTGCGAACATCAGCTATAAGCCCGGACCTATGCAAATTTCAAGGGACAATACCTATCGCCGTATATCTGTGGGGGTCAACGTCAGGGGGCGTGATGTTAAATCCATGGTTGAGGAAATTCAACAAAAATTGGATGCCGAGGTCAAGCTTCCACCTGGCTATTATGTGACCTATGGCGGTTCTTTTGAAAACCTGCAACGGGCGTCAGACCGTTTAATGATAGTAGTGCCGATTGCCCTTGCGCTCATCTTCATACTGCTCTATTTTGCGTTGAACTCGTTTTCACAATCGATAATGATATACATGGCGGTGCCATTGGCGGCCATTGGTGGAGTCTTTGCATTATTGGTACGAGGCATGCCTTTTAGTATCTCCGCAGGGGTCGGTTTTATCGTGCTCTTTGGGGTTGCAGTATTAAATGGGCTTGTCCTTATCAATAAATTCAATGAATTAAAAGAAAGCGGAATGACAAATTTAAAAGATAGAATATATGAGGCCACCCACGAGCGGTTACGTCCCATACTCCTAACGGCAACTGCCGCCATTATGGGTTTTATACCAATGGCCATATCCACCTCGGGTGGTGCCGAAGTGCAACGGCCTTTGGCAACGGTGGTTATTGGTGGCTTGATTTCGGCAACGTTCTTGACATTGGTGGTGATCCCGGTACTTTACAGTTGGCTGGAGGTGCGCAAAGAACGTAAAAACAATGGAGGCGACACAAGTTACATCAAGAAAAGTACAACGATTCTTCTGGTGTTATTCAGTTTGGGAGGTTTCATGACCCCAAATTCGGTAAGTGCCCAGGACGGCCGGATGAGCCAAGTCGTCACTTTGGAAGAAGCCATCGCCATGGCAAAGGAAAATTATCCTTCCCTTAAGGAAAGCCAAGCCTTTATTGCGCGTGAGCAGGCGCTGAAAGGTACTAGCTTCGATTTGGGAAATACACAGGTGTTTACCGGAAAGGAAGAGTTCGGCAATGACCTACCCGGTGTACAGACCACTATTGGCGTACAACAAGGGAATATAGATCTGCTTTCAGGTTTTTCAAAATCGAGGTTCTATAGGGAACGTGTCAAGTTGGGCGAAACATTCTATGCGGTCAATGAGCAGCAGTTGATCCGAAATGTAATGCAGGCCTATGACCGTATCAATTTCAACAAGGCACAATTGCGGTTTGCGGAACAGCTGGACAGTGTTTATGCCAACTTTAGGACGGCGGCACAATTGCGCTATGATACCGGGGAGACCGGCAAACTTGAATTTATTTCTGCTTCTTCGGAATATCAACAAATACAGGTATTGCGACAACAGGCCTACGACGATATTGAAATTGCGAAAAGGGCACTGAAGCAGTATCTGGGCATTGACCAGGAAATAGAAACCGTGGAAATGCCCTATGAACCCATGGATTTTATAGGCCGCTTGGATTCAACTTCCGTAACCAACAATCCCATGCTTCAATATACCATGCAAAATGCTGAAGTTAGCAAAGCAAACATCGGTGTGGAAAAAGCGCAGTTCCTGCCCAAGTTCAACTTAACGTATGGAAGGCAGGTTGTGGATGATGTATCAGGTTTTAACACCTATCAGGCCGGGATCAGTATACCACTTTGGTTCTTTCCGCAAAAATCAAGGGTAAAGGCGGCCAAAGCCGAAGCCATGATGGCAGAAAATCAATATTTGGAACAAAAAGCAGTGACCGAAAGTAGAGTCTCACAGCTCATAAAATCCTTGGAAAAAACGCAAAAAACACTTGATTACTATCAGGAAGGCGCATTGCTCTTGGCCGAGGAACAAATTACCACGGCAGAACTGGCCTCTATGGAAGGTGAGATTGATTATGTAAACTATATCACGATTCTCAACAGTGCCATCAGGATAAAACAAAATCATTTACAGTTTATATATCAGTACAACCAGCAGTTCATTGAACTACAATACCAATTGGGCAACCTATAATCCACAAAAGAAAAAGAAATGAAAAATATAGCGATAACAAGTATCATATTTATGGGCCTTTTGACAATGGGCTGCAACGACAAGCCCAATTCAGAATTGGGACATAATGAAGAAAGCACTGCCGCCGAAAATATGAAGGGTGAGGAAGGTGCACACAGTGAAGGCGGTGAAAATCATGAGGAAGAGGAAGGCGTGGTAGTGCTGACCAATGACCAAATCGAAACTATCGGACTTGAGACCAAAATATTGGAAAAACGTAATCTCGGCAATAATATCAAGGTTACCGGAAGGCTCGAACTTTTCCCCCAGGACAAGGCCAATATCAGTCCGTTCATGGGCGGTAACGTGAGGTCAATCAAGGTAATAGAAGGAGATAAAGTACGTAAGGGCGAGGTACTTGCCTATCTTGAACATCCGGATATTATAAGTATGCAGCAGGAATATCAGGAAAAAAATGACGAACTCGTGTTCCTGAAGCAGGATTTTGAGCGGAAAAAGACATTGTTCGACAAGGGTGTTTCCTCGGGAAAGGAATTCCAGATGGCTCAATCAAAATTTCGTTCCACCTCCTCTAGTGTTAACGGCTTAAAGGCAAAACTGCGATTATTGGGAATTAACACGTCCAAGGTAGAAGAAGGTGAAATCTACTCTGCCATCCCAATAACAACACCTATCTCGGGCTATGTGGATGAGGTAATGGTAAGCCTTGGCGATTATGTTGCGCCCCAGTCCAAGATGTTCGCTGTAAGCGATAATTCAAAAATCCATTTGGACCTTAAAGTTTATGAAAAAGATATTCCGAAGGTAAAGGTGGGACAAAAAATAATTTTTACAGTGGCCTCTAAACCTGATGAACTATTGACCGCAGAGGTCCATTCCGTCGGTAAGACTTTCGAGGAAGACCCTAAGGCATTGCACGTTCACGCCGATATAGACAATAAAAATGGCGACCTTCTTCCGGGAATGTATGTTGAGGGCAGGATTACTGAAGGGGAAAAATCTGGATATGCCGTTACAGAGGAAGCTATCGTTAAGGAAGCCGAACAGTCATACATTTTTATTTTAGAAGAGGATGGAGAAACTGAGGGGAATAGGACGAAATTTAAAAGAATTCCTGTAAGCACGGGCATAAATGACCTTGGTTTTGTTGAAATCAATATTCCTACAGAAATGGCCAAAAACATTAAGGTTGTCACCGTTGGGGCCTATACCCTTTCTTCTGAAATGGTCAAGGGCGAACTCGAACACGGACATTAATTCAATAACCATCAAAGGTTTTGATTCCGGGTCTGTTTTCCCCTTAGTTAGTTAAAAATAAACAGTCCCGGGTCAAAATCATAAAAGATAAAAAGATGAAAGAAATAAAAGCATTTATAAAACCGAACAGGATACAACGGGTCATTGAAGCCCTCAGCGATAATGGGTTTAAGAGCATGACCCTATCACAGGCCGAAGGGACCGGGGCATTCAAGGCAAAAGGTGCCAAACCCTCACTTGATTTTCATGTGACGGACAGTCCCGTGGTAAAAGTGGAACTGGTCTGCCAGAACGAGGAGGCCCAAACGGCAATAGACATCATTCTTAAAAATGGCAGGACGCCCGATCCTGGTGATGGTATAATCTATCTGTCCAACATTGAAGATGCTTTCCAGATAAAGACCGGGGAATCCTTAAAACGTTACGACCATTAAACTGTTTACAACCAATGGAAAAAATAGTGAAAAAGTTGGAGAGCAGGGGCATTCGCCCGACGGCAATGCGCCTGATAACCTATAAACGGTTGGCGCAGTTGAACGTTGCCGTTAGCTTGGGCGAACTTGAAAAACATTTTGAACGTTCGGAGCGGAGCACGCTTTTTCGTACCATGAAGACCTTTGAAGAAAATGCCATCGTGCATCAAATCGAAGATGGAACAGGCGTCATTAAATATGCACTATGCGAGGAAGATTGTGAATGTGAGGTCGGTAACGACCTCCATTTACACTTTCATTGCAATAGCTGTGGGGAAACGGTGTGCCTGACGGATCATAAAATCCCACAGATCAACCTGCCCGAAGGCTATGTGGCAGAAGATATCAATCTTGTGGCAAAGGGAGTCTGTGGGAAATGCAATGATGGCCTGGAGTAACATTTTAATTAAAAATTGGAACAATGGTGACGATCTATAAAAAGGAATGTAAAGTTTATATGGTAGCTCGAAATGGACTTGATGCTACGGATCATGAAAATTTGATCCTTCAACTAAAAGACCATATACAGGCACACAACAAAGTGTACTGGTATATTGAGATGGAAAATTTTAAGGCATGGACTGCAAGCTCATATTGGAATGATATTGTTCTTAAACTTCCGAATGAGGAACGTCTAAAACGGGTCGCATTGGTAGGAAATGAAAAATGGCACGAACAGTTTACGGAGGTTTTGACACCCTTTACAAGGGCTCACATGAAATTCTTCGGACCCAGTGAAAAAGATTTGGCCAAAGAATGGATAGAGAAAAAAAACAATTAAAAACAGTTCAATTAATTTTAATGTAAAAACTATAATATACAATCAGATTACCCATAAATACATAGGATATGTCGGGGGGTATCTGGATGTTTATCGTCCCAGGGAGAAACAAAAAAAATTACACAATAAAAATCCGGGGGTTGGCGTGAATCGAATTAAGAGAAAAAGAGTTTGAACAGCAAAAAAAAGTTGTTTTGGGAAAATTAAAAAATAATCGATAATGAAACTGCTTAGTGACAAAAGTGATTTCAAAAACGAAGTACTGGACAACCAAGGACTTCCCATTGCTATTGCGCTTGGATTTATAGCGGGCATATTTATGGCACAACCATTGGGCATTTCCCTGTTGCATTATGGCCTGGGTGGCGATGCGGCAACTGGTGGCATTTGTCCTAAGAAGGATTTCGACAAATCATGGGGTTTGGGGCTATGGACCAAACCTTGAAAAATGTCCTGTTCGGCACAAGGGGAAGCAGTATCGCACTGATGTTTTAAACAAAAAAGGAAATCTCTTGTGTTAGGTGCCTAAATCAGTAAAACCGTGTGTTCAAATCCGGGTGGCCGCCCATATTTTTTGACCAGCACTGGGAACGGTTCCCGGGAATAGGATTATCTGAAGCTCTGGATTATATGGAAATGCACCTAAGTTGATATAAATCCGATAAAAAAGTGAAAAATGACACAGCTATTGAACATAGAAAAAGAAAACGTAATTGCCGCCAAAATCAAGGGCAAAATCACAAAGAGGGATATAGAAAAAATCCATCCGCTGATCCACACCATCACCAAAAAAGGCCATAAGGTACATTTTTACTTTGAACTGGAAGAATTTCACGGTAATGGCCCAAAAGGTTTATGGGCAGATTTAAAAGTAGATACCGCACATATATCGGAATACGGTAAAATGGCATTTGTAGGCGAAAAAAAATGGCAGGAATGGGCCGTCAAAGCCATGGATTTCTTTACTGGTTCAGAAGTCAAATATTTTGGTTTTCAAGATAAGGCAAAAGCAAAAAACTGGATACAAAACAACTAAGGACATGAAAAAACTAAAAATAAAGATTCCCGTAATCCTTCCCCAGGTGCCGGACGAAAAAGATGCCTGTGTCAATAGGCTCATTGATAAACTGAAAGGACGAGAGGGCATTGATAATGTGCACGTATCCGATGAAAAAGCGAACGGTGTTCCTCAACTCTGTTTCCATTACGACCCCGATGTCATTTCCCTTGATAGGGTACAGTCCCTGGCAGAAACAACCGGTGCCCAAATCTCAAATAAATTTGGGCATAGGTTGATAGCCGTGGATGGCATACGCCACACCCGCCATGCCCGAACCATCGAGAAAGCCCTCAAGGAGGTCGATGGGGTACTCGAAGTTTCCGTTTCCGCTTCTGGAATGATACATGTGGAATTTGATAAGGGCATTACAGGATTTGGGGCCATTCAAAAGAAAATAGAAAAACAAGGGTTGTCCATTATTGATCCGTCCATTGGCACAGAATTGTATTTACAACAAATGGAAGTATCCAACGGCGAAGAAAAATCGAGGGTTATTCAGAATAAAAAGGAAAAACAACACCTTGAAGCAAATGGCAAAGGCCACGTTCACAAAAAGGGTGAGGACCATGTTGATGAACAGGGCGAAGACCATGTGCATGCACACGGCGGTATTTTTGGAAAGAACACCGAACTTATTTTTGCCCTAATTTGCGGAGTCATTCTTGGAATAGGTTTTGGGTTGTCCTACCTAGCGGCAGTTCCGGATTGGGTAAGCTTATCCCTGTATATAGGAGCCTATTTTTTTGGCGGTTATTTTACTGCAAAAGAGGCCGTCCAGACTGTTGCCAAAGGTGGTTTTGAAATCGATTTTTTGATGCTGGTGGCCGCCATTGGTGCAGCTATTCTGGGTGAATGGGAAGAAGGTGCACTCCTATTGTTCCTGTTCAGTTTGGGGCATGCCCTAGAGCATTATGCAATGGAGAAGGCACGAAAATCCATCGCGGCACTGGCAGATTTGGCCCCAAAAACCGCCTTGCTGAAAAAAGATGGCAGGACCGAAGAGGTCGGAATCGAAAAGTTGGGTATTGGCGATATCATTGTGGTCAAGCCAAACAGTAAAATATCCGCTGACGGTGTTGTGGTCGATGGAGAAAGCAGTGTCAACCAAGCTCCCATAACCGGGGAAAGTGTACCGGTAGATAAAGTTCCCGTTCAAGATATTGACAGGGACTATTCAGAGGAAGATGATATAAAGGACGAAAACCGTGTTTTTGCGGGAACCATTAACGGTAACAACACCCTTGATATAAAGGTGATCAAGGAGGCAAAGGACTCAACGCTATCCCGATTGGTAAAGTTGGTAAATGAAGCGCAGACCCAAAAATCGCCCACACAGTTGCTTACCGATAAATTTGAAAGGTACTTTGTGCCTTCCGTACTGGTACTGGTCGTACTATTGCTTTTTGCTTTTTTGGTCATAGACGAGCCGTTCAGCGCCAGTTTTTATAGAGCAATGGCAGTACTGGTAGCCGCTAGCCCCTGCGCATTGGCGATTTCGACACCGAGTGCGGTTTTGAGCGGGGTGGCTAGGGCCGCCCGTGGCGGAGTGTTGATCAAAGGGGGGCGACCTTTGGAAGACTTGGGGACACTCACCGCCCTGGCATTTGACAAGACAGGCACCCTGACAGAAGGAAAGCCTAAACTCACAGAAGTGGTCCCCCTTGGGAAACTATCGGAAAATGAACTATTAAAAATAGCCGTAGCGGTAGAAAACCTTAGTGACCACCCTTTGGCAAAAGCCGTGGTCCGAGATGGCAAGGAGCGCCTGAAAGGTGGCGAAATACCCGATGCTTCCGATTTGGAAGCCGTACTGGGCAAGGGTATTAAGGCTTCCTTGGGCGATGATAAAATCTATATAGGGAACCTTGACCTCTATGAAGGGCTTGATGAGAGTTCGCCTTCCGAAGAGATAACAATAAAAGTCCGTGGTCTTGAAGGGGGGGGCAATACGACTATGCTCGTTAGGAAGAATGAAGAATACGTAGGCATCATCGCCCTAATGGACACCCCTCGTGAAGCCGCCAAGGCAACCCTTAAAAAATTAAAGGAAATCGGTATCAAACGAATGATTATGCTTACGGGCGATAACCAAAAAGTGGCCGATGCCGTTGCCAAAGAAATAGGGTTGACCGATGCCTGGGGCAGTCTATTGCCCGAAGAAAAGGTGGATGCCATTAAAAAACTAAAGAAAAAGGAGTCCAAGGTGGCGATGGTAGGTGATGGCGTTAATGATGCACCTGCGATGGCAAACAGTACCGTAGGTATTGCGATGGGTGCCGCAGGAAGCGATGTGGCCTTGGAAACCGCCGATGTTGCCCTTATGGGCGATAAGTTGGAGACATTACCCTTTGCCATTGGCCTGAGCCGAAAGGCAAAAGCAATCATAAAGCAGAACTTATGGGTTAGCCTTGGCATTGTGGCATTGCTTATTCCCTCTACCATATTCGGGTTCGCCAATATCGGAATCGCGGTGGTAATACATGAAGGCTCAACCTTATTGGTCGTTTTCAATGCCTTGCGCTTATTGGCTTACAATGGAAAATAAGAATATGGATGGCACGGTTTTAATCCCCATGTAAAATGACGCTTACTGAGAAAACACTTTTACGGCTCGGCATCAGACCCACTGTGATGAGGGTCAAGATGTATCAATATCTTAAGCGGAGACAAAGTGCGGTATCCTTGGTCGAGATGGAAAAAACTTTTGCCCAAAAAGGCGTGAACAAGAAAACAGTCCATAAAACAACATTTTATAGGACTATCAACCTCTTTATGGAACAAGGTCTGGTCCATCAGATTGATGATGGAACATACATTGCAAAATATGCACTTTCTGATAGAAGTCACATAGACAAACACGATAAAGACTTACATATGCATTTTCATTGCACCGTATGTGGAAAAACACTATGTCTGCCGGATAGAATATCAGAAAAAAGCTTGCCTGATGATTATGAAGTGAGCAATGCTAACCTGGTATTAAAAGGGGTATGTAAAAGTTGTAGAAAAAATAACAAGGATGAAGAAGCTTCAGCAGTTGACCAAGGAAATTAACGAATTTACATTGAGAATTGAGCAGGACTATCCTGAACTATACCAATATCTTGATGAAAATCCCATTACAATCCGTGATTGTGAAACACCTTAGATTTCCGTCAACCCGTTCGTGGAATATTTGGATAGCCTAAAGTCATTCTTGGAAAGATATATAGGGTCGCATAAAAAAATGAAGCCCTGAAATATAATTGATTCAGTAGTATATTAATGAACAAAAGCACTTTTAAAATCAGTAAAATGGACTGCCCTTCAGAAGAGCAGATGATTCGGATGAAGTTGGAGTCCCATACACAAGTAAAACACTTGGATTTTGATATTCCCAACAGAAAATTGGAAGTATATCACTTGGACGGCACCAAGGAGATACAAACGTCCATAGCCAGCTTACAACTTGGGGATTCCCTAGAGGGAACCATAGAAGCCGAACCGCCCGTAATGGAAGAACAATCCAAACAAAAAAGAATGCTTTGGTGGGTCTTGGGCATCAACTTTGGCTTTTTCGTTATCGAAATGACCACTGGTTGGATTTCCTCTTCAATGGGACTTGTGGCGGATTCGTTGGATATGCTGGCAGATTCCATCGTTTACAGCCTGAGCTTGTTTGCTGTAGGCGCAGCCATGTCACGCAAGAAAAATATAGCCAAAATCAGCGGCTATTTTCAAATGGGATTGGCCCTCTTGGGCTTTTCAGAAGTACTGCGTAGGTTTTTCAGCGATACTGGAACGCCCTTGTTCCAATGGATGATCATAGTTTCAATTTTCGCATTGGCAGGTAATTTGATTTCCCTCTGGCTCATCAACAAAACCAAGAGCCAAGAGGCCCACATGCAGGCGAGCGCCATTTTTACGTCCAATGATATCATTGTGAACGGCGGTGTTATAGTTGCAGGTGTGCTGGTCTATTTTCTGAACAGCAAATGGCCCGATTTGATAATTGGTGGCATCGTCTTCATGTTTGTGATGCGGGGCGCCTTAAGAATATTGAAACTGTCGAAGTAGCTTCAGAAAGCCTAGGATTAGAAATATGATGACCAAAAAACAATGAATATCCAGATTTGGGCAATAGTATTGGGATCGACGACCTGGGGACGCGTTCGGGTTCGAACAGATTGTTAAGGTCATTGAAGATGCTCCAAAGCTGGGGCTGAATAAATGGTGGACAGCCATCAAAATTATTGAATATGTCCAAGAACAGAAGGGAGAGAAGGCTTGCGAAAAAAGATAGAAAACCCATGAATGGAGGAATAACGAAGAAAGACAAAGTCTCATGTATGTTGATATTTACCGCAATGTTCATAGTACTTCTCCTCCTTTACTTTTTAGAGGCCATTCTATATTTCTTTTACCTTCTTATTGAAACGTAACAAAAACAAAGCGATATGAAAACAACAACAATCTTGGTTCCAGTAGATTTTACATCCGTAGCAAAAAATACGGTGAACTATGTTATCGGCCTATCGAAGCAACTAACGACAAAAATGATTTTTGTTCACGCCTACACCGTGGCATATCCATCGAGCACTCCCATGGGAATGGGAACCATGGCAGCTCCGATTTCGGGAGCCCGTGAATCCCAGGAAAAATCAAACAAACAAAAACTCAAGGATTATCTCGAAAGCTTTCCGGAACTCGCATCCAAGGATTACAAAGGTTTCGTTGATTTTGGCGCGACCGTAGATGTTATTTGTCAAACTGCCAAAGATGAAAATGTTGACGCCATCATTATGGGGACCGAAGGAGCAGACTCCCCGATGGAAGAATTTTTTGTGGGCACCGTGACTGAAAAAGTAAGTCGTAATGCACCTTGCCCGGTATGGGTTGTTCCAGAAAGCACAAAGTATGATGCTATTGAACATTTGGGCTTGGCACTGGACGGGGACAGTTTGGGCAATGAGGCTGATAAAGACCTATTGATCAAGTTGCTGGAAACATTTACTGCCAATTTACATCTCGTACAAATTACGAATGACAAGGAGGATATTCCCTTAAAAGAAAATGAAGTGCTTTCATATTATAAAAACCTTTTGGGCCAAAGGGAATTCACCTTCAACATTTTCCAAAATAAAGATACTGAAGAAGGCATCAACAAGTTTCTAAGGGAAAACCCAATAGATTTGCTGGTGCTACTCTTCAGGGAACACGGATTTTTTGAGCGGGTATTGGAGAAAGGACTAAGAAAAAGATTGGTTTTTGGTTCCGATAAACCCTTACTTATACTCAAATAAGATAATCTCCAGCAATATCAATACATATTTTTCGGCTTTAGATAAATGGTTGCTAAAACGGATGGATTTGATTGTGATGCGGCGATGGAAACCGAAAAAGCGATCATTCAAACCCATCAACCATCCAAAGTTGTTTGATCCACTAAAAAAAGTCGATCAACCCGAAAACTTGGTTTGCAGAACAATATATTCAAGTAATTGTCCTGATTTTGGGAGCAGTTAGGATGGCTAAAAAGTGGAGCGTTTTGCCAATATAGGTTTGGCATTATGGACTATTTTAAATGCTATTGGATTGCAAAAAATGAAATGGTGCTGACTCATATTCATACAAGTAATCTTTAGGACCAACTTTGCTGGTATAAATTAGGCTTACATAAAAAAATAGCCCATCCGAATATTCGGATGGGCCATTAAATGATTTGGATCACTTAGAGCTCAAAGATCAGGATATCCTTTTCGATCTCCGACTTCCGCTGTTCCAAAGTCTTCTGCAACTGGGTGGTCACCAAATTGATGAGATTGCTGTTGGTGGTCTTGAACTCCAATCCATGGGAATCCCAGATGTAAAATGAACTGGAACCGTCTTGGTTGTAGTTGAACTTGGTGAGTTCTCCAAGGGTCTGGTTCAGGCGTTCCCTATGGTCGCCAAGCCTCTCAACTTTTCAAACTTCTGGATCCGGCTGTCGATGCTGCCGTGGCACACAATAGGGAGTACAGTCTGTATGCACAACGTAAAAAACTTGAGGGAAAACCTTATTTCTTGATAATGAACAATGTCTCCAATAAAATTTTAACAACTGTTTACGGAGTGGTCCAAAGTAGGAGACCATACGATATCAACCATATTTGCGTTGATCCTAGAAATATAACTAGGACAAACTTGCCATTAAAGGTAAATTAAAAGAATCAATTTAAACGTATTTAAGTATTTGCTTAATTTATTATACCTTTGTACTAAATTCATCCCATGAAACTTGAAACTAGCTGCATTAGGGCAGAGGCCGATTACGTTCAAATACTACGCTGTAAAGAAGAATTGAACGCTGTATCAGCTTCCATCGAGGTAATAAGTAAGGTTATGGCACTGGCCGGTAATAAGGTTCGTTTTAAAATGTTGTATCTGCTGCAACGGGAAAACGAATTATGCCCTTGTGACTTTGCGGATATTCTGGAAATGAGCGTTCCCGCTATTTCCCAGCATTTACGTAAGATGAAGGATGTCAATGTCATTTCTACCCGTAGAGATGGTCAAACCATCTTTTATCGAATTTCAGAGGAGAATAAAGCTTTTTTGACTACTATTTTAAGTAATGTAGCACCTGAAAGAAAAACTGCATAAAATGAAAAAAACAATGACATCAAATCGAACTGCTTTTGCTGGGTTGTTTTCGGCTATCGTAGCTTCTCTATGTTGCATAACTCCTGTTTTGGCGTTGCTTTCCGGAACTACGGGTGTTGCCTCTACCTTTTCTTGGGTAGAACCCTATAGGCCTATTTTGGTAGGTTTGACCGTTTTGATTCTTGGTTTTGCCTGGTATAAAAAATTAAAGCCACGTCCACAGGATATTGATTGCGCCTGTGATGATGACAAACCTAAATTCATCCAATCAAAAACATTCTTGTTTTTGGTGACCATTTTTGCTGGTATTATGTTGGCGTTTCCTTATTACTCGCATTTGCTCTTTCCCAACTCAAGCGTTAAGAAAAAGGTCCTTTACGTATCCGAAAACAATGTAGGTGAATTGAACTATTCCATTCAGGGGATGACCTGTACAGGTTGCGAAGCCCATATTGAAAACAAAGTCAATCAATTGCAAGGTATTTTGGAAGTAGATGCAAACTACGAAAAATCTAGTGCTTTGGTGAAGTATGACAAGGGTAAGGTAACACCTGATGAAATAGCTACCGCCATTAGAAAAACCGGTTACAAAATCATTGAATAATGGAGGTTATCTTAAAATCCACTCTTACTTGCCCGAACTGTGGGCATCAAAAAGAAGAAGAAATGCCGACAACGGCCTGTAAATTCTTCTACGACTGTGAGAATTGTAATAAAGTACTAAAACCCAAAGAGGGAGATTGTTGTGTTTTTTGTTCTTATGGTTCAGTGGCCTGTCCTCCCATACAATCTGGCACTGGTTGCTGTAATTAATGATTTTGACTGACTCAATAATCTAAAGTTCTATGGTGCTATGGACACTTTTACGATAACAATTTTGCTTAATTCTTTAAAGAAATTTGGTTTTTAATAGAGTATATAAATAGGGACAAAGGAGCGGCTTTATGCCGTCCCTTGTCCGGCAAATTTTTGCGGGCTTAGCTTTCGATGATATTGGTTAAGGCGATATTCTTTTACAGATTAATAATGCCCCTTTCCCTTGTATTGTTGGAAAAGCTCAATGCCCTTCTCAGTCCGCTCATATCCGAACTGATTTTTTCTTCCAAGACCCTTGCATAGACCTGAGTGGTCGAAATCTTGGTGTGGCCCAGCATTTTTGAAACGGTTTCTATGGGAACACCATTCGATAGTGTTACCGTGGTGGCAAATGTATGCCGGGCCGAATGAAAGGTAAGGTTCTTGGAAATCCCCAATAAGGCTGTTATTTCCTTTAAATAGGCATTTGTTTTTTGGTTTGAATATACCGGAAGTAATTTACCTTGGTTCAAATGGGGATGGTCCTCATATTTTTCCAGAATCTGCTTTGCGACTTCAAGTAGTGGGATTTTTACGGGTTGTTCATTTTTTTCACGTTGGGTAAAAATCCAACGTTCTCCATCAATACCAACCACGATATTGCTTTTGTCCAACAACCTGACATCCGTATATGACAATCCGGTATAACATGAAAACACGAAAATGTCCCGTACTATACCATATCCCTTGTCCTCAATATCGGCCTCTTGGAAAAGCTTCAGCTCCTCTTGGGACAGAAATTCCTTTTTATATCTCTTGAATTTAAGTTTATACCTGGTAAATGGATTTTTTTCCAGCCATTCAAGATCCATGGCCAGATTCATCAATTTACGCAGCCTTTCCAAATGTTTCATAACACCGTTATTGTTCAAAGGGTTTGAATTTTGGAGGGATGGCCCTTTTCTCAGATACTGTTCAAAGTCAATGATGAAACTGTACTTCAGATGCTTTAGGTATATATCATTGGTCTTCTTTTCCCTAACAAGAAACCTTCGAATATAATTTTCGGTGGTATAGTAATTCTTCAGCGTCCCCGGTTTGAGTACGCCTTTCATATTTTGGTTGTGGTACGCCACTAATTCCAATAAAGTTTTATGTCTTTCGTCATGCCCGACGAACCTAGCCTTTATGGATTTTGCCGTAACCAACTCAAATTCAGCGGATAACTGTTTGTGGCATTGTAGTAATTTGGCATATACCTGGTCCAGATAGGTGTTCAATGCCTTGCCCTCAGGTGTCCTGGAGGTGGTTTTCTTCGCTTTGGTGTCCCAATAGGTAACCGATGTTTGTCGTTGTAAACTGATTTCTGCACGTTTTCCATCAACCGTTACACGTGCATAAATTGGGGCCGAATCCCCGTTTCTCTTGGCTATATTAAGCCAAAAATGGATGCTAAAAGTTCTTGTAGTGCCCATAGACTCTCACTTTAAGTTAATACTCGATTTGATATCGAAAGTCAAATCGAAGCGAAAGTCAAATGCTAAGGAGTTACCAATGTAGTGAAAAAATCCGGTCGAAAAAAGGTAACCGAATAGGTAACTTTTGTTTTGATTTTAAAGCTAACTGTATGATATCAAAAAAAATGAAATCAATTGAAAATCATACAGTTAACTTTTTATTGGTGTCTATTGACACCCTCTTTGTCGGGGTGGCAGGATTCGAACCTGCGACCTCCTGCTCCCAAAGCAGGCGCGATAACCGGGCTACGCTACACCCCGAAAACAGTCTTAATGACCAAGAACTTCAATTTCTCAAACTCCAAATTACAAACCACTTTTTAAAGTAGCCGCTCAGGCGGAGTTTATACCGAGCATTGTCGAGGTACTACACCCCGAAGTATGTTGGAAAAAGCGGAGAGACCGGGACTCGAACCCGGGCAGCACTTACGCGCTGACAGATTAGCAATCTGCTCCGTTACCACTCCGGCACCTCTCCAATTAATTTATTATGAACATGCATTCTGAAAATGCGGATGCAAATGTACCTTTTCAGATGTAAGATCGCAACTATTTTTACACTTTTTTCATGGAACTTTTATCACTTCCCTGCTATTCAGGATATTCCACTCGTAAATGGTAGATATTAGTAAGCTTTTGCTTGAGCACCTTCTTTACCATTTCAATTTCCTTAAGGGTTATATTGGCATTCAAGTACTGGTTGGCCTGCATCTGTCCCTTTACTATTTTCTCCACAAACTCATCTATCATGGTAAATGTCGGGTTCTTTAAACTCTTCGAGGCGGCCTCTACGGCATCCGACATCATCAATATAGCGGTTTCCTTTGAAAAAGGTATTGGCCCAGGGTATTTAAAATCTTCCTTATCCACCTCTTGATCCAATTCTTGTTGTTTTTTATAGAAATAGTAGACCATAGTTGTTCCATGGTGGGTTCTGATAAAATCAATTACACGGTCTGGCAAATTGTTTTTTCGGGCTATTTCTATCCCATTGATTACATGGTCTATAATAATCTTGGCGCTCTCCTTGGGCGGTAAATCATCGTGTGGATTAACGTTGGTAATCTGATTTTCGGTAAAATAGGTCGGACGCTCCATCTTACCTATATCGTGGTACAGTGCACCTACCCTGACCAACATGGCATTTGCGCCTATTTCGTTGGCCGCGGCCTCGGCCAGGTTCGCTACTTGTAAAGAATGATGAAAGGTGCCCGGTGCTTTGTCCGATAATTCTTTGAGCAATTTAGAATTGGTGTCGGAAAGCTCCAACAACGACACATCGGATACAAGTCCGAACACTTTTTCGAACATATAGATCAGCGGTTGGGCAAAAAGCGTCAAAAGGCCATTCAGCACAAAAACACCAAACAATATCCATTCAATATTTTGCAAATTACCTTCATGGATGGCATGGAATGCAAAATAACCAACTATGTAGATCAAGGTAATTTGACCCACCGAAATAAACAGATTGGCCCTCTTGTATAGCTCTGAGGCCGTTAAAATGGTAACAATACCTGCTATGGTCTGTAAAAAAATATATTCAAAACTGTTGGGTACCACAAAACCGAGGATCAAAACAGTCAACACATGGACGAACAATCCTAACCTGGCATCAAAAAAGTTTTTCAACACCAAAGGTAAAATACACAGGGGAACCATATAGATATAGTTCTCGTAATGCTTTGTCATCAATGTGGTGGCGAGTACCATCAACAAAATGTTGAAGAAAATAAAGGTCACCTTGTTGTTGTTCTGGAAAATCTCGTTCCTATATCGTTTCAAAAACAGGAACAACATAATGAGCACCAACGCCACCAATACGGTATACCCAAGCAAAATAAAATAATAATTGCTGCCCATCCAGAGCTCAGACTCATACTCATCTTTAAGGGAACTCAATATTTTAAAGTCCTCCGACTCCACAATTTCCCCTTTGGCAATGATCAATTTTCCTTGGTCCACTTCGCCACGAGTGTACGAAATCTTTGAAAGCTCATCGCTTAAAGCACTTTCAGTTAGGGCTTCATCATAAAAAAGATTTGCTTTTAGGCTATTTCTTAATATTCCGGTCAAACGAGGAGTCCCAACCATGTTGGCCCCCGAAAAACGGCTCGATATTTCTCTTTTAGCTTGCTCAAGAACCAAATAATCACTTGGAGAAACAGGTTGTGCCTCATTATTTTTTACTACTACTGTGGATTCGGATTCCGGTAAGTTTTGAAAAACCCCATCAGTATAAATGTCCTCAAGAACTTCTTCGGAAAGACTCCTCAAAGACTGACGTTGTTGTGAAGAAAAGTTGCCCGATTGAAAAAGTGTATTCAACTCCGCAGCAACTTCTGCTCTAACATCAGAAACCACAGAGGCATTATAGGTGTAATAATCAGTTTTATTGGCTCTAATCGAGGATTTTTCCTCTTCTATCTCCTTTTGGGTCTTTTTTATGGAAAAATCAATAGGGGCATACAGGTTTTCATATTGCCACGGTTTACCCTTTTGAAACTCGTACTTAAACTTCCCCCCTTTTGGGAAAAAGAATACAATCAGGGCAATCGAAACTACATACAGAAAATATTTGTAGACCAGCGATTGGTGTTTATATACATTATCCAAAGTTTTTCCCATTCCCTAAAACTGTTAGCTTCAAAAATAGAAAATATATATAAGAGCCTGTTTAGGAATTTGCCAATTGTTTTCGTAGGCCCCTTTTTGCGCATTTTTTCGTTATAATTTTGAACCGTAACCACGGCTATGCTTAAAAATTACGCCTCAAACTGCGTCAAAAATGATCTATACCAATTCCAATCACAAATTCCTAAACAGGCTCTACGAAGTCCGTTGCCCGAGCTCCTTATCGGTTTGCATTTAAATTTAGTATTTTCGCAAGAGTAAAAATGCACATATGAAAAAAGTAGTAATCGTTTCCGCTGCAAGGACCCCAATTGGAAGTTTTATGGGGGCGCTATCCAGCGTTCCCGCCCCAAAATTGGGAGCCGTGGCCATAAAAGGGGCTTTGGACAAAATAGGCCTAAAGCCTGAACTTGTTGAAGAAGTTTTGATGGGCAACGTGGTACAGGCAGGTACGGGGCAGGCTCCTGCCAGACAAGCTGCTATTTTTGCAGGTATACCCAACACGGTGCCCTGCACAACTATCAACAAAGTATGCGCTTCCGGTATGAAAACGATTATGCAGGGAGCACAATCCATTGCTTTGGGCGAAAATTCCATTGTCGTGGCCGGAGGTATGGAGAACATGAGCCTTATACCTCACTATGCCTATATGAGAAATGGAACCAAGTTTGGTCCAACAACACTAGTGGACGGAATGCAGAAAGATGGCCTTGTAGATGCCTACGACCAAAATGCCATGGGCGTTTGTGCGGATGCCTGTGCCACCGAATACAAATTCAGCAGGGAAGACCAAGATGCTTATGCCATTCAATCCTACAAGCGATCGGCCGAAGCTTGGAAAAGCGGGAAGTTCGATAACGAAGTGGTTCCCGTTGAAGTACCTCAACGAAGAGGAGAACCTATAGTTGTAAGTGAAGACGAAGAATTCAAAAATGTGAAATTGGAAAAAGTACCGTCCCTAAGGCCTGCTTTTACCAAAGATGGAACGGTTACCGCAGCCAATGCATCCACAATTAACGATGGTGCTGCGGCAGTTGTTTTGATGAGCGAAGAAAAAGCCAAGGAACTTGGTTTAACACCTTTGGCCTCTATTAAAGGTTATGCTGATGCTGCCCATGAACCCGAGTGGTTTACAACCGCACCCGCAAAGGCTCTACCCAAGGCTCTTGACCGTGCCGGGGTTTCCATTGAAGATATTGATTATTTTGAGTTCAATGAAGCGTTTGCGGTGGTTGGATTGGCCAACATGAAAATCCTTGGACTGAATGATTCCAATGTAAATGTAAACGGTGGGGCGGTATCGCTGGGGCACCCTCTGGGTTGTTCGGGAGCAAGAATTACCATAACATTGTTGAATATTTTGGAGCAAAACAATGCCAAATTGGGAGCTGCGGCCATTTGTAACGGTGGCGGTGGAGCCTCATCAATTGTTTTGGAAAGAAATTAGTGAACCAACTCCTCGGGGCAATCCCATGAGGTATTCAAACGAAAATAATTAATTCATTTCGACATAGAACGTCGGGGAATAAAACCCTCAATGAGGGATTCAATCTGTACAGTAAATGCAATATGGAATTTGTCCTCTAAGTATTGTTCCCATTAGAACAAACCCGGACGATTGTGCCGAAATGTCATCCCAATTATTATATGGCGAGCATTTCAAGGTTTTGGAGAGCAGAAAAAAATGGAGCAGAATTCGGGTAGCTTATGACAATTTTGAGGGTTGGATACCCAACAACCAGTTCAAACTTATTGCCGAGGAAACATACAATAACCTAGAAACGCTCCAACCGCAAAAGATATGTTCCGATGTTATATCCCATATCTGCACCAATGATGGTATGCTATTGCCCATACTTATGGGATCTATGATCAACGCTCCTGAATTATTGGGCCACACTTTTGAGGGCAGTATCCACAACGGCAAAAACCCAAAGGATAGTTTGGTCGATACGGCCATTATGTATATAAAAGCCCCTTTTCTTTCAGGTGGAAAAACCCCATTTGGGATTGATTGTTCCGGGTTTGCCCAAATGGTATATAAAATTAATGGGTACTCTTTGGAACGAACGGCGGAGGGACAATCCAAGCAAGGGGAGGCCCTAAGTTTTATCGAAGAGAGCGAACCTGGCGACTTGGCGTTTTTTGATGATAACGAAGGAATAATTGACCATGTCGGCATTATTTTGAAGGACAACTATATTATACACGTAAATGGTCTCGTTCGGATTGATAGGATAGACCATACCGGCATCTTCAATTCAGAGGAAAAAAGGTACACCCATCAGCTCAGGGTCATTAAAAAAGTGATATAAAAAAGCCCGTTGAAGTTGTCAACGGGCTTTTTTATATAGGAAAAATATGATATTACTCTTCTAAAAGCTTTTTGATTCTCATGAAGTTTTCGTTATCTCCCAAAGCTCCATAAATGTTTTTCAACTGGGTCAAGATGCTTTCGTTGTCCGGATTGGACTGGAGGGCATCTTCCAAAACTGCAGCTCCTTCTTTAAAAAGGCTGTCTTTTTTCTCCTTAAGCTCATCGTACTTGGCAATATCCGCTTTTGATGTTCCCAATTCGTTCATTTCATCAATAAGGCCGTTACCTTCATTCACATAGGTTGTAGATAGGTTCAACAAGGCATTGATATACCCTGGATCAATGGATAAAGCCTTTTTGTATGCATCCCTTGCATCTTCCAAGTTTCCTTGCTCCATGTTGATAACACCGATATTGTATAGCAAATCGGCATTGTCCGGAGCCATGGCAGAAGCCTGTCCCATTAATTCCTTGAATTTTTCTTTGTCACCAATGGCATAGTACAAGTTTGCTTCTCCCAAAACCAAATTTACATCATCCGGGTTTTCAGCCCTTGCATCGGCATAAGCTTCGATAGCTTTTTCATTCTCTCCCATTTGCTGGTAGATCAGTGCAATGTTCTTTACGATTTCCGGTTTTTTGGATGGGCTTACCTCTTCCTTTGGGTCCTTGTGCGTTCCCGCTTTTACATAAAGATCACGGGTTGCTTTGTCCATACTTTCTGTCTCCCCTGTCTCTACATTAACAGCGGTATAGGTTACAGATTCTCCATTGTAACCTACATCTTTAAGCTCCTTGTAATATTTTAAGGCCTCTTCGTAGTCTTGTCCGTTTACCGCACTACTTGCTGCGTAATAAAGGTATACCGTATCCTTTGGACTAAGCTTGTAGCTCATATATAACTTCTCAGCAGCTTCACTAAACTTTTTGTTGTTGTTGTCCTCAACTGCAGAATTGACCAAATCAGCGGTCATTTGTCCCATTTTTTCTTGTGCCACGGAAGTGTATTTAGATCTTCCGTCCGCTTCTTCTACCGCAATTACCTTGTTGTAAGCATCAACAGCTTCTTGAAATGCGGATACTTCCCCCTTTTTGGCTAATTCGTAGTTCGCATTTCCCAGAAGTGCATAATACTCGGCCTGATCTTTCTCCTTGGCCGAATCAATAGTGGATGCGGCGCTTGTCAAAGCAGCTTTTGCCGCAGCGGCATCACCATCTTTCAGAGCCCTTTCCGCCGTCTTCATCGCGTCCTTTTGGGCAAAACCCATCGTGGATATTCCTACGGCCAATAGTATTAATATTCTTGTTCTCATGTTAAAAAATTGTAATTATTTAGTGTTTATCGATTACTACTTAGTTGAAATTTTATTCTTTTTCGTCGGTATTATCATCAATAGCCGTGCCATCTTCCCCTTTGACTTCGATATCCCTGATATCTACTTCGTCTACAGGGTCATCTTCTTTCATCACTTTGGCAACTGCTGCAATGGAATCGTTATCCTTTAGATTGATAAGACGAACTCCTTGTGTGGCCCTTCCCATTACCCTAAGGTCTTCAACTCCCATTCGAATGGCGATTCCCGATTTGTTGATAATCATCAGATCATCCGTATCGGTAACATTTTTGATAGCGACAAGATTACCTGTTTTCTTTGTAATGGAAATGGTTTTGACACCTTTTCCACCCCTGTTGGTAATCCTGTAGTCTTCTATATTGGAACGTTTTCCATAGCCTCTTTCCGAAACCACTAGAATATCGTCTTCAAAATTATGAACAGACACCATTCCTATAACCTCATCGTTATCATCAGCCAGTCTGATACCTCGTACACCAGATGCATTTCTACCCATTGGCCTTGTCTTGGATTCCTCAAAACGAATGGCTTTTCCTGATTTAAGACCTAGGAATATTTGACTGGTACCCGTAGTCAGTTTAGCTTCCAATAGTTCATCATCCTCGCGAATGGTGATGGCATTGATCCCATTTTGACGTGGTCTGGAATATTGTTCCAAGGAAGTCTTTTTAACGGTACCCTTTTTGGTGGCCATAATCACAAAGTGACTGTTCACGTATTCCTCGTCCTTGAGGTCTTGGGTACAGATAAAGGCTTTTACCTTATCATCTTGCTCTATATTGATCAAGTTTTGAATGGCCCTTCCTTTGGAAGTCCTACTACCCTCGGGAATTTCGTAGACGCGCATCCAGAAACATTTTCCTTTCTGGGTAAAGAACAACATATACTGGTGGTTGGTGCCCACGAACAAATGTTCCAAGAAATCCTCGTTTCGGGTAGAGGATGCCTTTTGGCCAACTCCGCCCCTATTTTGGGTCTTATACTCTGTAAGCGGTGTTCTTTTAACATAGCCAGCATGGGAAATGGTTATGACGACCTGCTCGTCCGGAATCATGTCCTCGATGCTCAAATCCCCTCCGGCATAATTGATTTCAGATCTTCTTTCGTCTCCATACTTCTCTTTAACTTCGAGAAGCTCATCTTTGATGATCTGCATTCTGCGTTCTTTCTTTTCAAGAATATCTTTTAAATCCTCAATGGTGTTTAAAAGTTCCGCATGCTCCTCACGCAATTTATCCTGCTCCAGACCGGTAAGCTGACGCAAGCGCATTTCCACAATGGCCTTGGCCTGAACCTCGGTCAATTTAAAACGCTCGATCAAACTATTCCGTGCTTCTTCAACATTGGAAGATCCCCTAATAATGGCAATTACCTCGTCAATATTATCGGAAGCAATAATAAGTCCTTCCAATATGTGCGCACGGTCTTCGGCTTTTTTCAGTTCGAATTTTGTTCTTCGAACCACAACCTCGTGCCTATGCTCCACAAAGTGATGGATAATCTCCTTTAGGTTCAAAAGTTCCGGCCTACCATTTACCAGTGCAATATTGTTGACACTAAAAGATGACTGAAGCGCCGTGTACTTGTACAACATGTTAAGTACAATGTTCGGAATGGCATCCCGCTTTAAAATGTACACGATACGCATTCCGTTTCTATCGGACTCATCCCTAATGTTGGATATTCCCTCTATTTTCTTTTCATTGACCAAATCGGCGGTCTTTTTGATCATATCCGCCTTGTTCACCTGATAAGGGATTTCGGTAACAACTATACATTCTTTCCCCTGAACTTCTTCGATGGTCGCTTTGGCCCGCATTACTACGCGCCCTCTACCTGTGTGGAAAGCTTCCTTTACGCCATCGTAGCCATAAATGAGTCCTCCAGTCGGGAAATCGGGAGCTTTTATGTGTGTAATGAGCTCATCTATTTCAATATCATGGTTATCTATATAAGCTATAGTACCGTCCACCACTTCCGACAAATTGTGCGGTGGCATGTTTGTGGCCATACCAACTGCAATACCGGAAGCCCCGTTCACCAATAAGTTGGGAATTCGGGTGGGCAACACGGTAGGTTCCATGATTGTATCATCAAAATTGAGTTGATGGTCCACGGTGTCCTTATCGATATCGGCCAACATCTCCTCTGCGATCTTGCGCATTTTGGCCTCGGTATATCGCATGGCCGCCGGGCTGTCCCCATCTACGGAACCAAAGTTACCCTGGCCATCGACCAACATGTACCTAAGACTCCATTCCTGGGCCATACGTACCATGGTATCATAAACTGAAGAATCGCCATGTGGGTGATATTTACCCAAAACCTCCCCAACTATACGGGCAGACTTTTTATGCGAACTGTTGGACCTTACTCCCAAATCGTGCATTCCGTAGAGCACTCTTCTATGTACAGGCTTTAAACCATCACGAACATCTGGCAGGGCACGTGACACAATGACCGACATTGAATAATCAATGTAGGCAGATTTCATCTCATCCTCAATATTAATGGGAATTAACTTTTCTCCTTCCGCCATGCTTATTTATTATTGATTTTTGTGGTTAAATTATCATGGCAATATACAGAAAATAGCAGCTTTTATAACGCTTTGCGATTACTTTATTAAAAAAATTATCAACAGTGCCAACATGATCGAGGATGTGATAATAAACCTTTGTTAAATCAGTGAAAAATGGTGATTATTCCGACATTTACCACTACTTTATCGAATAAGGGTACGGTATTTGACCACCGTAACAATACTTTTATTAATTTTAATTGCTGAAAAAGAAACGTATGGACGATAATTTTTCCCCCCGCGTAAAGGACGTTATAGCATACAGCAAGGAAGAAGCCCTGAGACTGGGCCATGATTTTATTGGCACGGAGCACCTTATGCTAGGTCTTTTGAGAGACGGAAATGGCAAAGCCATAAACATATTGGATGCACTCGATGTGGATTTAGATCACCTGCGTAGAAAGGTGGAAATCCTAAGTCCCGCAAATCCGAATACAGGAACGATACAGAAGGACAAAAAGAATCTTCATTTGACCCGCCAAGCAGAACGGGCCTTGAAGACCACTTTCTTGGAAGCAAAGCTCTTCCAAAGTTCTTCCATCAACACAGCACATTTGCTGCTCTGTATTTTGAGGAACGAGAATGATCCAACAACAAAACTATTGCATAAACTGAAAGTGGATTATGACAACGTCAAAGAACAGTTCAAGTCCATGATCACCAGTGACGATGATTATATAGATACGCCCCAAGCGGAATCCTTTCCCGGGGACACAGACGATATGGGAGATAGCAAAGAAAGCTCGTTCGGTTCCAGTGCCTCCCAAAAGGGAAGCAAAAAGTCCAAGACACCTGTTTTGGACAATTTTGGGCGGGACCTTACCCGTTTGGCCGAAGAGAACAAATTGGACCCCGTTGTGGGCAGAGAAAAGGAAATTGAGCGTGTTTCCCAAATATTGAGCCGAAGAAAAAAGAACAATCCACTGCTTATAGGCGAGCCCGGTGTAGGTAAAAGTGCCATCGCCGAAGGATTGGCCTTGCGCATTATCAACAAAAAGGTATCGCGTATTCTTTACAACAAACGCGTTGTAACATTGGATTTGGCTTCTTTGGTGGCAGGCACAAAATACCGTGGCCAGTTCGAGGAGCGAATGAAAGCAGTGATGAACGAACTCGAAAAGAATGACGACATCATCTTGTTCATTGATGAGATACATACCATTGTTGGTGCCGGTGGGGCAACAGGCAGTTTGGATGCTTCCAATATGTTCAAACCCGCATTGGCCAGGGGCGAAATTCAATGTATCGGAGCAACCACGCTTGATGAATACAGACAATACATAGAAAAAGATGGTGCCTTGGAGCGTCGCTTCCAAAAGGTAATGGTAGAACCTACCACCGTGGAAGAGACCATCGAAATTTTGATGAACATCAAAGGGAAGTACGAGGAGCACCACAACGTAAACTATACAGACGAAGCCATTTTAGCCTGTGTAAAGTTGACCAACCGTTACATGACGGACCGATTCCTCCCCGACAAGGCCATTGATGCCTTGGACGAAGCAGGGTCAAGGGTACACATCGTGAACATGGACGTTCCCAAACAAATCTTGGAGCTGGAAAGCCAGTTGGAAGATGTTCGCGAACTCAAGAACAGCGTAGTTAAAAAACAGAAATACGAAGAGGCCGCCAAACTTAGGGACGACGAAAAACGTCTGGAAAAAGAATTGGCATCCGCACAGGAGCGTTGGGAGGAAGAAAGCAAACTGCACAGGGAAACCGTATCCGAGGACAATGTCGCCGACGTAGTTTCCATGATGAGCGGTATACCCGTAAACAGAATAGCACAGACCGAAAGCAATAAATTGGCCGAGCTCCCAAACCTTATCAAAGGATTTGTCATCGGTCAAGATGAAGCCGTATCCAAAGTGGCAAGGGCCATACAACGTAACCGCGCAGGACTCAAGGATCCAAACAAGCCAATTGGTTCGTTTATTTTCTTGGGACAAACAGGTGTCGGTAAAACGCAATTGGCCAAAATATTGGCCAAGGAACTTTTTGATTCCGAGGACGCCCTTATCCGTATAGATATGAGCGAATACATGGAAAAATTCGCCATTTCTCGCTTGGTAGGAGCACCTCCAGGATACGTGGGTTATGAAGAAGGTGGGCAGTTGACGGAGAAAGTTCGGAGAAAGCCTTATTCCGTAATATTGCTGGACGAGGTGGAAAAAGCGCATCCAGATGTATTTAATATGTTGTTACAGGTGCTGGACGATGGCTTCCTTACCGATAGCCTTGGGCGTAAAATCGATTTTAGGAACACCATAATTATCATGACCTCCAATATCGGCGCAAGACAATTGAAAGATTTTGGACAAGGTGTGGGATTCGGTACAGCGGCCAAAAAGGCCCAGGCCGATACACATCAAAAAAGTGTCATCGAAAATGCATTGAAAAAAGCGTTTGCTCCCGAATTTTTAAACAGGATAGACGATGTAGTAGTTTTCAATGCGCTGGAAAGAGAGGACATACACAAGATCATCGATATCGAATTGAACAAATTGTACAAGAGAATCAAGGACATCGGGTACGACTTAAATCTTTCTGATAAAGCAAAAGATTACATAGCCGATAAAGGTTTCGATAAACAATATGGGGCGCGGCCTCTTAAAAGAGCTATCCAAAAATATATAGAAGATACGCTGGCCGAGGAAATCGTAAATTCCAAATTGGAAGAGGGCGACAGTATTTTTATGGACTTGGACGAGAAAAAAGAAGAACTCACCATCAAAATAAAAAAAGCTGAAAAATCACCTGAAGCTGAAAAATAAAACCTGATAAAACTTTTTAAAAAAGCTGGCTGTGGCCAGCTTTTTTTATGACCTGGAATTACCATACATAAGATATTTTAGCGTTTAATCTATTATTTTTCCTTTGATTCGCTTTCCCTTATAATTTCGTGAACGAGACACTATAATTACACTTGGGAATGAAAATAACTTCTAAAAAGAAGACCATAGTGGTACGTGAGTATCAACTTGAGGTCGGAACGGTGCAGGTTTTTGACAACTATATGGTCGCTTCTTTTGACGAAGGTGCTACTATAACATTGGAAAGGACCTATCAAATCATCGGAATTTCGGAAATACACTTTAGGGACAAAGACTTTGGCTATATCAGCCTTAGAAAGAATTCCTATGCGATAGACCCTACTGTATACAATTATCTCAGAGGCCTGGACAACTTAAAGGCCTTCGCCATTGTTTCCAAAAAGGAAATAGACATGCACAATTTCAATATTGAAAAAATGTTCTACAAAAAACCTATGGAGTTTTTTATAGAATTTGACAATGCCTTGGATTGGGTGCAAAAAAGAATAAAACCAAAAAAAGGAAGAAATAGCGCCTAACAACTAGTGGGTATTATCCTTCTGTTCCATTTCCGGTTGACGGAACAGTTCGGAATAGGCATTTCCAATATGTTCCACAAGTATGGATGCCTTGAGTGCCTCATAACCTGTTGAGGGTACCGCTAAATCTCCTGCCAAACCGTGCAGGTACACACCAAATATGGCTGCCTCGACAGATGAATAGCCTTGTGCCAATAGTCCAGTAATCATTCCGGTCAATACATCGCCACTACCTGCGGTAGCCATACCAGGGTTTCCTGTAGTATTCACATAACCTTTGCCATTATATATGGTAATCGTGTGCGCTCCTTTTACAACCACCACAAGATCATACTTGGATGCAAATGCCTTGGCTTTTTCCAACTTATCAAAATCCGAGGTCCACTCACCTATCAACCGTTGCAGTTCCTTTGGGTGTGGGGTCAGTACGGATAATCGGGGAACATCTTTCAACATTTCAGGGTTTTGGGATAAAATATTCAACCCATCGGCATCAATGACCATGGGAGCACTGCTTTTCTTTAAAAAGGAACCAAAGGCCGAAATGGTATCGCCATCCAACCCGATTCCCATACCAATGCCAACAACCGAGGGTTCAAAAGGAATCTCGATTTCAGAAATACTCTTTTCCCGAGATCCAGTCAACACCATCACTTCCGGAACTGCGCTTTGCAAAGAATCATATCCGCATTTGGGAACAAAAGCGGTAACCAAGCCACTTCCAACACTCAAACAGGCATTAGTGGCCAGTTGTACGGCACCAATTTTCCCATAACTACCGCCAATAATAACGGAATGACCGTAAGTTCCTTTATGCGAGAACTTAAGTCGTGGCCGGTACATGGGCAGTACTTCCAATCTGCCTATAAGTTCAAAATCAGTCTCGGTTTTGTTAAGAAAATCTTGATCCAAACCAATGTCCACTATTTCCCATTGGTTAACATAAATGCCTGTTTCCGGTAAAAAGAAAACCAATTTGGGTACCTGAAAGCTCAATACATAACTAGCCCGAATCACATACTCAGATTTCCAGGGATTCCTGTCCATAGGCAATCCCGACGGAACATCCACGGATAAGGTAAAAGCTCTTGAATTGTTGATATGTCGAATCAAATTTCCGACCCAATCATCCGGAGCGCGGTTGAGTCCGATGCCAAAAATGGCATCCACCACAATATCATTGGGCGATATTTGGGGCAAGTCACTTTCCTTATTGATAAAATCCGGCCAAACTTTAATGTCCTTTAAACGTTCCAAGTTCAGTAAAAAATCTTCAGAACGCTTTTCACTATAATTTACCACATGCACCTTAATGGAGTAATCGTGTTCGTGCAGTTTTCTGGCCAGTACCATGCCATCTCCCCCATTGTTACCTATACCACAAAACAACTGAATATTGACTTGGGTACCTCGCAAACGGGAATGTAACCACTCGAACAGCTGGGTAGCCGCCCTTTCCATAAGCGCATCGCTGGTTATCTGTTCTCTTTGGATTGTGGATTTATCAGCTTGATAGATTTGTTGAGCAGAAAAAATTTTCATTCAGCAATAAAAATTGATTATTCGTACGGATTTCGTAAAAAACAACACCAACGATTTGATGAAGTATACAAAAGTACTACATTTATCATCTCATTACAGAGCAATGGAGTTAAAACAAACGGATATTAACCTTAATTTGATGAACCCTTTTTCATCTACAATTACAATTACTACTACCACCCCTTTGGGGTAAGTCTACTATATATAATTCCGTCCGTTTATTTAATCTATTTTCAATTTTTTACATCAATATTTCTTTATGAAAGTCTTAAAATTTGGAGGCACTTCTGTTGCCAATCCAGAACACATAAATAAGGTCAAATCCATCCTTGGCAATCAAAACAAGGAACAAATTGCGGTTGTAGTATCAGCTTTTGGGGGCGTTACAGACCTTCTCCTCAATGCATCGCGTTCAGCATCGGAACAAGATGTAAGTTATAAAAACAGTCTCAAGGAAGTTGAGGACAGACATATTTCCGCCATCAGGGAATTGATTCCCGTAAAATCGCAAAGTGCCGCTTTGAGCAAAGTAAAAAGTGAACTCAATATTTTGGAAACTTTACTGGAAGGTGCTTTTTTAATCGGGGAACTCACTCCAAAACTATCGGATAAAATAGTAAGCTACGGGGAATTGCTGTCATCCTTCATTATTAGTGAATTTTTAAAATCCGAAGGATTGGATGTAACGTTCAAGGACAGCAGGGAGCTGATCATCACCGACAACAATTTTGGCAAGGCCAATGTGGATTTCAACATCACCAATGCCAATTGTAAAGGTTTCTTTGCCGCGAACAAGCACCGGACAACAATCTTGCCCGGGTTTGTGGCCTCTAGCAAAAGTGGAGATCTTACCACCCTCGGCAGAGGCGGCTCCGATTACACTGCCGCCATTATCGCCGCTGCCGTAGATGCGGAAATATTAGAAATATGGACCGACGTTAGCGGCATGTACACGGCCAATCCAAAATTGGTAAAGCAGGCAAAATGTGTATCCAATATCAGTTATGAGGAAGCCATGGAACTGTCCCATTTTGGGGCCAAAGTATTGTACCCCCCTACCATTCAACCGATTTTGGGCAAAGAAATTCCTATTGCGATCAAAAATACTTTTGACCCAGATAGCCCTGGAACCTTGATTACCAAAAACAACAATGGGAATGGGAAAACGGTGCGAGGCATCAGCCATGTGGGCAACATAAGCCTACTGTCATTGGAAGGGCCCGGTATGATCGGGATTCCGGGAATCTCCAAACGATTTTTCGAGACACTCTCCGTAAAAAACATCAGTATTGTTTTGATTACCCAAGCCTCTTCCGAGCACTCCATCTGTGTAGGGATTGCCGATGAAGATGTGGACATGGCAGCCGAAGCGGTCAACGAGACCTTTGAATACGAAATATCAAGGAAAAAGATAAAACCCGTTATCGTTGAAAAAGACTTGACCATTGTTGCACTTGTTGGCGACAATATGAAAAGTCACCAAGGGTTGAGCGGTAAAATGTTCAGTACACTAGGGAAAAACAATGTGAATATTAGGGCAATCGCCCAAGGGGCTTCGGAACGAAACATCTCTGCGGTCATCAAAAAAGAGGATGTAAAAAAAGCACTCAACGCGTTGCACGAAACCTTTTTCGAGGAAAACATCAAACAGCTTAACCTCTTCGTGATGGGCGTTGGCAATGTGGGTTCCAAATTTTTGCAGCAAATCCGCCAGCAAAAAAAATATTTAAAAGAAGAGCTAAAACTTAATGTTCGAGTTATTGGAATCAGCAACTCCAGAAAAATGGCTTTTGATGAAAGTGGAATTTCACTCAAAGACTGGGAAAAAGTAATAGATCAGGGAGAACCTGCAAATAAAGAAGCATTTTTTAGCCGCGTCAATGCACTAAACTATCGCAACAGTATTTTTGTGGACAATACGGCCAGTGCCGAAGTCTCTGAAAGCTATTCGAGCTATCTCAAAAACAGTATTTCCGTGGTCACTTGTAATAAAATTGCATCCTCTTCGGATTACGAGTACTACAAGGAACTAAAACACTTGGCCAAGGAATACAATGCCCCTTATTTGTTCGAGACCAATGTGGGGGCCGGTTTGCCCATCATTGACACCCTAAAGCACTTGATTGCTTCGGGTGACAAAGTGAGAAAAATTCAGGCCGTGCTATCCGGTAGTTTAAATTTTGTCTTTAACACGTTTAATGACTCCACTACGTTCCACGACGTGGTAAAGCAAGCACAGGAACAAGGCTATACCGAACCCGACCCGACCATCGATCTAAGCGGTGTCGACGTGATGCGCAAAATCTTGATTCTAGCTCGGGAAAGTGGCCATCAATTGGATATTGATGACATCGAAAACGAAGCATTTTTGCCAAAGGAAAGTCTAGAAGCAGATTCCAACGATGCATTTTTTGAAAGCTTGAAAAAATATGAAGCCGACTTCCAAAAATTGTACAAAGATGCAGCCGATGCCGATAGCAAACTAAAATATGTGGCCCAATTTGAAGATGGAAAGGCCAAAGTGGGCTTACAGCAAATTCCAAAAGGACATGATTTTTATAACCTGGAAGGTAGTGACAACATTGTACTGTTCTTTACCGACCGCTATGTGGACCAGCCTTTGATCATAAAAGGTGCTGGAGCGGGTGCCGATGTTACCGCATCGGGTATCTTTGCGGATATAGTTCGAATAGGTAATTTCTAGATCATGGAGGAAATCAAAGTATTCTGCCCGGCAACCATAGCCAATGTCTCTTGCGGATTTGACGTACTGGGTTTGGCACTCGATTCGGTCGGCGATGAAATGACCATTCGCAAAACTTCCGAAAAAGGCATTCGAATCACCAAAATAATAGGGCAAGACCTTCCTTTGGAAACTGAAAACAATGTAGCAGGCGTAGCTGGTTTGGCCTTTTTGGAAAAAAGCAGTTACCAAGGCGGTTTTGAAATTGAAATCGACAAACGCATAAAGCCAGGGAGTGGAATTGGCAGCAGTGCGGCCAGTTCCTCAGGTGCCGTTTGGGCCATGAACGAATTGTTGGGCAGGCCGTTTACCAAATTGGAATTGGTACAGTTTGCCATGCAAGGGGAAAAATTGGCCAGTGATGTGGCCCATGCCGACAATGTGGCCCCAGCCATTTATGGTGGGTTCACCTTGGTCCGGAGTTATGAACCTTTGGACATAATTCCCATACCAACACCATCGGAATTATATGCTACGGTAATCCATCCGCAGATTGAGATAAAAACCTCGGACTCCCGTAAAATTTTGAAGACCACTATTTCCATGCAACAAGGCATCCGGCAATGGGGCAACTTGGGAGGTTTGGTCGCAGGGCTTTTTCAAAATGATTATGACTTGATCGGACGCTCCTTGCACGACCATATTGTAGAGCCCATCCGTTCCATTTTAATCCCCGCTTTTGATGACATTAAGGCCAATGCCCTAAAAGCTGGAGCACTCGGAAGCGGAATCTCAGGGTCCGGACCATCAATATTTGCCTTGAGCAAGGGTGAGGAAATCGCACAAAAAGTAGCAGAGTCCATGAAAGAAACCTATCAAACCATTGGGGTGGATTTCGATATTCACATTTCCAAAGTCAACCGCCAGGGGATAAAAAAAATTGCTTAAATCCATGAAATTCTACAGTCTAAACAACCAAAATATACAGGCCTCGTTCAAAGAGGTGGTCATAGCAGGAATCGCTCCTGATAAAGGGCTTTATTTCCCAGAAAGCATCACGCCCCTTCCTGCTGATTTTTTTGAGAATATTGAGGAACTTTCCAACCACGAAATAGCATTTCAAGCCATTCATCAATTTGTGAACGAAGACATTCCAGATGGCGCCTTGAAAGAAATCATCGCCAATACGTTGGATTTTGATTTTCCCGTGGTGGACATCGAAGAAAATGTGGCCACCCTGGAGCTTTTTCACGGCCCCACCATGGCCTTTAAAGATGTTGGCGCGCGTTTTATGGCCAACTGTCTTGGGTACTTTTCCCAAGGCGAAAAGCAAGATGTTACCGTTTTGGTAGCTACTTCTGGGGATACCGGTGGTGCCGTTGCCAATGGTTTTTTAGAGGTTGATGGTGTAAAAGTGGTCATCCTTTACCCTAGCGGAAAAGTGAGCGAGATTCAAGAAAAACAATTGACCACATTGGGCCAAAATATTGAGGCCATGGAAGTGGATGGCGTTTTTGACGATTGTCAACGCATGGTAAAGACCGCTTTTCTGGATAGTGATATTACGAATCATAAAAAACTGACCTCAGCCAACAGCATCAACGTGGCCAGATGGTTGCCCCAGCTCTTCTATTTTTTGTTTGCCTACAAACAGGCAAAATCAAAAGGAAAGGAAATTGTTTTCTCCGTGCCCTCTGGGAATTTTGGAAATATCTGTGCAGGGATGGTCGCCCAAAAATTGGGAATGCCCGTCAAACATTTTGTGGCCTCCACCAATGTAAACGATGTGGTGCCCAAATTTATGGAGAATGGGGTATACAAACCGATGTCATCCATTGCCACTATTTCCAATGCCATGGATGTGGGCGACCCAAGCAATTTTGTACGGATTCGACATATGCACAAAAATGACTTGGAAACGCTTAAAGAGCATCTTTCCTCCTATGCATTTACGGATGAAGCCACCAGGGCGGTTATGAAAGAGGTATATTCCAAAACAGGGTACGTTATGGACCCGCATGGTGCCGTTGGGTACCTTGGACTAAAGGAATATCAAAAATCCCATCCAGATACCTATGGTATTTTCTTGGAAACTGCCCACCCCGTTAAATTTTTGGATGTGGTGGAGGATACTTTAGGATTAAGTCCTGAAATCCCACCTCAAATTATAAGGGTAATGCACAAACAGAAAAAGTCGCATCAAATCTCTGAATACGAAAATCTAAAATCCTATTTGCTCGATACTTAGCCAAACACTCGGCAATTTTAACAAAGTGTTGTTTAAAACATTCTTTTGGATGAAGGTGCATCTGCGGTGAAATCAATAAATTTGCTGTAAAACCAAAAGGAATGAAAAATACTGCACTTACCAAAACGCATGAGGCATTGGGGGCTAAAATGGTACCTTTTGCGGGCTATAATATGCCCGTTTCCTACGAAGGTGTAAATATTGAACACGAAACCGTTCGCAAAGGTGTGGGCGTTTTTGATGTCTCGCACATGGGGGAGTTTTTGATCGAGGGCCCACAGGCTTTGGAACTGATCCAAAAAGTGACGACAAATGACGCTTCCAAATTGGCCGTTGGAAAAGCGCAGTATAGTTGTTTGCCCAACGAAACGGGCGGAATCGTGGACGATCTAATTGTTTATAGGGTAAAAGACGAGACCTATCTGTTGGTGGTGAATGCATCCAATATTGAAAAGGATTGGAACCATATTGCAAAATATAATAAAACCATTGGTGCTGAAATGCGGAATATTTCAGATGATTATTCCTTATTGGCCATCCAAGGGCCCAAGGCGGTAGAGGCTATGCAATCCATCACTTCCGTGGATTTATCCGCCATTAAGTTCTACAACTTTGTTGTAGGTGATTTTGCAGGGGTTGATCATGTAATCATATCCGCTACTGGATATACAGGTTCCGGAGGTTTTGAGATTTATTGCAAGAATTCCGAAGTGCAACAAGTATGGGACAAAGTCTTGGAAGCTGGAGCCGATTTTGGCATTAAGCCTATTGGTTTGGCCGCCCGTGACACCCTTCGCTTAGAAATGGGTTATTGTCTTTACGGAAACGACATTGACGATACCACCTCTCCGTTTGAAGCTGGCTTGGGTTGGATTACCAAGTTCACGAAGGAATTTGTGAACAGCGAAAACTTTGCCAAAGAAAAAGCCGAAGGTCCTAAAAGAAAACTGGTAGCATTCCAAATGGAAGAGCGGGGGATCCCAAGAGCGGGATACCCTATTTTGGATGCCGATGGCAACGTAATAGGAAAAGTAACCTCGGGCACCATGTCGCCATCCCTCTCCAAAGGAATCGGGCTCGGCTATGTGACCACCGAGTTTTCAAAAGTGGATACCCCTATCCATATTCAAATACGAAAAAATACTGTTTTGGCAAGCATTGTAAAATTGCCATTTTATAAAAACACCTAAGTCAGCCTTTGGATAAAAAAAAGATATTAATATTGGGAGCGAGTGGATTTGTGGGCAATGCCATATACAAAGAACTCTGCTCCTATTTTGATACTTACGGTACTTACTGCTCCAATCGTTCTTTTGCCAAGAACAAACAGTTTTTACGCTACGATATTGAGGAAGATGATATTTTTAAGGTTCTTGAAAAGGTTAAGCCAGATGTAATTGTTTCATCGCTCCGGGGAAATTTTCCCGCACAGATTCAGGCCCATCAACATTTGATGGAGTATTTGATGCAAACAGATACAAAATTGTACTTTATTTCATCTGCCAATGTTTTTGATGCCTACAGCAAGTTTCCATCCTACGAGCACGACAAAACCCTATCGTTAAGTGTCTATGGACGCCTCAAAATAAAAATCGAAAACATGATGATGCGCTTGCCCAAAGGTAAAACCGCAATACTTCGTGTACCTATGGTTTTTGGAAATGCTTCGCCTCGAATCAAAGAAATAAAGGAAAACATAGCAAACAAAGAACCTATTGAGGTATTCCCGAACCTTATCATTAACGTGACCAACGATGATAGGCTTACACAACAAATCCACTACCTCATCAATAGAAACAAAACAGGCATTTATCATTTAGGCAGTAACGATCTTATCCAGCATGAGGAATTCATCAAGGAGGTTATTGAACATTTGGGAAATTATCATCCGATTTACAAAAGGGTCTACACTACCAACGAGGATAGATATTTGGCCGCTTTGCCCAAGGACAATGTCTTGCCAAAGAACCTGCGCATCAGTTGCCAAGAAATTATAGAACACCATCTCCCGGTATAGTTTTCTTTTGATCACTTATTTGGTTATCTTCTAGAAAAATGAAGATGTATGAAAAAGTTGACCACCAATGAAATTACAGAAGCCTTGAAAAACTTATCGGGTTGGGCCTTAAAAGATGATATAATCGAGAAAACCTTCACTTTTGGGGACTTTAAGGAGGCTTTTGCTACAATGACGCATATTGCTTTTGAATGTGAAAAGCAAAACCATCATCCCAACTGGGAAAATGTCTACAACAGCCTCACGATCAAACTAAGCACGCACGATGCCGACGGGCTTACCCAAAAGGATATCGACCTGGCAAAATCCATAGATGAAATAGTTGGGTAGCACAACCCATATTCATCTTGACAAAGGGGCTTTTTTTGCTAAATTTGCCATCATCCAGAATTTAAGATTATATGGGAAGAGCGTTCGAATTTAGAAAAGCACGGAAAATGAAGCGTTGGGCAGCCATGTCCAAAGCCTTTACACGTATTGGGAAAGATATTGTTATGGCCGTTAAAGAAGGTGGCCCAGACCCCGATGCCAATTCCAAGCTACGTGCCGTAATTCAGAATGCCAAGTCCGTAAACATGCCCAAGGACAATATTGAGCGTGCCATTAAAAGGGCTTCGGACAAAAGTCAGGGTGATTACAAAGAAGTGCTTTTTGAAGGCTACGCTCCCCACGGTATTGCCATCTTAATTGAAACGGCCACCGACAATAATACACGGACCGTGGCCAATATCCGAAGCTACTTTAACAAATGCAACGGAAGTTTAGGCACATCGGGCTCTGTTGAATTTATGTTCGACCATACCTGCAACTTTACCATCAACGGAGAAGGCATCGACCCCGAAGAACTGGAACTGGAAATGATTGATTTTGGAGCCGAAGAAGTATTTGTGGATGAGGACGGTATCCATATTTATGCGCCTTTTGAAAATTTTGGTGCCATTCAAAAAGAATTGGAATCGAGAGAGATTGAAATCGTTTCCTCTGGTTTTGATCGTATTCCACAAGTAACCAAAGAACTCAATGAAGAAGAAATGGCCGATGTAGAGAAACTTCTGGAAAAAATCGAAGAGGACGATGATGTGCAGAACGTTTTTCATAGCATGAAAGAATAGAAACTTCCCTTATTATAAAAAAAGGGGCTTGCCAGTCGGCAAGCCCCTTTTTGTTCACTCCTTATTTGGTGATCAATCAAATTTGGAAGCATCCAAATTAAAAAATCGCACTGCGTTGTTAAAGAATATATCTCTTTTCTGCTCTTCAGAAAGGTAGTTGGCACTTTCAATCACTTCAATGGAAGTTTCGAGCAATTCCGGCCACATCATTAAATCCGTTCCATACATAATTCTTTTGGCAAAACCTGCCTGCACCAAACGTTTTAGATACGCATGGATTTCCTCTAACGGATACGACCAAATAAAGCCGGCCAAATCCACATAAACATAAGCATTGGCACCCATGAGTGCAATCATTTGGTCCGCCATGGGATACCCCGCGTGCATTACCCAAATTTTCAAATTAGGATGTCTTGCCAACATATCTTCCAACAAAAACGGTTGACCAAGAGAGGCCCTGTACTTAGGTCGTGTAATATTGGCCATGCCATTGCCGCCTGTTCCCATGTGTATTCCAACAGGGATACCCAATTCTTCGGCCACACCAAAGTATTCATCCAGCGACATATCGCTTGGGGACATTCCTTGGTATTGGGGGGCCACCTCGCCCATTACTTTATAAAAGCCTGTGGACAGTGAATCCCTAAATGCTTCAACTGTCATCTCATTGGCATTGCTGATTCCCAAAGATGGAATTATACGGTCGGGTGCTGCCTTATGCCATCTATGGATAACTTTAGCATCTCCGCTCACCACCATAGTAATGTTCAATTCTTTATTGGCCCTAAGAATGGCTGCATCCATTTCGGCATCGCTTCTGGCGGGTTGTAAGGGAGAAATACAATTGGTATTTATAAAAGATGGTGGCTCCTGGTTTGGGCCGCTGCCCGGCATATCTTTTAAAAACCATGGACACATAGGTGAAGCATTCGGATTGCCTCCCATGGCGTGCACGTGCACATCAATAATGGGCAGTCTTTTTTTGGATTCTTGTGCCATTGAAGTATTGGCAAAAGAAAAGGATAAAAAACAACAGAGAATAGCTTTACCAATAGATTGGAAGGTTGATAATTTCATAAATAGTTTGTTAGTTAATAATCAATTCAAGATAATGGTTTTTTAAGCAAAAGAACTTCCATAGTATACAATCACACCATTTTTAAAATATAAGTTGGTATCATAACATGTTTGCATGTTTGATTTATAACCATCAAAAATATTGGAAAGAGGTGTAATTTAATCAAAACTGTATTCGGGCACTTTTCCCTTTACCCCCTTATAAAAGTCTTGAATTTTTTGGAAGTCGTTTTCTTGATTGTCCGTAGTGAAAAACGGTTCTCCAATTTTGATTTCCCTCTTGCCAAAATCAAAAGCGACCATCACAATGGGCACATGGGCCTTTTTAGCAATATGATAAAATCCCGTTCTGAGATGTTCCACCTTTTTTCGCGTTCCCTCTGGAGCCAATGCCAGTCGGAATATTTTTCTGGAATTGAAAATCTGAACAACAGTATCTACCGTATTGGAATTTTTGGAACGGTCTACGGGCGCACCGCCGGTCCACCTAAAAAACCATCCGAACGGGGGCTTAAAAAGGCTCTTTTTGCCAATGTAATTGATTTCTTTGTTGATTACTTTCCGAATCAAAAGACCTAAAAAGAAATCCAACCAATGGGTGTGCGGTACAACGATTACAACGCACTTTTTCGCGTCGGGAAAGGAACCGTTGAGCTTCCATCCCAAAATATTGAAGTAAATAAATTTAGCAAGCCATTGCATTTTTTGACCATTTGCCCTATCAAGAGCAAATCTTATATTTTTTCATAAAGTGATTGAAGACGCTCTGGCGTCATTATGGTTTTCCAATCCTTGCCCAGGGCGTTTTCCCAAAGGGGTTCCAAACTCATGGACACATTAATCATCACATCAAAATCGTTTTGGGTAAGGTCGGCACAAACTCCTTTTGGTAATTGAATATTGTGCTTATCCATCATTTTATTGAACAACACTACGCCCTCGGGATAAAATTCTTCCAAATGTTGAAACACCAAACAATTTCCTATTCCGTGTTTTACCCCCAAGACGTATGATAAACCATAGCTCATGGCATGTGCCACCCCAACCTGTGAATAAGCGATGCTCATTCCCCCGTGCCAAGATGCCATCATCAACTTGTCCCTGGAATCTTCTGCTGGAATATCTCCAAGAAATACCTCTTGGCAAAGTTCCATGGCCTTCTCCCCATAACTCTGGCTAAAAGCATTCAGGTAGGTGCCCGTTAAGGATTCCACACAATGGATAAAGCAATCCATACCGGTATAGAACCATTGGTCTTTGGGAACAGTTTTTGAAAAATCGGGATCCAAAAGTACTTGGTCAAAAGGTGTGAAATCCGAATTGATCCCCAATTTTTTTTCTGGTCCCAACAATACTGTGGTGCGCGACACTTCGGCCCCTGTTCCACTAATGGTGGGGATTCCAACATGGTACAATGCCGGCTTGTTCACCAAGTCCCATCCTTGGTAGTCCTTGGCGAGTCCTTTATTGTTCAATAATATGGATACGGCCTTGGCCAAATCCAATAGCGTTCCTCCCCCAATACCTATAATGCCCGATGGAAGCTCGCCGTATTTTTCCCTGATCTGGGCAACAAGCGCATCCACTTGTGCTGTTTTGGGCTCCTCTTCCGCGGAAATAAAAATGACCTCGTCATTGAACATTAAGGGAACCTTTGCCAAAAACTGTTCGTTTTCAAAAAAATCGTCGACCATAAAAATAAAGGGGGCCTCCGAGCTTTTTCGCATTGGCAGCAAAATATCGCCCAATTGGGAAAAACTTCCGGCTCCAAAAATAACTTTGGGTACCATGGGAAAGTTCCGGTAGGTGGTTTTATTTGCAGGGTTTATTTTATGCTTTTTCAAATTGCTTTCTATCTTCATTAGTTATTCAAATACTTCAAAATTTCCTTGAGGCCACTAAGTTTTAGATGGTTGTTCACCAGCTCGTCCTCGGAAACCATTTCGTGCGCCCATGTGGTATGAAATGGAACGTGAACAGCTTGGGCCCCAATATTCAAGATGGGCAATATATCCGATTTTAAGGAATTGCCAATCATCAAAAACTCGCTCACATCTATATTTAAATGTTCGAGTAAATTTTTATAGTTGCTCTCTTTTTTATCGCTCAAAACTTCTACATGGTGAAAATATTTGGAAAGCCCGGACTTTTCCAACTTCCGCTCTTGGTCCAACAGGTCTCCCTTGGTCAGAACGATCAACCTATATTTTCCAACCAATTTGGATAGGACTTCCTCCACCCCATCGAGCAATTCCACGGGATGGGATATCATTTTCTTGCCCAGGTTCAATATTTCTCCAATGGTTTCTTGCGAAACCTTATTATTGGAAAGGTCCAGCGCAGATTCTATCATGGAGAGCATAAATCCTTTTATACCATATCCATAAATATCCAAGTTGGCCATTTCTATTTTAAATAGCTCTTGGTCTATCTTGTTCTTGGTTTCGTACCCTTCCAAGAGTTCTGCAAACTTTTCCTCGGTATCCCTAAAATAGGTTTCGTTTACCCAAAGGGTATCGTCTGCATCAAAACCAATTGTTTTTATGTTGGAGAAATCTACTTCCATACTTTTCTAGCGCGATCTAAATCCTCGGGGGTATCAATTTCGATACCTGTTACATGGGTTTCCACCATTTTTATTTTCCTACCATACTCCAAAAACCGGATGGCCTCTATTTTTTCTTTGGCCTCCAATGGCAACATGGGCAATTTTTTAAAATCCATCAGAGCCCGCTTTCTGAAAACATATACCCCTTTATGTTTGTAGTAGGGCGCCTCCACTTCTTTGTCCCTTGGATAAGGAATCGGGGAACGTGAAAAATAAAGGGCAAAATCTTGATGGTCCACGATAACCTTTACCGTGTTGGGGTTGGATATTTCATCCCAGTCGGTAATCGGTGTCATTAATGATCCCAGGTCAATTTCTTTCGCTGTATCATTTTTGAATACTTTAATAATTTTTTCCAAGCTTTCGGCATCAATAAAAGGCTCATCGCCTTGAACATTGATCACAATATCCACATCCATATCCTCAACAGCCTCGGCAATCCTATCGCTTCCGCTTTCGTGTGTTGTTTTGCTCATGATCACATTACCACCTATCTCTTTGATCACATCGGAGATTATTGGGCTATCGGTAACCACGTACACTTCGTTAAAAAGTCCTGTGTTAACGGCTGCTTCATAGGTTCGCACAATCACGGGTTTCCCACCAAGGTCCTGCATCAGTTTAGCGGGAAACCTGGAGGCTTGATAGCGGGCGGGAATCATGGAAATTATATTCACTTTATATCTATTGCTTAAATGAATGTTATTTTTTGGGTCTGATCTTTCTATAAATCCTGAATATGACCAATAATATAATGATGACCAGAATGGCTGCAATGGGCGGCACCAAGATGGATGCCGTACTAACGGCCACAGCTGCCCCGGTTTCCACCGTCGATACCAAAGGATTTGCCAATCCTCCTGTGGTTCCGGTGGATGTTAACCTACCTGCTGCATTGGCCCCTTTTATGGCCGTTGCCGTTCCGCCCCCGGCGATAATGGCCAAGGACCAAGTGACCACGGGGTCCAAATTTGCTGCTGTGGACACCACTACGGCGGTACCTGCAATTCCGGCCAAGGGAATGGCAATACTATCCAAAACATTGTCCACCCAAGGAATGAAATAGGCGAAAATCTCAACAATGGTAGCCACTCCCAAGGTAATGAGAGCTGTCAAACTTCCAATCCATTGCCAGTTATCATTAAGTTCCCAAACTCCCAAATATGCCGCAAAACTTAGGGCAAAAAGTGGCAAAAAAACACGAAAACCGACCGAGGCCGCCAATCCAATCCCGAGGAACAAACTTATTATGGTATCTGGTTCAATATTCATGCTGATGTCTAAAATAGGTTTTTCCTAGTCAAGAAAAAAATCATCCTTGAAACCTATCAAGTAGAGTTGTCGTTCTGCCCTTGTAACAGCAGTGTAAAGCCATCTCAAATAATCCTTGTCCACTCCATTGGGCAGATAGGGTTGCTCCACAAAAACGGTATCCCATTGCCCCCCTTGCGATTTGTGGCAAGTAATCGCATAGGAAAACTTGACTTGCAGTGCGTTAAAGAACCTGTTGTTCTTCACCCCTAAAAACTTTCGGTATTTGGATTTTTCGTGTGCGTAGTCCTTCATTACCTCTTGGTAGAGTTTGTTTCCATCTTCATAAGAGAGGGAAGGCGTCACCGCGGTAATCGTATCCAACAAAAGAACAGTTTCAAAAGGTTTCTGGTTGGGATAATCAACCATTTTCACCTTTACCTCCGCAAACTTAAACCCATACAATTCTTTGATGGCAAAGAGTTCCAGCACCTCTATAATGTCTCCATTGGCTATAAAACCGGCTTCGGAATTGGGTTTTAGCCAGAAGTAATTGTTCTTTACGACCATCATGTAATCCCCGACCGAAATTTCATTATCCAAAAAGAGAATGCGTTCACGAATATTCTGATTGTACAGATTGGCCCTTTTGTTCGAGCGTACAATTATGGCCGTCTGTTCCTTTCCATTTTCACCATAGGATGAATCGATGGCTTCTTGTATTTCGTTGCCATCAATTAAACGGACAATGTCCTTGTAATGGGCCAAATCAAATTTAAAGTCCTCAAAAAACTCGGATTGCAATTGCTCCCGAAGATTGGTCGCATTGTAAAGGATGCCCGAATCATCCGATTGCCGCATTACCTCGTCCAGTTCCAAGCATTCCACTTCCTTATCATAATTTAAGGATAGGCGGTTTTCATCAAGCGCAGGACTCAACTCCAATTTTACGGGCGGTAATTGGGCGGTATCCCCGATCAATATCAATTTACAGTTATGCCCAGAGTGTACATAATACATAAGGTCATCCAAAAGCGAACCATTTTCGAACAGTTTGGAATCTGCGGGCGTATCCGGAATCATGGATGCTTCGTCCACTATAAAAACGGTGTTCCGGTGTTTGTTAGGGGCCAGAACAAATTGGATTCCCCCACCCGATTGCTTCTTCGGAAAATATATCTTTTTGTGTATGGTAAAGGCTTTATTTCCGGAGTAAACGGACATAACTTTTGCCGCCCTGCCCGTAGGAGCCATCAAAACCGAACTCATTTTAACTTTCCAAAGACTGCTCACCAATGTGGCCACCAATGTCGTTTTTCCCGTTCCAGCGAATCCCTTCAACAGGAACACATTGTCCTTTTTGCCCTCTAAAACAAAGTTAGCCAGCTTATTAAGTGCAAGACCTTGTTTTTGGGTAGGTGCGTGCGGAAATTTTTCAGTTAAAACCTTTAAAAAAGTGGGTGCGTCAAAATCCTTCATGAGTGCTAAATATAGTGGTCTTTTTTAAAGCAAAAAGTTTCCCAATAAAAAAAATATTGTAGATTTGTCTGTAACCACTAAATTAACTTTGAAAGACAGTATCAGATATGTTAAACTTAATTCTTATTGTTGTATTAATATGCCTTGTGACCATAGGGCTTGTTTTCGTTATTGATAGATTTTTACCTCAAAAAGTAAAGCCCGTTTTAATAATTCTATTTGGAATCCTGAGCATTTACCTTGGCTATAAAATATATCATTCCATAAACGCTCCTATTGAGTTTAACAAGGTGAGAAATGAAAGATTCACCAAAGTAATCAACAAGTTAAAGGACATTAGAGACTCGCAAGAAGCTTATAAAACTGTAAACGGAAAGTATGCCAATGATTTTGAAAGCTTGATCAAGTTCATAGACACCGGCAACTATACCATTACCACACAGCGCGACTCCTCTTTTATGAGGTACGACAGGGTATATCAAATTGAAATGCAACAGGACACCATTATCATTGACACTTTGGGTACTGTTAAGGTAAAAGATTCCCTTTTTGGGGCAGATGACCGTTACAAAACAATGATGAACGTTCCCTACGCCCAGAACGATGAAAAGTTTGAAATGAAGGCCGACATTATCGACAAAAGTGGTTATAAAGCCCCAGTATTCGAAGCCAAGGTCAAGAAAAATGTTGTGCTTTACGATCAGCCAGAAGACTTGGTGGAAAAGGAAAACTCTTACCAGAGTGTTGAAGAAGTTAATGGTTCGGAAATAAAGGTTGGTTCCTTGACCGATGTTAGTACCAATGGAAACTGGCCACCTATATACGATAGGAAAAAGATAAATTAGCTATAGTACCGAACGATACAAATAGCGCCCATAGAAAACTGTCCATTCAAGCTGGCTTGAATGGACTTTCTTTTTGTGCACTGGATACCATTACCAATAAAATCTTAGCCTTTGAAAGGGTGAATTTCCAAACACAGCTCACCCCCTACCTGATGCTAAAGGAGTTAAAAGAAAAGCTCAGTAAGCAGGGAGAAATAGGGAGGAACTTTTCCGAGGTTATGGTTATCCACAAAAACAATATGTTCGGTTTGGTGCCAAAGCCGCTTTTTAACAAAGAAGAGCTGCCCAACTACCTAAAATTCAACGCCAAGATCATGGCAAACGACCTTATTGCATACGATGAGGTTCCCAACCAAGAAATTATGAACGTTTACATTCCCTACACCAATGTAAACAACTATATTTTTGAGCTTTTTGGGGAGTTTGAATTTAAGCATAGCGGTACCGTTCTCATCAACACTTTGTTGAACCAAAACAGAACTACTTCGGAACCGGTTTGCTATGTGCAGGTATCCGAACGCGAGATGGAAATGATGGTGATGTCCGATAAAAAATTGCTCTTCTACAACCAGTTCGAGTACAAGAACAAAGAAGATTTCCTTTACTATCTGTTGTTCAGCTTGGAGCAATTACAAATGGATTTGGAAAAAATTCAACTTAAACTCTTCGGAGCTATAGAAGAAGGCGACCCTATCTACGACCTCTGCTACCAATACATTAAAAACGTTTCCGTTTTTGCGCCCAGCAATCCTTCCTTCCCTATGGACCAATTGGAAAACGAAAGCATAGACTTTTCCATTTTAAGCTCCCTTTAATGCGTATTATTTCAGGAAAATACAAGGGCAAAAGATTGACTGCCCCCAAAAAGTTACCTGTTCGTCCCACAACGGACATGGCCAAGGAAGCCTTGTTCAACATCTTGAACAATCGCTTTTATTTTGACGAGCTCAAAGTGCTGGACCTATTTTCAGGAACAGGGAATATTAGTTTTGAGTTTGCTTCGAGGGGCACGGAAAAGATTACAGCGGTAGATGATCACCAAGCTTGTGTACGTTACATCTCCAAAACGGCACAGGAACTGGATTTTACCATCAACACGGTGAAATCCGACGTGTTCAAGTTTTTGCAAAAAACACCGGAAAAGTTCGACCTCATTTTTGCAGACCCACCTTATGATTTTGATACCAAACAATTTTTGAACATTGCCAATCTGGTTTTTGAACAAGGGTTATTGCTGGATGATGGACTTTTAATCATTGAACATTCCGACCAAACCAATCTATCCGAACATCCCAAATTTTCGGAGCAGCGAAAATATGGGGGCAGTATCTTCAGCTTTTTTGAAGTAGCATAAAACACTGTATAATTGAAGTATATAGGTTTAGAAAGGCAACGAAATTGCAAACGGTTACTGAGTTATTTGATTACTACCTATTTAGAAATTCCTCTTCAATGCCCCAGTAGTCAGTAACTCAATAACCCTGAGCACTAAAATGTTTATAGAAACTGAAGTCTTGCACTAAAGTGCATACCTGCTGGTAAAGGCAGGGTTTTTACCTTTAACTAGATATTAAAAGCAGGCCATAAGCCGGATTCTGTGCATCCCCAATTAATTTGGGGAACTCCTTATCATTTATCTAGACAAATGGTTGCCCAAGTGTTCCAACCGCCTACCCTCCAACTCGGGCGTGCAGCCCTCAAACATTGGTTTACATGACGTTTCACCGCATAGAGTTTGCCGATTTCACTACAGCCGAACTGTACTTGCTTTCTGTTGCACTGGTCCTCGCCTCACGGCGGACGGGCGTTACCCGCTATGTCGCACTATGGTGTCCGGACTTTCCTCTTCAAGTAAGGTTGCCCATACTTGCAGCGATAAGGTGGCCTGCTACTACAAAGGTAATCCAATTGTTAATAAAAAACGGGGGAACTGTGCGTTTCAAGTCAACTTTGCCCAATGCTATTTTTATATTTGTAGTAATTCTATTTTCCCAGCATTGGAACCATTTATAGTATCAGCTAGAAAATATAGACCCCAAACCTTCAAAGATGTCGTGGGCCAATCGTCCATTACCAATACTTTGATGAATGCCATTGAACACAACCACTTGGCACAAGCCTTGTTATTCTGCGGTCCAAGAGGTGTTGGGAAGACCACTTGTGCCCGTATTTTGGCCAAAAAAATAAACCAAGATGGCACTGAAAGGGAAGATGAGGATTTTGCTTTCAATATCTTTGAATTGGATGCCGCCTCCAATAACTCTGTGGACGACATTCGCAGTTTGATAGACCAAGTACGCATACCACCACAGACCGGAAAATATAAGGTTTATATTATTGATGAGGTCCATATGCTCTCCCAATCGGCCTTCAATGCATTTTTGAAGACCTTGGAAGAACCCCCAAAGCACGCCATATTTATTTTGGCCACAACGGAAAAGCACAAAATAATCCCGACCATTCTATCCCGATGCCAAATTTTTGATTTTAAGCGCATCACGGTAAAGGATGCCTCGGAATACCTAAAACATATAGCAGAGCAACAAGGTATTGAGGCTGAAGAGAGCGCTTTGCATATCATAGCCCAAAAAGCCGATGGTGCCATGAGGGATGCATTGTCCATTTTTGACCGTGTAGTCAGTTTTTCTGGTAAAGAATTGACGAGAAAGGCCGTAACGGAAAACCTCAATGTTCTCGATTACGATATCTATTTCTCGGCCACGGATTTGATTCTGGAGAACAATATTCCGGAACTTCTGGTACTTTTCAACAAAACCCTGTCACTTGGGTTTGATGGCCACCATTTTATTACTGGATTGGCTTCGCACTTTAGGGATTTGATGGTTTGTCAGCACCCCGATACCTTAAACCTGTTGGAAGTAGGTGAAGATGTAACGCAACAATATCAGGAACAGTCCAAAAAGGCCTCAAAACAATTTCTATTAAAAGCCATAGATCTGGCGAACGATTGTGACCTACAATACAAATCCAGTAAAAACCAGCGACTGCTCGTCGAGCTCACCCTCATGAAATTAGCCTCCATCACTTTCGATGGAGAAAAAAAAAACGCTGATTTTATAATTCCTGCTTCCTATTTTGCAGGAAAAACAAATATATCCAACGGTACAAAGCCACCTCAAAGTAATGGCTCTCCTACCCCACCAAATGAAGATAACCGAGCAACCGAGCAACCCACTCCAAATAATGCTCCTGAACCAAAAAAAGCGGTAAAGGAACAGCTAAGCGAACCCAAGGAACCCTATCGCCCTAAAAAAATCGAAATCAAGACTTCAGAAAAGCGGGTTTCCGGACTTTCGTTATCGAGCATTAAGGTTAAAAAAGCGCACGAGAACTCAAAATCGCCGGGCATAGACGAAAAGGACCTGCCCAAAGACGCTTTTGAAGAAAAAGAGATGCAACAACATTGGGATGATTTTGTACATCAACTGGAAAAGCAGGGCCGAAAAATATTGGCGAGCAATCTACAAAGTGATGTGCCAAAACTCAAAAACGAGAATACCATTTGGATAGAGCTTCCCAATGGCACAATGAAGAAGGAAATAGAGCGAGAACAAAGTTTGATGCTGGATTACCTGAAACAAAAATTGAACAACTACTCCATTTCTCTTTACATTACCGTGAATGAGGAGGTAGCCAAAAAGTTTGCCTTTACCCCTGAAGAGAAGTATGAAAAACTAAGAGAGAAAAACCCAAATTTGGATTTGCTCAGAAAAGAGTTTGATCTAGACTTTTGATTTATTCATAAACCGCGTTCTCAATCCATACACCAACATCACTACCGCGGCAATCAAAGAGCCTAATGATTCCCTTCCCTCTTCAATATTTACGGTTTTCATTCCTTGGTCCAACCGAACACCTTCATAGGTTTCTGGCCAATACATAAAGAACAGCACCAAAAAGAAAATCGTAAGCAAAAAATAGATGACAGGCTTAAGCTTCTTCAATAGAAAAAGTATTGATGCCACCGCAGCAGCCAAATAAATCAGCATCCATTTTATAGCATCTGGATCATTGAACTGTACTGCTATGGCATAGCCGAACAAGAGCGTGAAAACTACCGCGAAAATCTTGAAAAAAGTTTCCATATTTATTTAATTAGATGATTTTTTAGCACTTCGTAAACTTCCGTTGCAAGCAATTCTTGTTTTGGCAGATTGCTCCCGCTATTGGTAACTAGAATGGGCCAATCCTCCCTATCTTCCGGAATTCTTCCGTGGGATCCTTTCACCAATTCAGCCTTTAAAGGAATCACATCCATTACAGTTCTAAAGCCCAGCTTCTTTTTTAGGAGCTTCCATAGCACTTTAAACATAACGAGTTTATCCGCGGGGTCGGTAAACATTTCAACGGGGTCGTAACCCGGTTTTTTGTGTATGTCCACCATTCTGGCATAATCGGGTGCCACGGTATCATCTTCCCAAAAATAATAGGTGAACCAGCTATCCTTGTCCGCCACAAGCACAAAATCGCCCGCTCGCTCGTGATCTATGTGATGATTTTCCCTTTCGCTCTTCGGAATAACCTCTTCCACCCCCGGAATTGTTTTTAAGTATTCATAAAGTTTGTCGTGGTCAACGGAATCTTTTGCATAAACATGCGCTATTTGATGGTCGGCAACCGCAAAAGCTTTGCTTGCGCCTGCATCCAAAAGTTCCAAGCCTCGCTCTACTCTAATACCCAAATACCCTTCTTTTCGTAAGTGTCGGTTAATGTGGATAGGGTTGGACACGTTGGTGATGCCATACTCGGACAACAAAACAATATTGGCCGATTGTCCCTCGTAATATTCCACCAAATCCTTGACCACCGCATCAATTTCCTTTAAATCCTTCTGCAGAACATCGAAATTCAGTCCATGGCGTTGGGTGTTATAATCCAAGTGGGGCAAATAGACCAAAGTCAAGGTCGGATTGCTTTCCCTATCCATTTCCATCGTGGCATCGGCAATCCACCTACTGGATGCTATGGATGTTTTGGGGCCCCAGAATTTGAACAACGGAAACGTTCCCAATTTCGCCTGAAGCTTATCCCTTAACTCAGCCGGATAGGTATAAATGTCTGGAATCTTTCTACCGTCCGCCAAATAATTGGGGCGTGGTGTGGCACTAAAATCCACAGTGCTGTACATATTGTACCACCAGAACATATTGGCACAGGTGAAGTCTGGATTTAATGTTTTTAGTTCATCCCAAATTTTATTGGACTGCACCAAAGGATTTCCCTGCCGCCAAAACTTTACCTCCAACTCTTCCTTGAAGAACCATCCATTGCCCACAATTCCATGTTCTGTTGGCCACTTGCCTGTAAGATAGGTGCTTTGGGCCGAACAGGTAACAGCAGGTAAAACTGGTTTAATCACGCTGCCCTTTCCTTTTTCCAGAAAAGTTTTTATAAATGGGGTGTGCTCACCTATCAATCTATTGGTAAGTCCAACTATGTTGATTACAACGGTCTTCTTCATTTTAATCTTGATTTCATCCAGTCCAATTCCCGTGCAATAGACTCTGTAATTGGCACCTTTAGTTCATTGGGCAAAACATCCCACGTATAGGTTTCCACCTCAATATGATTGCTCACAAAATTGTCCTCCAAATAATCCAACACCTTTACAATCTGGTCTTGTGTGGATTGAAGCAACCCATAATCCCTTAAAAATATGGGCACGTGAAAATGGGAGCGCAACTCTTTAAAAGATGCCTTTTTTTCCAAAACAATCGGCAGATCGTTATATGTTTTCACTTTTCCATCCACCATTTCCGTAACCTGATGCAAATACACGGGCTCGTTGAATTGGGCCAAGGTGTTCCACAACTCCTCTTCCTTATCGCTGTCATACATTATTTTGAGGGCTGCACTCACTTGAATCTTACCTACATAAATGTTGGCCGCCTTAAACTTTTCAAAGGTTAAATTTGGAGCTTCGTATGCCAATGCGAAATGACACACATCATAACATACCGTAATATACCGCTTGAGCAACTTTTCAACCTCATCCTCATGGAGTTGGAGTGACTTAAAAGCTTTGATGGCTTCGGGAATCAGATATGTGTCAAAATAATCCAGTACTTCTTGGGTATTCTCCAAAAACCCGTCAGGTTCCGGCTCCACATCCAAATGCATGTATCTGCCCGTTGTCTTTTCAATTTGGTACAATTCAAGCGCAACCTTGACCATATTTTCAGCTCCTTTGGCAAAGGCCTGTTGCTTTTCAGATTCACCATCAAACCAATGCTTGTAAGAAACCGGGGATGTAGAAATACCACATTCCATGCCTTCCGATGCCAAAAAGTCCAATTGTTTGAACAATCGTAAGGTATACGTCAACCGCTCATGTGTGGTCCAATCAGGTACGTGAACCTGGTCTTTTACAGGTTCTCCATGGAAATTCCCGTAGGGAAATCCATTCATCGTAAAAACGTAACAGTCATTTTCGGATAGCCAATCTTTGAAGCCCTGAAGCTGCCCATTGTCCAGTTCCAAACTGGCCGTGTTGCCCAATCGAAGCCCCAAACCAAACGCCTTGTTTGGAGAAACGGATTTCTTAATTTTTGGTAAATGTTGCTTTAGGCTGGTAAAGGTTTCTTCCCAATCTCCACCTGCGTGGATATTGGTGCAATAGGTCAGGTGATATTTGTCCTTGATCCTCATAAAGAGTTTTGCGGTTTGTACATAAAGCTTCGCACTGCTTTTTCCATTAATTCATAATCGATACTGTGGACATCGGTTTTGGCCCCTATATTGGGAATTAAGGGAATGGTGAGTTCGCCTCCCAAATGCTCCCGGAACTCTTCAATCCCGTTGAGGAGCTCTTTAATTTCATCCTCTTTTTCAAAAGGAACCTCCAAGTTAAAACCTACTTTTTTCATGACCGATAGCACTCGCTCCAAATCATCTTGCAACACACCGACCAAACTGGCGTAGACCATATCAATGGCCATACCTATCGCCACGGCTTCACCGTGTCTGAGGCTGTACCCTGTCATATATTCCAACTTGTGGGCGGACCAATGCCCAAAATCCAAAGGTCTGGAAGAACCACTTTCAAAGGGGTCTCCACCCTCGGCAATGTGCTCCATGTGCAATTCTGCGCAACGGTGAATCAGATAGGCCATGGGCTCCATTTCCCGGTTGGCGAGTGCTTCTGCATTGGATTCGATGTATTCAAAGAATTTTTTGTCCTTGATCAAGGCAACTTTGATTGCTTCTGCTATTCCTGCTATCCAATCTCTTTGTTCCAAGGTTTTTAAGAATTCCAAGTCGTTGATGATAGCGTAGGGAACTGAAAAGGTGCCCAGAAAGTTTTTCTTATCAAAAGCATTTACACTGTTCTTCACACCTACCGCAGCATCATTTTGAGCCAATACCGTGGTTGGGATTCGGATAAGCTTCACACCTCTGTGAGCAATAGTGGCGGCATAACCCACCATATCAACCACTGCCCCACCTCCAATGACCACTACAAATGAATGTCGACAAATAGCATTATTATTGATGGCTTCAAGACATTTGTTAACACTGGATTGGTCTTTTTTGCACTGTTCCCCACCTGGAACGGCGATAAGATCAGTAAATTGGATTTGATTCTTGAAGTGGTTGCAATATTCTTCGATTTCCTTTCCTAGATTCGGATGATGGTCCAACACTCCTTGATCTACCACGAAAAGACATTTGATAGCATGGTTTGGGCGATAGTCGGCCAACACATTTTTGAACAACGGATTCCCTACCGCAAATAAATGCTGGGTAAAAAGCAATTGATATGTATACCTTACTTGAAACTCTTGTCGAATCGTAGGTAGCGTAATTTTATTCATAAGCTAGGTAACTGCAAATTGTTTGGCCAAATACAAGGATAATGGTAACAGTAAGAGCATCAATACTCCTATAATTAAATTGGCGTGTGCAACCGCCATAGCGGTATCCAACAAAATTATGGACAGCACACCAGACTTTACAGCCTTCTTTATATTTTCTGGTGTATTATTTTGATATGCCTTGATCAAAGGTTTAAAAACCATAAAAGCAAAAAGCCCCAAAAAGAATAGATACCAAAGGTCGCCATTTGCATACACTTGATGCAAATAAAACACGCCCGACAGTACTGCAACGTACAACAAACCCGCTAGCAGTATATTGCCCTTGTTCTTTCCGTGCACCTCTCCCCTGCTGATCATGGTCACGGCAAAAATAAATACGATGGGAACCAAAACATAGGGCCAGTTTTCCATTGAATTCAGCAAAGATATACCCATTAAAAGGTTAAGTCCCCTACAAATTCCCATATTGAGGGGGCCAAAGAAAGCATGGTGCTTTGCAAATTTATCATAGGACAAAATGGCCAAAGCCAAAAAAATGGAAATGATACCGCTATTGACATTGACCAAAAAAGCAAAGTAGATTCCCACCAAGAGCAAACCAAAGCCAAAAGACTTTGCTTTGCCCAAAGGAACTACACCACTGGGAATGGGCCTTTCTGGACGCTCCACTTTATCTATTGCAATATCAAAAACATCGTTGAGCACCACACCGCCCGCATACAAAAACACAGAGGCCAATATCAACATGAAAAATGGAAACAAATCCACAGTTGGTATTGCAAATGCCCCTATTCCAGCAAATAGGCCCGATATGGACATACCTGCCAAAATATCGGCTGCGGCGGTAGGTAAATTGGGAGGCCTACACAGTTGGAGATATGCCTTTACACGTGGCCCCATTAAACAATTTTGTTGTCCTCTACCTTTGGCTCCTGACCACGAAGCACACTATTGTCATTAAATAGTTTTCTTTGGTCAATAGCCTCTGGATTCAACCAATGCTCCTCTCTCATTTTTCCGGATCTTCCAAAAAAGTCCAAGGCATTTTGGTAGCACGTTTTTATCACATCTTCACGGGAAACTCCGTTTTGCAACATCAAATTTGCTGTTTTTGGAACAGCCAACGGGTCGCTTACGCCCCAATCGGCGGAACTATCTACTATAATGTTTGTACTGCCAAACTTCTTTACCACTTCCACCATTCTTTGATTGCCCATTTTTGTTTTTGGGTAAATGGTAAATGCAGCAATAAAACCTCGGTCCAGCACATCCTTAACGGTTTCTTCGTTGTTGTGATCTATCACCACCATTCCCGGGTCTATACCATGTTCCAGACAGACTTCCATACTTTTGATGGTTCCTGCTTTTTTATCCCTGTGCGGGGTATGTACCTGAACCATCATATTAAAAGCCTTGGCCAATTCCAATTGTTCCCGAAAAAAACGGTCTTCAGCCTCAGTTTGGTCATCGTAACCAATCTCACCAATGGCCACCACATTTTCTTTGTGTAGATACAGGGGCAACAATTCCATCACCTCTTCGGCCAAGGGCACATTGTTGGCTTCTTTTGAGTTCAGCCCGATGGTGCAATAGTGTTTTATCCCAAACTGTGATGCCCTGAACGGCTCCCATCCCACAAGACTGCTAAAATAGTCTTGAAATGAGCCTACCTGAGTCCTAGGCTGACCCAACCAAAAAGATGGCTCTATCAAAGCCACAACCCCAGCCGCTGCCATGGCCTCATAATCATCGGTTGTTCTTGAGGTCATGTGAACGTGCGGGTCTATTATCATTAATGTATCATCCATGATCTTATAAATTTTTCCAGGTTATTTCACCCTTTTCTACTTTTTGTAGGTGGGTATCATAGGTTTTGAGTAATTTTTTTGCTTCATCAGAGTTTGAATGGAAACAAACCAAGGTCGCTGCCTTTTGTTCCCTTTCCGTATCACTTTTAAACAAACGTTCTATGTCATCAATTAGATTACCTTCCAGAAAATTGGATACAGGTCTCCAAAACATGGGGTCCACATCTCTTGATGCCGCCCATCTTTCGTGTGCATAATCGGAGATGATGCGTGCCAAATCCTTGTTGGCCATTTTCTCTATTTCGGGTATCTTTTTCAAATCTTGCTGCATAAAAGCAGCCTTAAGGTACATTTGGTTCCACTCCGCCGTAGTAAAATATTGGGCCGGATATGGGTTATATTGGGATATCGCATTAAAAACCGTAGCAATATTGGTCCTTAACGCCTCTACGGCTGCAAAATTGAAATTCTTTGGTTCTGGCAACAAAACCAAATATTTTAGAAAGGTTTCCAATTCGGTTTTATCAGCAACCTGAATCAATTGCTGTACAGCTTTTAAAAACTCATCCCCTGCTTCGAGGGCAGAAGAAAGTATAAAAATTCTGGAAATCTCCAAGGTGGATGCCCTTTGTGTTTCCAAATAAATTTTCCATGCAAAATCACGAGTACCAAAATCAGCAATGGGCGTATTTTGGATTTTGGAAGTGCACAGACTGTAGGTCATGTACAAATCCTTTTTGCTTTTTGCTTCAGAAATTTGTGCTACAGCATCCGTTAACCATTGGAATTCTAATTCGTTTAAATTTAATTGCAGAATATCGGAGAGATAATCTTTAGAGGTTTTGGCCATAAGATATAGACTAGAATCTGTTGGTTTTACAAATATAACGAGGGTTCAACGAATTTATTTAATCCTGTCGGATTATCTTTGCGGAAAAATACACATCATGCTAGGCCTAAAATTACCAACTGACCCAAGATGGGTAAACATTGTTGAAAAGAACATCGAAGAGATTCTTACGGATCATGCGTATTGCGAGCAAAAAGCAGCCAGTACTGCCATTTCGTTGATTATTGGTTTTCCGGAAAAGTCGGAATTGGTAAAGGAAATGACCGCTCTTGCCCGTGAGGAAATGGGTCATTTTAACATGGTGCACGATAAAATAGTAAAGCGCGGCTGGGTCTTGGGCCGTGAACGCAAGGATGAATATGTTATCGAGTTGATGAAATTCTTCCCAAAAGGCGGCAGCAGGGAAACCCACTTGGTCCACAAACTTTTGTATGCTGCCCTTATCGAGGCAAGAAGCTGCGAACGCTTTAGATTGCTATCAGAAGAAATAGCCGACGAAGAATTATCCGAGTTTTACCGGAACCTTATGGTCAGCGAAGCCAACCATTACACCATGTTCCTAAAGTTTGCCCGCAAATACGGCAAAAAAGAGGAAGTGGACCAAAAATGGGAAGCCCTCTTGGAGTACGAGGCACAATTAATGAAAGACCTCGGCAAAAAGGAGACCATGCACGGTTAGGATTCCAATTTCCTTTTGTAATAATTGTACATTTCAACCTGCGATCGCAGTTCGGCTTCCCCCTTGGCACGTTTTCTATAGGCATTGTCCTGTTTTGCGGAAAACACTCGTGCTTTGGAGTTATCTTTCCAAGAAATATCGAAAGTATCCAACAATTCCTGTCTAATATCGGGGTCGTAAATGGGACAGCCCACCTCTACCCTAAAGTCCAGGTTGCGCGTCATCCAATCTGCGGATGAAATATAGATTTTCGGGTCGCCATCATTGCCAAAAATGAACAATCTGGGGTGTTCCAAAAACTTGTCCACCACACTTATGGCTTCAATATTTTCGCTCATGCCCTCTACACCGGGAATAAGACAGCATATTCCCCGAACAATCATCTGTATCTTAACTCCTGCCCTACTGGCCTCATACAGTTTATCCACCATTTTATAAGAGGTAAGGCTATTCATCTTTATTTTGATGTAAGCCTCTTTCCCCGCCTTGGCAAAGGCGATTTCCTTATCGATCATCTTCATAAAAGATGACTTGGTGTAATGGGGCGATACAATAAGATGTTTGTATTTATTGATTTTATAATTGGTCTCGAAGAAGCCGAATACCTTGTTCATATCCTTTAAGATACCTTGATGGGCCGTAAACAGTGTATAATCCGTATAAATTTTCGCCGTGGACTCGTTAAAGTTACCGGTACTGATAAAGCCATACCTTTTGATACCCTCATTTTCTTCGCGCTCCACAAGGCAAATCTTACTGTGTACTTTTAGTCCGGGCACGCCAAAGATTAATTTTACGCCTTCATCTTGCAAAAAGTTGGCGTATTCAATATTGTTCTGCTCATCGAATCGGGCCTGCAACTCTATCTGTACGGTTACCTGTTTTCCGTTTTTAACGGCGTTGACCAAAGCATTTGCAATCTGACTGTCGCTGGCCAATCGGTATATGGTGATTTTTATGCTGCGTACCTGTGGATCCATTGCGGCCTCCCTTAAAAATTTGGTCACATAACTAAAGGTATGGTATGGGGCGTAGATCATGTAATCCTTGTGGGCAATCATATCCAACAAACTCCCTTTCATGCTCAAGCCTTTCACGGGCAAGGGCTCTATCTTATCGTACATAAGGTCTTGGCGCCCCAAACTGGGAAAACCCATATAATCCCTTCTGTTATGGTAACGACCACCGGGAATCACACTATCGGTGTCCATAATATCCATTTTTTCCTTCAGGAACTGGAGGGTGTCCTTGTCTATGCTCTTGTCATATACAAAGCGTACGGGATCGCTGATTTTCCGGTGCTCCACACTGGAAGAAATCTTTTCAATAAAACTTTTGCTCAGATCGTTGTCTATATCCAATTCTGCATCACGGGTAATCTTGATCATGTGGGCCGAAATGGACTCGAACTCGAACATCGTAAACACACTGTCCAAGCAAAAGCGGATCAAGTCATCCAATATGATGACGTAGTTCTTCTCCCCTTCTTTTGGCAATACCACAAAGCGGTCGATTCCCTTCGGGATCTCTATCAAGGCATACCTGTTGTGCTTTCCTTTGCCCGAACCGTTCTTCATAACCACCTTAACGGCCAAATAGGCAGCGGTGTCCTTCAGGAGCGGAAACTCGGTAAGGTCGTTCAGGATAATGGTCATCAACTCCTGGTTCACCTTTTTAAAGAAATAATCCCGAATGAACTCTGCCTGACTTTCGTTCACTTCGGTTTCCCTGATGATAAAAATATTTTCCTCACGAAGCTCCCTGTCAATTTGTTGGAAAATTTCAAGGCTGCGGGTCTGCTGATCGATCACAATTTTGGTGATTTCTTCCAACAAATCCTTGGCCCTTTCTCCGCCCAAAACACTTTTACCCGTTTTTCCGGCATCTACAATACGTTTTACCGTGGCATAACGTACCTTAAAAAATTCATCCAAGTTGTTACTGAAAATCCCTAAAAACCGTAATCGGTCGATCAGTGGCACCCTATGATCTTTACTTTCTTGCAGTACCCTTGCGTTAAAGTGAAGCCAACTGATTTCCCGGTTTATATATTCGTTCTTTGTTTTTACCATCTATTTTTTCAAGTGTTTTGGAAAGACCATTTGCTTTGTGGTTCCCTTGGATATTTTGGACCAATCGTCCACACCAAATGTAATGTGTACAAGTCCAGCCGTGGGAACGTTCTCAATATACTGATCTCCCCAAGTATTTGCAAGCGAGGTAAAGGCATAATTGTGACCAAAGATGGCCACGGTATCCAAATTATTGTCTAAATGCTGAACAAATTGCTGTACACTATTGCCTGAAAAATCGTAAAGCATATCATTGACCTTGAATCTGGACAGGTCAAAATCCAGATTTCTTACAAAGATCATACTGGTATGTAAAGCACGATTGGCTGGGCTTGAATAAATAAAGTCTATTGAAGGGGCATGCAAAGCAAAGGTTTGGGAAACCAAATGGGCGTCATTGATTCCTCTTTGTTTTAAAGGTCTGTCTTTGTCGGAGACATCGTAATCCCATGAGGATTTCCCATGTCTCATCAGTATCAATTGTTTCATCTTGTAGGGGTTAGGTTAGGGGGCCAATCGCTCTATTTTCCAATCAAAATCTTCCTGGAGGGAGTATCGTATCCGATCGTGCAATCGGTTAGGGCGACCTTGCCAAAATTCCATGGAAATGGGGCGAACCAAATATCCTCCCCAATGCTCGGGCCTGGGCACTTCCTTGCTTTCATATTTCTGTTCGAGCTGCTTCAACTTATCCTCCAAATATTCACGGGACGGAACTACCTTGCTTTGGTCAGAAACAATGGCACCTAGTTTACTGCCATGTGGGCGGGATTCGAAGTATCCATCTGAAAGATTTTCGGCTATTTTTTCTGCGGTACCCTTTATGATGACCTGACGTTCCATATTTGGCCAAAAAAAAGACAGGCAAACCGACGGATTTGCTGCAATGGCCCTTCCCTTTTCACTTTGGTAATTGCTATAAAAAATGAAACCCTCAAAGGTGAATTTTTTCATTAAAACCACCCTGCTTTTCGGAAATCCATCCAATCCAATGGTAGAAATCGTCATGGCATTGGGTTCGTCCACCCCTTCTGAAGCTTCTACCTCATAAAACCACTTCTGAAATTGCTCCAACGGGTTTTCCTTTATAGAGGCTTCGGTCAGCTCACTTTTTTCGTAAGTTTTTCTGTAATCACCAAGGTCTTTTTGCATGACGTGAAGTTCGGGAAAATTCAAATGTCAGCAAAGATAGACGTACAAAAAGAAGTTGTTTTTATTTGAAGGACATCGAATTCCTATTCAATCGTCAATCAATTTTTTCGTATTTAATTTGGGTAAGAACCGGAGCATCCGCCGGATAGGTAATATATTCCAAATGAAGGACATTGTTTTTTATCCAAAATTTACTGTTAAACCCACCTTGGCCTTCCAAATTTCGAAAAAACAAACTATCTCCTTCAACTTCAAAGGTACCTGTGTATTCTGAAGATTCGGTAAGTTCGGTTTTAGGCGCCCCATTAAATCCAAACCATTCAATTCTTCGTTTAAAAGTGGAATTTACGTTAAATGTATAGTTATTGATTATGATACCTTGTTCTTGTTCGTACGTTTTACTCCAGCTACCCAAAAGATTTGGCTCAAAGCCTTGGGTTGGCTCGTCCGCCTTATTACAGGATACTATTAGAAGAAAAATAAAGAAACCAATAAATCCTTTGCTCATAGAATAAAGCTTTGTAAATAAGATACATATTTGAACTTTTGGTTGCTTTGCAATAAATCAACTCAAAATTCAAAAGACTTACCATCGTCGGCTAGATCCACCACTGGAAAAACCTCCTCCGCTTCTTTTTTAAATAGTTCGATGGATTTGTAGCGCGTGGAATAATGGCCCAATATCAGCAATTTGGCATTGGCCTTTTTGGCGATTTGTGCGGCTTGCTTGGCTGTGCTATGTTTTGTTTTTTCGCAAAGGTGTTCCTCGGATTCCAAAAAAGTGGATTCGTGATACAGCACTGTCACATCTTTAATAATGGGCAAAATAGCTTCGTTATAGACCGTATCACTACAAAAAGCATAACTTTTGGGCTCGGGCGGGTCTAACGTAAGCTTCTTATTGGGAATGATGTTGCCAGAGGCATCTTTACCGTCAACGCCCTTTTTAATGTTATTGAACTGGCTCTTGTCTATACCGAACTTTTTGGCAGCTACAACATTCAATGTTCTTGGCGATTCCTTTTCTTGAAACAAAAATCCATTGGTATACACCCTGTGAATTAAAGGAACGGTTCGCACGGTGACTTTCCCATCTTCAAAAACAAGTTCGGATTCTTTGGATTCCAATTCGTGGAATATCAACGGGTAATTGGTCCAAGAATCACCCAATTTTAGAAATAGGGTGATGGCCTGTTTGATTCCTTTGGGGCCGTAAATGTGCAGTTCTTTGTCCCTGCCCAACAACCTAAAGGTTGAGATCAAACCGGGAAGGCCAAAAAAATGGTCCCCATGGAGATGCGATATAAAAATGTGGTTGATTCTGGAAAACTTGACCTTGTATTTTCTCAACTGCACTTGGGTTCCCTCACCGCAATCGATCAAAAACAGATGGTTCTTTATTTCAAGTACCTGCGAAGTAGGATTGGTAAATGTTCGTGGTGTAGCGGCATAGCAACCAAGTACGGTCAATTTCATATACCCAGGTCCCGTTCTATTTCTTCCATTTCGATAAGGTCCTTGGCCTCTTGCAGGGTAGGCACCACGCTAATCTCTTCAGGAACCTCGTCGTAGTTTAACTTATCGGTCACCAAAACAAATGACCTGCCAGCACCTTTGTGGGTGTTCGAAATGTCCAAAAACTCCAATAAATCGGCAATTTTTAAGGTATTGAAAGAAAAAAGGTTGACAACAATATTGTCGTGCTTGAGTTTTGGGTATGCTTTGTTGAGGTTTTCCAAAAAACCGCTTAAGGTGGTCTTTTCCTGAAAAACAATCGTTGTTGTTCCGTCTTTGTCGAAAATCATCTTTTACTTAATTTTTGATGCCAATAGGTAAAGTACTGCCATACGTACTGCCACTCCGTTTTCTACCTGATGTAAAATAATGGATTGGTCGGAGTCCGCTACATCACTGGTTATTTCCACACCGCGGTTTATAGGGCCGGGGTGCATGATCACAATTTGTTTGTCCAAACTGTCCAACAGTCCCTTATTGACCCCGAATTGTTGCGTGTATTCACGAGTGGATGGGAAATAACTGATATCCATACGTTCGTTCTGAACACGGAGCATATTGGCCACATCGCACCATTCCAAGGCCTTTTTTAGGTTGGTCTCCACCCCTACTCCCAGAGATTCTATATGTTTGGGAATAAGTGTTTTTGGTCCACAGACTTTTACGTTGGCCCCTTGTAGTTTTAAGGCAAAAATATTGGACAACGCTACCCTTGAGTGAAGGATATCACCAACTATTACCACATTTTTACCCCCCACATCACCTAACTTTTCGCGGATGGAATAAGAATCCAAGAGTGCTTGCGTGGGGTGCTCGTGGGCACCATCACCAGCATTTACGATAGCCGCCTTTACGTGTTTTGACAAGAAAATGCCCGCTCCTGGATTGGGGTGCCGCATCACTACCATATCCACTTTCATGGACAGGATGTTATTCACGGTATCGATGAGGGTCTCCCCCTTTTTTACGGATGATTGTCCTGCGGAAAAATTGACCACATCGGCAGAAAGTCGCTTTTCGGCCAGCTCAAAAGATAGTTTTGTACGGGTACTGTTCTCAAAAAAGATGTTGGCTATGGTAATATCACGAAGTGTGGGCACTTTTTTAATGGAACGGTTGATCACTTCCTTAAAATGGTCGGCCGTTTCAAATATGAGCGATATATCCTTTTTGTTCAGATATTTGATTCCCAACAAATGGTTTACACTTAACTCGCTCATTCCCTTTTATTTGCTTACTAAATATACTTTATCCTCACCGTCGTTCTCTTCCCACATCACCTTTACTTTTTCTTTGTTGATGGCATCCACCTGCCTGCCTCTATATGTCGGTTGTATGGGCAAATGTCTGCTAAAACGCCTATCTATCAACGTCAATAGTTCGATGTTGCTTGGTCTTCCAAAGGATTGGATGGCCGTTAGTGCCGCCCTGATGCTTCTTCCGGTATAGAGCACATCATCAATGAACACCACTTTTTTATCCTCCACCAAAAAATCCATTTGTGTGGAATTGGCTTTTAGGATTTCTCCACGTCCAAAATCGTCCCTAAAAAATGTGATGTCCAAGGAACCAAGGTCAATATGTTTGATCTTGTATTCTTTTTTGAGAATCTTTACCAACCTTTCTGCCAAAAAAACGCCTCTGGGCTGAATACCGATCAATGCGGTATCGGTAAAATCCAAATGGTTTTCCATTAGTTGACAGGCCAACCGGTGCAGTATGATGTTGATTTCCTTTGAAGTAAGCAGAACTTTTTGACTCATATGCTATGTGCGACCAACTCGGTTGAATACAAAAGTAAGCAATTCTTTAAAATGTTCGCGACATAAAAAAGCCCCGACTGTTTCCAGCGGGGCTTCGTATCATTGAAAAGTCCGATTACTTTTTCTTGGAATCGGCTTCCATTTTGTCTTTCAATGCTTGCAATGCGGAGTTGGCATCTCCAAGGGTCGGAGCAGCTTCATCGGATGATGCGGCTCTTTTCTTGGCAGCAGCTTTCACATTTCTATCTTCTTGCTCTCTAAAGATTGCAGTGTGGCTCGCCACCACTCTCTTGAAATCTTTATTGAACTCGATGATCTTGAATTCGGCTTCTTCTCCTTTTACAAGTTTCTTGCCGTCTTCTTTTTCCATGTGGCGCTGTGGAACAAATCCAACGATATCCTCGTTGAAGTTAATGGTAGCTCCTTTGTCAACAACCTCTGCAATTGCAGCTTTGTGCACTGTACCTTCAGCAAACTCTTCGGAGTACTTGTCCCAAGGGTTCTCTGTGGTTTGTTTGTGTCCAAGGCTCAATTTGCGCCCTTCTACGTCCAATTCCAATACTTCCACCTCCAAGGTATCGCCTACGGCAACAAACTCGGATGGATGCTTGATTTTCTTTGTCCAAGAAAGATCGGAAATATAGATCAAACCGTCGATTCCTTCTTCCAACTCTACGAATACCCCAAAGTTGGTAAAGTTTCTAACGATTCCTTTGTGACGTGATCCAACAGGATATTTGGAAGTGATATCTGTCCATGGGTCTGGCGTTAATTGCTTAATACCCAACGACATTTTACGATCTTCCCTATCCAAGGTCAATACAACAGCTTCAACTTCGTCTCCCACGTTTACAAAGTCTTGGGCGGATCTTAGGTGCGTACTCCACGACATTTCTGAAACGTGGATCAAACCTTCAACGCCATCGGCAACTTCGATAAATGCACCATAATCGGCGATTACAACTACTTTACCTTTTACTTTGTCACCAACTTTGATCTCATCGCCCAAGGCATCCCATGGATGTTTCTCCAATTGCTTAAGACCCAACTGGATTCTTGACTTGTTATCATCAAAATCAAGGATAACAACGTTCAATTTCTGATCTAGGTCCACAACTTCGTTCGGGTGATTGATCCTGCTCCAAGATAGGTCGGTAATGTGAACCAATCCATCCACACCTCCAAGGTCGATAAATACCCCGTAAGATGTAATGTTCTTCACGATACCTTCCAATACTTGACCTTTTTCCAATTGGCCAATGATCTCTTTTTTCTGCTCTTCGATATCCGCTTCGATCAAAGCTTTGTGGGAAACCACTACGTTCTTGAACTCGTGGTTGATCTTCACTACTTTGAACTCCATGGTCTTGCCTACGTACTGATCGTAATCGCGGATAGGCTTCACATCAATTTGGGAACCTGGCAAGAATGCCTCGATGCCGAATACGTCCACGATCATACCACCTTTGGTACGACATTTAACGAATCCAGTAACGATCTCTTCTTTGTCGTGTGCGTTGTTAACACGCTCCCACGCCTTGATGGTTCTTGCTTTACGGTGAGACAACACCAATTGTCCGGTCTTGTCTTCACGGATATCTATAAGTACCTCAACTTTATCACCAACTTTAAGATCGGGATTGTAGCGGAACTCATTCAAGGAAATTACACCTTCGGACTTGGCATTGATATCAATGATCGCCTCACGGTCTGTCATGTGAACCACTTTCCCTTCCACTACTTCCTCATCGGCAGTGTCCACAAAGTTTTCCTCTACAAGTGTTTCAAATTCCTTGAGCTTGGTATCATCTACGCGCTCAATTCCTTCTTCGTACTTGTCCCAATCAAAATTTTCAAGAAATTCCTGAGGATCTTGTTTGGGTTCTGTTTCTTTTACTTCTGGTGCTGCGGCAGTTTCTTCTACCTCAACGTTTTGTTTTTCTTCAGCCATGCTGCTGATTAAAATTTGTATTCCACGTTTTACAAGAGTTGAACAATTACCGCGGAAGTGGTTTTTATAATGATTTTCTAAAATTCCCTTTTTCTCTTGCCTCCTTGCCAAAAGGGGTGCAAAAATACAATTAAATTCTTGATATACAAAGCCTACAGGCAAGGTTTCGGCAAAAAAAGTATTGCAATTATTTAATAGTAAATTTTCGGCATATTGATTATATTGAAGTTCTAATTGTTAACTGTAAAAAATTAAATTATGAGCGTTAAAGCAAAATATCAACCTGTATTAGATCTAGGTGAGAAATTGGAAGTGAAAAATGGCGATGTTGTTGTAGAAGGCGACATCTTGAAGATAAAAGGGATGACCAAGACCCAATACGAAAAAAACCTATTGTGGGACAAGATCAAGGAAATTGGTGGGGAAAAGCCATCGGACATTAAGGCCAATATTACTGTGGAAGATGATTCCGTTTACCACAGACATACGGTGAAGAGCGGGGAATCCTTGAGCAAGATTGCGAAGCATTATTATGGCGACCCGATGAAGTACACCAAAATTTTTGATGCGAACACCAATATTTTAAAAGACCCGAACGTAATCCACCCCGATCAGGTGTTGGTGATTCCGAATTTGTAATATTTGTCAGTTCGAGCCTTTCGGCTGCGCTTAGGATAAACTTTAATCGTGAACGAAATGACATCTCGACTGCTCCTTCGACTGCGCTCAGGATGACAGCTCGATGTGACATTATAGAATAGAAAAGGCGCCCTTTGGGCGTTTTTTTTGGTTTATAACTTTTAAAATGAAAATTGCTAACTTCACTTAGCTGTGCTGAACTGGTTTCGGTATCGTACGCTAAAAATCATTGAAACAATGTTTAGCTAATTTTGAGCAAGTTTTACCTATTGAAGAAATGAACAGCTCATCAAGAATATTCAACAATTCAGAAGTTTATAATTTCTATTCTTAGTATATAGATGGAATTTTGCGTGTAGCACTTACATATAATTCGCGCTAATTAGAAGCAACTAACATTATGAAAAAAAAGATACTTAGGATAGTATTACTAGTAGGAACTTTAATTTCTTTGTTCTACGTACCATGGGTTTTGGTATGGGCTTGGATTTTACCATTGCCAAATACGGTTCAGGAACAGGTAGATGAAGCGATAAATCATGGTTTTGATGGAATGATTGTGTATGTGGACGAAGCAGGAAAACCACCAGCATTTTATACAGGTGGTTGGAAAAATCGAGAAAACAAAATACCGGCAGACCCGAAATCATTATTTAAAATTGCAAGCATTAGTAAGTTGTATACCGCCGTTGCCATCACAAAACTAGCCAAGGACAATCATTTATCTTTAGATGATACACTTGCTGAATACTTTCCAGAACTTGTAGGCAGAATTGAAAATGCAGAAAAAATCACTTTAAAACTGATGGTACAACATCGAAGTGGTATTCCAAATTTCACAGATAACCCTGCCTATTGGGAAAATGAACAAGAAAATGGAAAAAAAGCACTTGAATTTGTTCTCGATTTGCCAGCGAGTTTTGAGCCTAATAAAGGTTATGAATATTCAAACACTAATTATTTATTGCTTCGAAATATTATTGATAAGGTTTTGGGCTATAGCCATGAGCAGTATATCAAAGAGAAAATCTTGCTGCCACTCGAATTAAACAATACATTTTTTTCTCTTAATGAAGTAAGCATTGACGATGTTATGAGTGGTTATTATGTTGGGATAGAACAAGATTTTAAAACGAATGAAAATGGAATGTTAGCAACAGCAGAAGATGTTGGAATATTCTTAAGAGCTTTAAACGATGGTTCTGTATTTGAAGAGGGTGAAAAGGAAATCTACTCATCCATTTACGAGTATAAACATGGGGGTTTGGTTCCTGGCTATCAAAGCCTTGCAGAATATCATGAAGATATTGATGCAGTTATCGTACAATTTATAAACACAACAGATTTTAATGGATATGAGTGGAATTTATCCGAAATTACTATTAATCGTATTGTAAAAATACTTAAGAGAAAATAATACATCTTTTATCGAGTATAAGTCGTTGAGAAAACTGGCTTCAATAAGGTGTTAGCTCGTTGTAACTATTGTGATGTCCACGAACTTTTGAAAAGGCGCCCCTTGGGCGTTTTTTTGGATTTTAGGAACTCTTGGTAAACCCAGAACAGTGTTTTGCCAACTCAGCAAATACATCCATCTATCCAAACTGGAATTTTAATCAGAAAAATACTAACTTCACTTACCTGGGCCGAATTGGTTTCGGTATCGGTCGGTATCGGTCGATATAAATCATTTATAAGCCCTGTTCTTCTATTTAATAAAATGAAAAAACTGCTCTTTTTCTGGAAAGAATTGCTTGCCACGTTCTGGTTTGTACCTGTTATAATTATTGGTTTAGCAGTAGTATTGTCAGTAAGCTTAGTTTCATTGGATAATATGATAACCATCCCACAAGAAGGTTGGATTCGCTTTTTTTTAGTGAATAGCTCCGATTCTGCAAGAAGCATTTTATCTACTATTTCAGGCGCTATGATCGGTGTTGCAGGAACAGTTTTTTCAGTTACATTGGTTGCTTTGACACTTGCCTCCTCTCAATTTGGCCCTAGACTGATAAAAAACTTTATGTACGTACGCCTCAACCAAGTAGTTTTGGGTTCATACATTGCCACGTATCTATATTGCCTCTTGGTTTTAAATGCTATAAAGGACGGAAATGGATATACTTTCATTCCATCCATTTCCATTCTTGTTGCCATTTTAATGGCCATAGCAAATATTACTTTGCTTATCGTATTTATACACCAAATTGCAGTAAGTATTCAAGCAGACAAGGTTATTTCTGATATATCAAACCTTATTTTGGAACAAGTAGAAACGCTTTTCCCGGAAAAAATAGGGGATGAACCCAAGAACAATAAAGATTTCGATGAAGATGCTGCTATTTCCAACTATCAAAAACAAACAGGTATCAAATCTCCCAAAAATGGTTATCTGCAATACTTGGACAGCGAAGTAATATCAAAGATAATAACTGATAATGATTCATTGTTTAAATTAAAACACAGACCGGGTAGCTTTTTAGTGAAAGACCAAGAAATTGGCGTGATTTATTCAAACATGGATTGGCAAGCAGAATCCATAGATGAGCTACTACACCAATTTGTTTTTGGAAAAATAAAGACCTCCCAGCAGGATTTGGAATTTTCAATCCATCAAATGGTAGAGATTGCGGCCAGGGCATTATCTCCAGGGGTAAACGACCCATATACCGCAATTGCCTGTATTGACAATCTAACGGCGACTATGTGCTACTTGGCACAAGCCAAATTCCCTTCAAGGTATCGTGTTGATGAAGACGGAAATCTTAGAGTTATTGCAGATGTATTGGATTTTGAAGGCGTATTAAATGCAGCATTTAATCAAATCAGACAATTTTCAGTAGGAAGCACCTCGGTAATTATAAGGCTTTTGGAAGCATTGATAACCATCCAAAATTTCACCAAACGAGAAGGTCACAAAAAGGCGATAATCAATCATGTTGAGATGGTGTTGCGATTAGGAAAAGAAACAATAAAAGAAAAAAATGACCTTGACGATTTGGAAAAAAGAGCGAACCTAATTTTGAAGTAATGAAGAACTACTGGCTACAACAAGTTGTATAAGAGCAACTCCAAAATCAGAAACTATTCTAAGCACTGCTTCGCAATCACCCGTTGGGAGTACTTGCGGTTTTTACAAAAAAGAGCAAGAACTCACTTGGAACCTAAATCTGAATAAGTCAAAAATAATTACCAATTTGGTAACTTTTTGCTAGATTTGCGACAAACAATCATAATGTGAGGGTAATAGCCAAACGCACATTACGGAATTTCTGGGAGAAACACGCCGACAGAGAGGATCAATTAAAAGCGTGGTTCAGGGAAACCGAAAAGTCCGAATGGAAAAACATAAACGAACTAAAAAATGATTATCCAAGCGCAAGTATTCTAAAGGACAACAGAATTGTTTACAACATCAAAGGAAACAACTATCGGTTGATCGTAAAGTTCAACTTTGAATATCAAATATGCTGGATACGTTTTATTGGAACCCACGCGGAATATGACAAGATTGACGCAAACAACATCTGACAAATGAATATAGTACCAATCAGAAACGAAAAAGATTATCAAAATGCCCTCAACAGGCTTGAGGATATTTTTGATGCAAAAAAAGGAACTGAGGAAGGAGACGAACTGGAAATCCTTTCGATTTTAATCGATCGTTACGAAAATGAAAATTTTCCAATCGACATGCCAGACCCAATTGAAGCCATCAAATTCCGAATGGAGCAAATGGGAATGAAACAAAAAGACTTGGCAGAAGTTGTGGGGTTTAAAAGTAGGGTCAGCGAAATTTTAAATAGAAAAAGAAAGTTGACTTTAGGAATGATTCGAAAACTGAATACCACGCTTCATATTCCAACTGAAGTTTTGGTTCAGGATTATTAATAATAAGTCAGTTACCAGCGCGATATCACTGAATATTTTGGTAAAGCTATCCGTAACCAAAGGTTAAATGCAACCGATAAGTGCAACCCAAAAAACACCCTAATCCTCACCCCTCCTTCGCAATCACCCGTTTGGAATAATCATAAATCCGTTCAAACTGCTCTTCCAAGCCCATATCGCTGTTATCAAACTCAATGGCATCCTTAGCTTGGGTCAAGGGTGAAATGGTACGGGTAGAGTCGATTCGGTCGCGCTCTTCTACGTTTTTAAGCACTTCAGGATAGGTGACCTTCTCCCCTTTTTCCAATAGTTCCTTGTAGCGACGGTTTGCCCTAGTTTCAGGCGAAGCTGTCATAAACAGTTTTAGTTCGGCATCTGGGAACACCACGGTGCCTATATCACGCCCGTCCATCACAATGCCCTTGTCCTTGCCCATTGCTTGCTGGATCTTCACCAATTTTTCACGGACTTCCTTGATCGCAGCTACGGGACTCACAAAACCGGACACCCGCATAGATCTTATTTCCCGCTCCACATTTTCATCGTTCAAAAACATTTCGGAGCGACCTGTTCCCTTATTGGGCACAAATTTGAGGTGTATTTCCGATAGTTTATCAACCAAAGCGGCCTTATCCAACTCCCCTTTATCGTTGATGATGCCCTCTTGCAAAGCAAAAAGGGTCACCGCTCGGTACATGGCACCCGTATCCACATATATATAATTTAAGGCAGAAGCCAACCTTTTGGCAATGGTACTTTTTCCCGTGGAGGAATATCCATCTATTGCTATTGTTATTTTTTTCATTGAAACAAAAATAGGGATAACACCCCTAAAGTCGCCTTTAGGGGGGAATTCCTTTACAAAAAGTCCTTTAGGCCTTTGAAGTTGGAATATATCAAATGTAGTTGAGACTAGAGTTTTTTTGCATTCTTGACCTTTTGCTTGGTAACCGCAATGTCGATAACCTCACTCATGTCCGTTACATAATGGAACGTAAGCCCTTTCAGGTATTCGTCCTTGATTTCCTCAATATCTTTTTTATTGTCCGCACACAGAATGATTTCCTTAATGCGTGCCCTTTTAGCGGCCAAAATCTTCTCTTTGATCCCTCCCACGGGCAAAACCTTGCCCCTGAGCGTAATCTCGCCCGTCATCGCCAAGCTCTTCTTCACCTTACGTTGTGTGAAGAGGGACACCAGCGAGGTCAGCATGGTGATACCCGCACTAGGGCCGTCTTTTGGCGTGGCACCTTCGGGCACGTGAATGTGCACATTGTATTTATCGAATACCTCTGGATCGACCCCATAGGTTTCTGCATTGGATTTTATGTATTCCATGGCAATGGTGGCGGACTCCTTCATCACCTTGCCGAGGTTACCGGTAATGTTCATGGCACCTTTTCCTTTGGAAAGAATGGATTCTATAAACAAAATATCGCCACCTACGCTGGTCCACGCCAAACCTGTGACCACTCCGGCCACATCGTTGTTTTCGTACTTATCGCGTTCCAAACGGGCCGGGCCGAGAATTTCCTCAATATTTTCGTTGTTCAAGGTAACATTGTATTCCTCCTCCATAGCAATGGATTTTGCAGCATAACGTACCACTTTGGCTATCTGTTTTTCCAAACTACGCACTCCGGACTCACGGGTGTAGCCTTCCACAATTTTCTCCAATTGCCGTTTCCCTATTTTTAGGTCTTTTTTGGAAAGTCCGTGCTCCTCCAACTGCTTTGGCAACAAATGGCGTTTGGCGATCTCCACCTTTTCCTCGATGGTATAACCCGTAACGTTGATGATTTCCATACGGTCGCGCAAGGCTGGCTGTATGGTGGACAGGTTGTTCGCCGTGGCAATAAACATTACTTTGGACAAATCGTACCCCATTTCCAGGAAATTATCGTGGAACTCGCTATTCTGTTCAGGGTCCAATACCTCCAACATCGCGGAAGACGGGTCCCCTTGGTGACTGCTTGCCAGTTTATCGATCTCATCCAAAATAAACACGGGGTTGGAAGTTCCAGCTTTCTTCAAACTTTGAATAATACGACCCGGCATGGCACCAATGTAGGTTTTTCGGTGTCCACGAATTTCCGCTTCATCACGCAGGCCGCCCAAGGACATACGTACATACTCCCTGCCAAGGGCCTCGGCCACGGATTTCCCCAAAGAGGTTTTACCCACTCCGGGAGGCCCGTACAGGCAAAGGATGGGCGATTTCATATCGTTTCGCAGCTTCAAGACCGCCAAATATTCAATAATCCTTCGCTTTACATCTTCCAGGCCGTAGTGATCTCGATCCAAAATCTTTTGGGCACGCTTTAGGTCGAACTTATCCTTGGAATATTCGTTCCATGGCAAATCCAACAAAAGGTCCAAATAATTACGTTGGATGGAATACTCGGCTACTTGTGGGTTCATACGTTGCATTTTGGAGAGTTCCTTCTCAAAATGTTCCTGTACTTTTTTGCTCCATTTTTTCTTTTTGGCCTTTTCTGCCATCTCATCCACCTCTTCCTCATACGATAATCCTCCAAGTTCTTCTTGAATGGTCTTCATTTGTTGGTGGAGGAAATACTCGCGTTGCTGTTGGTCCATATCGCTGCGGACCTTGCTCTGGATATCGTTGCGCAGCTCCAATTTTTGAAGTTCCATGTTCATGTACTTCAAAGTGGCCAATGCCCTTTCCTGAAGATTTGGCATCTCCAAAAGTTGCTGCTTTTCTTTAACCGCAAGATTCAGGTTGGAAGACACAAAATTGATCAAGAACGAATTGCTCTGAATGTTCTTGATGGCAAAAGTGGCTTCGCTAGGAATATTGGGGTTGTCCTTTATGATTTTAAATGCCAACTCCTTGATGGAATCGATGATGGCCTCAAATTCGCTTCCTTTTTCATCGGGACGCTCCTCCGCGGCCTCGCTCACCTTGGCCGTGATATACGGTTTCTCGGTCAGAACTGCATCTATTTTGAATCGTTTCTTTCCTTGTATGATTACCGTAGTATTTCCATCGGGCATTTGAAGCACCCTTAGGATACGGGCAACAGTACCCACTGTGTTAATGTCCTCAAGGCCGGGGTTTTCAACACCTTCGTCCTTTTGGGATACCACTCCAATGGTCTTAGTGCCATTATTGGCATCCTTGATCAAGTTGATGGATTTGTCCCTACCTGCTGTAATTGGAATTACTACTCCGGGGAACAGTACCGTATTTCTGAGGGGCAATACCGGCAAAGTTTCCGGCAGGCTCTCCCTGTTCATCTGTTCCTCGTCCTCAGGGGTCAACAACGGGATCAACTCCGCATCTTCATCCAGCCCTTGTAAATCTATATTGTCAAAATTGGTAATTTTCATCTCTCCCATATCAACTTTTCGGTCATTTTGTCATAATCTACAAACGACCCGTGTTTTTATTCAACATTAAAGCTTGTACAAATCCCTCAAAATCAATGTTTATGGCGATTCACAAGCTTATTATCACCCATTAATTGGCAATTCTTGTGCCATTAAAAATCAAATTTTAAGAAAAAAGTGTAACAAATGCTAAATTGTGTAATCTATAAGACAAACAAATCATTTTTTGAGCCACCAAAATGAACATATTGACACACTGCTCGAATTGTGCATGCAAGGGAAGCAAAGTGCACAGCTAGAGGTTTACAACCGTTATTACAAAGCGATGTACAACACCGCTTTAAGGATTGTAAAGCATACCGCCGAAGCAGAAGATGTGATGCAGGAATCGTTCCTGAGCGCATTTACCAAGCTGCATACCTTTAAGGGTGACGTCACCTTCGGGGCATGGTTAAAGCGGATTGTGATCAATAACAGTATTTATCATTACAAAAAGCAGCAGAAAAAACGCGCTGCAGATTTGGATGATGTAATGTACAAGGTCGAAGATAATGATGGAGTTGCTTCAGATCAAAATGGTTACACAGAACTGAAGGCTCAAAAAGTGATGGAGACCATGAAAAGTTTGAAAGACAATTACAGAGTTTCTTTGACCTTACATTTAATTGAAGGGTACGATTACGAAGAAATCAGTGAGATAATGAACATTAGCTATGCTAATTGTAGAACCACGATTTCGAGGGCCAAACAAAACCTGAGAAAAATGTTGACCGTAAATGTGTAGTTATGAACAAAGATAATTTAGATAGGTTGTTTGAAAGACTCCACGGAGAGTTTGATGTAGCGGAACCGCAAAGTGGGCACCAAGAACGCTTTTTGGAAAAGCTGAACAAAGATCAGGGCACTATTGTCCTAAATGAGAGAATATCTTGGTGGAAACCTTTGTCCATAGCTGCATCCATTGCCCTAGTGGCACTCTTGGGCTACCAAGTCTTTGGCCCACAACCCAGCATTAAGCAACAGGTAACAAAAATTGCCCCCGAAGTTTCCCAAACCGAGTTCTATTTTGCGAATTTGATAGAGGAACAGGTTGAAGAGCTAAAAGAGGAGAAAACCCCGGAAACGGCCCAATTGGTGGACGACACCTTGGCACAATTGGAAAAACTGGACAAAGATTATGAAACCCTTGAGCAGGATTTGGTAAACGGCGGCGACAGTAAAATTATCCTGAGTGCCATGATTACCAATTTCCAAACACGAATCGACCTTTTAAAAGAAGTTTTGAGCCAAATAGAAAACATTAAGAACTTAAAATCACAAAATGATGAAAGCTTTACCATTTAAATACATTTTTTTCGCCTTGGCTTTGATACCGCTTGTTGCGATTGCCCATGTGGATAACCAGAAGTTGAACGGGAGGTACACCAAGGAAAAAACCATAAAAAAAGAGTACAACGTTAATTCCGATGCCCTCTTTAAGGTAAAAAACAGTTATGGCAACCTCAACATTACCTCTTGGAACGAAAACCGTGTGGTTATCGAGGTACATATAAAAACCAACGGCAACGATGAAGATCGCGTTCAAGAGCGACTGGAGGAGATTGATGTGGACTTTGAAAACAGTTCAAGTATGGTATCCGCCATAACACAATTTGGAGACCAAAGCAATAGCTGGGGATGGAGCTGGGGAAAACGCAAAAAAGTGAGCGTACAGGTAAATTACACCATTAAACTACCCGTTAAAAACAATGTAAACCTAAGCAATGACTATGGTAGCATTATCCTTGACCGTATTGACGGCCATGCCAAGATTAGCTGCGACTATGGAAATTTGGAAATCGGTGAGCTTCGTGGGCGCAACAATGAGCTTAAGTTCGACTATACCTCTCGATCTACTTTTGATTATGTGAACAGTGCCGAAATTGTAGCGGACTATTCCGGGTTTACCATCAAAAAAGCTGGGAACCTGAACATAAGGGCCGATTATACCAATGCTCTCGTTGAAGAGATGAAAAATCTGGAGTACTCCAGCGATTACGGATCTGTCGAAGTGAACAACGTAGAAAATGTAACTGGCAACGGAGACTATATTGGCGTAAAACTGGGCAATGTACACGGCAATGTTTCCATAAACGGCGATTATGGATCCTTAAAAATAGACCGTTTGGCCCCAGATGCCGGAAACGTGGAAATACGAACCGATTACACAGGCATTAAAATAGGTTATGACCCTGAATACCATTTCGATTTTGAGATTTCTGCCGAATATGCCGGTGTAAGTGGCAAGGAGAATTTTGAAATCAACATCAGTAAAGAAAAATCTACCGAGAAATACTACAGTGGCTACTACGGAAAAGCAAATTCCGGAAACAGGGTAAGTATTACCAGTGACTACGGGGGAATCTCATTTTATCAAAATTAACATCAAATCAAAAACAATTTTAAACACAAGATCATGAAAAAACTTATCACACTTACGCTAACATTGGGGATGATGGCCTGTACCAGTGCCCAATGGGGAAAACGAGTTAAAGGAAATGGCGATTACGTAACTATTGAACGCTCCGTTGGCAACTATGACGGCGTCGCCCTTGCAGGTTGGTTTGATGTAGACCTGGTATCGGGGAATGAAGGGGAAATTACCCTTGATGGGGAATCCAATTTATTGGAGCACATAAAAACAGAGGTCAAAGATGGAAAGTTGGTCATTAAAGCGGAAAAGGGCATGAATCTCAGGCCATCCAGTTGGAACAAGGGCATTCATATTACCGTTCCAGTGGAATCCATTGAATTTGTGAGTCTATCGGGCTCTGGAGATGTTGTAGGTAAAACCATGATAAAGTCCGACCATTTCAATGCAAGCATGTCGGGTTCGGGCGACGTTAGCCTTATGGTAGAAGCAGAAGAAGTAGAAGCTGCACTTTCAGGCTCTGGAGATATAAACTTATCCGGTAGGGCAACGGACTTTACCGTGTCGGTTTCGGGCTCAGGAGATATAAAAGCATACGACTTAGAGGCCGATTTTGTGAAGGCAACGGTTTTCGGTTCCGCTGACATTAAAGTTACCGCCCACCAATCCATTGATGCCAGAGTGTCCGGTTCGGGCGACATCCATTACAGGGGCAACCCTAAAAAAATAAAATCAAAAGCTTCCGGTTCGGGGGACATAACCAAAGGATAAGACCGGGTTTATCATCAATCAAAAAATGAAAAAGCCCTGAAAGTTTCAGGGCTTTTTTATGCAACTTGTCTTGCATCTATTCTTGCATTGACTCACCTATTTCTTTCCAAGTGACCAACTTTATGTTTTCTTCCTCCAAAATCTTGGCACATTCCTCACTGGTAAAAAAATCGTAATCGTTTTGGCGCCATTTGGCTCCCCAGTATGGATGTTCAAAAGACATGCCTTGGCTTTCCAGATCATCGTAAGCGCAATGTATGATCATTACATGAACTCCAGGCTCCATGGCCCTAAGCGTATCAGCATAATATTCTGACATGGCATCCTTATCAAAGTCCTGGGGTGCAGCCCCAAAAATTTGATTGACCACCGCCATGGGTTCAGGGGCGTCCTCCCCTCCCAATTGTTTTATTTGATGGTTGACCATGGTAGGAATACCATATTCCCTCCCCAATTTTGTGTATAATTTATAGTAGCGGGGATCTGTTGCGAACAAACACCCCATGTGACTGTCCAAATGGGTTGGGTTGACTCCCATAGCAATCGCCTTATCAATCTGTGCCCGTAGTTCAATTTCAACCTCCTCTATCTTGGCATTTTCCCAAAGTTCATTACAATCACTATAAAAATATCCATTGGCGTCCACTAAACTTGATACGTTGGAGCGGGATGCCACAGGCCCGTATCGTAACAGTTTCCATTCGCTGGTCAAGGTCAAGTGTATGCCCAGATCATGATCAGGGTTTGCTTTTGCATATTGGGCCACTTCGGGGAACCAAGGTGTGGGCACCATAATACTGGCACTGTTCACGGAGCCTTCTTCCAGGGCATTGAATGTAGCTTTGTTCACGGTGTGAGTCACCCCAAGATCATCGGCATGAATAATCAAAAGTTTGGTGTCCGCAGAGAATCCAAGTCGTTCCTGGAGACTTTTTTGGGCATGGAGCCCTTTTCCTGTCAACCACATTGAGAGGGGACAATTAATAAGAAGTTTTTCATGTGTCTAGTTATTTTTATTGACGCGAGTCAGCAAAAAGATACCGATTAAAAAGAATATGGCCAAGAATATAGTGCTGTTACGCATACTTCCCGTAAGTTGCGCCACCATTCCGTACATAAGCGTTCCGATGATGATGCCTATTTTTTCCGCAACATCATAAAAACTGAAAAACGATGTGGTATCCGTAGTCTCGGGCAAAAATTTGGAATAGGTGGAACGGGACAAGGCCTGAATCCCTCCCATCACAATACCGACCAATCCAGCGGCAATGTAAAAGTCTATGGGGGTCTGTAGGAAATAGGCATACACGCAAAGCAATGTCCAAATTACATTGATCACGATAAGTGTCCGGATATTTCCAAAAGCCTTGGACGCCCTTGCGGTTACCGTTGCCCCTAAAATAGCCACAAGCTGAATCAGCAAAATACTTACAATCAATCCCATGGTACGTTCATCGTCCGAACCCCATACAATTTCCTCTTCCCCAAAATAGGTAGCGATCAACATAATGGTCTGTACCGCCATACTATAGGTGAAAAATGCACCTAGGTAGCGTTTCAGCTTCCTATTATGTCCAAGTTGGTGCCAGACCTGCTTTAACTCTTTAAAACCATTCAGGATGATGTGATGGCGTTCTCCTTCTCGTTTGTACCCTTTGGGTAAATGTGCAAAAGTGTATTGGCTAAAGAGTATCCACCAAATTCCAACGGAGATAAAGGAATACTTCATGGCCTTGATCTCTGCAAGCTCCCCGCCACTATCCGTGATGCCGAAAAAATCGGGTTCCATCACCATAGCCAAATTAAACACCAATAATATAACACTGCCAATATAACCGAGAGAAAAACCTTTGGCACTTATGCTATCCTGTTGCTCCGGAAAAGCGATGTCAGGCAAATAGGAATTGTTGATGGCAAAACTGACCCAAAACCCTACAAGCCCAAAGAAATAACAGGCGAGACCAAAATAAATGTACTCCAAAGAGAACCAATATAATCCAATGCACGAGCCCGCTCCCAAATAGCAGAAGAACTTGAGGAATACTTTTTTGTTCCCCAAATAGTCCGCCACGCCCGAGACGAGAGGGGTTACAATGGCTATAAAAACAAAGGCCAGAGAGGTTACATAACTGATCAATGGCGCCCTAGCGATTTCACCACCAAAAATAGTGACCTGCTCTATGCCAGCGGTCCTAAACAATAGCCCATAAAAAAGCGGGAAAATTGCGGAGGATATGACCAAGCTGTACACCGAATTGGCCCAATCGTAAAACGCCCAAGCATTCAATAGTTTTTTGCTTCCTTTGAGTGCCAGTGTCTGTGCCATAATTTTTATTTACAAAAAAATGTCACTTCGAATCTTTTTTGAAAAACCCTTTCAATGTCGGTCGGGTTTCTCGTTTAGTTCGAAATGACATTCACTAATTATTCTTTACATCTATTTGAACGATGTTACCCCAAATTTACGTGCTTCTTGTTTTGCAGCAGGTGCCCATTGGGTCAAATTGTTGATTCTGGTATCGTTGGACGGGTGCGTGCTCAAAAACTCCGGAGGAGCCTGTCCGCCCGATTCCGCTTTCATGCGCTGCCAGAGTTTGGCGGCCTCATCTGGATTGTATCCGGCAATTGCCATAATCTGCAATCCTATTTTATCGGCCTCGGTTTCGTGGTTTCTGCTAAAGGGAAGCATTACCCCAATTTGGGAGCCCACACCATAGGCTTGGTTGAACAATCCTCTGGTCTGGTCATCCTTTATGGCCACATTTCCGGCCACCGCACCAATCTGTTGTATGGTGCTCGCACTCATGCGCTGGGCACCATGATCGGCCAAAGCATGTGCCACTTCGTGTCCCATTACAACCGCAATACCAGTCTCATTTTGTGCTATCGGCAAAATACCGGTGTAAAACACAATCTTACCCCCTGGCATACACCACGCATTTACCGTTTCGTCCTCCACCAAATTATATTCCCATTGATAGTCCTTTAAATACCCTGGATATCCGTTGGCGTCCAACCAACGTTCCGCAGCTGAAGCAATCCGCTGCCCTACCCTTGTGATCATTTGGGCTTCGGATGTTCCTTTAACCACTTTGTTTTCTTCCAAAAACTGATCATATTGGGAGAAAGCCATGGGAAACATTTGGCTATTGTCATAAAAATTAAGTGTGCTCTTTCCAGTAAATGGATTGGTCTTGCAAGCCATCACTGCCAAAAACACCAAAAAGGTAAGACTAAGCTTTTTCATAGGTAAAATTGTTTTGTATTATGAAAATTACAAAATTTTATTTTCCGAAGATGTGAAGCTCCGTGAAATCCTTACCAACTTCTATCGAGTTATTGCCGTTCAACTTAATATCGTCCAAATCGACTTCTTCATTGTCAAGCTCCACGGTTTCAATGGTAAACGGGAGTCCATGGAAGGTCATTTTAAAATTGTTGTATGGTGTAATGAAATTGCCATCCTTAAACTGCTGAATGATCAATTCGTTTTCCTTGCCCGTCAATTTAAACCGTCTTAGGCTATATCTTCCTTTTTTGTAATCGTAACCCTCTTGTTGATCTTCATATACTACGGAGTTTTCGGTACCTTCTTTATAATACACATCAATGCCCAACTTTTCAATCTCCTTTTCCCCAACATATTGCTGTACCGGGTATTTAGGAATCATGGCGCCTTCTTTAACGAACAATGGAATGCGGTGGATTTCAGCAGACACCCAACGCTCAACTCCTCCCGCTATCAACTCATCCGTCCAGTAATTGTACCAATTCCCTTTTGGAAAATACATTCTCCTACCTTGTGCATTGGGCTCTTGCACCGGACATACCAACATTTGTTTTCCAAATATGAACTCATCGGTTCGGAAATGGGTCTGGTGGTCTTCCTGATCGTAAAAAACCAAGGATTGAAGCATCGGAAAACCTTCTTTGATGTAAGTATAGAACATGGTGTAGAGGTAAGGCATTAGTTGGTACCTCAGCTCGATAAACGCTCTTACTATGTTCGTGATTTCATCACCGAACGACCAAGGTTCTTGGTCTCCGTGGTCACCACTTGAGTGTACCCTGCAAAATGGATGGAAAACGGCCAATTGCATCCAACGGGCAAACAATTCGCCATTGGGCTGTTCGGCAAATCCACCAATATCGGAACCTGCAAAGGAATATCCGCTCATGCACAAACGTTGCATCTGTACGTTGGCAATCCATAGGTGTTCCCATGTGGCGACATTATCGCCTGTCCAAGTGGCACAATAGCGCTGTGTACCGGCATATGCCGCCCTGGTAAGTACAAAGGGCCTGCGGGGAAACATATATTTTTTGACACCTTCGTAGGTTGCGCGCACCATTTGCATTCCATATACATTATGCGCCTTTCTATGGCTACAGGGATGCCCGTCATAATCGTGCCTCACATCCAAATTGGCGGTTTTTGTGGGCACTTCCATTACAGCGGGCTCGTTCATGTCGTTCCAAACCCCGCTAACGCCCAGGCCTGCGATCATTTCTTTGTACAGGTCCGCCCACCACTCCCGAACTTTGGGATTGGTAAAGTCTGGGAACTTACATTCGCCCGGCCATACTTTGCCTTTAAAATGGGGGCCATCCGCCCTTCTACAAAAGAATCCGTTGTCCATGGCCTGCTGATATACCCAATACTCGCGATCTATTTTGATTCCCGGGTCTATCATGGTGATGACCTTAAAGCCATCATCCTCCATTTCCTCGATCATTTTTTTGGGATTGGGGAAATATTGGTTGTTCCAGGTGAAACACCTGAACCCTTCCATATAATCAATATCCAGATAGATGGCATCGCAGGGTATGTTCAACTTCCTAAACTTCGAGGCTATATCCTTTACCTTTTGCTCCGGGTAATAACTCCATTTGGATTGGTGGAAACCCAAGGCCCAAAGTGGCGGAAGTTCCGGGACGCCGGTTAGATCGGTATAAGATTCCACGACCTCCTGCATTTTGGGACCATAGAAAAAGTAATAGTTCATTTCGCCCCCATCGGCCCAAAAACTGGTGACATTTCGTTTTTCGGCAGCAAAATCAAAATACGTACTGAACGAATTGTCGAAAAATATACCGTAAGCTATGTTTTCCTTTAGCCCAATATAGAAAGGGATGGACTTGTACAGTGGTTCCTGATCTTTTCCATAGGCGTAGGAATCCGTCACCCAGTTGTTCACCCTTTTTCCTTTTAGGTTGGTGTGCGATGCCTTGTCCCCCATTCCATAATAGCTTTCGCCGGAATGGCACACTTTGCTCATTTTTACCACGTTCCCGCCAAAGTCAAAGTTTTCCTCCCAATGGAAACCGAGTTCGTCCTCGGTCAGGATCACATCGTCCATATCAACAATCTGAACCTTGAGATTGGCCTTGTTGATATATATTTTGATCTTGGAGGTAATTATCACATACTCCGGTATTTCCTCCTCTACGGTAAGTTCGTTGTACCCTAGGTTGACATCTTCGTTTATGGCATAGGAGAAGTCGGGTTCAAAAACATATTCCGTACCATACCTAAAGCGGACCACACTGTCCCTTAGAATGGTGACTTGTAGAATGACACCGTTTTGGGTGGTGAAATATATTTTGTCGTTTTCTTGTTTAAAATCGACTATGTGATTGGGGAGTTGATTCCCTCTTTTTTCAATTTCCGTATTGGTTATCATCTGTAATCAGTTGAGGCTAGCAAAAGAACTACAAAAGCCTGAATAATTAAAAATATGTTTTGAAAAGCAATCAACTACAACGTTTTAGTCGCCCGTTTATTTATAAACGACCACACCCAAGGGTGGCAGGTTCATCAAAACGGATTGCTCGTACCCATTCCATGCGGTTTTGGAAGGTTTTATTGTTTTCTTTCCAACTCCGCTGCCCGAGTATTTTTTATCATCGCTATTAAAGAGCAATTTTAAGGTCGAAGTCTTTGGAATGCCCAACCTATAGTTTTCACGAGGCACAGGGGTAAAGTTGCAAACAACGATCAAATCATCTTTAGGGTCCGCTCCCTTTCTAATGTATGATATGACCGTGTTTTCCCGGTCGTTGTACTCGATCCACCGAAATCCCTCTGGCTTAAATTGCTTTTCGTAAAGCGCCGGTTGGGCCTTGTACATTTTGTTTAGGTCCTTGATGGTATCTTGTATACCTGAATGGAGATCATATTGTGTCAAGTCCCATTCCAGACCCTCTTGGAAATTCCATTCGGAAGATTGTCCAAACTCGCCCCCCATAAACAGGAGATTTCCTCCTGGATGGGTGAACATATACCCAAAGAGCAATCTCAGATTGGCAAAACGTTGCCATTCGTCCCCGGGCATTCGATACAGTAAGGACTGTTTGCCATACACCACCTCGTCGTGCGAAAAGGGCAACATAAAATTCTCGGTAAAGGCATAGGTAAGGCTAAAGCTGATGGCATTTAAATCATACGATCGGTGAATGGGGTCTTTTTTAAAAAACTCCAAGGTGTCGTGCATCCAGCCCATCATCCATTTCATTCCAAAGCCCAGCCCGCCGTAATGAACAGGTTTGGTTACTCCCGTAAAGGCCGTGGATTCCTCGGCAATGGTCTGCACTCCTTTAAAGCTGGCATATACTTCTTGGTTCATCTCCCGCAAAAAGGACATAGCTTCCAAATTCTCGTTATTGCCATACATATTGGGCTCCCATTCACCGTCTTCGCGAGAATAGTCCAAATAAAGCATGGATGCCACGGCATCGACCCGTAATCCATCCACATGGTATTGATCGAGCCAAAAAATGGCGTTGCTTATCAAAAAGGCGCGTACTTCGTTTCTTCCGTAGTTAAAAATAAGGCTTTTCCAGTCGGGATGATACCCCCTTCGCCTATCCGGATGTTCATATAGGTGCGATCCATCAAAATAGCCAAGTCCATGTGCATCTTCGGGAAAGTGCGACGGCACCCAATCCAAAATAACACCGATACCGCGTTGGTGCAAGGCATCTACCAGAACCTTAAAATCCTCTGGTTTGCCAAAACGCGAAGTAGGCGCAAAATACCCTGTTATTTGATACCCCCACGAAGGATCGTAGGGATATTCCATCACGGGCATCAACTCCACATGGGTAAAGCCCATTTCTTCTACATAATCGGCCAATTGCTCCGCCATCTCCAGATAGCTGAGCGATTCCCAGCCGTTCTTTTTCTTCCAGGAACCCAAATGTACTTCGTAGACGGAATAGGGCCTGTCCAAGCCGTTCCTTTTCTCGCGGGTTTCCATCCAGTCCCCATCTTTCCATTGATGGGCGTCGTCCCAAACCAGCGAAGCCGTTTGTGGTGGTTGTTCACAAAAACGCGCAAAGGGGTCGGCTTTCTCTGTCCAAATGTCGTTGTTGTTGGAGTGTATTTTGTATTTGTACTTGGTGCCCTTGTCCACTCCCGGGATAAATCCCTCCCATATACCACTACTGTCCCAACGCACATTCAATTGGTGTTGGCTAGCGTTCCAGTAATTAAAATCGCCAACCACACTGACGGATTTAGCGGAAGGTGCCCAAACAGCAAAATACGTACCTTTAACACCATCCACCTCCGTAAGGTGCGACCCCAATTTTTTGTAGAGCCGAAAGTGTTTGCCTCCTTTAAAAAGATTGATATCAAATTCTGTAAAAAAACTATGAGGAACTACCTTGGACATATATCTGGGTTTAGTACTATACAATAATAAGCATCTTTGAGCAAGAATACGATTATAACAAGAGGTTTGGCATTGGAAACAACATTTTTTTAAAAATGGAACGCTTTTTGATTTTATTGCAGCAACAGATAAAATGAACACAAACTAAAAATCCAAAATCATGAATAAATTTAGTACAATTTTAGGTGTCGTAATCGTTTTTGTCCTCGCAGCATGCGAAGGTCCTCAAGGCCCACCCGGTTTTGATGGGCTTGATGGATTAGATGGGCAAGACGGTCTTGACGGTATCCAAGGGCAGGTTGTTGAAGTGGAGGGTGTAAACTTTGGCTACGATGGTGAGGCCAACCTTTTTAGCACCTTAATCACTTTTTCAGATGTAACCGATTTCGAAGTATTTGAATCTGATGCTGTTTTGGTATACCGCCATGATGGTTTAATTGATCTTAGTGACGGTTCCACCGCAGATGCTTGGACCCAAATACCTCAAAATTATTTTTTGGAGGGAGGTACCATTCAATATGTATTTGCACACACTTTTGTGGACTTGGAAATCTTTATTGATGGAAATTTTGACCTATCAGGCATAAGCACCGATTTTACGGATGACCAAATCTTCAGGATCGTGTTTGTGCCCAGCGAGTTTGCAGAAGCTTCAAAACTGGACACTTCAAATATTGAAAACGTAATGTCCGCCCTAAATATTGGCGAAGAAGAGGTGACAAAGTTGGACATCAACTAAGTCCCATAAAAATAGTATCTTAAGTCTCATTGGTAACCAATGAGACTTTTTTGTTGAATTTCTTGAAAGGATTCCTATCCAATTCCGTCCAAACACATAAAAAACGAATCATGGGAAAAAGATTGCTATTACTTCTTTTAGTCGTATTTGCCGGATGTAAAGGCACATCACAAGAAGAGAAAAAAGAAACTACCAAGGAAACAGCCTTCAAAGTAAATAAAACCGATGCCGAGTGGCGGGCGGAACTCACCGATATGGAGTATTACGTACTCCGAAAAGCTGCAACGGAAAACGCTTTTTCCAGCGAGCTTTTGGATAACAAGCAAAAAGGCACCTATGTTTGTGCAGGTTGCGGCACGCCCCTTTTCAAAAGTGAGCATAAGTTTAAATCAGGAACAGGATGGCCTAGTTTCGACCGAGAGATCAAGGGCAACGTAGCATACGATACCGACTATAAAATAGGGGTGCCGCGCACCGAGGAGCATTGCGCGGTCTGTGGCGGCCACTTGGGACATGTTTTTAACGACGGGCCCAGCAACACCACCGGAAAAAGGCATTGCATAAACGGGGCCGCTCTTGATTTTATTCCAGACAACAACTAAAAAAACTTAAACCTTTATGGACAAAAAATACGGCGTAAACAAAACCGAAGAGGAGTGGAAACAAGAGCTTTCCGCTGAGGAATATTATGTTTTACGGCAAAAAGGAACCGAACGCCCCTACACGGGCAAATTCGACCTCCATTTTGAAAATGGCGACTACCACTGCAAAGCATGCAATGCCAAACTATTTGAAAGCGAACACAAGTTTGAAAGTGGTTGCGGATGGCCTTCTTTTGACCAAGCCGTAGCCGGTGCCATTGAATACATTCGTGATACCAGTCATGGCATGGTTCGTACCGAAACGGTCTGCGCCAATTGCGGGAGTCATTTGGGACATGTTTTTAATGATGGTCCCAAAGAAACTACAGGACAACGCTATTGCATCAACTCGGTGAGCATTGATTTTGATCCTGAGGAATAAATTGGGTTCCCAACATAACTTTCGCCCTAAGCGCAAGTTTTTGGCCGTTTCACAAACTAATCCATATTTGCCTTTTTTCAACTTGGGAAATGGGGATGGTTTTCCGTACTTTTGCACCTGCCGAGACGGCATATTTCTAATCTAACAACTAAAATCAAAATCTAATGAGCAAGTTCGATATAATTGTTTTGGGAAGTGGTCCAGGTGGATATGTTACTGCCATCAGGGCGTCGCAATTAGGTTTCAAAACAGCCATTATAGAAAAAGAAAGTTTGGGAGGCGTATGCCTTAATTGGGGGTGTATCCCGACCAAGGCCCTTCTAAAATCCGCTCAGGTTTTTGAATATCTAAAACATGCCGAAGACTACGGTTTGAACGCCAAGGATGTTGCACATGATTTTGATGCCGTTGTAAAAAGAAGCCGTGGGGTTGCCGATGGAATGAGTAAAGGTGTTCAATTCTTGATGAAGAAGAACAAGATTGAGGTCATTAATGGGTTTGGAAAGGTAAAACCTGGCAAAAAAGTTGAAGTAAAGGCCGAAAACGGTGACACCACCGAGTATTCAGCCGACAATATTATAATAGCCACCGGAGCGCGCAGTCGTGAGCTGCCAAGTCTTCCACAGGATGGTGAAAAGGTAATCGGTTACCGCGAGGCCATGTCCTTGAAAAAACAACCCAAGAAAATGATCGTGGTGGGCAGTGGCGCCATTGGTATGGAGTTCGCCTATTTCTATCACTCCATGGGCACAGAAGTTACCGTTGTGGAGTATATGCCGAACGTTGTTCCTGTTGAGGACGAAGATATTTCCAAGCAATTGGAGCGCAGCTTCAAAAAATCAGGCGTAAAAATCAAAACTTCTGCAGAGGTCACTAAAGTTGACACCTCTGGCGATGGCGTAAAAGCCACCGTAAAAACCAAAAAAGGGGAAGAGGTTCTTGAGGCTGACATCGTACTGTCTGCCGTCGGAATTAAAACCAACATTGAAAACATAGGTTTGGAAGATGTTGGGATTGCCACGGACAGAGATAAAATATTGGTGAACGATTACTACCAGACCAACATTCCCGGCTACTACGCCATTGGTGACATAACACCTGGACAGGCCTTGGCACATGTTGCCTCCGCAGAAGGAATCATATGTGTGGAGAAATTAGCAGGTATGCATGTGGAAGCTTTGGATTATGGTAATATTCCAGGATGCACGTATTGTATCCCCGAAATAGCCTCTGTTGGTTTGACAGAGAAGCAAGCCAAAGAAAAAGGATACGACCTTAAAATCGGGAAATTTCCTTTCTCCGCCAGTGGTAAAGCAAAAGCTGCAGGGACCCCGGATGGTTTTGTAAAGGTTATTTTTGATGCCAAATACGGTGAGTGGCTAGGTTGCCACATGATTGGGGTTGGTGTAACCGATATGATCGCCGAAGCCGTAGTTGCCCGAAAATTGGAGACCACAGGCCACGAAGTATTAAAAGCTGTTCACCCACACCCAACTATGAGCGAAGCGGTAATGGAAGCCGTTGCCGATGCTTATGATGAAGTAATCCACCTATAGACTATGCTGAAGATTTTTAGGGCCACTGCTATTTTAGAAGGTATTTCCTATCTACTCCTTTTCGGAATGACCATGCCGTTAAAGCATTGGGCAGATATTCCTGAACCGAACCAAGTTGTTGGTATGGCACATGGAATATTGTTTATTCTATATGTAGTGGTGGCCATAGTTTTTTGTTGGGAACGAAAATGGAAACTAAAAAGGTTTATTATACTCTTTGTTGCATCCTTGCTCCCATTCGGTACCTTTTATGCCGATAAAAAATACTTGAAAGATTTAGCTTAAAAAACTTTGGATGGCCAAATCGTAGCTTTGGAGCCCAAATCCAAGGATAACACCTTTGGCTCCAGGTGATATGTAAGACACATGACGGTATTCCTCACGCTGGTGCGTATTGGAAATGTGCACCTCGATTACCGGAGTTTCCACCGCCTTAACTGCATCGCCAATACCTACAGAAGTATGCGTATAGGCAGCGGCATTTAGAACGATACCGTCGTAATCAAAACCTACTTCCTGTATTTTACTGATCAGCTCCCCCTCTATATTGGATTGATAGTATTCCAATGCTACATCGGGAAACTTTTCCTGTAATTGTTTAAAGTAATCTTCAAAAGTAGTTTTCCCGTATACTTCGGGCTCTCTTTTCCCAAGTAAATTGAGGTTGGGTCCGTTGATGATCATTAGTTTCATAGCTGTAAAAATATGGTATTTTTTCAAGCACAAAAAAAGCGAAAGGGAAGCCCTCTCGCTTTTTTATACTTTTGGTGGCAGATGATTAGTTGAACCTGTATCCAGCACCGACTGTAAGGGTATTGATATCCACAACATCCCCAAAATCACCTCCCCTGCTTATTTGAAGGCCGTATCTGGCTTCAACAAACCAATTGTCATCAATTTGATAACCACCTCCAAAAGCTACGTCAATTCCAAGCTCACCGTCTGGAATGTCTTCCAACAAATAATTGATTTGTGGACCTGCTTGGATGTTAAACTTGTCGGCAACTTTATATTTGAACATTACGGGAACATATAAAGATGTCAAGTCATTTACAAAACTCAAAAGCAAAGAAGGTTCAATGTCGAATTCTTCAGAGAAGTAGAAGTTATATCCACCTCCGAGATAAAAGCCCAATTCACTGTCACTTACATCCCCGAAAAACTCATCGCCCGAGTCAAAACTCATGGATACATTGTTGAATCCTGCTTTGGCTGCAAAACCTTCCTGTCCAAAGGTGTTTACCATAGCAAATCCGACAAAAAGAACTGTCAATACAAATACTTTTTTCATAATTAAAGGTTTAATTTTAGTTAAGGTTACAAATATAGCAATGTCATTTTTTTAGCTTAAAAAAATAAAATGTTTATTTAATTAGGTGTTTTTTTAAGAAATCATCATTCTATGGCGAATTGAAGCCCAAATCCAAAAGCTGCCACTTCATTTTCACCTACATCACTGAGTACCACCGATGGACGCCAATCAAAATTAAGCACAAAGGGAACTCCATCTATCTTAAAGTCGAGTCCTAAATGAGGTCGCAATGCAAAAATGTTGTCCGAGTTTTTAATAAAAATAATACTCGGTCCCACACCAGCATACCAGCGTAAGCCAGGTGCCCTAAAAAATCCTTTGTGGAAGGAATACAGAAAAGTGGTAATCGTCGCGTTATCCTCAAAGCCCAAATCCGCTTGACCTACATGATTATCGGAAAAAAAATATTTACCGGTAGCTCCAAAAAAGGTAGCTTCATCATAAAGGTCAATGCCCAACCCCAAGGCAGCCCTGTAATTTGTTTGGGCCTTAACGGCCAGGTTACCAAGCATAAACAAAGCAACAACTAAAAGTAATTTTTTCATTTGTTAAGTGTAATTAATGGTTAATATTCATAGTTTAAACTGCAAGATTTGGGGTTAAAAACAGTTGCTTTTTCTTTTTAAAACAAAAATAAAATTCCCAATGTCGCCATCGAGAAATCGTAATCATCACTTATTTTTACATAAGAAATGTTTATTTCGGTGGTGCTATTGAGGTTGGCACCAATAATGGGCCTTAAATAAAGCCCTCCTGTATTACCATCATTTATTCCAACGGCATATCCTACATCGGCACCGATCTTAAAATCGTAGGTGGGGTATATTCTAAAAGCACCCGCTACAGGAAGATATTGGATATTGGGAAAGTCACCCTCCACTACCACAGGACCAAAATCTGCTGTATCGTTATTGATAAAGGCATTCATAAATCCTGTGGAGATACCTGCATCAATGAGTTCCGAAACTCCCCAATGATATCCTAAATCCAGACCAAGTTCAAAATTTGAAAAATCGGAAATATCTCCAAATGGAATCCCTAAATGAACCCCTGCTTTAAAATTTGTCCGATCCACTCGCTGCGCCATGGACGAAAAACTTACGGCAACCAAGGCTATGATCGCCATTACAAATGTCTTTTTCTTCATTGTTAAAATTTTATTAACAACAGAACGTCATCATCGGTAAAAAAGTGTCTTTTGATATAATTTTCCTACAAAATGAGCATTTTCAATTATTTATCCATTCAATTTCTATTCGGAAAGTATTGAAAATTGTGGTTTTTTAATCACCCCAATTGACCAAAGGGTAATTTGAATTGACCAATGCATACTTCTAATTAATCGTGAAAATGGAATGTCACTATATTTGGTGGTATGAACTGGCAGCAAGCACTAAAAGATTACCAAAATTATTTGAAGATAGAGCGAGGTCTTTCCCAAAACTCTATTTCAAATTATGCAATGGATGTTCAAAAACTCGTACATTTTCTTGAGGATAATTCAATTGATGAAAAACCAGTGTTGATTCCTCGAGAAACGGTCCAACAGTTTATTTATGATATTGCCAAAATAGTGAGCCCTAGAACGCAAGCACGTATTATTTCGGGTTTAAAAGGGTTTTTCACCTATTTGGTTTTTGAGGATTACAGGGAGGATAATCCCATGGATCTTATCGAAACCCCAAAAATTGGAAGAAAGTTGCCCGACACCCTTTCCGAGCAGGAAATAAACAATTTGATTACTGCCATCGACCTATCCAAACCCGAAGGGGAACGCAACAGGGCCATTCTGGAAACCTTATATGGTTGTGGTCTTCGGGTATCGGAACTCATCAATCTAAAACTATCCGACCTGTATTTTGATGAGGATTTTATAAAGGTAACGGGGAAGGGGAACAAACAACGCTTTGTTCCGATCAGTGATGTGAACCAAAAATACATCAACATATATTGGAAAGAGGTTCGGGTGCATTTGCCCATAAAAAAAGAACACGAGGATTTTGTTTTTTTAAACCGTAGGGGCAACCAATTGACCCGGGCCATGATTTTCACCATTGTTAAAAGACTGGCAGAAAAAATTGGGTTGGACAAAAATATCAGCCCCCATACCTTTCGGCATTCCTTTGCTACCCATCTTTTGGAAAATGGTGCCGACCTTAGGGCCATACAACAAATGTTGGGGCATGAGAGCATTACCACTACCGAGGTGTACATGCATGTGAACCGTACACATTTGACGCAGGTTCTCAAAAATTTTCATCCGAGAAGATAAAAAATCTCAAAATTTTATTCGGGTTCCCATCTCAAGTCGTGTGCCCACTCCTTCCAGCCCCATACTATAAAAATTGGATGCTTTGATCGGGCGGACGAGCTTTACATCCAAAAGCATATTTTCACGAACTTGATGTTCCATACCAAGAAAAATTTCATGGCGCGGGTCGGGATTTGGATATCCCCTGCCACTATTGTATAAATCCCATTCTTTTTGATATCCTCCCAACATGTAAAGCTTTTTTCCGATCCTTTGGTTTAGCTGTGTACCTAAACTGAACCTGTCTGCGTGGTAGCGTCGGTAATGTTCGCCAATAACTTGAATTTCTGTACCCTCCAAAGCTTCAAAATTGATACTGAACCAGGCAAAATGTGATAATTCATCAAATTTTGGATAATTAAAACCCTCAATATAGATTGGAGACTCCGCGGTTTTGGAAATAACAGTACTATTTTGAGCGTGAATCGTCAGACTGAACAACATGGCTAAGATGAGAAAAAAGGCTAATCTGTTCATGGTAAGTGTTTTACTACAATTTACCAAAGCTTGAACAACCCACCATAACTATTAGCTAAATTTTAACCTTGATGTTTGAAATTCAGCAAACTACATCAGTCCTGCATCAGGGTATTCTTTTCTACCTTGTTCTGTTTTTTAAAAGGTCGGATAATCAATCGGGCTTCGCGGTCAAATCGAATATAATTGTACACCCAATTGATAAAGACCACTACCCTATTTCTAAAACCGATCAGAAAATATAAATGCACAAACATCCAAACAAACCAAGCAAATACGCCTTGAAACCTGAATTTTGGCAAATCCACCACCGCTTTGTTCCTTCCTACGGTTGCCATGCTGCCCTTATCTTTATAAATAAAAGGTTTCATCGGTTTGTTCTCTATCAATCGAACCAGGTTGTCCCCAAGGTTCCTCCCTTGTTGTATGGCAGGTTGGGCCATCATAGGGTGTCCATAAGGAAATTCCTCCGTTTCCATTTGCGCCACGTCACCAATGGCAAAAACATCTTCCAGTCCCACAATTTGATGAAACTCGTTTACTTTTAAACGTTTGTCCCTGCTAAGAAGTTCCTCAACATCCAAACCTTTTAGTCCCACTGCTTTGACTCCCGCGGCCCACACCAAGGTTTCTGCCTCAAAAATTGTTTTGGTGCTTGTGGTTACTTTTTTGCCATCGTAATCGGTTACACGGATGTTTTTCCAAACATTTACCCCGAGCTCTTCCAAAAACTTTTCCGCTTTCTCCGATGCTTTTTCACTCATTGCCGGCAAAATCCTATCGCCGCCTTGCACCAAGTTTATTTGTGCCCTACGGGTATCCAGATCGGGGTAATCCTTCGGCAAAATGCCTTTTTTGATCTCTGCCAAAGCCCCTGCCAGTTCAACCCCTGTGGGCCCACCGCCCACTATAACGAAGTTCATCAAGGCATCACGCTCATGGAGGTCATCCGTTAAAAGTGCCTGCTCAAAATTTTCCAGGATCAAGCTTCGTAAATTCAGGGATTGCGGAATGGTTTTCATGGCCATACCCTTGGCCTTAATGTTCTTATTCCCAAAAAAGTTGGTTTCCGAACCCGTTGCTACCACCAGGTAATCATAAAAAATCTCCCCGATATTGGTCTTGATTCGTTTGGTATGCGTTTTAACTTCCTTCACCTGTGCCAATCTAAAAAAGAAATTGGGATAGCCCTGCAACACCTTTCTGATGGGGTATGCAATGGAATCCGGTTCCAGCCCACCTGTGGACACTTGATACAGCAAGGGTTGAAAGTTGTGGTAATTGTGTTTATCCAACAGAACCACTTGGGCTTCTTTTTTACTTAATTTTTTGGCTAATGCAATGCCTCCAAAACCGCCGCCTATAATTACGACTCTTGGATAACTGGATTGAGGAATGTTCATGCTCGACATACCGACAAATTTAAGTATTACCTGTTTGAGCGGGTCATCTCAGGCTTGGTTTTTTTGTATCTTTAGCATCTAACTCAAAAAAACTTCAACCCATGAAAAAAATTCTCCCGCTAGGTGCGCTGCTATTGTTGTGCACCATGGGTATTCATGCCCAAAAAAAGAAAAACGATGTAATCAAGGCTTTAGATTCAAAATCTGAAAAATACACTGAAATTGCCCATGAAATATGGGACTTGGCTGAAATGGGATATTTGGAAGAGCAAAGTTCCGCCCTTTTACAAAAAACCCTTTCCGATGCCGGGTTCTCCATCGAAACAGGGATTGCTGGTATCCCAACGGCTTTTAAAGCCGAATATGGATCTGGGTATCCTGTAATTGGTATTTTGGGGGAATACGATGCCTTGCCCGGCCTTTCTCAAGAGGCTGTTCCAGAGAAAAAATCCGCTGGTGGGGCTGCCGGTCATGCCTGTGGGCACCACTTGTTTGGAACGGCATCCACCGCTGCGGCGATTTCGGTAAAGGACTGGATGGATGCCAACGACATTAAAGGAACCATTCGCTTTTACGGATGCCCGGCAGAAGAAGGTGGTTCCGGTAAAGTTTATATGGTTCGCGAAGGCGTGTTCGATGATGTGGACGTAGCCCTGCATTGGCACCCAAGTTCGGCAAATGCCGCCAGTGCCGGTGCCGCATTGGCCAACAAATCCGCCAAATTCAGGTTCCATGGGGTTTCTGCACATGCCGCAGCCGCACCACAAATGGGACGTTCGGCATTGGATGGCGTAGAGGCCATGAATGCCATGGTAAACATGATGCGCGAGCATATCCCCGAAGATGCACGAATCCACTACGTAATCACCGATGGAGGTAAAGCGCCAAATGTTGTTCCCGACTTTGCCGAAGTTTATTATTATGCAAGACACAACACCAGGGATGTGGTCGTGGATATTTTTGATAGGATCGTAAAAGCAGCGGAAGGAGCTGCGATGGGAACAGGAACTACCATGGAATATGAAATGATCGGGGGAACCCACGAACTCCTGCCCAACCTGACCGTGCAAAAAATAATGTACGACAACTTGGTGAAAGTAGGTGGGGTTACTTACAATGATGAGGAAAAGGCCTTTGCCGAAAAAATATCCAAAACTTTGGGCAAAAATGCACCGGACATTTCCACTGCCGAAAAAATCCAACCTTACAAAGAAACAGCCAATGCATTTGGTTCCACCGATGTGGGAGACGTTAGTTTTACCGTACCAACAGCTGGCTTGGGAACGGCGACATGGGTACCCGGAACACCTGCACACAGTTGGCAAGCCGTAGCTGCCGGAGGTATGAGCATTGGCTCCAAAGGAATGATGGTAGCCGCCAAAACCATAGCCCTTACCGCAATGGATATTTTTGAAAACCCAAAAACAATAGAGGCCGCCAAAAAGGAATTGGAGGAAAGAAGGGGAAAAGACTTCAAATATATTCCCATGTTGGGCAACAGACCTCCTGCATTGGACTATCGTAAATAGATTTTTCATCAAACACTGTAACAAATGTTGCTTTCTGCATACTTATAATTAAAGCAACTTTACCAACCGTTTAGTGAACAAAGAACTGGAACATCGTTTTGTGACGGAACTTGAGGACAATCAAAATATTGTCCATAAGGTATGTAGTCTCTATACCAACGACAAAGACTCCCATAACGACCTGTTCCAAGAAATCACTATTCAATTGTGGAAAGCATATCCAAAGTTTCGGGGAGATGCCAAGTTTAGTACATGGATGTACCGTGTGGCGTTGAATACGGCCATTACCTTGTACCGAAAATCAAAAAAAAGGGTAAAGACCCAAGATTTTGAGTCGGTCCTCCATAAGATCAAGGCCACGGATTATGACGATACGGAAGAACGGCAGTTAAAACTGATGTACGACGCCATAAAACAGCTTGGTGATATTGACAAGGCCTTGGTATTCCTCTATCTGGAAGACAAGGATTACACGGAGATAGCCGAAACTTTGGGTATTACAGAAGTAAATGCGAGAGTGAAGATGAGCAGGGTAAAAAATAAATTAAGAACCATATTAAATCCTTGATTATGCTGGATGAACTGGAGCTCTTGAAAAAAGATTGGCAGAAGCGGGAAGCAGACCTTCCCAAGCTGTCCTATGAGCAAATCTATCCGATGACCAAGAAAAAGTCATCATCCATAGTTAAATGGATTTTTTATATCAGCATCATAGAGTTTGTGTTCTGGGCGGGTATCAATATTATTTTTAGCGGTCCAGAAACCATGCAGGAGCTAAAGGACATGCATATCTATAAGGTCGTTATGGCCCTGAACATCATCAACTACGCCATAATCCTTTACTTTATCTATAAGTTTTACATTAATTACAAAAAAATATCATTCACGGATTCCTCCAAGAATTTGATGCGGACCATATTAAAGGTAAAACGAACCGTAACACAATATGTCTGGTTCAATCTTATCATCTTCACCACCTATTTGATCATAAACATGTACGGGGCACTCCTTTATGGTTCCGAGGGACAGAAAATTGTTGAAGCTGCATCCAAAGACGGGGACAGCATAACATTTTGGGCCATGGTGATCGGGATATCCGTGGTATTTATAGCCGCTATCCTATTTTTAATATGGCTGTTCTACAAATTACTTTACGGTATCTTACTAAAAAGACTTAGAAAAAACTATAACGACCTTAAAAGGTTAGAGGTCTAATCGTCCAACTTGCCCTTATAACTGTAGCGTCTTTTTTGGTTTTCCTCCTCGTAGGCAAGAAGCTCCTTTTGAGGAATTACTTTTAGGAAAGATGGATGCTGCTCAATGGCGTACTCCAATTTTTCCAATATGGCATCAATCGACTCGTTGTCGTAATCAATATCCAATGGCTCTTTAATTTGCATGGATTGAAGTATCCCTTTCTTCTTGACACGAAGCCCTTTCTTGTCAAACGAACGTCGGAACCCGTCAATAACCACGGGAACCACAACTGGTTTATACTTTTTGATGATGTGAGCGGTACCTTTTCGCAATGGTTTCCAAGGTGTTGTTGTGCCTTGAGGAAAGGTTATTACCCATCCATCATCCAAAGCTTTTCCAATATTGGAAATATCACTGAACTTCACCTGTCGGTTCACATTTTGACCATCGGCCCTCCAAGTTCTCTCAATGCTTATGGAACCTGCATAGGCCAAAATTTTGGTCAATAGACTCTTTTTCATGGTCTCCTTGGCCGCTACGTAGTAAATATTCAATTTGGGGTTCCAGAGATAGCCCAAATTTTTAATATTGTCTTCCCTCCCGCTCAAACTGGCATTAAAAACATGGAACATGGCCACCACATCGGCAAAATAGGTCTGGTGGTTGCTTACAAAGAGCACATTGTTTTCGGGCAAATCACGGATAATCTGCGACCCTTCGATCTCGAGAGTATTAAATCCTTTGTAACGCTGGTGTGTCATCATACCGGCGATACGGATCAGCCATCGTTTTAAAAATAAAATATGACCAAAAGGATTTTTTTTGAACAGACCCATGTAAAGTGTTGATTGTTGGCAGCAAATTTACAAAATAGCAGCTAAAGCACTTGGCGTAAAAGTGCCTTGATTTCGCTCAACATCATGGCCGTAGCTCCCCAAACCGTGTAACCGTTTAATTTAAAGGCGGGTACATGTATGTTTTTTGCGTAAGAAGTGCTCAAAATTTCCTCAATATGGTTAGAGTCGTCCAAGAAATCCCTCAGATACACCTCGACTAGGCTTTCCACTTCGCTTTCTTCCTTAACAAATGGTCCCGGATTCGGATAGATTCCGATGTAAGGCCTTACCAAAAAATTACTGGGCGGAATATACACTTCACTGAGTTCTTTGATTACTTCGACCTTAGTAGGGGGTACGCCAACTTCCTCATAGGTTTCCCTTAAGGCAGTTTGCATCAGGTCTTTATCTTCCTTCTCCACCTTCCCGCCTGGAAATCCGATTTGGTTGGAATGCACGCCTTGGTAAACTTTACGAAGTATCAAAAGTAAACGGGTCTCTTGTTCCAAATCCGGATAAAACAGAGCCATTACCCCGGCTCTTCTAGGGTTGGCATCCTGCACCCGGTTGTCCTTCAACCATTGGATACGTAGCTCTGGTGACATTTTATTGTGCGAATCCTCTCCAGGAAGTGGTAGATTTTTTAATTTTAAAGCTAGTTCACAAAATTCATTAAAATCCATGCTATTGAGACAATCGGCTTTAATTACAAGTATATTATTTTTTTTATTCGTTTCCTGTGGAGAATCCCCTAAAAAGGACAAGGACAAAGTTCAGGAAAATATTACAAATACCGATACCGTCCCAAAAGTAACAGTGGATTCCACGAAAATCGAGGAAGAAGAAGAACCTTTCAAACTCACAGAGGAAAATGCAATTGACTTCTTTTTCGATTACGAAAAAAACTTAAAAAAAGACAAAGTAAAGATTACCACTACCATGGGCAGTTTTACCGTACAGTTGTATGATGATGTACCCTATCACAAAGCCAATTTTATTTATTTGGCCAGGCAAAAGTATTTTGACAGTACCCAGTTCCACAGGGTTGTGAAGGATTTTATTATACAAGGAGGCAACTCCGATGATAGAAAAACAGCGAGCAAGCGTGGTGATATAGGACGATATCTCCTTCCACCTGACGCCAATAAAGGCCACAAGCACCACCGAGGAACCATTTCCATGCCCAGTAGCGAAAGGGACAATCCACACAAATTAGCTTCTCCCTACGAATTCTTCATTGTGGTAACCAATCCAGGATCTTACCATCTTGATGGATCCTACACGCCCTTCGGACGTGTAGTGGAAGGAATGGATGTGGTGGATGCCATAAACAATGTTCCTGTAGGTGACGGTGATTGGCCATGGCAAAATGTTTATATCCTCAAAGCAGAAGTATTGTAAAGGAATCAAAAAATAGTATAATTTAATTGCCCTCAACCCGTAACTAAACTCAGCATGATACAGACTAACAATTTTACTTATGCAGCTAGTGGGCAATCTTACCAAGGAGTGGTTGCCTACGATGATAGCATTAAGGGCAAACGCCCTGTAGTCTTGATTTCCCACACATGGAAAGGACAGTCCCAATTTGAAGTGGACAAAGCCGTAGAACTGGCCAAGCAAGGCTATTTGGCCTTCGCCATAGATGTGTACGGAAAAGGCAAAAGAGCCAAGGATGCCGCAGAAGCCGAAACATTAATGAACGAAATGTTGAACGACCGCCAAGAATTGTTAAATCGGATACTTTTGGCACTCGACAAAATAAAAGAACATGATTTGGCCAAGGCCGAAAAGGTCGGAATTATAGGATTTTGCTTTGGTGGAAAATGCGCCTTGGATTTGGCCCGTTCCGGCATAGATATCAAAGGAGCGGTCTGTTTCCACGGAATCTTTGACCCGCCTGGCCTGGATCACGAAGGGGACATCAAGGCAAAAATATTGGTGCTTCACGGTTGGGAGGACCCGCTGGCATTTCCAAAAGATATTGTTTCCTTGGGTTACGAACTCACCGAACGCAATGCGGTTTGGGAAATGGATGTTTTTGGCCATACGGGGCATGCTTTCACCAACCCAAATGCCAATGCACCTGACGATGGCATGATGTACAACCCTTTGGCCAGTGATCGGTCTTGGCAGCGTATGTCACACTTTTTTGAAGAGGTTTTTGCCGATTAATATACCGTTCGACAAACTGTATTTTTGCTTTCTTATTGGCTCTCCGGACTTTTCGGAAACCCTTTTTCTTTCGTAAATGGAAACAAGGGCCGCTATAATTATGAGGTTTTTCATAATGTATTGCCCAACAAGGGTCAAGGATAATGGCTCGTCTCCAAAAACATCGCCCGGAAAAAAGAATAGCGGTGTAAAGGTGCATACCATGTGGACCAAAGTCATTATTACAGCTTGTCTTCTAAAAAAACCGAACACAAATAAAAAGCCCAATCCTACTTCCCAAAAGGCAAGTAGGATTATGGAAATCTCATCAGGTACCAATCCAAAAGTGAGTTGATGAATGGTGCTTTTTGCCAAATCTTCGGCTGGACTAAGGTTTGGGACAAATTTTAATGTACCAAACCAAAAATATACCAAGCCGATAGTGATGGCGATAAAACGATTTTTTCTGGTTGGATTTAAATGGTTCATACCTCTATTCTAAATTTTCATGTTGATTCCAAATATGATCTGACGAAATCCACCGCCAAAAACTCCTGAAGTAGCTCTGTTCAACCGTGAAGCTCTGTAAACAGTATTGGTAATATTCTTTCCGTTGACAAAAATGGTCGCATCGATTTTCTTGCCGATGGTCAGGTCATAGTTCACAAAGGCATCAATGGTGGTATATGATGGCAATTGGCCAATAGCCCCATCTGCGGATTCGTTCACAAAGTTGTGAAACTCGGTGTATTGTTTGCCCACGTGGTGCACATTGAATCCGCTCGATAATCGGTCCCAATCATAATTAAGACCAAAGCTCGTATTAATATGTGGCGTATAAGGTGCCTCCGAATCGTAAAGTCCTTCATTACCAAAGGTAATGACACTCCTTGTAATGTTGGAAAATTGTGAAGCATCCACGGTTTGGTCGCTCAATAAGACTTCTTCGCTCCCATTGTCCACATAAATCTCATACGCATTCCTGTTTGCGTTTACCTTATCCACATACTCGTCTTGGGTAGCTGCACTATGAATAACCTGTGAAAAGAGATCTCTATCCTCCAATTTGCCGGCCTTTACCTTGGAATCCATATAGGTTACATTGCCCAAAAAGTGTAATTGATGCCCATTTATGTTCAAAAGTTCTACATTGACGGCCATTTCGACTCCTTGCACATTGATTTCCCCCAATTCGGTAAACACTTCATTTCGACCACCGGCATAAAAATTTCTGCTCGCATTATGGAAATAGGTCAGCTGTCCTTGGACACCATTGTCCAGCAGGCTGCCTCTCCAACCAATTTCTTTGTTCCAGCTGAGTTCCGGTTCTATATTGATGCTCTGTCCCTCCAATGGGTTGGTAACAACACCATCTTGCTCCACCAAAAATCCGAATACCTTGGAAGGGGCTATCATCCCTTGGTACACACTTCCATAAAACTCACCTTCGCCGTAATCGTGGTTTACTGTAATTCCAGGTAAAAATTGATCGTACACATTAGGCTCCCTACCTTCCGTGGTACTTTCCAAATCAGGGTTTTGTGACAAAGCCAAAAGGTCTTGCCTAAACATATCCACATGCTCGAAGCGAAGAATGGGCGTGACCCCCCATTTTCCAAAATGGAACTCATTGCGGACATATCCATTGGCCGACCACAAGCGATACCACAAATCCTTGGTCGCTGTTCCATATCTGGCCCATCTGGAATTGTCCGCCTCCAAGAAGACATCCTTGAAGGTTTCACGATGTAGGTTGATGCTTCCTTCGAACGCACTCGGGGCCCCAAAGGCGTCCCAATCCACATTTACGGTTTCCTTGATTCCGGAAACACGGTAAATCCATCGACTGTCCGTAGTGCTTTCCTCTCCGTTTTCCACACGACCGACGATAACGTAGTCCTCGTCATCAAATGTTCTTCCCGCTAAGTATCCATATCTCTCGTTAAAAATTTCAGCCCCTACATAATCCTGAACTTCAGATGCCCGAACCTTGGCGGTAACCTGTCTCCACCAATCCCGTTCAAAATCCGATGCATACATTTTTGTGGTAAAGCTCAAATTATCCTTTGGAAGCCATTTATGGATAATGTCAACACCATAACGCCTCATAACAAATTGGTCAGCATCCAATGGATTTTGGGTCGGGTCCGTTTCAAAAGTAAAAGGGGTCTGAGAGCTCAAAGAGGCTTGATTGTCCTCAAATTGCCCACTGACTTTGAAATAAAGTGATTGATTTTTGGACAGTTTGGCAAAAATCTTGGCATTTAGGTTCAAGATCTCGACAGATGAATTATCGGTAAACCCGTCAAACTTCTTATAAACACCTTCGACCAATCCGCCAATATCGTTCCAAGTACCTCCATAAGAAAATAGCCCTGAAGTATAGTTGCGCTGACCACCTGTCAATTTTAATCGCAGGGTCGGTTTTTGTGGTGGCAGGGCCGTAATATAGTTGACAGCACCGTACATATTATTGGGGCCATACCGTAGTAAATCCGCTCCCTTGTACACCTCAATGGAAGTAATTCGATCGCTCACGGGATTGTAATAGGCTCCAGGGGCAATATAAGGTGCTGGAGCGGACGGGGTACCGTCTTCCATCAACAATACCTTTTTGGAACGCCTGCCCCAAGAACCTCGAATACTTATGTTCGGTCGGTTGGACAAACCCATGTCCCCGACTATGTTGACTCCCGGAATGGTCCGCAGTACCTCTTCGGTACTCATCGGATTGATGTTCTTCAATGAAACGGGATTGATCCTAAAATTGCTCCCTTTGAACTCACTTTTAAAATTCTTGGGGGAAGCACTTACAATTACTTCGTTTAATGTGGTATTGGATCTTTTCAATGCTATGGTTCCCAAATCATGATTATGAGGTATCGGTGCTTCCCATTCCTCATAACCCAAATACTTTATGGCAACTGATCTATCATCGGAACCTGCTTGGACCTCAAAATTCCCAAAATCATCGGTCATGGTTCCTTTATTGCTAGGTTTCAGAATAATTTGGGCACCGATCAAGGGTTGTCCATCAGTGGCATCTATCACTTTTCCCTTTAAATTCTCTTGACCTTGGGCGTGAAAACCAAAGGATAAAATACATATAAAAAAAAGAGTTTGAATTTGGGAAACTACAATTTTGTCCATTGATATTTTTCAACCCTTTAATTATTGAATTCGTTCATGAGTTCCGGATCAACCCTTACCTTACTGCGTGCAAATCGGTACGAGACCCCTACATTGATCAAATAATCTGCAAAAGCGGCATCTCCCTGTCTGGGCTCTCCTGTCATCTGTTGTGTTTCCAAATCGGTCACACTTTGCGGACGCTCCCTTCTCACTGCGAACGGCACATTCAGGTTCAAGGAGAAATTATCTTTCATAAAAGCAATTCCAGGGTCAATGGAGAGTACGTTCCCTGGTCTTCTGAAACCTTCGTTACCACCAATAAGGTCCTTTACAGGCACACCTTCGTATCGTGCTCCCAATGAAGCTGAAATGGTATTGCTCAAACTATGGCTTACTCCAGCGCGGAGTGAAAACTGGTCTGGAACGGCCATAATGGCCTCATTTTCCAAAATTGGGCTCAAAGTTTCCCTAAATGTCCGTGTACCGTTGGTCTCCCTCGGATTGATCAAGTAAAAACCACCTCCGTAGGCAAAAAACCGTTCGGCAATTTTTTGGTAGAACTGAAAATCCAGGGTTATTCCAAATCCGCCATCCCCGGGCTGAATACTTTGATCCACGGGTCTCACCTGTGGCCCACCTTCGGGTCCAACATTGTAAAAAATATCGGACGCATTGTAGCTTCCCGTTGGTAGCTTAAGCCCTAAACCCAATGCTAAATTTCCGTTTTGGTGTTTTTCAAGATCGAACAGCCAAAAGCCCACACCCGCGCGAATATCGGCCAAGCCACGTGAAAATGTGGTGTTACGCTCATCACGCCCGTGTTCGTACAACGAGGAACGTGTATTTATAACGGTGGGGATGGTAATACTGGCGTACCATCTGTTGGATATTCCATAGGTCAAGAAGAAATCCCAAGAATGGGAGTGGTTGATAACTTCAGTCTCGTTGGAAACCCTATCCGGTTCCTCTTCGGTTCCCCTAAAATGGCGGAAGGACTTGAAATATCTATAATTACTTCCAATTTGAATGTCACCTGGACCCAATAAATTATTCTCCAAAGTGTTCCCTACACAAGAGGAAAAATGTCGGATAGCAACGCATCCTTGCGCACTAGCCTGATTGATTCCAAGAAGTGAAATCAACCCTAAAAAAGTAATGATCAATGATTGTGATGTTCTCATACCTGTACTACTGATTGGTTGTTAATGTTACTTGGGTGCCAATGTAGCGGTATACTTAAGGAAACAGGACTAACGAAAAGCAAAATTGATTAACAAAAAGTTAATTGCGCTAAGCAACGATTAACCAATATTGAAAAAGTTGGGCAAGAATTCCTTAGGCCTTCTTTTTATAAATGTTGGGCAAGCGAACATCAAACTTAACCGCAATCAACCTTAATGAGATAACAACCAAAATAGCCGCCACATAGGCGTAGCTATCCTTTATGGGAAATTGCATAAAAAGAAAATAACTGGCCCCTCCCAAAATACAAGTGGTCGCGTAAATTTCCTTCCTTCGGAAAATAATTGGGATTTCGTTGCAGAGCATATCCCGTATTACACCGCCAAAGCAGGCCGTCATGGTGCCTAAAAATACGCACATAATGGGCAACAGTTGCGCTTCCAAGCCTTTTTCCACCCCAACCATTGTATAAAGTCCAATACCGATAGTATCGAACAGAAACAACGATTTTCTGAGGTATTTGAGCTTGTTCACAAATATAATGGCAAAAACTACCGAAATAAAAATAGTGATTACATAGGTAAGGTCCTGCATCCAGCCCACGGGAGTGTTGCCGATCATCAAATCCCTCAATGTCCCGCCACCAATTGCGGTGACAAATGCAATGATAAGCACACCAAATAAATCCAAACGCTTTTCCATAGCGACCAAAACCCCGGAAATGGCAAAGGCCACAGTTCCCAATATATCTATAGTTTGATACAGCATGGCTACATTTTTTGTGTATAGTAGTTGTAATCTTTGATGACAACATCTACAAATTCGATGGGCTGCAGAACAGTCTGTACCCCTAATACTTCTTTGATGCGTTTATCCAACGAAACTATAATATTGTGGTTACCATTTATTTTGGCCTTATCGTACAACTCTTTGATGGTTTGCATTTCCTGGTCCTTAAAAACAGTTACTTGCGGAAATGTTGGCTTGTAATCTTCGGGCAGTTCCCTTAACAAAGTATCGGATAACGACACTCGCTTCTTTTCACTTATCACCGTGGTCCCTGCAGCAATATCACCGATTCGCTGCCCCTTTCCCCTAATTAGAATGGTCAACACGGCAGCACCACCTGAGGTAAGGCCTACATCAATAATGCGAAGGGCCCATCGCACAAAATAATTCCCAAAATTAGGTTTGGAACCATCCAGTTTTACCACCCGTAGATTCATGACCCCCTTTCCTATGGTCTTGCCATCCATCAAGGTCTCAAAAAGCAGATAATAAAAAAAGGCGGGCAAGGTAAGTATCAAATAAAAAGCCCATTGATCGTCCAGATCAACCTCAATGGACATCAAAAAAACAAAAACCAAAATGGTGTAAACCAAAATAATGAAACTATCTATAATATAGGCCAGCATGCGCTCACCAAGGTGGGATGTGTTTTGGTTGATGGTTATATTTTGGGCCGTTTCTATTTGAAATTGTTCCATATTTTAGTTTCTTTACTTACAAACCATCAAATTTAATGCGCGAAGCCGCTTTTGTTAGGCAAAATAAGGATAAATGGGCCGCTTTTGAAAATGCCTTGCTCAATAAAGGGCAACTTCACCCCGATGAGCTTTCGGATCTATATATTGAGATCACCGACCACCTGAGTTACGCGAAGACCTTTTACCCTGACAGCAACACACAGGTTTACCTGAACACCCTTGCCTCGCAAGCCCATCAAAAAATATATAAGACCAAACGGGAATCCCGAAACCGTATTGTCCATTTTTGGAAAACAGAATTTCCGACCATGTTCAAAGCCCATCACCGTGAATTATTGATTTCTTTCTTGGTATTTGCCTTTTTTGTGTCGATTGGTGCATTTTCCTCCGCCAACGAGGGTGATTTTGTGCGATCCATACTGGGCAATGGCTATGTGAACATGACGCTGGAAAATATTGAAAAGGGCGACCCTATGGCGGTTTACAAAGATCAAGGGGCGTTCAATATGTTTTTGGGCATTACCGTCAACAATATTAAAGTGGCCATTTACGCATTTGCCTTTGGCATCTTTTTAGGAGTTGGCACCCTTTACATTTTACTGCAGAACGGAATTATGCTGGGGAGTTTCCAATACTTTTTTTATGAAAAAGGGCTGCTATGGGAATCGGCCCGAACCATTTGGATCCATGGAACCATTGAAATATCGGTGATAATCATTGCAGGATGTGCCGGACTGGTCTTGGCCAATGGCATACTTTTTCCGGGCACCTATACGCGACTGGAATCTTTTAAACGAGGGGTTAAAAACGGGCTGAAGATAATGGTAAGCACGGTTCCCTTTTTTATTGTTGCGGGTTTTTTGGAAGGGTTTGTCACCAGACACACGGAAATGCCGGATGGGTTGGCAATTTTCATCATATTGGGATCGTTGTCCTTAATAATTTTTTACTACATCATTTATCCATACCAAATCCATAGAAAAACCGCTCATGCAGACAACCAATAACTACATCGAATTTAAAAAACAGCGTGAATTGGGAGAGATCCTTTCCGATTCCTTTGGCTTTATCAGAAATGAGTTTAAACCTTTTTTTGGCACCATTTTAAAAATTGTAGGCCCCTATATTTTAATCATGCTGATTTCCATGGGGTTTTATATGTTCACCATTGGAGACATTTTTAACCTGAGTGCCATTGGCAATCCAACGGCAACCCAAACCTATTCGCCATTTATTATGGTTTTTGCCATATTGGCCTTGATACTTAGTTCTATTGCGGCCTATGTTCTTGCACAGGGAACCGTCTTGCACTACATAAAATCATACATAAACAACAAAGGAGCCGTAAATTATGATGAAATCCGACAAGGCGTATATGGTTCTTTTTGGTCCCTGATCGGTTTGGGAATCTTGGTCGGGCTGTCCGTGATGATAGGCGCAATATTTTGTTTGATTCCCGGGATTTACCTTGCCGTGCCCTTATCCGTTTCGTTCGCCATTTTGGTATTCCTTAAAAAGGATGCCATGGAATCCTACCAATATAGTTTTACCTTGATCAAAGAAAATTGGTGGATGACCTTTGTGACCCTTTTTGTGGTTTACATTATCGTTGCCATTGCCACCTATGCCTTTAGTTTGCCGACCATTATCTACACCTGGATCAAAATGGGCGTATTTTCCGGCGAAATGGATGCGGAGAATTTCAATGTTTTTAACGACCCCATCTATCTTTTGCTAAATATTTTGAGTACATTGATCAGGTTCCTGATGAACATTATTTTTTTAGTGTCCACATCCTTGATATTTTTCAACCTCAACGAAAAGAAAAATTTTACAGGTACTTTTGAACGTATTGAAAGCCTTGGGAAACCTTCAGAGGAATAGATGCACAAAAAACTGATCTTATCATACTTATTTTTATCCTGGACAATACTTTTTGCCCAAAACGATTCCATTGTCAAATATGATGAATCGGACATTGAACCCATTGAATTCAGTAAAGAAGACCTCGAAACTTACAAGAACGATAGCGCGTTCAACTATGAGGAAGTAAAGACCGAAAGCAGTTGGTGGACCGACCTCACCAATTGGTTCTATACTATGTTGCGCCGCTTTTTTGAATGGATTTTTGGCGTGGGAAACGCCGAAGGCTATTTGGCCGTTTTTTTGGAGATCCTCCCCTATTTGCTCCTTGCCCTATTCTTATATCTGGTAATTCGCTTTTTTGTCAACTCCAATATGTACGGGATTGGCAAAAACAAGAAAAACCCAAATGTGGTGGCCCTATCGGAGGAGGAACACATCATTAAAAACGAGGACATACAACAATTGATCAAAAATGCCCTGGCGGATAAAAACTATAGGCTCGCCATTAGGTACTATTACCTCTACATCTTACAATTGTTATCGGAACGGGAACTGATAGATTGGCAACAGCAAAAAACAAATGATGATTACATAACGGAACTCTCCGAAAGCACCCTAAAAACGGCCTTTGGAAAGGCTACCCTGCTCTACGACTACGTTTGGTATGGGGAATTTGATATTGACCACGAACGTTACCAAAAGGCAGAAGTTGTATTTAATTCCTTAAAAAACGAAATTACAGATGTTTAAAAAGGGATGGATTTACATAGCGATCGGTGTGCTGACCCTTGGGGCCATATTTTTGATGGAATACAACAAACCAAAAAAAATCAACTGGTTCCCATCTTATGTTTCCCATCATAAAATACCTTATGGCACCCTTGTATTGAACAATTTGATGGAAAAGCACTTTTCAGATGCCATACAACATATCCACAAACCGCCTTTCGAATTCCTAAGCCGTACCGACTCCATAAAAGGCACGTACTTTTTTGTGAACGAATCCGTCTCTTTTGAAGAGGCCGAATTGCACTCCCTATTGGAATGGGTGGAACAAGGCAATATGCTGTTTATAGCTTCAAAGTCTTTCGAAAAAAAATTGCTGGACACCTTACATCTGGAACAAGGGAGTGTTTATAATAACGGTCTGGAACCTCTTTTTTATCACGAGCTCGTAAATCCTAAATTCAAGAACAAAACAGCAACATTTGGCAAGGACTACTACACCCCTAGTTTTGAACGAATAGATACCTTGCGAACAACGGTTCTTGGTCAAGTGTATGCCCAAGCAGATAGTACGGACACCATCACCAAACATATAAACACCATAAAACAATCTTTTGGCAAGGGAACAATTGTTTTGACCAGTTTTCCAAAAGCATTTACCAACTACTTTATCCTAAAGGATAATAACCAAGCATATACTGCGGGCCTATTGTCTTATCTTGACGGTAAAGGTCAAATCTACATGGACAACTTCCACAAATCGGGAAAATCCTTTTACACTTCGCCCATGTACCTCTTTTTGAATACCAAAGAATTTAAATGGGCCTATTACCTTGTTCTTATCGGTGCCCTTATCTACATTATTTTTGAAGGAAAGCGGAAACAACGTGCCATTCCTATTGTACCCCCGTTAAAAAACCAGACCTTGGCCTTTACGAGGACCATAGCCGACATGTATTTTGAAAAAGGGGAACTGCACCTGATAACAAAGCATAAAATTGATTACTTTTTGGAATACCTCCGTACCAAATTGCATGTTTCCACCCAAAATTTGGAAGACGAAACATTCTTGCGGAACCTGGCCATGCGGAGCAATACCGATTTGAAAGATGTAAAAGCTTTGATAGGCATGATTTCACAACTGAGGACCAAACAGTACGTAACCGAAATTGAATTGAAAAACCTGAATCAAAAAATAGAAGCATTTAAAGCAAACGTTGATGGAAAATAACGACTTGAACTTTGACAATAGGGTTCCCTTGGAAGAATTGAGGGATACCGTGGAACAGATAAAAAAAGAACTATCCACCATTATCGTGGGCCAAAAGGATTTTATAGAACTTCTGATCATTTCCATTTTGGCCGATGGACATGCGCTGATCGAAGGGGTTCCCGGCATTGCAAAGACCGTGACCGCCAAGCTCTTCGCAAAAACGCTCAAAACGGAGTTCAGCCGAATTCAGTTTACGCCCGATTTAATGCCAAGTGACATTTTGGGAACTTCCGTTTTTAATACCAAAACCACGGAGTTTGAGTTTAAAAAAGGCCCCATCTTCTCCAATATTATTTTGATCGATGAGATAAACCGTGCCCCGGCCAAAACACAAGCGGCTCTTTTTGAGACGATGGAAGAACGGCAGGCCACCGTGGACGGCACTACCTACAAAATGGGGCAACCATTTATGGTATTGGCCACCCAAAACCCCATAGAGCAAGAAGGAACCTATGCCCTGCCCGAAGCACAACTGGACCGATTCCTTTTTAAGATCAAAGTGGATTATCCGTCCGTTGAAGAAGAAGTTGTGATTTTACAAAACCACCACGAACGCAAGGGCGAAAAACCACAAGACCAGATTAAGGCGGTGCTTACCCCTAAAAAACTGTTGGAGTTCAAAAAGAACATTCACGAAGTGGTCGTGGAGCAAAAAATATTGGATTACATCGCCAACATTATAATACAAACAAGAAACCATCCACATTTGTATCTGGGCGCTTCACCAAGAGCTTCCATTGCCACCTTGACCTCGGCCAAAGCATTTGCGGCCATTTCAGGACGGGATTTTGTTATTCCCGAGGACGTAAAAAAAGCCTTGGTCCCCGTGCTAAACCACCGCGTAATTTTAACCCCGGAAAGAGAAATGGAAGGCATGACCACAGAAAATGTAGTTTCCATGATCATGGAGTCTGTTGAAATCCCTCGATAAACATGGCATTCATTCGGTCGCTATATATCCACAATGTTTTTTTTAGGTACATCGCCGTGCTTTCCGCATGTTTTGTAATTTCCTATTGGGTACCGCTCCTATACCCTATAGCTTGGTTGTTGGTGTTTCTTTTGATGGCACTCCTTGTCTTTGACCTCTATTTATTGTTCTCTACCCCCAAGGCCATCAAAGCCCAGCGGAACCTGCCCCAAAAATTATCGAACAGCGACCAAAATATACTATCGGTACATCTAAGCTCCAAATACCCTTTCAGAACAGCCGTTTCCATAATCGATGAATTACCGGTTCAGTTCCAAAAAAGGGATTTTGAACATAAAACCCAATTACTAAAGGGCGAACCACATTTTTTCGAATATTCGGTACGTCCTGTGGAACGTGGCGAATATGTTTTCGGTAACCTGATTGTATTTGCATCCTCTCCCTTACGCATCATCAAGAGAAAGTTTGTGTTCCAAAAGGACCAAATGGTACCGGTGTATCCTTCCATCATACAAATGCAGCAATACGATTTTTTGGCCACAAGCAATCGTTTGACGGAATTTGGGCTGAAAAAAATAAGACGCATTGGACATACCCAAGAGTTTGAACAGATCAAAGAATACATTAAAGGGGACGATGTACGAACCATAAATTGGAAAGCCACGGCAAAAAAGAACCAATTAATGGTAAACCAATACCAAGATGAAAGGTCACAGCCCATTTATTCGATAATTGATACGGGAAGGGTCATGAAAATGCCCTTTAATGGTTTGAGCCTATTGGATTATGCTATCAATTCGGCCTTGGCCTTTTCCAATGTTGCCCTAAAACGAAACGATAAAACAGGATTGCTCACATTTTCCAAAAAGATTGAAACCTTTGTTCCCGCCGTGCAGAAAATCACGCACCTAAATACCATTATGGAGAACCTGTACAATATTTCCACCGCTTTTTCCGATTCCGATTTTGGTTTATTGTACGCCCAGGTAAAACGAAAGGTCAACCAACGAAGTCTATTGCTGCTCTACACTAATTTTGAGCACATATCCGGCTTAAAGCGTCAACTGCCCTTTATACTGGCCATGGCCAAAAAACATGTATTGGTAATTATTTTCTTTGAAAATACGGAGTTGGAATCCCTTGTTGCGGAAGATGCGGAAGATTTACAGGCCATCTACCATAAAACCATTGCCGAGAAGTTTTCTTTGGAAAAACGGTTGATGCAAAAAGAACTCCAGAAATATGGCATACAGACCATTTTGACCAAACCCGAAGAATTGACCGTCAACACCATCAATAAATACCTGGAAATAAAAGCTAGGGGGATTATTTAAGCGACCGTACAGGCGGGTGCTCGATGTGACAACAAGTATCCGTAAAATTATTCAACACTAAACTCCCGATTGGAAAGCCCCAAGGTATTCAATGACGGGAGTTTGCCATCCAACACAACAAATTCCGATTTTGGATGAAGAAACTGCTTTCGCTTCTTTAAGTTCAGATTAGAGTAACGACCGCGCAAGTGCCTTCTATCATCCTTTTTAGAGAAAAGGTCTATGGTAACGCCCACGGTAACGCCCCCTAAAATGGTTGCGGCGAGATCATCGTTGTCCCAACCATTTGGTCGTTGTCCTGCATCCACGGTTTCTTTGGCCAGCCCGATAAGGGTACTCCCGGCTACCGAACCTATAAAAGTCCATATTCGATTACCATCCGTGGCTTGCTTGGCAATTCCGGCCCCTGCAAGGCCAAAGAGATTACCTCCCAAAAAATGGAGTGCTTTGTCCCGCTCCACTTGCCCATGGCAATGCGAGGCGAGCACAAAAAAGAGTAGTGTGGGGATTAGTGTTCTCATTGCGCAGCGTAAAAGTATTAAAAGTTTCCTAAACTTTTAGCGTAGTACTTTAATAGTGTTGAACTTCAGCTTTTGCCTGATTGAACTCAGCCATTAATTCTTTAACTATTTCCGCTGCAGGTGTTATGTTATGGATCAACCCGGAAACTTGGCCTATTTCCAGTTCTCCTTCTTCCATATCCCCATCGAACATACCGCGTTTGGCCCGGGCCCTTCCCAATAGGGTTTTTAAATCTTCTATGGAAGCTCCTTCGGCATAGGCTTGCTGTACATCTTTAAAAAATTTGTTTTTGAGCAAACGTACTGGTGCCAGCTCCTTCAAGGTCAATTGGGTATCCCCTTCTTGGGCATCAACCACCCGCTGCTTAAAGAGTTCGTGGGACGATGCCTCGGGGGAGGCTACAAACCTACTCCCTACCTGAACGCCATCGGCACCCAAAACCATAGCTGCCAACATGGCCCTGCCCGTGGCAATACCTCCAGCGGCAATTAGGGGTATCTGTATTTTTTCTTTTACCGAAGGTATCAGTACCATGGTCGTGGTCTCATCCCTTCCGTTATGTCCACCAGCTTCAAAACCCTCTGCCACTATGGCATCCACTCCGGCTTCTTGGGCTTTCAATGCGAACTTTACACTACTTACCACATGAACCACGGTAATTCCCTTCTCTTGAAGAAATTTGGTCCACGTTTTCGGATTTCCCGCAGAAGTGAATACAATTTTCACCTCTTGGTCAACAATAATGTCCATCAACTTTTCAATGTCGGGATACAACATGGGAACATTTACCCCAAAAGGCTTATCGGTTGCTTTTTTACATTTTATGATGTGCTCTTCCAACACCTCGGGGTACATACTTCCCGCTCCCAACAATCCCAATCCACCTGCATTGGAAACCGCAGAGGCCAACCGCCAACCGCTGGCCCAGACCATTCCTGCTTGGATGATAGGGTATTCTATTCCGAAAAGTTGCGTGATTTTATTTTGCATGAAGGTTTTGATTCAGATTTCCACCAAAATAAACAAAATAAATGAAGGATTCCGGTTACGAAATTACTCCTGAACCGATCAACTCATCATTGTTATACCACGCAGCAAACTGCCCTTCGGTAATGGCGGACTGTTTTTCTTTGAAATCCACGTACAAGCCGTTCCCTACTTTGTAGAGTGTTGCCGCTTGCAATGGCTGTCTATATCGAATTCTCGCCATAACTTCCATGGTTTCATCCTCCTTCAAAGCCAAATCCGGGCGTACCCAATGGAGTTCGTCCTCCTTTATAAACAGCGTATTTCTTAAGAGCCCCGGATGCCTTTTCCCCTGACCGGTATAGATGATGTTCTTCTCCACATCGGTATCAATTACGAACAAGGGTTCTTTGGTTCCGCCAACATTGAGGCCTTTGCGTTGCCCTATGGTAAAGTAGTGTGCACCTTGATGCTCCCCGACTACTTTTCCATCAGCTTCGGAATATACAGGCTTTTCGGCTTGGAAAACCAATTTTTCCCGCTCATTCTGAAATGCTGGAACAGTAATCGAAAATTGTGCAGCATCACTAGGCACTTCCACGATCACCCCTTTTTTGGGTTTTAATTTTTGTTGCAAAAACTCGGGCAGATGCACTTTTCCTATAAAACACAATCCTTGGGAATCCTTTTTGTCGGCAGTGATTAAATTGTTTTCCGCAGCTATTTTACGTACCTCTGGCTTCAACAATTCACCAATTGGGAACAAGGTCTTGGACAACTGTTCTTGCGACAATTGACAAAGAAAATAGGATTGGTCTTTGTTGGGGTCCTTACCGGACAATAACTGGTAGGTTTCGGTACCATCATCATTTTTGATGGTTCCTTTTCTGCAATAATGACCCGTAGCCACATAATCGGCCCCCAATTGTAGGGCAATTTTCATGAACACATCGAACTTGATCTCGCGATTGCACAGTACATCCGGATTGGGGGTTCTTCCTCTCTCGTACTCATTGAACATATAATCCACGATTCGCTCTTTGTACTCCGCACTCAAATCAACGGTTTGAAAAGGGATTCCCTGTTTTTCGGCCACAATCAATGCATCGTTACTGTCCTCCAACCAAGGGCATTCCTCCGAAATGGTCACGGAATCATCATGCCAATTCTTCATAAACAGACCGATTACATCGTACCCCTGCTCTTTGAGCAAATAAGCAGCTACGCTTGAATCCACTCCTCCCGAAAGTCCAACAACAACCTTTTTCATTGCAATGATTTAAGGCTACAAAAATACGAATTGACGTTAATTAATAATGGTAAATATATCCTAAAGCAACAGCTATGAAATTATAACCTACACATCCCTAGAATTCTAATTTTGTTAAAGTTTTAATTAAAAATGTTAAACATTATTGTTGTTGTTTTGTTTAATTATATTTTCACATTGTTAAACAAACACCTAAAATAACATGAAAGCTTTAAAACATTTAACCCGATTGACCCTTTTACTAGTATTCATTGGATTCACATCGTGTTCCGATGATGACAATGGACCTATGCCTCCTGAACAGGAAGGAGATAATATTGTTGAAGCCGCACAGGCAACCGCCGAACTTAGCACTTTGGTTGCCGCCCTTCAAAAAGCGGATGAGAGTGCCAATAACGACTTGGTTGCTGCTTTAAGTGGTGAAGGATCATTTACGGTTTTTGCCCCAACCAATCAAGCATTTACAGATTTGCTTGCACAACTGGATGGTTTTGATTCCTTGGACGATTTTAGCTCCCAACAACTACAAGACTTGCTAGCTGTAATTTTAACCTACCACGTGGTAGGCGATGCTGCCCTATCCACCGATCTGAGCAACGGAATGAGCCTTACAACATTGCAGGGTTCCTCCTTGCAAGTATCCACCGAAGGTGGCGTGTTTATTCAAGATGCAACCGATGTTGCCGCTGAGGTGACTACCGCAGATATTGAAGTTTCCAATGGTGTTGTACATATTATAGACAAAGTTTTATTGCCCCAGGCTATTTTGGATGAACTGGCCGACATTATCTTAATGCCCATTACCGATTTGGCCATTGGCAACGAAAACCTACAGAATTTGGTTGCTGCCCTTACCGCGGCCAGCGGGGATTTACCCACCGTATTGCGCGGCAATGGACCTTTTACCGTATTGGCCCCGACCGATGAAGCCTTTGAGGCTTTCCTTGATGGTGCAGCGCTAGAGGACGTTCCCGTGGATGTATTGACCAATGTATTGCTTAACCACGTAATCAGTGGTGAAGTTACCTCAACCGACTTAACAGGACTTGGTTCCGGTTACACAAGTACTTTGGCCACTGGGGCCGGTGAGCAAAATGTAAGCTTGTTTTTCGATACCTCTGATGGTGTAACCTTTAATGGTGTTGCCTCCGTAGTAGCTGCGGATGTAAAAGCAATCAACGGTATTGTTCATGTGGTAGATGCCGTAATAGACATTCCAAATATAGTGGACCATGCGGTGGCCAATCCAGGACTTTCCTCTTTGGTAGGTGCATTGACCGATGGTGGAAACACAACCTTCACCGATTTACTATCCAACGAAGAAGAAACGTTCACTGTATTTGCTCCTGGAAACGATGCCTTTAGTGCATTTACCAATCCTAATTCCAATGATTTGAATGCTATTTTGGCCAATCACGTGATTGTGGGAGCCGCTGCGTTCTCTTCGGATTTGACAAATGCTTATGTGAACACGGCTGCTGAGTATGCTGCTGACGAGAATTTAAGTTTATACATTAATACCGATGATGGTGTAACCTTAAACGGTACAAGTAACGTGGCCATGGCGGATATTGTGGCAAGCAACGGCGTAATCCATACCGTGGATGCTGTTATAGACCTGCCAACAGTGGTAACTTTTGCCGCTGCAGATCCTAATTTCTCCACCTTGGTATCTGCATTGACAGAGTTGACACCAAGTACGGATTTTGTGAGCGTATTATCAGCACAAGACGGTGCGGGAAGCGATCCATTCACCGTGTTTGCCCCTACCAACGATGCTTTTGCCGCTTTGGCCAGTATTCCGGCCGAGGCTGACCTAATACCAATATTGCAACACCACGTGGTGGCAGGTGCCAATGTACGATCCGGTGATTTGAGCGATGGAGCCACAGCTACCACTTTGGAAGGCGATATGATCACCATCAACCTACCAGGAACTGGTGATAACATTGCAGATATTACCGACGGTGCCGGAAACATGGGCATTGGTATTGATGCCGTGGATGTACAAGCCATCAATGGTGTCATCCACGTAGTGGATACTGTACTCATCCCGGACACTTCAAACTAACTGGTTTTTGATTGATGGATAATGCAAAAGGCCCCCTCAAAACAAACTGAGGGGGTTTTTTATGGCGTAAAATTTACCGTTCATCGATAACACATCAACAAGGGATTATTTACCCACAAAAACCGACGGTTTTACAACTTTTAATTTTTTGGATAGGCGTGATGTCGCATCTTTAGAGTCCCAAATCTTTCCAAACTACACCTATAAATGGAAACTCCCCCAAGAAAATCTTGAGGGAGTTTTTTTTGGACCGAAAAGTATTTACCTCAGTACTATCTTTTCCCTGATTTCTTTTGTTCTTCGGCCTGCTCCATCATTTCGCGCATTTTACGCTGGAACTTGTTTTCCTTTTTAGGTTTTTTCTTGTTCTCCTGTATTTGGGCATGAATTTTATCCTCGTCCAATATGTAGTTCTTGATGGCCAACATAATAAAGATGGTAATCAAGTTGGAAACGAAATAGTACAAACTCAACCCACTTGCGTAGTTGTTAAAGAAGAACAACATCATAACGGGTGATAAATACATAATAAATTTCATGTTCGGCATGCCGGGCTGCTGTTGCATCTGCATGCTCTGGCCCGTTGTCATCTGCATATAGAAGAATATGGCCACGGATGCCAAAATCGGGAACAGGGATACGTGGTCACCGTAAAAGGGTATGGTGAACGGCAACTCAAAAATAGTGTCGTAAGACGATAGGTCCTCTGCCCATAAAAAAGGTTTTTGCCGCAACGCAAAGGAAGTCGGGAAAAACATGAACAGGGAGTAGAAAATGGGCAACTGTAACAAGGCGGGCACACAGCCGCTCATAGGGCTCACCCCTGCTTTGTTGTACACCTTCATGGTCTCTTGCTGCTTTTTCATGGCGTTGTCCTTGTACTTTTCGCTGATTTCCGAAATCTCCGGCTTCAACACCTTCATTTTGGCCTGCGACAAATACGATTTATAGGTGACGGGCGAAAGTGCCAATCGAACCAAAATCGTCATAATAACAATGGCAATTCCATAGGGTAAAAACGAGCTCAAGAACGTATAGAAGGGCGTAAATACGTAACGGTTGATCCAACCAAAGATTCCCCATCCAAACGGAATGGAATCGGCAAGGCCCAAATCCTTATAATCATCCAATACCTTTACATCGGTGGGCCCGTAGTACCAGTACATGTTTTGTGATAGTTCGCCACCTTGCAGCTCCAAAGGGGCCCGTGTGGTATATGCTTTCGTAAATTGGAGTTCCTTGCTCTCTTCCTCGACCAAGTTTGTGGATGTTAGATCGGCAGTCTTAAAATGCTCATCGGTTGCTAGAATAGAGCTGAAAAAATGCTGACGGTACGACAACCACTTTACATCCACTTCGGTTTCCTCATCAAAATCACTGCTCTCGGAAAGCTTGCTGATGTCACCATCATCGTGATTGTACGTTAGACGGGTATATCTATTTTCGTACTGCACGCTTTTGTTGTGGCGAATACCTTTAAGGTCCCACTCCAAGGTAACAGGCTTACTGGTATTGAAAACTCCGCTCAAACCTTGGGAACGCACGGTAAAGTCCACCAAATATTCTTTTGGTTTCATTTCGTAGCGGTACTCCAAAAATTGATTGTTGGCCACTTTGGCCTTCATGGAAAGCACATGGTTGTCCCCGCTTTGGGTAAGTGACGGTTCAAAATACAGGTCCGCCGTACTGAGAACGCGATTGTCCGATGTGGTAAAATTCAGTGCAAAGTTGGCATTGCCATCTTTTACCAAATATACGGGAACGGAATCGTAGGTGACAAAATTCTTCATTTTGGCCTCAACGATCTGTCCCCCTTTATTGGATACTTTCAGTTGGAGCACTTCGTTTTCCAGAGTGGTGGTTCCATCCGAAGTCTGGGTGAAACCAAATGCCCCGACCGTATTTTTGTATTGGGCCACAGCGGTGGAATCGTTAAGATCTATGGTCTTGGTTTCCTTTACGGGTGCAGTTTTGACCGCCTCCTCCGCTTTGGCTTCCTCGGCCTCTATCTGTGCTTGCTCTGCTTTTTGTGCCTCTAACTCTTCTGGCGTAGGCTGATTTTGGTAAAACATGTATATGAGTATCCCAAAAATCAGTACAAATCCAATAATGGACTTAATATCCAGCTTCTTTTCTTCCATGAATATTATTTAGTAGAAATATTTTATTGGTATTTCAGGTGGCAAATATATGCCCAAAACCCCGTTTTATGCCAAACTGGCATTGTTTTGTTTCTGCTTTTGGGTCAATACCGCTTTTACAAACCCCACAAATAAGGGATGTGGACTCGCAACCGTACTTTTGTACTCTGGGTGGTACTGCACTCCAACAAACCATGGATGTGAGGGTATTTCCACCACTTCCACCAAGCCTGTTCTTGGGTTCAGCCCAGAGGCTACCAATCCAGCTTCCTCCATTTGCTCCTTGTAGGCATTGTTGAATTCGTAGCGGTGCCTGTGGCGTTCTTCAATATCGGAGGAACCGTATACCTTCTCCACCAAACTGCCTTCTTTTAGGTGACAGTCCCAACTGCCCAAACGCATGGTTCCGCCCATATCGGTAATGGATTTTTGTTCTTCCATTAAACTGATTACAGGGTCTGGCGTATTTTTATCCATTTCGGTGGAGTTGGCATTTTCCAGACCCAGCACCGTTCTGGCAAATTCAATGACCGCCATTTGCATGCCCAAACAAATCCCCAGGAAGGGAATATCGTTTTCACGGGCGTAACGAACGGCCAACACTTTACCCTCTATACCACGTTCACCAAAGCCGGGGGCAACTAAAATGCCGTCCAAGCCCATCATCTTCTTGTCAATGTTTTTGGCCGATAGATGTTCGGAATGCACCGATCTTACCTCAACATCTACCTCATTGGCCGCACCTGCATGGATAAAGGCCTCTTGTATGGATTTGTACGAATCGGGAAGTTCGACGTATTTTCCGATCAATCCGATGGTTACCTTATGTTTTGGATTTTTATGGCGTTGTAAAAACTCCTTCCACTGATCTAGGTTGGGTTCTTTATCATCCGGAAGGGCCAATTTTTGCAAAGTAACCGTATCCAGGCCTTCTTCCTGCATCAACAAAGGAACATCGTAAATGGTGGATGCGTCTATGGATTGAATTACCGCTTCTTTCCGAACATTACAGAAAAGCGCCAATTTTTCCTTGATGTCCTCCGAAATCTGATGCTCGGTACGGCACACCAAAATGTCGGCCTTTATTCCGCTCTCCATCAATGTTTTGACAGAGTGCTGCGTCGGTTTTGTCTTTAACTCCCCTGCCGCGGACAAAAACGGCACTAGGGTTAGATGGATTACAATACCGTTATGCTCGCCCAATTCCCAAAGCAACTGCCGAACAGATTCAATATAAGGCAATGATTCGATATCCCCTACCGTACCCCCGATTTCGGTGATAACAATATCGTAATCCCCACTATTCCCCAAAATTTGGATGCGTTCCTTAATTTCGTTGGTAATGTGGGGCACTACCTGTACCGTTTTGCCCAAAAATTCACCTCGTCGCTCTTTTTCAATAACGCTTTGGTAAATCCTGCCCGTAGTTACATTATTGGCCTGGGAGGTGCGTACGTTCAAAAAACGTTCGTAATGGCCAAGGTCCAAGTCGGTTTCCGCACCATCATCGGTCACATAACATTCGCCATGCTCATAAGGATTCAGCGTTCCCGGATCTACATTTATGTAGGGATCTAATTTTTGTATGGTGGTCCGGTACCCCCTGGCTTGCAGTAGTTTAGCCAAGGATGCGGCGATGATTCCCTTACCCAACGAAGAGGTAACGCCTCCCGTAACGAAAATGTACTTGGTATCTGACATATTGCTCATTCTATTACGGGGCGTAAAATTACTAATTGCTGGGCAAAAATCAGGAAGATTGGCGAGGAAAATCTTTTTGCAGCTTTCTTATGATGGGTTCCAGGTTGTTATCCTTTATCGTCAACATCGTATTTAGGTAATCACCCAGTTTTCCTTTGGGAAATCCTTTTTGACGGAACCAGACCAAATAAGGCAAGGGCAAATCCACAAGGTAACGCCCTTTGAATTTACCAAAGGGCATCTTGTAATGTGCCAGCTCCAAAAGCTGTTTTGAATCGGGACGTATTTCCATATCTAGGTCGAAAATACTATCTTTCCCATAACAAATCCGAAAAATGAAACGTAGAAATTTTATAGCCACTGCTGCCGTTGGGTCTGCAGGTCTGGCTTCAGCCTCTGCCATGGCGGCCAGCCAAGGGCAATCCAAAACCTTTAAACTCAAGCACAATATCAACCACAGTGTATGCGAATGGTGTTTTAACGACATCCCGCTGGAGGATTTTTTAAAGACATTGAACGAATTGGGCGTTAAAGCCATTGATCTCGTAGGCCCCGACAGATGGCCCATATTAAAAAAATACGACATACATTGCTCCATGTGCAACGGTGCCGAAATTGGTTTGGCCGAGGGATGGAACAATCCAAAATACCATGAGCAGCTGATCAAAAACTACACGGAAATGATTCCGAAAGTGGCCGAAGCGGGCTATACCAACCTTATTTGTTTTAGTGGCAATCGCAACGGGATGAACGATTATGTGGGCCTTCAAAACTGTGTAGATGGTCTTTCTCAGATTATGCCTTTGGCCGAAGAACACGGTGTAGTGATCCAAATGGAACTTTTTAACCAAGTAAACCACCCCGATTATATGTGCGACAACTCTTTATGGGGCGTGGAACTTTGCAAACACTTGGGCAGCGATAATTTTAAATTGTTGTTCGATATCTACCACATGCAGATCCAAGAAGGGGACATTATCCGAAGCATACAGAATTACCACCCTTATTTTGGGCACTACCACACGGCTGGGGTTCCCGGGCGACATGAAATTGATGAAACCCAGGAATTGTACTACCCTGCTATCATCAAAGCAATTCACGATACAGGTTTTACAGGGTACGTGGCCCAAGAGTTTATTCCTACTTGGGATGACAAGATCCAGGCGTTGAAAGATGGGTTTATGCGGTGTGATATTTAGACCGGATACTTTTTCACTAGTTGAAAACAAGGATGGAAAATGATTTAAAAATTCTGTCCTTTAATCATAAACAAGGCCATCCTTGAAACGGATGGTCTTTTCTTTTGGAGCTCGACTGCCCTTTGCTTTTTCGATATCAATGTAAACCGATTAAAATAAGCCTTAACAATTTCCGTAAATTCCACAACCCGTCAAAAAGAGTAAATATGGCCTCCGTCCGATATGGCACACCCTATTGCACCTTGTCAAGACAGGCTTTCAACGGTACATGTTGCCGAATTGATTCCAAAGCCGGCAGTTGGTTGGCCATCATTGGAGCAGGTGCGGGCACATGGAGGTCATAGAGGCGGAGCTATGCCAGCTCAAGGAACTTGTTGGAGAGAAACGGTCCAGAAATACCCGTGCGACTATGGGCATTCTAGACGGTGAGACCTGAAGGAACGCCTTGCCCATTGCCAACGAGGACTTTGACGGAAACAAAAGGGTAAATGGCAAAAGCGTATGTAGCTCTGTAAGGGTTTTTACATTTTTTTAAGAAAAAAAGCGAAAATATTCCCTCTCAGGCAACAAATACTCCTTCTCAGATACGAAGTAATCCCTTACAGATCCATCATCCTCCTTAATTTTATCATTGTAAATCAAACGGTTACAAATAAAATGAAATGGAGCGTAAAACATATCAGGATTACTTTGGAGGTCATATGTCTGTTGTACATCATCCTTTTTGCTTATGCCGCTGTCAACAAACTGTTGGATTTTGAAAGTTTTCGCATTCAATTGGCCCAATCCCCCCTTCTTACCGCACATGCGGATTGGGTGGCCTGGACAGTTCCCCTTTCAGAACTGATCGTGGCAGGAATGCTTTTTGTTCCCCGGCTCCGGTTTTGGGGCCTGTGTTCCGCCTTTTTCCTTATGTCCATGTTCACCGCCTATATCGTCATCATCCTGAACTTTACCGACTTCATCCCCTGCTCCTGTGGTGGCGTTTTGGAGGATCTGGGGTGGACCGAACATTTGGTCTTCAATCTCCTATTTGTGCTTTTGGCACTGATCGGCATCCTTTTATCGAACCCACAGGGCAGTAACGGGGGAAACCAAAACCAACAGCGGAACCATCCTTGGGCACCAAGGGGATTGACGGGCAAACTGCTTGTAATCATAGGGGCACTTGCCTTGGGAAGCATGTCCTTGGTGACGGGCCTGTTTCTATGGAGCGAGGATATGGTCCACCATCGGAACAATTTCACCCGTCGTTATCCCCACCACCCCATAAAACGTACCTATGAACTGGACCTGGGCTTCAATTCCTATTATTTGGCCGGTGCTGGCCAGGGCAGGATTTTTTTGGCCAATCCCACTTCCCCGCTCCATATGGTGGTCAGTGATACCACATTAAGGGACACCCTGCACATCCAAATGAAGATTCCCCGTGAAAACATGGGTTTTAGGTCCATCAGGACCATTGTACGCCCACCCTATTTCTACTTTATGGACGGGACGGTACCCATTATATTCAGGGGCAGTACCGATACATGGTCCGCCAATCCCCTATTAAGGGACGAAGCCTATTTTTCATTGGCGGTTCCCCTGTCCCCCAACACTTTTGCCATACGGGCACGCAGTACCCAAAACAACGAAAATGAACTTGGGCTGGTCCGGTTGGGGGACAGCATCCCATTATCGTTGAAACCCGACCTCCTACAAAAACAGGTTGACGGCGTCTTTGATACCGATGGGGTATTGTTGCACGACCCGTTATCGAACCAGGTGGTATATGTGCATTATTACCATAACAAGATCATTTTGGCCGATACCCTATTGCAAAGGACACGCTATGGCCGGACCATCGATACCATCAGCTTTCCCCAGATAAAGGTGGCCACCCTCCAAAAGAACAATCAACGAAAAATGGCGGCCCCACCCCTGATCGTCAACAAAAGGGCTGCCGTCCATAACGGCCTTCTCTTTGTCCAAGGAAATCTCCTGGGCAGGAACGAATCCGAATTTATGTGGAAAAGGGCTTCGGTCATAGACGTTTACGATCTAATGGACGTAAGCTATGTCCTCAGTTTTTATGTGCAGCATTTCCGTGGGAAACCCCTTAAGGATTTTTTGGTCGCCGAGGGAAATTTCATCGGGATCTTTGACCAGACCCTGGTCACCTATAAACTGCAGGGACCGTCTTTTGACGGCATAAGGGCAAATGCCCAAAACGAAACACTTGCACCACTGCAAGATTAGATAGAAAAACCGGCACGGATGGGACAAAAGGCCCAAAGTGCCGGATAAAGATATCCGGATGCTCCATCTCAAGGTCAAAGGCCTGTCACCTTGTTGTTGGAGCTGAACAAAAGCATGGGTCTTAATTTTAAATTTTATTATTATGAGGAAAAACCTTTTTAAAACAATCATGCCCGCCATAGCGATCGTATTTGCCGTGGCGGCGGCCTTTGCCACCCAGGCAAAGGATGAAAACGGTTCCGCCCTTGTGGATGCATATATCCCCATGGGGCCTGGACAGCCTTGTGAAAACACAGGGCTGAAATGTGAAACGACCGTTTTGCCCAATATTTGTACCTACCAAGGGCAACAAGCCTTTGGATTGGAGGGTTTGACCAGTTGTAGTGTGGATCTCTACAGGGATTGAACAGCTATGATCTGGTAATTTGGCTGTGCAGTAGGGGAGCACCGGGAAATCGGTGCTCCCTTTTTTGCAAGCATTTTATGGCTCTTCTTTGATCATCCAGGCCTTTTTGGGATGGTCCTTTAGATAATGGTCCATCCACTCTTTGATTCGGCGGGTCAGGTCCTTCTGTTTTTTCATGTTTATAATAGCATGCTTTTCACCGGGATAGACCAAGAGCACATGGTCCTTTTTCAAACGCCTCAATGCCAAATAGAGTTCCACACTCTGTGTCCAATGTACATTGCGGTCATCCTTCCCGACCCAAGCGAGTAAGGGCGTGTTGATATTATGCGCTTGGTAAACCGGCGAGTTCTCGATAAACCTTTGAAAGTTATCCGTAAAGCTATCGCCCATCCGTAATTGATGGTGCTCGTACCGCCAAGCCTCATCAAGTCCCCTGGCCTCACCAATGGAAAGATAGCTACTGACCAGATCGGTAATCGCCACCCCCGCAATGGCCGTTGCAAAAATGTCCGTTTGGGAAATGATATAGGTAGTCTCAAAACCCCCGAAGGATGCTCCATACAGCCCAATCCTTTGAGGGTCGGCCAGACCCATATCAACCACCTTATTGACGGCAGAGACTACACAAGCCAAGGCACTCTCCCCTGGTTTTCCTATCTCATAATCTATATCTGGGTAAAGAACAAAATATCCCTCGGCAGCAAAAACAGATGGGTTCAAATAATCCGCCTTAATATACTCTGTAGGAATTACCGATTTATGCAACTTATACCTTTGTTGCTCATAGATATGTACCACCATCGGATATCTTTTCCCCGGTTCATAACCCGAAGGATACACCAATACCCCCTCGATTTCTTCACCCTCCTTGTTCCTATAACCGATCAATGAAGACCTGCCCCATTCATATTCCGATTGAAAGGCATTGGGCTTCGCCAAGGTCTTGGGGTCCTGGCCCACTTTGAGGTGGACCAGTCGGGTCGGCTCTTCAAAGGTTTCTTCCAGATAAATATAATCCTGGGTGTCCTTTGCCTTTTTCAATCCATATATCCGCTTTGGTTTGTATACCAAGGTCTGCAGACCCTTTTCCTTGTTCCAAAAAAAATAACCGGAACCCAGGTCATCCCCCGATCCCTTCAAGATCAATCCTTCTCCTCCATCAAAAATACCGTCCATAACGTTGGAAAAATAGTATGTATTGTCATGTTCGAAGGAGGCATTCCTATCGATCCGATATTGTATGCCCTTTTCCTTTCCCTTGGTCAGGCGTTTGTACCGTTTGCCATCAGGGGAAATCCGCCAAATGTCATATCGGTCATAGACCAAAATCATGTTCCCTTCCTTGTCCCAGCCAGGACTGCCATAGGGCACTTCATCCTCCTCCCGCCCATAGTCCAAAAAGGACCAGTCCGTTTGCAGTTTTTTTGTGAGGTTGACATGCACTCCCTCTTCAACATGGTACACCCACCAATCCCCGTTCTTGAAATACTTGAGGTAGTTCCCGTTCTCCGAAATGCCCACATACTTGCCCCAATAGGGCAATTTTTCTTGCAGCAGTTGCTGTTTTCCTGTGTCCAGTTCCTTTAGGTAAAAGTCCTTATCGGCATCCCGCTTGAATTGTGGCTCATTGTCCCAGGGGTTATAGATAAGTGCATGGTCAAACCTTGGAAGGGGAATTGCATAGGGATGCTCCAATGTCGAAAGTTGCAACCTCTTTTGGGTCTTAGGCCACCATGCCCAGACACGGGCTTTGTCAGGGAACAGGCCCAACAGTTGTCTCCGTGGGTAGATCAATGGGTCCTGGGCATGCCATAGTTCGACTATTTCCCCATCATTAGGCCCCTTGGGTTCGACGCCAAACAATACCTTGGAATTGTCGGGGGCGATCAGCAAACGGTAATCGGCCAATTGATGCCCCTGTTTACCAAAGGAACCCTCCCCATCCAACCGAGACCAGTTGGTTTTCGGCCCTATCTCATGGAAATAAAGGTCGAGGTCATTATTGGCTTCATCATCTGTCTGAAGGAATGCAAGACTATTGCCCGAAGGTCCCCACACCAATCGTTGAAAGGGAAACTTGGAATCCCGTAATACAACGGGTTCCCATCCACTAGGTCCCAAACCCAATAGATGAAGGGCATATCTTCCCTTTTTCCTCATGGTATAAAGGAGCTTGTTTCCCTTAGGGGACATGAGATGGGAGTCCACTCCCTTTAGGTTAAATGTCCTTCCCGTTTTCAGGGACCTCAGTTCAAGATCATATCCACCGTTTTCAGCTCCCTCTTTTTTTATCAGGAGCCACCTGCCATTCAATATCATTTCGTGGCCCAATATGGGGCCGATGTCCACAACTTCACCTTTGTGCAGGTCCTGTAACTGCAATGATCCTTCCTTGGATATTATCGCCTTACCGCCATCCGGTGTAAATTCCAATTGTCCCCCGCCCGGATGGACATATTGGGTATCTCCTTCCGTAGATTGGATAAAAAGGGTGTCCTGTCCATAATCGTACTGCTTTGTGTACGAGGCCCATTGGCCGTTATCGGAAATTTGGGGCAGGAAAAGGGTGCTCCACCGATGATAGTCCTTTGGGGTCAGGTCTTTTTTCGAGGTTACCTGCCCCCAAAAGGGGCAGGTGGCTAACATCAATAAAATAAATGAAAACAAAACCTCGCGGTTTATCTTTGGTTCCCTTTCTCCCTTTCCTGGGACAAGAGTCAATATCCCCTTGTTTTGATCTGTTCTAATAACCATCGTTTTGGGGGTTTAGGTTCGGATTGGCCAAAAGCTCGGATTGTGGTATGGGGAACAGCAGATGGTACTCCTGCCAGTTCGGCTTTAGCGGTCCAAGTACCTCGCCTGCTTTTTGAAAGCGTTTAAGGTCGAACCAACGATGGCCGAACTCCGTAAAGAGCTCATATCTTCTTTCCTGAATAAGGGCAGCCTCCACACCCATCCTATCCAGACCTTCCATATCCGAAAGGCCTGCACGGCCACGGATCTTGTTCAAATCCGCCATGGCCCCATCAAGGGCTCCCAATTGCATCCTGGCCTCTGCCCTGATCAAATAAAGTTCCCCCAACCGCAATACCACCGAGTGCTCCACGGAGCTTCCAGTAGGGGCATTGGCCTTGTATTTGTAGGGATGGTGCCAAACCGTGGTACCATTCGTTATGCCCCTGGTCCAATGTACGGCCCGTTGGTCTCCGGGAGCGAACCCGTCCATAAAGGATCGGGTAAGGGCTCCCTGGTTGATAGGGGGTCCCGATTCAAATATATAGGTCTGGGCCTCCAAGGTATTTCCTTCGGAAGCTACCGGTTTCAACTGCCATAAGGTTCCCTTGCTCCCTTTCAAGAAAACCTGGTCCAGATCTTCCTCCCAGGTATATAGATCGGTCCTGGCCAACACATCGTTTGAAAGGGACAGGGCCCTGTCCCAATCACCAAAATAAAGGGCCACCCTGGCCAAAAAGGCCATGGCCGCATATCGGTTCACCCTGATCCTATCCGGTGTCACATACAATTCTGGAAGCAGATCGATGGCCCTTTCCAGATCGGAAACCAACAGTTCGTAGATCTCGGAACTTCCCAATTTCCCGATCTGGGCATTCTCACGATAGTCCGTTGCCATCACATAGGGTATGTCCCCAAAAAGCTGGGACAGGTAAAAATGGATGAAACCCCTTAGAAAAAGGGCTTCTCCCTGTAATTGTTCCCTATCCATTTCAGAAAGGGCAGTGTTATCTTCCAAGCCCTCCAAAATGGAATTACAGGCATAGATCAGGTTGTAACTGTTGTTCCATAACGTTGCCAACTCCGGTTCGGTGGCCAAAACGGAATGGATGTTAAAATTGTAGATCGTTCCAATGCCGTCACCATAGTGATCCAGTTCATCCGCGTAATGTCCCAAAAGATTTCCGATGCCCCGGTAACCGCCCGTGATCAGGGTCTGATTTCGCAGTCCCGCGTAAATGTTCGCCAAGGCCGCCGTTGCCGTGGCCCTATCGGTAAATACGGCCTCGCCCGTCAATTGGGAGGGTGGCAGGTCCGTTTCCACAAAATCCGTGCAGCCCGGTATCAGCAATGACCACACCAAAAAATAAAGGTGATATATTGTTCGTTGTATTTTCATCTGAATATTATTTTGAGTTAGAAGGTAAGTTGTGTGCCCAATGTAATCTGCCGTAGCGGGGGCAACCGTCCCACCCCGATGAATTCAGGATCCCCCCACCTATAGGAGGTCCATGTCCATAGGTTCTGTCCCTGGAGGTAGACCCTACAGTCCATGCCCTTGGTCAACTTGGCAGGGATCCGATAACTGACCGAGGCTGTTTTCAACCGGACAAAGGAACCATCGGACACCGCCCTGTTGCTGCCACTGTACCGGAAAAAAGCGGACACGGCATCAGCATTGTTGCCCGTGGTATATCGTTGTAGGGGCGCGTTTTCTCCCGCCTCCCCCCATCGATCCAGAACATCCACTGGCTGGTTCATCATCGAACCGGGGAAACCGCCATTGTAGAGATAGTTCCATTGTCTTTGCTTGGTGAACTGGAATAGAAAATCCAACTCAAATGGGCCAATATTGATATTGTTGGCCAAGCCCCCATAAAGATCGGGATCCATATCCGCTATCCATTGTTGGTCGTTGGGTGATGAAATAACACCGTCCCCATTGTAGTCCCTGAACTGATACACTCCCGTGGTGGGGTCCACCCCCGTACTGTAATACAGTTTCCGTATCCCAAGAGGTTCCCCTACCACAAGCCTGTTGGCGTAGGTTGAGGCCTCCAGTCCCGGAAAGGAAATCAATTCGTTCTCTGGAAGACTCAGGTTCATGGAGAGCTGCCACTTTACTTTCCGAGTATGTACCAAACGGGAAGTGAGTTCCAGCTCCACTCCCTTGTTCTGGACAATGGCATCCAAATTGGCCTGGAGACTGGTGAAACCTGTCGTGCCCGGCATGGGGATGCCCACCAGTTGATTGGAGGATCGGTTGCGATAATAATTGCCCGCCAACAGGATACGGTCCTTCCAAAAGCCAAGCTCCAACCCGACCTCCAGTTTATCGTTGCGCTCCCATCCAAAATCGGGATTGAAGAGGCGGGTAGGCTGTAGGACACTGACCCCATCATAATTCGTTCCGCCCAAACTGAAGGTCTCCCAAAATTGATAGTCCCCGATCTGATCGTTCCCCGTGGTGCCGTAACTTCCCCGTAATTTACCATAACTGATCACCGGAAGGGCCTCTTTGATAAAATTCTCCTCCGAGAGCAGCCAAGCGGCCCCAACGGCCCCAAAGTTGGCAAACTGGTTTCCGGGACCAAACCTTGAGGAACCGTCCCGTCTCGCCGTTAGGTTAAGGATATATTTTTGTCGATGGTTCAGGTTGATCCTGCCAAAAATGGCCTGGTACCTATACTCCGTCCCGGAATCCAAATTGATGTTAAGGGTAGTGGCCGCTGAAATGTCCCCAAGGAGTTCATTACTTGGAAAGCCTTGGGCATAAAGCCCCAATTGATGCTGATCTTGTTGTTGGAAAGTACTTCCCAACAATACATCCAATTGTAATGGTCCCATACTTCCTTGCCATTGCAACTGGGGCTCCAAGATCCATGAAGTACGGGACGATGTCCCCCTATAGACCGAGGAATACCGGCTATCGGCCCCATAGGCCGGGTTGTATCTTGTCGAGGGCAGGACCCTGCTGTCATCCATCCTTGCATCCGTATAACCCAGGTTTACCTTGGCGGTAATTCCTTTTAAGACAGCATAGGAAGCGGTCCCATTTGTGGTCAGGGTCTTGGAATTGGAGGAAAAGCGGCTCTCCAGATCGGCAAGCGGATTGTTCCAGGTATTGCCGGCCCAGTTCAGTTCCCCATCCTCGCCATAAAGGGCCGGGGCATTGGGGGCCAGGCTACGCGAGGTAAGGGTAAGGTCAGCGGCGGGCAGGTCGTTGTCGTCGACAACGTAGTTCCCGGAAAAATGGAGCTTGAAACGTCCATCCTCGGAATTATGGTCCAGGTTCAACAATACACTTCCCTTTTGATAACCGGACTCCCCTGGAAAAACAGTATTCTCCCTTTGGTAACTCCCGCCGATCAGGTAGCGGGTGCCATTGCTCCCTCCGGATACGGATGCCCGTGCCATGGTCCTGTGCACGGTTCCCCCGATCAGTTCCTTTTGCCAATCGGTGTACCGGTCCTGGTCCCAGGTACCGTTCACATCATGGGCATTGGCAGGGTAATCTTCTATGCCATCATTGGCAAAGGCCTCCCGTCTCATCTCCAAGTACTGTGGGGTGTTCAACAGGTCCATGAAACGGGTGGCCCTGCCCAGACTGGTATTGAGATGGATGTTGAATTCTGCCTTGCCGGAGCGGCCCTTTTTTGTCGTGATCAAAACTACCCCATTGGCACCACGGGAGCCATAAATGGCCGTGGCATCGGCATCCTTCAGCACCTCTATTTTTTCTATATCCGCAGGGTTGATCCCGTTGAGCGGACTTATGCTTCCCCCTAGGATTCCTGAGGTCTGGGAATAGTTGATGGGATCCGATGCAAAGGGCACCCCATCCACAATATAGAGCGGATCGTTCCCTGCACCGATACTGTTCCGCCCCCTGATCTGGATGTTGAAGCCCGCCCCTGGCAGGCCAGAGCTCTGGGTAATGTCCACTCCGGCCATACGCCCCTGAAGGGCGGACAGTGGATTGGAAACGGGCTGTTTTTCGATTTCGGAAGCTGTCACCTTACCGATGTTCCCCGTGCGCTCCCTTTCGGTAACGGTATAATAGCCCGCATTGAGCACTACTTCCCCCAATTGGGTCACATCTTCTTCCATTATTACGTTCACCACATTCCTTCCTGCTATTGGGACGGTAAGGGATTTAAAACCTACCATGGAAAAGACCAATACATCGGTAGGAGAAGCTTGAACGGAAAAGGAACCGTCCAAACCGGAAATAGTGCCCACATTCTTGGATTCCACCACTAGGTTCACCCCGGCCAGGGGACTCCCCAAAGTATCGGTCACGGTGCCGGAAACGGTCGCCTGTGGTGGTTCCAAGACAGTGCCCGCCTGCACATAAAAGGCACAAAAGGGCATTAGAAAAGCATATAGGAGCACATGCAGGATTCCCCTGCGCATGCGTTGTGTTACTAGTTGCATAAATTGAGTTCGTTTGATTAAAATGTTGGTTGTTATTCTCCACACTGCCCCATAAGTCACGGAAAAACCGTAACTTCCTAAAGGACATCAAGGTTCGGACATAGGCCATCCTGCCCAGGTAAAAGCATACCCAGAAATAGGATTCCTAAACTAAAAAAGACCATGGTTTCGTGATTGGGCCGGTTGCCCTAAAAGTGTAGTCGTTGGTGATGGGACAAAAGGATATCGTGAACCGGAAAATAATAAAACGTGTATCCCATACCTATAGCCTTGGGTATCGTTAGATTGGACTCTTGGGTTTGATTGGGTACAGCCGTTCGGCAACCGATGGACCATCGGATGAGAATCCACTCTTCTGGATGCCAGTGGTATGGGCCATGCAAAATAAAAAACTCGTTTTCATATCGATGAGTTGAAAACGAGTCTCCACAGCATTTAGGACCTAATACTATAGCAAGCCCTATCAACCGCACCGCAAGGTTCCGACGCCTATCAGAAACGGAATTACGATAGAGCCCTCGGTGCTATAGCGGTACGAATGTACACAAAATATCACCTCGGGCATTAACCTATCGTCTCGCTCTGATTACAAATTGTCGGAATTTGCGGTCGAGACTCTTTTGTTAACACCTAAATTTCGAATCTATTCAAGATATATCCTGTTACATCTCAATTATAAATAGATTTTCATACACAATAATAGTAATAATATTTTACTATTTAAAATAATAATTAGATAATATCTGATTTTTATCATATAAAATGTGATATTTAATTGATTATCAATACCATGGAGTCATCTTAGTTTGAATTTTAAGAAATCATACTATTATGGCTAAAAAAACAGATAAATCAGAAGACAAAAACGCAGCAAAGTTTGAGAAAAGAGTAAACCCGTATACTATGCTAGAGGCACTAAGAAATCTCAAATCTCGCTTTGCCACGGGGGATGTACGCTCAATGAAAGAGATTTCCAGTGAATATGCTACCGGAATGCCATTTGCGTTAGGTATAAGTTATGAAACAATGATCAATCGCTATCACGATCCAAGGAAGTTAACATTGGAAGATATACTGAATACTGCTGATATTACCAGCACAGAATATGAGACAGTACTGAAAGTTGCCATACGTGATGCTATACGTAACCATACTAAAAGGGATATCTCCAAACTTTTGCCAAAAAAAGATTAAAACCATTGAAGAACAAATGGGATCTTTTGTAGGTTTCCGATATCCCAACTCGGGAAAAGGTATCTTCTCCTGATAGAACAACAGTGCCAAGCATAGCTCTAAATATTGGGTCAAGGCTTTAAAAGTGCCTTAGGTCTCTCAAATCCATTGCAATGGTTCTTCCTGCTGTTCTCTTGAAAACATGGTTGCCTTTTTGAAATTACTTTGGAGTAAAGCTCAGAAATAGTTTCCAGATAGTTAGTCCTATATATCGTACCCGATCAAGAAATCAAAAAAAATTGGTCGATTTTAAGCAGGAATCATTCCCAAACCTTTAAGGCTTCGGCTATCTTTTGGTTCCATTCGAACTGCTTCTCACGGTTTCGGGAAAAATTGGTCTCCCAATCGTATCGCTCTTGATAGGTTTGCAGCTCCCTTAAAATATCGGAATAAATTTTCCTTACCTCAGCTTTTACATCATCTGAAAAAGAGGTTCTACGTAATTTATTGCGCATCTTTCTGGCAAAGACCTCGGTAATATCAAAATGGAGCCGTTCGTGGGCCAATGTGTTCTCGTTGCACAATTCGGGTCTGTACCAAGATTCGTTGGGGTAGAAATAGGCGTTTACCTCAAAATCCAAATTCACCTCGTGGTGCAACAGATTGGCCGAATAGGTATAGCTAATGCCGCTCGCCGTGGTTGCCGCAGATTCCTCCCCTGGTGGCACTTTCCCCTTAAAATCGGCCCAAGTGAGCCGTATGTCCTCATTCCAAGGGACCCCCTCCTCGATTTCCTGTGCAAATCCCAAAAAACCAAGTAGAAAAATACATCCTATGGAAATTATTTTACCCAATTGAATTCGATTATTTTTTCAATATCGGGGTGCAGGCTATAGTGCACCGGGCAGGTATTGGCCGTATGCACCAAAATTTTCCTGTGCTTTTCGGACACCGATGACGGCAACTCGAATTTTACCTCGATTTTGGAAATTCTTCTTGGGTTCGCCGCCATGTGCTTGGTTACCTCGGCAGTGGACCCTGTCAAATCCACATCCATATCACGGGCCTTGATTCCCATCATGGTCATCATACAATTGGCCAAGCCGGTCGCCACCGTGTCGGTTGGTGAAAAAGCCTCGCCTTTTCCGTTGTTATCGACCGGGGCATCGGTAATAAACTCGTTTCCGGAACGTATGTGCACACAGGTAGTGCGCAAGTTTCCGTTATAGGTTACTTTTGACGTCATTTTTGAGCTTAACTTCTTTTAATGTAAGGTCATCATACTGCATAATGTAGCAGGCTCGGTTAAAATAGCCGGAAGTCCAGTCGTTGAAATAATCAAAACCGTTTCCTGCATATTCTGTTAGACCGATATACTTCGAAGTTTCGAAAAGGTTCTTCTTGTATGCGAGTTTCAGCAGTATGTCCATAGTTACATCAAAACCGCGAACAGCATATCTATCCGGTAAGTTTCCATTGTACTTTTTCATGTATGCCCTGGTAAAGGCATCATTCTTGGACGCCCGGTAGAACGATGAAAAGGTAAACCTAAGATTGGAAAGATGGGTCCTGGAGACGGCCTCATCATCAAAAGCATCGTTATAACTCGTGGTAAACATGCGTACCTTGATTTTCTTGGTCTCTTCGGAATCCACCATGGAAGCTGTGTTGGCCGAGTTCAGGATAGAAGTAACGCTGGACACCATATTGGGCTGATCTGTTTCGAGGAACACCCAATTTTCCTTGTCTTCGGATAGTTTGATCAAAAATTCATCCAAATGCAATGATTTGTTGTCGATTACCTTTGCGATTTGTGCTGCCGGGAATTTCCTCAAAATGGAATCATGCGCTACTTGATGGGTAGAATCCGCAATGATTATCACGTTTTCGCCCTTATGGATTTTTTCCATATGGGAGAGCATTTTATCCCGTAGTACAACATCCCTTGGTACGGAGTAGAATACATTGGCATGGCTCAACTTACTATCTGAAGCAATTGGGGCGATCACAGGAATGTTTTTTGCCGAAGCTTGAACAGCTGCTTCGTCCAAGGGCCCGGCTGCCAATGGGCCTATAATGGCGTCTACCCCGGTTAGATTTTCCCTAAATAGGATTTCTTTGACCTTGGTTTGGTCCAGTTGGGTATCGTAGGTTTTAACATCCACCGAGACCCCTAACTTTTTAATGGAATCCAAAGCCACCATGGCCCCGGTATAAAATCCAAGGCTCAATGCTATGTCCCTACGGTTTTTGATCAGTGCCTCGGCCTTTTCAGTATCGGCCACATTTACCTTGTCCAATCGGAAAGGAAGCATAAAAACCAGTTTGGGCCTGTTTTCCACATTAATGCTGTCCACCAAATTGATCTTATCCAGAACCAAAGCATTCTTCACTTCCAATTCTTCTGCCTTTTCTTTGGGCAATTTTAAGACCATTCCAGCCTTTAGTCCATTTTCCAAGGCCGGGTTTAAACGGAACAGCTCATCCCTGGTAATTTTCAGGTTTTGGGTAATTCTGAATATGTTTTGCTTAGGCTTTACTTCGTAAAAAATAAAGTTTTCTGTGTTTACCTCGCCTTCTTTGTTCTTCTTTTTGGGAAGTCGTACCACCATTCCTTCTTTTAGGCCACCCTCTTTCATGATCTCGGGGTTGAGCCTTACAATGGAATCCGTTGGAATACCATACTCCCTTCCCAAACTGTAAAGGGTCATTTTTGGCGGTACGGTATAGGAAGTAAACAATTCCACCTCTTGTTCCTTGAGGCTATCGCCTTTTGGTCTTGGCAGTTTCAATTCTTCGCCAGCGGCCAAATAGTTGGTGTTCTTGTCCAATTCCGGGTTCAGCACCAATAGGCTATCCACACTTATGCCATATTTGTGGGCAATGCTCCAACGGGTTTCCTTGGGCTGAACAGTATAGTTTTCAAAATCCAACTCCTTTTCTTCATCGGGGTCCACCTCAGGAAACACAGGGATTTGGAGCACCATCCTACGTTCTAGGGTTTCGGAATACAATTTGGTATTGTACCGTTTGAGCTGGTCCTCGGTAATGTTGTATTTCTGCGTTAGTCCAAAAAGGGTTTCCTTTCTTCGTACCCTGTGCCGTATGAAACGAATTGGCTTTACCTCTTCTTCCTCTTGTTCTTCTTCTTTGGTCTTTGTTTTATCTTCAACAGCTTTTCCGTTCAAAGGAATTATAAGTATGGTGTTTTCCTTTACATCGGAAGCACTTTTGATTTCCTTGTTGGCCTGTAAAATGCTGTAGGGCGTTACCCTGTATTGTTGAGAAATGCTTTTAAGCGTTTCCCCTTCCTTTACAGCATGTGTTGCGTAGTTTTGTGCGGATACCGGCACCATGGCCAATAAAAAGACCATGGTAAAAACCAGTTGTAACATATGTTTTTTCATTCCCATTCTATAGTTGCCGGTGGTTTTGAGCTAATGTCGTACACCACTCTATTAACGCCTTTAACCTTATTTATTATATCATTCGAGGTCTTTTGCAGGAATTCGTAGGGCAAATTTACCCAATCGGCCGTCATTCCATCGGTGCTTTCAACAGCTCTGAGCGCCACACATTTTTCGTAGGTGCGCTCATCTCCCATTACCCCTACACTATCTACGGGCAAAAGCATGGCTCCGGCCTGCCAAACCTTGTCATAAAGCCCCCATTTTTTGAGTCCATCAATAAAAATGGCATCCACTTCTTGCAAAATAGCCACCTTTTCGGCAGTAATATCTCCCAAGATACGGATTCCAAGACCGGGGCCCGGGAACGGATGTCTTCCCAAAATTTCTGCGGGCATATCCATACTTGCTCCTACTCTTCGTACCTCGTCCTTGAACAACATTTTTAAGGGCTCCACCACTTTCAATTTCATATAGTCGGGCAATCCGCCTACATTGTGGTGACTTTTTATCACTGCTGATGGTCCGCCACTGGCCGAAACCGATTCAATCCTATCCGGATAAATGGTTCCTTGTGCTAACCATTTCGCATTTTCCACTTTGTGGGACTCATCATCAAAAACCTCAATAAAGACCCTACCGATGATTTTTCTTTTTCCTTCAGGGTCCGATTCTCCTTTCAAGGCATCCAAAAAGCGTGCCGAAGCATCAACACCCTTAACATTTAATCCCATGTGCTTGTATTGGTCCAAAACACTTTCAAACTCGTTCTTTCGTAAAAGACCGTTGTTAACGAAGATACAGTACAAATGATCTCCGATTGCTTTGTGCAATAGCATGGCGGCCACACTGGAATCCACTCCACCGGACAGGCCCAAAATCACTTTTTCGTCGCCAATCTCTTTTTTTAGTTCCTCTACAGTTGTTTCCACAAAAGCATCCGGCGTCCAATCCTGTTTTAATCCAGCAATGTTCACCAAAAAGTTTTCCAAGAGTTTTTTACCATCGGTGGTGTGGTATACTTCAGGGTGGAACTGAATCCCGTAGGTCATTTCACCATCAATCTTGTAAGCCGCATTTTCCACATCGTGGGTACTGGCCAAACGAATGGCTCCTTCGGGCAATTCCTTAATGGTATCGCTATGGCTCATCCACACTTGGCTTCCTTCACCAATATCTTGTAAAAAATCATCTTCTGAGTTTACATAGGAGAGATTGGCCCTCCCATATTCCCGAGTGGCGGACGGAGCCACATTACCACCATGAAAATGGGACAGATATTGTGCACCATAGCAAATGCCCAACAAAGGTTTCTTGCCTTTTATTTCGGACAAATCGGGATGCGGGGCATGCTCCGAGCGCACCGAAGATGGTGAACCGGAAAGGATAACCGCCTTGTAATCCGATAAATCCTCGGGCAGTTTATTGTAGGGTTTAATTTCTGAGTAAATGTTGAGTTCCCTAACGCGTCTTGCGATCAGTTGTGTGTACTGGGAACCAAAGTCTAGGATGAGTACGTTGTTATGCATGGGCAAAAATAGGAATTTGCTTTAGTTGCAAAAGTATCTTTTAAAGGATATTTAAGACAACTTTTTCCATGAAGTTATTCCAACGGGTTATCAACAACTCAATATTTATAAAGGCGCCCTAACACTTTCTTTTGAAAAAAGTACACGCTTATCTAGTTTTTTTCTTAACTGATTTCATTATTTCTTTGCCCTTTAAATAACACTGACCATGATCAAGGGATTTATTTTTGATTTGGATGGCGTAATCACAGATACTGCCGAACTGCATTACGCTGCTTGGAAAAAATTGTCGGACTATATGGGTTGGCAATTTGATCGTGCCCTTAATGAAAAACTGCGGGGAATATCCAGAATGGATTCCATAAAGGTGATAATGGACCATAACGGGCTTAGCTTGGACGATGCGACCATTCTTGAACTTGCCACAAAAAAGAACGACATATATGTTGAAAGTTTGGATAGCATGACCCAAGAGGATTATTTGCCTGGCGCCAGGGAACTTTTAACTCATTTAAGGTCTGAGGGCTTTAGCGTTGCCCTTGGTAGTGCCAGTAAAAATGCCCCAAAAGTGTTGAAACAGCTCAAGGCCACCCATTTTTTTGATGTAATCGGTGATGGCAATAGCGTTTCCAAAAGCAAGCCTGCCCCGGATATTTTCCTTTATGCTTCGGAAAAATTAGGGCTGCGCCCAGAAAACTGCATTGTTTTTGAGGATGCCGAGAAAGGGATAGATGCCGCCAAAGCCGGCAACTTTCACAGTGTGGGCATAGGTCCCGAAGAGCGCGTGGGACATGCCGATATTAGGTTCGACACCATGAAGGAGGCTACGCTGTTCGAAGTAAAGTCACATTTCAAGGATTTGTTCTAAAATCATTTTAAGCCATAAAAACAAAAAGCCCTGGGAACCACTCCAGGGCTTTTCAATAAAAATAAAATCAAAACCAACCTAAACATATGAGTTAACCAACTCAAAATTTAAATTTTCATAGCTATTTACACCTATGGAACAACCCAGAGCATAAATACCCTACTTTGGTTGCAAGCTTTTTTGAAAAATATCAATGTATTGAATGGTATCAGGCAGCAATCAATTGTGCCTTAAAATTGTAAAGCCTTTGGAAAAGGGGTCCAATGTCTCCAACAGCAAAGGAATCAAATCCTCTCCCATTTCCAGATAAATTTCTGAAAAGTTAAGCTGTCTTTCCTGAAGCGATCGGTTGGGGAACAACTCATTTTGAAGATCGGTCAACCGCACCACATGGTCCTTTAATTTTCTTTTTTGGGCTCGCAACAACCGTTTTTCCAAGTTGTCCAAGCCTTTTTTCTGCTTTACCTCCTGTGCCTTTACCGCTCCCAAAAAGCTTTTATCGGTTTGTTCGGCCAGTTCGTACATGTGCCGGAACTGCTCTTCCAACAACTTTTTCTGGGGCGAAAAATCAATATCGATATTGGAGATGTCGCGTATCTTTTTATTGATCAGCGAATGCTGCTTCATAAATAAATGGGAAACCTTCAATCCCATCCGTTCCACTTTTTCCGATTGCTTTTCCGTTATCAGCAAAGCTGAATTTCGAAGCATCAACATAGGAAATGTAACCCCAACCCCATCAAAATAGGATTTAAGCTCCAACCAATAGGCCAATTCCCCTCCCCCGCCAATATAGCACAGGTTGGGCAAAATCACTTCTTGGTACAAAGGTCGCGCCACTACATTGGGCGAAAACCGTTCGGGATGCTCGTCAAGTTCCTTTAAAAGTTCTTCCTTGGTAAAATCAATATCCGTATTGATCACATGGTATTTCCCTTTTTTTAGGATAATCCGTTCCCGCAAACCATCTTTTAAATAAAAATAATTGATTTCCCTTGGGTTTACTTGAATGGTATAGTCTGCGGAAACCTTTCCCAATACATCAATTGTTTCCGATATTTTTTTATGGGGCGTGTGCTCCAGTATATCCTTTTTGGCATAGGGAACGAGTAATTCCTTCAAATCTTTATCATCGCCGTCCACAATCACCAAACCTTGGTCACCAAACAGTGCATTGGCAAGATACCGGGTGGCTTCGGTAAGGGTTGAATGCTCTAAATATGCTTTTTTAAACAGGTCTTTCAGCTTTTCTGTAAGTCCTAAATTTCCAAGTTCCGCGGAAAATATCTCGAACACCTCTTCCAGGCCTTCCGTAGATAATCGACCTACCGCTCCAGATGCCTTTTTGTTCCAAAGCACCTTTTTTCCGTGCAGGTTAAAATAATTGATCTCATCAAAATCATGGTCCTCCGTGGCCATCCAATATACCGGCACAAAGTGGTTTTTTGGATGCTCTTTGTTGAGCTGTTTGGCCAAATTGATGGTGGAAACAATCTTATAAAGGAAGTACAACGGCCCCGTAAATAAATTCAACTGATGCCCGGTTACCACCGTAAATGTGGTCTCTTTGGACAAGGCATCCCTATTTTTTTGCGTTGCCTTGGAAACCTCAACGCCTTGGTATTGCTCCTTTAAAGCATTGACCAAGACTTTTCGATGTGCTTTGGGATAGTTTGTGGCCTTTTCTTTGATTTGATCACCAAAGTTTTCGGGCAAAGGATATCTATTAAAAAAAGGGGATAATTCTTTTTTCTGATCGAGATAGTCACAAATTAATTGGGAAAAATAACCGGTCTCCTTAAAGGGTATACATTCTACTTCCATTAAAAATTGCAATGAGGTGTTCAAAGATAAGTCTCTTCTTTTTTTCTCATCCCAAAAATACGTTAATTGAATTTTATGCAATATTAGCGGGTTGGGCCCAATAAAATTAGGATTCTGCCTCAATTTATTAGTAGATTTGGTAGAACCAATTAACCCAAGCATGACCAGATTTTTATTTTCCCTCATTCTTTTCGTATCAATTTCCGTATCGGCACAACAACTAAAATCCCCTTCAGAATTTTTGGGGTACGAACTCGGAACACAGTTTACCCGTCATCACGAAGTGGTGGATTATTACGAGTATTTGGCTGAATCTGCCCCGGACAGGGTGCAGCTTACCGTTTATGGCAAGACCTACGAGCGCAGGCCTTTGATCTTGGCCTACGTCTCCTCCGCAGAAAACTTGGCCAACCTGGAAAGCATTAGGCAAGAGCACCTAAAAGATACCGAAGGAACGGGAAATGCATCCAAAGCCATTGTTTGGCTAAGCTATAATGTACACGGTAACGAAAGTGTGAGCACAGAGGCTTCCATGAAGACCATTTATGAACTTTTGACCAAAAAAAGTTCTTATCTGGAAAACACCGTGGTGATCATGGATCCGTGTATTAACCCGGATGGGCGCGACAGATACAGCAACTGGTACAATCAATATAAGAACAGCCCGTATCAAGTGGATCCCAACAGCAAGGAACACCACGAAGGTTGGTGGAGTGGACGGAGCAACCACTATATGTTCGACCTGAACCGTGACTGGGCGTGGCTTACCCAGGTAGAAAGCCAGCAACGGTTAAAAATGTTCAACCAATGGTTGCCCCACATCCATGTGGATTTCCATGAGCAGGGGGTGAACAATCCCTATTATTTTGCACCTGCGGCAGAACCCTATCACGAGGTGATCACCGATTTTCAGCGTGATTTTCAAGTAACCCTTGGTAGAAACCACGCCAAATATTTTGATGCCAACGGTTGGTTTTACTTCACCAAAGAGGTTTTTGACCTTTTGTACCCCAGCTATGGTGATACCTACCCCATTTACAACGGCTCTGTTGGAATGACCTACGAACAAGGTGGAAGTGGCAGAGCCGGGCTTGGGATTATCACTGCTATCGGTGACACCCTTACCTTAAAAGACCGAATCGCCCATCACTTTACAACGGGGCTCTCCACCGTGGAGGTATCTTCCCAGAATGCGGAGAAGTTAAATGATGAATTCAGGAAGTTCCATCAAAATAAGGATTTTAAGTACAAAAGTTATGTGCTAAAAGGTGACAAGGACAAATTGGATGCCCTTAAATCCCTTTTGGACAAACACAACATTGCATACGGCAATCTTTCCAGTGGTTCTTTCAGGGGACATCACTATACGACAGGCGAAAGTGGCAACCTGTCCATCAACAAAAATGGCATGGTAGTGTCCACCGACCAGCCCAAAGGCACCTTGGTAAAGGTATTGTTCGAGCCCAATGCCAAACTTTCGGATTCGTTGACCTACGATATCACCGCTTGGTCGCTGCCCTACGCGTATGGATTGGACGCCATTGCCTCCACGTCTATAATATCTTCCCAAAATACAGAAGAAGTTATGGTACCTTCAGGTATCAATAGCGGAAGCTATGCCTATCTGACCGATTGGAACAGCATGGACGACGCCCGATTTTTGGCGGCCCTACTAAACGAGGGAATAAGGGTTCGCAAAGCAGATCACCCTTTTAGTATCGAAGGTAAATCCTTTGCGCGTGGCACCTTGATCATCACCAAAGGTGATAACGAAAACAAGGAAGATTTTATCCAAACCCTGCAAACCATTGCTGCTAGATTTAAAAAGGAGATTACTTCCACAAGTACAGGTTTTGTGGATTCGGGGAAAGATTTTGGTTCCTCTTCCATTCAAATGATAAGCAAGCCAAAGATTGCCGTTTTATCCGGTGGCCCCACCTCAACACTACGATTCGGGGAAATTTGGCACTTTTTTGAGCAACAATTGCATTACCCGCTCACCGTGATTGATGATGACTATGCAAACCGGGTGGACTTGAACGAGTACAATATTTTGGTTTTGCCGGATGGGCGTTACGGCAACCATTTTAACGAAGATCAACTATCCAAACTAAAGAATTGGGTAAGACAAGGCGGAAAAATCATTGCCATGGGCGGGTCCATCGATGCCCTTGATGGTAAAAAGGGATTTGGGATCAAGAAAAAGAAAGTGGAAAAAGATTCCACCGAAAACACCCCCCAACCCTATAAAGATTGGGAGCGGGAACGCATCAAGGGAGCGATTACCGGCGCAATCTTTAAGACTAAGGTGGATAGCTCCAATCCATTGGCCTACGGCTATGGTTCCGATTATTTCTCTTTAAAGCTCGGAAGCAGTGCTTATGAATATCTGGACAACGGAAATGCCGTGTACCTCGAACAAAACACCAAACCCTTTTCTGGTTTTGCAGGTATAGAGGCACAGAAAAAGATTTCCGAATCCTTAATATTCGGGGTCGAAAACTTTGGTCGCGGCCATGTAATTTATTTGGTGGACAACCCCTTGTTCCGAGGATTTTGGGAAAACGGCAAGCTGTTTTTTGCCAATGCGCTCTTTATGGTAGACTAAAATTCCTACAAACTGATTATAAGTGGATTGTTCGGTTTTTTAACTAAAATGGCACGAAAATTTGTGCCCGAAATTTTGTATATTTAATAAAAAGTAACAAAGAAAAATTGCCGATATGTCGCTGAGAATCCCATCATTGATTTTAAACATAAAACACCATGCATTTTTGCTATTGGCACTATGCGCTATGGCACTGTTAAGTCCAAGAGAGGCCTTTGCTTTCCAACAAGATGGTGCAGAGGTCGATTTCAATGAATATAGTGGGGAGGTCAAGGAAGCATCGAGCAATAAATCTTTGGTTTTTGCCACACTTACCGTAGAAGGCACCAACATAAGTACCATTACCAATACAGAAGGAAACTTTCTTTTAAAAGTACCCAAAGAATACACCAACAAAAATGTGGTGGTTTCATTTTTGGGCTACAAAACCAAAAAGGTTCCCATTGCCAGCCTTGAACGCGAAAAAAACGAAATATCCCTAGAGGTGTCCGTTACAAGGCTTTCGGAAATCAATGTGAACGCCCCAAAAGATGCGTTGGCCTTGGTCAAGGAGACCCTAAAGAACAGGGATGAGAATTATTTTGAAGATCCTTCGTTAATGACGGCCTTTTATCGAGAAACCATAAAAAGACGAAGAAGGAACGTTTCTTTGGCTGAAGCGGTGGTCAATGTATACAAAACACCTTACAGTTCTACCCGGGACGATGCCGTTGAACTGTACAAGGCGAGAAAAAGCACCGATTACAGCAAGTTGGACACCGTAGCACTAAAACTTCAGGGAGGGCCTTACAACACCTTGTATGTAGATATGATGAAGTACCCGGAATATATATTCTCGGAAGCGTCCCTATCCAACTACAAATTTACCTTTGATCGCTCCACAATGACCAATGATAGGTTGATCTATGTCATCAAATTCAATCAGTATGAAGGTATTTTGGAGCCCTTATATCGCGGGGAACTGTACATCGATGTCGAGAATAAGATCTTAACAGGTGCCATTTTTTCATTGAACATTACAGATAGGAACAAAGCTGCCCAACTTTTTGTGCGCAGAAAGCCTGCAAAAGTGGATGTGTGGCCCACAGAGGTCTCTTACCGTGTTGATTACCGGGAAAAAGATGGAAAATGGCATTACGGCTATAGCAGCGTATTTATGGAGTTCAAAGTGGACTGGGCCGATAAATGGTTTAATTCGCAGTACAGCATGACGGCTGAAATGGCCATCACCGATTGGGAAAGAGTAAGCAAGACCGAAAGGCCCAGATATCGGCAACAAATCCGAAAGTCCATTATCCTAAGTGATGAGGCCTCCGGCTTCTCGGATCCTGATTTTTGGGGCGAATACAATATCATAGAACCCGAAAAATCCATCGAATCGGCCATCAGAAAAATCCAAAGACAATTACGAAGAGACGAAAGAAACAGTGATTAGTTGATGCTGTTCTTTTAAATTTTGTGCATTTTTATATTTGTATTGATAAATCAATCACCTCGGGGCAAGCCCATGAGGTATTCTAACCAAAAAAATTAATCCATTTCGACGTAGAACGTCGGGGAGTCAAACCCTCAAGGAGGGATTCAACAATGTTCAAAAGAAGAAGTTTTTTAAAATCGGCAACAGCTCTGGGAGCTGCAACCCTTTTACACCAAACCACTTGGGGCAATCAACCTTTCTCTGACCCCAAGCCCAAAATTAAACCCAAAAAATTAAAATTAGGGGATACCATTGGCCTTGTTGCCCCTGGATTTGCCATTGAACAGGAAGCACTCTACCTGGCTTTGGACACGCTGCAAAAAATGGGTTTCAAAACCTATCACACCGACCGTATAAAAGGTAATTACGGTTATTTCAGCGATACCGATGAAGAACGCGCAAAGGATGTGAACGAAATGTTTGCCAACCCGGATATTGATGCCATTCTCTGTGCCCGTGGTGGATATGGATGCACCCGTATTCTTGACTTATTGGATTATGGGGTCATCGAAAACAACCCAAAGGCGTTGATCGGTTTTAGCGACATCACCGCATTGATCAACACCATTTATAAAAAAACCGGTCTTATTGGTTTTCACGGACCTGTTGGAAAAACGCTGGATGATGAGTACAGTCAGGTTTACTTCAAAAAGGTATTGATGGAACCACAGCAAACACTGCCCATCAAAAATGCCATATTAAAAGACCCGAAACAATACCGCAACAGCGAATACTACCGATATACGATCACCGCTGGTATTGGCCAAGGCGAACTTGTAGGGGGTAGTTTAACCTTGGTGGCCGCCATGATAGGCACTCCTTATGAAATCGACTTTACGGACAAACTCGTACTATTGGAAGATGTGGAGGAAGCCCCGTACCGCATTGACCGTATGCTTACCCAACTTACCGATGTTGAAAGCTTTACCAAGGCCAAGGGAATCATTTTTGGTGTTTGCAAAGGGTGCGACCGTAAACGTACTACCGAAAACTTTACGTTAAGGGAAGTGATCATGGACAGGATTTCCCCATTGGGCATTCCCGCCGCCTATGGCATGAGCTTTGGGCACATACCACAAAACTCGACCCTCCCCATAGGCGTTGAGGCTTACTTTAATGCCTATAAAAAACAACTACGCCTACTGGAACCGGCGGTGGGTTAGCCCCCATGCCACCAGCTATCGCTTGGATGTTTTTAATTAAAAGGGCTTTCCCTTAACTGTGCACATAGAAAATACCAAGAGGTGCTGTTTCTTTAATATTCACACATTATCCTCATCAAAAAACAGTTCGGTCGATGCAAAGATTATGATCAAGCTTGCCCCCAGGCACTTTAATGTTTATGTCCTCCCCTAAAGCGCAACAACTTCCAGTTTATAAAATTGGCCGCAGCAACCATGATGGCCCCAGACACCATATGTACTACCTCCCAAGCTTCACTAAAATCCACCCTGCCCAGTGCTAATGTACCAAAACCAAGGGCGGCAATGAGCAAAGGCCTTGATTTACGATGTACTTTTTTATAGCTCGGCCAAAGGGAAACAAATACAAAGACAACACCAAGTCCGACAAACGACCATTCCATAAGTGGATTGTGTAAAAAATGTAGGCTGGACAAGGATGAGAATGATAGCAGAATGGGCGCAGCCGCGCAGTGAATGGCACAAATAAACGAGCTTGTAAGTGCAATGATGTCAAAAGTTTGGTTTTTTATCTTCATGAAGTTTGTTTTAAAATGATTCTTTCGAGAGTTCCATATTGGCCATGGCACCTGCCAAGTTGCCCGATGCCACAGCTTGGGCAACCGACCGCATGGAAATACAGTTATCCCCACAAGCAAACACTCCAGGCACAGTGGTCATCTGAAAATGATCCGTTTTAATAAAACCTTGTTCCGTAAGTTCGCAGCCCAGCGAATTGGGAATATCCGAACTTTGTTCAAATGGGACACCCGCATAAACGGCCGAAAAGGAAATTTTATCCCCATTATCAAGGACCACTTTATGGAGGTATCCATTTTTATGTTCCATTGCCATAACATTATGATGTACCATTTTGACACCATGCTTTTGAAGTGTTTTTAACTCTTCTTCGGTAAAATTTGACACTTCTTGGCCTAGAATGGTAAGATCATCGGTAAGGTTGAGCAACAACGGAGCCAAATGAAATGCTTTTTCTGCCGGTGCCCATATCCCTGTTTTTTTACCGCGGTATTCATACCCATGGCAATAGGGACAATGTATCACGGAAATCCCCCAGCATTCTTGAAAACCCGGAATCTCAGGCATCAAATCCTTGATGCCCGTGGCCATAATCAATTTCTTTCCCTCAAAAACATCCCCAGTATCGGTACGGACAAGAAAACCACTTGTAGATGTACTTGCATTTAATGCAAAGCCTTTAAAAAACGTAACACTTTCATAGTCCTTAACCTGCCTTGTTGCGAGGTCGGCAATCTCCTTGGGAGGTTTGCCATCTTGTGTCAAAAAATTTTGGGAATGTGGAGTTTGCCTATTACATGGCTCGCCCCCATCAATAACCAAGGTTTGTTTTAACGACCTTCCGAGGGCCATAGCTGCCGAAAGCCCTGCATAACTTCCTCCTATAATGATAACATCGTATATCTTGTTTTTTTCCATATTGTGATTTGTAACGCTATAATTTTTGTCAACCTTATGAATATTTTATATTATTGCAATAATGTCGCATTAATAATTTATGAAAAGAAGAAACACACCAACAAAACAGGCAATCTTGAATTTATTGTCCCAGAGTGGCAAGGCCATGAGCCATGATGCCATTGAGGACAAGATCGATATGGATATCAATAGGGCGACCATATACAGAATCTTAAACCGGTTTTGTGAGGATGGTCTGGTCCATAATGTTGTAGCGGAGGATGGTAAACAGTATTTTGCAATCTGCATGGACTGTGATGGGAAGTCCTTGCCGGATAGCCACTTCCACTTTCGTTGCACCAGTTGCCAAACTATCGCCTGTTTAAAGGAAAAAGTGGATTTTTCGTTGCCTATGGGCTATAAGGTTGAAAGTGTCAACTGTGTTTTAACGGGTACTTGTGTGGATTGTGCTTAGTGCTACATGCTGAAGTATGTGGAACACTAAAAATCCTATGTCATAATTAATGATAAAACGGCTATCAAATCCAAGAAGATCAGTTCACTCCATCCCAACAAAACGATACAGGTAATCCGAAGCTTGTAAAAGCTTGCCCTTTAATGATGGCATCGTATGTCTTATTCTTTCCTATATTGTTACCCTTCGTTTGCCCGAAGTGGAAGGTTAACGAGAGGGAGTGAAATCACAAAAGTTTTCATTTGAAAATACCAAAGGAGAATTTATTGGTTTTTACTCCGAACATCACCAAGAAGTTTTTACACATACCGATGGTTTTGTACATGTTCATTTTTTAATGAAGGACAAATCATTTATGGGTCACTTGGATAAGATTAGCACGAAGGGTAAAACCTATAAACGGTATTTGCCCATAAGAAAATAGGAGGTTAATTCTTCTTATTTGTGTTGAACCAGTAGCTTAAACCAACGGACCAGTAAAACACATTCTCCAAATCTTCTTTAAAGGTTTCTGTATCTGTGGTAAGGGTTGCAGGGGTCTGTGGAAATGCCCAAGTAGGTGTAAACGACAAAATAAATTGGTCGAAATGGTATTGGAAGGGAAAACTTAGTTCCATATTGAGTAGATTAAATTTGGAAGCTTCCGCAATTTGCACTGTCGTAACCTCGGTTCCTGGATCTATAGATCCTCCCGAACCACTACCCTGTCCATTACTCCCACTCTTTCTGTTACCCAATCGGCTGGTAGTGTAGTATTCTTCATAAAAGTATTGGGATCCTGCAAATACCGAAAATCGGGGGGCAAACAATAAATGATCGTCAAATGCCCTAAACGTATGATCGGCCATAAAACCTAAAAAAATATCGGGCGAGCTATTCTTATTGAAATATGAACTGGCGTAAAGCGATAGTTCCAGCAATTTAAAATCGTAACTGATCAAACCCGTAATGTCCGCGACCACCTCGGATTGTACATTGTAACTATCTTCATTGTAAAAATAAGCCGTTCCCGAAACACCTCCGCTCCAATTATTGGAATCAAACAAATACCCTCCAGTCAAATAAAAAAGGTCCACGCGTTGCTCATCGGAACTTGTAAGATAGGATACAGTGGCATCAATGAACAATCCCGATTTGTCATAATATCCAATGGAAGGCAATAGGTACGGAGCAGCTATGGAATCTCGCCTACCCATAAATACCGCATCGTTCATATAACTTACATCCATCAAAACATAGGAATCTTCGCTATCGGACTTTTCCTTATTGATCTTTTGGGCAAATGCACCTGCTATGGTACCCAAACATAATATTAAGCTTAAGAGTAAACACCGTTTCATGATAAATCATTTACAGATGGAACATAAGGGCTCAACCATACGGTGGTCAAGCCCTCGATACAGTACCTTCACATGACGCCCCCTTTTTTCTTAAGGGCTGATTTGTTCATGGATTTTTTAGACTTCATGTTTTTGATGGACTTCATATTCTTGTTTGCCATCATTTTACGATGCTTGTACATGTTTGTGAACTTTTCACCATTCAAATTCAAACATTCACCGTCTTGAAGCCTCAATTGCTGACGATTTTGATTCATGTAGGTACCGTCTGGGTCAACCGTGGTTCCATCTGCAAGCTCAAGCCGCTGCTGCAATCTGTTTTGTGATTGCGTCCTGATTTGATATACATCTCCATCAATGAGCATCAATTGATACCTGTTTTGGTTGCGTTGCTGGATCTGTGCATCGGTAAGTCCTTTATCCGCTTGCATCACTTTGTAACGATACTGATACTCATTGCGATATTTAATTCCATCACTATCCAAACATTCACCATCTTTTAACCTAAGTCTATCTCGATCTCGGGTAAAATAGGTTCCATTTGGGTTAACTACCGTTCCATCGTTCAACGTAATGGGGTCTTCCAAACGGATCTGGTCACGATCTCGAATTTGAAGTACATCGCCATCGACCAGCATTAAACGGTCTCGATCTTGATCGGGATCTTGGACTCTGTCCCTATCCCTGTCCTGTGCCATCAGTGTCATTGTTCCAAGAACAACGAACACCAACATTAAAATCTTTTTCATGGTACTCGTATTTATAAAGTTTATTGGAACCAAAGTATGGCCACTGCTACAAGAACACAATGATCCTGATCATCAAAACACTGAAAAACAATTATTTAGAGTGATTTACTTGTGACTAAAGTCACATAATACGAAGAAAAATTGTCTTTACTCCTGATTTACAAAACGATACAAATCATCCGAAGCCTGCAAAAGCTTGCCCTTTAATGATGGCTCCATATCAGGATGCTGTGATAAATACGTTTCGACCATCCCATAGGCCTTATCGGATTGATATTGCCCTACAGTGGATGTAAGCCATCGCTTGGGAAAAAAAATATCCCCTGTTTTTTGTATTTCTTCGAGCAGTTCCAAAGCCAAGGGCAAATGTTTGATCGCTGTTTTTTGACGTAGCGGATGATGTATAAAAGCACATGCCGTGCCCACCCAAGATTCCTTTTCACGGTTTTGGGCTTCTTTGAGCGACTCAAAAAAGGCATCTCGCACGGCAATGTCCGATGAAAGAGCTGGCAATAAAAACTCAAAACGTTTCACCTTATCTGGATTATTCAGTTGTGACTTGGCCTTTTCCAATAGGGTCGCTGCTTTATCGTGTCCATAAAGCGCAAGGGACATGGCCATGTCGGTATAATCATCTTGATTTAACTTTAAGTCGGGAATCTTAATGTTTTTGTGCCAAATTTGGTAAAGCCTCTCTTTGGCATTGTCCGAATAGGCCAATCCCTTCCAAAGTCCAAATAGGTTCTTTTTAATATTGGGCTTGTACCCATCATCAAGAAGTTCCTTCCAGAGCTGTTCCTCCACCAAAGGTTGCTTTTTTGTTCGCTGTTCCCCGTTCAAGAAACTCCAAAATATCGCGTTCGCCTGTCCACATACCATTCCATGCACAAACTCATTCTGTTCATTGAGAATGCCTTCCATATATAGATCAAAGGCTTCAAGAGGTGATATATTCCCAGACAATGCATTTTCGTATGTATTTAAATAGGCATACCCACGGGCTACTTCGTCCTTCAATTGTGGAATAATAGGCAAATCCGAAGTGTCCAAAGGAAAAACACCATATCCAAAAGCATTGGAATTATAAATGATAGCCCGGGGTTTCGGCAATCCTATGGCCAACTTCACATCCACACTACTTCCAGAAATCGTAACAGGGATAATTCGTGCGCTATCTGGATACACCAAGGTTACCTCGAAAGACTGGGGCCATAGCTTGTCGCTCCCATCTTCGGCGTGCTGGGAAATGGTAAAGCTTGTTATTTTTCCTTCTTCATAATTGATTTCTTCCGTTAATACAGGCCTACCGGATTGGTTTACCCATACTTCGCTCCACTGTTTCAAATCTTTGGGTGTACGTTTATCCAAAATTTCCACCAAATCATTCCAAGTGGCATTGTTGTAGGCGTAGGTTAAAATATATTCCCGTATGCCATCGCGAAAGGCCTTCTCCCCTATAGTCGCTTCCAATTGGCGCATCATAATGGGGGCCTTGTTATAAATGATTCCCCCATACAGGCTACCGGCATTTTTTAAGTTATCCAGTTGTTGACGTATGGGATTGGTGCCACGGGTTCTATCCTCTCCGTAAGCGCTCCGGTAATGGGAAATCATGAATTGCAGCTTATGATTGATATCGGGAAAAGTGGGGTTTATGATTTTATCGGCCATAAAATTGGCGAACACTTCTTTCATCCAAACATCGTTGAACCAGTCCATCGTCACCATGTCCCCAAACCACATATGTGAAGTTTCATGGGCAATCAATTTGGCACTTCCCATTCTGCGACGCTCCGTGGCGCTCTCATCCAAAAAAATAGAGGATTGCCGATATTGAATGGCCCCCACATGTTCCATTCCGCCATACTGGAACCCGGGAATGGCTGCAAAATCCAATTTTTGAAAAGGGAACTCATAACGCGTATAATCCTTTAAAAAATCTATGGATCGTTGATGTAAATCAAAAATGGTCGGAATGCTATGTTCTATCTTGATCGAGTCTGTTTCCCGGTATAAAAGTGTCATATCAAACATCCCTGGATTCTCTGTAACTGACTCGAACTTTCCGGCGACCATGGAGAACAGGTAGGTGCTCATGGCGTCGCTCTCATCAAAACTATAGTGGACCTTGTCCCCTTTCTGGGTACTTTTCACCAAAGGTGCGCCACATAATACCTTCCATCCTTCGGGAGCAGTAACATCTAAAAGATAACGTGCTTTTATGTTGGGCTGGTCAAAACAGGGAAACAGCGTACTTGCACGGTCAGGAACAAGAAGCGTATACAGAAAGTCCTCGTTGCGGTTTAGGGACAATTCGCCGGCATTAAAAACAATTTCAATGGTGTTTGGACCTTCCTCAAGGTTCTTAGAAATAATGATGTGCTCTTTTTGATGGTTGATTTCCTGCGCTTCGCCATTGACACTGATGCTTTTTAACAAGGAACTGGCTGCGTTAAAATCGAGGTATAGGGGGTGGGAAAGGTCGTTGATTTCCAAATCCAACTTTAACCTGGAAGGAATGGGCTCCTGCTTTTTGGAGGGAATATCGAAAGATAGATTGTATACCACATCGGATACCTGCTCTTTTCTATATGCTGCCATTTTTAAGGGAATACCTTCCTCCAATAAGTCAACCTTTGGAGCAGTATTGCAGGCTGCGTTGAGTATTAATAAACAAATGGAGAACGCAATGTTCTTTTTCATAATGGATTGATTGGAAGGTATAAGGTACCAATTTTACACAACCCAATCAATGAAAATCATTTTGATGCCTGTATTGCTTATAGTTTTACCCTCGTACCACAAAATTTATCGTATCAACACCCGTATTTCCCGTTTTGGAATTATAGGCATACACTGTAATTTGGTAATATCCTGCTTCCGTTAGCTTTAGGGTTCCTTCAAAGGTGTTTTGGCTCGGATTGTCCAATACTGTTTCGCCAAAAGATTCCCCATCTTTTTGCACCAAAGCCTTGACCTCCATAAGATTGGAGTCCCAAATACCTTCTTTATCAATCGGGCAGCCGCACATCATCACAATGTTGGCCGTGATCTTTATACCAGATGCGGAAATCGATTCCAAAGAAATATATTGATGCGTGTTGGGTTCCAATATATCAATTACAAAGCCGGGAATTTCCAAAACTACGCCATCGCCTAAAATATCCTTTCCGGGGATTAGCCATAGTTCGGTACTGGCATGTATCCGTGCATTTTTTTTGTTGACCGGAGAAAGCACCTCCACGCGAACAAAAGTAGGCTCGTCAATGTCTACAACGGCCAAAAACCCAGCAGTTTTGTCGTCACTAAGTTGCGTGTAGCGCTCATGGGGACTTTTCATGATAAGATTTGTGTTCCCAGTAGCACCAACCGTGTTTCCTTCCGCTAAAATTTCGCCGTTCCGGGTATTGCGCACAATAACATGTGCCCCACCAATGGAACTTCCCACAAACTTGGCGTCTTTTGCTTTTGCCCGGACCATAAGTTTGGTTTCTGTGGCAAACGCATTGATACAAATTGAAAGTAGGGCTAAAACAAGGATTGATTTCTTCATTGCTGTTTTTTTTACAATCCTAAAATTACTGCTTTTTGCAGCGTTTCACCTCAAATCCATCAGGATTTTCTTTGGGAGTTCAATCGTTGAAGTTCTTTATCCGCTGCTTCGATCAAGTTCTTAAAATAATCGGAATCCTTTTTTGGGCAGGATTGCTCCAAATGATACCTGGAACTTTCGATGAGTCTTTGGCAATAGGATATTTGCTCTTTTAACGGACATTTACATATGGTTTGGCCATAAAGATGGTCCAATTGGTGCAATGAGGGCTTGGGGGAACTATTTTTAAAAAACTTGAACATATAAACAAACGGTAACCAGATTCTCTGAAAGGTTATCAAAAACCAAGCCAGAATATTTGGTTTAAGACTCCTCTACCCGAAGCATAAACCCGCGACGGCTCACGTTTACTATACTCAGTTTGGGGTCTTGGCCAAGATGTTTTCGTAAATGTGATATAAAAACATTAAGGCTTTTTTTGTTGAAATAGTCGTTTTTGTCCCAAACCGTGGTCAAAATTTCCTTATGGGTGCACAATTGGTTTTTGTTTTTGGCCAGCAAGGCCAATAGGTCAAACTCCTTGCCCGTTAATTTTATCGGTTTTCCTTTATAGTTGAGCTCAAAATTGTCCATATTGAGGACATAATCCCCGATTTCGTACTGCGATACCTGGTCTTCTTGCGCCGCATCGCTGACCAATCTGGACAACAAGGCATTGATACGGACCACCAGCTCCTCCTCATCAATCGGCTTCTTTAAATAGTCGACCGCACCTAAGGAAAACCCTTTTAAAACATCTATTTTGAGCGAACGGGCCGTTAAAAAGATAAATGGCAGCTCTGCATTGATCGCCTTTATTTTCTGGGAAAGTTCAAATCCGTCCATATCGGGAAGCATCACATCCAAAATGGCCAGGTCGAACACATTGCTTTTTGTTTTGATTATGGCCTCCGAAGCATCCTTGGCCCAAGTGACCGAAAAACCCTTCATTCCCAGATATTCCGAGAGCAAATACCCCAAGGAATTATCATCTTCTACCAAAATCAATTTGTACATTTTATCCATTTTTGGTCAATTTAAGGGATAGCATAAAAGTAGTTCCTTCTCCCAATTCACTTTTCACCGAAATTCTGCCACGGTGCATTTTAATGATCTTTTGCACATAGTACAATCCCAGACCATAGCCTTTTACCTTGTGCACATCCCCGTTCTTCACCCTATAATATTTGCTGAAAATTTTTTTGATGTCCTCCTTGGCAATACCCTGGCCGTTGTCCGAAATATGAACGAGCAGCCATCCTTTTTGGGTTTGGGCGGTCAGTGTTACCTTGGGATCGTCCGAATACTTCCGTGCATTCTCCAACAAATTACCGATTACGTTTTCCAAATGAAACTTTTCGGCCCGAATGTTATATGGGCCCTCCCCCAGTTCGTACTCGAATGCAATGGCCTCATGTTGCGCAAGTATGGCAAAACCTTCGCAAATTCGCTTTAAATCCGGTCTAAAATCAAATGTTTGAAACCGCAACAGTTTTTTTCCCGATTCCATACTGGCCAGCTCCAACACCTTTTCGATATGCTTTTTTAATCTATCCGACTCGGTGCGAATGAGCTGCACCACGGCTTTTTTATTGTCTGGAACATCTTTTTCCAAAATCTTGGTGGCCAATCCTATGGAAAAAACCGGGGTTTTTAGTTCATGTGTCAGGTTATTGATGAAATCGTTGGTAGTTGTATTGATGCTTCGCTGCAAGTAAAATGATCGGAGTACCCATACAACGACGATGACGATCATCAAAAGAAATAACAGCCCTGGAATGATCAACCCCCGTATTTGTCCCAAGAAATACTTGTTCAAATCTTCAAAACCGATTTCCAGAATCACCTCCTTTTTTAAAAGTTCCGGCAAATACCCCTCAATTTCAATAGGGTAGGTCAATTTGTCCTCGGCCTTAAGGTGCGACCTGACAGAACTTAAATAGGTTATGGAATCCCGGGAGTACAGGGTATAGGAAAAAGGCGCATCAATTCCGGAAACGTTCAACTGATACGATATATAGTCGTTTAAATAGTATTGGGATGCCTTTTCAAGGCTGTCCAGCCCTATCCTTAGCTCGGAGGTATCTTTTCGTATGGTATTGCCAAGGGTGTAGGTCAGGGAGTTTACCTCGGCCAATTCACTGGTAATGTTCTGCCTTGCCTTATCTATTTTATCTGAAAATTGGGCCCGTGCCAAGCCGAGTCCCACGCGCAAATATTGGTACTGCACCACCAAAAGGCCAATTACGGCAATCACAAAAACAAGTACATACAGGTTTCTCTTGGTCAGCATATTGCTAAATAAACAAAAAATAACCAGCTAATTACCCAATGGTTAACCCTATTAATCTTTCATTAACCTTTTTGATCTTTTGTTAACCCCTGGACATCGGAACAAGGCTTATCTTAGCACTTGAGTTTAGTTAGATAAAAAATAGTAGCGAATCTATCAGGCCGACCTTTAAAAGGGTCGGTTTTTGTTTTTATAGTAGTCGCTCTCCCCTATTTTGACATTAAGTCAACATATCCATTATCTTAGCAGTCCAAATTTTAATCATGTTCAGTTTTTTTCAGAAGAAAGAATTTTTGGCAGACCATTTGCATGGGTTGGTGGATATCCACAATCACATACTTCCAGGTATTGACGATGGGGCCAAGACGGTGGATGATTCCATGGATTTGATCAATGGCCTATCCGAATTTGGTATGACCCATTTTATTTGCACCCCCCACATCATGCACAATTTTTACGACAACACCCCTGGAACCATTAAAAAAGCCTACGACCAGCTTTCGAGGGAATTGGCCAACAAGGGGTTGTCCAACCTCAATATCAATTGTGCTGCAGAACACATGATCGACGATAATTTTGAGGGCATTTTGGAAAAAGAAGAGGTGATGCCCTTGAGCAAACAATATTTGCTGATCGAAATGTCCTACCTGCAACCTTCCTTTAATTTTGATATTGCTGTTGAAAAAATTGCAAAGCGCCAATATTTTCCAATTTTGGCACACCCGGAGCGATATATGTATTTTCACCAGAAGTATGGGAAATATCCATCCATGAAATCCAATGGGATATTGTTCCAGCTCAACCTGCTTTCCCTTGGCCCAGAGGCTTATGGTACAGGGGTTCAAAAAATGGCCGAAAAACTGCTTAGCGACAAGCTTATTGATTTTGTTGGAACGGATATTCACAACAGTAGACAGCTTTCCCTGTTGAAAAACATCAAACTTTCCAAAAAAGTGCTGAACCAATTACTTCCTGTTATGGAAAATACGATCCAGTCTTTCTATTAATTATGAAATGTACCGTAGGCCGTATTTATTCTTATTGAGTTTGGCCATATTGCTTTACTGGTTGTCACTCCCCATAAAAAGACCGTATTTTGACAGGATTAGATCCATAGGCATACATCCACAGGGAATTCGCAAAAATTCTTATCATTTAGTCTCAAAAAGCCAACCCTTTTTCCTGTAGAAAAACTATTTTGGAAAAAGGGTTAGAACTAAGCTTAGTTACTGGTTTAATAAAATTCCAGTTAAAACTGGTACCGGTTATTTTCTTATAATCAATTGTTTGAAATAGGTCTCCCCATCATAAGTCAAGATACCAAGATGATACACCCCTGACTGTAAACTATTTACAGGCAGTTTATAATCATTCCTGCCATCCCTAAAATCTGAAGGGTTGAAGGACCTTACCAATTGTCCGGTAGCATCAAATATTCTAATTCCTTTCAGGTCTGGGTTGACTGAATTAGTCGATAGAGTGATCTCTGTTGTCCCAGGGTTTGGGAACAATATAATTTCAAAAGGCATGACCTTATTTTCTACTTTGAATTGTGATTCAGATTCCACTAGTGCATTATCCATATCAGAAGAACTTTGTTTACCTGTTAAACCAGAAACTATGGAAAAGTTCACGCTCAAGGGTTGGCCCATGACCCCGCTGCTCGAACTACTGCCGTTGTAGGCCGTGGCCGTAAGGGTATAGTTCCCCAACGGAAGGTCCCTCTCGTTGTAATCGCCCGATAGGTCGCCGAACAACGCGTAGGGCGCTACGCCCTCCCGCTGGGTGGACGAAACAGGGCCCGTAAGTTCCAGAAGTACGCTGCCCGGTCCACCGAGTGTGTTCGCCCTGATGTTAAGGGACTGTCCGCCGGACGGCCCAAGGTCGATCTGCTGGCCATCCACCAAGTTGAACAGGTCCGTGTCCGTTGAGGCATCCACCAAGGTAAGGCCCACAACGCCTTCGGTAAGGGGCCCCGATACATTTATGGCCACAAAATCCGTGTCCGTCTGACCATCGCCATCGGTCACCGTCAGCACCGCATCGTAACTGCCCGCTGCCGTATAGGTATGGACGGGGTCCGCCTCGTTGGAGGGCGCACTGCCGTCCCCAAAGTCCCACTCGTAGGAGATTATGCCCACATCGTCCGTGGAATTGCTTCCCGTAAACTGTATTTCCAAGGGAGCGTCCCCGCTTACTTGGTCCGCTTCGGCAAAAGAAATAGGGGGATCGCTCTGCACCGTATTTGCGATTATGGTTATGGTGTCCGTGTCCGTCTGACCATCGCCATCGGTCACCGTCAGCATCGCATCATAACTGCCCGCTGCCGTATAGGTATGGACGGGGTCCGCCTCGTTGGAGGGCGCACTGCCGTCCCCGAAGTCCCACTCGTAGGAGATTATGCCTACATCGTCCGTAGAATCGCTTCCCGTGAAATTTACGGTCAATGGAGCCTCCCCGGTCTCCACATCGGCGGTTGCCATCGCAACGGGCATCCCATCCGCCCCAGTCACCAAGGAAAAGTTCACGCTCAGGGGTTGGCCCATGACCCCGCTGCTCGAACCGCTCCCATTATAGGCCGTGGCCGTAAGGGTATAGTTCCCCAACGGAAGGTCCCTCTCGTTGTAATCGCCCGATAGGTCGCCGAACAACGCGTAGGGCGCTACGCCCTCCCGCTGGGTGGCCGAAACAGGGCCCGTCAGTTCCAGAAGTACGCTGCCCGGTCCACCGAGTGTGTTCGCCCTGATGTTAAGGGACTGTCCGCCGGACGGCCCAAGGTCGATCTGCTGACCGTCCACCAAGTTGAACAGGTCCGTGTCCGTCGAGGCGTCCACCAAGGTAAGGCCCACAACGCCTTCGGTCAGGGGCCCCGATACATTTATGGCCACAAAATCCGTGTCCGTCTGACCATCGCCATCGGTCACCGTCAGCACCGCATCGTAACTGCCCGCTGCCGTATAGGTATGGACGGGGTCCGCCTCGTTGGAGGGCGCACTGCCGTCCCCGAAGTCCCACTCGTAGGAGATTATGCCTACATCGTCCGTGGAATTGCTTCCCGTAAACTGTATTTCCAAGGGAGCGTCCCCGCTTACTTGGTCCGCTTCGGCAAAAGAAATAGGGGGATCGCTCTGCACCGTATTTGCGATTATGGTTATGGTGTCCGTGTCCGTCTGACCATCGCCATCGGTCACCGTCAGCATCGCATCATAACTGCCCGCTGCCGTATAGGTATGGACGGGGTCCGCCTCGTTGGAGGGCGCACTGCCGTCCCCGAAGTCCCACTCGTAGGAGATTATGCCTACATCGTCCGTAGAATCGCTTCCCGTGAAATTTACGGTCAATGGAGCCTCCCCGGTCTCCACATCGGCGGTTGCCATCGCAACGGGCATCCCATCCGCCCCAGTCACCAAGGAAAAGTTCACGCTCAGGGGTTGGCCCATGACCCCGCTGCTCGAACCGCTCCCATTATAGGCCGTGGCCGTAAGGGTATAGTTCCCCAACGGAAGGTCCCTCTCGTTGTAATCGCCCGATAGGTCGCCGAACAACGCGTAGGGCGCTACGCCCTCCCGCTGGGTGGCCGAAACAGGGCCCGTAAGTTCCAGAAGTACGCTGCCCGGTCCACCGAGTGTGTTCGCACGAATGTTGAGGGACTGTCCGCCGGACGGCCCAAGGTCGATCTGCTGACCGTCCACCAAGTTGAACAGGTCCGTGTCCATTGAGGCATCCACCAAGGTAAGGCCCACAACGCCTTCACTATCTACATCAGTTCCCATAAGTGCTATACTGGCCGTATTTGAATTACCATAGTCAATGGTTAAAGTTGCGGTTTTACCTGCTCCGGCACCATTTAACGATACGGTTATGGTATGGGTTTGACCGGGATTAAGAAGGGCATTGACAAGCGCACCAGAATCTATACTGAAATCTGAAGCGTTAGTGCCCGAAATCCCCATAGACCTAATAAATACCCCCACGTTTCCGCCCATCACGGACAGGTCTATATCTAGAGTTTGGTCGTCCTCAAAAGCAACGCTCTCGGTAAACTGTAATGTACTCGCCTGGGTTTCCGTTCCTACTGGGGCATCCACGCCCAAAAACTCCATGTTCTTTTGGTTGCCTCCGCCCCTGCTCGGGGCACCTGCCAAAATATGGATTCCTGGGCCCGAGACAATGGCCTGTGTACCATGCCTCTCGTAGTTCATATCAGGCAATCGCTTCCAAGCACCTGTGATGGGGTCATACTCTTCTGTGATTTTAAGGGCATCATCCGTCAATACCCCATACACCACTTCATCCTCTACCTCACCTCCGATAACTATTAACTTATCGTTGAAATTGACCGTCGCGGCTCCTCCCCTTGGCGTTGGAATATTTTGTCCGCTGGGCAAAGTACCCCAACTTCCCGTTGCAAAATCATAAACATCGACCTCTGCGATCGTGGGGGCCCAGACCCCTCCGGTACCGCCAGAAAGCCTTCCTCCCGCCGCATATAGCTTGTCACCAATAACCACTGCCGAAAAATGGTCCCTTGCCCTTGGAGCATCCGTTAGGGCGGTCCAAGTCCCTGTTGAGGGGTCGTATACGTCAAACCAGGGCACATACCCCCCGTCATGTCCGTCGGTGTTTCCCCCCACTACATAAAACTTATCTTGATAAACCACCAAACCGGATGATCCACGACGTCTATTGGTCGGGATTTCGGGTCCTTGTATCCATTCTTGGCTAGCTGGGTCGAACATCCAGATAAATTCTGCGGGGATTTCATTGGGAAATGCATTTGTTTTAAAGGAGCCAATGATCCAAATTAGGCCTTTGTATTCTGTGGCCTGGAAATGATTGAACTCAAATGGGGCCGAGTCGGATAATGAAGTCCAAGTATCTGTTCCGTAATCATAAATATCAATAGTCTGTGCATTTTCCCGACCTCCCATGAGGTAGAATTTATCACCGGCTTGCACAAAGGAATTTTCATGTCTTGCCGTATAATTTAAATTTTCATTCTTGTCCGTCCAGAAGTACTCCCCGTCGATGGTCCATTGAAAACTGACTATTGTAACATCCTCCGTTGTACCATCACTATCATCAACGGTTATAGTAACAGCATAGGGACTTCCCTCGACCGCATTTGCTTCTATGGTCCCTCCTATTTGACCGTTGGTCGGTTCAATAAAGAGCCCTGGTGGAAGCCCTTCGGCGGCATAGGTCAGGTTGCCGTCCCCACCATTGGCATCAACGATCAAGCTTCCGTTGAGCTGTTCGCCGGGGCTGCTGATTTGATTTGGGATATCAAATACATATATGGGTGTGCTATTATCGGAAACATCCAAAATCTCAATACCATTGACCAAAGGGTTCTGGATAGCTCCATGCAAAAATTCGATATCTATTAGCCCGTCGGATACTTTGACGATATGACTTATCACACCGCCCGATGCATGTCCAAATTTTTCCGAAAGATCAATATCTGTTATAAGGGGCAAATCAATTCCTTCTATAAGTGCATCAAAAATGCGCTCCCCAGGTTGCGATGTACCCGAGTAGCCATTACCCATGTATAGGCGTATCTCATAATTGCCGTTTTTGGGAACGGGAAAGGAGTAGGTCATGTTCGGGGCACCGCTCGCTTCATCGAAACGTTCGGTATCGAATATGGCCAAGGGTGTGGTATCGGCATCAATACTTGGGTCCAAGTTGGTGATGGTTCCTGCATAGGTCGTATTGGTTCCCGGCTCTGCCAAAAATGGAGAGTTATTGCTTGACTGATCCGCGGCCCAGGCCATATCGCCATCAATGGATGCTATCTCCTGGCCTCCTGCATTAACCCTATAGATCACAATACTTTCCTCTATGACCTTAACGGTAAAGAACATATCAACAAACAAGGATTCACTATCGGTTGCCCTAATGGTGATTGTGCTTTCCGCAGGTGTTGTTGGTAAAGTTATGGTCAGCATATTGCCTGTTATGCTTGCACCAATGTTGGGATCGGTATTGTTCTCAACGGAGTAGCTTAAATTTTCCACGCCTAGGTTATCATCAAAAACGGTATCCAAATCGATGGTTTCATCGGAAGAGCCTACAATATGCTCCATATCAGCTATACCTTGCACCACGGTAGGCGAGCTTCCGGTAATATTCAAAAAGTCCCAGCTACCTTCCAACTCAACCCCTTCGGTATTGGAAGTGCCTATAAGTCCAAGGGCCAAATCCGTTCCTTGACTTTGAATGGCTTCCAATATGCTTCCCCCTGCGGTAAGACGACCTATCTCAACAGGGGCAGCACCATCAATTTGATATTCAAAAGTCACTTCTCCCGTTGAAGGGTTTACCACAAAATGGAACAAAATTCCAGTTTCAGGACGATCAGGCTCTGGAATAGATGCAGTGATCGGCGAATCGGCCTCATCGTTTATTTCCTGCTGTACTAAAAGGCCATTGGTATTGACTACAAATTTGATGTAATTGGATTGTGTCCCGTCCCCTATAAAAAATCCAAGTTCGCCATTGACTGCTTCCGTATTGCCGTACAAACGCGATTCACCTGTAAGCCCGACCATGCCCCCTGTAACACGGAATACCCCGGTGGAAACATCGACTTGGGCACCATATTGCAGCCCCTTTTCTTGGGTATTGGAAATCCCCAATGCAGTGCCCGAGGTCATGTGCATGGTTACAATTCCCGGGGCGCCTCCCATTACATCGTTTGGATTGGGATCGTTGGGGTCATCCCTCCTATCGGTAAAATTGAGCCAATTCCCATTTCCGGTTCCATTGTTCATGAATCCTGTGAGCCCCAAACCAAGATAACCGCCCAGCCCTTGCTGATAGTTAAAGAAATCATTGGCAACGGGCAAGGTAAAGGCATCGCTTCCGTTTGTAGTGGGGTCTCCCAACTGGAAGGGGTCATCCACATCGGGAATACCGTCAAAATCGTCATCGGGGTCGTTCAAATCGGAAACCAATGTACCCCCTTGCAGACTATCGAAGTCCGAAGGTTGTGATCCCCCGTTACAGATATCGGTACCGTTATCGATTTCATCCTGATTGGTATAGCCGTCAAAATCATTGTCGGCCAATGGGTCATACCCAGGATTTCCAGGCAGTATGCATTCCACAAAATCCAAGGGCTCAAACACTTGAATGTTACCGCTTAAATCACCTGTCCAAATGGTTCCGGGAAAAATTTCATCATCGTCAGTAGTTGCAATGGCCAAAACATAGCCTTTTGTTCCCGACAAAAAGCTTTGGTTCAAACTTTCCAATTGCCCATCGGGGGTCAACTGTACCCTTCTTATATTTCCGCTGCTTGCCGTTGCGAGCAAATCTCCTTGCATGGCCCCATTGAAATTGGAGGCCCTGTATTCGGCGATTCCATTTGTGTTGGTGCTCCATACGGCAATTTCACCATCTAATGGTCCATCGGGATTGTCCTCGTCCGGACCACGCCAGTCTCCTTCCACCACGTTGGCCAATTCCACGGGAACAGGTGGCCAATCTGCAGGGAGTGCGATACTGGGGTCACTTGTGTATCCGGCACCTGGAGAACTTGGATCATATATCTGGGTTCTAAAAACAGCTCCTAGGTTTCCATCGCCTGGAGCGGTATACAGACCAGCACCCGCAGGATTTGCTCGCACAGGGTTGGGATGGCCACCATAATATTCCCAGAATGTATAGGTGGACAAATCCGTTGTTACCAATTGTAGGTGGTCCTTATTGTTTATGTGCTCCCCACCGGAATAGGATTGGCTTCCGGGCTCATTTGGGTCATAATCGTTGTTGACATTGGCAGTTCCCTCATTTACTGGAAACCCGCCCCAACCTCCGTTGGCACCGTTGTCGGTCACATAAAGTGCTCCCGACTTTGTGACCACCAAATCATAGGCATTCCTGTAACCCGGTGATAGAATTTGAACGGGACCGTTGGGCACCACCTTTGCCTGGTTTAGGCCATCGTTGCCTCCCCAAGGATCATTAATGTCGACTCCATCGTAACCGGGTGAATCTGGATCGGTTATACCATTGACATTGGCTCGTGTAGGGTCATCAAGCGTTGGTAGGTCGTAAATATATTGACGTCCATTGTCCAATTGTACGGGCATACTGTTAATAGCATCAAGGTCAATGGCCAAAACAGCTGCTGCAAGTGCATATTCTGTGGAAAACACAAAATTAACCGAGGGGCCACCCCCATTGGTATGGCCTCCTTGGGCCACCAATAAATATTCCTTACCTCCTATCGTTACCAAATCCAAACCATTTGTAGCATGGTTTTCCTCAGATCTTGGCAACCCACGCACTATATCTACCACGTCCCATGAACTCCCTGTCCAGCTGAACCTGGTAATGACCCCTGAGTTGGTGTCCAGATCTACATCACCATTACCGCCCCCAGAACCTGCGCCTATTCTAACATCGCTAGAGGAGACATAGAAAACCGGGTTCTCGGCCGAACCGCTCACTACGATTCCTATGGTCTCGCGTGTATGGCATTGGGAATAACTTCCACTACAGGGCGATCCATCATCATCATGGTTAACGATACCTTGGATATCATCCAAAACCTCCACATCAAGCACTTCATAATCGTTTGTCAAGTTCCGTTCTATGGTGAATATGTTTACCATTCCCTTAAGGGAGGTAACATACAATCGATTATCTGGACCGTACATCATTCCCGTAACCCCACCACTCAAATCCTCATTGCCATTGTACTTTAGCAATGTTTGGGAAAAACTTACTTGAGCTGAAATCGAGGAACTATAAAAAATAAGGAAAAGGATACAAAGGAAGCCCGCGCACCTCTGCATTGTGGAGTAGTGTTCTTTCATTTTATTTGTTGGTTTGGTAAACGTAAAAGGAGGAGGAACAATCCCCAAACGTGCTGATTTTCATTTTCATCTTGTGTTATTGTTTGGGGAACTATACGAAGATAAATCACAAGCTTGAACCCTCATAAAGCGGAAATGGCAATTAGACCAACTACCATTAAGATCGACGAACGCCATTTTGATTCATACACCTGACAATCAATGGCTTATATTTTGTAATATTATTCTTGTTAACCTGAATCCTTGTAAAATAAGGTATAGTCCCTTACATGAAATACTCATTGATTTTTGATAGGTAGAAAGGAATGCACATCACAGCAAGATACTTCTTGAATGAGACGACATGATAAATAGAAAATTAAGATTGGATTAGCCCCTAACCTATATCAATAGACATTAATTAAATGTCACCAACTACGGGCTTTATTGGGCCAAGGTTGAATGTACTTCTTAAACGGATTGTTGATTCAGGAAGTTTGAATTGTTGCCAATGGGAATGGTCAGGTTTTCATTGACACTTACTTTTTGGTCGTGAAGGACTTTATTTTCACCACTTCTAAGTTTCCTATTGACAAGGACCCCGTTTTTGTTTAGGTCGATCAATGTTAACTCATACTGAGACGAATCCAGGTCCTTTGTAATCAGATTGACCAGATAAACGGATTCGCTCTTGTTTAGGATCTTGTCGATAAACTCCATATAATCATCATTGTTGTTCCCGAGCAAATCCTCATGTATGTACCAGGAATCAATTTTGGAAATATATTTATCGCTAAACCGTTTTACAAAATGTTCACTGTTCAATACCAAAAATTGGTCGTTCCCCCCATTTCTTTCTTCAAGCAGGGAAATCATGGACTTTAGTTTCTTTACTCCCAAGGCATTGTTGTAGACCAGTATAGAGGAATTTTGTACTTGTTTTGAAATTTTTAGGGTAAAGAATTTATAAAGGTACCTGGAAATCGCAAGGGCACTAAAGCTCAATATACTGTGAACAATAATAATAGATAGCGGCACCATTAAATCCTTTTCCATAAACAGTTTTCCATTTACGACCACTAGGACTATTGTTAAAATATTGGCCAGACAAATGGCATTGAAAATGCTATATACTTCACGTACGGTATTATATTTTACATATCCTTTGTAAATGCCTATAAAAAGGAAAATAAAGGATGTAAGCGCTACAATAATTGGCAATTGGATCAACATTCCGTGGTTCCAAATATCCGGAAGGATAAGGGAGCACAGAAAGTACGACAGCACAAAAGATATACTGGTCAACAATATATCAATTAGAAAAACTAATCGTACGGGGAACATTTTATTGATGCGAAGATTGTTCTTGGTCATAACAAAATGAATGATGGTTTTAACCAAATTTAAGACTAAAAAATCCTGAAGGGGAACTCTCGGATTTCTTTTCGTCAAACTTCAAAAAAATCGGGTGTTCGTATATGAATCTCGAAAAATGAACGTTTGTTAAATAGGATTTTTATCCCGTGGTGCTTAGGCGTACATTTGAATTGAGCTCTAATAGCATATAGAAAATTATGAGTACAAAACCTCTACTGAATACCTTAGAAAGAAAATCCATTCTGTTTTTAGGTGATTTGACATTGATCGGGATCTCTCTAAGAAACTTTGTTTTAAGGGCCGTTGATTACCAGAATGAAGACCCCCTTTTCTATCAAATAACGATTGTTGCCATTGGGGTGGCCATTTACTTTGTTTTGGCGTATATTTTTGAAACTTACAATCTGGAGAAGGTTCCCAAATCCATCACCTATTCCATTATAAGGATATTCACCATTACATTTTTGTTCACTATTTCCATAGTGGGGGTTACCACATTTTTCTTTGCTTTTGCCTATTGGCAATTGTATTTACTGGTTTTCATCATTTTCTGCCCTATCCAGTTATCGTTATGGCGCTTGCTCTTCAATTATATTTTCAAATTTGTCCCTACGACCAAACGGGTTCTCTACATATACGACGAAACGACCAAGGATAGTTTGGAGAAAAACCTTGACTATATCAACGGAGATGACAACGAGACCTACTATAAAGTTGTTTCCACTTATTTAAATTCCGAGGATAGCGATCCCATCAGTGAGAACAAGCTTATTGAAAAAAGTATAGATTCGTGCATTATCAATACAAGGAGTTACAACCATTTTTCCAAACAAATGGAAAATATGCTGGTAAATTCATTGTTGTCGGGAAAAGAGGTACTCACCTATACTTCGTTTTATGAAAGTACCTATGAGGCACTTCCCATAGATTCCCACAATGACAGCCTTTACGAGATTTTGCAATTGAGCAATAATAAAATCCATTACTTACAGGGCATTGCCAACTTTGCATTCAATTTTTTCCTAACCTTGATCTCGGGAATCGCTTTTTTGCTTTCCATACCATTTGTATTTCTATTGAATATTTTTTTCAATCCTGGACCTCTCTTTTACACCCAATTGAGGGTGGGCAAACATGGAAAGGAATACAAAGTTTTTAAGTTTAGGTCCATGGTTGTGGATGCCGAGAAAAAAGGTGCAAAAATGGCCACCAAAAACGATGCAAGGGTTACCAAATTTGGAAAGGTTTTGCGAAAATTTAGGGTGGACGAACTGCCACAGGTCTGGTCCATTATCCGTGGGGACATGTCCTTTATAGGGCCCAGACCGGAAAGAAAGGTTTTTGTGGACAAATTAAACGAGGTCACTCCTTTTTACAATGTTAGGCACCTTGTAAAGCCGGGCATCTCCGGTTGGGCACAGGTCAAATATAAATATGGTGAAAATCTGGAGGACTCCATTAGAAAGCTGGAATACGACCTTTATTACATCAAGAATAAATCCGTGGTTCTTGATTTACGAATTATTTTTAAGACGCTTTCGACCATTTTGTTTTCGAGGGGTGTTTAAAGCAGCATGATCAATTTTTTGAAGTGATTTAAACCAAAATACATCATCCTTAGGATAAGGATAATCTTGGGTGTGGATTAAGATAAATTGCCATTGCAAGTGCCTTAGATGATTACAAATACGGGCAGTTCGACAAATTTCCAGCCTTTAATCGGCCATTTGGTTCACTAACTAAAAACATCTTCCTGTTCAATGGGGAATCAAGACTTTCTCCAGAGGGTTCAATATATGGTTCCCTTACCCCAATTGGAATGTAATGATGGTTAGCAAATTGTTTGTTCAATAAAAAAGACCTCGAAATCGAGGCCTTTTTTTAATCAATTTAGTTCGTATTACTTTAATTAGAAACCAAGAACTTAATTCCTATCGGATCGCCATCACTCAATTCGAGGGTGGCATAATAAAGTCCACTTCGCAACATAAAGATTGGTATTCGATATGCATCCAAATCAGCATCATACGTTTGTGCTGGATCAAATGTTTCCACAAGCCTACCCATGGAATCGTGCAAATGAATACTGGTCACCACTACGTCGTCGTGTGGAAGCTGGCTTAATTGAATACTTGCATAATCTTCATTGATCGGAACTGGATTCGGAGCTACGCTAGCGGTGGTCTCAGAATCTTCAACAACTTCGATATCAACGGTAGCTGTATCCGTCAACCCTTCACCATCAGTTACTGTTAGTTGGGCAGTATAGTTGCCAACCTCGTTGTAAGTATGGGTTGGGTCAGCATCCGTAGAACTGGTACCGTCACCAAAGTCCCAAGCATAACTAACTATCTCAACATCATCAGTTGAATTGCTTCCCATAAAACTCACTTCCAGCGGTGCTTGACCCTGTGTTAAGTTGGCTGAAGCAACTGCCTCTGGAGCTTGGTTTTCAGTTGCTTCTGTAACCACGATCTGAATGGTTGCAGAGTCCGACAATCCAGCTTCATCGGTAACGGTCAAGGTGGCATCGTAGGTCCCTGCATTTTCGAATGTCAGTGTTGGATTCATTTGATTTGACGTTCTACCGTCACTGAATTCCCAGAAATAGGTATCGATGCCAGCATCGTCTGTTGATGCCTCACCATTAAAAATAACCGCCAATGGTGCTTGTCCCTGTGTTGGGTTGGCTGAAGCAACTGCCTCCGGGGCTTGGTTTCCACCTTCTTCTGTAACAACTATGTTTACTGTTGCCGTATCTGTCAATCCTTCACCATCGGTCACCGTCAATGTTGCCGTATATGTGCCCAACGTATTGTATGTATATATCGGATTGGTATCTGTTGATGTACCTCCATCGCCAAAGTCCCAAGCGTAGCTTACAACTCCAATATCGTCTAGAGAGTTGCCTCCCATAAAGTTCACTTCTAACGGTGCGTTTCCGCTTTCTGGCGTAGCGAAAATCACTGCCTCTGGAGCTTGGTTTTCCGCTGCTTCTGTAACCACAATCTGTATGGTTGCAGAATCCGACAATCCAGCTTCATCGGTAACGGTCAAGGTGGCATCGTAGGTCCCTGCATTTTCGAATGTCAGTGTTGGATTCATTTGATTTGACGTTCTACCGTCACTGAATTCCCAGAAATAGGTATCGATGCCAGCATCGTCTGTTGATGCCTCACCATTAAAAATAACCGCCAATGGTGCTTGTCCCTGTGTTGGGTTGGCTGAAGCAACTGCCTCCGGGGCTTGGTTTCCACCTTCTTCTGTAACAACTATGTTTACAGTTGCCGTATCTGTCAATCCTTCACCATCGGTCACCGTCAATGTTGCCGTATATGTGCCCAACGTATTGTATGTATATATCGGATTGGTATCTGTTGATGTACCTCCATCGCCAAAGTCCCAAGCGTAGCTTTCAACTCCAACATCGTCTAGAGAGTTGCCTCCCATAAAGTTCACTTCTAACGGTGCGTTTCCGCTTTCTGGCGTAGCGAAAATCACTGCCTCTGGAGCTTGGTTTTCCGCTGCTTCTGTAACCACAATCTGTATGGTTGCAGAATCCGACAATCCAGCTTCATCGGTTACGGTCAAGGTGGCATCGTAGGTCCCTGCATTTTCAAATGTCAGTGTTGGATTCATTTGATCTGACGTTCTGCCGTCGCTGAATTCCCAGAAATAGGTATCGATGCCAACATCATCCCTTGATCCTCCTGCGTTAAATGTAACAGGGAGTGGCGCTTCACCCTCGGTTGGATTTGCACTTGCTACCGCCTCTGGGGCTTCATTGCCCCCAACTTGGGTTACTTGTATAAGTACAGATGCTGTAGCCGTTGCTCCTTCATTATCTGTTACCGTAAGTTCAGCAGTATAGTTGCCCGGGTCTGTATATGTATGTACCGGGTCCGCCTCAGTTGAGTTTGAGCCATCTCCAAAGTCCCATGCATAGGTATCAACTGCAATATTATCGGTAGACTCACTTCCAGTAAAGGATACTTCCAATGGTGCTTCACCTGCGTCTGGGGACCCTGTCGCTACGGCTACAGGGTCTTGGTTTGTCACTGTTATGGTCACCGTATCGGTTCCTGCCAATCCCCCTCCATCGGTTACGGTCAATACCACATCATAAACCCCTGTTGTGTTAAAGGTATATGTTGGATTTTGTTCTGTTGATGTGCCTCCATCTCCAAAGTCCCAAGCGTAGGTAATTATACCCACATCATCTGAAGAATCGCTTCCTGTAAAATCAACCTGCAAGGGCGCCGTTCCAGATTCTTGAGAGGCCAAAGCTTCTGCTATAGGAGCATCATTGGGCTGGTTCACCGTAATGGTAACTTCGGCCGTATCGGTCAGTCCTTCAATATCTGTAACGGTCAGTACCGCGGTATAAATTCCTGCAGTGGTATATAAATGCGTTGGGTCTGGTTCAGTAGAAGAGTTACTGTCTCCAAAATCCCATGAATAACTTTCAATTACACCTAAATCATCGGTTGATGTACTTCCAGAGAAAACTACTTCCAAAGGGGCCTCACCTTCAGTAATATCTGCTAATGCTTCTGCTTTTGGTGGCACCCCTGTACCTGTTACATCAATGGTGATACTTTTGGTATCAGTATTTCCATCAATGTCCCCAACTGTCAAGTCCACTGTATAAATTCCTATTTCGGTAAATTCATAGGTAGGGTCAGGTTGTGTTGATATGGAACCAGGACCATCCTTAAAGTCCCAAGAATAGCTGGTCACACCTACATCATCCAAGGAATTACTTCCTGTAAAGTTCACCGTTAATGGTACAGTACCGCTTGTAATATCTGCTTGTGGTACTGCTATAAGATCTCCAGACTCACCAATGTACCATAAGAAATCAACGGTTTCATTGCCTACCGGGTCGCCATTATCCGTAACTGTTACCGAAACTTCGTAAGGTAATTCTTGGGCAGCTCCCGGACCACTGGAACCAACGCCCTGTGAAGATTCCGGTGCATTGTCCAAATCTGAAGTAGTATACCCCTCACTTACCAAATGTAAAGCAATACGATCAATCAAGTGGCCATCGGATCTTGAGGAAATTTCCATAGTATACGTACCGGGTGCATTAAACTCAACAAAAACCGGATGTGGATCATTGTCACTCACAAATGAGTTCCAGTTCCAATCTAAGGTGTTGGCATAAATTTTAAACCAACCATTGGATCCTACACCTTCAGGATTAGGCGTTTTACCACTACCATATGGGTAAACGATTCCGCCTCCACTTTTCTCTCCATAAAAATCATCCGCATCGGGAAAACGCAGCCAGGCATCGTTATGTTCCGTCGATGGATTTGCAGGGGGAGGGGCAATAATCCCAATGTTGTTGCGCCATTGAAACCTGTATTTACCCGGGGTTGAAATCTTAATTTGTGCTGTTATGGTTCCATTACCGGGAATATTAAGACTTTCAACGTTATTAAATAAATAACCCGACCCCGTAAATCCGGCCTCATCGGTTTCAATGTCCCAGTTGGAATTGATGTCCAAATTTTCTGCCTCAATAATCACCAATCCATTTTCCGCCACGTATGCATCGCTGCCGTTATCAACAACACCGTCATCGATGGTACCGGAAATCATCCCGGTATTTTCGTCTATGGCCAAGTTCGGTGGTAATCCTGTAGCACTGTACGAAGTTACATTGGGGCTTGTAGCCTCAATCTGAAGTGATACAGCATCTCCTTCGTAATTGTACTGGTCTCCTGGGTTGGCCACACCAAAAGTGGCGTCCGGGTTATTGGTCAATGCAATACTTGCCGTATTTGAATTGCCATAGTTAATGGTCAGAATTGCGGTCCTGTCCGGACCGGTGCCCGAGAGGGTTACACTCAGCGTACGCGTTTCATTCGGATTCAAAAGCATATTTTCCAGTTCTCCGGAATCGATACTAAAATCAGTAGCATCTGCTCCTGTAATTTCCATAGATTTTACAAAGATTCCCACATTCCCATCAATTAAGGAAAGGTCGACATCCACGGTCTCTCCATCAGCAATCACTACGGTGTTTGGAACGGACAATGTACTGCCAATACTAGGTGTTCCCACTGGATTATCTTCTCCCAAATACTCCATGTTCTTTTGGTTTCCTCCACCTCTACCTGGTGCTCCGGCCAATATATGCACCCCTGGTCCGGATACGATGGCCTGTGTTCCATGTCTCTCATAGTTCATATCGGGCAATCTTTTCCAAGACGAAGTAACAGGATCATATTCCTCTGTGACCTTTAAAGCGTCATCCGTAAGAACTCCATACACTTCTTCATCTTGTACCTCTCCACCAATAACAACCAATTTGTTGTTAAAGTTAACAGCGGAAGCACCTCCACGCGGGGTGGGAATGTCCTGTCCACTTGGCAATGTACTCCAGGTTTCTGCTGTAAAATCGTACACATCCACCTGTGGAACGGTAGGCCTCCAAGTGGTTTCTCCCCCGGATTGTCTACCAGAAGTAACATATAACTTATCACCAATAACCACCGCATTAAAGTGGTCTCTTGCTATGGGCGCGTCTGCCAACGGGGTCCAGACCCCCGTAGCCGGGTCATATTCGTCAAACCATTCCACATAGCCTCCTGCATGACCGTCCGTGTTTCCTCCTACGATATAAAATTTATCATTGTAGACCGCCAAACCTGTAGAACCACGTCTTCTATTTTCAGGAATCTCAGGACCCTGTATCCATTCTTGAGCTTTAGGATCAAACATCCAAATATAGTCGGTTGGTACCTCATTGGGAAATTTATTATCTCGGAATGCACCTATAACCCAAATCAGTCCTTGATATTCTGTTGCTTGGAAATGATTGAATTCATATCGTGCTGGTGGATCTGTTTTGGGGTCAATAGGCGTACTGTCCGTGATTGAACTCCATGAATCCGAAGTGTAATCATAAATATCTATAGTGGTTGCATTTTCTCGTCCACCCATTAGGTAAAACTTATCTCCGGCCTGCACAAATGAGTTCTCGTGACGTGCTGTGTAGTTTTCGTTCTCATCTTTATCATTCCACAAGTATTGTGAATCAATAGTCCAAGTAAACACTTGTGTCACAGGTGCAGAAAAAGGTTTCATGGCCGTTACCGCTACGGTATGAACACCATCGTTATTAGGCCCTCCATTGGCCGCGGCCACTGTTATGCTTCCTGAGATCTCACCTGTTAAAGGGTTGATGGAGATCCCATCTGGATGACCGGACATGTAATAAGTAACATCCTCAGCAGGGTCTCCACCAGAAGCCGATGCGTTTAAATTCACCGTGTTGGTTATCTCATTGATTTGTTCAGGAATACCATTAAGGGCCAATGGGTTTGAAGGATTGTCCGCATAAACTTCTATGGCATTTACCAATGGATTTTCGGTTACATGCCCGAAGGAAATGTTCAATTCTCCATCTGATACAGTTATTGGATAGGATAACATGCCACCAACCTGATGTCCAAATGTTTCTATTATATCAAAATCGTTTTCAACCACAACTCCCTCAAGAAGTATATCGAATTCACGATCACCAATGACATTTGAGCCTTCAAAACTATTGCCTAGAAATAAATTGACAACGTACTCACCATTTTCGACAGCGAATGTATACTCCATTTCATCTCCTGTATCAGCGTCATAGCGTTCTTCTGCAAAAATAGCATCAAAAGTAGCCTGATTAATATAAGCTGGAATTGAACTGTCCTTATTTTCAAAGGTTATTCCTCCAAAATCCGCAATTACCCCTGTATTTACAAAATAATTTTCTCCAGATTGTTCTCCCTCAGATGCATTGTTCTCCCAATTTGGGCCAATATCTGTGGTAATAATGGCCGCTCCACCAGCATTGATTCTAAAAGCAGATCGTTCAATTATACTCCAAACAAATTCAATCTGTACTTGGTCACTGGATATTCCATCGTTGTCATCAACAGTGATGGCTACGTTGTAAGGGCTACCCGCAAAGGCATTCTCATCTATAGAGCCATATATTTGGCCATTGGTGGGTTCGATATCAACACCGGGTGGCAAGCCTGTTGCTGAGAAATTAAGGTTTCCGTCACCACCTGAGGCATACAAGGCAAAATTTCCATCAACATCATCGCCTGCAAAACTCAATTGGTCTGCAATTCCATTCACGTAGATGGGTGTATCTGAATCTGAAGCATCCAGTATCTCAATACCATTTATTAGTGGATTCTCTTGAAGCCCATGTAAGAACTCAATATCTAAATTGCCATCGCTAACTTTAACAATATGACTGATTACAATGCCCACATTGTGTCCATAAGTTCCAGACAGATCTAAATTATTGAGCAAGGGCATTATATTTCCTTCTATTGCCACATCGAAAATTCGTTCTCCTGCATCAGATGTTCCATCGAAACCATTGCCCATGTATAAACGGACCTCATAATTACCTGGTTGTGGTGATACAGGGAAAGAATATGCCATATTGGGATTACCTGGCACGTTATCGAATCGTTCCGAGGCATAAATATCCAAAGGTGTCGTAGTTGTATTTACAGAACCATCAGTAGTTGTTATTGTTCCTCCAAACGTGCTGTTACTTCCTGCGGCTGCCAAATACATTGAATTATTAACATCGGTGTCCTCTGCCCAATCAATATCGCCATCAATGCTAGATAACAAAGGTCCCCCAGTATTTACTCTATATAAAATAGGTGGTGTTTCAGTAACTGTAACAGTAAATGTTTCATCCACGGTATTACCGTCTTGGTCCTCTGCTCTAATAGTAATGTTGGATAGTTCGGCAGTAGAAGGAAAGGAAAGTGTCAAAATATTATCAGTAACAAGGGCTTCAATCGCAGGATTAGTATTATTTTCAACCGTATAAGTAAGATTGGCTGCTCCATTGTCATCATCAAAATAAACATCCAGATTGATATTTTCATCAACAGAATCTATCAATTTTTCAAAATCCGGTATGCTTTGAGCCACCGTTGGAGCTTCAGGTTTTACGTATAAGAATTCCCATGTACCTTCCAATTCAAACCCGGGTGCATTCGATGTCCCGATGACCCCAACAGCCAAATCCGAAGTTGTTTGTTGTATGGCATCCAAAATAGACCCCTCAGCTGTAATAATGCCTAATGTCGCTCTAGAACCATCATCTAATTGGTATTGTAGTGTAACATCTCCCGAAACCGCATCTACAACAAAGAAAAAGTCAATATTTGAACTTGGCCTGTTTGACACAGGTATATTAAAAAATATTGGGGGTTGGGCAACATCCTCTATTTCTTGTTGGGCAACAAGACCCGAAGGAGTGGCCACAAATTTTATATAATTGCTCTGTGTTCCGTCCCCAATGTAGTAACCTATCTCTCCGTTTGGTGCGTTGGCATTGGTGTACAATTGATTTTGGGTTATGTCAAACCCCCTAATTTCACCATATACTGTAAAGCCTCCTATAGACTGATCGGTTTGGATTCCATATTGGAACGCTTTTTCTTGATTGTTGCTGGACTCGAATGCGGTTCCATCTGTCATTTGCATGGTCAAGGCCCCAATCGCACCGCCTAACAAATCGTCAGGATTTGGACCTGGTTTATCCAACCAATCCAGCCAGTTGTTTCCAGTATCGCCGTTGTTCATCAAACCTGTCATTCCCAGACCTAAATAACCACCAAGACCAGTGTCTGAATATAAATCGTTGGTAACAGGCAACTCAAAAGCATCACTTCCACCTACATCGGGGTTACCTAGTTGGAACGGGTCATTGGCATCCAGGATACCATCTGCATCATCATCATCATCATTGAGGTCAGAGATTGAATCATTATCAAAGTCATTTGGTTGTGAACCTCCATTGCAGGGATCGGTACCATTGTCTTCTTCATCTTGATTGGTAAAGCCATCATAATCGTAATCAGCATTGGCGTCATACTCGGGGTCACTGGAATCCAAACAAGCTACAAAATCTTGTGGCTCCAAAACGACAATGCCCCCACTATCAGTATTAAAAAGGCCTACCCATATAGTTCCTGGAAAAGGGTCAAAGTCACTATTGCAAGTTATCCCCAATGCGTTGGTGGCTCCTCCAGCACTTAAACCAGAACCCCAAGATTCCTCAAGTTGATTTAAGGTACCATCTGGGTTCAAAACAACTCTATGCAAAATACCACCATTCTTTCCTACAATAAGATTCCCTTTATAAAAATCATCACCATTACTGGCAGTATATTCATCAATACCGTTGGAGTTTCTTGGAAAAATTGCAATAGGGGCATCGTCCGGTCCATCATCCAGATTGGGTACCGTTGGTCCTCGCCAATCACCTTCGACTGGATTTGCCACCTCAACTGGCGGCCAATCCGCAGGAAGGGCAATGGAAGGATCGTCCGTATAACCCGCTTGTGGGTTTGAGGGATCATAAATCAATGTCCTGTACGTAGCATTATTTGGATTCGAATCAGGAGAAGTCAAAAGACCTGAACCAGTTGGGTTTGCCCGAGTTGGGTTAGGGTGCCCTCCATAAAATGTGTTGAATGTATAATTTTGAATATCCAAGGTTATCAACTCCAAATGATCTTCGTTGTCCATACCCTCACCATTCTCAGTGTTGGTTGCTATATCTCCACCTGGCTCTCCAGGACGATAGGCATTGGTCACATTTGCTGTTCCTTCATTTTCCGGAAGTCCGCCCCAGCCTTCATTGGCTCCATTGTCAGTAACGTATAGAGCGCCACTTTCGGTGACCACCAAATCGTATGAATTACGATACCCTGGTGACAAAATCTTTACGGGACCATCAGCTACGACTTTAGCCTGGTTTAATCCATCATTACCCCCAAATGGATCATTCACATCAATACCATTATATCCTTGGGCACTTGGATCGTTAACACCGTTTGCATTGGCCCTTGTCGGGTCATCCAATGTGGGTAAATCATATTTGTATTTTCTGCCATTATCGAACTTGTCCGTCATGGCTTCTATTACAGTTAAATCTATTGCCAATATGGCCGCTGAAAGTGCATATTCTCCTAGCAAAGCAAAGTTTACGGAGGGAGACCCACCATTGGCATTACCCCCTTGTGCCACAATAAGATAATCCGTGCCTCCAATGGTCACAAACTCCAAGCCGTTGGTCGCATGATTTTCTTCAGAACGCGGAAGTCCTCTTACCAGGTCTACCACATCCCAAGAACTGCCGTTCCAACTCAATCTTGTAATTACGCCTGAGTTGGTGTCCAAACCTGTGTCTCCTTGACCTGTAGTGGCTCCACCAACTCTAATATCACTGGAAGCCACGTAAATAACCGGATTTGTTGCTGTTCCTGCAACAGCCAATCCTGTAGTTTCTCTTTGAGTAATGGAGTTGTTGGAACCATCATCGTTGTGGTTCTGGATTCCTTGGACACCAGTTAAAGTTTCCATGGAAGTTACCTTGTAGTCATTCGGACCGTCACGTTGTATGGTCATAACATGAACCAGACCTGTATATTCGGTAGCATAAAGTCTTCCATCTGGGCCATACGTCAACGAGGTAATCCCTGAAGTAAATGTTCCTTTGCCATTAAGGTCCAATGCACTTTGAGGAAAACTCAATTGGGCATGCACATCAGCATAAAAAATACTGGATAAAAAAAGAAAAGCTCCTATGGAAACTTTGAGTAAATAAGAAAAGTAATTTTTTTTCATGGTATTGATATAGTTCATAGCAATTTGGCCAGAATTCTTTCTAACAATCAAAAATAATAGAATAGCCCCCCTCCCTTTAATAAGAGCGTTTTTATTCGATTAAACCAAATGCTTTATCGTTAAATGACCATGTAACCGCAATGGGTGGGGCTTTGCTTTTTTTTGGAGAAAAAATAAACAGAAGAAATGTGCGGTTTGTCCAACTCAAAAAAGTAAAAAACGCTGAATAAACTTTTAAAAACAAGCCTATTCAGGTTGGTTTTCGGACATGGTAAATTAGCCCGGAATGCAAATACCCCAAGCTTATTTGACCAAGCTATCATAAACCTTAACCTTGTTATTTTAAGTAAAGGTTATTCATTACCAAATTTTCAAAACAAGGTTTTATTGAATCTTTTCCAGTATTCTATCAATTACCTCCGGGTCTTTGTTCATTGAAAATTTTCGGCTGAACAATGCCTTTGAAGCCATAAGCTCATCAAACTCATCAATGGTCCATGTGTAGGGTTTCCCCCGGTCCCAATCAATCAATCGGGCATAACTCATGGATTTGGAGTGGCTATCTTTAAATTCTGAGTTCATCAAAAGAGTTTGCATAAAAACCTCATCGTTAAAAAAACCATTGTCAAAGTTCTCTGCAATAAATTGTTCTTTGCCCACGACGTATTTTGCAAAATCGTTTGTAATGCTAAACCAAGCCTGTCCCCAATAAAAATCCTTTAAGCTACTGTTCCTAAACCTGTTGATGAACAAACAGGTTTGCAGCAATGCAAATGGATAACGGAGTGATCTGGACCACTTTCTGGGCAACCTTTTGTTTATATTGATAAAGTGATAGTATTTATAGCGGCTGGCTATTTTCCAGTTTTTTACCTTGGTAACTGACAAAAATTGTCGCCCCTTGTGTTTTTCAAAGAAATCATGAATGTAATCCTGGCTCTTGATGGGCAGGTCCACTCCGGAAATCAAGTGATAATAGGCATAATTTTTTTGGACGGCCGCCTTCAACAATCTCAATTCACAATCGATTTGACTATAACCGGACCAATAAATCGGTTTTCTTTCGATAAAAAAAACATTGGAATATTTACATTGATCTTTTAGGTCGTCCTCGGATATGGCATCAAATTTTTGGTCCAAATGAAGATAAATGTCATTACGCTCATCATCCAAACAACCTAACAGTTTGCATAGCAATTCGGGTTCGTTATGGGCCATGACAAGGTAAGCATGTTTCCTATTTTCCATTGTAAACTAAGGTGATTTTAATTTTGGTTGCCCAATTGGCAGACTTGTTTTCTTATAATTTTTATTGTTTTGATGGGAACGGCTAAAACTTCCACCATTTTTTACTTTGGGCGCCATAGCCGTATCCATATTTTCCACCATAGCCCAGTTCCGATGCTTTTACGCCATTCACCACAAAGGCCAGGTTATTTAATTTCCCTTCTTTTCGGAGCTTAAGCGGGAACTCTATATCGCCTATGCTCGATTGGCCCGCTCTCGTTACATAAACCAAAAGGTCGGCGTGTTCGCTTATAAGGAGTGTATCCGTAACCGGCATCATTGGTGCGGTATCGACTATGACATAATCATAAACTTGGGAAACTGTGTCCATAAGGTGTCCAAATCTATTATTCATAAGTAATTCGGAAGGGTTTGGAAATGTTTTGCCCGAATGGATAACATCTATTTTGTTCTCGTTCACCTCGGTGCTATTGGTTATATCCTTCAAACCGAGGGAGTCATCAAACAAATAATCCGTCAACCCTGCACTCCTTGTAAAACCTGACCTCTTGTTTTTAACATTTTCCTTTCCATCGCTGAAAAACATATAAAACTTCGGGTTTCGAATATCTGCCCCGACCAATAAGACTTTTTTGCCCGTACTGGATAAGATCAAGGCAAGGTTGGTGGAGAAAAAGGTCTTTCCTTCTGTTGGAAGACTGGAACTGACATAAATTATATTTTTTCTGGCATTGCCGCCCTTCAGTTCCGTTTTAAGCAAATAATCCATGTTGGTCCTGATAATTCGCAAGGCCTCCGATAGTACGGAGCGGTCGTCCTTTGCTACAGTTTTTATGGATTTATTCTTTAATCGGGGCAATTCTCCGATAACGGGTACCCCGGCCCCTACAACCAATTTTTCCAATGCGTGGGCACTGTGGATCTTGTCATCTATTACATCCAAGCCATAAACAATTCCGGCCGGAATTAAAATTCCCAATAAAAATGCCGCCAAATATATAATACTTTTTTTAGGCGATACCGGAAACTTACTTGCAGGGAAGGCCCTATCAACGACCTTTGAATTGGGCGATGCCGAAGCATATGCAATCTGGGCCTCTTCCCTTTTTTGCAATAAATACAGGTAGAGGCCCTCCACCGTTTGCTGCTTTCGGGTAATCTCCCGTAATGCCCTTTCGTTCCTTGGAGCGGAATATATTTTTGAGTTGATGGTGGCCAACTGTGAACTAAGGTTGTTTACCCTTAGGTTCAAATTATTGGTCATACTGTTCAAACTGGATTGCATGCTCTTTTTCAGGTTCTCCAACTGTTCGTCTATGTTGACGATAACGGGGTTCTTTTCATTGGAACTCTTCAATAGGCGCTCACGTTCCAAAACCAGTTGATTGTACCTTGCAGTTGTGCTGGTTATCGAAGCATCGGCCAATCCAATGTTAGAGGGAAGAATGCCGTACCCCTCTTGACTCTCAAGTTCATCACTCACGCTGTTGGCTATTTGCAATTGAATCTGTGCATTCTGCAATTCTTGCTGATTTGCCGCACTTACATTTAAATTGATATTGGATTGTGATTGGATATCCGTAAGCCCCCTATCCGATTTAAAATCTTGTGCACTTTGGTCCGCTTCCGATAAGTCGCTGTAAATATCCGCAATTCTGTCATCTATAAATTCAGCAGTTCGGTCGGCAATTGCCTTTTTGTCATTTTTTCCATTGAGGTTATAGATATGTATCAACTCGTTCAAAAAATCCATGGCCTTCTCCTGTACGGCATTTTGGATGCTCAAATTTATTATTGAGGAGTATTCATCGGCAATACTGGCCCCAAGCGCATTTTGGTAGCTTGAGGTAACATCGCTTACGGGGGAAAGCACTATTTTCAATGTTTCCCCAATATAGGGTTTCAACTTTTTGCTTTCTTGTGGAAGGATTGTTATTTTACCTCGATTTGTAGTGATTTCCTCACCAAAAGTTCTGTTTTGCTGTTCTTCGTTCTCTTCTGTCCAGTACAAAAAGTTGGTTTGGGACTGTGGAATGATATAACAACTGAATTGTACGTCCCTTTTAATGGAATCTATCGAAATTTTCACAGGTACATTACCATAAACTTCGGAATTTTTCACCCTGCCCACATGCATCACTTTTTTATCGAGCCCCAGATTTATGACCACCTGTCTAACATTGGTTCGGGAACGCATCACCTCAATTTCATCCTCGACCTTTTTTGATCCTCCGGGCAATAAGTTCAAATCACTGAAAAGGCTGAGTTCCGAAGGGGAACTTTTTTCTTCAATGATTTGAATGGTAGCGTTGGCCCGATATTGTGGTGTAGCATATCTCAGATGTAGATACGCTATACCAATAGCTATAATTACAGAGAAAATAAACCAATATTTGTACTTCAGATATTTCTCCAGCTCTCTTTTAAAATTGTTTTTTTGAATCTTTGAGTACAGATTGGATTGTTCCATTTAATCGGAAATTTTATTTTAAATTAATTCCTAGTCAATAAGACTACAGCAGAAGTTATCAGAACTGATATGATGGACACTGCAATACTCGCCCTATTATCCAAAGCACTGGAAGTAATAGCGGATTTATTGGGTTCCACATAAACAACATCGTTTTGTGTTAAATAGTACACAGGGGATTCCGCTGCACTGTTGCTGGTCAAGTCAATTCGGTAATACACTTTTGTCCCATCGAACTCCCTAACCACCAAAACATTCTTTCGCATTCCTTTAATGGTCATATCTCCGGCCAACCCCAAGGCTTCAAAAATTGTGATTTGCTCTCCATTGACCACGTATGTCCCGGGGCGCTTTACCTCCCCAAGTACTGTAACGGTAAAGTTTTTTAATCTGATATTGATAATGGGATCTTTTAGATAATCCGCTAAATGTTCTGTCAGATTAACACGCAACTCTTCGGGGGTAAGTCCAACTACCTTGACCTTACCAACAACCGGAAAATCAATTTCGCCTTCTTTGTCCACCAAATAATCTACCTGCTCTGGCCTAATGCCACCTTCCTGTGTTCCCCTAAAAAGGTTGAACGGTGCACTGGCTTCTGGGTCAAGGGTGGAAACATAAATGCTGATCAGATCATCCACTTTGAACCGAGTAGTGGATTTACTTTCCTTTACCTGCGTTTCCAGACCGGATAAGGCAGCATTTTGAAAATAAACCACATCCTCTTTGGATGCACAGGATCCTAGAAAAATTATGGTAATTAAAAAAATTACTATGTTTCGAGCTTGGAATTTCATTGTTGAATATTTTGGTTAGATGAACTTAAATCGTTTTAAAGCGAAATATAGAATAACTTTGGCTGCCAAAGAAACCTATTTTTACACAAATTAGGGGTACGGCCATCAACAGCGGATAATGCACCCGTATTTAAGCCGCTCTTGGCAAAACCATTATTTAATAAGTATTTACTTTTATTTGAACAAAACATCTATTTATGTATTGACATAATATTAAAGGATAGTTCGAGTTTTAATAAAACATAAAATCGCGACTAAAAGTATATCAGTCTTCCACAAACCTCTTTTTATATTCGTTTAAGCTTATGAAAAATCGTTCAACCGAACTAATTTACCTTTTTATCTTTGTGATTCCATTTTATCGTCTGACAGAATTTTTCCTTGCACAATAAATAATCATACCAAAAATAAATGACCGATTAAATGCAATCACTATTATTCCCTTTCATCCAAAAAAAGGTGACTTGGTCTAAAATCAAGTGCAAGTCTCATATTTTTTTTACCATCTTTGAATTCAACAAAAATTAAGCATGAAAAAAATCAAGAATATTTGCTGTATTGGAGCCGGTTATGTTGGCGGCCCCACTATGTCTGTAATTGCCTCTAAATGTCCTGAAATAACGGTAAATGTAGTCGATATAAACCAAAAAAGAATAGATCTTTGGAACCATGAAGATTTGGATAAGCTTCCCATTTACGAACCTGGCTTAAAAGAAGTTGTAGGAAAGGCCAGAGGGAAAAATTTGTTCTTCTCGACCGAGGTGGACCGCGCCATAGATGAGGCCGATATGATCTTCATCTCCGTGAATACACCAACAAAAACATACGGTAAGGGCAAAGGCCAAGCGGCTGACCTAAAATATATTGAACTATGTGCCCGAAACATAGCAAAAGTGGCCGTTAACGATAAAATTGTGGTTGAAAAATCCACACTTCCTGTTCGGACAGCAGAAACACTGAAAAGTATTTTGGAGAATACGGGCAACAATGTGAATTTTGAAATATTATCCAACCCCGAATTCCTCGCAGAAGGGACCGCCATTGATGACCTACTTGATGCGGACCGTATATTGATAGGTGGGGCGGATACCCCATCGGGGCAAGAAGCCAAGGATGCCTTAAGCTGGGTGTACGAGCACTGGCTGCCCAAAGAGCGTATTTTACAGACCAATGTTTGGTCTTCCGAACTCTCCAAACTTGTGGCCAATGCTTTTTTGGCACAACGTGTCTCTTCCATCAATTCAATTTCGGCACTTTGTGAAAGAACAGATGCCAATGTTGCCGAAGTATCGAAGGCAATTGGATACGATTCTAGAATTGGGTCTCGGTTTTTGAATTCCTCCGTTGGTTTTGGGGGATCTTGTTTTCAAAAAGATATCTTGAACTTGGTTTACATTGCCAAAAGCTTTGGTTTGCAAGAAGTTGCCGATTATTGGGAGCAGGTGATCATAATGAACGATTACCAAAAAAGACGTTTTGCGGACAATATTATTTCCACCCTTTACAATACTGTTTCGGGCAAAAAAATAGCTTTCTATGGTTGGGCCTTTAAAAAAGATACCAACGATACCCGCGAATCTGCAGCCATATATGTGGCCGATGCTCTTTTGGAAGAAAATGCAAATATTGTGGTGTACGACCCAAAGGTATCCAAAGAAACCATTTATGCCGATCTGGAATACCTCGGAAACAAATCAAGGGAGGAAATCGAAAAATTGGTAACCGTTGTAAACAACCCTATCGAAGCTGCAAAAGATGCCCACGCCATTGCCGTGTTAACCGAATGGGACGAATTTAAGGAGTACGATTGGCAAGCCATACACGATTTCATGCTCAAGCCAGCCTTTGTTTTTGATGGGCGAAGAATTTTAGACCACAAAAAAATGGAGGCTCTGGGCTTTAAATTCTACAAAATTGGACAAAACGGAAGCTAACCATAGGGTTTAGCATCCAGTTATGTGCTACACGTACTATATGGCCACACGCTTTTTATTCAGAAAAACACACCTTTTGGGCAAATGAAGATAATTCAGGTTATAACACTTAGCGAACCTATTGGTGGAGCTCAAATGGTACTTTTCAATAATACGGAAGCCATGGTCAATAGCGGTCATGAGGTTCAGGTAATGGTCGGACAAGAGGGTACTTTGACCAAACGGCTTGAAGCACTTAACGTAAAGGTTACCTGCATACCAAGTCTTAAAAGGGAAATTTCACCCATAAACGACTTTAAATGCTACAAGACCATCTGCGAATTATTGAAACAGGAAGCACCGGATATTGTAATCTCACATTCATCCAAAGCGGGAATTTTATGCCGACTTGCTTGTCATAAAATAGGGATGCCCAACATTTTTACAGTCCATGGTTGGTCGTTTACGCCCGGGGTAAAGGGGCTTAAGCGATATATGTACATGGCCATTGAAAAAGTGATGGGCAGGTTTACCGACCATTTGATCACTGTTTCGGCATTTGATTTCAATTTGGCTTCAAAGCACGGCATAGTCCCCGAATCCAGAATGCGGGTGATTTATAACGGAAGTCCAGACTTTTTAAAAGAAGAACGGAAAGAAGCAAAGGAAGACCCGATTACCCTATTAATGACGGCCCGTTTTTCATATCAAAAAGATCACATGACCTTGTTTAAGGCGTTACAAAACCTGAAAGATGCACCTATCCAAGTGGATTTGGTGGGCCATGGGGATTTGCACCAAGAATTTGTGGACCTGTCCAAGAAAATGAAGATCGACCATTTGATCACCTTTCATGGTGAAAGCAATGATATCCCCTCATTTTTGAACAAGTCGGATATTTTTGTGCTTACCTCCAGGTTTGAGGGGCTCCCCCTTTCTATATGTGAGGCCATGTCCGTAGGAGTTCCCATAGTAGCTTCGGATGTGGGCGGGGTTCATGAAATGGTGAGGGACGGCTACAATGGATATTTAATTCCAAAGGAAAATCCCGACCATTTGGCAGAAAAGCTCTCTAATTTGATACGGGATAGAAAACTGATAGCGGAGTTGGGCAAGAATTCAAGAAAAACCTTTTTGGAAACCTTCTCAACACACCAAATGGCAGCCTCGACCGAAAAATATATCGAGGATATTTTAAAGAAAAACTCAGCGAAATAATATATAGCAATACGAATTTATAAAAAACAACCAATGAACATCTTAGTAACCGGGGCAGCAGGATTTATAGGATACCACCTTTGTGAGCTTCTGATCAAAAACGGTCATACCGTAATTGGCATGGACAATGTCAACGATTATTATGATGTTGGGTTAAAATATGCCCGTATACAGCAACTGGGCATTCCAAGGGCCAAAGCAGAAGTTGACGGACAAATATCCTCAAGCACATTGCATGGCGAGCAAATGATGTTCATAAAACTCGATCTAGCCGACCGCCAAGGTTTGGATCGGCTGTTTCAAGAAAACACCTTCGATGTAGTCTGTAATCTGGGAGCCCAGGCCGGTGTGCGCTATAGTTTGGAAAATCCGGATGCATACATCCAGAGCAATGTGGTGGGTTTTGCCAATGTATTGGAATGCTGCCGACATGGCAAGGTTAAGCATTTGGTATATGCCAGTAGCTCCAGCGTTTACGGATTGAACGAAAAAATCCCATTCTCCACGGAAGACACCGTGGATAGGCCCATTAGTGTTTATGCTGCCACCAAAAAGAGCAACGAGCTTATGGCACATACCTACAGCCACTTGTACCAACTGCCCACAACCGGGCTTCGGTTCTTTACCGTTTATGGTCCTTGGGGAAGACCGGACATGGCCCTGTTCCTCTTTGTGGATGCCATAAAAAAGGGCGAGCCCATCAATGTGTTCAACTATGGTAATATGGCCAGGGACTTTACCTATGTGGATGATATTGTCGGGGGAATGGGCAAAATTATAGAAACCCCTGTAGCGGAAAGCAAACGAAAGGACGAACTTTATAAGATTTATAATATAGGCAACAACAAACAGGTAAAGCTTACGGATTTTATTGATGCCATTGAGTCCTCCTTGGACACACCGGCCAAACGAAATTTAATGCCCATCCAACCCGGTGATGTGGAAAGTACTTGGGCAGATGTGAACGACTTGATAAGAGACTACGACTACAAACCCGATACACCCATTGAAAAGGGAGTAAAAGAATTTGTGGATTGGTATAATGGTTTTTATGAATAAACCACTATGGATTCTAAAATCCATGGTTTTAAAGAAAGAGTTAAATTCTTTGCCATCCAGGTATCAAGTCCTCCCTTAATCCCTCCAAAGGAGGAAAACTCCTCCCTTGGCGAAACTGGAGAGGGGACCATCTATAAAAATTTATAGAATACAAACCAAAGGCTTAAAAAGTGTCATACCGAATGACTTTTGGCTACAATTGACACAAATTCCACGAATCTGCAAGAACCATCTTTTTTGTGATACTGAGTGCAACAAAGAATCCATAATCTTGTACTTGAATTTGTCCTTGAACTTGTTCTTATATAAGAGGTTCTTCAGTCGCCATGCCCCTTCAGAATAACAGTAGGAGTTTATGTGTCATACTTCCTAATGAGCCACAAAAAGAAATCTCATAATTTTAAATTTCCAATAAGATTTCTCACTGCGTTCGAAATAACACAATACTCTTAAATACCCATTGTGTGTTTTGAACATAGAACTTAGTTCTAGGCGTCAGTTCGAGTAATCTTTATGAGTAAAATGAAGAAAGATTGTACCTGCCTGAACGGGGACTGATACAGGCAATAGGCCTCAAAGCCTTTGCGGCAGGAAAGTTCACCCCGTTCTTTTTTGTTTACCAATAAAATTATGAACATTTTGTCAAGTTATCAGTCTCCCCCGGACCCCCTCTTTCCAACATCACCATTATAAGTTTTATCTATAAAACAAATCTAAAGGCCGGCAGGTCGAGAACCTTTTTGTTACTTATCATTCCGAATGAAGCACGAAGAGGAATCTCGGAATCTCGTTGACTGAAAACTTCTCGTCACTCGACCCCCTGCGGTCAACTACCTCAATCCCTAGCTCTCTCAACTAAAGTATTTCGGAATCTTATTACGCTAGCAACAAGAATTTAACCAGCACCTAAAAGTTGATTGGATATCCGAATGTTAAAAAAAACGCCTCGATGTTAAAAAAGAGTGTATTTCATCGATAATCAATGCCTTGCACATCCAAAAAAGCATTGCCCACGTAACACAAACGTTTATAATGTATTTCACCTGATTAAAACCTATTTTCATCGAAAAAATAAATAAGTACAGAGAATCAATTGATTATAAAGTGCATTTCATCGAAAAAAAATAGTTTTACGTCGATAAAACATACAATTAAATTAGATTTGTTTCCCAAGTCGGAAATATAGTTTTTAACCACTTAACCTCTTTATTCTAAATGGCATCCCACAAAACCATTTCGTACGTGAGTCTTTTATTGCTTTTTATTTCCCTGACGCTTTCTTCATGTAGTAAGGATAATGATCTGTTCGATGAAACGATCCAAAACCAAATTGAAGAAGAAACAACTGAGGATGGCGAGCTCATAAACTCAGTATCTTTTAGTGTAAACAATGATGAATTCACAATTTCCGGAGCTGTGGAATCAGCTATCTTGGATGTGTTGAAAAATGACAGTATTCCTTCCCAAGATTTGGAAAGCTTTCAAATTGTGGCGGTTTCCGATGCTCTGGAAGGCGACATAAGCCTCAACGAGGATAATACCATAACCTATTCACCAAAACCGGAATCTGCCAACAAGGCCGGCAACAATGGTATGGTAAGCGACGAATTTACCTATACCGTCGAGGTACGAGGAAAAGGTAGTCAAAACAAATATGAAAAAAAGGCCACCGTGGTCGTCAATACTCAATATGGCGATGTGGATATGGGGGCGGTGAAAGCCTTTCCAGGAGCGGAAGGCTTTGGTAGAAATGCCACAGGTGGACGTGGTGGCAGGATTATCCATGTTACTAACCTAAATGACAGCGGACCAGGGAGTCTACGAGCAGCCATAGAAGCGCAAGGTCCAAGAATAGTAGTTTTTGATGTTGGAGGTGATATTTTTCTTGAAAATCCTTTGCAGATTAGGGAAGCGAATGGTAAGGGTTCCGGAGATTTATCGGTTCTGGGACAAACAGCACCCTATCCAGGCATTACCATTAGAAATTATGGCATAGAAATAAGTGAGTCAAATATTATCTTAAGATATTTGACCATTAGGTTAAAAGAGACTAGGGATACTGTAATTACTAGGGACTGCCTGAGGATAAAGAACTTTGACAAGCCTCTAATAGAAAACTTTATTCTTGATCATTTAACTTTTTCTCACGGCGACGATGAGGTTGTTAGCTTTAACGGAATTGACAATGAAATCAGAAATGTAACGTTGCAAAATTCTATGGTAGGAGAGTCAAATACCTCTTACAATATTTTAGTAGGCACAAATGTATTCAACCTCACAGTGTTTGGGAATTATCTCCATAATACCAGCGACAGAAACGTGCTTTATGGCTATGGTTTGAACAAGGAAAATGCGGAGCAAATCAACAATGTGATTTATGGTTATGATTGGGGTACGACTGTGGCTTGGGGTAGCATAGTTGATATAATTTCCAATGTTTACAAAAAAGGATATCCTAATGGTAATGGATATGCCATAGGATATGGAGTTAACACCTATAATAATCCTAATGCCTTAGAAACAGATGGTGATCTTCATGTGAACGGTAATTTTCAAATCGACGGGCATATTTTAAAAAGTAGCGGAGCACAAACATACAGTGAACCGAATAGGGTGATAACAAATAGTTTAATTGAATCATGGGAACATGATTCAGAGAATATTATAACTAATGTTTTGGGTAATTGTGGCAATTCTATCCATAGAGATGAAATGGATTTACAGGACATTACAGATTTTTATAATGGTACTGGGAATTGGGAAACTGAAACTATTCCCAACAAGACTGCTGGATATTGGTCTGAAAGCTATGATACGGACCAAGATGGTATGGCTGATACATGGGAAATAAGGACTTTTGGAGATTTACTCGCAGCACCTTCGGACGATTATAACGGAAATGGTTACACTAATATTGAAGAATTCGTGTTCTCATTAATTCCAAATCAAGAATGAGAAAAGTATTTTAGTTTAAAAACTTGTCCATTATCGATTAAGCTGTTCCTTTGAACAGCTTTTTTTTTTAGGTTATTTCTTCATTTATATTTTTCATTAAAATTCCAAGATGAAAGCTCTATTTAATGATTTTTATACCAAAAACCTATTTGGCTTTACTATTCTTAAACCATTGGTATTGGCATATCAGTTTTTTTCGCAGAAAAAGTATTTGTCGCGTAAAAAATTCATTCTCCTGCAGTTTAAAAAAAACTTTGGTTATGAATTGAATCTTAAAAACCCTAAAACTCTTAATGAAAAAATAAACTGGTTGAAATTACACTACGAAAATCCAATCGGTAACAAGCTTGCCGATAAATATAGGGTAAGGGAAGTTATTAAAAGTGAGATTGGTGAAAACTATTTAATACCACTGGCCTATATGACCAAAAACCCTAAAGATATCATTCCTGAAAATTTACCCAATTATCCAGTAATCATAAAAACAAATCATAACAGCTCAGGTGGTATAGTTATTAAAGATAAAAATATCAAGAATAATTGGAGAAGATTACAAAATCAGTTAAGAGCCAATCTGGCTGAAAACTTTTATTGGGTTGGACGTGAGCTAGTTTATAAGGATATTGAACCATTAATTATAGTCGAGAAATTACTAGGTGATCATAATGGAAACGTCCCTAACGATTATAAAGTACATTGTTTTGACGGAGAAGTTCAAATGATCAATGTAGATATTGGGAGAGGAGGTGATAACCAATATTGCAATTGGTACAATAAACAATGGAATAGAGAACCCTATGAATGGGGTGGGCGAATTCGAAATGGCACCTATGCAAAACCAAGCGAAGAAGATGTTGAAAAACCTGAGTGTTTACAAGAGATGATTCAATTGTCACAAAAGTTGGCAAAAGATTTTAAATATTTAAGGGTGGATTGGTACATTATTAATAATAAGCTTTATTTTGGGGAGTTAACATTATATCATCATGCGGGAAGTAAACCCATATATCCTTTTGAATGGGATTTAACATTAGGAGACAAACTAATTCTAAAGCAAAAATGAAGATTGACTTTGTTATTGATAGTCTTGATGGAGGCGGAGCTGAGAGAGTAATGGCAACATTGGCCAATGGATTCGCTAAAACTAATAATGTTACCTTGATTACCTTCAACGAGGGTGAAATTTTTTTTATTGATTCACTGGTAAAAAGAGAAAAGTTGTACCATGGAAAGTTTAAAAACCATACCTTAAGATCTTTATTAAACCTGTTTCAGTATTACAAAGGACGGGATTCAAGGCCGGATGTAGTTATATCATTTATGCCAATGAATGCCTTTGTAGCTGTGCCAATTGCAAAACTTTTTGGATTTAAGATAATAGTTAGCGAGCATACCAATCATTTGGCCAATCTTACGAGCAAAAAAAAATATATAAGGAAATTTATTTACCCCTTAGCTTCTGCAGTGACCGTGCTAACGCACTACGATTTTGACTTCTTCAGAAAACTGAATCCAAGAGTCGTAATTATGCCCAATCCTATCATTCTGCCAACCTACATAACTCTTCTTCATAAAAGAAAGAAAAATATTTTAGCAGCTGGTGCATTAAACAGGTATGAGGATAAAGGATTTGACAGCTTACTAAAAATAGCTGCTCCTTTACTACACAAACATAAAGAATGGACATTGACCATTGCCGGCAACGGTGATGAAGGAATGTATGCTTTGACCAATTTAAGCAAAGAACTTAATATTGAAAATCAAGTAATCCTGCCTGGCTTTTGTGAAGATATACAAGACCTGATGCAAGGTTCACAAATTTTTATTTTGCCATCCAAGTTCGAGGGGCTACCTATGGTATTGATGGAAGCTTTAAGCAATGGGATGGCCTGTGTTGCTTACGATTGTATATCAGGGCCTCGTGAATTAATTGAACATAAAATCAATGGACTACTCGTGGAAAACCAAAATACAAAATCTATGCAGCAAAATCTAAGACTTTTACTGGAAGATGAAGGTCTAAGGTTGCAACTAGCTAAAAATGCTCCCAAAAGCATGAGAAAGTTTGAGTTATCAGAAATTATAAATAAATGGAATGGTTTGTTTAAAGAACTAACTGCAAAATAATGGAATCAAAGCAAGAGGTATTGCCCATACTGCGATACGTTATTTTAGGCCTTATTATATGGAATTTCCCTGCATTTGCTCTAGTGTATATAAATTCTTCTATATCTTCCCTACTAAGTTATGCATCTTATGGATTGATATTAGCTTATGTTATCCTCAACAAAAAAACCGGGAACTCTTATGAAATGCTCATCTTTGGGGGAGTATATTTTTTGATTGGTATTTTAGTGAGTCAAGAATATATTGAAGGGATTTATTCTTTTTATGTAACCGTAATTAAGTATTTCATCATTATCTGGGGCGGATATGAGGTAGTAAAGAATACCTCTCAAAAAGAACTTTGGTTTTTCCTATTGATTGGTGCATTATCTATCTTGGGTAATATTTTTCTTTTTCAAAGTCCTTTGGCCGATTACGGACGCTATAGCGGTTTTTATTTGGACGCCAACAATGGTGGTTTGGTCTGTTTAATGGGCTTAGCCCTGAGCTTCACTACTCTCAAATCATTACAGCTGTTTGGCAAGCTATCTTTTACTGGTTTGGGACTAATTACCCTATCCCGGACCTTCATGGTAACCTGGATTTTAATTAACCTCATTTCTATCCGGTTGAGTTTGAAAAATGTCAAGATGTTAGTAATTGGATTTGGGGTATTGGTTTTATTGGTCACTTACAACGAATTCCTTCCGGTTAAAAACCCTCGATTGGAACAGCTAGCCGTTTTGGTAAAAGGAGGGCAGCAAAGAAGCACTGGCGCATTAAATGAAGACTCTCGAACAGAAACTTGGGCCCGATATTACGATGCTATTCTTTCCAGACCCATTTTCGGGAATGGTTACCGATCATTTTATGGAAATGGTGTAGCTGCAACAAATTTTGGGGTACATAATACCTACTTGCTTATATGGGGAGAAGGCGGTATACTTCCTATCTTTGTTTTTTTGGCTTTCTTAGGCAAACTGTTTGTTAGAGGTATTAACCAGTTCAAACAAAAACCTTATGGTCTTATGATGTTGGTTGCATTATCATTGTTTTTAATGACCAACCATAATTTTATGACCAACGACTACTCCATCTTTTTACTGATGTGGATTGCCATCCAACTAAAGCCTACATCTACAACAGTTAGGGAGAATAATATGTTTTCCATAGAAAAAAGGTGATGAGCGAAACCAATCAACCCTAAGGTATGCGAAATGATAAAAAATACTGGTTCCTCCAATTGAAAAAACTTTGGAAAAAATATCAAAGTCAACTGTTGTCAGACATGTTGACGGTTGCCATAGTTTCATTGCTTGTAAAAGGAGTTGGTTTTTTTAAGGAAATATTGATTGCTGATGCATATGGTGTATCCGAGCTTTTGGATACTTTTCTCATCGCTTTTCTGGTTCCAAAATTTATCCAAAGTGTATTCCTTAATGCCTATGGCAGCGTCTTTATCCCCAATTACGTACAAGAAAAGCAAGTTGAGAAAAATACAGGAACCTTTCAAGGTTCCAGTTTTATAATTACGGTGTTGATAGCACTGTTTATGATAGGTGTCACCTATATAGGTATTGACACCTATTTGGAACTTCTTTTTCCAGGTCATAAAGCTCAATACTACGAACTTATCAAAACACAATTATGGATTATCCTCCCTTGTATCCTGTTTTGGGGAATCTCCTCTTTGATATCAGGGCTCTTAATGGTTGAAAATGAATTCCTATATTCATCCTTGAATGTCATATTTGTCCCAATTATTACAATTGTTTTACTACTTTTTTTTCAATCCGAATTACAGGAAAAAACACTGGCATTGGGCTTGCTATTGGGCAGTATAGTCAGTTTTCTCTATTTAATCGTATTAGGGCTTAAAAAGAAAGTGCTCGCTTTCAACAAACCTGATTTTAAAAATAAAAACATACGAATTTTACTTACTCAGGTTCCGGCAAAAATGTCATCTGGCTTAATCAATGGGGTCAACCCTATGGTGGACCAATATTTTTCGGCCCAAATTGCTATTGGTGCTATTGCAGCCCTTAATTATGGTCATAAAATACCGATGGTAGTCATTGGATTGGCAGGTGCCCCTATTGGAAACACCTTGTTGCCTTATTTCTCCAAAAAAGCGATGGAAGGCCATCATAAATTGTATGAGTATTTAAAACGTGTATTAAGAACAGCTCTTGGATTAATGGGCATTATCACGGTGGTTTTAATTTTTCTCTCCAAGCTTATTGTCCAAATACTTTTTGAACGTGGGGCTTTTACCTCTGAGGACACCACACAGGTTTATGTGATTCAGCAGATGTATCTAATTCAACTACCCTTTTATATCGTTGGTATCATAATGAACAAATACCTGACGGCCATTAATAAAAATAATTTTCTAGTATTATCCTCGTTGATAAGTTTAGCTCTTAATATTTCTCTAAATTATATATTCATGGAATTAATGGGCACCAAAGGGCTTGCTTTGGCAACCTCATTAGTTTCTCTAGGAAATTCAATTGCTATATACTTGTATATAAAAAAACTACATAAATAACAATGCTATGTTTAGTATTATTACTCCTACCTACAATAGATCCCATACACTAGAGAGAGTTTATTGTTCTTTGCGTAATCAGACAGATCAGGATTTTGATTGGATTATAATGGATGATGCCAGTACTGATGATACGGATGCTCTAGTACATTCTTGGATAGCCGAATCCAATAAATTTTCTATACAATACCATAAATTATCAGAAAATAAGGGAAAGCCCTACGCTTTAAATCAAGGGTTTAAATATTGCCATCGCCCTATTACAATTATTGCGGATAGTGATGATACATTTGTATCCCGGACAATAGCTGAATTGAAAGTGTTATGGAAAAGTGTTGAATTGAGTAAAGATGCGAAAAAAATCGCAACAATATGGACATTAACCGATGATGAGCAAGGGCGATTGGTTGGTGAACCTTTCCCGCATAACTTTTGGCAAGTAAATTACAAAGAACGGGTTTTGGAAAGAAAACAACAGATTGCTGGCGAAAAATGGCATAGCTGGAGAACCGAAATACTCAAGAAATATAAAATGAGTTACAGCAAGCACTCTTTTATCCCAGAAGGTGCTACATGGAAAAGAATTAACCAAGACCATGATTTTTTATGCATAAACATTGTTCATAGAAAATATTTCTCAAGTCCAGATGGGTTAATTAAAAAGAAAAAATCAAGATTAGAGCTTGAAAAAATTAAATATTATAATGCTTATTATCAACTTTATGACGTTCCGTTTTTTTCACATTTAACGCAGCCATTCTATAGAAGATATTCATTTGAGTATTTGAAGGCAAGTTTTTATCATAAAGATAAAGAGGTTAGGTTAGGAATTAGAAAAAAGCTCTGTTGTTTAATTCCCGCCATCTTGAACCTACCAAAGGGTATAATGGGTTATCTAAAAACCGATTCCAAATAAAATATAGGCTATCAAATGATTAAAAAAATAATATGAAAAGCTTTTAAACGTTTTCCTTTCGAAATATAAACAGACTAATTTGAATAGCGTGGCTCAAAAAAAAGTTAAAATTTTCTTCTGTATTCCCAACTTATCAGCAGGCGGAGCAGAACGGGTTATGGTTTTTTTGGCAAAAAATCTTTCTTCAAAACTGTTTACGGTTAAACTTATAGTTGTTGGTTTTGAAAAAGACTCTGTTTATTCCACTGCTGGAATAGATGTTTGTTATTTAAACGAAACAAAAGTTCGAAAAGCATTCTTCAAAATTTTCCGCATTTTGAAGGAATATGAGCCTGATATTCTTTTTGGAACCTTGGCTCACATTAATCAACTAGTTGGCCTACTTTCTTATTTATTTCCAAGACTTGTATGTGTCACAAGGGAAACCTACGTTCTAAGTGAGGACAGAAAAACTGAGTTGAAAAAACCTTATTTTAAAAGAGTAAAGAATAGATTCATTACAAAGCTCGCGAATAACAGAATTAATTATATAATCTGCCAGTCCAATGATATGCAAAACGACATATTACAAACTGGAATTTCTGATTCTAAGAAACTGAAGGTACTTAACAATCCCGTTTCTAACGAAATACAGGTTAAAAAAGTACAGCTTCTCGAAAGCCCAATCAAGTTCATTACCGTAGGTCGCTTAACAAAACAAAAAGGCCATGATCGAATTTTAAGGTGTTTATCAAAAATAACTTTCGATTTTACATACACCATCATAGGAGATGGACCTAAAAAGAAAAACTTGTTAGATCTAGCAAAAAATCTTGGGATTTCGGACAAAATAATCCATATACCATTTACCGACAAAGTATACGAACAGTTATACAAACACCATATATACTTACAAGGATCTTATTATGAAGGGTTTCCAAATGCATTATTAGAAAGTCTTGGTTCAGGAACTCCCGCCATTGTATTTGAGGCACCTGGTGGAATAAATGAAATTATGTCGAACGATTCAAACGGATTTATTGTCGAAAATGAACATGAATTCATAAAAAAAATCAACTATGTGAAAGACAACCTAAGTGAATTTTCTCCTAGCAAGGTTTCTAAAATAGTTAGAGAAAAATTTGGTTCAGATATTGTTATTCGGCAGTACGAAGACTTTTTCAATCAAATTGTAACATAAAAACGAATAAATGGCTTTACCTAGCTTTATACACCCCATCATCTCAATCCTTCCGGATAGAATTTACATTGCTATGAAGTTTTGGTTTTATCAGGGATATTTACCTGACCTTAATGCACCCAAAACCTTAAACGAAAAAATTACTTGGCTAAAACTTAATGACCGGACTAATCTTCATACAGAATGTACCGACAAATATGCTGTTAGAAAATATATCTCAAACACCATAGGTGATGAATATTTGGTCCCATTGTACTTTCACACAGTCAATGTAAAAGATGTTAGACCAGAAAACATCAACAAACTTCCCTGCATTATTAAAACCAATAACGATAGTGGAGGTGGGTATTTTGTTAGAGATATTCGTTCAGTGAACTGGGAAGTAATCCGTAAAGCACTGAAGTATAGGTTATCCAGCAATTATTATGGCAAATCGAAAGAATGGCAATACAAACATATTAAACCCAGGATTATAGTTGAAAAATTATTAGAAGACAAGAATGGGCAAATTCCTTTTGATTATAAAGTACACTGTTTTAATGGAAAACCAAGAATGATCAGTGTGGACATGGGACGTAATACAAATACACATTATAGGAACTGGTATTCCCCGCAATGGCAAAGAGAACCATATAGCTGGTCATCCCCCAAAGGCAGGGGAAAATCAACCAAACCAAGTGAACAAGATGTTCCAAAGCCAAAAACACTAAAAGAAATGCTACAATTATCCAAGAAACTGGCCGAGCCTTTTACCTATGTTCGAGTGGATTGGTACGATGTGAACGATAAATTATTTTTTGGGGAACTGACGTTTTGCCACGATAGTGGGCTTATGCCCATTGTTCCCAAAATTTGGGATGAAAGACTGGGAAGTGAACTAAACCTATCGTCTTGAGAACTTTAGTAACTCCTGTTTTGTTTGTATCCGTAAACCATACCTTTCCAAATTTTATAGCCAACTAAACTAATCGCTCCATTATGTCGACTTCAAAAAGATTATTTTTCCAAGTCAATTCCCTCATCCGTCTCAAACGGATGGAACAAGTTTACAATAACAAAATAAATAAATTAATACGTAGAACTAAGGTTCACAGTTTAAACTCTGGAACCAAAAAACAAATTGTGGAGCGGTTTGCGAAGTATGGATTTAACAACATTTCATTAAAGTGGCATAGGTACTATAATGGTGCAGCTAGTTATCCACATATCGATTTTATTCCGGAACACCTTTTCTATGGATACATTGAGCCCGCTTTGAATAGGGTTCCTCTTCATCCTGCATGGGAAGACAAAGCTTCCATGGAAAAATTTGTAGATCCCAATTTAACACCAAACACCATGCTAAAAAACTGCAATGGGTTTTATTACATCAATGATGAGATGGTTTCCCTTGATGAGGCTTTAGAGTATTGCTCAGAGTTGAGTCAATTTGTTATCAAGCATTCCATGGGCACTTGGGGAGGCAATGGGGTGAGAAAAATAGTTTTGGATAACTCAAACGATAAAAAGAAGTTTTTGAAAGCACTGTTCGACGAATATAAAAAAGACTTTGTGGTACAGGAAATTTTAAAGCAATCTGCCGAGTTATCTAAATTTAACCCAACCTCCATCAATACCATCAGGGTCATGTCCTATTTAAGGCCATCGGGTGTTGTTATTTTGTCCAAATTACTGAGGACAGGAAAAGAAGGTTCATTTACCGATAACACTTCTTCTGGAGGTGTTGCCTTTGGTGTGGATTTAGAGGGAAAACTTACTGATTTTGGAATCGATCAGTTTGGAGTCAAAACAAAAAGTTTAGGTGATGACGATAGATTTAATGGTTTTGTTTTTCCAGAGAATGAAAAAATTGTTGCAACCATTGAAAAAGTGCATAAACAAATGCCTTATTTTAGACTTGTATCCTGGGATGTTATGGTAAATGATAAGTCTGAAATCAAAATAATCGAGTTCAATACCTTTGGTCAGGGCATCAATTTGCACCAAATCACCAATGGCCCCTTATTTGGGGAATATTTTGATGAAATCATGGAAATTGCCAAAAATTACGATAAGTTGAGCGATATTATGAATAATCTTGGATAGTACTTTAACAATAAGCCATATACTCAACTCCTAGGAATAATCTAATTTAATTTACTTAAAAAACCATTATGTTATTAAGCATTATATTACCCATTTACAATGTAGCCAAATACTTGCCCTATTGTTTGGATAGCATATTACGGCAAAACCTTAGTCCAGATGCCTACGAGGTAATCATGGTTAATGACGGTTCTACCGATTCAAGTCATGACGTTGCCAGCACTTACGCAAAAAAGCATGCCAATTTTAAGGTAATCGATCAAGAAAATAAAGGTGTGGGAGCGGCAAGAAATGTAGGATTGGACGCCGCTGTGGGAGAATATATCCACTTTCTTGACCCTGACGATTATTTGACAATGGATGTACTGAATAACATTTTAGGAACCGCAAAGAAGTTCAATACCGACATTTTGGCCTTTAAAACCAAAGATACCGACACGTATTCCTTGGCCGATTACCAAGATATCAGCAAAGAAAATGAAGAACCTCGAATTTATTCGGGGATAGAGTATATAAGCGAAAAAAAATACGGTAATGAAGCTTGGTGGTATATCATAAAAAAGGATTTTTTACAAGAGTCCGGCATACGTTTTATGGAAGGAAGATGGATGGAAGATGCCATATTTACAATCTCTGTTTTGCTAAAGGCCAAACGTATTGTGCACCTTGACCATACTGTACTCATGCACGTTAAATTGCCAAGTTCAGCAATGAACAGTAGAGAAGAGTCTCACTACAAAAAACTTGTTTATGATTATTTGAATGCTGCAGTAGTTTACAATGATATAATTAATTCGATGAAACCGAGTGATAGTACCGATGATGGTGCTATTAAAAGAATGAGGGTAAGACAGGATTCTTTCATTTTTTTCGGCATTGCAAGAGCAATGCAATCGACTTTAAAATTTGAACACTTATGGGAACAATTGAAAGAAATGAAATCGATTGGAATCTATCCTCTCAAGAATTTTACCAAGCTTAATTACACAAGTCTGAAATACAAAGTGTTAGTGACTATTTTTAATAATAAAACGCTTCTTTCCACATCATTTATTGTTTTTAAAAAATTAAACCTCTCCATATAGAAATTACAAAAGATTAAAATTTACCAGACCATCTTAACAAATTGGTTTGCCAAAGAATTAATTTATAAGATGAGTCAAAACGGAAAACAACATAATCAGTCTATTTTGAACGAAGACATTAAAATCTCAATCTTCATCAACTCCTTGGCCGGGGGCGGTGCCGAAAGGGTCACCTCCTACCTGCTCCCTTATTTGATAAAAAAAGGGCAGTCCGTGGTTTTGGTACTGACCGAGGAGGAACTGGCTTACCCTGTTCCCGAAGAGGTTCCCATTTATTATTTGGCCAAATCAAAAAAAAACGAATCCGGTATTCTAAAATTGGCAAAGCTCCCATGGCTGGCATATAAATATGCACGTTTTTTAAAAAGGGAAAACATTACCCATTCCTTCAGCCTTTTAACGCGCCCCTGCTACGTGAATATTATGGCGCGCTGGTTTACCAATCATCCCTACAAACTCATGATCAGCGAACGCAACTTTCCGAGCATGCAATACGGTGGGAACGACCTTCAATCCCGGATCAATAATTTTTTGGTGAAACGCCTATACCCAAAAGCGGATTTGGTGGTAAGCAATGCCAAGGCCAGCGCCCAGGATTTGGTCGATAATTTTGGCGTTCCCAAAGAACGGACCCAAACCATATACAACCCCATCGATATTGACAAAATCGACAAAATTGAAAAACTGGAAGGCTTTTTTGATGCCGATTATGTGAACGCCGTCAGTATTGGCAGATTGGTTCCGGAAAAAAACCACCTTTTTTTGTTGGAGGCCGTAGTCCCTTTCAAAAACCTACGCCTCTACATTTTTGGGGAAGGTGAACTTAGGTCGCAACTGGAAGCCAAGATCAAACATCTTGGATTGGAAGAACAAGTGTTTTTGATGGGTTTTGAAAGCAATCCGTTCCAATATTTAAAAGCTGCCGATTTCTTTTTGTTCGGTTCTTTAAACGAAGGATTCCCCAACGTGCTCATGGAGGCCATGTGTTGTGGCCTGCCCATTGTAAGCACCAATTGCAAATCGGGCCCCGACGAAATGATGGAGCTGAAAGAGGCCAAAACCGATGATATCATGTTTACCGACTACGGCATTCTAACTCCGGTAAACAATGTGGCCTGCATGCAAAAGGCCTTGGATTATGTGTTGCAACATCCCGAATTTTTGAAGGCATGCAAGCCCAAACTTTTACAACGAATCCAAGATTTTAGGCGCGAACCTATATTGGAAGCTTATAGAAGTCTTTTTATTGCATAAGATTAAGCGGTATGAGGTCACCTAAAAAGCAACAAAATTGTGAATTTGTCAGGTTGAGCGCAGTCGAAACCCATTGATTATCAACATACTTTAGATTCTCGACGGCGCTCGAACTGACAGATAACGAGCTTTGTAGAAAGCTTCATCAGATTTTACGCGCTCAGAATTCTATTATTATGAATTCCGACCTCCTGTTCTTAGCATGTTTATCCTCAGTACAATAAACCCCATCGGCACATTCATTTACCAATTGAGTTTCCCCAAAGGCCTCATGACTGATTCTATCCGCAGAGATTCCTTTTGAAATCACATAATCTACAGTTCGTTCAGCCCTTCGTTCGGAAAGCCATTGATTGTATTTTTCCGTTCCCCTGGAATCGGTATGGGCAGTAACCCTGATTTTCAATCCAGGTTCGTCGTTCATGATGACGACCAACTGATCCAACAATTCTTTATCTTTTGAAGTCAAGTAAGAGGAATTGAGCTTAAAGTACACATTCCCCAAATCGTTTATCTTGGTCTGCAATGCATCTCTTCTAGCTTCTTCTGCTTCCCTTTTTGCCTTCTCCGCTGCAGCTAGTTCAGCGGCCTCTTTTTCTTTTTGAAGTCGTTCGGCCAGCAATCTTGCTTCTTCTTCGGCTTTGGCAATGGAATCCTGAACCCTTTGTTGCTCTTTTTCCATTTCCTGCAATAAGGCCAATTTCTCCTCCCCTTTTCTGGAAAGTCCTTTTTCTACATCAAACCTATAAGCTACACCTATTGCATGCTGAATGTGATTGGTTGCATTTTCCGTGTCCATGGCCCATTTACCTGTGGAGTTGAAATCCAAGCCCCAGTGGTCGGAGAGCCACGTCCTAAAACCCAATACGGCATTATAGGTTCCCCTACCCTGATTGTTGGCATCGGTATACCCGGCACCAATTCCTACGTACGGATCAAAAAAGCCCATGTGTCCCAAAATCATGTTCAAATCATAGCTTACCCTAAAGTCAAGTCCCCAGTAATCCACATCTCCTGGATTAATATTGTTGTCCACAATTTTTCCTTCCTTGTACTTATTGTAAGAACCTATGGCTTCTAAGCCAAGACCATTTTTAAAATAACGGCCAAAACTAAGTCTGGACGGATAAGGAACTGTGTTCCAGGCATCGCCTATGTCAAAAAGTTTTCCAAATTCATCTCCGGAGTCATCTACCACATTGGTTCCCAACGATACAAGCCAATAGCTTTGTACAATACTATCCTTCTTGGTCAGTTCTACATCTTGTGCATAGGTCAATGCAAAAGAAAAAAAAGCCACGACCGGCAGGGTCAAAGGTTTTGAAATATTCATTTTTACTCGATTTGAGGTTTATCGCCATCAAAGCTATAGCAAGCCCTTAAAAAAAGAAACTTTGCACTTCAAAGTGCGCTTATTTTCGATGAGAGGCAAAATATATTTTAAAAGTCCTAATGGTCAATCCTTTGGAAAGTGATGGTTTTATCGACCAATGGCATTTTGTAGAGGTAAAAGGGAAAATTAGTGGCCTGAACCGTGGTTGCTTCCTCCTTTTTCTGCTCAACAAGCTCCAAGGCCATCGAAATTCCCTCATCGGTCTCCTTCAATTTGGACAATACGGGCGTTTTATCTCCTTTCTGCTCGCCCAAACAGACCAAAATTACCAGCTCTTGGGAAAAATCCACAACGGGAACAGGTAGGCCAGGTTTACGGGTTTTGTTTATTTCCGCATAAAATTTTCGCAACGATTTTGCATCCCGGATCACCCGTGCCCCGAATACATCTATGTTGATAAAACTATGATGGTCTATCAATACCATGCCTTCCATTGCTTCGCCCGCAGGGGAATGCCCCTCTTTTTGGGCCCTACAGGAGAGCAAACAGACCAATGCTATGAAGACTATATATCTGATGGTTAAAAAGTGTTTTTAAAGCGTGATTTAAAGGCTTTTTCATAAAGGTCTTCGTACAAGGGCAGCACATGTACTATATCAAATTTTGATGCCACATTGAATGCATTTTCCTTGAACTTTTCCAAAGTTTCGTCATCCTTTAAGATTTCTATGGCCCGTGCTGCCATGGTCTCCACATCACCTACATTGGCCAAATAACCGGATACCCCGTCGATGTTTACTTCGGGAATCCCCCCTGTGTTGCTGGAAATTACGGCCACCTTATTGATCATCGCCTCCAAGGCCGCCAAACCAAAGCTTTCCGTTTCCGAAGGCAAGAGGAACAGATCGGAAAAACAAAGGATCCGATCAATTTCATTGCTATTGCCCAAGAACAACACTTTGTCCTTCAGGCCCAAAGAATCGCACAGATCTTCCGCCTTTTCCTTTTCGGGCCCTTCGCCTACCATAATGAGTTTTGCAGGCATTGTTTTTTGGATCTGATGGAATATTTTAATGACGTCGGGGATGCGCTTAACCTTTCTAAAATTACTGATATGGGTAATGATCCGTTCATCTTCCCTTGCCATCATGGTGCGTTGGCAATCCGTATAATTGTTCTTGTACTTGGTGGTCTCAATAAAGTTGGGAATTACCTCAATATCCTTTTCAATATCAAAAAGTTTTAAGGTCTCCATTTTCAAGGCCTCTGAAACCGAAGTCACCACATCCGATTTATTGATGCTGAAGGTAACCGCCGGTTTATAAAAGGGGTGTTTGCCCACCAAGGTTATATCGGTTCCGTGCAAAGTGGTGATCATTGGAATAAAGATTCCGTATTCCTGGAGCATTTTTTTGGCCATATAACCTGCATAGGCATGCGGTATGGCATAATGCACGTGCAACAGTTCAATACCGTACAGTTTGATGGTATCCACCAACTTACTGGAAAGCGCCAGCTCGTAAGGTTGGTAGTGGAACAATGGATATTCCGGCACGTGTACCTCATGAAAATGGATGTTGTTACCCAAAAGTTCCAAACGCACAGGTTGACGGTAGGTAATAAAGTGTACTTCATGGCCCCGCTCTGCAAGGGCAATACCCAATTCCGTGGCAACAACACCACTACCGCCAAAGGTTGGGTAACACACAATCGCTATTTTCATAAGACAAATCTAAGGCAATTATTTATTACCTAATTAATAATGGAATCATAAATGGCTTGCTGAATACGTGTCCGCAATCCAGATTTGATCAATAATGTATTCGTTGCAGACGGGTAGGTCCTGTTCGACAGAAAAACATAGACAATTTCCTCTTCGGGGTCGGCCCAGGTATAGGTTCCCGTAAATCCGCTATGGCCAAAGCTCTGCCTGGACACACAACCACAGGTAGGGCCTTTTTCTTCCAGTTGGGGTTTATCAAAACCAACGCCACGCCTCACATTTTTGTTACAGAAATAGCAGGTATTGAACCGCTTCACCGTACGGGGGTTAAAAAACCGTTCCCCTCCGTAGTAACCGCCTTGTAAGTACATTTGCATGATCTTTGCCACCTCATTGGCCGTGCTAAAGAGTCCTGCATGGCCTCCTACACCGCCCTGCATGGCCGCACCCATATCGTGCACATAGCCCTGCACCGTCTGATATCTGTAATAGTCGTCCTCTTCGGACGGAACTATCTCCTCTTTGGAAAATTTTTTTAAGGGATTAAAGGTGGTTCGTTGCAGCCCCATGGGTTTGTACAGGAACTCATCGATCAATTCGTTGATAGGCCTTTTATAGGTATCCTCAATATACTCCTTGAACACATAATAACCAACATCGCTATACCGGTACCTGTTCGATTTAAGGCTTTGTCTGCCAATTCTGCTATAGATGGAATCTTTATATGACCTGGTCAAATATAAATGCTCGGCCACTTTGTACGGAAATGCCTCCGATGGGTTTTGCCTGTAAAATTCCGATGATGGTTTTCGGTCTTTGTTCAAGGTATCCAGATAAAAGGCAATCCAAGAAGGCAATCGCCCGTAGTGGGATAAGGCTTTGAGGACGGACACCTCTTTTAACTCGGTATCGGCATATTCGGGAATCAGCTCCCCGAATGTATCGTTCAGGGCAATATCCCCCTCTTCCTCCATTTTCATGATCATGGGCAAGGTGGAGAGGATTTTCGTTAGCGAAGCCAGGTCGTAAATAGATTGTTCTGTGATACGCTCCTTGGATCGATAGGTGGGTTTACCAAAATTCTTGTCGTAGACAACCTTTCCCTTTCTGGCAATCAATACCTGTGCCCCTGGAAACATCAGGGAATCCAGTCCATGTTGCACCAAGGTATCGACCTCGGCCAAAAGTTCGGAGCTCATCCCCACCCGTTCTGGAATACTGTACCCCAAACGTTGAATGGGCTCAACATCAACACCTGTGCCCACTGGAAACTCGCCATGGGCCGATACGGGCAGTTTGCCCGATGCCCCAATGGCACCAAAAATAAGCTCGGCCACCTTTTTCTGCGCTATCCTGCTATTTTGATAGCCCACCACTAGCCCGTCCACGGTATCAAAATTGAGGACATCCAACAAAGCGTACGGCCTAGCGAACAAGGCCAAAATGGTGTTACTGGTCCGCAAACGGGATATTTCCTCCAGCCAAAAAAGCTCGTTCTTTGAAAATTTGTAGCCTTTCCAAGGACTTGAATTGTCCTTATGGAAACCGATGATGACCAAATTATACTCCGCCAGCTCCTTTTTATACTGGGCAATATCCTTGGCCTTGATATGGGTTACTTTATAATATTTGTTCAATGATGCATGAAAAGTGGCCCCGGAATCGTCCCCAAAATGCACATAAGCAATTTTCTTGTTATCCAGTTTTTTGATGGGCATCAACGAAAAATTGTTTTTGGCCACCGTAATGGCGGCTTCAATGGCCTCCTCGTAAACCACATCGTTTTCAATGCTGTTCAAATCTTCAAGGAGGTTTTCCAAACGTACGGGCCGATAATTGTACAGACCTGCCTTGTACTTGGCCATCAATATTTTTTTGACGGACTTGGCTAATCTTTCCTCCGTGACCACACCATCGTTATATGCCTTTATGAAAGTTTCTTTGGCCTTGAGCACGTTTTCCGGCATCAACAATAAATCATTCCCTGCCAAAAAGGCCTGCAATTCCACCTCGCCTTCGGGGGCAAAGTCCGAAACTGCCTTCATGTTCAAAGCATCGGTGATGACCAAGCCTTTAAATCCCAATTGGTTTTGCAACACTTCCGTAACTATGTTTTTGGAAAGTGTTGATGGGTGTCCCTCCCTTGGTTCCAAACTAGGCACATCCAAATGGGCCACCATGGTAGAGCTCAATCCAGTGCTCATTACTTCTTTGAAAGGATACAGTTCAATCGAATCCAATCGCTCCAAAGATGAGTTGATGATGGGCAAGGATTTGTGTGAGTCGGTAGCGGTGTCGCCATGTCCGGGAAAATGTTTACCACTGGTGAGTACGCCTGCTTTTTCCATGCCCCGAACAAAGGCCCTTCCCTTTTCTGCCACATTTTTGGGGTCTTCGCCAAAAGAACGGTTACCTATGATGGGGTTTTGCGGATTATTGTTCACGTCTAAATCCGGGGCAAAATTAATGTGTACCCCAAGACGTTTGGCGTGTTTTCCGATCTGATGCCCCACCTTTTCCACAACGGTACTATCCTGGATCGCCCCCAGGGTCATGTTCCACGGAAAAGCGTAGGTGGAATCCAAACGCATGGCCATGCCCCATTCGGCATCGGAACCAATGAGCAATGGCACTTTGGATGCAGCTTGATATGCGTTGGTCAATTGTGCTTGTTGGACAGGTCCCCCCACTAAAAAGATGACCCCTCCAATACCTTCGGATGCGACAAGGTCCCTTACCCTATCCGTTGCGGATTTACTTTGGTTCGATGCAACGCTCACCATAAACAACTGTCCTATCCGTTCTTCAAGCGTCATGTTTGCATAGTGGTTCTCCACCCATGCCATTTGGGCCACGGAGTCTTTAACGACCAACGGGTTAAATTGCCCGATAGCTTGTAAACAAAACAGTAGAAAAAGGGGGAGATGGAGATTTATCCGCATAAAAATCTTGTCTAAGACCTGAACTTATTGGCAATAAAAATATTGCATTTCATCGAGGAAAGCATAAGATTTAAGATAATTTAAGAGTGTAGCGCTTTAGTTGTTGTAATTCTCTGTTCTACTAAAATCCCAAAAAGCAATATATCCCGTTCGTAGGCAAAGACAGGTGCCGAGAAGTGTCTGTGGTCAATGAAAAAATCTCGGTGTTGGTTTATGCCTTGAAATCAATCGAATTTAAAGGTTTGACGTCCAGTATTTAAAACCTATACAAACCTGGAGTGCCAACTTTCGCTGGCAGGGACTTCCCAATGGTCCAAATATTCCTGTTTTGTGGCCACCAAGTTGTTAAAAACAATGGTGTTCGGGGAAACCGATTTGGCCTTGGCCATTTTCTTGAAATCTTTTAGGGGCTTGTAGGCAATGTATTCACCTTGTTTGAAGGATACGTTCATCCTGTCCAGCAATTCTACATTGTATTGCTGCTCCAGACTTTGGATAAAGTGTACCGAAGCGTCAATGGAGCAACCCGATGCACTTACATTGGTCTGGTCCAATCCGATAACGATAAATCGCTTGTACTTTATCTCGAATCCGGCATGTAAATTACTGCCATGTGCGGTCCATTCCTTTAGGAAAGCTGTCAGGCCCTCTTCCAGTTCCTTCAGTTCTTCTTCGGTAAAACTCCTATTGGATTGATAGATCCAAACTCTGGAGTGGTCTGGCAATTCATTGAAATCTGCTAGCATTTTTTTGTTTATTTCGGTCTCGACCGCCTACCCATATTCGGGAGACATGCGCTCGACCTGACATGTTTATATTCAATTTATAACCCTTGGGAACTTGCCAATAGTTCGGCTACGTCCAAAACGGTGACACTATCTTCTTTTTCATGTGCTTTTATCCCATCCGTCATCATGGTATTGCAATATGGGCAAGCTGTTGCAATAATATTGGGGTTGGTTTCCAAGGCATCCTTGGTACGCAATACGTTAATGTCCATATCCCCTTTTTCGGGCTCCTTGAACATTTGGGCACCTCCCGCCCCACAACATAGGGCAGTTTTCCTGTGTCGTTTCATTTCTACCAATTCAGCACTGGTCTTGCCGAGCACTTCCCTTGGTGCATCGAAAACGGAATTGGCCCTGCCCAAATAACAGGGGTCGTGGAAAGTAATGCGTTTTCCCTTGTATCCGTCCCCCGAAATGGACAAACGCCCGTCATCAATAAGTTCTTTGAGATATTGTGTGTGGTGGACCACATCATAATTACCGCCTAAACTTGGGTATTCGTTTTTTAAGGTATTAAAAGAATGTGGATCGCAGGTGACTATCCGTTTTATTTCGTAGCCATTCAACAATTCTATGTTCATCATGGCCTGCATTTGGAACAAAAATTCGTTGCCTGCCCTTTTGGCTACATCACCCGTGGAACTTTCCTCGGTGCCCAAAACGGCAAAATCCACATTGGCCTTGTTCAACAATTTCACAAAAGCCCTTGTAATCTTTTTGGCACGATCATCGTAACTGCCCGCAGAGCCTACCCAAAACAAAATTTCCGGCTGTTTGCCCTCTGCCATAAACTCTTGCATGGTCTTTACCTTCAATTGTTCGCTCATAGTACTAGATTTATTCGTTTACCCAATTTAAACGGTCCATTTGATTGTAGGGCCAAGGGGCTCCGTTGTTCTCTATGTTGGACATCATATTGTTCAGTTCGGTAGGGGCTGCCGATTGTTCCATGACCAAATACCTGCGCATTTCCACGATAATGGACAAAGGATCTATGCTTACGGGACAGGCTTCTACGCATGCGTTGCAGGTGGTACATGCCCAAAGTTCTTCGTGACTGATATAATCGCCCAACAACTGTTTGCCATCGGGAACGAACTCGCCCTTGTTGGCGTCCATAATTTTGCCCACTTCTTCCAAACGGTCGCGGGTATCCATCATAATTTTCCGTGGCGATAGCTTTTTTCCTGTCTGATTGGCCGGACATTCCGAAGTACATCGTCCACATTCGGTACAGGTATAGGCGTTGAGCAGTTGTACCCAGTTCAAATCCATGACATCGGAGGCTCCGAATTTTTCGGGTTCCGCTGCTTCATCTTCCGCTGGTGCGGCAAAGGGGTCTGCATCGGGGTCCATCATCAATTTTACCTCTTTGGTGACGGATTCCAGGTTATTGAACTGTCCCTGTGGCTTTACTTTTCCATAATAGGTGTTCGGGAAGGCCAAAAGGATATGCAAATGTTTTGAGTAATAGAGGTAATTCAAAAAAGCCAGAATGCCCAAAATATGCAACCACCATGCCGTTCGTTCCACCAATATTAAAGAAGATTCGGAAAGCCCATCAAACAATGGAACAATAAACTGGCTCACAGGAAAGGACCCTGCTTGCACATAATGTTCCGCCCCTATCTGTTGCAACTGAAAATCCGTGGCGTTCATGGTCAAGAACAAAAGCATCAGCACAAACTCGATGTAGAGAATCATGTTCCCATCGGTCTTGGGCCACCCCTTCATTTCGGGTTTTATAAAACGTTGTATTCTGATGATATTTCTTCTAATCCAGAAAACCACTACGGCGACAATGACCAAAAGTGCCAATATTTCAAAAGACCCGATCAAAAAATTGTACACGGGCCCCAAGGGAGAAAACAGCCTGTGTGTTCCCAAAAGGCCATCGAGGATAATCTCCAGCACTTCGATATTAATGATAATGAATCCCACATAAACAATAACGTGCATAATCCCGGCAATGGGGCGCACCACCATTTTGGTCTGTCCCAAAGCTATCTTTGCCATGTTTTTCCACCGTTGGGATTTATTGTCGCTCACATCAACATCCTTTCCTAGTTTGATATTTCTGGACAACTTTTTAACATTGCGGGCAAAGAACCCAATGCCCACGATAAGGGCCACGGCAAAAATAATGTTGGGCAAATATTCCATTTACTGATTTTCTTTTAGTCCCGTAGAATCTTGCTGTTCTGCAGGATCGTTCTCGGGGAGCGTGTACTCCTTTTGCTTTTTACCAAATACGGATACATTGACGTAACGCTTGGGGTTTAGCCTAAAATCCTGCAACAATAGATCCAACTCCCTTGATGCCTCGGCCAAATTGTTATAGAGTGCGTCGTCTTGGTGCAATTTGCCCAAAGAGCCCTCGCCCCTTTCTATTTTGGCCAATATGTCGTTGAGCTTTTCCACGGTAGTCTTAAACTCGGTAAGGGTTCCACCAAGGTCGGAGTTTACCAAGGAATCGGACAGTTTTGAAAAATTGGAGGTGATATGACTTACATTTTTCAAGGAACTATCCAACTGCATTTTATTGTTGTCCAGCAAAGTGTTCAGATGATCCGCGCTTCCCTTAAAGGATTTTACCAGCTGATTTAATGAAACTATGGTTTCTTGAAGCTGTTTTTTGGTGGGATCGTCCAATATTTGGTTCACATTCATTAATAATGAATCGGCATTGGACACCGCTCCTTCCACCTTCATCTGTAATGGTGTCAATTTTTGTTGTACCAACTCAGTGATTCCCGGCTTTATTTTGGATTGTAGCGTATCGCCCGATTTTGCCCTTGGTGCTTCATCAAAGACCGGCACTATTTGAACTCCTTTCCCCCCAATGATTCCAGTATCAAAAAGTTCGGCAATACTGTTTTCGGAAAATTCGAATTCATTGTTAATGGATAAAGTCACCAGCAATTTACCGGAACTGTCCTTAAAGCCGATATTGGTGACGTTTCCCACATTGTATCCGTTAATGGAAACCTGGGTCCCGGGCTGCAATCCGCCTACATTGTCGTAAACAGCGTAAAAAGTCTTGTTGTTCTCAAAAAGTGGAGAGGATTTTAAGTAGCTAAGCCCAAAAATGAAGGCTACGATTCCAGCGACTACGATAATCCCAGTTTTGATTTCCCTGGATAGTTTCAAAAGATTCGGTTTATGGTTTAAACAAATTTAGGAATAATTATAACAAGAGTACTTTTGAGAGCATTCTACTTTAATGTATCCGTAATGGGAACCCTTACCCCGTTCTTGTATGCCACAATGTACGATGTGGTATAGCCTTTGGCATCCGCATTTTTCTTCAACCTCTTGGCCTCTTCATAAGTATTTGCATTCCCGTACATATACCGGTACAGGTTCTTATAGGGCTCCTTGGACAATTCGCCCAGGCCATTAAAGTTACTTCCATTGAGTGCAATATTTTTTCCACTGGCCATCAATTGCACTTTGAACACTATTCCCGTCTCTTCTTTGGCTTTCTTTTCTTCATGCTGGACCCCGGAAGATTTCTTTTCAGGCTGTTTCTCTTTTACTTCTTCTTGCTTTTTTGGGCCATCCGTTGGTACGGTAGTAGCTATTTTATCCTCCTTTACTGGAGGGGTGTCGTCCACTGGTGTGGATGTAAACCCCATATCCTCTTTATAGGCCAACACGGCATCGGCAATGGCCTTTCCCATTTCCTCCTGTCCTTTTTTGGAGTTAAGATAGCTTCCCTCGTTTTTATTGGTCAAAAAACCGGCTTCCACCAAAACACTGGGCATAAAGGTTTGGTGCAGTACGATGAACCCTGCTTGTTTTACCTTTCTATCCTTGCGCTTGAGTCCTTTGGTAAAATTATCCTGCAGCTTTTTTCCCAATTGTATGCTCTGGTCAAGAAACTCTTCCTGCATAATGGTTAGGCCTATCACAGATTCTGGGGAATTAATATCGTACTCCGCATATCGCTGTTCGTAATCATCTTCCAAATAAATTACGGAGTTCTCCTTTTTGGCCACTTCAAAGTTTTGACGATTGGCATGCAGCCCCAACACATAGGTTTCCGTTCCGTAGGCGCTGGAATTATGTGCATTGCAATGTACCGACACAAAAAGATCGGCATTGGCCTCGTTGGCGATATCGCCCCTTACGAACAAATCGACAAAGGTGTCATCGTTCCTGGTATAGACTACTTTTATATCGGGGTGCTTTTCCAGCTCCTTCCCTACTTTTAGGACAATGGCCAGGGCTATCTCCTTTTCTAGGTACCCATTTCCAATATTCCCCGGGTCGTGCCCACCATGCCCTGCATCCAAGACCACAACAAATTTATCTTTGGGCAATACCTCGGTATCATTTTTGTTAAAAGAGGTCAAAGAAAGGACCAGAAGTAGAAAAACTAAAAATGCTAACCGACTTTTATTCATAAGAACTGAGTAATTATAGCGTTCATTAATGGTTAAAAATATCGTAATCACCAATAAGTAGAACAAAAAATATATGTAAGTTTGAGGCCAAAAACTGGGCCAAACTAGCACAAAAATAGGATTTATCACGTTGCAACCAAATAAACATCTTTTACTTTTCCTATTTGTTCTTCTTTGTGGCACAGTTACCTTAAGTGCTCAAGAAGACCTTATCAGACCTTTGCCCATCAAGGCTTCCAAGGACACCATCACTGCTCCTTTGTTGCCCCCGAACATCTTGAACGATTCGATAAAGACGGATTCCGTTGCAACGGATACCGTTCCCAAAAAGCAGCCTTTGCTTTTGGACAAAATCAAATATAAGGCCAAAGACTATGTAAAACTTAGCCAAAAGGACAATAAAATTTACCTGTACGACGAAGCGGAAATCTATTATCAGGATACCGAGCTTAAAGCGGGAGTCATTGTTATGGACTATGTAAAAAACGAGGTCTATGCCGGGCGCATGAAGGATTCGTTGGGCAATTACTCGCAACTGCCTTTTTTTAAACAAGGGGACCAAGAGGTAAGGCCCGATTCCATCCGTTTTAATTTTGATACCCAAAAAGCCCTGATCTGGAATTCCAGAACCGAGCAACAGGCGGGTTTGGGACAATTGGGAAGCGACGCCATGAAAGTGTATGCCGAAAAGACCAAAAAAGAGAACGATTCGGTTTACTTTTTAAACGAGGGAAAACTAACCACCTCCAACGACACGGTAAACCCCGATTATTATATTAGGGTACGAAAAGCCAAATTTGTCCCCAAAAAGAAAATTATAGCGGGGTACAGCAATATGTACATTATGGATGTACCCACACCTGTTGCCCTGCCCTTTGCTTATTTCCCCTTGACCACGGGAAGAGTGGCGGGAATATTGTTCCCCACCTTTGGAAACGATCCCCGTAGAGGCTATTTTATCCAAAATGGTGGATATTACCTCCCTATAAGTGATTATGTGGACTTAAGTATTACGGGGGATTATTACACCAACGGCAGCTATGGTTTGCAGGGAAGTTCCATTTACACCAAACGCTATAAGTTCAAGGGCAATATAAACATCAGTTACGAAAACTTGGTCACCAGTCAAAAAGGTTTTGACGATTACAGCCGAACCAGCAACTACAACATTAGGATATCGCACTCCCAAGACTCCAAGGCCAGCCCCAATTCGCGTTTTTCCGCATCCGTTAACTTAGGGTCCAGTCAATATTACACGAACTCCCTTAACCAAGTAAACCGGAACAATTCGCAAACAAACACTTTTGCTTCTTCCATAAGCTACTCCAAAACATTTCCGGCCTATCCGTCGGTAAATACAAGTTTAACACTGAGCCATACCCAAAATACACGGTCGGAGGAGCGAACCATCAACATGTCCTTACCGACTTTTCAGGCAAGCATGGAACGTATCTACCCTTTTGTGAAACGGGATGAAATCAAAAAAGGGGTTTTTGAAAACATCAATTTTCAGTACGATGTCAATGCGCAGAACAGTATTACCACAACAGAGGAAAACTTCTTCAAAAGCGGTATGTTCGATGATGCCAAAATCGGGGCAAGGCACAGAATACCCATTGCGACCAATTTTAAACTGGCCAAATACCTTAGTGTAAGTTTAAGTGGTAACTACGAGGATATCTGGTCCATGAAAACCATTAGGCGGCAATATGATGCCGAAATGGAAGAAGTGGTCACCGACACCATTTCGGGTTTTGATCGTTTTAACCGATATAGTTTTGGAACCAGTATAGGTACAACAATGTACGGTACATGGAACCGTGGTGAGGATAAAAAGATACAGGCGTTACGGCACGTAATGCGCCCATCGATCAGTTATAGCTACACCCCTTCCTTTGAGCAGTTCTACGAATCCTATACCGATGGGGATGGCGAAGAGGTTCAGTACACTCCCTACGAAACCAGCATCTATGGAAGACCTTCCCTGAACAAAGGTAGTTCCTTGAGCTTTTCCCTTCAGAACTCCCTTGAGGCAAAGGTCAGGGACAAAGATTCCACGGCCACCGAACCCAAGAAAGTAAAAATCTTGAGCAATCTTTCGTTTTCCGCCAGTTATAACCTAGAGGCGGATTCCTTAAAGCTCAGCCCGGTAAGTATGAGCGGGGCCACCGAAATCATAAAAAATGTTCCCATTAATTTTGCCGCCACTTTTGACCCCTATGCCATTGATAACAATGGTCGCCGCATCAACACCCTCAATATAAAAAATGGCGGGGGCATTGCAAGATTGACCTCAGCAAGGATAAATACCAGTTTTTCGCTAAACAGTGAAATGTTCCAAAAAGGAGGCGCAGAGGAAAAAAGCGACGAGGAAAAGCAATCGGATTTTAGTGACAACCCATTTGCTATGGATGATGTTCGTGGAGATCGTGCGTTTGGCAGAGGACAGACCGGGGGGCAACAAAACAAAGGCAACACACAGGACAATCCTATTTACAACAATAAACTGCCTTGGGATGCCCGCTTTACCTATGTGGCCTCATACAACAACAGTAACCGACAGAGTGAAATCACCAATCATTCCTTAATGTTCTCGGGGAACATTCAGCTTTCACCCAAATGGGAGGTAGGCTTTAACTCTGGGTATGATTTAAAGAACAAAGGTTTTGCCGATACACGGTTCGCCTTTAAACGCGACCTTGGCAGTTTTAGACTAAGTTTTGACTGGACACCCTTTGGCAGGTACGAACGTTGGTACTTCTTTATTGGGATAAAGAGTTCCCTATTGAGCGATATCAAATGGGAAAACAGAAGTCAGCGATAATTTTAGCTCGATATTTTTTACCTTGAACCAAAACATTCTCATGAAAAAAATAATAAATACTTCAAAAGCACCGGCACCTATTGGGCCGTACAACCAAGCAGTACTCATAAAAGATACGCTTTATATATCCGGACAAATTCCCATTGATCCCACAACGGGAGAATTGGTTAAAGACGATATAAAGGCTGAGACCAGACAATCCATGGAAAATCTAAGGGCCATTCTGGAAGAAGCGGGAATGACTTTTGAGCACGTCATCAAGTCCTCCATTTTTATAAAGGACATGAACCAGTTTGCCCAGATCAATGAAGTGTACGGCACTTATTTTGATGCAGATACCGCACCGGCAAGGGAAACTGTGGAAGTCGCAAACCTTCCCAAGTTTGTCAATGTTGAAATATCGATGATCGCTGTTAGATAGTACCCTGGTGAAACTCCACAAGACCCTCGATGGGCCTACGTCGGATGACACCCAAGATCAAATCGTTGCGTTCCATACAGGCCTTCAGCTCATCCCTTAAAAAGTGGGCTATGCTCCCTACAAAGCTAACGGGCACCTTGGTGGCCAGTTCGTATTGCATGATGTAATTGTTCACGAACTGCTGAAGTCCCTTTTCAATGACCCCTTTGCAATAAGGGTGCTCCTTGTTTTCAATGATAAAACGTGCAAATGTGGCCAAATACGTGTTTGGGTTGGGTTGCTTGTACAGATGATCTTTAATGACATCGGCATCCAGATCGAATTCCTTGGCAAATTTTATACCAAGGTCTTGTGGCATTTTATGGAAATAGTAATCCCGGATCAGTTTTCTTCCAAAGAAGTTCCCACTGCCATCGTCCATTAAAATGTAACCAAGTGATGTTACCTTCTGGATCAGCTGGTGACCATCGTAATAACTACAATTGGAACCGGTACCCAAAATACAGACAATACCCTGTTTGCCAATTTTAGTGGTGGCATAAATAGCGGCATAGGTATCTTCCCTCACCTCGGCTTTGGCATTGGGAAAGAAATCCTTGAAGATGGATTTCAAAAAAATTTTCATTCTATCGGTACCACAACCGGCACCATAAAAAAACAATTGACGTACTTTTTCCTTGTTTTTGGAAAGTTCAAAATTATTGGCCAACCTGTCCTCTATTACTTCTTTGGTAAGTACTTCCGGGCTAAGGCCCAAGGTTTGGGTAACAAACAGTTGTTTCCCATTATCATCCAAGGCAATCCAATCGGATTTAGTGGCACCACTATCCACAATCAAAACCATACGTCGAGATTTATATTGAAATCCTGAAGAGAGGAATCCCCCCTTCAGGATAAAAAATTATTGAGATAAAAAATTATAGGCTTGCTGCGTGCAGGGCCAAGTCAACCAATTTATTGGAATAACCGGTTTCGTTGTCGTACCAAGAAACCACTTTGAAAAATTTGGAATTTAGCTCAATTCCAGCACCTGCATCGAAAATGGAAGTTCTAACATCTCCAACAAAATCTTGGGAGACTACAGCTTCTTCGGTATATCCTAAAATTCCCGACAATTCCCCTTCGGAAGCAGCCTTCATAGCAGCTTTGATACCTTCGTAGGAAGTCTCTTTTTCCAATTTTACGGTCAAATCCACTACGGAAACATCTGCAGTAGGGACCCTGAACGCCATACCTGTTAGTTTACCTTCCAACGAAGGAATAACCTTGGTTACCGCTTTTGCAGCACCAGTAGACGCTGGAATGATGTTCAAAAGGGCACTTCTACCACCTCTGTAATCTTTTTTAGAAGGACCATCAACGGTCAATTGGGTAGCCGTTGTGGCGTGTACCGTTGTCATCAAAGCTTCAGCAATACCAAACTCATCGTTAAGAACTTTGGCGATCGGTGCCAAACAGTTGGTGGTACAAGAAGCATTGGATATAATAGTGTCCGTTGCCTTAACATCTTTATGGTTAACACCCATAACAAACATTGGAGCATCCTTGGATGGAGCGGAGATCACGACTTTTTTGGCACCACCATCAATATGTGATTGGGCCATGTCCAAAGTGGTGAAAATACCGGTACATTCTGCAACGACCTCAGCGCCGACCGCATCCCATTTTAAATTCTTTGGGTCGCGTTCTGCCGTAATCCTGATTGTATTACCGTTTACTACCAGATTTCCATCTTTCACGTCCACGGTACCTTCAAAATTTCCGTGAACAGAGTCGTACTTCAACAAGTAGGCCAAGTGCTCAACATCCAACAAATCGTTGATTGCCACAACATCTACATCACCTCTTTTTACGGTTGCTCTAAATACCAACCTTCCTATTCTACCGAATCCGTTGATTCCTATTTTCAAATTTGACATGTTCTTCTTTTTTGTGTTTAAATTAAGTTGTCATTATATCCGAAACTCTTATGAGCTCTTCGTCGATTTCCGTATGCGCTTTTATGGCCTCTGCCAAAGGTGTAAGCACCAATTTGGTATCCTTTATACCTACCATTAGGTTTGATTTGCCCTCCAGAATGCTCTCAACGGCCTTAACGCCCATTCTACTGGCGAGAACACGGTCAAAGCAAGTTGGGTTGCCCCCTCGCTGCATGTGCCCCAGTACGGACACCCTAACGTCATAGATAGGCAAATGCTCTTCCACGTATTCCTTTAGTTCAAAAACGTTCTTACCTATTTTATCCCCTTCGGCAACAATTACGATACTAGATGATTTCCCCGAGGCTTTACTTCGTTTTAGGGAATCCAACAAACGTTCCAGTCCCAGATTCTGCTCGGGAATTAAAATTTCCTCGGCACCTGCGCCCACACCTGCGTTAAGGGCAATGTGCCCTACGTCCCTGCCCATTACCTCAACAAAGAAGAGCCGGTTGTGGGAACTTGCGGTATCACGAATCTTGTCAATGGCATCCACCACTGTATTGATCGCGGTATCAAAACCTATGGTGTAGGAAGACCCCAAAATATCGTTATCAATGGTTCCCGGGATTCCTATTACAGGAAATTTATATTCCTCGTTGAACAAAAGCGCACCTGTAAAGCTTCCGTTTCCTCCAATGACCACAAAGGCGTCGATACCTTCCTTGGTCAGTTGGTCGTAAGCTTTCTTTCTTCCTTTCTCGGTCCTAAATTCCTCGCAACGGGCAGATTTTAAAATAGTACCTCCCTTATTGATAATGTTGTTTACACTACGTGCATCCAAGGTCTTAAAATCACCTTCCATCATTCCTTGATATCCTCTGTAGATGCCTACACACTCAATTCCCAAATATGCACAAGTACGGACAACGGAACGAATTGCGGCATTCATTCCAGGAGAGTCTCCGCCTGAGGTAAAAACGCCTATTTTTTTAATTTCTGAAGCCATTCAAATTTTTAAGAGGTCAAAGCTAGGAAACTTTATTCAAATTTTGAATACCTTAATAATTTATTTGTTTTAAAGGGTTTTCTCAAACGTTTTCGTAATAAATTAATACAAAAACTTTAAAAAATATAAATTTTATTGTGTTGATTAGGGTTGATTAACAGGCTTTTCCGAAAAACGAATCAAACTGTCCTTTCCCATGACCTGCGCGGGCTGTTTCCGGGGGGTGTTTTTTTGTTCCGTTGCCGACTTTTCCTGCTTGTTGAACACTTTCCGCATCAACTCCCTGAAACTGTCAAAATCCACTTGGTAAGATAGCCCCACTCCTTGGGTATACCCTTGTCTTTCGGCCAAAAACTGCTGCACCTGGTTTTCCCTGTTAAATATCTTGGCACTGAGCGTTCCCTCATCGTTCAACAATACCTGCACCTCAACATCGCCGGCTACCACCGTTTCCGAAACGCCGCCGACCGGCACCCCTACTCTTCCGTTCACCAAAATTCGGTCGGACAATTGTGTGGAGACCGTTACCCCTATCCTATCCTCCGTGGCAATATCGGCGTTGGGATCGTTATACCCCTGCTCGTAGGACACCCCGAAGTTAAGTTTGTCGTTGTTTCCCGATAGTATTTGGTTGAAAAGCCCTGAGGCGGTCTGAATCAGATTTCCGGTAACGGCCTGTTGGTTGATCCCTCCCGATTGCGGGTTCACAAAGGTTCCCTGTGCCAACAAAAAGAAGGCGTTTCTTTCCTTTATGGTCGGATCTTGCAAGCGATACTCCAGTTCGGACTGCACTACAGAGGTTGTTCCTGGAAAATCTATCCCAAAATTGATGTTGGGGCTTTCCAGTTCCCCATCCAACCTTATAACAACTTCGGTAGGTATTCGCCCTGTATATCCCGCATTGTCCAAAAGTGGCGCGGGATTGGCATTAAGGGAATATACCGCTTCCAAATTCAATTGTGCCGCCAAGGGATCCTGCTCCCACAGAATGGTGCCTCCAGGACGCACCTTGAACTTTTTATCTATGACGCCGCCATATTTAAAATTATATTCCCCGGACACCACAACAAAGTCCCCGTACATATTGAATTTTCCATTGGTATTGATCTCGATCAACAAAATACCTTCCCCTGTTCCCTTTAGGGAACTTCCCGTGGACTGGTCCACCACGATCTCCACTTCTGCCTCGGGGGTAACAGCAAGGTCAAAGGCCATTTCCAACCCTTGGTATTCATCCAACACCCGTTCTTCCTCAAAGGACTTGGATTGCCCTTTTTCCAAAAAATTGATAAATGAATAATCCCCTACGCTGGTCACATCGCTCAACGGGATCTTAAGTGAAGTGCCCCTAGCCGTAATAGCATCCACAGCAATGGTCAACGCATCGGTTGGACCATAAATACTTCCCGTTCCATTGATGAAACCTGTTCCGTAATAGAGGGTTTCCTCATCGTATTCGGTGTTCAAAATCATGAAGCGGTCGTTATTGGTATCCACATCCAGCCCAAGGTACCAATCATCAAAACCGGTGTGGCTTATGGTACCGTCCAAAGTGGCCGTGGTGCCCTCCTCCACGTCGGAAAGCTCCACATTTTCAAAATAAAAGGTCTGGTCGAACAAGCGCACCTGGGAATAGGGTGCAAAATCATAGTCCACATTGAGATAGGGAATTCCAATGCCCGCATCATTTAAGCTGAGCATCCCATTAATAGCAGGGTTTTTCACATTACCGGTGATGGTTGCATTGCCACTGACCTTTCCCCTAATATTGGAAATAATGCCCTCTCCCAACGGGTTGAAGGGCTCTAGGGCAAAATCGGTAAAGTCGGCGACCAGATCCAGTTCTTGCTTATTGTTTATGTTGGTGACCTTTCCATTAATGCTCATGAGTTCTTTTCCCTTATCATTGAGCCAAGTGCTCACGCCAAACTCGGTAAGGTCGTTGTTGCCATAAATGCCAACTTCCAAATCGCCCATGTGCATCTTGTTGATACTGAAGTTTTGGATATTTAAGCTTGAAGTGGGCAGATACTTTCCATCTTTCTGTAAAATATTGAGAAAGCCATCCACTTTCCCGTCCAGTTTTAGGCTGTCGATCGCCGGGGTGATTTTGTTTAGGGATACCAATTTAAACTGTAGGTCCAAATCTTTATAGGTGGAATCCGCAAACTCTCCCCTTAATCGAATCTGTTCTTGGTTATTGTTGTCCATGACCACATCCTCTATCCTGATGCTGTCCAAGGAGCTGTTAAAGATCACCTTGTTCTTATTGTTCCCGTTCTTGTTGAGCACCCAAGTGTTCCCTTTAAAGCTAATGTCCGATTTTTTCAGCCCAATGACCGATCTGTTGTTTTCGTTAAAGGTGTGATAAAAGTTCAGATTATAGCTATCGTTGTACTCACTTCCCCCTTTAAACTCCGTTCTAAAGAAAAGGGTGTCCTTTAAGGTAGTATTGATCAGATTAAAATCTTTGATATCGTAATACACCGTGGACATGTCCTCCACGGACACAAAGGTGTTGAACAATGGGTTTTTGTTGTCTATCTTCAACTCAATATTATCGAACTTGTTCCCAAAGGCCTCGATACTGGGCGATTTAAAGGTGAGCTTAAAATCACTTTGGTCCGCCTTTATGGCCCCTCGGATATAGGTGTTGGCATCAAAAGCCATTTCCGGGACAAACACATCAACAATCTTGTTGTAAATCTTAAAATTGAAGTCGAGATGTTGTCCGCCCGAAATCTCAAAGGGCTGGTAATTGGTATAGATACTTCCGATGGAATTCTGGATCAATCTTCCCAGTTCGTTTACCTTGAAATTCCCTCGCATATATCCGGTGATGATATCCGGTGAGTTGATCTCCACGGTTCGTATGGTGTCCCGATCAAAGGAAGAGGTCACATTGAAATCCTCGAAATAGTAGGTGTCGTTCGCATTTTGATAGGTGGTATTGGAAAAACGCAACTGTCCTGCCATGTCGTCAAGATTGTTGCCTTCAATATCCATATCCACATGCCCTTTAAATATGGAAATGCTATCGTTGATAAAATTCAATTCCTTAAGGTCGGCGTAGTCCACTGCGGCCACAAAGTTGAATTTGTTCTCCCGGGCCCCGAAATTGGCCAATCCTTGAAAATCGAACCTAAAGTTATCGTCGTTGCACAAAAGCACGCCATCAAAAAGTTCGTTCCTCAAAATACCGGAAACCTTTATTTTGTTATACTCGTAATCGTTGAATTCAAATTTGTAGATGTCACCGGAAACTTCAGTATTCAAGCTCTCCGCTACAAATCCCTTTCCTTCCACGTTCATATCCATTGAAGCAAGTCCAAGGTCTTCATTATCTATAAATTCCCCGATATCAAAATCGATCAAAGAAATAAAACCAATGTAAGAAGCATCTTCTATGGTCTGCACATTGGTCATTTGAAGATCCACGTAGCTATCGCCCACAGCAGTGTTCAAATTGACGGTTACGTCAATGGAGGTCTCTGTGATCTCCGTATCCCCACGCACTGTAAACTGACCCAATTTTTGAACGGACCCCGGAATGTTCCTGCCCAATATTTGGGGCAAAATACTCCGCAATTGATAATAACTGGAGGTAAGGTTGTCTATATCCCCACGCAGTACAAAGGGAGCATGCTCACTAAAAATATTATCGAACCTAAAGTCTCCCCGAATACCTGTATTATCGGTAAAAAGGAACAAATTATCAACCTGAAGCTGGTTGAGCACCCCACTAAAACCCCCGGTAAAAGTCACCGTTTTGTCCTGACCAAATTCATCGTAAAACGCATTTATCTCGTTTAGGGCCACGGAAGATTCCGTAAAATTGGCATCTATCTTCACCAAATCAACAAAATTGGCCAGATCTTCCCGCTCATAATTGAACACCAAATTACCTTTTAGTTCGGATTGCTCTGTATCGATGAGCAGGGAATCAAAGCGCATCTGTTGCTTGGTGTATTTAAAATCGGTCGCCAATTTCTCAAGGCGTATCCCCCGTTTTGCCAAGGTGGAAAGGTCGTCTATTTTTAAGGAAACATCCGGTCCAATAATCTGAAAATCGTGTGCCAAAACTTCAATTTCCGAGAAATTCAGTACTTCTGGTTTTTCCAAGTTCTCATCGACCAACCTAAATTTCCCGCCATGTATCTCAATCTCATCAGAAGACATAAAAAATGGAGGGGTTCCCGGATCTCTGGGTTTACCGTCGTCCAATTTGGCCACAAACACATCCAGATTGGTGTCCGTCTCCCCTTCATAGGTCTTTAAGTTAAAGGTAAGACCGTCCAATTCCATATCACCAAACTCCATCTTATTATTGGCCATATTGCGCAGGTTTAAAATGGATGTGGTCAGTTTGTGAATGTAAATTAGCGTGTCCTTCCTATAATCTTCCACATAAATGCCCTTTATCCCTGCATTCATGTTGAACAGGGACATGCTTATACGTTCAATTTGAATATTAGTGCCAAACTCGTCGTTTAAAGCATCGGTAGCGTATTTTCCCAACTTGGTCTGTACCGCAGGCAAGGACAATACCAAAGAGCCCAATCCCAGAATAAGGATAATGGCCAAAAGGAAACGCAACAGTATTTTACGAAGTTTTTTGATAGGGTTTTTATGTTTTACCTTTGACAACCAATTTTTGTTCCAAAACGCGTGGAAAATCCAAAAAAATATATTCTTGCAATCGAATCATCCTGCGATGATACCTCTGCTGCCGTACTTTGCAATACAAAAGTACTGAGCAATGTGGTAGCTACACAAGAAATTCACAAGCAATATGGGGGTGTTGTCCCAGAATTGGCCTCAAGGGCACATCAACAAAATATAGTTCCCGTGGTACACCAAGCCTTGGCCAAGGCAAATATCGACAAAAAACAGCTATCTGCCATAGCATTTACACGAGGGCCCGGACTTATGGGATCCTTGCTGGTGGGCACCTCTTTCGCCAAATCTTTGGCGCTGGGCCTGGACATACCCTTGATCGAGGTAAACCATATGGAAGCCCACATTCTCGCCCATTTTATCGAGGATGGGAACCGGACTTCCCCAAGATTTCCGTTTTTGGCAATGACCATTAGTGGGGGCCATACACAAATTGTGAAGGTCACAGATCACTTTGCCATGGAAGTCTTGGGCGAAACCTTGGACGATGCCGTGGGCGAAGCTTTTGACAAAAGTGCCAAATTGATGGGACTGCCCTACCCTGGTGGCCCATTGATCGATAAATATGCGAAACTGGGCAATCCAGATGCCTTTACCTTCCCAAAACCAAAGGTTGATGGGCTCAACTTCAGTTTTAGTGGGTTAAAGACCAGTATTCTCTATTTTTTACAACGAGAGACCCAAAAGAACCCAGATTTTGTTTCCGAAAACATGAACGACATTTGTGCTTCGGTGCAATTCACCATTCTGGAGATATTAATGGAAAAGCTGCAATTGGCTGTTGACCAGACCGGTATAAAGCAAATTGCCATTGGCGGGGGTGTTGCTGCAAATTCGGGAATTCGGGGAAGACTTAAGGATGCCGAGGAAAAGTTGGGCTGGCAAACCTTTATTCCTAAATTTGAGTATTGCACGGACAACGCCGCCATGATCGGTATTGTTGGTTACCTTAAGTTTGAAAGGGGAGTGTTCACAGACCAAAGTATTGCCGCCAAGGCACGTTACGCCATTGGCAGCTAATTAAATATAATTCATTCCGACCTAGAACGTCGGGGAATCAAGCCCTCAGAGGGATTTAAATTTTAACTATGCAGCTTTTCTACAATCCATCGTTGGACAATAGTGCCAAGCAGTTCATTTTTCCACCCGATGAAAGCAAACACATTGTCCGGGTCTTGCGAAAATCCGAAGGAGACATTGTACACATCACCAATGGCAAAGGCTATTTGTTCGAAGCTGAAATCTTGGAGCCGGACCAAAAAAGATGCAGGGCACGTATTACTTCGCAGCGTAAATCAATTCCAAAAAGATATAAACTGCACCTAGTGGTTGCCCCTACAAAAATGAATGACCGATATGAATGGTTCTTGGAAAAGGCTACCGAGATAGGCGTGGATGAGATTACCCCGATCATTTGCGACCACTCCGAGCGAAAAACCATTAAACTGGAACGAATGGAGCGTGTACTGCAAGCTGCCATGAAACAATCTTTGCAAACAGTTTTACCGCAAATCAACCCACCAATATCCTGCAAGGACTTTTTGGAATCCGATACTACCGTTGGCCTAAAATTTATTGCCCATTGCCAAAATGGAGAGAAAATGGAGTTAAAACGAAGAGTGATCGCCGACAACGATGTTACGATACTTATCGGACCCGAAGGTGATTTCTCCAAAGAAGAAATCGACCTGGCCAAAGAAAAGGGATATGTCCCCATTGCCCTGGGAAGAAATCGACTCCGCACCGAGACAGCGGCCATTGTGGCCTGCACAACAGTGGCCACGATCAACAACTAATGGGGACGTACTTTATTTTTTTACAAAGGAATACCCTATTTTTGAAAGGTTGGTCAACTGCTTCTATATGAAACAACATATCCATTTAATATGTACCCTACTGTTTTTTGCGGTAACTGCAACACATGCCCAACAGATTGCCGTACTCAAATATGGCGGCGGTGGCGATTGGTACTCCAACCCCACGGCACTTCCCAACTTAATTCAATTTTGCAATACCAATATTGATACAAAGATCGATCCAGAACCGGAAACGGTGGAAGCAGGCAGCGTCTCTATTTTTAAATATCCATTTTTGCACATGACAGGGCATGGCAACGTCTTTTTCACAGATGAAGAAGTCCAGAATTTGCGAACCTATCTATTGTCCGGAGGGTTTTTACATATTGACGACAACTACGGCATGGAACCTTATCTGAAAAGGGAATTGGAAAAGGTTTTCCCGGACAAACCCTTGGAGGAACTGGGTGCCGACCATCCCATATTTTCGCAAAAATTCAAGTTTGTGGATGGACTTCCCAAAATCCACGAGCATGATGGGAAAAGACCGCAGGCCTTTGGGGTTTTTGATCGTGGAAGATTAGTTTTGCTCTACACTTACGAGTGCGACCTTGGGGATGGCTGGGAAGATCCAAGCGTGCACAACGACCCGGAAGAAGTTCGGTTGAAAGCCTTACAAATGGGAGCCAATATTGTGGAATATGCCTTTAAAAGTTAAAACATGAATGCCAAAACAATCGCCAACGGAATATTACGGGCAGTGGCCATTATGGTCGGTGTGGTTCTTTTAGGTTGGTTTTTTTACAAAATCCAGTCCGTGTTGGCGTATTTGGCCATTGCAGCGGTTTTGGCCTTGCTGGGCAGACCCATCGTATTATTCCTGCGAAGAAAGCTCAAGTTTCCCAATACCCTGGCTGTGGTAGTCACCATGATCTTTATGCTGGCCATTTTTTTAGGGATACTCGCCCTATTTATCCCCCTGATTGCCGAACAAAGTAAAAATCTGTCCCTACTGGATATTGAAGCACTTAAAGCCGACCTTAACACGCTTTACATTCAAACCTTGGACTATTTTGGTGCCTCAACAGGGAGTTTCAACACCTTGTTGAACGAATCCCGAATCGAGGAAAATGTGCTGCAAGGTTTGGATTTAGGTTTTATCCCAAATTTTCTTAACTCATTTGTCAACGCACTGAGCAATTTTAGCGTTGGCCTTTTTTCCGTTCTCTTTATTTCCTTTTTCTTTTTAAAGGATAGCAAATTGATGCAAAACGGTATTTTGACCTTTGTGCCCGATGACAAGGAAAGTAATTTGGTCAAGTCCATTGATAAAATCAATAATCTGCTCTCCAGATACTTTGCCGGGATTTTACTTCAGCTATTTATACTCTTTGTAATTTACACCATAGCACTATTGATCGTGGGCGTGGAAAATGCCATTGTTATTGCTTTCTTGTGTGCCCTGTTCAACATTATTCCTTATATAGGCCCTATCATTGGGGGAGCAATTATGATTACCCTGACCATGACGAGCTCGCTCGGGGCGGATTTCAGCACCGTTATTTTGCCAAAGGCCATGTATGTTTTTATTGGTTTAACGGTAGGTCAGCTCATTGATAATTTCTTTTCACAACCCTTTATTTTTTCCACAAGCGTAAAGTCCCACCCTCTGGAGATTTTTCTCATCATCATTATTGCAGGGCTTTTATTCGGTGTGGTCGGAATGGTGGTCGCAGTACCCGGATATACGGCCATAAAGGTTGTTTTAAAGGAGTTTTTAACGGAATATTCCTTTGTGAAGAAATTGACCAAAAACTTATAGCACCGGTTTGAACGATATTATTTTAAATATCGGTGTCCAGGATTTTATATCAAAAAACATCTCCGCGGACACCATGTCAATTTTACTTAAAAAACCTGTTTTTGAGGGCGTTTCCCAAAAGGAGCTGGTCGATCAGATAGAAGCTAAAAAAAAGAGTCGTGATAAGCTGCCCACTTGGTTTGCCTCATCCAATATCTACTACCCAAACAAACTCAATATTGAACAAACCAGTTCCGAATCAACAGCTGAATATAAGGCCCAAATTGTACGTGGAAAAACGCTGGTAGACCTTACGGGGGGATTCGGTGTTGACAGTTACTTTTTTTCAAAAAAAATGGCTTCCGTTTTTCATTGTGAAATCAATTTGGAACTGAGTGAAATTGCAGCCCATAACTTTAAAGTTTTAGGGCAGAACAATATAAAATGCCTGCCCGAAGATGGCATTACATTTATAAAGGAATCAACACAAAATTTTGATTGGATTTATGTTGACCCCTCTAGAAGAAACGATAAAAAAGGAAAGGTTTTTCTATTAGAGGATTGCCTGCCCAATTTACCCGAACACCTCCCTTTGATTTTTGAAAGAACACAACATATTCTCGTAAAAACATCTCCACTTTTAGATATAAAAAAAGGGGTTGAGGAACTGGAATTCGTAAAAGAGGTTCATGTTGTGGCCATTAATAACGAAGTAAAGGAACTCCTCTTTATTTTAGAAAAAGGGTACAACGGAAGCATTGGAATAAAAACCATCAATTTACTGCCAAACCGAACCGATACATTTAATTTTAAACTGGAAGAAGAACAAAATACCGCCATTGATTTTGGGGAGCCTTCCGCTTATTTGTACGAACCCAATGCCGCTATTTTAAAGTCCGGTGGGTTTAAATCCGTAGCAAAAACGTATAATCTTAAAAAACTGCACCCCCACTCCCATTTATACTCTTCCAATAGGATTGTAGATTTTCCTGGGAGAATATTTATAATTGAAAAGACCCTTCCTTATTCCAAAAAGTCCATAAAATCAATGGCCGTTCCAAAAGCGAACATTACAACAAGGAACTTTCCCATATCAGTTGCCGAGCTTCGCAAAAAACATAAGATTAAAGATGGCGGAAATCGTTACCTCTTTTTTACCACCGACATCAACGACAACTTGATTTTTTTGCTGTGCAAAAAGATTTAATCGTCGCATTCCCATTTAAAATTGGCGACCCTATCATTGGTGGCAGCTGAAAGGTTATAATGCCACCATTCGGTTCTGATGGACCAAAAACCGTGTGCTTCCATGGTCTCCTTAAGTAGTTTCCGGTTATCCAAAATCTCTTGTGGCAAATCCATATTATCGTGATAGGCCCTTTTCCCGAAGTAATCAAAATCGGTTCCCATATCAAGTTCGTTGCCCTCCAGGTCAACCAAGGTAATATCCACGGCACCGCCCTTGTTGTGAATGGACCCCCTATCTGGATTGGCCACATATTGGGGGTTGGGGACAATCTCCCACATTTTGTATTGTACGGAATTGGGTCGATAACAATCAAAAAACTTGATTTTCACCCCTTTTTCCATAAAATCCTTATTGGCCTTAATCAATGCCTTTGCTGTTTTTACCCTTGTATAGCATTCGGCACAATCATACACCTTGGCCTTTAAAAAATTATTCTCGGTGGCATAGCGCATGTCATACGCAAAATCTTCACTAAAATCGGCCAGTCGCACAAAAGTGGTATCGGACAATCCTTCGAATGTTTTTAAAACAGGTTTTTCTTCCTTGATACTGGTGTCACTGGAAACGGAGTCCAAACGAATTGCTGTTCCGGTTTGGACAGATTCATTTTGGCTTTTGGCTTTTTGTTTACAGCTAACCGTCAAAAGAAGACCTAGGAAAATAATCGGGTATTTCATCAAATTTAGTTTTTGCGTTTTTGCGCTGCCAACCAAGTATAGAGTGAGTCGGTCGTGTAAGCCCGGCTCCATGCGTTGTGGCCTACGCCCTTATATCTTGTGTAGCGGACGTCGCGGCCCATCGCCCTCAACTTTTCCACCATCTTGTCAGATTCCTCTACATGGATTACCTCATCCTCATCGCCATGAAAAACCCAGATGGGCATGTTTTTATCTATCCAATGGGCATAGGGCAAGGGCGCCATACCGCAAACTACGGCCATGGCCGCAAACTTATCCGGGTATTGCGTAGCCAGTTCCCAAGATGCGCTTCCACCCCGGCTCAATCCGGTCAAGTAAATTCTATTTTTATCCACCCTATTGGTATTGACCACGGAGTCCAATAATTGGACGACTGCGTCCGTATTCCACCATTTTTGGGCATGGGGATTTTGTGGGGCCAAAATCAAAAAGGGAAATTGTTTGCCCTCGGCCAGCATTTTTGGCGGGCCATTATATTTGACTTCTTTGATGTCCCCTCCAGATTCACCCCCGCCATGAAGAAACAGCAACAGGCCAAAATCCCTGTCTTCCGATGCGAAGTAGTCTTCAGGATAATAGAGGTAGTACTTTAAATTTTCTTTGGTGATGGTCTCCAGTTCGTCCTGTACCAAATGGGATTGTGCAGCACACGCCTGAAACATAAATGTACCGGCCAATAACAGTAACTTGGATAGTTTTTTTTGCATTGCGGTTACAAGTTACAAAAGTTTGTCGGCGATATCCTTCCAAGTATCCGCACGTTCAAAGGCTGTGACCTTTGTATTATGTGGTGATGTAAACATAATGGACCTGCCTTCAAAAGGCTTGAGGTTCTTGCTACGGTCGTCTATGAGCACATCACCCTTTAAAACATGTTTGTTTCCGCAGAGGATTCGGTTTTGCCATGGAATAAAGGGAAAATGTTTGTCCAACCAGTCCGACTTTTCCCTCAAGGACTGTGGAAACTCCATAGCTGCCGAAGCAATATATACTTCATACTTTTTGCTTAACGCCTCAAGCACTTCTTGGCTATCGGCAATTACTTTTAAATCACCAAAAAAACCATCTCGCCTAGTGTGGTCTTTTATCGATTGTTGATGTTCCTTTGGAACACATTGCCAGAATTCCTTGCCATGGCATTCTTCCAGTGTTAATTGAGCATTAAATTCTTGATTGTAAATATTTAAATGGGCATTGTAGGCATCTGCAATTACCTCGTCCATATCAACAAAAATCGTCATGGTTTATCTTTTTTCGTGAAGTACGACAAATCTTTATAATTATTAAAACCAACCATCTAAATCTATTGTTAACGACATTGAATTTCTTTAAAAATACTTATTGTTTTTCTAAAATTTATTTACCACGCTACAAACTTTATTGCTGGGTTTTACTTTTGGGAAATATCCACTACCTTCACACAACGAGATTAATGGATGCCTAAAAAGCAACACAACCTAACGGATAACAAGATTTTTAGACAGCCTCCTACTTAAAACCAACCTTAATGTTGCCCAAAGGAAACTTTCCTGAAAAAGTCTATCTGAATGGAAAAATAGTAACGGCCGACAATGCCAAAATATCGGTTTTTGACCGCGGATTTTTATTCGGGGATGGTATTTACGAAGTAATGGTGCAATTGGAAAATGGCATGTTCTACAAAAAGGCACATTTGGACCGATTGCAGGACAATCTGGACAAAATTGGCATCCCATTCAACGTCAAGGAAATTGATGATAATCTGGACGGACTTCTTCATGCGGCTGGTTTAGAAGGGGAATCGTGCTTAATTTACATGCAAGTTACCCGCGGAGTCGCCCCCAGAAAACACGCGTACCCCAAAAACGTTCCCCCTAGCGTTATGATGTATGCGCTGCCATACAATCTCCCTCCCATCAACCTTAAAAACATGAAAGCCGTTCTAGAACCCGACTTTAGATGGCACAGATGCGATATCAAATCCATTTCACTGCTAGGCAATATTATGACCAATGAAACAGCAATGAACGCAAATACAGATGAAGCAGTTCTGGTCCGAAATGGGATGATTTCTGAAGGTTCGCACACCAATATTTTTTTTGTGGAAGATGGAAATGTAATTACACATCCGGTCAACGAACATATTTTGAATGGCATAAGCAGGCAGATTGTTATAAAACTCTGCAGAAAGTTGGAAATACCTGTTATTGAAAAACCCGTGGCAGAAAATGAGGTTAAAAATATGGACGAGGCCTTTTTTACCGGCACCACTACCCAAGTGGCATCCATTTCACAATTGGGTGATCATGTTTTTTATAAAAATGATGCTATTGGAGAAGTGACAGCTAGGCTCCAAAAAGCATTTGCCGAGCTTAGAACAATGGATTCATCGCACACAACACTATAAAATAAATATACTTGATTATGAAACAACTCACATTCGGTCTCATTATGATCTTTAGTCTGTTATCCGGTTCGATAATGGCCCAGGAAGAAATTGAAAAAAAATACACCAAGGAAGTAGAACGCTTGGCCAAGAAAAAACAGGTCAAGAAAGCTTTTGAATTGATAAAGAACCAAAAAAATCAAACTACGGAAGACCTGATTACTTTAACAGAGGTTTTGGCCCCTCCTTTTATGGAAGATGAACGGGGAAAGGTTTTTGCCAAAATGTTGAAAGAAGCAGGTGTTGATAGCATTTGGACGGACAAGGTAGGGAATGTCATCGGGTTGCGAAAAGGTACATCCGGCCAATCGGGCTATGTTGGGGTAGATGCCCACTTGGATGTAGTTTTCCCAGAGGGAACCGATGTTACTGTTAAAAAAGTGGGGGACACCTTAAAAGCCCCGGGAATTGGCGATGACACACGTGGCCTGGCCATGCTCATCAGCATGCTCAAAGCCATGAACAAGGCAGATATAAAAACTGAAAAAGATGTATTGATCGTAGGGTCCGTTGGTGAGGAAGGCCTTGGAGACCTACGGGGCATGAAATATATGTTCAATGAATCGGGATTGGACATTGATTCTTGGATTGCTATTGATGGTGGTGGTTTGGGAAGAATAAGCAACGCTGGATTGGGCTCCAAACGCTATAAATTGCTCATAAAAGGGCAAGGCGGACATTCTTGGGGGGCCTTTGGTCTTGCCAACCCCCATCATGCTTTGGGAAAAGCTATAGCTGTATTTTCCAAGGATGCATGGGCATATACTTCCGGGGATATCCCTAAAACAAGTTTTAATGTTGGTAGAATTGGGGGGGGTACTTCTGTAAATTCCATTCCATTTGAGTCTTGGATGGAAGTTGATATGCGTGCCATCGACCCCAAAAACCTTGATGAAATCGAGTCCATCTTTAAAGCCTCCGTGGAAAAAGCCATTACGGAATACAATGCCAGCGGTGTACGCGGCGAAGTTAGCTACGAGCTCATAAAAATTGGTGATAGGCCATCTGGGGAACTGCCTGCCTCACTGCCCTTGATCCAAAGAACCATGGCTGCCACCAAGTATTTTGGGGAGACCCCGCGTTTGGGGCGCGGCTCAACCAACATCAATATACCGGTTTCCAAAGGAATTCCGTCCGTTTGTATTGGTCGTGGAGGACAAGGAGGCGGGGCCCATTCCTTGCACGAGTGGTACTTGAACGATGAAGAGGGCGATGAATCCATTCAATTGGCATTGTTGATCACATTATCTCAGGCGGGACTTAGCAAATAGCATATAAATAAACATGGTTTGCTCTTTTGAGTGAGCAAACCATGTTTATCTAATTTCGACTAAAAAGTTATTTTGTCTTGGTAAAAACCAATGCTTTGCCCCTATTTTGGGTTACAATAATATATGGGTTTCCTCCATCTGCCCTTTCAACCTGTATCATGTCCTTCGCGTCACCGGTAACCTTAAAGCCGCTTTCCTCGGCATTTTTAAACTCAAACGTTCCTTGGTTGTCTCCGAGCAAAACACCGCCGTTAAAAGCATCGTACCTACCAATAAAAGCCTCATTGCCAAAGTCATTGCCTATCATCAACACGTCAGTTGCCGTACTTACTCTAGTGTTGGTGACGATCATGCACTTTATGGGTGCCGATTGGGTCTGCCACGGAAGCTCTCCCATTTTGAACTGTCCATTGCCATCATTCTCAAAATAGGTGGTTTGATCGTGATTTGCCATTAATTCATCGGCTCCTTCAAGTTCTTCGGGCGTAAACAGGCCACTCTTGGTGGTCGTGGCAAATTCCCGGAAATAATTGAACTTTTTCCTGAACATGGGACTTTGGCTCATAAGATCACCCCAAAAACTAACGGGATATGGTTGATAAGTGGGATCCTCAAAATTGCTTTTAAAGTACGCAAACAATACAGGGTCAATAGCTCCATTATTGTCAAAATCTTTGGCCAGCATGGTTACGGGTCTTTCTTCGGAAGGATTATATAGATTGTTCTCCCCTAAGTTTCCTGCCAGTAAATCCACATCGCCATCGCCATCAAAATCTTCTGCCAAGACACATTCCCACCAACCTGATAGTTGCTGCATGCCTGTTTGGTCCATTTGCTGAAAGGAATCCTTTTTGTTCATAAAAACGGTTACGGGCATAAATTCGCCGACCAAAATAAGATCCTTTAAACTGTCGTTATCCAAATCGGCCCATTTGGCATCGGTGATCATTCCCGGGGTCCTGAGTGCTTTACTATATGTTTCCGTCACATCGACCAGTTTTCCCTTTTCATTTTTCAACAGGTAGCAATTGTCCGGTTTGGGGTATTGTGAAAATGGGGTGCGCCCACCAACAAAAAGGTCCACATAGCCGTCTCCATCAAAGTCTTCGGCCTCTACTACCGACCCACTAGAATTTATCTCTGGCATTTTATCTTTTGCCATGGTAAACTTGCCGTTGCCCCGATTGACCATTAAGTAGTCTTGATAGTATGGTGAGTCCAAATCAAATTCATTACTGCCCGCAACCATATAAATATCAAGGTCCCCATCATTGTCCAAATCAAAAAGGGAAATACTTGTCTCTTCGTATTTTTTATATTCTTCATCTTCAAACAAAGCTGTGCCGTTAAATGTTCCTTTGGAATCCTGCATAAAGATCATTGGGGAGTGGCCGGATGAGCTTCCAATGATAAAATCTTCAAAGCCGTCCCCGTTGATGTCCCCCTTTGCAAGGCGAGGGCCATTTTGGGTTAGCTTGTGGGGCAATGTGGGCTGCACATAAAAATCAGCCTTGTCCGTTTCCTTATGGAGATAATTGACACCAACTTCCTCCGATATTTCCTGATATATGGGAGTGGTCTGTTTGGGTGCCAAGGGAAATGCCAATTGCTTGCCTTCTAAGGAAGAGGCTTCCTTATAATCGATTGCCAAGGTTTGATTGCTCGGTACATTGGTCAACTCTTGGTATTTTCCATCGGGCCATACTATTTCGAGGGATGCGATTGTTTTTTGAGGCCCCAGACCAAAATGGGGCATACTTTGTACTGTTGATAAATAGCCCCTGTTCAACTGATGCTCGTAATATTGAAAGGTGCCGTCCTCAAAACGCAGTGCCACCTTGGTCCCCAGACCTGCCTGATTGTTTTTTGGGCCTTTCAAATCCAACTGAAGGAAATTTTTATCCTCTTTTTGCTTTGTTTCAAGGTTATTCTTGAAAAGAAAGGCTTCATCATTGATGTTGTTCACCACATAATCCATGTCGCCATCGCCATCCAAATCGGCAAATGCCGCTCCGTTTGAAAAGGAAGGGATACTCAACCCCCATGCTTCACCTACATCCTTAAACTGTCCATCACCTTCATTGCGGTAAGCATAATTGGGTATTTTGACCACCGGAATGGAGTCCAAAATTTGTGAAGGGCTAAGGTACTTCTGAACATTAAAATTGAATTCCCCAAAATCCAGGTCGGTAATGTCCCGTGGAAAACCATTGGTAATCAATATATCTTTGCGTCCATCGTTATCGGCATCAACAAAGAGTGGTGACCAGCTCCAATCGGTTTTGGCGATGCCCGCCATTAGGCCAATTTCACTATAAGGTATATCAGGACCTTGCCCCATTTGAAGCATGTTACGCATATATTGATAATCGTATCCATACCTGTCATTCATGTGATAATCGTTGTACTTGGTTGCCTTAATGGTTGTTTTTAACCTATAATTTGTTTCCCCGAGCATATCCAAAGTAAGGATATCGAGGTAGCCATCGTTGTTAAAATCGGCCACATCGGAACCCATGGAAAATTTACTTTGATGTTTTATGGACTCACTTATTTTATCGGTAAAGGTCCCATCGCCATTGTTAATGTACATAATATCATTGCTCAGATAGTCATTGCTTACATAAATATCCGGCCAACCGTCGTAATCCAAATCGGAAATGGCCACGCCAAGACCGTAGCCCTCAATGGTAATGCCCGCCTCTATGGTTACATCGGCAAAGGTCCCATCTCCATTGTTGCGGTATAAACGGTCGTTGCTCAAAGAGGAGCCATCGGTGATCTTTTCCCTGTAGTTGGCTGGCAGTACATGTATATCCACATTGTTAAGCACGTATAAATCCAATAAGCCATCTTTGTTATAGTCTATAAATGCTGCATTCATGCTATTTCCGGTATCCGCAACGCCATATTCTTTGGCCATTTCTTTAAAAATGGGAATGCCATCATCATCCACTCCTTGGTTGATGTATAGCATATTGGCCTTTTCCTCTGGGCTTTCATACATAGCGGCACAGACATAAATATCTAGAAGTGAATCGTTGTTTATGTCGATCACCGCAACACCTGTTTTCCACTTATCGGCCGCTTCCACACCAGATGCCTTGGTTACGTCCTTAAACTCAAAATCACCTTGGTTGAGGTATAGCTTGTTGGTTACTTGGTTACCTGTAAAAAAAAGGTCAGGTTTGCCATCATTGTTAAAATCACCTACGGCAACCCCTCCTCCATTGAAGATGTATTCGCTTGTGAGAATGTTAAAACTATCGGTCTCAACTATTTTATTGTTGAATGTAATCCCGGAATGGTCGGATGAAACTGGAGTAAACAAAGTGTCCCCTTGTTTCTTGGAACAAGAAATGACCAGTAATGAAGCCAATGCAATTAAAATATAACTTTTGCTCACTGTGTTGAAGTTTTTACGGGTTAACCAAAATTTTGATGTTACACCAATTTTTGAATACTGAAAAAACCAGTGTGCATCAAAAAGAAATCAATTGGATTAATTTTTTTAGCTGATGGATTCACCTCATACTAAAAATATGCTCCTTGTGCCTTTTGATTGAAATTCATCAATTTGAGCAATCTTTTGAAATCAAATTGAAGAAAGATTGTCTACCTGCGGTAGACAGATGTTTTTCAAAGGAAAAACACTCGAACTGACTTTCGTTGTTATTAAAATGCACAACGGGTAAAAATACAAATTCGGGTACTGTATTTGAATCATCCATGGTTAATGTTCAATTAATAATGATTAATTTTTAATTAACAGGACTTGTCTATAATTAAAATAGGTTGCCAATATATATATTGGCAACCTATTTACTCGAATTAAATTAAACTAACTCAGACTACTTTTATTATTTCCACAGCGGACTCTGTTCCAACACACCACCACTTTGGTCAATGGCGTTAATAGGAATAGGGAATAAATCATGTTTTGGTTGATATGTTCCAAATTTAGTACCGTAACCCGCTTGATCGAAATCTTCTCCTTCGTTTTGGATATACGTATTTATCGTTTCCATCGCATTGCCCCATCTTCTCAAGTCGAACAATCTGTGTCCTTCCATACCAAATTCCAAACGACGCTCAAAACGGATTGCTTTTCTAGCAAAGTCTTGACTTCCAAAGGATGCATATGGCTCAATTTGATAATTGGCAGCATCTCCTGTACCATCGACTGTTTGCACTGGGTTCATATTTTTTGCCCTGTTACGTACTCGGTTAACATATTCCAAAGCCAAAGGCAAATTTGGGTTAGCCTGCTCAACAGCTGCTTCAGCTGCCATCAACAACACATCTGCGAAACGCATTACGTTGTAGTTGATACCTGACCAGTCCGATCCCCAACCACCTGTACCGCGTTGGGCATCCACTTCATCGGCTTGATACATATTCTTTTTAGGCAAATAGGGTCCAGAAATATCACCAAAGGTTGCCCTTATCCACTCTTTACCCGGGTTTAAACCGAATCCATTGTAATCAATACCTCTTCGACCAATCGTAAAATCAATACGTGGATCTAGTGGCCCTGTGTGGGGCGTAAAAGGCTCGTCACTGTTGATTCCGTAATCATTGGCTACATCAGTAGCGGCATAGGAATCCAATAATGGCAATCCGGAACCGTCTGTTTGAAAGGCATTTGCCAAGTCTTGTGTTGGCTGATAAAAACCACAACAGGTTTCCAAAGGTCCTCCACCAGGGAAGTTTAACGTACCGGCACCATTACCATTAAAAGAACGCCCGTCGTCTGCTGCAAACTGAATGGCAAACATAGATTCCGGTCCGTTTTCACCGGCAAGGTTGAAATTGTCCACATATTGCTCGTTCAATGAGTATGGTCCGTTGTTGATCACATCATTGAACAATGGCAAGGCCTGCTCGTATTTTCCTTGGTACAAATACACTTTGCCCAAAAAGGCTTTTGCTACCCAAGCATTGGCTCTACCAACAACAATGTCATCCCCTAGTCTATCAATGGCTGCCTGAAAATCAGCTTCAATTTCAGCCCAGATTGGACCGGGGTTGGGTTGGTTAAACTCTGTGTTAACCAAGTTCTCCACAGAAATAAAAGAAGGGTATCCATAAAACTTCTGCAGGTCAAAGTTGTAATAACCCCTTAGAAAATATGCTTCTCCCTCTTGTTGGGTAAAATCACCTTCCTCAATCTGATTGATCAAGTCTAAAACAGCATTACAACGGTTTACCCCGCCATAAAGTGCACTCCATCTTGCCAAGAACCAGTTATTACCAGTCTGCCAGTCTAAGGTTTCAACCTGGAACAGGGCCGTGTTGTCCCCATCGGTACTACCCCTGTGGGCATCATCGGAGACCACGTCTGTCCACCAATTATCACCACCAGCGGCAACAGCTTCTCCTTGTCTATTTATACGTTCACCGTCCATTGCGGAATAGGCCGCAGTCAACTTTAGGTCTACCCCTAAAGCATTTTGTAAGGCTTCATCCGAAAGTGCCCCTGTAGCGGGCTTTTCCGTGAAATCTTCGCTACAGGCCCATAGCAACAGACCTGCAAATATTGTTGAAAATAATATCTTCTTTCTCATTTTTTTAAAATTTTAGATTAACTCCGAAGGAATAGATTGCAGCTAATGGGTAATTGTTGTCCGAAACCCCTATAGTAAGGTTATCTACAGCACCGCCATTAAATCTGGGTTGCAATTCTGGGTCTACTCCATCATAATCGGTTATAGTCAACAAATTGGTTCCCTGAAGGTAGAAACGAACACTGTCCATTCCCAAATAACTGGAAACCTCTTCATTAAAGGTGTAACCAATTTGAAGGTTTTTCAATCGCATATAGGAACCATCCTCTACGAAGAATGAACTTGCCGTACCTTCATTGTTTGATATACTCTGGCTCAACGCCGGCAATTCGGCATCCAAATTATCAGGTGTCCATGAGTCCAGAACCCTTACACTTCTGTTGGCATTAAAGAAGGTTGGGAAGTCGGTATATACCTTATCGTTGTTGAATATTTCGTTCCCTTGCGATCCTTGGAAGAAAGCTGACACATCAAAACCTTTATAGGCAGCTCTCAAGTTGATACCATAAGTGAAATCAGGGTGGGGAGAACCGATAAAGGTCCTATCGTCATCATTGATTACGCCATCATTGTTCAAATCTGCATATTTAAATCTTCCTACACCATCTGCAGGAGTCGCAAATCCTTGATCTGCCGCTGAGGACACTTCGGATTCCGAAGCAAAAATACCTTCGACCACTCTACCATAGAAAGATGAGATTGGCTGTCCTTCTTGCGTTCTAGTAACAGTTCCCGTAGTTCTAAAACCTCCAAAACCTGTTTGGAAAGCACTGATCAAATCAACCACCTCGTTTTTGTAATGCGAGAAATTAAGGTCAATCCCGTAGCTAAATCCAGAATCGGTTTGATCAGAATAGCTTAAGGTTGCATCCACACCTGTGTTCTCAATAGAACCCAAGTTTACAAAAGGTGGAGCGGCATCAATAGCTGTTGAACTGAACAATTGCTCATCCTGATTGATCAAATCCTTGGTTTTGATATTAAAATATTCTGCAGAAAGGCTCAATCTGTTATCAAAGAAACCTAGCTCCACACCAAAGTTGGTGGTTTCACTGGTTTCCCATCTCAAATTAGGGTTACCTGCTGCTGATAGTATCGCTCCTTGTGTAAACCCTCCGCTACCTGCATAAACATAATTCGCATATTGCTCACTCAAGGCCGAAATATTGGTTGTTGGGTTATTAACCGGAAGTGTTTGGTTACCCAATTGTCCCCAAGAACCTTTAAGTTTCAATCGACTCACAAAGGAATCTACCGGCCAGAAAGATTCGTTACTCACTACCCATCCTGCACTGAACGAAGGAAATATATCGCTCTTGTTGTCTCCGACAAATCTAGAGGATTCATCACGACGTACTGTTGCAGTTAATAAATAACGACCATCGTAATCGTAATTTACAGTTCCGAACAAAGAGAAAAGGGAGTTTGCGTTATCGTAAGCATAAGCTACGTTAGGCGCACCACCACCATTGCTCAACAAATAGTAGTCCGGTGTTTCGAAGAAATAATCCGTTCTGGAAATTTCTTTTCCTTTCCCGTGGTTATCCAAAGCTTCAATACCAATCAAAGCATTTATACTGTGATCACCAAAAGATTTGTTGTAGTTCAAAGTATTTGTCCAAACCCACTCATAATTATCCTGATCGGCCTCCGTCAATGTATTTGTGGCGATAGGCTCGGAAGATTCTGGAATCAACGGCCTAAAACGTCTATCATTGAAGGCTCTAATAGATCCACCAAAGGAAGTTTTGAACTGTAGTCCGTCAATAATATCCAATGTGGCATAAATATCTCCGAACACCCTAAAGGTCTTGGCAAAATTATCCTTTTGGCGTGTAGCTTCCGCAACAGGGTTATTAGGGTTGGATAGGCCTGTATCGTTACTATAGTTACCGCCAAAATTGCCATCCGTATCATAAACAGGGACCAAAGGAGACATTCTTTGTGCAAAATTGAACCAAGATTGTCCTCCGCTTCTTCTATCAAAAGAAATGTTGGCATGCTGTCCGATCCTTATTCTATCCCCGATCTTAAACTCGGAGTTCAATCGTACATTCCCTCTTTTAAAACCAGTATGGATTTGAATACCTTGACGGTTCAAATATGATGCAGAGAAAAGGAATTTAGACTTTTCGTTACCATTTTCCAAAGTAATGGAAGCATTCTGGGTAATGGCACTTCTGTAAATTTCCTCCACCCAGTCAGTACCTCCAGGCTTAACATTCATAGTAACAGGAACCCCTTGAATCGTAGAAGGAATTACTGGGCTTGGACCATTACCATATTGCGGGTGCGAAGGTGTTCCTCCATCATTTAGGATACTTTGCCAAAGCATTTCCCCATGTTGCTGAGTGTTCAACATATCCGGCAAATTGGTTGCTACAGAGAATCCTGTGTACATATCCACCGAAACTTTTGCCGTGTTCAGGTTATAACCGCCACCTTTGGTAGTTACAATCACAACACCATTGGATGCCCTTGCCCCATAAATAGCCGCAGCACCATCCTTAAGAACGTTCATCTGCTCGATATCGGCAGGGTTTATTGAGTTTAAGATGCCAGGATCGTCTGTTTGTACCCCATCAATAATATACAAGGGATCGTTGCTGTTACCTGTTCCGTATCCCCTAATACGCACCACTGGAGATGCTCCTGGAGAACCATTGTTGGTAATTGTAACACCGGAAACACGCCCTTGTAAGGCTTCCGCGGCATTGACAACAGGTGTTTTAGTGGCTTCTTCCACATCTACCGTTCCCACAGAACCTGTTAATTCCCCTCTTGTTTGGGTACCATACCCAGTTACCACAACCTCATCCAATGCGGCGGCATCCTCTTCCATAGTAACATCAATGGTAGTATTGCCGTTTACTGGAATCTCAGTGGTTTTAAATCCTACATAAGAGAAAATCAAGGTAGCATCAGAAGCAGCTGTAATGGAATAATTACCATCAAAATCTGTCTGTGTACCATTAGTGGTACCCTTTACAATAACGTTGGTACCAGGTAAAGGGGTTCCAAAGTTATCCACAACTGTACCTGTTATGGTTACTTGGTAAGGGGGTGAAGTGGCTTCACCCAAGTCCGGGGCCGCTGCTAATGCAGATCCACCCACCAACATCATTGTCATTGACAAAAAGAATGTCTGAAACGCTTTTACCGAATCAGCCCATCTTGTCAAAATCTGAATTTTGTTTTGATTCATAGATAGTCTATTTAGTTTAGTTATTTTGATTGATCTCGACCGTGCATATTGTCTCAATCAGGAACAATAATAGTTAAAATTTTACAATTGGCAATATTTTAACATTATATATTGCAAAAATAAAATTCAACTCCCTGATAAAATGTGATTTGATATTTACGAAAAATCCGCAGCCAACTGTGCATGGCGGTCAAACCAGTGTTTAATGAGCTATAAACATTCCTTTTTTTTGCGTTTAAAAAACAACAAAAAAGCACCTAATTGTTATGGTTCAACCTTTCATTCATCAACACATTTTCCACCCAAAAAATTCGTGGCTATCCTCCACACTCAAGAACAGCTATTTAAGCTCCTAAGCAATAATCATTTTAAGTGGATTGCCATCAGTTGTTTTGGCATTCGGTCAATTGTGCAATTTCTCACCATTGGGACTAGCATGCAAAATAGAATTGACAAAATATTTCTGAATGGCTATCGTAGTTCCTTTCTACATTAGCATTTTCAATATAAACCTAAACGGGAAATGCGTTATTTTTTTTCTTTGACCGTTCCTGAAGCCAGAAACATGCGTAAAACATATTTTTATATTCTCGATTTGCCCCCATTTATTGTATCAATTTGTTACAATAATACTTTCTTTTTTTCGTAATTATATTTTTTTGATGTAAATTTTGCGATGTTTACAACATGCTACCATTAGAATCAGAACATATAACCAACATTGCCTACGATACGGTAATCCTAGGTTTTACTGGAAAAGAATTGAAAATATTGATTTTGGAATATCAAAATTCCGGTCAATTTGCATTGCCCGGAGGGTTTATTCGGCGAGATGAAGATTTGTACGATGCTGTTAAAAGAGGGGTTCGGGAAAGAACGGGCCTGGAAAAAATTCATTTAGAACAGTTTCACACGTTTGGAAAAAAGAACAGGGACAGTTCCTACCCCTTCAAAAAGATTGCTGCCGGAAAAGGCTATTCCATATCTTCCGACCATTGGGTTTTGGATAGATTCATCACCATTGGATATTATGCATTGATCAATTACAACCAAGTACAGCCCACTCCCGACAAATTTTCGGATTCCATCAATTGGTATGACATCAACAAATTGCCAACTTTAATGATAGACCACGCTGAGATTGTTGAAAAAGCATTGGAGTCCATTAGAAATGACCTTGGAAAAAAACCCATCGGAGAAAATCTTTTGCCCGAAAAGTTTACCATGAAGGAATTACAAAAAGTGTATGAGACCATTCTAAACAAAGAATTTAGACGTACCACCTTCCAACGGAAAATGCTTAGTATGGATATTTTAAAACGACATGAGAAATTGTATACCGGTGCGGCCAACAAGGCCCCTTACCTTTATAGTTTTGACAAGGAAAAAGTTGAAAAGACATAAATTATAACAAAATCACTTTAAAAAATAAGGAAATAATCCCAACCTTTAAATCCTAAACCGAATACGCCAATGCCAAATTTTAATATAGATGCCGACCCTAAACACACCTATGATGCCATTGTAATCGGCTCTGGGATCAGTGGAGGGTGGGCCGCCAAAGAACTTTGTGAAAAAGGACTAAAAACCTTGGTTTTGGAGCGCGGCCCCATAGTGGAGCATCCAAAAGACTACACCACAGCCCATCTGGATCCTTGGGACATGGAACTTCGTGGCGGACTTACCCCAGAACAACAACAAAAACATTATAAGGCCATACGCTCAGGGTTTATTGGTCAGGATACCGAACATTTTTTTGCCAATGATGAAGAAAACCCATATACCGAAGAAAAACCATTTTTATGGATCCGCGGTCACCAAATGGGAGGACGTTCCCTATTGTGGGGCAAACAGACCTACCGTTGGAGCGAAATGGATTTTGAGGCCAACGCCAAAGACGGTCACGGAGTAGATTGGCCCATACGCTACAAAGATTTGGAACCGTGGTACACCTATGTGGAGAAGTTTGCGGGTATCAGTGGCGAGGCACTTGGGCTGCCCCAGCTTCCCGACAGCCACTTTCTACCTCCCATGGAGTTGAACTGTGTTGAAAAACACATCAAAAAAAGAATTGAGCGTGACTTCCCCGAAAGACATATGATCATAGGCCGTGTAGCGCATTTAACGCAACCATTGAATGGAAGAGGGCAGTGCCAATACCGTAATCGCTGTAGCCGAGGATGCCCGTACGGAGCCTATTTTAGCAGTAATGCCGTAACCTTGCCAGCAGCCAATGCAACCGGGAATCTTACTTTTAGACCTTACTCCATTGTGCAGTCCATTATGTATGATGAAGGAACAGGCAAAGCATCGGGAGTACGCATTATTGATGCCGAGACCAATGAAGACATCGAATTCAAGGCCAAAATTGTTTTTTGTAACGCCTCTACCTTGAGTACCACCCAAATACTATTGAATTCCACCTCTAATCGCTTTCCCGAAGGGATGGGCAACGATAGCGGTGAGCTGGGCCATAACTTAATGGACCACACCTACCGTGTGGGGGCACTGGGCAAGGTTGAAGGCTTTGAGGACAAATACTACAGTGGCCGCAGGCCCAACGGAATTTATATCCCCCGCTATTGGAACATCGACGAAAACTCAAAAACCGATAAATTTTTGCGTGGTTTTGGCTATCAAGGTGGTGGGTATCGCATGGGAAATAGTGAAGCAGCCAACCGTAAGGAATTCGGTGGCGAATACAAGGACAGTATCATGAAACCAGGACCTTGGGAATTCTTCATTACAGGTTTTGCAGAGTGTTTGCCTTATCACGACAATAAAGTGTACCTGAACAAAGAGGTTACCGATAAATGGGGACAACCTACCCTATCCATAGATTGTGAGTATAAAGAAAATGAACTGGCACAAAACAAACAAATTCAAGAAGATGCCGTGGAAATGTTGGAAAAAGCGGGAGTAAAAGATGTTCTTGGGTTTGATAATGAGCATGAGCCCGGATACGGTGTCCACGAAATGGGGACCGCACGTATGGGCCGTGATCCAAAAACTTCAGTTTTGAATGGAACCAATCAAATCCATTCCGTAAAAAATGTTTTTGTGACCGATGGCGCCTGCATGACCTCCAACTCTTGTGTAAATCCGTCACTTACCTATATGGCACTTACCGCAAGGGCTGCCAATCACGCCGTAGAAGAACTCAAAAAAATGAACATTTGATTATGGACCGCAGAAAAGCTTTAAAATTCACAGGAAGTATGGCCGCAGTTGCCGTTGCAGGCCCTTCATTATTATCCATACTTCAATCTTGTAAAAACGAAACACGGGTTGATTGGCAACCACAATTCTTGACGATGGACGAAGCGGCATTCATATCCAAAATAGTGGACATGATCTTACCGCGCACCGAAACACCCGGGGCTTTGGATGTAAAAGTCGATATTTTTATTGATAAGGTCTATGCCCAATTGTATGATGCCAATGGCCAAAACCATGTTAGAAAAGAAATAGAAAAGTTCAACGCCGATTGTATTTCCGATTTTGGCGACAACTTTGTGAACCTTTCCGAATCAGACCAAATCAAAGTCTTGGAAAAGGCCGAACAAAACTCGGGACAATTTGGTAGTGCTGTTTGGGGAACCGCAGTAGGAAACCCAGAACCCGTAGGCTTCTACCGTTCATTAAAATCAACAGCCCTATGGGGATACTTTACCTCTGAGGAAATCGGTGAAAATGTTCTGAACTACGATCCAATTCCCGGTGCCTATAATGGATGCCTACCTTTAAGCGAAGTAGGCAATAAATGGAGCCTATAATGGATTCTAAAAAATTTTACATCAACCGAAGAAAATTTCTGACCAGCACCTCTGCTGCCTTGGCCTTATCATCATTTGGTGCGTATGGTATGGAGTTGATGTATTCTTCGAAAAAGTGGAATGTAGGACTAATAGGCTGTGGTTGGTACGGAGTAAGTGATTTGTTCAAACTGATCCAAGTAGCCAATGTCGAAGTAGTCTCACTCTGTGATGTAGATCAAAAACATCTGGAAGATGCTGCACATTTGGTGTCCCAACGACAAAAATCCGGTAAAAAGCCAAGATTGTACGGCGATTACCGCAAAATGCTGGCCGAAAAGGATTTGGACATCGTTTTGATAGGTTCGCCCGATCATTGGCATGCACTACAAGCCATAGAAGCCATGGAAGCCGGGGCACATCTTTATCTACAAAAACCCATTAGCCTCGATGTTTTGGAAGGCGAAGCCATTTTGTCCGCGGCCCGAAAACTGGGCAAAAAGGTGCAAGTGGGCACACAGCGCAGAAGCACGCCCCACTTGATCGAAGGCAAGAAAAATATTATTGATGCCGGATTATTGGGAAAGATATCCCATGTAGAAATGTGCTGTTACTATCACATGCGTTGGAATGCCAATCCACCGGTACAACAAATCCCCGATCATTTTGATTACGATCTTTGGTCCGGACCAGCTCCATTAAGGCCCTACGTAGGTCTTCCGCACAGAAGATGGCGGGCATTCATGGAGTACGGAAATGGTATTGTTGGCGATATGTGCGTTCACATGCTGGATGCCGTTCGGTGGATGCTCGGTCTCGGATGGCCCAAAAAAGTCAGCTCCACCGGAGGGATTTACGTGCAAAAAGATTCCATAGCCAATATTTCCGACACACAAACCGCCATTTTCGAATTTGAAGAGCTCAATTGCGTATGGCAACACCGTAGTTGGGGTACTCCAACAGACCCAGATTACCCTTGGGCCTTCTTTATTTATGGGGAAAAAGGAACTTTTAAGGGAAGTGTGCACCAATACGAGTTTATTCCCAACGATGGTAAAACCATTAAAAAAGAAGTGGTTTACGAACGTGAAAAATATCCAGAGGATTTAAAGGAAAAGGATATCGAGCTCCATACCGCACCAGCTACACGGGGCCACATGTTGGATTTGTTGGATGCCATCGAAAGTGATAGATTTCCTGTTGCCGATGTAGAGCAGGGCCATATTTCCACAGCCAGTTGCATTATGGCCAACCTTGCCATGGGATTGGAACGCCCATTGGTTTATAATCCACAAAAAAGGATTATTGTTGATGATGCGGAAGCCTCTGCATTGCTCAAACACCAGTATCGAGGGCCATGGAAACATCCCTCGGAAACCATTTTATGATCAAACAAACCCACTATCAACATAAAAATTGATAGCCATCAGAACCAAAATGACAAAATTCAACCTTTTATTGCCACTCATATTCATGTCCTTTTCCGTTATGGCGCAACAAGGCCACAAACGAACCATTGTTACCACCGATGGTGAAATAGACGATGTGGACACCTTTATTCGTTTTTTGATGTACACCAACGAATTTGATACCGAAGGATTGATCTATTCCAGTTCCATGTGGCATTGGAAGGGTGATGGCAAGGGAACCACCATGGTCTCCGAAATGGAAATGACCCGAAATATGTATGGTGAACGAAGCGAATTGAGATGGCCTGGAACCACTTGGATACAGGAACTGCTGGCCGAATATGCCAAAGTACATCCCAACCTATTGCTTCATGATAAAAACTACCCCACCCCAGAAGAACTTTTGGCGCTGGTAAAAGTGGGCAACATAGATTTTGAGGGAGAAATGGACCAACGCACCGAAGGTTCGAAATGGATAGCAAAAAAATTGCTGGATGATGACCCTCGCGAAATTTTTCTTCAGGCCTGGGGCGGAACCAATACCATTGCCCGTGCCCTAAAATCAATCGAAGAAGACTATTCCAGCCATACAGATTGGGAAGCAATCAAGGAGAAAGTATCAAAAAAGGCCATCATCTACACCATCATGGACCAAGATGCCACCTACAAAAAATACATAGGGCCCAATTGGCCCAACATACGGGTCTTTTACAATGCCAACCAATTTTGGTGCTTTGCCTACCCATGGAAACAAGTGGTTCCCAAGAGCCAGCAACCCTATTTAGAGGGGAGTTTTATGGGGCCGAACATCATCAATAACCATGGTCCATTGTTTACAAAATATTATTCTTACGGGGATGGACAAAAACAAGAAGGAGACCCTAATCATTTTGAGGGAGATATTTCAAAAATTGCCCATACCGATCGCGGCAATTTTTCCAAGTACGATTTTATCTCAGAAGGAGATTCCCCTGCGTTTTTACATTTGGTGGATGTGGGCTTGGACAACTACGAAGACCCGTCCCGAGGTGGTTGGAGCGGTCGTTTTGAGCAATCGACCGAAAATCCATACCGTTTTGAAGACGGTGAAGCCGCGGCCGATCTAAATCCTGAAACGGGAGAAATGGACAAAAGCTATCCCCAGACCCGTTGGATAAAACCTATGCAACTCGATTTTGCCGCCCGTGCCGATTGGTGCATCAAACCATTTGAAGAGGCCAACCATCCTCCACAGATTTCTGTATCGCAAGGGAATTCGATTAATGCAAACCCAGGAGAAAAGGTTGTTCTCAATCTTTCATCTGAAGATATTGACGAACACCCTGTCTATTTTAAGGTTTGGCCCTATGCCGAAGCTGGTGATGGAGCTGCGACCGTTGAAATAAAAACTGATGTGGTATCGGTTAAAATTCCAAAAACCGCCAAAAGCGGGGAACAATACCATATCATTGTTGAAGGTACGGATACTGGCTTCCCTGCTTTGACCAGGTACCAAAGAGTTATCATTTCAATCCAATAAATTAAGAAACATATTAACGCTTAATTAAAAATCCTCCACTTTTGCTTTTAACCAGTCTGCTTATCATCATTGTTTTATTGGTACTTATCCTAACAAAAAAGATGAGTGCCATGGCTGCCCTGATTTTGGTACCCGTGGTAGGCGCCTTACTAGCTGGGTTTGGCTGGGAAACGTTTGATTTTGCTCTGGATGGCATCAAAAGCATTGCTCCTGTTGTGGCCATGTTCGTATTTGCCATCCTATTTTTTGGGATTCTGACCGATGCGGGTATGTTCAATCCCATTATAAACACCATTTTAAAATGGGTGGGCACCAACCCAACTTTAATTGCCATTGGAACTGCCTTGTTGGCCATGACCGTACATTTTGATGGCTCTGGAGCCACCACCTTTTTAATCGTGATTCCCGCCATACTGCCCCTTTATGAGAAACTCCAAATGGATCGTCGCGTTTTGGCTTGCGTCGTATCCTTGGCAGCGGGCACCATGAACATGCTTCCATGGGGCGGCCCCACCATCCGTGCAGCATCAGCGCTCAACTTAAGTGTGGCCGAGATATATTCCCCTATTATGCTACCACAGATTTGCGGACTTTTATTTGTTGTTTTTATTGCCTGGCGGTTGGGCAAGAAAGAATCCAAACGCCTCAATATTCAAAAAAACACGGTAGCCAAGGAAGAAATTGAAACTATGGAGGCAGATGTGCCGACCATGCCTTCCAAAACCAGAAACTTTTGGCTCAATATTATTATAACCATTTTGGCACTTGTATTTTTAATTTCCGGCACCGTTCCTCCCGCCCTCGTTTTTATGATCGGGACAGTTTTGGTTTTGATGTTGAATTTCCCAAGTCTGGAAAAACAAAAAGATTTGATTTTTTCCCATTCAAGAGCTGCCATTTTAATGGCCTCCATATTGTTGGCCGCTGGTGTTTTTACAGGAATCATGAAAGAGTCGGGTATGATAGCCAACATGGCCGAAAGTGCCGTGGACGTTATTCCGACCGCTGCGGGTGAACGATTACCGCTCATTCTTGCGGTGTTGAGCATGCCGCTCAGCTTTTTGTTCGACCCCAATTCGTTCTATTTTGGATTTTTGCCCATATTGGCACAAACGGGCAACGAATTTGGTATAGCCTCTGCAACCATGGGCCAAGCGGCAATTATGGGGCAAATGACCACGGGCTTCCCTTTAAGTCCATTAACGGCTGCAACCTTTTTATTGATCGGTTTGGCAAAAGTGGATTTGGCGGACCATCAAAAGTTTACTTTTAAATACGCCTTTTTGACCACATTGGTCATGACATTAATTTCAGTTTTAATCGGAGTGATTCCCATATAATGAAGAAAACAATTCGCATAGGATCGGGAGCTGGCTATTCGGGAGACCGAATCGAACCAGCCGTAGACTTAATAAAAGAGGGGAATTTGGATTATATCATCTTCGAATGCCTTGCAGAGCGTACCATTGCCTTGGCCCAATTGCAGAAAATGCAAAACAAAGAGCTTGGTTATGATCCTTTATTGGAAGACCGCATGAAAGCCTGTTTACCTTATTGTGTTTCAAACAATGTAAAACTTATCAGCAATATGGGCGCCGCCAATCCTGTAGCCGCGGCAAAAAAAACGGCCAGAATAGCCAGCGAATTGGGTTTAAAAAGCATCAAAATAGCTGCGGTATTTGGTGATGATGTTCAATCATTGTTGGATTTTGAAACACAAACCTTATTGGAAACCGGTGAGCCCTTATCTGTTTTGGATGATAAAATCATTTCTGCCAATACCTATTTGGGGGTTGAAGGAATTCTATCCGCCCTCAAGGATGGTGCGCATGTCATCCTAACTGGCAGAGTGGCCGACCCCGCCCTGTTTTTGGCTCCCATTATCCATGAATTTGATTGGTCCCTCAGCGATTACCCTCTTTTGGGCAAAGGAACTGCTTTGGGTCATTTAATGGAATGTGCCGGTCAAGTATGTGGTGGTTATTTCGCAGATGGAGTAAATAAACACGTTCCTAATTTAGGTAATTTAGGGTTTCCCATTGCGGAAATCAACGAAGAGGGTTCTTTCTTCATCACCAAATTGAAAGATTCGGGCGGTATGGTAACCCCTGCAACCTGCAAAGAACAATTGTTGTACGAGGTACATGACCCATCAGAATATTTAACGCCCGATGTCATTGCCGATTTTTCCAGCATCAGTTTTAAGGAAATAGAGAAGGATAAAGTAGAGGTTTCTGGAGCTACAGGAAAACCATTGACCGGAAAATTAAAAGTATCCGTCGGCTATCATGATGGTTATATGGCAGATGCCCAAATAAGTTATGGTGGAAGTCATGTATTGGAACGGGCCAAATTGGCGATTGACATCATCAAAGAAAGAATACAATCCATTGATTTCGATGTGGAGGATATCCTTTTTGACCTTATTGGGGTTGACAGTCTCTTCAAAGAAAAGATTGCAAACATGCCCCCAACGGAAGTTCGACTGCGCGTAGCTGCTAAAACAAAAGACAGAAAAGAGGCCGTACAGTTGGTCAATGAAGTAGAAACACTGTACACCAATGGTCCAGCGGCTGGAGGCGGTGTTAGCAAAACAGTCACGGAAATTGTTGCCATCCAATCTGTTTTGATCGATAAAAATAGGGTAACCCCCATAGTTGAATACTTTGAAAGCTAACAAATGAAACTAAAGGATTTAGCACATTCAAGAACAGGAGACAAAGGAGATATTATAAATATCTCGGTCATTGCTTTTGATGAAAAAGATTATCAAACCTTGCAAAAATTGGTGACCGCCACTTCAGTGAAAAAGTTTCTTGGGGAAATGGTCCTGGGCGAGGTAATACGGTATGAGCTCCCAAACCTTGGTGCGATGAACTTTGTGATCCACAAGGCACTTCGGGGCGGTGTAACGCGCTCCCTGCGTTTGGACAAACACGGAAAAACACTATCCTCCTACCTCTTGGAAATGCCACTGGAAATAAAAAACTAAAACTTGATTGATGAAAATATTCTTAAAATTGATATTGGTCATTTGTACCCTACAGTTGACCTATGCACAAACAACAAAGGGAACCATAGTAATTGATTCCATTTACTCTGAGAATTTGGAAAATAATTTTGATGAAAACCCTACTCGCGAAGTTGGGGTTTATCTTCCTCCCAACTATGACAAGGAAACCAAAAAATATCCCGTAATTTATTTTTTACACGGCTTTTATGGCGACCACAACATGTTGGAGCCCATGAAGGAAATCTTGGATTTTGCCATAGAGACCAAACGAATTCGACCTTTTATTTTGGTGATTCCCAACCAAAAAACCACCTACGAGGGCAGTTTTTACTCCAATTCCGGCATTTTTGGAAATTGGGAGGACTTTACCGTACAAGATTTGGTGAAATACATGGACGAAAACTATCGCACGCTAGCCAAAAAAGAAAGCCGTGGTATTACAGGCCACAGCATGGGGGGTTATGGTGCTTTGAACATCGCCATGAAACATCCCGATGTTTTCAATACCGTTTACGCCATCAGCCCGGGAGCTTTGGCCATAGTTCGTGAGTACGGGCCGAACAGCAATACCTTTAAAGAGCTTTCGGAAATATCGACCTACAAAGCATTGGAAAAAACATATTTTGGCAAAGTCATGGTTGCTTTTGCCCGTTCCTGGTCCCCCAACCCGAACAAACCTCCTTTTTATTGTGATTTCCCGTTTGGATATAAAAATGGCGAGTTGGTCATACACCAAGAAACACTTAAAAAATGGCACGACAATATGCCTTTTTACAATCTCGAAAATTACATTGACAATCTAAAAAGCTTGAAAGCCATCAAAATGGATTGGGGCAGAAATGCTGGGGAACGATTTACACAGCAATGTAAAATGTTCAGTATAAAATTGGAAAATCTGGGCATTGACCATTTCGCCGAGGAATACATCGGCACCCACGTGAATAACATTTATACCAAAAATGGACGTTTGCCCCAACAAGTGCTGCCCTTTTTTGAATATTATCTTGAGTTTGAAGAATAAAACTATTCAAAAAGGAGACAACATATTATTTTTCTAATCACAAGTCGTTAACTTGCAATTGATTATCACATAGACAACTAAACATCAAACTATGCATAGTTTAAAACAAAACCTTCGATGGGGCAGTCTGCTCTTAGCAACGCTTTTTATAGGTTGTAGTCCAAAATTTACCGAAGAACAAAAAGATGGTTTCAACCTTGTACATAATGAAAACGGCGAAACATTAGGGTACAGCCCGGATTCCGAAGTATCTATTTTAACAGTTGACCGTTTGGCCTTCAAAGACCTGAATAAAAACGGCACTTTAGATCCTTATGAGGATTGGAGGCTTTCCGCAGAGGAAAGAGCCCATGATCTTGCCTCAAAAATGAGCGTGGAACAAATTGCGGGATTAATGCTGTACAGTGCCCACCAATCCATTCCCGGAGGAGGCAATAGTTTTTTTGGAGCTGTCACCTACAATGGAAAACCATATGATGAAAGCGGAGCCAAACCCAGTGACCTTTCCGATGCACAAAAGAAATTTCTTTTAGAGGACAACCTACGCCATGTTTTGATTACCAGTGTGGAGTCGCCGGGAATATCGGCACAATGGAACAACAATGCACAGGCTATGGTAGAAGGAATTGGATTGGGCATCCCCATCAACACCAGTTCGGACCCTAGACACGGAAGCGATTCTTATGCAGAATTTAATGCAGGTGCAGGAGGGAAAATCTCAATGTGGCCCAGTACCTTGGGATTGGCGGCTAGTTTTGACCCATCACTAATGCAACAATTTGGGAAAATTGCTTCCAAAGAATACCGTGCTTTAGGAATTGCCACTGCCCTATCCCCACAAATAGATTTGGCTACAGAGCCGCGTTGGTCCCGTTTTGACGGCACTATGGGAGAAGACCCAAAACTTGCCGCTGACATGGCCCGAGCATATGTTGAAGGCTTCCAAGCTTCAGAAAATGGTGATTGGGGCAACCAAAGTGTAAACGCCATGGTAAAGCACTGGCCTGGAGGTGGCCCCGAAGAAGGTGGTCGTGATGGTCATTTTGGATATGGATCCTATGCCGTTTATCCTGGCAAAAACCTAGAAGATCATTTAAAGCCGTTTACCGAAGGGGCCTTTGATTTGGAGGGGCCCACCGAAATGGCCACTGCCGTAATGCCTTACTATACCATTTCATACAATCAGGACACGGAGAATGGCGAAAACGTGGGCAATGCCTATAACAAATACTTGATTACAGACCTGCTACGTGGCAAATACGGTTACGATGGTGTGGTGTGCACAGATTGGGGGATTACAGGCGATGCTCCCAATGTATATGAATTTAGGGGCAAACCTTGGGGAGTTGAAAATCTGAGTGTTGCTGAAAGACATTATAAAATTATTGAAGCGGGCTGCGACCAATTTGGGGGCAACAACGATATGGGACCTGTTATCGAAGCCTATCAAATGGGCGTGGAGGAACATGGAGAGGAATACATGCGCAAACGTTTTGAAACTTCTGCCGTACGGCTTTTGAAAAATATATTCAGGACAGGGTTGTTCGAAAATCCGTATTTGGATGTATCAGAAACAGAACAAATCGTGGGTAATGCCGAGTTTATGGAAGCGGGCTACAAGGCACAGCTCAAATCCGTAGTGATGCTAAAGAACAGTTCAGAAACCTTGCCCGTGCAAGCCAAGAAAAAAGTGTACGTACCCCAGCGCTATGTTGCCCCTACCGTTAACTGGTTTGGCGTTGCGACCAAAGAACGTACAGAACATCCATTTAATATGGAAGTAGTGGCCAAGTATTTCGAAGTTGTGGATGAGCCCAGTGATGCTGATTTTGCACTCGTAGGCATACAAAGTCCAAATGGTGGCGTTGGATACGCCGTTGCCGATACGGAAAAAGGAGGCAATGGATATATTCCCATTAGCTTGCAGTACGGCACCTATACGGCAACCAATGCCAGGGATGAAAGTATAGCTGCTGGAAGCCCTCTAGAAGATGGTATAACAAACCGATCCTACAAGGGCAAAACAACAACCGCTGTCAATATTTCGGATATGGGCCTGGTTACGGATACCAAAAGAAAAATGGGAAATAAACCCGTTGTTGTAATTGTTAAAGTATCCAAACCTATGGTCTTTGCCGAGATTGAGCCTTCAGCCGATGCTATTTTGGTACATATGGGCGTTCAAGACCAAGCATTAATGGATATTGTCTCCGGCAAAGTGGAACCCTCCGCCATGTTACCATTCCAAATGCCAAACGATATGATGACTGTTGAATCTCAATTTGAGGATGTCCCAAGGGACATGGAACCCTATACCGATTCCAATGGAAATGCCTATGATTTTGCCTTTGGGCTCAACTGGAACGGCACAATTGATGATGCACGGGTAAAAGAATATAAATAACAGCGAACAATCGGACTGTGTTTTTAAGAAATTACCGCCATGTGATAATACCCACGTTTGTGCATAAATTGATGCAAGTTTTTAACTGAAGTTTATAAAAACAGGCAGCGAGCATTTTTATGGACTATCAAACTTAGGGGCGTCTACCTAAAAATATGATGCTGGGTAGCGGTAAAGTAATCCTTGAACACTTGGTTCAAAGGATGGTTTTCTTTACTGGCGGCAATACCCAAGGTGGGGTATGCCCTAATTATGCCGTCTGACAACAACCGTACAGAATCCAAGGCCTCTTGGTGTATTTTATCTGTCATCGCATTCGGCAACTCACTTCCCATATCTATCATCCGCTGTATTTGTTCGGCATATCCCATAGTTAGTAAATCCGCTTTCAGGATCACTTCTTGCAGTTTGTCCATACTTAGGTTTTGGCCGGAAATCTTTAGGGCCTCTTCCAAAAAATGCGCTGCCATGCCTACATAGTTTACCCACAAGGTCAGATCGGCAAATATGGAAAAAGGTATTTTAAAAATGGAATGGGGTTGGTGCAGCTCATTATATACAAAACTATATTTTTCATGTACCCACTTGGATCGTACCTCAAAAGAATCTGTGGCAGTGGCCTTTAACCCCATAGTATTCCAATCCTTGATAATTTGAACTTCCTCCTTTTTAAGAACAAAGGAGAGCACCAAGGGAGTACCATCCTTCTGGAGTACATCTTTACCGTCTTCGCGAATCTTTGCATTTAAGGTAAAGTGTGTGAGGTAAGGTGCCCCAGTGGCGTATTTCCATGTTCCCGAAATAACATAGCCCTCGCCTTTTTTCTCAGCTGTACCAAAAACACCTCCACTGCCCCCAAAGCATACGGGCTTTTCCGGGTCGGTGAAAATTTCATTGGCCACTGCTTGTTTTAAATTGCCAATAAAGAAATTGGCGCCACTGCAGAGCGTAATTGTCCATCCCAAGCTTCCATCGACCTTTGCCAGCGACCGTAATTTTTTCAGCCCTTCTGGAAGGCACATTTCCAATCCACCATAAGATTTAGGAACCCATAGATTCCAAAGGTTTTCTTGGACAATCCAGTTCAACACCTCAGGGGAGAATTCTTCTTTACCAAAATCAAGACTGCTAAGCCCCGGCATAGGTTCCATCACGCTCATGTGCAATAATTTTTTTCCATTTGATATACCCGGATATGGCCACTGCGAACAAGAAGGCCGTCAAACCTGCATAGATGTACAATTCCTTATAGATTAACAGGGGAATGGATATAAAGTTGCTAATGTTCAAATAGATCCAATTTTCTATTTTCCGTTTTGCCATCAACCACATACCGGCCCAAGCAAAAGCGCAGACCAGGGCATCCCAATAGGGAACATCGGAATCCGTGTGTTGTGCCAACCAATAGGCCATCAGCCCAAAACAGCCCAAAACAATTCCTCCCGCTATGGTATGCTCCCTACGGTTGGAGGTAGATATGGGTGTCTCTTGCTTTTGTTTTCCCATCTTCCAATAAAACCAACCATAAACACTCATCACCAAATAATAAAGGTTGAGCAAAATATCCGCATACAATCGGGATTGGTACAATACCCAAATACTGATCAGGATGGCAACAATTCCAAAAAGGTAATTATGGATATTGTTCTGACGGGCCAAAAGGACCTGAACCACACCAAAAATGGTTCCCAGCCATTGCAATAAGGTAAGTTGTGAAAGAAATTCCATTGTTTTGAGTTATCCATTTCTAATGATCATGGGGTACCCAAATTGGAACACGGGCAAGATTGACTCACCAAATTCCCTACGCCAGCATTACCTGGATCAGGTGCGAAGTATTCAACTTCCGGGTATGATCTCAGCCCCTATCGGGACACCCCATTCATTTTGTAAAGGTATGGAATAGTCATGATTTTATAGCAAAGTAGCTACCGAATCACACACTAACCCCCTTGCGTTGGAAATCTGTAAAAAACAATGGCACCAAATAAAGGAAAAAAAAGTGTTTCTTACTTAAGCACTCAATAATTCTCTTTCCATGGCTATAAAATGGGTCAGTTCTTTTTTTGAATCATAAAGCGGTAGTATTTTAATCTGGCATACATAGGATTCCCCGCTCTTTCTATAATTTACAATGGATCCAGTATAGCCATGCTTACGATGTAACTGTTCGCCAATGTCCTTAATCTTGCTTTTTGAGGTCTGCTCTCCCTGAAGAAATGTAGGCTTTTTTCCCAGAGCGTAGTTTTTGGCATAACCGGTCATCTCCGTAAACCCATTGTTTACCCAAATAATTTGTTGATCGGAGCTTGTTAAAACCAGGGCATCATAAACTTCTTGCCGTAGCACATCTTGAATATTGGGCCCAATATTTCCTTTGAGGATGTATTTTAATTGTTCTATATCTGTTTCCTTTTTTAAATTTTTGATGAGATGATGGTATGCCTCTAAATACAAATCAAAACTGAGCAAAGGTGAAATATATGTGCTATTCTCTTCACTCATGACCTTAGTTTTTGATGGTTTGTACAGCCTTGGTAAAAGGCTCTTTACATAAACTACATTTTCCCATAGGATTATTGACACTTTAGATTTTGGCACTCCGATTTCAATAGCCTCAACTATTGTTAAAAACAATCAAAATACTTGAAGGATCGATATACTCTCCCAATTGTTGTTGATCATTACCACATTATATTGGCACAGGGAAACAAGCCCCATCTGCATTCGAACCTTGCATTGTATCGTTGACCATATTTTCCTCGCAATGTAGCATAAAAAAGAGACTATCTAAATAAAGTACAGCAATCCGTCATTACAAGAACCAGTATACTACCCGTCCAATAGCTAGATAAGTTCAGCTTAACGAAAAACGATATTTTAGACAGTCTCCCAAACTTTAAATTGATCTACTTAGAAAAATCCTGTAGCGTTTTGGTGATTATGGAAACACAATCCATCAACTGCTCACGGTCCATTACCAAAGGTGGCGCAAAACGGATAATGTTGCCATGCGTAGGTTTTGCCAACAATCCATTCTCCTTTAATGCCATACAAATATCCCAAGCGGTCGAGCTCTCTTCCGTATCGTTGATTACAATGGCATTGAGCAACCCTTTACCACGTACTTTCACTACCAAATCACAGGAAGGGATAAACTTGTTCAGCTCTTCGCGGAACAATTCGCCCAATTCTTGGGCGTTATGGGCCAAGTTTTCTTCTTTAATCACCTCTAGGGCAGCCGTGCTTACCGCAGCGGCAACAGGATTTCCACCAAAAGTACTACCATGGCTTCCCGGTGTAATCACTTCCATAATATCGTCATTGGCCAACACGCCCGAAACCGGATAAACCCCTCCAGAAAGGGCCTTGCCCAAAATCAAAATATCTGGCTTCACATCTTCATGGTCTACCGCCAACATTTTGCCCGTTCTTGCGATACCGGTCTGAACTTCATCAGCAATAAAAAGTACATTGTATTTTTCGCAAAGGGCCTTGGCTTTTTTCAAATATCCTTCGAATGGCACATAGACCCCGGCTTCACCTTGAATGGGTTCCACTAAAAATCCGGCAACATGTGGATTACTTTTCAAAGCATTTTCCAGTGCCGTCAAATTATCGTATTCGATTTTTACAAAACCTTCGGTGTACGGACCATAATTTTTTCTCGCCACTTCATCATTGGAGAAAGAAATAATAGTGGTTGTTCTGCCATGAAAATTGTTTTCGCAAACAATCACTTTGGCTTGGTTTTCTGGGATGCCTTTTTTCTGGTAAGCCCATCTTCTGCATACTTTTAAGGCGGTCTCAACGGCCTCTGCCCCTGTGTTCATAGGCAACAACTTATCAAAGCCAAAGGTTTCGGTTGCGTATTTTTCGTATTTCCCCAACATATCGTTAAAAAAAGCCCGCGAAGTCAAGGTCAATGTTTTTGCTTGCTCCACCATGGCCCCAATAATTTTGGGATGACAATGTCCTTGGTTTACGGCAGAATATGCGGAGAGAAAATCATAATACTTTTTTCCTTCCACATCCCACACATAAACCCCTTCACCCTTGCTCAAGACCACAGGAAGTGGGTGGTAATTGTGTGCTCCGTACTTGTTTTCCAACTCTATCGCTTGCTGCGATGTTAAATGCTCTAAAACAGCCATTTCATTAAATGATTAAAATTGATAAAATAACCATTCCTACTGTACCTTTATTCTTTCGAAGTCTCGAAAAAGCAGCGTGGGAGAGAAATCATCCCTTGGAGTGCCCGCAAATTACAAATTAATTGATGAAAATGTAATTTTTCAGAATGTGATTCCCGATTGAACCACCGAAAGTTTAGATGCAATTTAAGAAGCTGCGTTCTGTGAAATACCAAAAAGAACTTACTTTTGCGGCATGCGTAAAAACAAAAGGAGAAAAACGTTTGAAAACGTAGAGGTAGTCGATGCCGGTGCAAAGGGAAAATCCGTGGGCAAGGCCCCCGACGGACGTGTAATTTTCCTTACCAATGCCGTTCCCGGAGATGTGGTGGATGTAACGACCACCAAAAAACGAAAAGCCTATTTTGAAGGGGTTGCCACCAACTTCCACACCCTTTCCGATAAAAGAACCGAACCTGTTTGTGAGCATTTTGGTGTATGTGGTGGTTGCAAATGGCAGCACATGGGGTATGAGCATCAGCTCTATTTTAAGCAAAAAGAGGTCGAGAACAACCTTAAGCGCATTGGTCATCTCGATCTTCCGGAAATAACCCCCATTCTAGGTTCCAAAGCGCAGTACTTTTACAGGAACAAGATGGAGTTCTCGTTTTCCGATAGCCGATGGTTGACCCAAGAGGAGATCGACTCCGATATCGAAATTGAGGACAGAAATGCATTGGGATTCCATATTCCTGGCATGTGGGACAAGATTTTGGATATTAAAAAGTGCCATTTACAGCAAGATCCTTCCAATGCCATACGGTTGGAGGTGAAAAATTTTGCCAATAAAAATGGGCTTACCTTTTTCAACCCTAGAAGACAGGAAGGCCTTTTAAGAACATTGATGATTCGAACATCATCAACCGGGGAAATTATGGTGCTCGTACAATTTTTTGAAGAAAATACAGAGCATCGCGAACTGCTCCTAAATCATTTAAAGGAAACATTCTCGGAGATAACTGCCTTGCTCTACGTCATCAATTCCAAAGGAAACGATACGATTTACGATCAGGAAGTAATTTGTTTTGCGGGCCGTGACCATATTTTTGAGGAAATGGAAGGGCTTCAGTTCAAGATCAATGCAAAATCATTTTATCAGACCAATTCGGAACAAGCCTATGAGCTTTATAAAGTGGCAAGGAATTTTGCTGGACTTACCGGGAGTGAATTGGTATACGATCTCTATACGGGCACGGGGACCATAGCGCAGTTCATCTCCAAAAACGCCAAAAAAGTAGTTGGCGTTGAGTCCGTTCCCGAGGCCATTGAAGATGCCAAGGCCAATGCGCTTCATAACAACATTTCTAACGCTGAATTTTTTGTTGGCGATATGAAAAATGTGTTCAACGATAGCTTTATTTTAGAACACGGTAAGCCCGACGTGATTATAACCGATCCTCCACGGGACGGTATGCACAAACAAGTGGTGGAACAACTCTTGCAAGTGGCACCGCCCAAAATTGTGTACGTAAGCTGCAACAGCGCAACCCAAGCCAGGGATTTGGCTCTTATGAAAGAAAAATACCAAGTCACCAAGGTACAACCCGTAGATATGTTCCCGCAGACACACCACGTTGAAAATGTTGTACTTTTGGAAAAACGGGTGTAGTTTTTGAATTAAAATCCACAGCTAACCGGAATGAAGAAAATAATCCCCATCCTACTTATTGCATCAATGCTCTATTATGTTTCTTCCTGTGAAAAGGATGATATCTGTGTTGAAGGTGACACACCACTGATGGTCATTGGTTTTTTTAACATTGATGATACTACGGCAGTAAAAAGAGTTTCATCGATACGGATCAAAAGTTTGGATATAGACAGTATTTTGACCAATGATTCTTTTAGTGACAGAGCAAATTCGCCAGATTCATTGATGGTTCCCTTAAGGAGCAGTGCAACAAGTACCATGTACCAGATTATTTCTGGTTCACGGGACGATGATGAAACGGAACAGGAAATTGGGAACATTGACACCTTAACCATTTCTTACGACCTTGGTGAAGCTTTTATCTCAAGGGCCTGCGGGTTTGTGGTCAATTATAACAACATCACCGTTACCGTACCGGAAAGTGCCGAGAATTGGATCCAAGATATTAAGGTCGTTCAACCTAACGTAGAAAACACCGATAACATCCATGTCAAAATATTTCATTAGCATTTTTATTGGCCTGCTGCCAATTTTGGTGCAAGCACAAAGTGAACCTATCGACCTTCAACAAAAGGATACAATTGAATATAAAGATCAGTATGGGCTTCGCGTAGGTGCAGACATTAGCAAATTGGTACTTTCCTTTATGGATGAAGATTACACGGGCTTGGAGCTGGTGGGCGACTACCGACTTACCCATAAATTGTATTTGGCTGCCGAATTAGGGAACGAAACCAAGAGGCAGAACGAAAGTTTGAACAACACCCTTTTATACGATTACGAAACCTCGGGAAGCTATATTAAAGCAGGTGTGGATATGAATACCTACCAAAATTGGTATGGAATGAACAATGCCATTACCATTGGGGGGCGTTATGCGGTGGCAAGTTTTAACCACACCTTGAACGATTACAGCCTTTACGAAACAAACCGTTTCTTTAATAAAGAGTTTTTGCCCGGCGAAAACCCCAACCGTGAATTTAGCGGATTATCTGCGTCTTGGCTGGAATTTGTTGTGGGTGCAAAAGTTGAGCTGTTTGCCAATATTTTTGTGGGCATGAGTGCCCGATTGGGCTTTTTGATCACCAATACTGAAGATGAAGCGTTTCCCAACCTTTGGATTCCCGGATTTAACAAAGTGACAGAAGGGAGCAATTTTGGTGTGAACTACAACTATTCCATCTCTTACTTTATCCCACTTTACAAAAAGTCCAAAAAACCAAAAGAAGATAATCAACAATAATATGGAAACTACCCGTATCGACTATATCGAGTTTAAATCAAATGACATTGAAAAGACCAAAGCATTTTATTCTCAAACCTTTGGTTGGACTTTTACCGATTATGGCCCAACCTATACCGCATTTTCAGAAAGTGGGATCAATGGTGGTTTTGAGCTGACCACTGAACCTATCACCAATGGGGTTCTGATTGTACTATACCATAAAGACCTAGTTGCAATAAAAGATAAAGTAATTGCGGCAGGGGGCTCTGTGACCAAAGAGATTTTTGAGTTTCCGGGAGGAAAAAGATTCCATTTTACGGATTCTTCTGGAAATGAGCTTGCCATCTGGTCGGAAAAATAAAAGGAGCCACATTGGACTCCTTTTATAAAATTTGGTTGAGTTAGTTAGTCGTGTTATAAACACATCACCAAATCTAAACAATTCTTTTGCACTAAGCCAAATCAATTTTTATACGATTCCTCATCCTTTTAAAGTACAGGTAGCCGACCTTAGCTCTGTTTTTTCGCCTTTTTGCTTCCTTCATAAATTTCATACTTTACCAGTCTTGCTTCCAGTTTACCATTAAAGGTCTTTATTTTTTTGGAAGTTTTAAGGCCTATGTGCTTTAGCGCCTCCAAGTTGGAAGTAATCAACCAGATATCCGTACCTGGATAGATCTTTTTAAAGGTGTCCCCCATTTTGCCATAGAAAATTTCCATATCAATGGGCAATCGCTCTCCATACGGTGGATTGAACAACATGTGTAATTTACCATCAACTGGTTTGTCCACTCTAAAAAAATCCTTTCGCTCCACGGTAATGTAATCCGACAAATTGGCGTGGTCCACATTTTCTTGTGTTTTTCTTACCGCAGATGGGGCTTTATCGTAACCAATAATCTTATGATGGAACTCTCGCACCTTTTTTAAACTCGCATCCACGATTTTAGTGTGCAACTCAGCATCATAATCGTTCCAATGCATAAATGCATAAGACTCCCTATTAATGTTTGCAGGTATATTGCAGGCAATCATTGCAGCTTCAATCAGAAAAGTTCCGCTACCGCACATGGGGTCAAAGAAATCCGATTGCCCATCCCACCCACTTTTAAGCAACAGACCGGCTGCCAATACTTCGTTGATGGGCGCAATATTGGTCAACATACGGTATCCCCTTTGATGAAGGGAGCTCCCGGAACTATCCAAGGAGACCGTACAGGTATTATTATAAATGTGTATGTTTATTTTTACATCGGGATTTTGGGTCTTTACATTGGGGCGTTCCCGAACCACTGCCCTAAACTTGTCCACGATGGCATCCTTGGTCTTTAGGGACACGAACATGGAGTTGTCAAAAACCTCTGTATTGGCAATACTGTCAATGGCAAAAGTTTTTCCTACATCAAAAATTTCGGGCCAATCCAGATCATAAATATGCCTGTAAAGATCCTTTTCATTAAAAACTCGAAACGTTTTTATGGGTTTAAACACCTTTAAGGCCGTTCTAAGGCAAAGATTTGCCTTGTACATAAAACCTGTATCTCCCTCAAAAGTTACATTACGGACTCCCTCTTCCACATGGCCAGCTCCCAAATTACGGAGCTCCTTCGCCAAAATAGGTTCGAATCCGTAAAGGGTTTTGGCCATCATCTTAAAATTTCCTGCCATACTATCTTAAAAACTTTCTGCAAAAATAGGCTATTTTTGCTCCTTTAATTCCACCTATGGATTTTCCTTCCGCTATTATTTATATAATACCCATCTTGGCCGTTTGGGCCGGTTTTGGATTTGTTTGGTTCACAAAACCAAAGAACAACAACAATATTAAGCTCTTGTTGGCTTTTAGTGGAGCATTTCTGTTGTCATTAACTTTTTTTGAGCTGTTGCCCGATGTTTATAATGGCCATGACCCAAAAATAATTGCCCTGTACATTTTGGGAGGGATACTTTTGCAGATATTCTTGGAGTTTTTTTCCAAAGGGGCCGAACACGGGCACATGCACGTCCAACTAAAAGAAAACAAATTTCCCACCTTGTTATTTTTGAGTCTTTCCATCCATGCTCTGGTCGAAGGTGTGCCCATTCATGGAAACGATTCCATTTTGTACGGCATCATCATCCACAAAATTCCGATAGCCATTATCTTGAGCATCTTTTTGATCAATTCAAAGATGAAACTTGTCACATCCCTATTATTTATTGCTGCATTTTCTTTGATGACGCCTTTGGGCAGCTATGTCTCCACATCGCCTTGGATGGAAAATTATGGACATCTGCTCACGGCATTGGCCATTGGGGTATTTTTCCATATATCCACCGTTATTTTGTTTGAAAGTGCGCAAGGACATGCCTTCAACTTGCGAAAATTAGTGGTGATCATCTTGGGAATTGGGATGGCTTACTTTGTATAGGAAGGTCAATAATGCATTTCCAGCAAGAAGATTTGCTGAACGTAACATCATTTACGTCTTAACGAATTTTCTTACTTTTCAAGGTGATCTGATTTGTCTTATTTTTAAAAAGCTTAGATTTCGTTTTTTTAAATCTCACAATGAATTCAACCAAACTAAACTACCTTGTCCTTTTTGCTGTTTTTATTCTATTTTCCTGCTCTTCTGATTCCGAAGACCCTACTCCAGAGCCTGATACCGTAGCACCAACACTGAATTTTACCATTTCGGGAACCTCCAGTGGTTCCGCACCCATCGTTGTAAGCGACCAGATGGAAATTAACATCAACGCACAAGACGCGAACGGCATTACAAAAGTGGAAGTCTTTATCGATAATGAAAAAGTTGGTGAGGACACTAGCGCACCATTTAAAATAATAGTTGATTTATCAGGGTATACAGCTAAATCTTTGACTGCCAAATCCCAAAATTATACTCTGCGTGTAAATGCCACGGATACCTCAGAAAATACTTCCTCCAAAGAACAAACAATCACTATTGAATCAAAGACCCAACTGATAACCATTAATTTTCCGGCACAAGTCGAAAATCCAGAGTTAGTAGATTTTTACATATTTGCCTCGCGCATGTCTGGCGAACTTTTAGGTATTGCAAAATTGGAATCAGGTCAAAAAACAGTTTCCATAAGTACAATCGAAGATATTGGCGAGGACGAAGAGTATATGTTGACCTTTGCCCAGAAGTTTGATGCTTACAATGGGGAAACCAATCAATTGGCTACCATTCAAAACATCGAAATTTCCGTTTTAAAAGAAATCAACATTAAAAATTATCCGATTTTTTCCTCTAACTTTTTTGAACGTGAAAGTCCGGAGAAATTCCTCATTGAAGGTTTTTGGGATGAGAATACCGCCGAAACCATAGCCATAGGTGCTCAAGGGTTTGATTATGGTATCAGTGGAAACAATTGCAGCTGCAATTATACAGGTCAAAACAACACTATTTCAATCGCACGGTACAATGAACATGGCAACGGATTCGCCACAGATAAAATCTATTTCAATTTGGTCAATACCAATCAAAACACAGCACAATATGCATTTTTAGACAAAAGCATGTTCCAAGAGGGGTTTAAACTAATTCCCGAACTGTTTTCTACTGAAGGTATGTCATTGGAAAGCTTTGAATACCTCAATTTGGACACTTCAAATTCTAAAGGTCCCAATCTTAAAATATTTGTTTACGAAGATGGTATTGATTATTTGAACAATATCTTTCACACAATATACCCGTATACATTTAATTCAAATATTGAAACGGAATTCAATTATTGGTTGGACAATAATTTTACTAACTATATCACTGAACTGATTTACCTCAATTACAAAATAGATCACACTGGACAACCATATCAAAACTACAATGGAAACGATTGGACATTGAGCCATACTTTTCAAGATGAAACTTTTACCGTAAATAAAAATACGGAAAATCAGGATTTTGTTGGCAGGATTGGTATATCAGATTCCTTTTCTCCAAAAAATGGAGGCCAATCAACCGTATTGGATGGACTCAACTCAACCTATAGATGGCATATTTTATTTGATAGCCAGAACAATTCAACGGTACGGTTACCTGTAATACCCGAAGCCCTACAAGAATGGGTGTTTATTGACAAATACAATAGTCAAACTTTTGAAAGTTCAGAAAATAGTGACCAGCGACAGCTGGAAGTTATCAAATATGAGAGCCTTATTTCCTATAATGACTATTTACAAAAAGTAATACAAGACAACGAAAAATGGTATATGGTTTCTCCCGAAAGGGAAGCCATATTTGATAACCCAAGCTTTTGGAGCGATAACTACTTTTATCCCAACCACTTTTTGTTCGACTAGGACAACAAACCAAAATACACTTAAATAACCATCACAATATTATATAAAGAAGTAAATGAAAAATCTGGAAAATTTCAATCGAATCATATTGTTAGGTATTACAATAATAACGTTCCTTTCCTGTTCCTCAGATTCTTCGGACCCGGCTCCAGAGCCTGATACCGTAGCACCCACCGTAGATTTCACAATAGCTGGCATATCAGATTCCTCCAACTCTCAAACCGTAGTGGTCAGCAGTCAAATCCAGATAAATATTGATGCAGAAGATAAAAGTGGTATCGCAAAAGTGGAAGCTTTTATTGACGGAGAAAAAGTTGGTGAGGATACAACTGCACCTTATCAAATAACTATTGATGTATCTGGTTTTGCTTCCAAAGTGGCTTCAACAGCAAAATTTCAGGATTACGTTCTAAAGGTTGTAGTAACAGATTCTTCCGGAAATAGTACATCTAAAGAACAAATAATCAACATTGATAATGAGATTCCTGTTATTTCAAATCTTTCTATTTCAGAAAATCAAATAATAGGAGGTGATTTTAACGAGGTAACTTTTGAAATCGAAGAAAACCAAGGTTTGGAATCCGTTGAAATCTATATCAACAACCAACTGTATCAAGAACTTGATACGGACAATTTTAATTTCAACTTGCAAACGTCAGAACTTACAGATGGAGCAAACACACTGAAGATTGTAGCACGAGATTTAGCGGACAATATTGCTCTTTTTGAAGTTCCTTTCATTTCTGACAACACAGGTCCTGAAATATCCATTGAGAATTTATCCGACGACCAGATAATTGATGGTACAATTACCATAGCACCCAATCTTACAGATGAATATTCCGAATTGTTTTCGCTTTCCATAGAAATTGATGAACAGGCACTTTTAGCAGTTGAAAATCCCGGAAATGAGTCTTATGTCTTTAATTCCTTACAGTTTCCAACGGGTCCTGGCACATTCAAGATCACAGCTAAAGATGTTTTATTGAATACTACGGAGGTTGAAGTTCCAATAACCATTTTAAGACGTCTGCTAGAAGTAAATGTTCCTGCCAATTATTTTCACAGTAACCTCGAAGTAATACTTTTTCTTTCCAAATTGGATGGCTCTCTATTGGATGAGGCCATAGTTTCACAAGATGAACAGCAAATTGTTTTTAGAACTGCTTTAGATTTGGAACCGGAGGAAAAAACGATGTTAACCTTCGCCTTGAACAGTCCTAGCCCCGGTAATGATTTCGCAAGATTTTATTCCATTTCTGATATTGACATCAATAGACTTCCTATCATCAACCTAGACTATAAACCGATATTGGAGCACAGCTATCAATATTATGAAGCGAGTGGTTTTACAACGGATGACATACATGCGGTAAGGGCTGCAAGTACCAAATATCAAGGTAATTTGGTTTGGGATGATCCCAATAAATTCCAATTCTATAATATGGATTGTTCTACTTGTCCTGCATACGAAATGGAGAATTACTACTTTATAATACTAGATTCTGATACACAACCTTACCAATATACATGGATACCCGCTCCGATTGATGCTAATACCATTTTAGATAAACAAAACTTTACCACAGCAGGTATCGAACAAAGATTCGTACAGGCTTACAACCTCCCATCGAGTAATTACCAACTACATTTGGAAATATTGGGTTATTTAAATGAAGAAGAGTTTAGAGGTGATTATTATCATCTAATGGATGAAAATTCAATAAGCTATTGGGAACTAGGCCCCAATGGCATTGGATATAATTACAATGATGACTTTGAATCCTACGCTACTAAAATCAAACTACGCAATTATCAACCCTCAACTCAAGGTTACCAACTTACAAGTTTTGGAGCAGTAATCGAGTCATTCACAATTCCTGACTGGACTGTTGATTGGGTTGAAACAAGTAGGGTAATTACTATAAACAAATCTGGTTCAGGTGATATATTGGGAAAAATCGAACTTGGTATAGATAATCATGGAGATGAAAATTTTGTTCCGTACGATTGGAACATCATTTTCAACAGTGCTGAAACAAGTTCGGTTAAACTTCCAGAATTACCTGAGACCATAAAATCATGGGATTTTTATTCCGATTTTGTGGAAAAACCTCTCTTCATTCAACAAGTGGATATCAAAAAATATGAAGGAATTTCTGATTATAACGATTACTTACAAAAAGTGATAAAAGATAATAAATCCCCTCATTTGGCATCTCCTAGAATAGAAAGTGTATTCAATAGAAATCCATTGGCTACCAGCGATTCCTTTGATTACTATTATTGGCTATTTGATTAGAACTATACTCTTGATCAATTTAGTTTAAGATTTCAAGTACTAGGCACCAATGACTTATTGCCCCTCCCAATACAAAAAAATGCCATATTAAATGATTATATGGTATTTTTTTTACTGCATAGAATAAGATACCAATGGTATAAAAAGCACCACCAGCAGCAAGGTATATTAGTTGGGATGAGGACATATGCTCCAGTAGATAAGATAAATCAATCACTATGAGCCATCCCATGACCCCATAAAGCACTAGTGAAAAGGCTTCAAACTTACCGGTGAAGAATATCTTGAGTATGGTACCGAAAAGAGCTATTCCCCATACCAAGTAAAACAATAAACAACCCTTGGACGGTAACAGTACCGATAAGCATACTGGAGTATATGTTCCAGCAATCAAATAATAAATACTGATATGATCTAAAACCCTGAGTCGTCTTTTCAATTTAGGGTTTTGCACTGCATGATAAATGGTTGATGCCGTAAACAATACTATCAATGAGGAAGTATAGGCAACAACACTACCTTTCATATACGGTATACTTTCCAAATCATTTTGAAAAAGCAATATGCTGCCGATTACTGCCAATATAATTCCGAGAGCATGGGAATAGGCATTTAGTTTTTCTTCTAGTAGGACAGGATTGGATTGGGTACTCAATGGGATGCTATATTTTGTGCGTATAAATATACCTCAAAAACGGAGCATAAAAAAAGCCCCTCACATATGTGAAGGGCTTCAAAGAAGGCGGCGACCTACTCTCCCACCTGGTGTGGCAGTACCATCGGCGCAAACGGGCTTAACTTCCCTGTTCGGAATGGAAAGGGGTGGGCCCCGTCGCCATGGCCACCTAGATTTTAATGCCAAACTTTTACACTGAGCGAAGTCGAAGTGTGCTTTGGCATCTCTTTGCATGAACATCGAACCTTGCCGATGTTCATGCAAAGAGAACAGTCTTTTAATATGACATATTATGGGACGGACCTTGCGGTCGTCAAAAAAGAGCCAACGAAGTTTGTAGTTTTAAGGAACCGCCGAGAGGGCGGCTGCGCAAGCTTACGGGCAATTAGTACCGCTCGGCTGCATGCATCGCTGCACTTCCACCTACGGCCTATCGACGTGGTCATCTCCCACGGCCC